>NZ_QPLQ01000003.1:0-521218 GCF_003665985.1 Haloarcula sp. Atlit-47R | reverse complement strand
CGACGGTGCAGCTCATGCCTCAACACCTCGCACGAGATCGCCGACAAGCGATCCACCGACGTGCGGCCCAGCGTCCCAGCCGCGCTCACCACGCGCGTGTTCACACCACTCTCCGAGCGTCTCGAATGGCGTCTCTGCCAGCACAACCTTCTCTGCTTCACCATCGACCGAAACAACAGCCACAGCGAACTCGTAGCTGTCCAATGGGACGCACCCTCGCCGTCGACCCCAAGGAAGAGCGGGGCCTTGGGCGAGTGGCTCGTGTACGTGATAGGCAGTACAAATTACGTATCTATCGATAGGAAGTGGGAAGGCAACAGGACTCCAGAAAAGTTAGAACAGCCACAGTCCGATGTCAGTACGTGACTACCAATGGCCCTCCTCCCCAGTGGACAAATCCAGAATACGTCGCAACTGTCATCGGCGTCCTTGCAACTGGTGCTCTCGTGTTCTACAGTTCACTAACTCAGTCTGGCCCGACTGTCGATGAAATCATATTCGTAGTGCTCGCTATCACGATCCCTGTTACCATCGCTTACGAACTTACTCGTCGGTTCGGATGATAGGCACACTTCCTGAACGGTTCGTCCAGGGGATCGAGGAGAGAAAGAAATGACGGTTAGAAATCCGAGTGGGGTAGCTAACCAACAGCTGTGGGTTCTGCCCGGGTCTTGTTGGTTAGCACTTTTCGCGACACCGTGTCCTGCCACGTACTGATACTCAGCGTGTGCCGGCGACGGCCGTAACGTCGACCTGCCGGACCCTGACGCGGTGCTTGATAGATACGTCAGATGAGATGCTCTATGGATTCGCCGCCCCGGGCTAACTCGGACTGCTCAGGCGGGGCGTGCGTATCACGCTCGGAGAACGACTCCGGTGAGACGGCCTGTTGTATTGCTGTGAGCTTCGACCGCAGTTGGCCGCTCGTCGAGCGCACCAGCTCATCGTCTGGCCAAGAATGGACATCGAGCCCGTCGAAGCGCGTTGCAACTTGCTGGACCGTGTTCAGTTGGTTGAGGGCGTACTCGACCCAGTACTGGTGGCTGTCCTGCATCTGCTGGAGTTCCTCGACCACGTCGTCGTAGCCGGCTTGCTCGGCGGCGGTGAGACACTGCTGGAAATTCGCGCCACGGAGGTTGATTGGTTCGTGGAAGACGACGACCTGCCCCGAGTGCTCTGAAGTAGCTGAGTAGTTCGTGAAAGTCGTCTTCGCCCATCGTCGGGTATGTAGGTGACATCGAGACGAACACCGACACACCGGCCTGCTGGAGCTCGTCTACCGCCTGCCAGCGACCATCGAGGTGACCGGTGCGAGCGGAACCACAGTTTCGAAAGACCTCGCTATCGGGACCGTCGGCACCGTTCAGACGACGGTCAACGTTTCCACGCTTGCTCACGGCCCCGCGAACATCAGCCTCTCAGCTGACGGCGTCAACATGCGAGCGGAGGTCGTCCCACGCGAGACCTTCGACAGCGACGGCGATGGCATCCGTGACTCTGTAGAGAACCAGAACTGGACGCTGCCGACCGCCGCCGCAAGCACGTTCTCGACGGACCCGTACGACGCTGATACTGACGGAGACGGCATCCCCGACGGGGGGAGGTCATCTACAAGACCAACGCTGAAAACGGCACGCTCACGACGACCATCGCGGTCGCCAACTCCGATCCGACCGAGGTCAACAGCGACGGGGACGAACTCACCGACCTCGAGGAAAACCGCGGGTGGAACACCTACCTCGCGCGCTCGCCCTCGACGGCTGAACAGTTCGTCAGCGCCCGCCAGAACGGTGGGGACGCCCTCGGCGTGCTCTGGAAGCAAAACGTCAGCTCCGACCCACTGTCGACCGACACCGACGGCGACCTGCTGGACGACCACGAGGAGCGTCGCCTCGGGACCAGCCCGACTGTCGCCGACTCCGACAACGACGGCAGTGACGACTACTACGAGGTTTCGAACGACTACGACCCGACCATCCACGACCACAAAGCGCCACTGGTCGAACCGCTCGAGGTCAGCGCCGACAACACCGCCCGAACCAGCTACACAGCTCGCGTCAGCGTCTCGGACCAGAGCGGCATCTCCCGAATCGAGTTCCACAAGGCCGGGAGCAAGCAGTGGTCGAGCCTTGGCGATGGCGCGACCGCTCGAAACTTCGACGCCAGCATCGAGGTCGAGCGTGACGCGCTAGACGCCATATACACCGGCGCAACCGGCTTCTTCACGCCGGTGACCGTCGACGCCAGCGCCACGGATATCCACGACAACCGCAAACGCACGGAGCTCAGCGGGCCGGACACGTTCGGACAGGCGGCCGACAAATACGCCAGCTTCCCGGCCAGTCTTGGCAAAGGCGGCTTCGTCGCCTGGATGGGCCTCTCCTCGGGCGCGTCGACGGTGGTCGGCGAGAGCGTCGCTGGCGTCGCCCAAATGGTCTCCGACCCTGGCGGCTACGCGAGCCAGATGGCCCAGCTGGCGACGACCATCGCCAACAACCCCGCGATAATCACGAAACTGCCCCAGATGATGGCGAGCCAGCTCCGCCAGCAACACGAGACCCGCAATCCCTTCGACTCCCGCGAGCAGTACTACCAAGAGTTTGGCGGCGGCTGGTCGCTGGGCTACTCGACTGGGACAGTGGCGCCCGCGTTTGCCTCTGGCGGGTCGAGCGTCCTCCAGAAGGGACTGAGTAGTTCATCGAAGCTCAGACGGCTGGTCGACGCCGCCGGCGCGCTCCTGCAGATGGACGACGCTGCTACCCAGCGCCGGTTTGTGAAGACCCACAAGCAAGGTGACGTTTCGACAAACGAACTATCGACGGCCGTCAAGCACTACGACAACCTCGATCCGAGCGGCAAAGGCGCTGCCGACGATGTCCTTGCTGCAACCGGGGACGACGACGCCGAGAAACAGCGGGCGGCTCTGGGTGAGTAGCTCGCGTGCGGTATGATCAGTACAGGTCACACACCTATCACGCCCGGCGAACACTCCCCAGAAGTCTATCGGAAACGCCATGCAAGATATAGAGGATCAATGCAGCGATTGGCGTCCGTTGGTGATACGACAATATCGGTAGATCGATCGGTCAGAGACGTTCACCTACTACACACCATTCCTTGAGATGACAACCGTCACTGTCTGGCCGTCCCGTCCCATTGCTTGGACAGTCCAGCCGTACTCTTCAACAGCCGCGCGGAGGTCATCAGGAACGAGATCTGGATTGCCTGCGTCACAGTAGACACGCGGGAGAAAACGCCGCAGCCCTTCTGGGGGTTCTCGGCGATGTTTTTCAGGGAGTGCGACTTGTCCGCTTGCTTCGTCTGAAAACCCTTCAGCCCGATCAATGGCGTCATATCCGAGGTCATAGACAGCATCAAGAATGGTGTCGAGCGAGACCTGCTCCCCGCACATCTGTAGCTCTCCTCACCTCTGACTTATGAGGAGGACGATGATAAAGCTGCGCAGTGACTCGTCACGTAGCATAATCAAAGCTGTCGTATTCACAACTGACCGATGCTTTCGGTTTCGAATAGACTGCACCGTCGTGCAAGACTCGCGCTCTGTATCTTGCACGGCTATCAGAACACCTCTCAGAACTGGTAAAAACCTGACTATTAATACGCACACCCGCTGAGCGGATAGTTCCCTCAGCAGTCGTGAAACGACCCTGTTGAACTACTGCTGGTGGACTGAGTTTTTAGTGGCTTGCGTATCTGTACTGACCGTCCCGCACGCGAATTACTTACTCAGACCGACCGCTTTTTTCAGCGTTGACGGCGACGGCGCGAATAGATTACAGATGAGTCAAATAGCGGTGGCCACCGGCGGCTACTAGCCCGAGTCCAAGGAGCCACTGGAGTACGCTGGCGACGAACTGTATCACTGGCTTGCCTGGGGAGTAACTGGTGGTTACGACGGCGAAGCCGTCATCGGTCTCGACGATCATCCCACCGTCGTCGTACTCGTCTGCGGAGACAGACGGTAGATCGGTGTCTATCTCTGCACCGTGGACATAGTGGTCAGTCGTAAACGAGTCCCGCTGAATCACGCGGGCCAGTTCCGGTGGTGCTCTCTCGATGGGAACGGCGATAGCGTCGAGCGTCTGCATGGCTGAATGAGGGGTCAGCGTAACTCTGACCTGCCCTTCTGGCACCGTCTCCGAGGCACGATGCGTCGTCTGGGTCCGTTCGTAGAACTGCCCACCGTGGACGGCGTATGGCTGGCCTGCGGTCCAGTACTTGTCCGTTCGGTCGATGGTCACCGTCCGCGGTTGGCCACTCTCATTTGCCAGCCACGTCTCCAGCACACAGAGTTGTGCGCTGCTGGTGTCGGTCCAGCCATCACATCCGATGCCAGCGATGCTTTCCGGTCGATTTGCCCACTCGCCGTCGACAGAAAAGCGCATACTGTCGTCGGTGGCGGTCACGGATACGCGCTGGTACTCGTAGCGCTCGCCGCCGGGTGAGATAATGTGGAAGTGACCCACATTTAACAGGAGAGCGGAACCGATGAGCAGAAAGATCAATCCTCTACGGGCGGGTGCGTCCAAAGCCACGAATTACCGATCCTGTATCGAATAAATATATGTTTGCTTCGGACAGTCCGGACTCTAGGGTACGTGTACCTCTCAGACACGTTGCTACCAATTAGTATATATATTTGCCACCACGGCACTGTCTAGTTCTGGATCTCCTCAGCTGGCGTTTTTCCGTCAAGAGCTTGGATCGGTCGTTCGTGGTTGTAGTGGTGTCTGAACCGTCTGAGCCACTGTTTCGCGCTGGATTGACTGCCCCTCCAAAACGTGTGGAAGCGGTCGATTCGCATGGTCACAGTTTGGAACCATTTTTCGGTGTGGTTCCGGAGTCGATAGTCGAGCCGACCGCTCAAATCGTGGCGTGAGAGGGCAGTCAGATAGCCGCCAGCATCGACGAGAAACACTGTATCGGCAACATCGTGTTTCTGAGTGAGGCGATGCAGGAACGCCGACGCGGGGTCAGTCCCGCGGCGGCTGAACACGTCAACTTCGAGAAGCAGCTTTGATTCGGTATCGACAGCGGCGTACAACCACTTCTTTTCGCCGTCAATCTCGATTTGTTTCTCATCGACTGCGACCCGCAACGGCTGCGCCGTCGGCGGGTCGCCCTGTGCTTCAGACAGTGTATGAACCCAATTCCAGACAGCACCGTGAGAGCGATCGACACCCAGCAAGTCTAAGATCGCAACCGTCTCCCTGATTGACAGCCCCGCAGTATGGAGACGCACCCCAACTTGCCGGACGGATGTCGGGGTGCGCTCATTCTCCCAAATGTCTTGGCTGTCCTCATCTAACGTTTCTCTGAGGAGGTCTGCGAGTTGCATAGGCACTTCTCGCTCCGACCTCCTCGCTTCTCAAACTCGCTCAACTAGACAGTGCCCACTGGGCTGTATTATCAAACATCGTATGATCTCAGTATTGGCGTAACAATTACCCGGGCTGTAATGGATGATGTCGGCCTGTACGTCGGCTACAACTGGGGAGTACTTGCTGTGGGTCTTATGCTCATCGCCGGGCTCGGCCTGATACTGATACTTGTCCTACGTATGCTAATAATCTACGTAACATACGCGTTGCTCCCGCTTTTACTCGCATTCAAGGTCGTGAACGTCGGGCCATGGAAGCGTGTCAATGTTATGGGTGAGAAATTCATCAAAGTGAGCGCGAAGTTAATGCTGTTTGGAGTATTGGTAACAGCGTTAATCTGGTCAAGTACACTGCTGACTGATTTCAGCACGTACGATAGTGCCTCCAGCGGAACGTTTGCCGGCGGGGCCACGGTTGATGACTCTCTGCCTGATGGTAGGTTTTCGACGCACGGACAACTTGCACAGTATATTCAGGACTTCTTTTTGCTCATCACACCCTTGCTGATGATCGACTTCGTTGGGATCAAACTAATCATGGATCTGTTATGACGGGCCCCTGTCCAGCCGACCCGTATCGACAATTCTGCAACGGAGGGAACCAATGAGTCTCGCGTTTCGGATCCAGTCTGTGCGAGAACACACGCAATTGCCTCTCACTGTCGGCTCCGACGCTACCGGACGGTCGGTCCCACTCGCTCTCGTCGGTCTCAGGGATCCCTTTCGAGACTTCGCCAATAGCGTATTCGCTGCCGTATTCGATCTCATCGTGAAGTTATTTGCAGATATCATAGATGAGTTCCTCCGCATCAGTCCTGCGCACCTCCAGCAGTTGGAATCCATATATCAGATCAGCGTTACTATACATTTCGCACTGCTTTTAGTGTATGCAGTATCCGTCTTTGGGTCGTTCCAGCTGTTCCCCAGCACAGAGAAGACAGATCCCTATCGGTTCGGTGTTCGCGCTCTCGCCGCAACGACATCCATCTGGATTGTAAATCCACCGGGCGGGGGCGCGAATCTCTTTGGGAAGGGTGCATTTGCGTGGGCCTTCGTGGTCACGAATAATCTCTCCACATGGTATCTCAGTCAAGCTGGTACGTCTATTTCCTTCCAGAGTGGCACAATCGCTGGTGCGCTGAGCGGGCCATTTATGTTGCTTGCAGTAGGCATCCTCATCGGCAAGGTCATACTTCTCGCTGAGATCATTTTGCTGGTCCTGCTCGTGGCACGGCAGGTGTTAGTTCTAGTCACATATAGGTTGTATCCGGTCCTCATCCTCCTCTGGGTTGTCGACCACGGGCCACTGAAATACGGGAATAACCTCGCGTCGAAGATGTTCAAGACTGCAGTAATGCTGTTGGCTGGTGGTGTCCTCATAGCGGCCGTATTTACCGTCGGACTCGGTCTCATCGGTGGCAGTAGTCAGATATTCGCCGGTGGGACGCCAGCGACCCAACCAACAGCGCAGGGGCCACCAGTCCAGGGCGGTGTGTTCGCTAGCTCAGGTGGTGGTGATGTACTGCTGAATTTCCTCATTAAGGCCGTCATCATCATCGGGATTCTCGTCCTCCCGACCCTGATGCTGACACAGATGTTGGGCGCCGTCGGAACTGCTGTTACAGGCATTGCACAGGCTGGTGCCGCGGTTGCAACAAGTGGTGCAAGTGCTGCCGCATCAGTCGCTGGACAGGGCGGGAAAATGGTGGCAAAGAAAGGTGTCAAGAAGGGCGTCAAAGCGACTGCAAAGAAGAGCATGAAACAGGCCAAAAAGGGCGTCAAAAAGCGTGCAAAAAACGGCTTCAAGCCGGGTGGAAAAGCTGGAAAGTCAGGCACGGGTCGGTCTTCCAGTACGATGTCGCCTAACGCACAATCGCTGACGGATGTCTCGACAGCACAATCCACGCAACAGGCTGAACCGGATGATTCCGAGGCAGATAGTGAAACGGGCTCACGACCACAGCGAGGGCCGTCCGATTGACTGTATTATTTCACATCCAGATAGGAAATATTAATATGGGAAAGAGAAAAGGTGAATTAGATGGCGGAGTCGGGGCCCGAGCGTCTGGAGGTGGAGTCAACGTACGGCCAGGTGCTGGCTGTACCATTCGTAGCTCCGCTGCTGGTCGTTGACGTCGGGCTTGAGAGCCTCATCCAGTGGATTAATGAGCAACTGTTCAACGCAGTGTTCGAACTCATCGAGATCCTGTTTTCAAGCGTTCTCTCCGAGATGCTGAAGCTAGAGCCGTCGATGCTTGATTAGTTCCAGAGTATGTGGGACCTCTCGATGGTGATCTACTTCTCGTTGTTGACTATTTTCGGCCTGTCCTATCTGGGACTGTTCCAGTTGTTCCCGGACAACGAGAAGATGGACCCGCACCGGTTCATGTCACGCGCGCTGGCAGCGACGCTCTCGCTGTTCATCGTCAATCCGCCTGGAACTGGCACACTGTTCAGTCGCGGGCCTTCGCGTGGGCGTTCTCGATATCCAACGCGAGCATCGATCTGTTCCTCAAAGGCGTCAATCTGAACGCTAGCTTGCCGAGCAATCCCGTCGCACAGACCTCCGTAGGGTCGTTCGTGATGTTGCTGTACGGAATCGGGATTTTGCTCGTCGTGGTGCTCTCTCAGATTGTGCTGTTCGTCGTTCTGGTCGCCCGGCAGGTCCTGGTGTATCTCACATACGGCCTCTTTCCGCTGTTGATCATCTTCTGGGTGGCTGACGTCGGGCCGCTCAAGTACGCCAAAGAACTCGCTGAGCAACTGTTCAAGGCCACGGGAATGTTGATTCCGGGCGGGATACTCGTTGCCGGGATCTTCGCCGTCGGCACGAAGTTCACCACCAGAACGCTCTCGACGTTCAGTGGCGGTGGCACGGGCGGAACGACGACGGCTGTCTTCGCCAGCGGGCCGAACCCACTGATTCAGATGGCAATGCCGGCCATGGCAATCGCTGCGATGTGCCTGCTAAGCAACGTGCAGCTCTTCATGATGTTTGCCGGCTCCCTCGGCGGTGCTGCAGGGGCCGCTGCCGGTAAAGTGTCAAAAGGCCTGTCCGCAGGCAAAAACAAAGTTACCGGTGCAGTCGGCATCGGCGGCATCGGCGGCACCGGCGGCACCGGCGGCACCGGCGGCACCGGCGGTTCAGGCCCGACGCCACCGTCTCAAACGGGCGTTGTCGCATCGACTGTCCCGATGGAGGGCGGTGCTACCGACTCCCAGTCAGGGTCATCCGTGACCGACAACACGGCTCAGGACCTCTCAGCCACGTCGGTGGCGGAATCAGGACAAGCCTCTCTGGAGCAATACGAAGACGGAACGACGCCAGATGCACCGGCAAATCCGACTTCAGACAGCGACAGGTACCAAGAGCCAACGGAGCCCTCGCTCAGTGAACTCGACGACCGCGAGGAGTTTGAGGCCGCAGTCTCCGACGACTGGTCGGACGAGCAAGTCGACGACCTCTGGGAACTCAAGGGCAAACACGAGGACGGCTCTGTGGGCCAGAGTCTGGCGGCTGAAGTGCTCAAATCTGGTGCGGCAAAGACAGTCGGCACAGTCGTTGGCGGCGCCGTTGGCGGGCTTCTAGGCGCGCTCGTTGGCGGCGATTCCTCTGTTCAGCTTCGGCGGCCGCACGACCCTGCTGACGGTATGTCGCCGCCGGGACGAGCTCTACATTGTCGATACTCTCTCCCTCTATCTCTGACGACAACGCGCTCGCACGCTCGCTCACACACTCGATGACTGCTTTGCGTTCGATACCGCGGAGTGCTCGTAGCCGCTCAGTAACGAGCCAAACGTCTGCAAGCGTGGCTATCATCTCCTCGTCGTCAAGATCATCGAAAGCGAGGTCGAACTGCCGGTCGGGGTAGTCAGCGAGGAGGTCAAAATCTGTCATACCGGCCCGAATTCGTTCGCGGATCTGCTGTTGGTCTCGTCGACGCTGGTGTTCGTCCTGCTCGGCAAACGCCATGCAAATCCGGGACCGCTGTGTCTTCGTCAGGAGCGAGGCGGGTTTGGCGACGGCGCTATCGTCATCGACCACGGGTGGACTGGGGACGCCACATAGCTGTGTCACTGTTGGACTGGAATGCCGTCACGGGTGTTTCCAGTTGTTCGACCGGTGGTGTGGTAGACACGATTAGCATCGTTAATTTGTGTCGTCTCAACAGGCAAAAACGACTGCGGGTCGCTCCGGACACGCCATCTTCTGATGAATAGTGTGTGACGGATTCATAATCCGATTAGTCACGCCATTCGTTGATGAATGTTGGGGCGATGACGCCAACGCCGATGAGCACGGCGAAGTGAACCCATTGCTTATCAGTTACAGCTGTTGTGCCGTACACCGATACGAGGCCGAGTATGACGAAGACTGCTGTAATCTTGGTTTCTGTGCTGACCAAGTTATTCGACTTTGTGGAGGGCTGTTCTGACACGTTCAATCGTTCAGCTGCATCGCACATATACTCTTTCTACAATTTCAGAGCCAGCAACTACCGCTGACCGAGCCCGATACAGGAAGCATAACCGTCTACTGAGCAACTGCGAATGATTCTGTGACATGCTCTTGGCGTGCAACAAATTACCCCGAATCCCGGGACAACTGTTAGATTGAGGATCGGGTATACGTGCGATAGACATCACTCTCATACTGTTGGATTGCCATACTCCTGACCGAAATGAAACTCCCCGTGGGAATCACGACCCTCCACCTCTCACGAAAGAGCGTGTACCTGCTGGTCTTGGCGGTCGCCCTCACTGGGGGCGGTGGGTACAGCTACGTCCAGCAGGGACAGGCGGTTAGCGGCGCAGTCACGGTCCAAGCAACGGTCGACAGCGCACAAGTGGAGCGGATAGATAGTCGGCGAAGCATCGATTACGAACCGGAGGTCAAGTACACGTACGAATATCAGGGCGAGACGTACACGAGCGAGCAGGTGTTCCCGGGGCCGACCATTCGAACCTACTCGGATCGGTCGAAAGCGCAGTCCGTCGTTCGGTCGTACGAGCCGGGGACGACAGTCCAAGCGTACGTCCGGCCATCGGCTCCGAGCAACGCGTTCCTGATCAGGGAGCGGACCCCGTGGCCGACGCGAGCGCTCGCCGTCGGGAGCGTCCTGCTCGGCCTCGTCGTGCTCGCCGGACTGGGGGAGAAACGTCCGGGGCGACACGAGCCCCGCCCGGAGCGCGAGGTGCGGTCGCCGCCGTCCCGAACGTGGGTCGAACGCAACGACGAGAGGCTCCGTCGGCTGTCGAAATGGACACTCCTCGTCTGCTTCGTGGCGTTCTGGCTCTCGATGGTCGGGTTGGCGTTCGGCATCCTGAGCCTGAGCGAGGGGTCGGCACAGACGGTCGAGGCCGACCTGCTCGGACCGGTCGGTATCCCGCTGCTCGCGGCGGCCGGCTTCTGGGTCGGCATGATCCTCTCGCTGTGTCTGTACGGTCTCCAGTCGTTCAGTCGGTACCGACGGCTCCGGCGGCGGCTCTCCGAGCCGAGGCCGCCGAGTCCGTTCAAGCACCCGAGTCGGCTCGTCACGATACTCGGGACCGACAGAAACGAGTTATCCGAGTACGGCCAGCGCGTCCGCATAACCGGCTGGGCGTTTGTAATCGCTGCAGGGATGATAGCCATAATCGTACGGCTCCTCTATAGAGCTGTCTGAGGCCTATCTGGAGCCGTCGTGGGACCTGCCGATAGCAGGTCCTAGCACGGGGTCGCGGTCCGTCAGCGGATCAAGTCAGGAGCAACCGCAACCCATGCCGAACAGCCCTGCAAGTCGTAAAAAAGATAGAGGTATCGCTGTCACACTCTGGCTGTCGCCACGACGAGTTGATAGCCGTTCTGGGTGGGCGTCGGCTGCAACGTCAGTCCAACCAGTCCGAACTCCCGGAGCACTCCGGGTGGGACGCCGTCGGTATCTCATAGTTTGGCGTGAGAAACAGCGGGCACTGACTCAATCGCTCGTGGTAGTCTGGTCAGTACGGTTGGCTTGGTCCAAGTCGGCAATAGCTCCTGCCATGCCGAGAAGCATGAGCCCGTACCCAGCAAGCCCCGCCGGGACTGATGTTTGGAGAAGTAGTGACCCAGTGAATGCTCCAAGGCCACCAATAATGGCCCCCAGTTTCCTTGTTGACCGAGTGGGGTTCCGACGAGAAAGAGACACCCACTGCTGCTTATGTGCCAAAATCATTGACGTTACCGCCCCATAGAGTGGGAGGAGCGAGAGCATGATCAGGTGGTCCGCTGTGGCGAACTGTACTGCAAGAGCCGTCACTGCGAGTCCAACGCCTACTGAGATGGTGTATCGGAGGAAAGGGCGCATAGACGAAATTACAGCTACCAGAAACAAGTACGATACGGAATTTGAATACAGGCTTTCCGATCTTACTGAGTTGTTGTTTCATTCCATGCTGATGCCTCAAGAACACACTCGGTCAGCAGCAGTGAGTTCGAATCGATCACCGCTCTTAGTTGATAAGGAGGTTGGGTGTGACAAACAAAATTACGAGCATGCTCACCAGCACGACGAGTGCTGTGACCCGCAAGATGCCAGCTGCCCGTCGTCGAGGTTTCGGCAGGGACTCGGCAATGCCGGAGAGGGCCATCCCAGCGCTCAGACACAGTCCAGCATAGAACGGTGCCGCCCCTTCGACGATGACGTAGTACCCTTGCTGCCCGGCCAGCAAAAGTGCGCCACAGAGGTACACCACTGCAAGCCCTCTGGAGGGCTCGCCGAACACGGTTTCATCGATAATGGAGGGCATCGAGCGTGTCATCTCCCGCGACGGTCAAATGTTGCGGGGATTCGCGTACCCGCCACTAGGCTGAGTCTGGATTTAGCGTGACCTGCTGATAGGGTGCTGGTTCACGTCGGTATCTCTCACGGCTACTCAATCTTTCCTTGAGTCAGGAAGAACACGACTACGCTCAGTCGGAAGCACACAGCATCCTGAACGGCTAACAACCAGCCAGGGCTCTACGAAATCTTCTCCCGCTTGAATGATTCGTCAATACGTTATATATGGATGAACCAAAGCATCCATATCGTCGATTTCAGAAATAAGCAGTCAGGGAGGAGAACGCTACAATGAGCGGTCACCAGTTCCAATAATTCAATATATACTGTGCTGAATTTACCTCTGGTTGCTGATATCACCCTTCTTTACAACGGCACTACCGAAAACGCCGTCGAGCAAGTGTGCTAAGTGAGAGACACATCAAACACATCATCGCAAGATAATGCAACAGCTGTTCCCTCCACGTACATCGCTACCTGATGCAAAGTTATTCTCGGTATTCGTGGTTAACGCCGTGCCTGTAGCCGGGTTACTTCTGTTCGAGACATCAGCGGCAGCACTGTTAGTGTTCTATTGGCTCGAACTCGGCGTGACTATGGTCTGGGCCATTGTACGAGCCATGTTTGCTGGGAAGCTTCCCAGCGAGGAGACTGACCGCGAGCCGTTCAGCGGGTCTCAGTGGGCGACGTTACGGGTTATCTTATCAAGCAGGTTCTTTGACGATAGTGATGCAGACTCAACATCTACCGGCTCCAGTTGGCGAGCGCGCCAGATTCCAATCCCAAGAACCGAGGTTGGTATCTATCTCGGGACCATTCCTGGGCTCATTATCGTTATTTTCTTACTCAGCGTAGTGTGGGCTGGATTCGGTGGGATAGTCGCTGGGCCAGTTGTTGCCGCGGCGAACATGACCGAAACTCCGGCATGGCCACTTACTGGTGCCGGTGTCGTCTTTCTGAGTGAAGGGTGGCAAACAGTTTCAGACTATTTTTACCGCGGCGGCTACCGTGAAAAATCAGTCTGGACAGCAGTCAAGGGGGTGTTTTACAGAGGACTCGTGATCGTTGGTGTTGGATTACTCGTGTTGCTGACTGTCCGTGAATCTATAGAGGGTACGCCAGTCAGTCTTGAGCGTGCGGCCAGTGTCCCACTATTGTTCACTGTTCTCGCCTCCAAGTTCCTGATCGATCTTGTCGCATACTATGTCAACGGGCTTGAGCAGTCATTTCAGGAGCTGCTGTTTCCTGATTGAGCTCGCCCTGTACTGCCCTAACTGGTTTGTTTCTCCCTGTATTGGCCGAACCACAACTTGTAGGGCAAGTCGTTATTCAACTCTCAGAGTTATCTTCTCTGTTGATGAGATGAATAGACTGCTCAGTAGACTCCGAGTTGATCGGTCGGCCAAGGCCAATACTGAGTCCTGAAATCAACGAATTTTTCATTTATATCTTGTATGTTGTTATTGATGTTGGGGCTCACTTTGGCTAGTTATGTGCCTATTTCGCCTCTTAAAATAGGGGCAAGCGACCCCATTGGAATAGTCCTGACTGTTGCTCTCGTGGTGGTTGTAAATCTCATTATTTATGTCCTGAAAAAAGCGTTGAAAACAGTATTATAAAACGACTTTCAGACAAGTGTAGAAAGCCCGAAACCGACGATGGTTCATGTCGAAAACTTCCGGCTCGACAAGCAACGTCGCTTAATACTGCGAGTACAGAGGTGCGAAATGTGTCCCTGGACAGAACTCTTGTGGGTACAGTCCTGTTCGGAGCTCTCACACTGAGTGTTTACGGATCTCTGCCCGGAGTAGCCGGTGGGGCCATCGCGACCGCAATAGGGGTGGCCGCGACGATCCGCGGAGTCGAAAACGTGAGCGATTGGTGGAGATTATTCACCACTGAGTCGGTGCCACTTCGTGAATCTATCACGACTGACGGGTTAGTTCGAGTCCACGGGACCGTTCGCCCGCCTCGATCAGGCGACACCCTCGTATCACCGATTCGGGGAGAAGAGTGCGTAGCATACGAGTATAACATTACCCGTCAAGTGCAGGGGACTGGAGACCCTTCTATGGACGCTGGTATGGAATACAGTCCGTTCATCGTTTCTGACGGGACGGCCGAGATATATGTCAATCCCACCGATGAGAGTCTCTCACTGAACCACGAGATAAACACGGTCACAGGTTCTGAACTGCTGGAACGAGTAGATGAAGCAAGACTCGATCTGGACCCGTCGGCGCACACGGACTCCGGCTTGTTCAATAATCCAGTCGAGTTAGTGGAGGGAACACTCGGTGTCGGCGAGAAAGTACACATCGTCGGGAAAGCACGCACAGCGCCGGAACAAAGGGCCGCAGGTGCAGATGCAGTCATGACACCGAAGGAGGGACACCTGATAGTGGCAAACGATGAGCCACAAAGTGCCGCGTTGAGAACGGGTGCTCGAGGACTCTTTCTGCTAGTTCTCGGCATCTTACTCAGTGGTTTCGGCTTAGTCGCTTTCATGACCAATGTCGGCAGTCTAATTGAGATATTGCAGGTTATCGGTAGTGTTTGAGTTGTGGTATCCTCGGCCCCTTGTGCTGGGTGCAAATGAACGCGTGTTGATCATCAACAGTCACGTCCACGTCGCGACTGTGGCAGTCTTTCTGGTTTTATCAGATCTTCTGAACGTCGTGTAAACTGGAAGGCGTAGGTCGATAAGAATGAGTCCGATTGGATGTGGCTGAAAAAAACACTTGGATGGCTGCGAAGACAGGGCACTTCTCAGCACATACAACAATTAATTAGCCCTCTCGCCCTATATGTCGAGACAGAATGCCAATCTCCAAGGAAGAATTCGAGTCGGGAACAGTAGAAGTGAGTGGTGACGAACCGATTGCCAACGACGAAGAGGGACCAATCGAAACTGAAAAAGACCTCATAACATCGTTCTTAAGCGAGCGCCCGGACAAAGCATTCACTGAACGGGAAATTGCTCTCGGCGTTGATTTTAGCCCTGTATTTATGGATCGGACGCAGAATCCACTTGGGGCGTTCGCTGACGGTCTGATCGACTTCGCCGGTGATGTTGCCGCCACGACAATCGTCGTCAATGATATTGACGAAGCACTCACCGAACTTGTTGAAGAAGGAATCGTGACGACCAAACAAATGGAGACGGAAAGCGGAACTTCAGTCTATTACAAACTGGCATAGCTCACAGTAAGGGCTCACTTGTTGCTGTCGGCCTATATACATCGCATCCACCCGAGCGAGAGTTCTGAGCACTCTCTATATTTGCACAGCATCGAGAAACTGCGGGCATTGAGGCGGTTGTTTGTGGTAATCTGGTCAGTACAGAGGTTGTATATGTCACTCTGTGAAGCTGTATGACGATCTGGATATTGAACCAGCCCGGGAGCGGGTGAAGGAGACAGACGACTTCCCGCCGCTGTCGCGGGTGGCCCAACCTCCCCGTGGATTAGTGCATTGCGCAGTGAGAACACACCGAAATCGGTATTTAGTATTCCTAAATAATTACAGATGTGTCAAAGCTGTCTCTGATAAGTATAACACTGGGGGTTATGCTGCTCGGAGCTGCTGGATATATCGCATACTCCCAACAGCAAAGCCTCTCATCCGGAGTACAGATTGAAGCCACCGTAGAGAGCAAAGATATCACCTATTCCTCAGACAATGGAGGTAGGTACACACCCCACGTTACGTACAGCTACACGTACAACGGAACCCAGTACACTTCTGAGAACATCAGACCGGGGATAGGAACAAAAACGTCCAACACAAGGACTGCCGCCGAAAACAGAATCAACCAGTATAATGTCGGGGAGACAACCACGGCCTATGTTGTGCGAGGCTCGCCCTCGAAATCGTATCTCAAAAAGAAGAGTAACCCGCTTCCACTTATGACTAACCCTCTGCCCGCTATAATCGGCGTTTTAGGCTTGGCCTTTGTCGGATTACCAGTCTACAAATCCGCGGCTTCTTAATTGCGAACTGCTCTGTCGAGGCGACACCCATCCACTCGGATACTGAATCTATGCTCTGTGCTCTGCTCTACGTCTCAAATGTCATTCGGAACGAGGTTATCACATCTTGAGGTCGGGCTCACATATGAGTGGCACGTATCGACCCATTTGAGCGGCACTGACTCCCACACCTTGCGATGGCTGATGCGCGCTCTGTATCCAGCAAGTTATGATGAACATCAATGCAATCTGTCAGAAATGTCAGCTGTCATTCGCAGGCCTACTGACCAGCCAATCCACGATCAATAGTTCTGCAATCAGCACCCTGTTGAGCGGTCCTACGCCCCCTTTCGACTAACCAACACTGGACCACTTCTGCCACCAAGTGTTGGTTAGCGGACCACCACCCCGGAAGTACAAGCTATCTTTATTACACCCTATCACAGGCCGCCAGAGTATCGCCTCCACAGCCACTCAAGTGCCCGAACTGCAAATCACACCCATCTCGATCCTCCAGAGCAAGCCCACTCAAACACGCATATTCTCGCACTACTCGTCCCCTCCCGGAAGTACAAGGGGGCTTTACATACAACTCGCCCGTCAGCCACAGATACGTACTCGCGCCGTTGTGGGGCCTGCCTCACCAGGCCCCGGCGCGGGGTCGCGAGCTGTCAGGAGTCGTCTCGGAAGCCATCGCAACCCATGCCAAATAGCTACGCAAGTCGTCAAAAAGACAGAGGTATCGCTGTCGCGCTCAGGCCGTCGCCACGACGTGTTGATGCTCGTTCTGGGCGGGTGTCGGTTGGAGCGTCAGCCCAGCCAGCGCCAGCTCCCGAAGCACCTCGGGCGGGACACCCTCAGTCTCGGGAAGCACGGCATCGAGCGTCCAGGCGTTGTGTTCCGAACGCACCGGCGGCGTCGTCTCGACCAGCACGGTCGGCACGGTCTCCCGCAGCGCCCGGGCAGCACGCTGGATACGCTTCCGGTTCTCGACCGTACAGCGGACCGAACTCATGCTTCCACCGCCCGGACGAGATCGTCGACAGACCTCGGACCCTCGTCGATGGACGACGTCGACGACGGCCCGGTCCCGATCCCCGAGGCCGCCGACGTCGACTCACGTCTCGATGTCCGGCTCGAAGAGTTCAGTGAGCTCAAGACCAACCAACAATCGGCGCTGCTTCGGTATCTGCGCCGTCTTACTCCTGAGGCTACAGTGGGTTTAGCGGGTCTGTGATGGGTGGTTTCGGGCGAGTTTTCGAGGCGAAGCTGCTTCGGATCTACTCTCGATAGTCTTTTTATGTCGTACTACTAACCAGACCGGTGAATTTCTAAGATCCCCGGCAGCGTTGCCACTCAGGAATCCGTATTGCCCCGGACAGAGTATCTCTCTATCCGATTCCGGTCTCCTTCTTCAGCAGCGTGAGCGTATTGTCACCCGTCAACTCGACCTAGAGAGCAAATCGACCGCTCGCCAAATCGAGTACAGGAGGCACGCGAACGCGAAGTCGAAGAACCGTAGCCCGAAATCATCTGAGGTGGTGGCAGCCATGAACCGTTTGATCGACCTGTACCCACTCTTGATCTCCCAGCGATAGCCGTACTCCGTGAGGTGACCACTCCCGCAATTCGTCATGAACACCGAGTACTGCCGGTGATCGTCGTGTTCGAAGTCTTCTTTTCGACGATAGATCAGTGTCGTCTTGTGCCACTCACTCTTCTCGAGATGGAGTTTGCGGTCAGTCTCGTACCGGTCCTGGTCACGCTGGAGCAATCGCTTCGCCTGAGCCTTCTCGCTGGTCTGCATTCGCTTGGGAACGACGTAGGAAAGGCCGCGCTGGCCGATCATCTCTAAGACGTGCTGGCTATCGAACTCCCGGTCCGTCAGCACGTTATCGACGTGAACGAGACCCTCAGCCGAATCGAGCAAGTCATCGACGATCTCCAGTCGTGTCTCCCCCTTTTGCACCGGCCGCGCGTCCAGCACAATCGGGACGGCATTGCCGACCAACTGCACCGTCGCCCGCTGGTAAGCGATTCGTCGGTCTTCTCCTTCGTCCCGATGATCTCGTCTTCGTAGCCCGTTCTATCGCCCGTGAATGGGTCAGCTTCGGTAATGTCGAGTGCGACGATCCCTGCTCGAAAGAACTGCTCTGTCTCGGCAACTTCGTTCAGGAGCCGAGTGATGGCCTGTCGGTACATCTCTCGCACTTGGTCAATCGAGCGGTCCCGAATCTGCTCCCGATGGGTGTGGCCCAGCGGCGTCCGATCCCGAGTCGACTCGTAGACGAAACTGCGAGCTCCCTCGTTCGCAGCCAGCCGTTCGCGAAGTCCGAGACATGTCTGCAGGCCCCAGTAGGCGTTCTCGTGGATCTCACACCCTCGCCACGGTCCAGCGAGAATGCTGGGAAGACGACGCGGCTGATGTGACCGCTGATCTTCGCTGCTTCTTCTAAAACAGTCTGGTCGTCTGGATCGGTCGCCCCAGACTCGTCGTTATGATACTGGAGGTTCCGTTCCGGGTCACGAGGAGCCGCAATACGGCATTCTGTGCGTTGATGAGGAGCGTCCGAGCCGTTCTCTCAACTGTCTCACGGAGGTCGGCACTGAAGCGCTTGTTCCAGCTGCGCCAGAGTGTCGACTGATCGGGCACGGAGTCGAACTCGAGCGAGCGACGGGTACCTGAGTGCTGCCGAAGACACTCGACGAGCGCTGTTTCGTGGTCCCAGCCGTACACCTCTTTCAGCAGGAACGCTCTGAAGAGCTGTGGCATCTCATATCGGGTCGGACCGGAGTACTGGTTGTGGGGATTGAAACCCACGTAGGAAAGTGGATACTGACAGACGAACGCCTTGACCGAGTCGTGGGCGTTTTGCTCGAACCAGATCCCAGAGCGGTCCGGAAATCCTCATGAGCGCCGTCAGTGAACGCTGGTCGTACAGTGGTGTCGAGTCGTAGGCCGGCCAGTCGAGATACTGTGTTGTCGCTATGGAACGGAAGATCTCCCGCCGAGAGACGGCAATCGGTGCCATCCGGGACATGTCTGCCGGTCTGGGCTTATTATCTGAGGTTCTCTCCGACGCTCACGAGCGGGACTCAGGTCTCCTCAGCTTCGGGATCGTTCACAGACAGCAATCCCGTCGCCATCAGCCGTCGCGTGATTGCGACCAGCCCGTTGTCGAATCCGCGGCCGAAGACGCCTTGTTCGTGCTCACGGCCGTCTGCCCCCGTTTCGGTGAACGAACTCACCAGAATCGCCTCGCGGTCGGCCAGTAACAGGCGACTGATTTCGGTATCGTCGCCTGGAAGCGGTGATCGGCTCAACCAATCCAATTCCGAGACGAACACTTTGACACTAGAGAGGGCATCTTGAACCGTGGCCTGGAGCTCTTCATCGACCGTCCCGATGATGACGTTCACACCTCGTTCCTGAGCCGACTGTAGTTGTTCGGCCAGCTGGTCGGTGAAAATACTCTTGTGGCCGACCACGAGGAGCAACTCCTCTGTCGCTCCCTCGACCAACTGCCGTGTCCGGCTCGTAATGCCCCGATTCCCTGAGATAGACCACACCTCGTGGGTAGCCTCTGTCGAGTCTCCCTCGTCAGCTGGGTCGAGTCCGCTCAGGGCGCTCCGGAGTGACTCGGTCCGCTCGGCGTACTTCGACTGGAGAGTGTTGACAGCCTCGTCGATGGAGACCGCTCGAAACACCTGCGGGTTCGAGTGCTGGGTCTCGACTAGTCCCTTCGATTCCAGGACGCGAATCGCGTCGTAGACGCGGGTCCGGGGCACCTCGGAGGTCTCGCTGATGTCCTTGGCCGTCCCACGCTGGCGACGTGCGAGCGCCACGAACGACTTGGCCTCGTACTCTTTGAGCCCGAGTTGCTGGAGCAATTCGATCGCTTGGTCTTGGTTTGAAACATCGTCCATTGGTCCCAACCTCGATTGCTACCTTCTGGTTCGTGCCCTGGGTGTTTAGTACGTCGCACGAGAGATACCGATGTCACTCAGATCCTCACAGAATATCCTCGTCTTTGAATGTTTTGCGCGTCTCAGAACCGGTACTATTCAGACATTCACTCAGTTAATCACAGTACTTCTTTGTGCGGGTAGCACGAGAGGTAGAGTGGCGTGTAGGCACAGATTTGGTCCCAACCTCTCTGTCGCTACACGTCAGAAACCACCATACCCGGTGGTTTTCACGTGATTGGTGACGAGCTAATGTCCGGCGACCCATCCGACCACGCACGATCCACGGCCGTCAAGCAGCTCAAAGCGCTTGGCCTCAGTACCTACGCCGCCCGGACATTCGTCGCCCTGGTCAGTCTGGGCGAAGGGACTGCACAGGACGTGAGCGACGTCGCTGACGTCCCCCGAACACGTGTCTACGACGCAGCTGACGAGCTTCATGACCGCGGTCTCGTCGACGTGAAACAGTCGAGTCCCAAGCGATATTGGGCCATTTCGACGGAGACGGCCGGCCGTCACTTCGAACAGGAATACGACCATCGAGTGATGGTCCTGACAGACGCGCTCGACCAGCTTGCATCAGCGAATCACAGCACTGAACAGCAGGGTGTCTGGACGGTAACCGGCCGGGATACCGTGACCGAACGCATCCTGGATTTCATCTCGTCCGCTGATGATGAGGTCGTGTATATGACTGCCGAGGAGCTACTGACCGACGAAATCACTGAGTGCCTCTCGACCGCCAGCGACCGTGAGGTCTCGATTCGGCTCGCAGAGATGTCACAATCCGTCGAATCCCGACTCGAAGGGAACGTACCTGACGCGCAACTGTTCGAATCGGTGTGGAACTGGTCGGATACGCCTGCTGGTCGCCTCCTCATGGTGGACCAGGAAAAGACGCTCGTGAGTGTGCTCGTCGACGGTAACGGTGAACACCCACCCGAACCGCGTGACGAAACTGCTATCTGGGGCGCAGGTCAGACGAATAGCCTCGTCATCGTGCTGAAGGCACTGTTCACCTGGCAACTCGACGACGACCGCGGGGCGGCCAATAGATAGTCACTCAGATTCTCACACCAATGTTATACGGACCCAGATAGTAGGGATGTAAACGGACGCCATAGCGGTTTCTCCGCTAATACTTCGTCCGACGACGACCGGTGACGGAAAATGCACGACAATACAGACGAGGGAGGTGACTCGGATCCGACCAACCACCCCGAAAGCACAGATACAAGCCCCACTACGGTTCGTCATAACTGGAGGAAATCGGGCTGCCCCAGTGTGGCGATTGTTGAAGCAGTTGCGGCGGCCACCAACCAGGAAACGACTGACCTGCCACCGTTACAGGAGGCGATCGAAGCCGATGCACTCGATACGCTGCTCGATGGCCGGTCGTCGTCGGTCGCAACCTCATTCCAGTACGCCGATACTGACGTCTCTGTGACCGGGGACGGCAGCATCGAAGTCCGAGTTGATGGACTCCCTCGGGAATCGGAGTGATACTCACAACTACCGAGTGATCGATTGGTGTGGTAATTTTGTAGAAACTACATTACATTAACTCGGCTATGATATCAAAACACCCACAACCCTATTCCTCTGGGGACCCTATCCATAGTACGGAACACAACATACACTGTGCGTTTAGCCCACTGTGAGGGCTACTTGAAACGGGAGTACCCGTCCACAGTTATCCATTTCTCTTCGCGGATCGGTTGCGCGGAACGCATCACCAAGTGAGGCGTTTCGCAACGAGAGCTATCAGTAAAAGTCGAGCAAAAAAAGAAGAGTCTGGCGGCACACTGAATGAACTGTTCGAAATACTCAGCCACGAGTACCGGCGTCGCATTCTCCTGGCCGTTGCCCAACAGAACCCGCGGGACGAGGACGACATCACATCGGAGACAGTCGCGGGAGAGCACGATGGCGACGCGCTCGAACATGTAAAGACGGGACTTCGATGGTCCCGACCAGCAACTCAAGAACACTCGAAATGGGGGGTGACACCTCGTCACCGAGGGCACTGACGAGCGACTGGAGGGCTTCGATGTCTGTTCTTGGCCGATGTCCATGCCGAGTTCGTCGATGAAGGCTATGTCGGTGCTGTGCTGTCGGTCTCGCTGTCGTCGGTGGGGTTCTCGTGGCATCGTGACTATAGCGTCTGTCCCCGGAATCGAGCCGGGCAGTGCTGACCACAGCACGGGCTATCGGCGACGTAATGAGAGCTATCTGGACGCGGTAGGTGGCTCGTGGCAACTCCGGGCCGTCCGGTGGCTTTGCCCCGTGGCAACAGACTGGATGGGACCATCAGCACTCTTCGGACACTGCTCCCGGGACCAGCGTGGTCAGGCTCTCACGGAGGCATCCTGTCCCAACCGACTGTCAGCTTCGCAGTCCTCCGGATTGACGCCGTAGGGGGTGCGTGGCCGGTCATCCTTTGATCACCGCTCGACGTTCGATGACAACGTCATGCGCGTAGTCACCGCGGCGGTACTGGTCGTAGTAGCTCTCGATGGTGGGGAACTCTGCCGTCCACTCGGTGTAATTCGTGGCAGTGAGAGACCAGCAACAGCGATTCGCTGTCGGTGGTCGTGATGGCGACGATCTCGCCGACTGCCGGGTGGGTAGTCATTGGTCCGCCTCCCTGCCAAACGGGCAATCGATGGAATGTTGATATCTACTTGGTAGTGTATCACCAGATAAATGACGGCCAAAACGACTTTTACGGATACTTAACAATGGCTGTGATGAGTTCCAGAGGCCGGAGTGACTATCAGTGAGCCTACTCAGGGGCAGTAGTTGATCCGGACCCGGAACTCGATTTGAGATTGACGATATCGGATGGTGGCGGAAGCGCTAACTGCAGCACGGCTGTCCCCCGGCTGGCCACCATTCTGTTGCCGGGCCGCCTGTGGCTGTGTCGTACCCGATGAGGGAACAAACCATGAGTCTAAGTCACAACTGTTTTTGATACTAAGTGTATACCGTTCGGTTGGGTTCTGGTCCCCGCTCCATCTCCCCCCAATCCACTCCGGATTCATCGATTGGTCTGGGTCCAGAACCCGTCGTCGTGGATGACGACTTCGGGTGGTGCGTTGCACACCACTTCCTACACCCCCAGCAGCCCACCACCTTTATACACCGACTCACACCCCCGGCGAGTCGGCTGTCTACGTGGCACTGAGACCGGTCGCTGTTGTTCTTGGGACTGGTCGAAGCACGATTCCAGCGCTTGCTTGCGGTTCGACGGAAACCGCAACCGATTTTATTCCGACTCCTGCTATCTTCAGCTGGGTTCTGGTCCCCGCTCAGCACCCCCATAGGACCGATCTGATTCAGCGAGTAGTTCGGGTCCAGAACCCGTCGTCGATTCAGTCGACGCTGGATGGGCTATGATACGTCGTTTCTCCGAGACCGTCCCTCATCTGTTCTCTGCGCTGACTGGGGTCTGTGTGTAGTCTGGGTCTCATCTGCAGAACTACGTCTGTGAGTGCGGTCATCGCTGGCGTCTGAGCGGGCAGCGAACCCGGTCGCTGGAGGCCTGAAACTGGATGACAGGGGCGAATGAAAATTAATTAGAGGGAATGCATAGCGTAGCCACGGGTTCTGATCCCCGCTACAGACTGGCGTCTAGGATGGTTTCGGTTGAGCCGTGCCGTGTGCGGGGTTCAGAACCCGCCCGTGCCTCTGACAGAGGAGTGGCAAGTTCTGTGCCCGTTGCCACCGACCTCCGCTTTCTGGCAAGCGGTCAAAAACCGCGTGGTATCTTGCTGACTTTGGGTGTCTGTAACGGCTGTCAGTGCCGTTGCCCTCCAGCAACGCGACGGTGGATTACACAGGCATGGGTCTGGCACCTTTCCCCAGCCTCTCCGTTGTTTCAGTCCTAGAGTCCGTTTTCTGAGGCACTTCGTGATATATTCTGCTTCTAACGTGAGTCGCAAATTACATTTACAATTACTGCATACAGAGTGAACGCCAGCACGAAGCAAACCGCTTTGTACTGGATACTTGTCAGAGGCACGAAAACTGGTCCGTCGTCGCATCCGGCGACGGGCCGTCTCGCGGCTCGGATGCCGGAATACCCTCGAACAGTAATGATTATTTATTGGGTCTACGTATATTCCGATAGGGTACCAGTCGGTCATCACCTGCCCAGTGATCACGTGCCTCTGACTACACCGACCGACTGGGTCCCCACTTCTGACCGCCGTTCGCCGTCGCTATGTGGGTTATAGGGGCATTATTGTGGACCCCCATCAGCACAGGTTGCGGTAGATCACACAGGCCTCTGAGCGTTCGGCCTGCCGTTGGAGGAGGTGTCTACCGGCGTCAGTTAGTGTATGCACGTTGATACGGGCGTCGATGGCTCGCTTGACGACATCTGTATATCCCAGGTTCGGGAGTCGCCGTTGACGACGAGGACGTCACCCACCTCGATGCGCTGGATCGTGTCGACAAGCGGTGGGTCAACGCCAGTGTCGACAGTCATCACAGCATTTCAGGGTGATATAACCAGCGCCACCAACGTTGCGCACCGGGCTGACCCGTGGGGAGAGAGCATGCCACTGAAACCGGCAGGCAATGACTCGCCCGGGATGGGAGAGCCTGTGACAGCACCACGACCTCGTGTGAGATGGCGGAGCCGTCTCGTGATCACGAGAGACGCGGCGCGTCTTTCGAACGACACCGTGAGACGAGCGAGAAACACTCGCAAATGACTCTTTCGGCGTTCCACGGGTCGGAACCCTCTACCAGCGATAGCCGCACTTAGCTGGTATTCCCCATGCGTGGGAAGCCGCGCCGTTCACGGCGCGGAGCATATCACTCGAGCGAAAGGTCCTTTGCCTGCCACCCTTCGACACAGGTGAAATCGTCCGTTATCTCGCCAGCAGGGAGTGCCAGCAACTCGTCCTGTGTGAACTGTACCGCTTCGGCGACGGCACCGGTAACCTCGAGTCGCCATCTCTCTGGATCAACGGTGTTTGGAACCGCATGCGATTCGAGTATGTCCATTGTTAGTAAGTCCCCGCTAGTACTTACTTAGCGGAGGGGAGACACGCCCAGCACTAACTTCTGTTGGGAACAGATTCGGCTCGGTAGCCCAAGTTCCCCGAACGCCTTCGACATAAGTCCCATCCGTCCAGTCAGGGACCATCAAGTATGGTGACGGAAACGGAACTCGACTTGCGGGCTTTGGCCGGAGACAGACTCCATGAGCACCTATTTGAGGCCCTAAACGATGCAGCAGCCGGTGACAAACTCGGTATCGTCACGGATCGAGATATCGATCCCGAGTTAGTTCGCTACCAGATTGCACAGGAACGGGTAATCGATTGGGAGTACGCGGATCCCGATGCAGTCCCCCGAGAGTTGACCCTGACTGTTGGTGGCCGATTCGACGATGAGGACTCCGCGACCATTGATGTACGTGATCTGAAACCACAGCGCCGTCACGAGGTACTACTAACGATCTTCGAGGAATTGGACGCGGATGAAGGGTTCGTACTCGTAAACGACCACGATCCAAAGCCGCTGTATCACGAGCTACGATCGATGCACGGCGACATAATCGAATGGGAGTACGTGAGTCGCGGCGACGACGGGTGGCGCGTCGAAATTTACAAGACTGCGGACTCCGAGACCGTCGACGAGGCCATCGTTACCCGGTACGATGTTCGCGAAATCCCGAAACAGGAACGCCACCCTACCATCCACCACCGCTACGGAATGATTCCCGACGGCGGAACGATGGAAATCATTGCTCCCCACGAGCCTCGGCCGCTGCACCAGGAGTTCCGCCAGCAATATGCTGACTCCTTCGAATGGGAGGTTGTTGAATCAGCACCCGGGCGCTGTCGTGTGCACATTACGAAAGGCGGTAGCCACGACGGTGCAAAAGACGTGGGCCAGTCTGACGATATGCAGGAGAATGCGACGTCGACGACAGTTGCTGAAGACAGAGAGATTACGCGAGAACTCGACGTTCGAGATTTGCCTCCTGCCCAGCGCCACGAGCAAATCTTCGAAGCCTACGCCAAACTCGACACTGGGGAAGCATTCATGCTCGTGAACGACCACGACCCCAAGCCGCTGTACCACCAGTTCGACGCTGAGGCGGGATCGGAGTTCCGCTGGGAGTACCGCCAGAAGGAGCCCGGCGAGTTCCGGGTACTGATCGGTAAGTCCGAGGCTGGCGACTCCAGCTTGGTTGTCGGACAGGGAGCCCCCGATGAGACGCCCGACGCGCCGTTCTGACTGACCCAGAGAGGCCATCGACTCCAACGTATGACTGACACTGATCCCGACCGAACACTTGCATCGCTCGTTGAGGAGGTGCCCACCTACGCCCGGGTGTTCGAGTCCCTCGGGCTGGACTACTGTTGTGACGGCGACCGGACGCTGGCGACGACTACGACTGGAGTGGACTCGCGGACCTAGCTGACCACGTCGTCGAGACCCACCACGACTATCTCCGTGAGGAACTGCCCGCGCTTGAGACCCTCGTGGCGAAGGTGAACCGGGTCCACGGGGAGACCCACCCCGAGCTGGCGGCGGTCGAATCGACGTTCCCCGACCTCGCGGCGGAGATGCACGAGCACACCGAAGAAGAGAAAGACGAGTTGTTCCCTGTCGTTGGGAAACTTGATCGCTCGGAGTCGCTTTCCGACGACGAAGCAGCCCGGCTCCGCGAAGCGATCCGGGGCTTCGAGGACGACCTCGCCGGAACGGCCGTCCGCCTCGACCGGATCGCCGAGCTGACCGGCGGCTACGACGTTCCCGAAGACGCCTGTGCGAGCTACCGGAGCATCAAGCGATTCATAGCAGCGACAACATCGAAGAATTTGCTCCTTCGGTTCTTTTAGTTCGCATTCGCCCGTCTGCTGTACTCGATTTGGCGGGTCGATCTCTTAGTCTAGGTCGAGTTGACGGGTAAGTACGGGCATTCCCCGATCGTGACTGCGGATACTACGCTCACATTGTTGAAGAAGGAGACTGGGATCGGGTAGTCACGGTCCAAGACGACAGAGGTAGAGTGGTGGTGAGTGGCAGCACTGGCCTGATTTCTTTAAATACACAAATCGAGTTGGGTTCCTAACTTGAAGCGGTGTCCTGACCCGAGTGTGTCGAGTTCGGTGGTTCAGCTGATATCGTGCATCCTGGCGGTGCTATAGTCCTGTAGTTCATCTTCTGGGGACAAATTTAGTATAGCTATATGCAGTTTATATTATTTCCGTCTCCAGATCCCGGTATCTGTCTTGTTATGGGTTTCTGCATGAGAAAACAACACAAGACAAATTATTAGTACTGCGACTGAAATACGATACATACGAAATTCCGGCGGCTCAGAGTACCCAGTAGGGACAGCACACTGCCCACCCACTCAGACCAATGACCGAAGTTCGCTATTCAACGATGGACTTGGCCGATTGCAAATCATTCTATCGTGAGGCCGTTGTGCCGGCGATGAAAGAGGATGGCTTCAATCCAACAGCTGAAACCCCCACATACGCATGGCTAAACCGACAGTTTCCGGGATTCATCAAGCACCTCCAGCGCCGGTTTGACCTATCTCCGGGGCAGTTCTACGATGAAATTGGGGTGCCGGAAGCACCGATTGAATCGGGGTCATTCGAGTTCCTGGCTGACAATACACAGCGAGCCGTCGAGGAATACCTCGCTGAACTTTCGACTCGACGAGGGCGCGCTGATGCGACAATCGAGACACGTCGGTCGATTTTGCGACGCTACATGAAAGTATATACCAATATCCACGATACAAAAGATCTGCTCGCACCGCTGGAGAATCCCGATGAACGTGTTGCAGAAATGGATAGGGTTGCAGCGACGTTTGACGCACTTGACCAACTAGATGAGGCTCTGACGACGCTCGCATCACGCCGTAAATACGTTCAGGACACACGGCAGTTCTACAAGCACTTGGTGATGTTCGGCACTGCCGCGTACAACCCGCTCGCTGACCTCGAAATCCGGTTTGGGTGGGATACGACTCCATCATGGGATAACCAAGCACTCGATAGAGACGCTGTCCAGCGCCTATATACAGCGGCGTCTGAGTTACGCGACCGATTCATTGTGGTTGCATGTTGCGGATGGGGGCTGCGGCCGAGTGAAGTCGCATCGCTCCACATCCGACAGCTCAACCTCGATCCGGATGATGACTCCCATCCGTACATAGAGTTCGGTGATGGCGAGCGGAAAAACGGCCCCGGGACGGTGGCTCTGCTGGCCGGTCTGGAGACCGTAGAGCGACGTATAGAGGCGCTTGCTGATCCAGAGTGGTCTGGATATCTTCTGCCCTCTCCATCCGCGGCTAGTGGTCATTTAACTGCTGAAACCGTCCGTCGTCGGTTCAAGTCAGTGGCTGAGGCCGCAGACATCACCGTTGATGGCGCCACGCCGACGCCGAAAACGGGTCGTCGATTCTGGTATACCACATACGGTGCTGCTGTCAGACGAGTTGCGGATCGGTTCGAAGATGTTGCGGCTGAGCAGGGTTCGGCATCCGCACAGGTCGTCCTTGATAACTATCTTTCCGAGTCTGAGGCCCGATCTCACCGGCGAGCAGAGATGCACGAGACACTCGCAGGGTTATTCACTGAGTAACCGCTCGCGGGAACGGAACAGTTGTGTGGAAGCAGAAAGGTACCTTCCGTAGCTATACCATATAGCTATACCGTCTGACTAATCTTTATATCTGTGCGGCGAATCCGATATAGTATGCTGACCTACACCGTGTACAGCGAGGCCGGCGGTGTCGGCAAGACAACGATGGCGGCGAACCTCGCTGTCGCCGACGCTCGCGCTGGTCACGACGTACTGGCAATAGATATGGATCCACAGGAGGGGAGCCTTTCATTCCTGTTCGATGTCGCGGACCGCCGAACGGACTCAGAGGCCGACAGTTTAGTTCGACACCTCGTCGAACGGCCACGGGGGCCGTTCGCTGATCTCATTGAAAGTTCCGAGGGCGTCGACGTCCTCCCTGCACACAACTCCCTGGAGGTCCTCTCAAAACATCTGCGGCGGCGCGAAGAAGAGGCAGCGGATTTCGGCGAAAACTGGAACCCGAACGTCCAACTGCTTCGTGTGCTAAAAGACGCGGGCGTTCCGTCCGAGTATGATACTGTTATTATCGACCCGCCTGCGACTGCGGATGTGAAACTGTACAACGCGTTGCACGCCACGCGGAATCTGGTCATCCCGTTCGAACCGAGCGGGAAGGGCCAGCAGTCTGTCGAGGGCCTTGCAGACCTCGTTACTGGACTCGAAGACACGTTAGATATCAACGTGGGCGTGCTAGCTGCTGTGCCGAATCGATTCAAAGGTACGAACGATCAGGAAGAGATGCTCAAACGGCTCCGGGCTGAGTCGTATGACATTCCGGTCGTGTTCCGCGAGCGGACGTCCCTGCTTGAGGGATGTTGGCGAAAACAGTGTTCGGCGTTCAAATACATCGAAGAACACCGGAGCCGGGAACGTGACTATGAAATCGAAACGTTAGAGCAGTTCGAAAAGCTGGCTGCACGCCTCCGACAGACCCGAGAGCAGGAGGCAACAGCATGAAATCCGGCTCAGGTGACGATCCGTTCGCAGAGGCGGACACAGATACAGAGCCGGAAGCGGATGACCAGCAGGATGAGGTGCCAGCTACCGAAACCGAATCTCCTGCCGTCGAAACTACGACCCAGCCAGACATCCCATACAAATTCCGGCGTGATTCAGTCAAGCAAGACCGCAAGCAACGGCCGATTTTTATTCGGCCTGAGGTCGAGGAGCGGGAGTCCACCTTCCTCCGGAATCTAGAAGATGCAGTCGGCGAGGATGTATACAAGACTGACGCGCTGGAGGCTGCCCTTGTCGTCGCTATGGACAATCCGGACCTTGTCGCGGAAAAGCTCCGCGAGTGGGGGTACGACTGGGAGCAGTCAGCCCCCTCTCGCTAATGTCTTATCGGTTCTTCTATACTGAGTAGAACTACGACCGCTCTTTGCCCTCTACAGGTGACCTGTTTGCTGTACTTGACTCTATCTCTGCGTGGGCAAACTATCGCACAGGGCCAGCACTAGTAGCTGCATCTACTGGCTATTCTTCCCCGCTGACTTATCCGAACTTCTTTGCTAGCTACAATTTCTAGCTATACTACTTAGATATGCTGTATAGCTGTTCCAACTGGATACATTACTTGACTATAAAAGGTAGCTATATTTAATAGATATGGTGTCGGATTAGCCTTCATAGCTGGTGTGGCGAGCTGGGACGGACTATCTCTATCTGTGCTACGCTGACTGCTCAGGCAGTCGCCGCTGATTAGTCGTGAGACAGATTATCACTCCTCAGACAGACAAGAGCAGAGTATCGGTAGCGAATAAGACTTACCTATAAATTAAGCGACACTATGTACCAAGTCTCTACGCCTCCCGACCGAACACCGCTCTCTGGCCGACTGCGTGTCTAACAGTGATTGGTGGCTCTATATGAAGGTTCGAACAGCGCCCAGAATATCTGCTGGCTGCTGCGGTTCAAAGCTCTCCTGATACTCGATGTCCGACTTTGCCAACCGAGCTATTCCGTCTAACCCGATGGTGTGATGGATGGGTGAAGCCACACCAGTAACTGCTTTCGTCCAGAAGTTCTGGCACAACAACCTGCGTTTATACGAATTCCCTTGCACGAAGGACCGCACAGCAGCTCGGCCGGACTGTGCCGCATGTATCATTCCGAAGCCCGTCAGGCGGTTTGCCAATCCGATGGCGTCACCCGCGATATGCACTGTGCAGTCGTTGAGCTCGTACGAACAGTGTGAGAGACTCCGCAACCCGTTTGAGACATCAGTGCCGCCGTACAGGGCCTCACGCTCTGGGGGCTCGATATCGATTTCTGCAAGCAACTGTCGCATATCTTCGTACAGCTCGGCAGGGGGCTTGTCCTCTCGACAGCCGAGGCCGACAGTTGCCTCCTCCGGTGACTGTGGCACGATCCAGAGGAAGTAATTCTCGTACGCAAGTGCTCTTGGCTCAGGATACAGATGGGAGAAGTCAGCCTCTATACTCCCGCTCAGCGTCGGACACGCTACGTCATACGACAGGGACGTAAACCGGCGTGAGATCGGGAACTGACCAGTGGCATCAATCAGTAAATCCGACTCCGCAGATAGCCTCCGAAACTCTGCTTCGTCGACTTCTGCGTTCTCTACAATCTCTGTCCGTTCGAGCGTGCCTGCCCAGTGTTTCTCTAACTCTCCTCTGTTCAAAATAACGCCATCAGGAACAGTTACAGCTGTTTTCCCACTGGAACCGACAAATATCCCGGTATTAGCCTCTCTAACGTACCCTGGCACATGTCGATCTAGAGGGAGCCGCGAGTAGTCCCAGACCATCTCCCCCCAAGCCCCTCTTCGATCACCGCTGTATGCGCCCTTATCGTAGAGCTGTACGTCCGACGTAACCCCTTCAGCCAGTTGCGCTGCTGCCAGCCCTGCGAATCCCCCTCCGACGATAGAAATCCTCATACCGTACCCTTTGACGGTAACCATTTCAAATATACCCTATTGCTCGCCTGTGTTTGACGCGGCTCTGCGGTGGCTGTTCCAACCGAAGGAAAGTACCCATGTCACTGCTCTGTGGCTGGCAGGCAGACACCTGTAGCGCGTTCTCTGAGGAAAAGCGTATGAGATAGATCGAAAGAACATTCGAGCGGGCGAAACTGGTCGTAGCTTTTGCAGCCCCGCTCACAAACGTTACAGGTCACTGACTCAGTTGCCGCTGCCACCGATCAGACCACGACAACACGGTCGGTTTGCCAGCACCCTCGGAACTCACCGACGGACTGCACTGACAGACCGAACTCGTAGGTGGTTGTCCGTCCATCCGGTCCCGTAATCGTCACCCGCTGCTCAGCGTAGTTCTCGTCTTGCTCGATGGGGCCTCGCACGGCCTCCTCGAAGTCGATCATCGGGCGGTACTGCGGTGACTGGACCATGGCTATGAACCGGTCGAGGGGACCAGTCGAGCGGCGGTTAGCCGGGGAGGCGAAATTGTACGCCGTCATGATCCCCGCGTTGTCACATGGCTCGTCGTTCGTTTCCAGCGCATCGAGTTGGAGGGCAACAGCATCGCTGGGGCCGTATGTCTCGCTGGGTGTCGGGAGGCCGACCACCGGGTACTCGCGTTCAGACATTGTAGAGGCAAGCGCGTATCTGTAACAGGTGCTGCATCAGCATGAATGGCAGGTCCGAGCAGCCATTGGCAGGATACCGACGGGAGTTTGTGCCCCCGAAAGCTAGAACTGGCAACTGCGAACATGGCCCCACTCAGGGACGCACTTATCGAAACCATGCTGCTCGACGAGGAGCAGTTTCGCCGGCGGCTTCCGGACCTTGTCGAAACACACCAGCTCCGGACTGTCGGTCCGGACCACGCCGAGGACTCGCCGGCAGACATCATTCGGTCCCTCGATGGGTTCGAGACTAGCTCTGTGACGTCTTTCGAGCGAGAATACATCGCGAAAATGGTTCGACTCGGGACGGGTCCTCTTGGGCTGACGCTCACTGGCCCGGCGTATCAGGACAATCCAGTCCGATATGCGACACAGACGTTCCAGGAGATGACCGGGTACTCGCTGGCAACGCTTCGCGGCGAGAACCTTCGATTGCTGCAGGGACCAGCGACGGATCCCGAGGCGGTCGCAACGCTTCAGGAGGGGGTCGACATCTGGGAACGGCGAACCGTCGAACTATGGAACTATCGCGCGGACGGCACACGCTTCAGAAACCGGGTGACGATAGTGCCACTCAGTGGTCCCGACGGCTCTATCACGAACTGGCTCGGTGTGCAGAAAGCCATTGACACAGCAGATGGCTCATTGCTGGTGGCACAATCGGCCGATACGTCCTAGGCCGGGACTCGGTTAGCTTGCAGTAAAGAGTATATATGCCAGTGTCGCCGCCATCCCGACAGCAACCAGCACTGCCCATCCAGTCAGCCGGATACGCTGTCCGTACTCGCTCAAACCGCCGTCTTCGGTTCCGAGTATCGTGACGAGCCGACTCGGATGCCTGAACGGACGTGGCGGCTTCGGGTTCGGGAGTCGCCGCCGGAGCTGCTGGTACTCGGTGAACGACCAGACGGCGTACAGACACAGTGAGAGGATCATTCCGATCCAGAAGCAGACCCCTGCGATCATCGGGAGGCCGACCGGACCCAGAAGGTCCACCTGCACCTCCTGTGGCGGCCCTCCAAATTCACCGGGGGTGTTGAGAAGGCCGAACACCAGCGTGACCATCGAGAGCCAGAACCCGACGAAGCAGGCCCCGAGAAGCTGTTTCGATAGCCGGTGGAGAGCCTTGCCGTGGCGGACAACCCATGACTCGCGAGGCGCTGGCTGGCTCTCACTCGCCGGACGTAGCTCCTGTTGACCCGGGTTCTTGGCTCCCAGTCCGGACAGCACGCCGATGGCAGCGAGAACGCCGCCTGCAGCGATGGCTCGCAGTGGGAACGGCGTCCGCTCTCGAATGAGGAACGCGCCGTCTGGATCGGCCGGTGACACGTACGCGCGGGTGGTTGTACCCGGCTCGTATGAGTCGACCACCGACTCCGCCCTCGATCGGTCGGAGTACGTCCGTACGCCCGTACTCGGGAACACCTGCTCGCTGGTGTATGTCTCGCCCTGATACTGGTACGTGTAGTGAATCTCCGGCTCGTAGTCGATTCCTCGTCCGCCGTCCATTCGATCGACACGAGCGTCGGTGATGGTCGCCTGGACGGCTACAGCGTTGCCGACCGCCTGTGACTGCTGGACGTAGTCGTACCCGCCGAACCCGAGAAGGCCGGTGGCAAGGAGCAACAGAAGCGCACTCCTCTGTGAGAGGTGGAGGGTCGTGATTCCGACCGGGACCTTCATTTCAGTACACAGTATCGTGTTGCCCTCGTATGAGAGTCACGCTCGAAACAAAACGCTTCGTGGCTCGGTCGCACTTTATCTGGGACAACTGAACCCGCACGTCACCGGTCGGCTACCTTTCCATCGCGTCGGTCACGTTCCCTGGCTTCCGGGTCACGCTCTGCTGGGTTGCCGTGTCCGCCGCCGCCGGGTGTTCTGACGGAGATGGTCGACCCGGCCTCGACATCAACGGACGCCTTCGCGGGCACTGGCTCGCCGTCGACAAGATTCTCTCCTGTCGCGCCGTCTTTGCCGCCGTCGATTCCATCGGGGGCCGTTCGTCGGCGCTCAGTCAGCAGTGACACGGTTGCGTCGGTCTCGACGGTGACCGTGCGTTCGAGGCCCAGTCCGCCACGGTATCGGCCGTCGCCGCCACTCGACGGACGCAGCGCGTACCGCTCGACCCGGAGCGGATACTCGGTCTCCATCGCTTCGACAGGCGTGTTGAGCGTGTTCGTCATACCGACCTGCACGCCGTCCATCCCGTCCTTTTCGGGCCGGGCACCGAACCCGCCGCCGATCGTCTCGTAATACGTGAAATCGCCGGTTCGGTCGCCGATGATGAGGTTGTTCATCGTCCCCTGTCCACCGGCGGGAACCCTGTCGGGGACGGCCGTGGCGAGCGCCGCCAGCGTGACATCCATGACGCGCTGGCTCGTCTCGACGTTGCCGCCGACGACCGCTGCTGGCGCGTCCGGGTTGAGCACTGACCCTTCTGGTGCGGACACGGACACCGGCTCGTAACAGCCGTGGTTCGGGGGAATCTCCGGGTCGGTTATGGCCCGGACGACGAAGTAGACCGCACTCTTTGCGACCGAGAGTGGCGCGTTCAGGTTGCCCGCCACCTGCTCGGCAGTCCCGGCGAAGTCGACGGAAATCGAGGCCTCATCGATCGTGACGGCCACCTCGACCGGGATGTCATCGTCGGTCACGCCGTCGCCTTCGAGGATATCCTGCGCTCGATACGTCCCGTCCGGGAGCGCGTCGAGTTCCGACTCGACCCGCTCTCGGGAGTACTCGATGACGGCATCGAACGCATCAAGCAGGATCGACCCGTGTTCTTCGAGAAGTTCACCGATGCGCTCCTCGGCTCGTTCGTTCGCAGCGCGCTGAGCACGGAGGTCCGCCTCGCGCTCGTCAGGCGTTCGGACGTTGGCACGGATGAGGTCGTGAACCGCCGCGTTGGGTTCGCCGCCGTCGACGAGTCGGACGGCAGGCAGGCGGAGCCCTTCCTCGTAAATCTCCTGTGCGCCCGGCGGCATGCTCCCCGGCGAACTCCCGCCAACGTCGGCGTGATGGGCTCGCGAGACGGCATACCCAATCACTTCGTCGTTGGGTGCTATCGTCGAGACGAGCGTGATATCCGGCAGGTGTGTCCCGCCGGCGAACGGGTCGTTAACGATGAACACGTCACCCGGCTTCGGGTCCTTCTGGAGGACAACATCCACCGCATCGGGCATTGCGCCGAGATGTACCGGGATGTGTTCCGCCTGTGCGACCATCCGACCCGACGCGTCGAAAAGCGCCGTCGAGCAGTCCTGGCGCTCCTTGATGTTCGGCGAGTACGCACCGCGGATGAGCACGTGACCCATCTCGGTTGCAACACTCTCAAGCTGGTTCCTGAGTATTTCCAGCGTTACAGGGTCGATTGCTTCCTGTTCGTCACTCGGTGTTGTGGCTTCGTCGTTCATGTGTCGCTCACCGCCGCAATCAGCGTCCCGTCATCGCGGACCCGGACGTTCCAGGCCGGCGGGACGACAATTGTACTCTCATCGCCCTCGATAATCGCGGGACCGTCGATTCTATCCTGAGGTGGCAGTTGCGCCCGCCCGTAGACCGGCGTTTCGCGGACCTCGTCGGCGAACACCGCCTCTCGGGACCCCTTCTGTGGGTCGCCCTCGGCGGCGTACTCGACCGGCGGCGCGCTTCGTTCGACGGTCGTCGTCACGCGACAGTTCACCAGTTCGACCGACTCGTCCGCTCGATACCCGTACGCGGACTCGTGGGCTGTGCCGAACCGCTCGCGTGCGTCCGCGGTGGCGAACGGCCGGTCGACATCCACGGTCAGTTCGAAACTCTGGCCGGCGTATCGGAGGTCGGCGGAGTAACGCACTGTCGCCGCCTCGCGGTCGCTGACCTCGGCTAACAGTTCTTCGGCCAGCGCCTCGTAGACTGCATCGACATCGTCGGGGTCGACAGCGTCGAGCGAGCGCTGATACGTCCGTACGGCGTCGCGCTTCTCGTCGGCGGCGAGCAGGCCGTACGCTGATAGCACGCCGGAGGCGCGTGGAATCACCACCCGATCCATATCGAGGCTAGCTGCGATGGAGGCCGCGTGCATCGGCCCAGCACCTCCGAACGCAGCCAGCCCGAACTTCCGCGGGTCGTACCCGCGCTCGACGGTCACGGAGCGAATGGCTCTGGTCATGTTCGCATTGGCAACGCGATAGACGCCACGAGCGGCGTCGAGGGGACCGTCGAGGCCCGCTTCGTCGGCGAGGTCGGTAAGCGCGTCATGGGCGGCATCGGCATCGAGTGATAGTTCGCCACCCAGACTAGTGCTTTCGCCGATGTAGCCCAGCACGAGGTTCGCGTCGGTGACGGTCGGCTCAGTCCCGCCCTTCCCGTAGCAGGCGGGGCCGGGGTCTGCCCCAGCGGAACGTGGTCCAATCCGGAGTGCCCCCCCGGCGTCAACCCAGGCAATGGACCCGCCGCCGGCTCCGACTGTTTCGACGTCGACCATTGGCGTCTTGATCGGCCGCTCGTTGATGACGCCCTCCGTCGTCCGTTCCGCTTCGCCATCACGGACGAGACTCACGTCGCTAGAGGTCCCACCCATATCGAACGTGACCAGCCCGTCCTGTTCGTCGGCCGCCATCGAACCTGCCCCTACGACGCCGGCGGCAGGGCCCGAGAGAACAGTCGTCACAGCGTTCCGCCGGACGGTATCAGCGTCGGTGATGCCGCCGTTGGCCTGCATGATCCGTGGCTGTGGGACCCCGAGGTCCCGAGCACGGTCGGTGAGGTGACTGACGTAGTGGTCAATCGCCGGTCGTACGTACGCGTCGACGGCCGTCGTCGAGGTTCGTTCGTACTCGCGGAACTCGGCGAGGACTTCGTGTGAGGCTGAGACGGGCACGTCGAGCTCATCCCGCAGGATGTCTGCGACGCGCGTTTCGTTTTCGGGATGCGCGTACGCGTGCAGCAGTGAGACGGCAACGGACTCGACAGCCATCTCGCGCAATTGCTCGGCGATTGCCCGCACTTCGCTCTCGTCGACGGGCTGTTCGATACCGTCGGTGGTCGTTCGTTCGGCCACTTCGAAGCGTCGGCGTCTGGGAACCAGCGGTGTCGGCTTTTCGGCGGACAGGTCGTACAGCGACGGGCGATCCTGGCGGCCGATTTCCAGAACGTCTCGGAACCCGTCGGTCGTGACGAGCGCGGTCTTTGCGCCGTCCTCTTCGAGCAGCGCGTTGACCGAGACGGTCATCGCATGAGAGAACTCGCTTACGGTCTCAGGGTCGATTGCAGCCGCTTCGCAGGCCTTCTCGATCCCGGCGATGACGCCCTCGCTCTGGTCTTCGGTACTCGGGACTTTTGCGGTCACGAGTTCGCCGTCGAGCGACAGCGTCACGTCAGTGAAAGTGCCACCGACGTCGACACCGATCCGCCGGCCGCCCATCTACAGCACCCCCGCGACGCTGAGCAGCGTCCGAACCCCGAGCCACACGACGATGAGCGTCACAATCGCGCCGAGGGCGTTCGCTATCGACCCGTTCGTGTACTCGCCGAGGAGGTCCCGCTGGTTCATCGCGTATATCAAGAACACCGCGACAATGGGCAATAAAATCCCGTTAACAACCTGTGCGAACACGATAATCTGGACGGGACTGCCACCCAGCAACACCGAAAGCACCCCGACACTGAGGATGGTCCCCCAGACAGCGCGGAACTGTGTGCTCTGCATGTCTGAATCCCAGCCGAGTGCACCTGTGGTCGCCCACGCACCCGCAAGCGGCGCTGTCGTCGCGCTCGTGAATCCGGCGGCGAAGATGCCGATGCTGAAGAACAGTTCTGCGTACGGTCCCGCGATGGGTCGCAGTTGTTCGGCCATCTGACCGATATCGCTGATCTGGGTGCCGGGCTCGAATGCTGCGGCCGCGGTCACCATGATCGTAATCGTGATCACGCCGCCCGCAACGATTGACAGCACTGTGTCGATGCGCGAGTGACCGATATCGTCGGGACCGCTCCACCGCTCCTGGACGTTACTCGCGTGCAGGAACAGGTTGTACCCGACGATGGTTGTTCCGATGAGGCCGGTGATGAGATACAGCGACCCCGAGGGGATACCGGGGACGAACCCCATCGCAATCGCACCCGGGTCAGGACCAATAAGGATGGCCGATGCTACGAACGAGAACGCCATCACGGCGACCAGCCCGATGAGCGCTCGCTCGATCAGTTTGTAGCGCCCAGTGTAGAGCAGGAGTCCGGCCACGAGTCCCATCACGACTCCCCACACTGTCGAGTCGATACCTGTGATCGTCGCGAGCCCTGCGGCACCGCCGAGGATATTCCCGGCCTCGTAGGCGGCGGTTCCGACGCCGATGGCGCCGACAACGAGGAATATACTCACGTACTCGACGATTTGATTGTCGAACCGCTCTCGAAGTGCTTCGCCGAGCCCCTCCCCCGAGACAAGGCCCAGCCGCGCGCTCATTTCCTGGAGAACAATCGTTGCAGCGATTGAGAAGACCATTGTCCACAGGAGCGCGTAGCCAAACTCTGCCCCGGTGACGCTCGCAGTCGTGACCGTGCCTGGGCCGATGAACGCGGCGGCGACCATCGCTCCCGGGCCGACGGCTTTGAGTCGTTTTGTAATGCTCATGATTGTTGGTTTTGATAGCCACTGTCACGGTCCCGGCAGGTAAGCAAAAACATTGTTAAGACCTGTGTGTGTCCGGAACATCGGTCGTATGAACTCTGTAGCACCCGGTGAGAAACTAGTACGAAACATTCACTCCCCGGATACGAGTCTATCCGGGTCCAGAGCGGGGGTACTCACGGCTTCCGTTCTCTTAACAGTACTTTGGAAACACTCTCTTCGATTTCAATTTCGAACGGGAGGGCAGTAATGCTACCACGGATGAACCGGATTATCAACCACCGCACCGACTCAGATGGGAACACCACGTGGAAACTTCCCTTTTCGTCGCGGCGAACGGTCAGGAACCCACACAGTGAGAGCCATTCCAGAACGTCTTCGAGCGAATCGAACCGCTCGGCGTACTCCTGTGCGTGGTACTGCGCCACCTGATCGACCATGTCCAGAACCTCCTCATCACGTTCGTCCGGGTCGGTAAACTGACTCAGGAGTGCGTGCAGCAAGTCGATGTCCAGCAGGACGTGCTCGCCCGTCGAAAGCATCTCGTAGTACGTCTGAAGGTGGTCGCTGTCACTCGCATGGGCTGAGTCGAAGTTTGCCGCGTAGAACGCGATCGACTCGCGGATCAGTTGGCTCTGGCTCTCCCCAGTTCGGTCGGCGAGACTTTCTAACGTCTCTTTGGTCTCCTCGTCGAGAGAGACTGTGACCCGGTCGGTTGGCATAGTTGCCTTCGTCACTGGATGGCCTTAATATCGTGTCGTTTGGTGACAGAGCGCTCCCAAATACAGTAACGGGCGCGGCGGCCAGATGTGGTCCGGAACCCGTTACGGCCAGGTTCCGTTCTGCTCGCTGGCGTTCATGACCCGTTGGAGTGCGACGACGTATGCGCCGGTTCGGAGGGACGGGAGGTTTCGCTCCTCGTAGGCATCGACGAGGTTCTCGAACTGCTCGACGATAATCGAATCTAGTTCTTCGTTCACGCGCTCTTCGGACCAGTAGAAGCGCTGCCTGTTCTGGACCCACTCGAAGTACGAGACGATGACGCCGCCCGCGTTCGCGAGGATATCTGGAATGACCAGCGTCTCGCGGTCGCTGAGAACGTCGTCCGCTGCGGGGGTAATCGGGCCGTTTGCGGCCTCAGAGATGACGTCGGCGGAGATGTCCTGTGCCAGAGACTCGTCGATGGCGTTCTCAAGGGCGGCCGGGATCAACAGATCGACATCGAGTGTGAGCAATTCATCGTTCGTTAATTCCGCCGCTGCGTCCGGATAGCCGATGACACTCCCGGTTTCACGTTTGTAGTCCTTGACTGCGACGGGGTCGAACGACGATTCGCTGTAGATCGCCCCGCTCGAATCGGACACGGCGACGACATTGGCCCCCATCTCGTAGATGAGTTTCGCCGCGATCCAGCCGGCGTTCCCGTAGCCCTGGACCGCCACCGTCGCGCCTTTGAGGTCCTTGCCGAGATACTCGAAGGCTTCACGCGCCGCGACGACTGTCGACCGTCCGGTCGCTTCGACGCGGCCTTCGCTGCCGCCGCTTGCGAGGTCCTTTCCGGTGATGACGCCGGGCTCGGTCGTGTGTTCCAGTGTCTCGTAGGTGTCCTTGATCCAGTTCATCTCGCGCTGGCCCGTGTTAACGTCAGGGGCAGGCACGTCGCGGTCGGCTCCAATCAGTGGCGTCAGCTCCTTCGCGAACGAGCGCGTGACCCGTTCGAGTTCGCTCTCGGAATAGTTGCTCGGATCGATGACGATGCCGCCTTTCCCACCGCCGAGCGGGATGTCGCTCGTCGCCGTCTTGTACACCATCCACCCCGAAAGCGCCTTGACCTCGTCGCGGTCTACTTGTGGGTGATAGCGGATTCCGCCCTTGTACGGGCCACGGTCACCATTGAACTGCGACCGATACGCACGGAACACCTCGACTGACCCGTCGTCCATCTCGACAGAGAGGTTCGTTTCCAGTATCCGCTCGGGTGCTTTCAGCCGTTCCAGTTGTCCCTCTGAGATGTCCACGTATTGTGCTGCTGCATCGATCTGCGTCCGCAGGCTCTGGTACGGATTTACATCAGACATGTGTCCATGAGACCAATCGAGATACCAAAAGCTATCCATTTTTACCAGAAAATAATCATATATTTGGTTATAGATAAGGCTAACAGAACGGCTTACAACGGCGCTTTAGCTCAGCGAATCTTATCCTATCTTCAAACTACTATCAAATTTTGTTACTACTATATTTCCTGTTTTATCTGTTATCCGAACAGTGGTGTCCGTTTCGAGTGCCACAGCATCTGCAACCTGTTCCGTTCCGCGCACTGGAACATCGACCCGGTCGACATCCGGAATCAGGCAGTCACGATGCCCGGTACGTTCGAGCAGAGCGTCTCCGCTGGGGAAGTGCCAGATCCGGGTCACGGATTGGAACACTGGTACCGACATCGGTGCCTCGATGTGCCTGATAGCTCTCTTTTCCATCAAGCGACGTTGTACGTCCATCATAGCTGATCTGGGACGGGAGCCGCTGGACCTCTGGACGACGAGCGAGGACCGCCTGTGTTAGTCCATGTGCTGTCCGTCATGTCTCTCCGTGCGGTCCGGTCGTTGACCCATGGCACTCTATCGGAACGACCGCAGGAATGAGGAAATAATAAATTGTTTAGCAACGAAGTATATCGGACATCAGGTGTTTATTATTGAACCCCACATCCACATTCCGGCGACTGAACCCCTTCGTTTCCGACAGGTGGCGGCATCACGAACGAGTGTCCACTCACCGCGACAGTGGTCTCAGTGATAGCTCCGTGCCCGGGAGAGGCAGATGAGTGACGCCGGGAATCCGCTCGACACGGCACAGGTACTCGTGGTCGGTTCTACGAACTGGTGCGAGCAGTTCTCGGATGCGCTTGCATCGAGTACTGGGGCCACTATCCTCACCGCCGGGACAACACCGGCCGCTCTGGACATAGCGCGTCAGCGCTCAGTCGACTGCATGGTCACGGCAGCGACACTTAGCGACGGGAGTGGCACTGATTTGGTCCGACAGCTCCGGGACTCGGCTCCGGACCCTCCAGTCGTTCTCGGGGCAACGGACGGCAGTGAGGCCCTGGCGAGTGAGGCAATCGAGGCCGGCGTTTCCGACTACGTACCCCTTGCGGAGACAGACGGCCTGCAAATAGACGACTTGGTCGAACGAACCGAGAAGGTGCTCCGATCCACGCGGCGAGCGACCATGCAGCGCGAACGGGCACGGCAGTTCGACGCCGTCTTTCACGACACACAGACGGCCACGTGGGTCCTTGACCCGGATGGCTCGCTCGCCCGTGTGAATCAGACGGGACGGGCGATGATTGACGAGGACGTGGACGCGGTCATCGGTGACCCGTTCTGGACGCTGCCGTGGTGGTCCAGATCCGAGGCAACTGAACGCGACATCCGGCAACTCGTAGAAGCCGCACGCGACGGGCAGTTCGGGAACGTGGTCGTCCACCAGCCGACCACAGCCACAGACCGCGTTATCGAGCTCTCAGTTCGGCCGGTCGAGAACGACTTCGGCGACGTAACCTCGATTGTGATCGAAGGAATCGACATCACGGAGCAGGTCACCCTCGACCGCGACCTCCGCCAGTCCGAGGAGCTCCACCGAGTTACGCTCAGCAATATGACCGACACCGTTCTCATGACGAACGAGGACGGAGAGTACACCTACGTCTGCCCGAACGTCCACTTCATCTTCGGCTACACCGACGACGAGATCCGCGAGCAGGAAACGATCGATACGCTCCTCGGTGAGGACCTGTTCGACCGAGCGGAACTCGCCGAGAAGGGCGTTCTCAAGAACATCGAGTGTACCGTCACCGACAAAGCGGGTCACGAGCACACGCTGCTGGTCAACGTCCGCGAAGTCTCGATTCAGGACGGAACGCTACTGTATAGCTGCCGAGACATCACGAAACGGAAACAGCGCGAGGAAGCACTGACGACGCTGCAGGAGACCGCACGGAAGTTCCTCTACACAGAGACCAATCAGGAAATCGCCCAGCATATCGTCGATGACGTGCTCAGTGTGTTCGATGTCTCTGCGAGTGCAATCTATCTGCACGACGCCGAGACGAACGAACTCCAGCCAGTGGCACAGTCCCAGGCGATGACCGAACACCACGGGCCGCTGCCGGCCGTCCGCACGAACGACGACACGCTCCCGAGCCACAGCTTCGTCAACGACGAGACACTCGTGTTCGACGACGTCCATACGTCGGATCGGCTGGAAAACCGGGCGACCGACCTCCGGAGCGTGATGTTCATTCCGCTCGGCAATCACGGCGTGTTCGTCACCGGGTCGACTGCGGTCGGGGTGTTCGACGACGTGACACAGGAACTCACCGACCTGCTCGCAGCGACCGCCGAAGCCGCCCTTGACCGGGTCGTCCGGGAATCCCAGCTCCGGGAACAGGACCGCGAACTCCAGCGGCAAAACGAGCAACTGACCGCCCTGAATCACATCAACAACACGATTCGGGAGATAGACCAGACAATCGTCAGCGCCGAAACCCAGGACGAGATCAACCACACTGTCTGTGAACGGCTGACTGACACGGACCGATTCAAGTTTGCGTGGATCGGGAGTGTCGACCCGGGAGGTAGTACCGTCGAACCGCGAGCGTGGGCCGGCACCGAACAGGGGTATCTCGACAGTCAGCAAGTCACCGTCGCGCCCTCTGAGACCGAGCCCGCAGGCCAGACGGCTGCGACCGGCGACGTGACGATGATTCCCAACGTCGCCGCCGACCTCCGAAACGCGCCGTGGCGGTCGGACGCACTCACGCGCGATTTCCTCTCTGTGTTGAGTATCCCACTCGTGTACAACGACCTCAGGCACGGGATTCTCACCATCTATGCGGACACGAAAGACGCGTTCGACGAGACAACGCGCACTGTGTTGCACGAACTCGGCGAAACGATTGCCTCGGCACTCAGCGCCATCGAACGGAAACACGCGCTGCTTACGACCTCGGTGACCCGCGTCGAGTTCGCCATCGATGACGAGCGGTTCCTCCTGTCGCGACTGGCCCGGTCTGTGGGGTGTACGCTTTCCTACGAGGGTGGCATCCAACACGCGCCGGCCGGCAACAGCGTGTTCGTTACAGTCGAAGATGCTGACGTGCAAACAGTCGCGGCAGCCGCGGCCGATATGACGACGATTGACGACGTGACAGAGATAAGCGACGATGACACTGACACCGGCGTCCTGCGACTGGAGCTGTCACAGCCGTTCCTCGCAATAGAACTCGCCGACCACGGCGCTATCTTCCGGGAAGCGACCGCAGACTCGGCGGGAACGACACTCGTCGTTGATGTGCCACAGAGCGTCGACGTTCGAAATATCGCGCAACTGGTCGATAGTACCTTCTCTGGCGTCGAACTCAAGCGCAAGGAGACGCTCGAACGGGGTGTCGAGCAGGACCGGGGTTCGGAGTTCCTCACGGACCTCACGGAGCGGCAACTCGAAGTGATCCAGACCGCCTACTACAGCGGCTACTTCGAGTCACCGCGCACGAAGTCCGGCGAAGACATCGCGACGATGCTCGAAATCTCCCCACCGGCGTTCTACCAGCATGTCCGGACTGCCCAGCGGAAACTGTTCACCACACTGTTCGAAGAGCGGAGCGTCCCGGGTCTTGAGTCGTGAAGGGGGTTCAATAATAAACAAGCCAATCTCACCCTACTTCTTTGTTTAACCTCTGAATATTCCTTTGATGTCCTTCTATTCCTTAGTCGAGTGCTGGCGGTCGGACACCGTCACTCGTGAATACACATGAGAGATGTAGAGCAAGACCACGACGAGAAGACACCGTACGAGTGCTTTGCGTGTGGCACAGTCATCACTGCAGAGAGCCAACCGGAGAACTGTCGGGACTGCGGCGGCGAAATGCGCAACCGACTGACACCGCTGGAATAACGATGGGACCGGAACTGACCTCCGCCTCTCCGTCGGGTGAGTCGTCGTCAGGGTCGGAAACGGCGCTCGAAACAGCCCGGCTGCAGCTCCACAGAGCCGCGGACCACCTCGATATCGACCCGAACATCGTCGAACGGCTGAACCACCCGAAAAACGTCCACGAGGTCACCGTCCCGATTGAGCGGGACGATGGCACGGTGGAAGTGTTCACCGGGTTTCGAGCACAGCACGATAGCGTCCGAGGGCCGTACAAAGGTGGCCTCCGCTATCATCCCGACGTGACGAGGGATGAGTGCGTCGGACTCGGGATCTGGATGACCTGGAAGTGCGCGGTGATGGACCTCCCCTTCGGCGGCGCGAAAGGCGGTATCGCGGTCAATCCGAAAACGCTGAGCCGAGACGAGAAAGAACGGCTCACCCGCCGGTTCGCACAGGAACTCCGCGAGGTCATCGGTCCGAACCGAGACATACCAGCCCCGGACATGGGAACGGACCCACAGACGATGGCCTGGCTAATGGACGCTTACTCCATGCAAGAGGGCGAGACGATACCGGGCGTCGTCACCGGCAAGCCGCCTATCGTCGGTGGGAGCAAGGGGCGTGAAGACGCGCCCGGCCGGAGCGTCGCGATTATCACACAGCAGGTCTGTGAGTACTACGACCAGCCACTGTCGGACACCACTGTTGCGGTACAGGGTTACGGCAGCGTCGGTGCGAACGCAGCACGGTTACTCGACGAACAGGGTGCGACTGTCGTCGCGATCAGCGACGTGAACGGGGCGATGTACGACCCCGGCGGAATCGATACCGCGACAGTCCCGTCACACGACGAGGAACCGGAAGCGGTCACCGAGTACGCCGACACCGTGATTTCGAACGACGAACTGCTGACGCTGGACGTCGACGTTCTCATTCCGGCAGCACTCGGCAACGTCATCACCGAGGCGAACGCGGACGACATCGCCGCGGATTTCGTCGTTGAGGGGGCGAACGGGCCGACTACGTCCACTGCTGACTCAATTCTCGCTGACCGCGATGTCGTCGTGATTCCGGATATTCTGGCGAACGCCGGCGGCGTCACGGTGAGCTACTTCGAGTGGCTACAGGACATCAACCGTCGGTCATGGTCGCTTGAGCGCGTAAACGATGAACTCGACGAAGAGATGCGAGCGGCCTGGGACGCCGTTCGGACGGAGTTCGAAAAGCGCGACATCACGTGGCGTGATGCGGCATACATCGTCGCCCTTTCGCGCATTGCTGAGGCCCACGAAGCGCGCGGGCTCTGGCCGTAGCTCTGTTTCTGCCGGTCCCGGAACGGGTTCCACGCCTGCGTCCCAGCGCCGAGAAGTCGCTACTGTGCTTCTCTCAGTAGCAGAACTCGAACCGCGCCCCGCCAGCAGAGCCGTCTGTCACACGGACGCTCCAGCCGTGCGCATTGGCGATGTCTTCGACGATTGAGAGTCCGAAGCCAGTACCCCCTTTGGTAGACGTGACGCCGTGTTCGAGCACCTCCTCACGCTTCTCCGGAGGAATCCCGTCACCGTCGTCTTCGACGTAAAACCCGTCGCCGCCGTCTAACTGCCCGACAGTGACGGTGACGGTGTCCCCGCCGTGCTCGATAGCGTTTCTGAAGAGGTTCTCGAATAGCTGCGTCAACCGCCCGGCGTCACCAGCCACTGTCGGGACCGTGTCAGCAACCGTCAGCGTCGCTTCAGCGGTGTCGACGTATCCCCAGGCCTCCGTCGTCACAGCCTTGAGGTCGATCTGTTTCGCATCCGTAACTGTGGTCTCACCGCGCGATAGCGTCAGGAGGTCGTCGATCAGCCGCTCCATGCGATCATGTGCCGCCTCGATCCGGTCTACGTGACTGAGGTCGCCTGTCTCCTCGACGATGTCGAGAAACCCGATGGCGATGGATAGCGGATTCCGGAGGTCGTGGGCGACGACACTGGCGAACTCATCGAGCCGTTCGTTCTGCCGCTGGAGTTCGGCCTCGCGGCTTGCACGGGTGAATGCCGCCTCGACAGTCGCACCCAGTATCTGGAACAGATCCACGTCTGTATCAGAGAACGTCTGTTCCTGTGTCGTTCCGACGCCGATAAGCCCAAACTCGCCCAGCGGAACGAACAGACCGCTTCTGAGAGCCGTGCCGGTTTCGCCGAACGATGTCACGGACTGGATGTCATCGTATCGACGCACTTCTGAGGCCTGGAACGCCTCCCAGACAAACGCCGAATCGGACTGCACACGTGGCAGCTCACCGAACCGATCCCTCGTGGCTGCACTCGCCGACAGCGGAACAAGCTCGTCGGTCCGGTCGGCGTACTCCCAGATACCGGTGAGTTCGAACCCGAGAATCTCGACGGCAGCCTCGATCGCGATGTCTCCGATCTCGTCATTCGACCGTGCGCCACTGAGCCGCTGTGCTGTTTCCTGCAGCGACCGGAGTTTCGCCTCTAACTGTTTCTGCTCAGTGATGTCCTCTAACACGGCCAGTATGCTCACTATCTCTCCGTCAGGAGCAGTGATTGGGACAGCCGACAGGAGCAGATCTAGTTCCTCACCGGCTTTCGTCTTCCGTCGTACCTCCTTGCCCCGAATCGGCTCGCCGCTCAACACGCGCTCCCGGTGAGAGGCGAACTCAGCCTGGTGCTCGTCTGGGACCATCGGATTGAATTCGCCAAGCACCTCTTCGCTCGACCAGCCGAACATATTCTCGGCTCCATCGTTCCAGCGGGTGACCGTCCCGTCCGTGTCGATTTCCATGACAGTGAGCGGCGTCGCCTCGATGAGTGACTCCAGTCGCTGGTTCGTCGCTTCGAGTTTGCGTTCCCGCTCGACCTGCTCAGTCACGTTGCGGGCGATGCCGACGATCCGGACGATCTCGTCACCCACAATAACCGGCGCGAGGCTCGTGTCCCAGAACCGTGCGTCGTCAGCGATGTCCAGTTCTTCACGATACGATATCGGCGCACGCTGCTCGTAGCAACGAGTGTAGTTCGCCGCGAGTTCGGCACCGCGTTCGGCACCGAAGACCTGCCGCGGTGTTTGCCCTCGAACGTCCTCGGTCGTGAGTCCCGTCTGCGACTCGTAGCCGGGGCTGAGTCGCGCAAACTCGAACGCTGGCTCGCCACCGGCTGTCTCGACATCGAGCATGAATATGGCGTCACCGGAGGTGTTGAGCAGTGCCTCGTATTCCTCTGCAAGCTCTCGGTGCGCGCGCTCCTCGGCTCTTCGCTCGGTGATATCCTGGAAAACACCCCGAAGCACGGGCTCGTTGTCCTGCGAACCGTCGACGCGCTCCCCCCATGCCCGAACATCGCGTACCTCACCGTCTGTCCGAACGATTCGGAGATCGAGATCGTACGACTCCCGGGCCTCGATTGCCCGCTCGACGGCCTTCGTAATCGTCCCCCTGTCCTCAGGATGGTAGAACTCGACAGCGTCGTCGATAATCGGTTCGTAATCGTCGTCGACCCCGTGAATCCGACGCACTCCAGCGGACCAGTCGAGGTCGCCTGTAGACGGGTAGTACTCCCAGACACCGATATCAGCGATGGCTTGCACTCGTTCGAACAGGAACTCCTGTCGCTGGAGCTCCGCCCGGTCTTGTCTACGCGATATTTCGGCGCTCACGAGCTCTGAGAGTAGCTTCACGAACGTCCGCTCGAGCGCTCCAAAGGGAGCGACCCGCGTTGTGGGACTCGAAAAATTGACCGTCCCGTACCGACTCCCGTCAACGACCAATGGGACGCCGATGTACGATTCTAACTCGAACTCACGATATGCTGGGTGGGTTTCTCTCCCGTCGGCCACCGCATCGGTAAACGAACAGAGGGAATCTGTGCCCACGACTTCTTCGCAGTACGTCGATCCGATATCGAACTGATCCCCGGATTCGATTTCGGCAGTCGGCGCGTGCACTGCCGTGACCGTGTACTCATCCCCCTGAATGTGTGAGACGATGCCGATGTCGAGACCGAGCGTTTGACACCCCAGTTCGAGAAGTTCGTGAAGGCGTGTTTCGACCGAGACATCGCTGCTTGCCATGATATTCTGGAGTTCCCGGAGCGCGTCGCGCTCTCGCTCCAACTGTCGCTTGGCTTCGCTCTGTTCCGTGATGTCCCGAGCAACGACAAGCGCTTGACTGCTCTTGTTGCTCTGGAACGGTGTCACTCGGACATCAAGTGTGCGTTTATTGCCACCGGTCGTGATATCAAGCTGTAAGTCCGCGTCGTACAACCCCGTGACGCCACCGTCGCCCTCTATGTCATTGAGCGTCGAGCGGACCGCAGATGTAAACTGCTCCGCATCAGACGTGGAAACGCGGTCACCCACGACTGTCTCTAACTGCTGCCCCGCGACCTGCGTTGCCCGTTCCCCGGCAATCAGCCGTTTCGACGCCGCGTTCGCGAATTCGATCGTCCCCTCATCGTTCAGGACGAACACGGCGTCGTGGATGGTTTCGAGGATCGCTTCACTGCGCTCCAGTTCCAGTTCGCGCTCCCGCTCGGCCGTCGTTTCACGTGAAAAGACGGTGAGCCCGTCATCGTCCGGGAATACCCGCACTTCGACCCAGTACTCAAAGGGTTCGCCAAGGTACTGTTCGAACGACACCGGGTCACCGGTTTCCATTGCCGTTCGGTATTTGTCTTCGAGTTCCGTCCCAACTACCGAGGGGAACTCTTCCCAGATGACCGTACCGACGATAGCCTTGGGGTCGCGGCCGACCCGGTTAGCCATCTTCTCGTTTACGTATTCGATTCGCCATTGGCTGTCGACGGCATAAATCCCGTCAGTCGCCCGCTCTAAGGTTCGTTGGAAGCGGTCGGATAGCCGCTCGGCGGCCGCCTGTTTGCGAGCGGCATCGGTGAGCGTCTGGATGCGGCCCGCGAGCACCTCGAAACTGTTCTGGCCCGCGCGGATCGGAATGTAGTCGGAAACACCCGCCTGTGTCGCTTCGCTCGCAATTCGCTCGCTCCCGCGGCCGGTAAATAGAATCGTCGGTAGTTCGTACTCGCCAGCCCGGAGCCGATTCAGGAGGTCGATCCCCGTCCCGTCCGGCAGTGAATACGAGGTGACCACACAATCGATAGTCGATGTTTCGAGCGAGTCGAGAGCAGCCTCCACAGTCCCGACAGCTGTCATGTCAAAATCCGATGAGAGATGTGCGAGTTTCGTCTGTGTTAGCTCAGCAAACTCACCATCGTTGTTTACATACAGAACCTGAATGGAATCGGGAGTCCTGTCACCTGTGTAGGCCATTGGAACTACTACGTAGTGGGCTTTTATCAGTCGAGTGGCCCGGTTTTTATCTGTGATACTATTACGACCCGCCGAAATCAGAAATAACGGGTGTCAGGTGATTCAGTGCTGAAAATTTCCGCTATTGACACATACCACGTCCAAGATTAGAGTATAGGTTCTGATACTCGGGTCAGCAACTTTATCCTCCGAAGTTCGGTACAGTCGGTATCGTGTCAGAGATGTCGAGTATCGCTGTGCTTCATATCGATGATGAACCGGACTTTTTAGATGTGGCATCAGAAATACTCACACAGCAATCAGATAAACTCACTGTCGTCCCTGCGACGAGTGCTGCTGAAGGGCTCGACAGACTCGCGACGCGGTCTATTGACTGTATTGTCAGCGATTACCGGATGCCCGAGACGGACGGCATCGAACTCCTCGAAACCGTCCGTACGGAGTACCCTGATCTCCCGTTTATTCTTTTTACCGGAGAGGGGAGCGAAGCGGTCGCCAGCGATGCTATTGCCGCCGGTGCAACCGACTATCTGCGGAAAGGGCACGGCACGGAACGATACGAACTCCTCGCAAATCGTATCGAAAACGCCGTCGACCAGTACCGCACCAATCAGCGCGCTGCTGAACTTGAACGGGTTCGCGCTCTCGTAAGCAGTATCGACCAGGCTCTCATCCGGGCGAGTTCGCTCTCGGAGATCAAAACGCGTGTCTGTGAGATTATTAGCGACTCTGAACCCTACCGTTTTGCTTGGATCGGCGAGCCCAATCCTGAGACAGACCGAATCGAGCCACAGGCCTGGGCCGGCGTCGAAGACGAGTATCTCGATACGATTGTTGTCACGGCGGACGACTCTCCGACCGGACAGGGCCCCGCGGGCAGGGCCGTCCAGCACCGACGCATTGCTACGTCGCAGAACATTCAGGCTGACCCGGCGTTCGAGGTCTGGCGAGAGGAAGCACTCGACCGCGACTATCGGAGCAGTGCTGCGGTTCCGCTAGAATACAATGACACGCTTTATGGCCTTCTGTGCGTCTATTCGTCCCGTCCGTTCGCTTTCGCAGAGGACGAACAGGAGCTACTCACCGAACTCGGGAACAGCATCTCGCACGCCATACACTCGCTAAAGATCCGAAACGAACTCCGGACAGAACGGACTTTTATCGATCAGGCGCTCGATTCACTTGCCGATATATTCTACGTGCTTGATTCCGAAGGCAACGTCCAGCGCTGTAACGAACACTTCGAAAAGCTGGCCGGGTGCACCGACGAAGAGATGACGGACCTTGACGTACGCAGTCTTTTTCCGGAAGAGGAACGGGAGGCAGTCTCTAAGGCGATTGAGGAGGCGCTCACAACGGGGCACTCGACCATCGAAGCGGATTTCCGTACCGCAGAGGGGAACCGCGTTCCCTACGAGTTCACTGCTGACCGACTAACTGACGCCGACGGTACCATGATAGGGCTTGTCGGCACCGGTCGAAACATAGCCGAACGTACGAGGCGTGAACGGGAACTGCAGGATCAAAAAGAACAGCTGGAGCAGTTTGCCGCAACTGTCAGCCACGACCTGCGGAACCCGCTCAACGTCATACAGGGTCGGCTTGGACTCGTCCAAGCCGAACAGTCGAGCGATCATCTCGATGTGATCGAGACCGCGACTGATCGGATGGAACGCATTGTCGAGGACCTCCTCTGGCTCGCGCGGGAGCAACAAGAGATCGGGTCACTGGAACCTGTCGCAATCGACGCAGTCGCTGCGGCTGCGTGGAAGCTTGTCTCTGACCCTGCAGACGAGGCCGAGCTGTACTGTGATTGTGGGGCCGATGCACAGCCAGTGATAAAAGCTGACCCCGACCAACTCCGGCACCTGCTCGAAAACCTGTTCCGGAACACGATTGATCACGCAGGTCTAGACGTTACTGTGGTAGTCGGCGAGATTTTCGGAGACGCCAACGGATTCTACATCGAAGACGACGGTCCAGGCATCCCCGACGAGGACCGGGAAAAAGTGTTCGAGGCCGGCTACTCGACTTCCGAATCGGGGACTGGTCTGGGTCTCAACATCGTCAAACGAGTCGTTGACGCTCATGGCTGGGAGATTCACGCAACTGAGAGCTCGATGGGTGGGACACGATTCGAGATTACAGGTCTCGAAGCCGTGGAATAACCCCGGCTGACAAGCGGGTGCGCGCTCATCGCGACTGCCCATGCTGCGATTGCGGACGCTCAGTAACCACAGAGCCAATAAAATGAACTAAAACGTCACAGTCGTTATTCCCAAGTAACCCTGTTATCTCTAATAGGGTTCTGGTTCCCGCGCCACCTCTCCCCCACTGAATCCGGGCACCCTCAGCAAACGGCCCGGGCCCAGAACCCGTCGTCGTGGATGACGACCGTGAATGGTGCGGTGCACACTCCCCCCGGCTGCCCACCATTCCGTCGCTGGTAGCATTCGGGTGTATTGCTGACGCGACCGGACGGGAGTAACGCCCGTGAGAACTGTGCGACTTGCGGTCAAACCAACAGACAGCGAACGGATCCCGCAAGCATTTTATATATACTGGTAGCGGAGCTAGATGGGTTCTGAGCCTGTCCAATCGCGCTGGCTTTTCCCACACGATTGCCCGGGCCGGACCCCATCGTCAGTTTCGACGACTTCCGATGGTGCGTTGCACCCACCTCTCCCACCCCACAGCAACGTACCATTCGTTCGTGTGATCGGCAGAGCTGCGCGTTCCGGTGCTGACTGGATTGTGCAGACCTGCAACTGTGTTAAGGCTTACCACAAAAGATATGACCAACGGCGGCTTACGTAAACACGGGTTCTGGCTCCCGCTCTGGGCTTCTTCATACTTTGAGCCCACGCGTTTCACCCCATGCCTCGGATTCAGAACCCGATCGTGCCTCTGACTGCAGTGGGTGGCACACACGGTGCCCACCGCCACCCGTCATCCGCTTCCTTGCTGGAGCGCAACCTCTGTTTCGGCCACTCACGTTTCCGGGGGAACTCTCCAATCCGACCTACTTTTGTTCTAGGCGGTACACTAGCAGCGGGGCATGAACGAGTTACGTACTGGATTGAGTTATGGCGACGTTCTTCTCGTCCCGAAACGATCACCGGTCGACAGTCGGAGCGACATCGACCTCTCGACGCCCCTTACTCCAACCGTTGAACTAGACACGCCGCTCGTCTCGGCCGCGATGGACACTGTCACAGAGGCAGCACTGGCAATCGAGCTTTCGCGTTCAGGCGGGTTTGGGGTGTTGCATCGCTTCTTGACGCCGGACGAACAGGCCGAACAGGTCACGCAAGTGAAGACCGCGGACGAACGGGTCGGTGCTGCCGTCGGTATAAATGAGGATTACGTGGCGCGGAGCGCGGCCGTCATTGCGGCCGGCGTTGATGCGCTCGTCGTCGACGTAGCCCATGGTCATCTTGAGCGGGCGCTTGATGCCGTCGAGACGCTCGCTGACGAGTTTCCCGACACTGACCTCATCGCCGGCAACGTTGCGACGCCCGCAGGTGTTGAAGACCTTGCCGCCGCCGGAGCCGACTGTGTCAAAGTCGGCATCGGACCGGGGTCACACTGTACCACCCGGAAGGTCGCGGGTGCCGGCGTCCCACAGCTGACCGCTGTCGATGACTGCGCCACAGCCGCTGCGGATCTTGACATCACCCTCTGTGCGGATGGCGGGATTCGCACGTCTGGTGATGCGGTGAAAGCCCTCATGGCCGGTGCCGATACCGTGATGCTCGGCAGCCTCTTTGCCGGCACGGAGGAGGCTCCCGGTGCGATCGTCGAAGTCGACGGGACGCAGTACAAGCGGTCGCGGGGGATGGCGACCACCGCCGCGGCCGAAGACCGTGACGACAAACAGAACAACGTCAGCGCTGACGAGGGAGTCGAAGCACTGACTCCGTACAAAGGCTCGGTCGCTGCTGTGGCTGAGGAATTCTGTGCCGGCATTCGCTCCGGACTCTCCTACTGTGGCGGACAGACCATCGCTACGGCCCGTGATAAGGCGGAGTTCATCCGTGTCGCCCAGAGCGCGAAAGAACGCGAGGGGTACCACACGGACCACGACTGGGAAGGCGTTAACGTGGAGAGTGAAGCCACACAGGTCCGTACCGCCGGCACCGAGGCGACAGTCGACAGCGACGACTGAACCGGCTTCAGTGTGTTCGAGAAAGGTGCCCGCGTGATGAACTTCAACCCCACCGGTCCGCGCCACTCTCGCTGATGAAGGAGTTGGGAGACTGGAGTTCCGGCGATGTTGTTGCCTTCGCTATTCGCCGTCCCCGTCAGCCGCGGGCAGGTCGTCGTCTGTCTCTCCAGCGCTCTGCAACAGGAGATCCGTACCGGCTGCGGCAACCATACCAACGCCGACTGCGCGCAACTGCCGGCGATACGCTGGCTTCACCTGCAACTCCGACGCATTGTCGAAGTTCTTTCCGATCATGGATTTGATGAACTTGACACTTATCTGCGGGAAGAGCGCAGTCACGACCCCCTGGAAGAGGACGACTGCTGCACTGAGCTTACGACTTTTTCGACTATCCAACATACATTCATCTACGCGTCCGACAGGAATTACTATTGCGACTAATCCACTGCAGTGAGAACCGTAGAAACTGTTTTATTGGTGACTGGAGCGCGTCGCCCAGGCCTCGCACGCCGTTCGAATCGGCCGCCTGTACGCCCAGTCCCCCGCCGGCTCTGCTACCCTGCCTTCCGCACCGTCACCGCCGAATGCTTGTACTCGGGAATCTCGGCGACCGGGTCGAGTGAGTCACCGGTTAGGGCGTTTGCGAGCGGGTCCAGATAGTGGAACGTGCAGAATACGACACCGGGCCGAATGGCCGCCGTCACAGCCGCCGACACTGTCACGCTGCCCCGGCCGTTCTCCACGACGACAGCATCGCCGTCCTCGATACCGCGAGCGGCAGCGTCGTCTGGATGGATTTCGAGCACGTCCTCTCCGCGCATTCGCATGAGTGTCTCCGACCGGCGAGTGAGCGCGCCGCTGTTGAAGTGCTGGAGCGCGCGTCCCGTCGTGAGCACGAGCTGGTCCCCGGAGACGGCATCGGCTGGCGGTGTCGGCGAGACTGGGCGTAGCGGCGCCGTTTGTTCGCCCGAGGCGAACGTCTCCGTGTGGAGCACGTCGGTTCCGGAATCGGCGTCTGCCGGGAACGGCCAGCGCTGGTAGCCCTCACCGATGCCGTCGTAACTCATACCGGCGTACAGCGGAGTGACCCGCGTTAGCTCCTCGAACACCGCTTCAGGCCCGTCGTAGTCGAACGCGTCTGGCTGGTCGACCAACCGATGACCGAGGTCTGTGAGGATATCGAGGTCCCGGCGGGCGTTTCCGGGCAGATCGGCGTTCGGCCGCATCCGCATCACCCGCCGGTCCGTGTTGGTCACGGTCCCCGCTTTCTCCGCCCAGCTGCTTCCCGGCAGCACGACATCGGCGTGGTCGACGGTCGCTGTCTCGAAGAGGTCGATGACGACGCAGAAATCGAGGTCGTCAAAGCCGGCCCTGACAGAACTGGCGTTCGGTTCCGTGACGGCCGGGTTCTCGCCGAACACCACCGCAGCCTTGACCGCGTCGCCGAACTGATGTGTCGCAGTCGTCTCCGTCAGGCCGGGTTCGCTCGGCGGCTCGACACCCCACTCGTCGGCGACACGCTGTCGAGCATCCGGGTCCGTAACGGGTTCGTAGCCGGGGAGCACGCTGGGAAGCGCGCCAACGTCGCCGGCCCCCTGGACGTTGTTCTGGCCACGGAGGGGGTTCACACCCGTGCCCGGGCGACCGACGTTGCCGGTCAACAGCGCGAGGTTCAACAGCGCGTGGACGTTGTCGGTCCCGCACGTGTGCTGGCTCATTCCCATCCCGGTGACGATTGCCGCTGTATCGGCCTCGGCGTATGCTCGGGCTGCCTCCCGAACGGTTTCCGGGTCGACGCCGGCTACGTCGGCATCCGATCCGACGTCGACGTTGTCGAGATGTGCCGTCAAGTCTGAATAGCCGGTTGTACGTTCCTCGACAAAGGACTCGTCGACGAGGTCCTCGTCGAGAACGACTTTCGCCATCGAATTGAGGAGTTCGATATCGTATCCGGGGCGAACATCGAGGTGGATGTCGGCGGCATCGGTCGTGTCCGTCTCGCGCGGGTCGATATGGATGAGCGTGGCCCCGTTCCGAATCGCCGGCAGGAAATACGACCGGAAAATGACGGGGTGCTGTTCGGCCGGATTCGCGCCGGTGACGAGCAGACAGTCGGTTTCCGCGAGGTCATCGAGCGTGTTCGTCATCGCTCCGGCACCGAACCGCTCGCTCATCGCGGCGACCGTCGACGAATGACAGAGGCGAGCGCAGTTGTCGACGTTGTTGGTGCCGAGCATCCGCGCAATCTTCTGAAAGACGTAGTTTTCCTCGTTCGTGCAGTTCGAGGACGCGAAGAACTCGACGGCGTCCGGCCCGTGCTGGTCGACGATGTCATTGAGCCGGTCGGCCACGCGAGCCATGGCGGTTTCCCAGGGCGCAGTGGCGAACTGCCCGTTCTCACGGACGAGTGGCTCGGTCAGTCGGTCCCCGTGTTCGACCACGTCGTACGCGGCTCCACCCTTCGGACAGATCTCTCCTTTCGTGTTCACTGGCCCCGCTGTGCCGGTCGCCTTTCCGTTGTCCGCGTACTGTATCGTACAGCCGACGCCGCAGTACGGACAGACTGTCTGCTCGGCCCGGGGATTTCGGTTCTGGTCGGTGCCCATTTCTACGCTGAGTAATGGGAGTGCAGCTACAAGTAGCCGACCGGTAAAACGTAGGCGATTTTATCAGGGTAGCAAAACGACGCCACTTGAACGCCCTAGAACTGTGCTCCGGTCTGGTGTGGGTGACCGTGTGCGGGTGCGCTGCCAGTTTCGAGAGCCACACCACATACTGTAATGGGGCCTCACTCGTAGTACCGGCAGATGCGACTAGCCCTGTCGACTGTGCAACTCGTCGCGCTCCTTGCGGTAGTTCTTGGCACACTGATCGTTGCGATGTCGTTTGCCGTCGATACAACCAGCGCCCGTCCTGAACCAGTCCCGTTTGATAACACTGTCCAGCGTGGGATCACGATGGCCGACGAACAGATCGCCCGGAATCGGAGCATCAGCGTTCCGCGGGCGCAAGTCTTCTACTCACAGTACCACTACGTTGTCGGCTACGTCGGCATCGATCAGGCTGTGACCGCGCTCACGGAACCGGGGCACGAGCAGCAGTTCGGCTATCCACTTGCGGTGTACGTTTCTGACTACAGTGACCGGCCAGTCAGGTGCGGTGACGACGGCTCGCTCCGGACCGCAACGCCGCCGGACTGGGTCGAAGCTAATCAGGCCTACTACGTCGTCGACGGGTCGGCGCGGGTCCCGTCCGGGTCGGCAGTTGTGCCGTTCGCCGACCGGGACGACGCCGAAGCGTTCACCGATAGCTGTGGCGGTCGAATCGTCGACTGGGAGGCCCTCAAGACACACTCGTTCGACCTCCAGCAGGCGGCGGCAGTCCGAAAACAGGTCGGTCCGCGGCGAAATGATGCGAACGCAATCGTACAGGCAACACGACAGCGTCGAGACCGACCTGTCTCTGTCGAAGTCGGAACCGATGCCCCAACGGTGCAGGCGGCCGTCGATGCGGCCCCGCCGAACACGACGGTCGTTGTCCCGACCGGGACGTACAACGAGCAGGTGACGATAGACAAACCACTCACACTCCGCGGTTCCGGAGCGACGCTCGACGGTGGTGGGAACGGTACTGTCGTGACAGTGACCGCCGACCGGGTCGGCGTCACCGGGTTCGAAATCGTCGGCGTCGGCAACAGGACAGTCGGCGACCCAGCGACGGCCAACGACAGCGCCTGGGACGCGACCGTCACGACCGCCTACGGCAACAGCGACGCCGCCGTGACCGGTCGCAACGTTTCAGGACTGTACGTCGCGAATCTCACCGCCGAGACGCCCGCAAGCGGCGTCGTTCTGCGACAGGCATCCGGCTCGGTCGTCGAGAACGTCACGGTCAACGGGACGGCAGACTGGCAGGACGGGTTTATGGGCGTTATCGGGATGCATGGGCCGATTGTCGTGCAGGACTCGGTGTTCAACGGCGGGCGTGACGGCGTGTATCTCCACCGGGCCGACGGGACCGTCATCCGGAACAACACCTTCCGGGACAACCGCTTCGGCGTCCACCTGATGTACACCTCCCGGTCGCTCGTTGCCGACAACGTCGCCCGGGGACAGGAGTACGCTGGTGTCGTCGTCATGACGAACCCCGTGGCGAACGCCATCGTCGGGAACGACGTGCGCCACTCCGGGAGTGGCGTCATGTTAGCCGGCTCCCGGAGCTATATTGCGCACAACGTGGTGGTCGACACTACGCAGGCGATGTCGACCAACGCCGACCAGTCCCTGTACGAGCACAACGTCCTGTACGGGAACGACATCGGTGTGAGAGCGTCGACAGTCGTCCCGTCGAACATCGTCACCGAGAACGATTTCATCGCAAACGACCGCCACGCCGTCTCCGGGCCGGGGCCGCTACGCGTGTACACACACGACGGCAGAGGGAACTACTGGAGCGGCGCGTACGACCTCACTGGCAGAACTGGCCCGGTGCTGGCCCAGTCCTACTCACCCACCGATTCCGTCGACCGTCGGCTCCATCAGACTGACGCCGCCATCGCCCTCAGGTCGGCCCCGAGCGTCCGGGGTCTCCGAGCGCTTCGCGGCACCACACCCGGCTTTCGCCGGGGAAGCATCGTCGACAGGGCACCTCTGTCGGACCCTGCGAATCCCGAGACCGTCAGGCGACTTCGAAACGAGACAGCCATGGAGGACCCAGCATGACCGGCGAGACGTACCTCACGGCGTCGGATGTCACGAAATCGTACGGTGATGTGACGGCCGTCTCAGAAGTATCACTCGACATCCCGTCCAACGCCGTCACCGGATTCATCGGTCCGAACGGGTCCGGGAAAACGACGCTCCTGCGCATGCTTCTGGGCGTCGAGCGACCCACAAGCGGCACCGTCTCGTACAGCGGGCCTGACGCCGAACGGCAACTGGGCTACCTGCCACAGCGGCCGACCTTCCGGCCGGGGTTCAGCGTCCGGGAGACGGCCGGATTCTACGCGGACCTCGTCGACGACGATCCGGACCGACTGCTTGAACGTGTCGGCCTCGAAGAAGTGGCCAGCCGCCCCGTCTCAGGACTCTCCGGGGGAATGACGCGCCTGCTGGGAATCGCGCAGGCACTGGCCGGCGACCCGCCGATTGTGATGCTCGACGAGCCAGCGAGCGGGCTCGACCCGGCGATGAGCCGTCTGATATTCGACATCGTCGAATCGATTGCCGACGCCGGTCGCGCCGTGGTTCTGTGCTCGCACGAACTGCCACTCGTCGAGGAAACGGCTGACCGACTGGTTGTGCTCGAGTCCGGTCGCCTTGTCCGAACCGGGTCGGTTGCATCTCTGCGGGAACAGACCGGCGGGCCGCTCCACGAGACGTTTACAGCGCTTCTCGAACAGGACAGAACCACTATCGCTGCGCCGGGGGGAGAGAAGCCATGACAGCGGGCGGTCGCTTCTGGACGGTCTTCGTCCGAGAGGTCCGGAGCGCAGTCAGGACACGCACATATATCGCCCTCGGTGTGGTCACGGGGGTTGTTCTGTTCGGCCTCGCCCACGCCGGCGGTGGCCCAGCCGGCGGCTACGTTCCAACCGTCGTTGATACGCTCGTCGCCGTCGAAGTACTCGTGCCGACGCTTGCCTTTGCCGTCGGCTATCGCGCGATTGCTGACCCCGCCGTCCGGGGCGAACTCGACATCCTCGACACCTATCCGCTGTCGACGTGGGCGTACGTCGGCGGAGTGTACGCGGGCCGCGCCCTGCTGTTGCTCACTATTGTCGTCGGTCCGTTGCTGGCGCTGGGCATCAACGTGGCGACGACTGCAGGACCGGAGACGACGGTGTTTGCGAGCCATCGCGGCGTCGACTCACCGTTCCTGTTCATCCGGTTTATCGCGCTGACCGTCCTGTATGCGCTCTCCTCGCTGACTATCGCGTTCCTGCTGTCAGCGCTCGCCGGCAGCCGGGGCCGGGCGCTTGTGCTCGCACTCGCCGGGCTGCTCGTCCTCACTGTCGGAAGTGATCTGGCGGTATTCGCAGCGCTTGACACCGGTGTTACCACGGACACCCTCGGCGGCGCGCTCGCCATGACCCCGGCGGGAGCCTACCGCGGACTCGTGTTCGATCAGGTCCTGTACGTCGCTGTTCCGGGCCGGTCGGCGTTCGTCCCGACGTGGGTCGCCTCCCTTTCGTTGCTGTTCTGGTGGGGACTCACGTTTGTGGGGGCGATGCTCGCGACGGATGCGGCCTGAGTTCAGCCGTCGTCTGCCGCGGCCGCGAGCCCTTCGTCGACCAGCCGCGTGAACCGGTCGATAAGACGATCTGTAAGCGACGGACGAACCGCCGCAAGCAGCCGCTGTGTCTCGTCCGGGTCAGTCAGGGTCACGACGACACGACCCCGGTCACCGTACGACTTCTCGAGTATCTCTGCGTCGGCCAGTGCCGAAACGTGCCAGGAAACCGTACTCCGGGCGACGCCCAGCCGGTCGGTCAGTTCGTCTGCTGACAGGGACTCCGCTTCCAGAAGATGCAAGAGAATCGTCCGCGCAGTCTCCCGCCGGGCAAAGGCGAGTACACGCCGCTCCCAGGGGTCGTACTCCCGGCTGTAATAGTGCGTTTTACCCTGAATCTCTTCGGCGACGATATCGCCGGCACGGCGCAGTTTCCGCAGGTGATACTGTGCCTGGCCAGTCGCGATATCGAGATCTGCTGCAAGCGCGTTGAAATGAACTCCCGGTTTGGACTCGACGTGGGAACGCACTTGCTCAGTAACCGTGGACATTGTCTTCAAGACAGCGTTCTATCCACCGAAACAACAGGGTATCGAACGTTCTCACCGCGTGGGAACTCGCCTACATTCCGCCGACTAGTTCCCGCGATATCTCCTCTGCGGGGAGCGTCTGACCGCCGTGTTCTTCGGCAAACGACTCGGCGTCCCCGCTGTCGCTAAACGGAACGATAGCGGTCCCCATCGCACCCTCTACCTCGGAGTTCGCGACGACAGTGAGGCGTTCCGTCGAAGCGAAGGCTTCTCGCCCCAGATGGCGAGAGATAATTGTCTTGCCCCCGTCGGTCTGGGTCTCGTAGTCGCGTGTACTGTAGTCGGTGAGGAACGTTTCCGCGGGCGTCCACCCCGATTGTTCTTTGGCGAATCGGTGGCGATACGTGCAGGTCGTACTGCAGAACCGTGCCGGCGGGTCGTGGCCCTCGGGCGAATTGTTCTGATAGTACGTTTGGCCGGCTGGCCCCGGGTGCTGGTCGATAACCATTCCACACTGGTCACAGTTCTGGCCGCTTTCGATGCTGACCGGGTCCATCTCCTCACTGGTTCCCAGACACCCCGAAAGCGAGACGACGGCCACAGTCCCAGCCCCGGCCAAGAAGCATCGCCGTGTGAACCCTGTTGTGTGTTTGGACATACGAGGTAGTACACTGAACGACATCAAATGGTTCATGGTGCGACCGTCGAAACGCCGGTCAGTCGGGGACGCTCGGCGGTGCGACCGAATAGATCGCACTCAGTACCAGCAGCGCGATCAGGAAGTCGAACCCGTGCTCAGTGAGGTGGTGTACGACCATCGGGACGACACCGAGAACGGTCCCGATACCGACCACGGACCGCACGACCAGTAACCCGATAGCGACGGTCAACAGCACGTACGGGCGTGACCGGCGCCGGCGTGTACTGACCGCTGCGACGACAAACAGCGCCACCGTTCCGAGTGTAGCGAGGCCTAGTACGGCGATCAACACTGCGGATTGACCGGGACCGATCCAGTCAGCCGTCGGTTGGAGCATCTCTCAATAGTCTGTTTCGAACAGTAGCACTGGAATCGGTTTCGGTCGCCGTCGCTGCCGCCGCTGAATCACAGACGGATGTACTCAGACACACCTCCACCGGCGAACCCCTGCTCGAACGGATCTGTCGCCCTCTCAGGTAGCCACCAGCACTGGCCGCCCCGCGTTCTGGACAACCCGGTCTGTCACACTGCCGATCTGGTTGCCTTTGCTGTGAGAATGGCCGTGGTAGCCGAGCACGACCAGATCGGCGTCGACCTCGTCTGTATAGCTGATAATTTCCAGGTACGGGTTCCCGTGACAGCATCGAGTGGTGACCTCGACGTCAACGGCGTCGCCTCTCTCGGCGACTTCTGCCAGCGCAGGCTCCCATCCTATTTCAATCTACTTACAATCCTCACTTAGTTGCACCTTATTACACGTAGCGCCCGCCAACAGCGGAATCTGCCAGCTTCTACTGGCGCAGGAGTATCGTCATTTCAGTAATGTCGTCCGGTTGTACCACGAGCAACCGACAGTCACGGTTCGATGTTCTCCCGAAAGTCGGGAGCCAGTCCGGTCTGCTTGATTCCGGTGAGATCCGTTATCTCGAATTCGTAAAGCGCGACTCCGCCGGACGTGGTGGCCGTCTGGAGCGTGTTGGGTCGCCAGGCGTTTTGTGTCATCGCCGTAATCTCTGCCCACTCGTCTTCTGGGACACTGTTGATATCCCCGGCAAGCATCACGCTCTGCCACTCAAACGCGGTGTCAATCTCGTAAACGAGAAACCGGCCGCGGCCGGCCCGCTCAGTTAGGTCCGCTTTCTGACTTGACTCGCCCAGCAGGTACGTGAAATAGAGACACGCCCCATCGTCGAAGCCGTACGAGAGCGGCAGCAGATACGGAACATCTGTTGTCGGAAGCCCGAGGACGCCGGTTGAGTGTGTGGCGAGGAACTCCTGTATCTCCTCGTCGTCCATCCGCTCAAGTCCGTACGCCTCTAATTCATCGATTGTCATAGCTCGCGTCTGATCATCCAGTTACGTATCCTGAATGTGACCCCACGGTAAAAAAAGTAGAGCGCGCTCCTCAGGGAGAGGCCGCCTGCTGTGTGGCACAGATACTGCGCCATCTCCGAACGGACCCGGTACTCGTTATATTCCCGGGACACATCCCGCCGAGAACTCGTGATAATCCCGGTAAAACAGTTGGGTGCCACACCCACCTACCGGATTTCTAATAACGTGAGAACCACGACTGCAGTTTATTGACTGACAGCAACGAGCTGTAAACGCAGCAATGTTCGATTCAATCCTGGTTCCGACCGACGGCAGCGAGCACGCAACCCGGGCCGCTGAACACGGGGCAGCGCTTGCGCGTGCGTTCAGCGGGACTCTGCACGTCATGGCTGTCATCGATACGCGAACGGCGGGCGGACCATTCAGCAGTGGTGAACTCGACGACGAGACACGCGACCGCATGAGGGCCGACGCCGACGCAGCAGTCACGGCCATCACAGACGCGGTGGACGCCGCTGGAGCGATACAGACGACTATCCGCACGGGCAATCCTGTCGACGAGATTTGCGCATACCGCGACGACCACGATATCGACCTGATTGCGATGGGAACGCACGGTCGTACCGGTGTCGGGCGATATCTCGCCGGAAGCGTGACAGAGAGCGTCGTCCGGCAGGCTGATGTCCCCGTTTTTACCGTCCGCGCAACCGAACAGAGTCGCGAGACCGACTCCTACGACGACATTCTCATCCCGACGGACGGAAGCACGTCTGCAACGGCTGCTGTCGAACCGGCATGCGAGATTGCAGCGCAGTTCGATTCTCGCGTTCACGTTCTGAACGTCGTCAACCTCGGCGACGTGGCGACCGGTTCGGAATACACGCTGCCGAAAGACTTGATCGATACTCTGGAATCACAAGGTAAGAAGGTGACCGAGCGGATTGCAGCGCAAGCACGCGAGTCCGGCGTGGACGCTGTCACGCAGGTCGTCGATGGATTCCCGGCGGCAGATATTCTCGATTACGCTGAGGAGAACGATGTCGATCTGATTGCGATGGGGACGGCCGGCCGGACTGGGCTCAATCGGTTCCTCATGGGAAGCACGACAGAACGGGTCATCAGACACGCTGACATGCCTGTGCTGGCAGTCAATGCCCGAGACCAGCATGGCGACAAAGCCTGAAAACAGCGTCACGCGTTTCTGTCTGCCAGCGTCTGACTGCGGACGGCGTCGGCCATGTCCCCAGCGAGCCAGCAGTCAGATGCGGCTCGACCGTGCACTTATTGCTGTTCCTGTTGTGACAGTAACTATGTCCGCGGACAACCCGATTACGATGACGGACGAGGAACGGGACGCGCTTCTGGGCAACGGGGGGACGGGCGTCCTCTCGCTGGCTGCCGGCGACGCACCGCCACACTCGGTTCCGGTATCATACGGGTACGACGCGCCGACTACTACCTTCTATTTCCGGCTGGCTGTCGGCGCTGAGAAGTCGAAGGGCGAACTCAGCGACCGCTCGGCGACGTTCGTGACCTATCGCGAGACAGAGACTGGGTGGCAGAGTGTGGCCGCCAGCGGTCGACTTGAAGATGTCGAACGGGAGGGAATTGAGACGGACACGCTAGCGGGACTCGAACACGTCGACATTCCGCTGGTCGACATCTTCGAACGCCCGCTCCGCGAGGTGACATTCGAATTTTACCGCCTCGTGCCGGATGACCTGACGGGACGAACCGAACTCTAACACGAGACGGCTCTCAGCAGTACCGGCGAGTGCGAGTATGGATATCATACAATTGATGCGTCCATTCCCCGTCGAAACCAGCGTCTCAAAGAAGCACTGCCGTACTACGGAGGTAAACTCATATCAACACAGCGGTAGATCTGCCGTCCATGTCCGAAGCTGCCCACACGCAACCGACTGCCGACGTTCTTTCCGGACTCGACAGCGAGTCTGCCGGGCTATCGGCGTCGGAAGCCCGCTCTCGGCGCGACAGACACGGCGAGAACGAAATCACGCAGGGCAGCAAACGGACACCACTCGATATCGCTGTTGCACAGTTCGATAGCGGCCTTATCTGGGTTCTCGTTGCGGCCGCGATACTGTCCGTGTGGGCGGGACACGCTGTCGACGCAGTCCTGATAGCCGTGATTGTAGTCGGGAACGGTCTGTTCGGCTTCGTCCAGGACTACCGTGCAGAGGGAACGCTCGAATCCTTGCGAGAACTGACCGCTCCAACCGCGACAGTCAGGCGCGACGGCAAATCTGTCGAGGTCGACGCGACCGAACTCGTCCCGGGTGACGTTATCGAACTGGAGAGCGGTGACGTCGTTCCAGCCGACGGTCGGCTGATTGACTGTCAGTCCTTGGAAGTAGACGAAGCAGCGCTCACTGGTGAGAGCACGCCGGTCGCGAAGGGAACTGAGCCGGTCGGAACCGATACACCGCTTGCGGAGCGCGAACCGATGGTGTACAAGGGGACGAACGTCACGCGAGGTTCGGCTGTCGCCGTCATCACGACAACCGGGATGAACACTGAGGTCGGGTCCATCGCCCGCAAGCTCGCGGGCACGGAGGAAACCGACACACCACTCCAGACTGAACTCGACGCACTCGGGCGGACACTCGGTATCGGTGTGATAGCCCTTGCTGCGCTCGTGGTTCCACTTCTCGTTCTCCAGGGGACTGAACTGGTGCAGGCGGCACTCACCGCGATATCGCTCGCGGTGGCTGCGGTTCCGGAAGGCCTTCCAGCGGTGGTGACGCTAACGCTGGCCCTCGGTGTCCGGAAAATGGCCGACGAGAACGCGCTCGTGCGGCGCTTGCCCGCCGTCGAGGCGCTGGGCTCCGTCGATGTCATCTGTACGGACAAGACCGGAACGCTGACTGAGGGACGGATGTCAGTTAGTCGGATCTGGGTCAACAACGCCGTTGTCGACACTGACGAGATAGACGGGGAATCCTTGCCGGACCGCGTTGCCAAAGTGCTGCGTGCAGGGACACTGTGTAGCGATGCGACTCTTGAGGAGGGCGACCCGACGGAGCAGGCCATCGTCATGGCGGCTGATGAGTCCGGCATCAACGTCGAACGTCTCCGTGAAGCGAACCCGAGAACAGACGAGATACCGTTCTCCTCGGAGCGCAAGTGGATGGGCACTGTGCACGATGACACGGTCTACGTCAAAGGCGCACCCGAAGTCATCCTCTCGAAGTGCGCCCGTGTCCTCACCGACACTGGACCGGCGGACCTAACGGCCGACAGCGCCGAGCAGATCAGGGGGCAAGTCAGAGCGTTCGCTGACGACGCGCTCAGGGTGCTCGCCGTGGCGTACTCAGCGGACGCCGACGTGGTCGAACGCGATGACACAACCGGGCGGGCCGACGATATCAGCGACGACCTGATCTTCGCCGGGCTGATCGGCATGATCGACCCGGCCCGTGGAGAGGTCGCCGACGCGATTGCGGCGACTGAGCGTGCCGGCGTCGGCGTGAAGATGGTGACCGGGGACAACGTCCGGACCGCCGCGGCCATCGCCGGCAAACTCGGGATCGGCGAGCGCGTGATGGACGGCCGCGACGTCGAGGATTGCTCCGAGGCAGCGCTCCGTGAGCGTGTCGAGTCTGTGGACGTGTTCGCACGCACGTCTCCGGAGCACAAAGTACGGATTCTGCAAGCGTTACAGGCGAACGGTCACACCGTCGCAATGACTGGCGACGGGGTCAACGACGCACCGGCGCTGAAAAACGCCGATATCGGCGTCGCAATGGGCGTCCGCGGAACTGACGTGGCCAAACAGGCCAGCGATGTTATCCTGCTGGACGATAACTACGCGACAATCGAGCGGGCAATCGAGCGCGGACGGGCGATCTTCGACAACGTCTGGAAGTTCGTCGGGTACCTGCTGAGTGCCAATGTGGCAGAAGTGGCTATCGTCTTTCTCGCCTCGCTCTTTGGCTACCTCGTCTTGCCGGCGGTGCAGTTGCTGTGGATTAATCTCCTGACTGACGGACTGCCAGCGCTCGCGCTCGGGGCCGACCCGAAGAGCGATGACGTGATGCAGCGGCCGCCCAGAGACCCGGACCGGGGCATCATCGACCGCGAGATGCTCGCACTCATCGGGGGCACAGGAGTCATTTCGACAGCCGTAATGCTCGGGCTGCTACTGGTCACGCTTGCAGGCGCACCCGCAGTCACGCCTTACGCGATGACGATGGTGTTCACCGGGTTCGTCTTCCTCGAATTCGAGAAACTGCACGTGATTCGCTGGCTCCGGGAGACACCGCAACTGTCGAACCGGTGGCTGGCCTCCGCCGTTTGTGGGTCGGTACTCCTGCAGCTCGCCGTCCTGTACACTCCTCTCAACACCTACTTCGGGACGGTCCCGCTCGGCTTCGCCGACTGGGGGTTGATCGGTGGGGCTCTCTTGCTCGCCTTGCCGCTGTACCTCGCTGTCGCCAGCGGCGTGAAGCGTCTGTAACGCTCTGAGCCGTGGCCCCTAGAGGTGTCCGTTGAGCACCTTCGCGGCGACCAGCACCGGGTCCCAGACGGGGCTGAACGGCGGCGCGTACGCCAGGTCAAGTCGTTCCAGTTCGTCGACAGTCATATCAGCCTCGATGGCCGTCGCGAGCGTGTCGATACGTATCGCCGCACGGTCTTCGCCGACGATTGCACCGCCCAGCAGGCGACCGCTCTTCCGGTCTGCGACCAATGTCACGTCGGTGTCGTCGCCGCCGGGGTAGTACCCTGACCGGGAGCCGGCGGTGACTGTTTTCGATACCGGGTCGAACCCGGCAGCGCTGGCCTCTTCGTGGTCGAGGAGGCCGACGCGCCCGCATTCGAGGTCGAACGCCTTCACGACGGCTGTCCCGGCGATATCGCCGACGAGGGAGGGGTCACCAGCGACGGTCTGCCCGATTGCGCGACCGGCCCGGTTCGCAGTCAGTCCGAGCGGAACCCAGTCGGGCGCATCGGTCACGGCGTGGCGGTCCTCGGCGCAGTCCCCGGCGGCGTAGACGCCATCGACGTTCGTCGCCCCGTACTCATCGACCGCTATCGCCCCGGAACCACCCAGTTCAACCGGTGTGTCTGTGACGAGTGCGATGTTCGGCCGGATGCCGATACCGACCAGTGCGAGGCCCATATCGGTGGTGCCGCTGTCGTAAGCGACTGACGCAACACGCCCGTTTTCGTCGCCGACGAGTTCGTCTACAGCGGTGTTCAGATGCAGCGTCACGCCCTGCTCCCGGAGGTGGTCGGCAACGCGCTCGCCCACTGCTTCCCCGAACGGCGGCAGGAGGTGGCCCGACCGCTGGAAGAGGTGCGTCTCCACGTCGTGGGCGCGGAACGCCTCGGCCATCTCCACGCCGACGTAGCCGCCGCCGACGATGGCGACGCGCTCGGGTGGCTCCCAGTCGGTATACTTTTTGACGAGCGCCGTATCGACGTATTCGATACTCGTGTCGACGGCGTCGTCGTCAGGTCCGGACAGCGCGGCGCGGACTGCGGCGGCCGAGTCCAGCCCGTGCATCGTGAACGCGCCGTCGAGGTCCGCCCCTGCGATCGGTCCAGTCACGGCGTGTGCACCTGTCGCGACGAGCAGGTCGCCGTATGGCTGGTCGAACGTCTCGCCGTCGTGCGCGACGGTGACCGTCTCGGCATCGGTATCGACGCTGACGACCTCGTGGTTCCGGCGAAGGTCGATACCTCGTTCGGCCGCCTGCTCGGGCGACAGCGAGAGGAGGTCAGTCAGCCGCTCGACAGTTCCCTTCACGTAGTACGGCGTCCCGCAGTGGGCGTAGGACACCCACTCACCCTTCTCGAAGACAATCACGCCACGGTCCGGTGCCTCACGGGCGAACTTGCTCGCGGCGCTTAGCCCGGCTGCGTCGCCACCGATGACTACGAACGGGTCTGTCATACAGTCCGTTGCGTCGCTGCAGTACTTAGTGTTGAGTGAGAAATGGGTAACTGCAGAGACCACTGTGAATACTTGTGTCCGGAGCGGATTCGAATTGGCTGTCCGGTGGTTCCCGTGAAAGACACGGACGGCCTTCGATTCAGCCGCGCTGTGGGTCGATACAGCGCGATTGGACCTCTGCTGTCGGAATTAGAAGGTGATGACCTCGTAGTCGTCGTCGACGAGTGAGCGGATGCTCGGGTGGCCGTCGTGGTCGTCCAGCGTGACAAGCCCGGCGTCGTCGACGGCGTCTTCGACGCCGAACGCGCCGGAACAGTAGTCACAGACTGCAACGTCATCCTTGAGACTCTGATACAGTTCGTGGTAGTCGCTGTCCTCGTCTTCGAGTTCCGGGATCCACTGTGTTCCGGCCCCGTCGAAGATGAGTTCGAGGTCGTCTTCATCGTTCTGTGCGAACTCCGCTGCGGCTTCGAGGCCGTTTGCGAGCCGGCCGAGGTTTTCGTGTCCCTCCGTCCCTGCGAGGATGATGATGGCTGCTTTTGTCATTACGTGGCGTAATAGCGGACCCGACAATATATTACGAGTGGGTGCGTGCACCGGGGTTGAACTCGCACCAAGTATTTATAAACCAAGATCAGTCGGACAGTGAGTGAGCTGAGCCCACAGAGGGCAACCGCGTGCTGGCGGATGGCGGGCGACTCGGCTTCTCAGACTCGTCGTCGACGGTGGTCGGCCTCACGTGCTCGACTCAGTCGTCGCGATACTTTCCTTATTCGACGGTGTAGAAATGCGATTCTATTCAGTGTAGGACTCGATAAGCGCTCGGAGGTCAGCTTCGCCTTTGACGCCGACGATCTCTTCGACCTGCTCACCGTCGGCGAACAGGATGAGTGTTGGGACGCCCCGGACACCATACGACTGAGCGAGTTGCTGGTTGGCGTCGACATCAACCTTGGCTACGGTCGCATCGGTTTCCGCGGCTAGCGTCTTGACTACCGGTTCGAGCATCTGGCACGGGCCGCACCAGTCGGCATAAAAATCCACGAGGACGACATTGTGCTTGCCGATGACATCGTTGAGTTGGTCCGCTCCGTCAATGTGAAGCGGTTCGTTCGTCGCGGCCATCTCGGTGTCGGACGGAGTATCGGTTGTCATCGATATATCATAGGCGTTTGCGATAAATAAGTGTTTGCACAGAAAGCACAATACTATGAATTATTGAATGCCGGACAGACACCGTAAAAATATACGTCGCCACAGGTACAAATCGACGCGGCGCGGGAGCCAGGGTACGATAGAGGGGCGTCGTTAGCTTTCGACAGTAGGGGCCGTGGACTCAGCCTGTTCGTACTTGTTTTCGAACTCCTGAATCAGTTGCCCCATCTTTGCGTACCAGTCGTTGAGCATCCGCTGCATCTCGTCTGCGATCTGTGACGGGTCTGTCGGCGAGTAGACGTGGTAGTAGCCGCCTTGATCGTAGTTGATCTGGTCTTTCTCGATGAAGCCCGTCTGGAGGAGCCGCTGGACGGCGCGATACGCGGTCGAGCGCTCTCGGTCGACTGCTTCGGCGAGCTCGTCGACGGTCAGCGGTTCGTCAGCCTCGACGAGCGCTCGAAAGCACTCTTTATCGAGTTCCTTGAGGCCGTGGAAACATTCCAATAGCCCCTCGCACTGCATGTCCTGTCGGAGTTGTTCAGACATCGAATCTGGCATTGTTATCACGTCTTCGTAGCCGCTACGCGGTTAAAAGACTTGTGTACAGTTCGCACAAATGCACGCAAAAGCTGCTAGCTAACGAGTGGGTGGGAGCACAGTCATACAAGTGACACGACTTTTACCGTCAAGGCAGTCTTCCCCGTCGCGGTGTCGTGCCAGTTTCACTCCCCGGCCTCGACACACCCGGTGCTGCTTACTCAACCGCTCATGTCGTCTTTGTGGCGGAGAACGATTGAGTCGTACCCGTGGCTGAACCTTTGATACCACTGTATTTGTGGTATTGCTGCCCACTTTTCACACGACCGGTTCTTCCTGAGAGCGTTGGCGCGGGATTCCAAGGACAGACCCAGCGCGGTAGCTCGGTAGCACTCGCTCACGGCGCAGTTTCCGTGCCACTCTACATCTACATCACTCCTGAGTGGCTGGACGATACCTATATTCAGCCCACAGATGACAGTCACACCCTCAATATGTAGCGACCGATTCGTCTGATTCAAGATCTGCGAGAACGGCTCACGCCGCTGACGTGCACCCGAAGAGATTTTGTTCTGTAGCCACAATACAATACACGAATGACGCTCCCAATCGACCCGAGTCAGATCGACCCTGAAGACATCGGTGAACAACAGGCGACGCTCGAAATGAGCCACGAGGACGCTATCGAACACGTCCGGGACGTGTTTACCGACGCTGGATTCGGGGTCCCCGTCGAATTCTCGCCGTCTGAGATGCTCAACGAGAAGATTGACGCGGACCGTGACCCATACTACGTGCTGGGTGCCTGCAATCCCGAGGTCGCTGACCGTGCTCTCGACGCGACGGACAACAAACTCGGCGCACTCATGGCCTGCAACGTCGTCATCTGGGAGGAAGAACCCGAACAACAGCGCGTCTATCACGTTTCGATTATGCGTATTGCTCGCCTCGTTGGAATGGCCCCCCACAACGAGGAGATGGCAGACATCGTGGCTGACACCGGCGAAATCGTTGACGAGGCGTTCCAGAACCTCTAACATGGGGTATCACACGTTCGACGCCGACCGGGCCGACAAGCTCGAAGACGCACAGCAACGGTACCGATTTCTCTCCGCGGAAGAGCTCCGCTGGGCGTTGTCGACCAATCGGGACGACACGGTCGCGGACCTCGGGAGTGGGACTGGTTTCTACACCGACGATGTTGCATCGGCCGTTGACCACGTGTACGCCGTGGATATCCAGGAGGCGATGCACGACTACTACCGGGAGAAAGGTGTCCCCGACAACGTCGATCTTGTGACGAGCGCGGTCGATGACCTCCCGTTCGATACTGCCGGCCTTGATGGGGCGTTCTCGACGATGACGTACCACGAGTTCGCTAGCGACGGGGCGCTAAACGAGGTTGCACGAGTGCTCAAATCTGGCGGAACGTTCGCTGTCGCCGATTGGGCGGCTTCCGGCAGTGGTCACAGTGGGCCGCCCGTCGATGAACGATTTTCGGCTGACGAGGCGACGGACGCGCTCCGACAGCACGAGTTCACGGTTGAGTTCGCAGCTGTGCGGCCGGAGACATTTCTGCTCGTCGCGAGTGCTGAATAACGGGCCAGCCCTGACACCCGAACTCCCCCGGTTTCTTCTTTCCTCTGAGAGCCTGTCCGGGAACAGTACTGGCCGACCTGTTGCGCTCGAACGTCTGGCCGTCAACTGGCGAACAGCCGGCGCTCTGCCCGTTCATGATCGGCGGCCAGTACGTCTACGAGGGGGGCAAACGGAGCCATCTCGTCCAGCCCCCGGTCCGCGCTTTCCTCGACTGCGGCCGTCATCACCGGCTGTAGCTCGTTCAGGATTCGCTGGGCATCCGTGTGACCCAGCGAGAGGAGTCGCTGGGCCGCGCCCAGCAGCCCGGTGACGAAGCCGTGACAGCACAGCAGGCAGGCCTCGCGGACGGCGACGCCGGCCAGTCCCGTCGCAACGCCGAGCACGACGGCGTAGTTCCCGGGCGCGTCGTCGGCGTCGACGCGCTCCGCGTAGCGGTCCAGCATGGCCTCGTCGCGCAGTTCCGTCTGGAGTGAGAGCAGTCGGTCGCCGGACTGCTGTGCGCTCTCGCGGAACTCCGCGGCCAGCGTCACGGCCGAAAGCCGCCGGTCGGCCCGGCAGACCTCATCGAGGTCACCGCCGCTGGCGGCAGCGTGTGCGGCCCGTAACGCGACGAGTTCGGCGGGGCCGACCTGCCGGCGGAGGTACGTCGACAGGAGCGCTTCGAGGTCGGTCGCGTCCTCGACCCGGTCGTCTTGAATGAACTGTTCCAGCCCGTAGGAGACAGTGTAGGTCCCGACCGGCAAGAACGAATCCGCCAGCCGGAACGATTCGAGCGTTGCAGCGTCGGTCATCGCTCGCCCCCGTCGATAGTGCGGACGCCGTGGTCGTGGGCGTGGCCGCCGTGACTGTGGCCTCCGTGGCCCTCGTCGCCGTGGGTGTGGTCGACCCCGTCGTCGTCGAACGTCGTCGGCGGCACGTGCTCGTACCGCGTCGGCACGTCCCCGGGGAGCAGGTCGGCGACCGCGGCTTCCATCCGCGACTTCGACTCGGTCACCGGGAACAGGGCCTCCTCGCCGCGGACCGCGAGGTTCCAGTGTCTGTTCCCGACCGCGTGACCGAGTTCCAGCGCCGCGGTCGGTGACACGTCGCTGGCGGCGAAATCGAGCACCAGGGCCTCGACCGCGGCGAGTTCGACGACGACGAGGGTGCCGCCGTCGGCTTCCAACACGTCGCCGTCCGCGAGGTCGCGGGCGACCACGATACCGAGGTCCCGGCCGGCCGTCGTTTCGGTGCGCACCCGCGAGCGCCGCCGTTCGGTGTCCGAGAGCACGACCGTCGCGTGGTCCGACCCGTCGACCGCCTCGGCGACGGCCTCGTCGTCGCGGTGGCCGAGGTAGGTGTCCGCGACCAGCATCAGTACTTCCTCCCGGACGGCGCGGGCGCGTCTAGCAACTCCCGTCGGGCGTGGTCCCAGGCCGCGTGCAGCGTCGACTGCACGGTCTCGGCCCGGTCGCCGAGGGCACGGACCGCGACGCCGGCACCGTTCGGGAGCGCCGTCGCGCCGGCGCGGGCCCTGCCGTCGGCGACGACCGCGTGCAAGGCGTCGCTGAGTTCGCCCTCGTCGCGGTCGGGCGCGAGGACGAACGCCGTCCCGTAGACGGTGAACTCGCCGAGGACGCCGGGGGCCGTCGGGTCGCCGTCGGCCGGCGTCAGGTGCGTCGCGTCCTCGAACAGGAGGCCGTCCGGCCCGTCTGCACGCACGCGGGAGAGGTACCGCTCGAACTCGAAGCGCTCGCCGCGGGCGAGTCGTCCGGGGACGACGACGTCGCTGACGACGGCGGTCGCGCCGGGGGCCAGCTCGACCGACAGCTCCTGCAGGTACCGCGAGTCGGCGTGGAGAATCGTCGGCTCGGGCACGTAGTCCAGGTGGGCGTCGGCACCGACGCTGAGGGTCGTCTCGGCGGCGGCGTAGTTACACGTCATCGTCTGGACCTTCGTCGAACTCTGGGTCGAGACGTGGGCGACGGCGTCCTCGCCGACCTCGATAGTCACGTCGTGGCGGTCGCCCTGTGCGACGCCGCCGGTCGGCGACTGGACGAAGACGGTGTCGGCCTCGGGGAGGGGGTCGTGGCCCAGCGTCCCCGAGATGTGGAACGGGACCGTCGCGTAGTCGTGGACCAGGGTCGTCCCGTCGCCGGTCCGCTCGAAGGTCAGTTCGAGGACGCCGTCTTTCCCGGGCGACCCCACGGCGGCCTGCGGGACGGCCTCGGTCGCGTACCCCTCGAACGCCGGATGGGGCGCGTCGGCGGCCATCAGGCGAACAGCACCCCCTCCCGGACGTGTGACAGCACCTCGTCGACGTTCGTCTCGTCCTTGCAGTTGGTGAAGACGACGGGGCCGTCCCGGACCTCGTCGGCGTCCCGCTCCATCACGTCGAGGTCGACGCCGACGTGGGGCGCGAGGTCGGTCTTGTTGACGACGAGCAGGTCACAGTCGACGACCCCCGGCCCGCGCTTGCGGGGGATGTCCTCGCCCTCGGCGACGGAGATGACGTACAGCGAGTAGTCGGCGAGTTCGGGGTTGAACGTCGCCGCGAGGTTGTCGCCGCCGCTCTCGACCAACACGAGGTCCAGTTCCGGGTGCTCGGCGAGGAAGGCGTCTATCTGCTGGAGGTTCATCGACGGGTCCTCGCGGATGCCCGTGTGCGGGCACGCGCCGGTCTCGACGCCGGCCACGAGGTCCTCGGGGACGACCCCGGCGAACCGCTCGCGGAGCACGTCGGCGTCCTCCTGGGTCAGGATGTCGTTGGCGATGACGCCCACGTCCAGGCCCTGATCGCGCAGTTTCGGGACGAGCGCGGTCAACAGCGACGTCTTCCCGGAGCCGACCGGGCCGCCGATGCCGACCGTCGCCACGTCCCGATGTGTGAGACTCATTCGTCTGTCCTCGCTGAGTCTCCGCCATCGGTCGCCGCATCCTCGCTCTCGCTGTCGGCCGCCCCGACACTGTCGGAGCGAATCGGGTCGTGAACCGTGACGAGTTTCGTCCCGTCGGGGAACACCGGTTCGACCTGAATCATGTCGATCATCTCCGGGACGCCGTCCATCACGTCCTCGCGGCCGAGCAGTTTCGACGCGCCCGACCGGATTTCGGCGACGGACTGACCGTCGCGGCCGCGCTCGATGCACCAGTCGCTGATGTAGGCGACGGCTTCGGGGTGGTTCAGCGGGACGCCGCGTTCCTTGCGGCGTCGCGCGACCTCTGCGGCGGTAAAGACCGTGAGTCGCTCCTGTTCTTTGGCTGTGAGTTTCATAGCAGGTACCGCTGTGCGAGTGGTAGTTCGGAGGACGGTTCGCAGGTGACGTGTTCGCCGTCGACCCGGACCTCGAACGTCTCGGGGTCGACCTCGATGTCGTCGGGGCAGTAGTCGTTGTACACCATGTCGTCCTTGCCGGGCGTTCGCGCGCCCTCTATCGGCACGACGCGGGAGTCGAGCCCGTACTCCTCGCCGACGCCGGCCTCGGCGGCCGCCGGGGAGACGAACGACAGCGAGAGGGCGTGTCTGGCCTTGCCGACCGCGCCGGCCCGCTCGCGCTGGATGATGGGCTCGCAGGTCATCAGCGAGCCGTTGGCCTCGCCCATCTCGGAGTGGACCGGGAAGCCGCCCTTGAACGTCATCGCCGGCTTGACGCCGAAGAAGGCGGGGTCCCAGAGGCAGATGTCGGCCAGTTTCCCCGGTTCCAGCGTCCCGACGTACTCGTCGATGCCCGCAGAGATGGCGGGGTTGATGGTGTACTTCGAGATGTAGCGCTTGATGCGGTGGTTGTCCGCGCCGGTCCCCTCGTCCTCGGGGAGCGGCCCGCGCTGGGACTTCATCTTCGAGGCGGTCTGCCAGGTGCGCGGGATGACCTCGGCCATCCGCCCCATCGCCTGTGAGTCGGAGGTCATCATCGAGATGGCCCCCATGTCGTGCAAGACGTCCTCGGCGGCGATGGTCTCCGCCCGCACCCGCGACTCTGCGAAGGCCACGTCCTCTGGCACGTCGGGGTTGAGGTGGTGACACACCATCACCATGTCGAGGTGCTCGTCGAACGTGTTGTCGGTGTAGGGCATCGACGGATTGGTCGACGACGGGAGCATGTTCGGCTCGCCGACCATCTCCATGATGTCCGGCGCGTGGCCGCCGCCCGCACCCTCGATGTGGAACAGGTGCATGGTCCGGCCGTCGACGGCCCCGAAGGTGTTCTCCAAGAAGCCCGCCTCGTTCAGCGTGTCCGTGTGCATACAGACCTGCACGTCCTCGTCCTCGGCGACTTCGAGGCAGGTATCGATGGTCTCGGGCGTCGACCCCCAGTCCTCGTGGAGTTTCAGCCCGCAAGCCCCGGCCGCGACCTGCTCGCGGAGCGGTCCCGGTTCCGAAGCGTTGCCCTTCCCGTAGAAGCCGACGTTGACCGGCCACGCCTCGGCTGCCTGCAGGAAGCGCTTGATGTTCTCCGGGCCGGTCGTGGTCGTCGTCGCGCCGCCCCCGTACCCGCCGCCGAGCATCGTCGTGATACCGCCCGACAGCGCGTGTTCGTGGAGCTGTGCGGAGTTAAAGTGGATGTGGATGTCCAGGCCCCCGGCGGTCGCGATCTTCCCCTCGGCCGGGTACACGTCCGTCGACGGGCCGACGACCATGTCGACGCCGTCCATCGTGTCGGGGTTGCCGGCCTTCCCGATGCCGGCGATTTCGCCGTTCCGGATGCCGATGTCGGCGGCGACGATGCCCAGCACGGGGTCGATAATCGTCGCGTTCGTCAGCACCCAGTCGAGCGCGCCCTCCGCCTGCGTGACGCCGGGTGCCATGCCCAGCCCGTCACGGAGGGTCTTGCCGCCGCCGAACACCGCCTCGTCGCCGTGGGTCCGCAGGTCCTCCTCGACCTCGGCGAACAGCTCCGTGTCGCCGAGCCGAACTTTGTCGCCTTCCGTCGGCCCGTACAGTTCGGCGTAGTTCTCGCGGTCGATGTCGCGTGTCACTCCGCTCCCTCCTCGTCGCTGTCGGCCCCGGTGTCTCCGAATCCGGCCGCGCGCATGCGCTCGACCGCGTCGCTCGTGTCCCCGTCGACGCTCCCGTTCACGAGGCCGTTCATCCCGTGGGCGCGGCGCTTCCCGCCGATTTCGACGAGTTCGACGGTCTGCTCGTCGCCGGGTTCGAACCGGACGGCCGTCCCGGCGGGGATGTTCAGCCGCATCCCCATGGCCGCTTCGCGGTCGAACTCCAGGGCTGCATTAGCCTCGAAGAAGTGGAAGTGGGACCCGACCTGCGAGGGTCTGTCGCCCGTGTTCCCGACGGTCACCTCGGTCGTTTCCCGGCCCTTGTTCAGCGTCACTGTCCCTTCGTCCGGGATGACCTCGCCGGGAACGAGTCCGTCACTCATCGCGCCACCGCCCCGCGCATTTCTGACTGTTTGTCTATCATCTGTCCCTTTCTTTGAATACGCATACTAAAATGATTGCTCTCTGCGCAAGTGACGCCCCTATGTCGAGAACTGGATTAAATAATAAAGTTCCGGACCCAGATAAAGGGGTTCGACTATCGAACTGTCCTACTTCCGGGAGTCAACACGACTCACGTCCAGTCTGTCGTCTGTACCGACAGCGATGGCTCCAGTGACGCGGGCGAGGATATGACGGGTGATCTGCGGACTGAGAGCGCAAAACTGCCTGACAGCGGCGAGATAATTCGCTGTGAAAAAATAACGCTTTGACTTCTACTTTTTCCGCATCGAATAATTGGGAGATGAAATTATGAAACAATCCAAACTTAAACTCTAATATTGATGGGTACGGCGACTATTCGTCATATCCTTTGACGACCTTATACTATCAAGAGTGTGTGGTGGACAATATAAGATAAGAGTGGTAAACCTTATTTGCTACCTCCCAGACGGCAACACTGTGAACGATATCATGGACGAACGTTCGGATATCCTGAGTAAAGAACGAGAGATGACCAAAGATAATGGAAGTAACAATCCTAACAAAAACCTAGTCTCGGATGTGAAAGCATGAGCCGGTCCCCTCTCAGTCGCCGCCAGTTCCTCGGCGCGAGCGGGGCCGCACTCGTCACCGGCCTCGCCGGCTGTTCCGCCGGTGAAGGTGGGACTTCTACGGACACCGCAAGCAGTACTGATACGCTCAAAATCGGCGTGCTGGAGGACCAGTCCGGGAACTTCGCCCTCGTCGGCGACCCGAAGGCCAAGGCGTCGATGCTCGCCATCGAGGAAATCAACGCCAACGGCGGCATCGACGGCAAGCAGATAGAGACGTTCCAGCGCGACCCTCAGTCGGACAACCAGCGCTACCAGGAACTGACTCGCACGGCGATAAACGAGGAGAACGTCGACGCGCTGTGGGCCGGCTACTCTTCGGCGACTCGGGAGGCCATCCGCCCGATTATCGACCGCAACGAACAGCTGTACTTCTACACCACCCAGTACGAGGGCGGCGTCTGCGACGAGTTCACCTTCGCGGTCGGCCCGACCGCCCGCCAGCAACTCGGCATCGTCCTCCCGTACCTGGTCGAGGAGTTCGGCCCGGACATCTACACCATCGCGGCCGACTACAACTTCGGCCAGCTCTCTGCGGACTGGGTGAAGGTGCTTGCCAACGAAAACGACGCGAACGTCCTCGGTGAGGAGTTCATCCCTCTCAGCGAGTCCTCGTTCGGCTCGACGATCAACCGGATTCAGGAGGCGGACCCGGATTTCGTCATGTCGATGCTTGTCGGGGCGAACCACACGTCGTTCTACGAACAGAAGGCCTCGGCCGGCCTCGACATTCCTATCGGCACGTCAACGGCGATGGCACAGGGGTACGAGCACCGTCGGCTCGACCCGCCCGCGATGGCAAACATCTACGCCGGCGTCAACTACATGGAGGAGGTGCCGACCGAGAGCAATACTGGTGACGGCGGCTTCGTCGACCGGTACTTCGAGATGTACCCCGACGCACCCTACCTCAACGAAGAGGCCGAGACCAACTACTTCTCGACGTACATGTACAAGAAGGCCGTCGAGCAGGCCGGGACCACCGAACAGCCGGAAGTCATCGACGCCCTGGAATCGGGCATCGAACTCGGCACCGAGGAGGCCCCCGAAGCGCCCGAGAGCGAGACTATCAGGCTCGACGGCGCGACCCACCACGTCGACCACCACATGTGGATTATGCGCGCCGACGAGGAGCACAACATCGAGGCCGTCGAGAACCGCCAGATTCCCGAGACGTTCCTCTCGGAGACGGCCGGCTGTAACCTCCCCGAGAACCCGGAGCAGACCCAGTACACCCCGGTCGACTACTACGAGGAGGCCGAGTAGGGATGGTAAACGGGATCAACCTCGCGTTACAGTTCCTCGATAGCTTCGCGTTCATCGTACTCGCCGCGGCGGGGTTGGCCATCATCTTCGGCATCATGGGCGTCATCAACCTGGCACACGGGGAGTTCATTCTTATCGGGGCCTACACTGCGACGCTGGCCGTGACGCAACTCGGACTCCCGCTCGTCGTGGCGATGCTTGTCGGCGGTCTGGTCACCGGCCTCTTCGGGATTCTGACTGAGCGGGTGATAATCTCCGGAGCGTGGCCCAACTATGTCAGCCAGCGGACGCTCGGCCGTGACATCATCGAGCCGCTGTACGACCGACTGGCCGATTCCATGGTCGCCACCTTCGGGCTTAGCCTGATACTGACACAAGGCGCTCGGATACGCTTCGGGAACTCCATCGACCAGATTGCCACGCCGTTCGGTGCGATATCGTACGGGGAGTTCTCGTACTCGTCGTACCGAATCGTCCTGGCCGGCGTCAGCATCGGGCTGCTCCTGGTCACCTACTACCTGTTCACTCGGACGGACTTCGGGATGCGTGCCCGGGCGACGATACAGGACAAGCAAACGGCACAGGCCATGGGCGTCAACACCGACCGGATGTACATGCTGACGTTCGGAATCGGCTCCTCGCTGGCGGGACTGACCGGCGCGCTGTTCGCGCCGGTCATCTCGATGCAGCCGACGCTGGGCGACCAGTTTCTGGTTGAGGCGTTCGTCGCCGTCGTCGTCGGGGGGCCGAGCGTCGTCCTCGGGACCGCGCTGTCGGGGGGTGTCCTCGGGGCGATTCTGGCCACGTTCTCGAATCTCTACGGGACGTTCATCGGCCGTATCGCGCTGCTCGTTGCTGCGCTGATCGCCCTACGGTTCCTCCCTAACGGCATCACCGGCTTCATCGACCAACTGCGGAAACGGAGACAGGAGAGCGACTAGATGGCGAGAAACAGTGCAAACGGCGAGGCGAACAGGTCGCTTCCGGGTCGGCTCCGCAGTCGGTTCGAGGGGCCAAACACCATCGGGGAATCCCGCGGGTTCTGGGGTGGCTTCGCCGCCGCTGTAGCGGCGCTCGCCGTCTACCCAGCCTTCGGTGACAGCTCCCAGCTGTCGCTGTTCATGGTGCTGGCTCTTTTGGGGCTTTCCCTGTCAGTCGTCTGGGGCTACTCTGGCGTGCTGAGCTTCGGGCAGGTCGTCTTCTTCGGCATCGGAGCCTACACGTTCGGCGTCGTCTCGATCAACTTTGCGACCCCGGGTGGGATTACGGCCGCCGTCGTCGCCGGTATCGTCGGCGGTGGCCTCAGCGCAGCGATACTGGGCTACTTCATGTTCTACGGCGGGGTGCGTGACGTCTACGTGACCATCATCACCCTCGTCTCGACAATCGTGATGCACACGTTCATGGCTCAGACTGCCGGGTCAGAGTGGGCCATCGGCGAGGCGGCGCTCGGCGGGTTCAACGGGATGCCGGACATCCCGCTGTTGACTCTCGGTGTCGGTGGGCTGTCGTACCAGTTCATTTACAACCCGTTCCCGATGCGGGTAATCGGCATCGGAGCGTTTGAGATCAGTCCGTTCTACTACCTCGTCCTAGTGTTGTTGGTCGGGACGTACCTCGCATTGCGAGCCCTCGTCAATTCTGACTACGGTCGCGTGATGGTCGCCGTCCGCGAGGACGAGGACCGAACCGAAATGTTCGGCTACAACGTGACCCGCGTCAAGTTCGTCGTGTTCACGCTCGGCGGCGCGCTGGCGGGCCTGTCCGGCGTGCTGTACGCCGCACGAAACGTCTACATCGACCCGACCGTGTTCTCGCTGCTGTTCGCGACGCTGCCGGTCATCTGGGTGAGTATCGGCGGCCGAAAGAGCTTGCTCGGGGCCGTTGTCGCAACGCTTGCCATCGAATACCTCCGCATCTCGATGGCGGGTGAGCTGGCGCTGGTCCTGCTTGGCACTCTGTTGCTAGTGACGATTCTGGTTCTTCCGAGCGGTCTCGTTCCGTGGCTCCACGAGCAGATCGTCGCAACTCGACTCGGACCGGGCGAAGCCGGTGGAGCCGACACACCCGATGCGCCGAGTGAGGTGAGTGACTAATGAGTGATACTGAAACCGAATCCGACATCGACCCGCTTGGACCGAACGTCCGGCAGACCGCTGCGGAACTGGCAACGGGCGACAGAACCGAGACACTGCTGCAGACCGACGGGCTCGTCAAACAGTTCGGCGGGTTCACCGCTACTGACGACGTGGACTTCTCGGTCGCCGAAGGGGAGCTACGGTGTCTCATCGGTCCAAACGGCGCTGGCAAGTCAACATTACTGAACCTGATTACCGGTACCTACGAGGCGAGTGACGGCAGTATCTACTACAACGGCCACGATATCACCGACCTCGAACCACACGAGCGGGTGTCACGCGGCATCAGTATGAAGTTCCAGGTCCCGTCCGTGTACGGTGACCTGAGCGTTAGAGAGAACGTCAGACTCCCCGTCCAGCAGTTCGCCGACGGGGAGGAACGACGGCGGCTTGTCGCCGAGGCCATCGGGGCTGCTGGTCTCACCGGCTACGAGGACGTCGAAGCCGGCCAGCTCTCACACGGCCAGCAACAGCAACTCGAAATCGGGATGGCTGCCGCGCTCGAACCCGACCTCCTCCTCTTGGACGAGCCGGTCGCCGGCCTCGACGTGGCCGAGCGCGAAGCTATCGCCGAGCGGATCAGACGGCTCAACGAGGAGAAAGGGATTGCCTTCATCGTCATCGAACACGACACCGACTTCGTCGCGAGCATCGCCGAGGAAGTGACCGTCCTGCACAACGGCGAGGTGTTCCGCGAGGGAGCGATTGCGGAAATCGAATCCGACCCGGAGGTCCAGCGGATCTATCTGGGTGGTGAGTCGTGATGCTCGAACTCGACGACGTTTCCGCTGCCTACGACACGACGCCGATACTGCGGGACGTGGACCTCTCTGTCGAGGAGGGGGAAATCGTCGGCGTGATGGGAAAAAACGGCGTCGGCAAGACGACGCTCCTGAAGACGGTGATGGGTTTACTGGAGTCCAGCGAGGGGACTATCCGCTACGACGGCGTGGATGTGACCCACGCGAGCGCCGACGAGCGCGCCCGGGCCGGAATCGGCTATATCCCGCAGGGCCGGGACGTGTTCCCAAAGCTAACCGTCGAACAGAACATCAAAATGGGTGAGACCATTCGGTCTGACAGCGATGAAACGCTGTACGACCAGATATACGACTACTTCCCCGTACTCGAAGAGCGGGCCAGCCAGGAGGCCGGCACGCTCTCGGGCGGGCAACAGCAGATGCTCGCCATCGGCCGCGCACTGGTCTCGAACCCCGACCTGCTCCTGCTCGACGAGCCCAGCGAGGGCATCCAGCCCTCTATTGTCGATCAGATCAGCCAGGATATGCAGACCATCAACGCCGACCTCGGGACGACGATTCTGTTCGTCGAGCAAAACCTCGGCGTCATCCGTGAGATGGCCGACCGCTGTTACGCGATGGAGCGTGGGACGGTCGTCGACGAACTCGGCCCGTCGACGATTGCCGACGAGGACGCGATTGCGGAGTACCTCGCGGTCTGAGACGGGCTGTTGGCGCTGGTCTGGACCGCTGGCACCGACCTTCTGGCGGTCGCCTACGGAGCGACCCATGGCGGTTCGGACGCGCTGTCATATTGAGTTTCTAACTACTTCCTGATTACACGCAAGCAACCGAATCAACAGGAACTTGAGTACCCATCGTACAGACGTGTACACGAATGTCCGATCGTGATTCTTGGATCTCGAACCTCGGTTTCGTGCTTGCCGCTGTCGGCGGTGCAGCGGGCCTCGGGAACATCTGGCGGTTCCCGTGGCTGACCGCCGGGAACGGCGGCAGCGCGTTCCTCATCGTCTATCTGCTCGTCGTCGTCGGCATCGGCGTTCCGGGACTGCTCGCTGAGTTCGTCCTCGGACGCTGTGGGCGGCAGACGCCAACCGCGGCGTTGCGCTCACTCACCGGCTCCCGCTGGGGGTCATGGCTGGGCGCGTTCAACGTCCTCACAACGCTCGTTATCCTCTCGTTCTACTCTGTCGTCGGCGGGTGGATCCTCCGCTACACGCTCGTCTCGCCGGTCGGAGCCTACTTCGGGCAGCCCCAGCAGTACTTCGGGGCGATGAGCTTCGGGCTCGACGCGGTCGCCTTTCACCTGCTGTTCCTCGGTATCGTCGCTGCTATCGTCTTTTTCGGCGTGAGCCACGGTATCGAACGCGTCTCGAAGGTGATGCTCCCCGGCGTCGTGATTATTCTCCTCGGCCTCGCAGTGTGGACGGCCACCCAGCCGGGTACGGCCGCCGGCTACGCGTTCTATCTCAGCTTCGACGCTGAATACCTCGCCGCGAACTTCCTGAGCGTCATCGGGCCGGCGGCGGGCCAGGCGCTGTTCACCCTCTCGCTCGGCGCTGGAGTCATGCTGACCTACGCCTCGTATCTCGACGATAACGCATCGCTTCCACGGGATACGCTCGTTATCGCAGTCTCAAACACGTTCATCGGAGTCCTCGCCGGACTGGTCGTCATCCCGCTGCTTTTCTCACAGGGCGTCGACCCCGGACAGGGCGGTCCCGGTGCGCTGTTCGTGGCGCTCGCGACGGCGTTTGCGACGCTTCCGGGCGGCGAACTCGTTGCAACCGCGTTCTTTGCGACTGTGCTGATGGCCGCGGTGACCAGCGGCATCAGCCTGCTTGAGACGCCGGTGGCAACGCTCGTCGACAGCTTCGGCGTCCCGCGACGCCGGGCGACGGTGCTGGTATCGGTCCTGCTCGCCGCCACCGGGAGCGGACTGTCGCTCACAAGCTCGGTGTTCCAGTTCGTCTCCGGCACGCTCGCCGACCTCCTCTTGACTGTCGGGCTGTTCGCGTTCACTGTCATCGTCGGCTGGCTGCTGCGCGTGGAAGCGCTGGCCGAGTTCCGCGCCGGAACCGACCGTTTCGAATGGGTAGCCAAGCCGTGGCTTCTAACCGTTAGCTGGGTGCTCCCTGTTGTCGTGCTGTTCCTGTTGACGAACACCCTCGCGTCGCTCGCTGGGATGTCGCTGGGACTCGGCGGCCGAGCGCTCATTGCTGTCGTCGGTACCGTCGCCCTGGCTATCGTCGTTCGAAACGGAAGCCGAAGTGACCTGTTGAGTTCGCAGTAAGACGGCTGTTTTGACTTGTCCCGGCTCTGGAATCCGGCGCTAACACTCCTCACAACCGCAGTAGCGCTCGCAGACTGGGTTCGCACAGTCGGGAGTACGCGCCGAGCAGAACTCTCGGCCGTGGGTAATAAGCAGGACGTGCAGCGGGTAGGTCAACTCGTCAGGAATGAGGGCGTCTAGCTCGTCGTGGGCGCGCTTGTTAGTCGCCGACTCGGGCACTAGCCCGAACCGCTTGGAGACCCGCTCGACGTGGGTATCGACAGCCATTGTTGGCTTCCCGAAGTGGAAGTTCAGGACGACGCTGGCGGTCTTTGGACCGACGCCCTTGATATCGGTGAGCCAGCCTTTCGCCTCGTCGGTGGGCATGGCGTCGAGGAAGGCAAGAGAGTAGGCACCGCCGGTTTCCTCGCGGATGGCCCCAAGCGCCCGCTGAATACGGGCCGCCTTCTGGTCGGGGAGCCCTGCGACGCGGATGGTGTCGGCCAGCGTATCGTGGTCTGCCCCTTCAATGGCTGCGAAGTCGTCGTACGCCGCAAACAGCGCCTCGGAGGCTCGGCGCGTGTTCTTGTCGGCCACGTTCTGTGAGAGAATCGTCGTCACCAGCTGTCGAACCCCTTCGCCAGGGTCGGCGTCGGCGTCGGCACCGTGGTTGCTCGTACGTTCGACGGGGCCATGCAGCGAGACGAGATCCTCGTGGAGGGCACGAACAGCGGCGGCATCCCACTTCTCAATCGTCGACATATTCCGAGACACGGACTGAACGGACTTCAACACACTGACCCGCTGTTCGGTTTCGATCCACAACGCCCCTAAACCATGGCAGAAGCGACTTTCGACAGAGCCATACCACTCACCGCGTGACTGCCAGCAGGCAGCAGCAAGATCGGAGTCGGGGCAGTCTACCGGGGCAAGACCCTCTCAGTATCAGCCATGGTGTTTTGCGATGGGGGAGATTAATCACAGACGGCCTCGCCCGGGTATGACGAGACATAGTTGTCACTGATTGTGAATACCTTCTTAGCTATGCAAAGTAAATAGCCGTGCATGGGGATGCGCTGTGAACTATTCGGACACGACTTCGGAGCCTCGAAGATAGAGGAGTCGTACGATGAAGGCGAGCGCGGCACTGTTCTAACCGTTCGTGAATACCGGTCTTGCCAGCGATGTGGCTATATCCGCAATATCTCTGAGAACCACGGCTTGATATCCACTATCGAAGAATCTGACGCAAATGACGGCCTGCCGGACAAGGCCGAATACAGCGCCGAGACTCGGCAGCCAGTGGAACGGCAAGAGAACGCAGCAGACGAGACCGAAGCGACAGACAGGGCGCAGGCGGCGGAACCGGACCCGACCGAGTCGCCCGAATCAGCGCCGACTGCGCCGGACACGGTCGGGGATCAACCCTCGGATACGGAAGTGAGTGATGCGTCTACGACGGAGACTCCATCGACACCACCAGAACGGACTGACGATGCTGTGATCCTGTCTGAGTCAGAACCACAGGAGCCAGCCGACGCCGGCACCACGCCGCTGAACAGCGACGATGCAGTCATCATCGATGCTGCTACAGATACTCCACACTCACCGTCTGAAACATCCGAAGGGCCAGATAGTAGAAACGACCGGGACCGGAGCACGCCCACAGCGGACGACGGAGAGAATACTACAACCGACTCGGATCCCACATATACGTGCCCAAGGTGTGCGTTCGAACTCCCTGTGAGTGAGTCGTCGTTCTTTGCCGGTGATGTCTGTCCGCAGTGTCGAGTCGGCTACCTCGAGGACACAGTAGACAGCGAGTCGTGAGCCGTCGACGAAACGTGGCTCCATCAGAGCGTGTCGGGGGGAGATCGTCGTTTCCCGGTGCGTGTCCGTTCAGTAGTTTTGGAACAGCAGTTTTCGCACGTCGTCTTTTGTCCGCGCGCTCACTGTCGACCCATCGGGGAGTGTGACTTCGTATGGTTCGTCGTTTTCGTCCGACCGAGTCCACTTTTCATCATGTTCGGTCAGTAAACGGTTCGCGACCGAAAGGGCATCTCCCGGACTGTTGTTGGCTGCCTCGGTTGGTTCGGCTGCGTCATCGGTTTCGACGGCAGCGGATGCTGGACCAGTCTGGGCACCGCCGTGTGCTCCACCGTGCCCGTCGCTCGACGTCTCTCCAGGTCTATCTGGACTAGTTTCCCCCTCTTCAGTACCTTTGCTCGCGCTCGTGTCGGGTTCGATGTCTGCAAGGCGCGTCGCGAGTTCACCCGTCCCAAGCGCCGAGAGCAGTTTCCCTCGCATCTCGTCGGCTTCAATACCGCTTCCGGGAACCTCTGGCACATCGGATGCGATGCGCTGGAGTTCCGGATACTCAGCTTCGGCGATTCGCTCGTAGTCGGGACGACTCAGGCCTTGCTCGTCTTCGAGCCGGTCCGGCGGTGTGTACGTATCGAGGAGGTAGGCAACAACATCTTGCGTACGAATATGACCGTACGTCTCGATGAACGCGTCTTCGAGATCCTCCTGCACCGATGTTAAATCCGCCTGTTGTGTGTCCGTAATCTCGATTTCCGGCATCGCTTCTACCATTGGCCGCCCATCTCATAACTCGTTCCCTGGACGGCGAAAACTGACGGAACCATTGTATAGCAGAGACACGCATACTCTGGTATGTGGTGTCCCCGCTGCGATTCAGACCTCAGCACATATACGCTTGCGACCGCTGATCAAACAGCTATCGTCTGTGAATCGTGCGGCTTCGCAGGCATCTCTGCGTCACATCACACCGAGGCCACCCCTCCAGAGTCCTGGGAATTCGCATTTACCCGGTTCAACCAACATCCCGACTCTAACTTCGGCAAGCCGGAAAATACTGACAGAATACCCAGCGTCCCGATTCCGGAACGTGACGAGCCCACAGACCAACCGGAGTTCTCGCTTGAACAGGCTGGTGTTTCAGTCGGCATCTCTCTGGGATCTGATGCGAACACGTTCCAACAGGACGCTGCTGACGAATTGAACCGCGTTATTGACGAGAGTGAACGCGAACTGAGTGGCGAACCCACAGCCAAATATGATGAGAGCGATGGGAACAATCAAAACACAGACACTGATGCCGTCGAAAACGGGGAGGAAACTGAGTAACGCCCACTGTCGGGTGTATCGCCTGGAGCGGGGAGCAGGTCCCAACTGACGCAGGCGAGCAGTAGTGCGATCGGTGAATACCCGCTACTCGGCGGTGGTGTCCGGCTCTTCGGCCTGCTCGGCTTGCTCGGCTTGCCCTTCCCGCTCTTCTTCCGACCGCGCTGCGACGAGCGCTCCCTGTGCAACGCTATACAGTGGGTTCTCAGCCTGACGGACATCGCTAATCGAGAACGGAATCTCAGAGTCGTTGATCCGTTCGGCGAACAGCTCTTCAAAGCCGTCAGGACTCGATGTCCCGCCAGTTACGACAACCGGGACATCCAGTCCCTCCTCGACATCCTCTTCATCAACCTCACTGATGATGTTCTCGATGACGTAGTCGAGGAGATTATCGTAATAAATGCTCAGCGCACCCTCAATCCCACCGACATCCGTCTCGAAGTTTAGCGCGAAGTCTTCCTCTTTTACCGAGGTAACCTTATCGACGGGCGTGCCAGTCGCCTGTGCAGCTTGCTCGTCGATCCAGTCACCCCCGCGTGCGATAGAGAACTTCATGACGGGGACTGCATAGTACGACAGACAGACGTTGGTCATCCCTGCGCCGAAGCTGATACCGAGGCCGGTGAACTCACGATTTGCTAGCTCGGAGTAGATAACAGCCATCCCCTCATTGATCGGCTCCGGGCTGTATCCCATATCAGTAAGCAGTGACTCAATCGTCTTTTGATGATACAGCGTCGAGACATCGGCGTCGATAGGGTCCGCAGGAACCGAGAAAAACAGCCGCTCGTTCGGATACTCCGGTTGTCCGACTACCTGTTCAGTAATGAGCTTAATCATCGGAATGGCTGATTGCTCGTCGCTTGAGAGAATCCCAGCCTGCATCGGTCGCCGTGTCTCCTCACTGAAGATGTTCGCGAAATTCAGGGCGTCATCACCAACGATATAGACCCGATCATCTTTGCGGATGTGGAGAACGTCACTTCGCGACAGCATTTGTTCGGCCATGTCGCTGTAGTCAATTTCAACAAAGGAGTTCCGCTGCTGCACGAACACTGTCTCGTTACCGTCTTGACGTGCAGACAGGAGGTTCATCGTACCAACATCGAGACCTTGGGGCATACAGTTGTATTCCTCCCACCAAGTTGAAAAAACTAGCCTATAATATAGAACCAATTACAACTTACGTACCAACACTACAGCGACGGTGCGTAGGAGTCTACTAACACGGTAAAACCTACGCTCCGAGACTGACGCCGTAGATGTCATGTGGCTCAGTCAGACGGATTAATCGAATAATAATGACCGAAGACGTCTCATAAGTCCCTTCTGCTCCTCGACACCAGTTTCCACATCATCGCCTTCACTCTGTTCATTCCGGAACTCGGTAAGCGCGTTGACCTGCTCTTCGGTTCCAGTACCTCGGTCCGTCTTTGATTGGCCTCCCTGCAGTTGCCTGAGTCCGTCTACTGCGTCGTCAACGTCGTTGCTGTCGGCCCGTGTCGTGGTCGCCTCGGAGTTCTCGATGGCCGTCCGGTCGAGGTCCGAGTCTGTGTCCGGCATATCCAGATTCAGCCGCTTCGTCTTTGGCTGTTGTTCGACGCCACCCCACGATAGCTCCGCCCCCTCCAGAGCCTGCTGTATGTCGTTGTCGACATCGGCTTTGCTGACCGACTCTGATTCACTCTCGGCTGACTCAAGCGATTCGGTCGATTCGCTTGGGGCTGTCGCCTGCTCAAGATAATGCGCGACCAGTGCCGCTCCTGTCGAAGCTGCAAGCGTAACTAGGCCAGTAGCGTAGACGCTAATCGTCCAGACGCTCCCATTGATACCCTCACTGGTTGTCCATCCGTACGGGAAGACATCAACCAGAATTACAGTTGCAGCGAGACAGAAGACCGCGCCAGCGGCACTGACAAGCCGGGTCTTGAAACCCACCGGGAGGAGCACGACGACGCTCAATAGCACGGAGGGAAGCCCGATGAACCCGACGACGAGTGCGACCTCTCGGATCTGCCAGTACAGCGTACTCCCGGATTCAAGCACGTTACTGTACAAAAAGAGGCAGAATCCGACAACGGCAAGCGTGACCCCAGCGAAGAAGAGGCCAAACCCGATATAGATGTCTCGCTCTTTCGCCGGTTCGCCGATATAATCGTGATAGGCCGACCTGAGCGTGTCGCGATAGCCCGACACAGGATCGGAAGATTCGGGGGACCTGTTCGATGTAGATGCAGGGCTCATTCAATTTGTCATTTTGTTCGGATGGGTGTTAAAGATGAGCTTACTCAATTCTCCCGGCGATAGTTCGAGATCATAATTCCACGATTCACGGCGTAAATAGTGCTGATAAGCGGGGTTTCACTTCATTCCTGTACCACCGCTGGCTGATGGCCGGTGCCACGGTCGAACTTGGCCCTGTACTGCCGGGAGACGTACCAGACGGCAGTGGTACCGACGGCGACGAGAGTCAACCATATTACCGGCAGGAGACCAACCGAGACGTCTCTCACATTTGTCGAAATGAACGCGGTGATAGTCGCGATATACGCTCCACCCATGCGCTGGATGTGCTCGAAAAACCACGTGCGGGGTTCGAGGTCAGTGGCGCGAAACTGGCGGATATCGCTCACAGTCGCGGTGAGCGCGATACCACAGAAGACGAGCATGATGATTCCGAACTGGTTCCCGTCGCTGAGGAACCACGTACCCATGGCGGCAAGGCGACGCCAGACACACCGAAGAGTCCGGTGGCCACCCAGTCGACGATGCTATGGGTGTTGATAGTTCGTTTCCGGGAGAGGACACGATAGCCGGAGAACGCGACGTAGAAGCTGAACACGGCGACGAAGCCAAGGAACACCCGGAGCATCGTTTGGCCGACCACGAGCAGTCCGAGTACCGTGACCGAGACGACTGCCATCGCGTACACGTACGTGCGGCCGAGCCGTCGCTGCCGGGAGCACCTTTTTTGGTGAGGAGCGCGCCAGCACCGGCCGTGAGTGCGACGAAGCCAAAGAGGACGTGAACGCCGAGGGTGGTGTCTTCAAGTAATGTTATGATACCGACACTTCTGAAAATCATATAAACAGGCCTGTGACACGGTGAAGCGATCATTTCCATCGGTGGACAAATACGTCAGTGTCACTGACTGTGCCCGACTCGTGCCCTGTATTCAGCACAGCCACTGCAGACTCCCAGTGAGCAGGGATTTCAACAGAGTCGGCTGATCTAGCTCCGGACACCTGTCGGGACTACTTCCGACGCTCGACCGAAGACCTATACAACTCGTTGTAGCCGCTGTAGAGCGAGTTATTTCCTCATAGCAGCGATTGAAAAAACCCAGCGAGGATGCGAATTGACTGCGGTGAATTCAGTTGCTCAGGGAGAAGGTGTGAGTATCGTCCGAGAAATAGGGTGGCTAATCGGTGCAGCGTGTGGCGAAAACGTGACGATTACAGGGGCGTCTCCGTCGGCGCAGCCAATAGATATGCCAGCTATCCACAGCGTGACTTTATGTGTCGCCTACAGCTACAGTCTGCCACTTGACGAACGATGAGTGCTGACCAATCGCTCGAAATTCTTGTGGTGGCCATTCTCTACATGTACATATTTGTGATGGTCATCGGACCGGCTCTTGAGTCGGTTACCGGCCTGCAAGCGCTCTCAGCGGACGGTGTGAGAGGCATTGAACGCACATGGGCGTTAGTCTCAAACCCACAGGGCTGGTTACTCTGTCTCGGCTACGTCCCCGTCCATTACACGTACCTGTTCGTCCGCGCACGACTCGCTGGTGAACCGATTGATGTCTACTGGGAGTAGTCCAGTGCTCGCAGAACGGTATACAGGTGAATACAATGGGACTCTGTGTTGTCTTGCAGTGGTGATTTCACGGCTGCGCTCGAAGCGCGGGAGAGTGCGATGCTGTCCAACACGATGTCGTGTCCAACCGAGACACCGACACCGGGAACCATATCATCCAGGGCATTCCCGAACCACGCCCCCTCTATGACTACCACCATCCCGGTTAACCCTGAGCGAGCGCACGGCATCGACACCACCGGTGCCGATTCGGCGATGAGCAGTAACCGCCGCGGTCACTGGTTGACCTTGCAACGCACCCGGAGGACTGAGAAGGTCAAATGGCCGTCTACCGGCGGTGTACTTGTCCCAAATACCGCTCACGTCATGCGTGAGTGTCCGAGTGATCGCCTCCACGGAAAGACAGGGTGAGCAATTTCATGGGAGGTTGTGAATTCATCGACGCTCTTGCTCCCACTCACGGAGGTGCGGGTTCTCCGGTGTGAACCAGCCTGCAAGCCCGTCCGCATCGGTTCGGATGCCGACGGCCCGCCGTGACCAGTCGACCACGGCTTTCCCCGCTGAGAAAACGACCACAGGAGCGAAAACCGATAGATCGAGTCCGGACGCACCACCCGCAGCGTCAGGAATAACGAGCCCACCGAAAACCAGATCGAGTATGAGTCCGAGCACCAACAGGCCGATAATAGTCACAGGAACCACGACAATCGCCAGCATAATATAAAAGGCAACGACCCGCTGTGCCGCCTCAACTGTCATATATGCCGACCAGTCTTCGTACGTCCTCGGTACGAAATACTCCCGTCGGAGTTCAGCGAGTTGCGACGTACAGACTAGCAGTGATCCGAGTATGACAGTCGGTGACCGAAGGGCAGTCACCGGATTCGACAGGGTGTTAGTTAGATAGCCCCACAGTATGGCGAGAAACAGCACGACGGCCAGCGACCGTCCGACAACAGGGAAGTTCCGCCGATACATCGGGGGGAGGCGCGACTCGACTGCATCCGGAAACACGCTTTTGAGCCTGTCCATCGGTTCGGGCTCGCCGCTCCAGTTGTCCTCGTTGATCTCCTCGCGTCTCCCGTAGCCAACGATATAGAATTCGCGGTCTTTTAGGACGACTGGCTGTTTCGCGAACAGTGCTGCCACGCTGTAGGCAGCCACCATTACGACGACCTCGATCCAGTAGAGGACCAGTATTTCGGCTGCACGCCATCCCAGAACCACGACTCCTGCTACCGGAAGTGAATTCGAGACAAGAACAAGAGTCAGTGTGAGCCACTGCCGGTCAGCAGGTCGCTGGAGGGCCGCTGAAGACATCCAGAAGGGGTGTCAGTGCGGCTGAGATAATTGTGTTTCTATTTTGATGGTCTCGTCCACCATCGAAGCAAGTAGACGATTGCGGACATCCAGAATGCAGCAAGGAAGACATACATCGCATCGCCTTGCGGGTATATGGACTGTGTGAATTCCAGTGAAACTGCATAGCCGATAGCAGCGACAAGGATAGGAATGCCGACGTGTGCGAGAAGGTATGGCTGCTGAGTGGTCTCTCGGAGCCAATCTCCCCGGCTATGAAGATACATTGCGACCCCTGTTAGCGGGGTCAAAACCAGTATCAGTCCGACAAGTCCGAAAGCAGAAAGAATCGACACGAGATCAGTTGTTGAAGCAAAGAAAACGGCCCAGATGACGAGTGGTGATAGGACGACATACCCGAATATAACAAGCGGCCATCCTCCGGGGAGATCGATACGTGATTCAAGCTGCTCAACGAGAGCTAACGAAAACGGATACCGCCATGCTGTCCCGAAGATGGCTTTTACCATCGCAATGAGTCCGACGGCGAATGTCCAAACCGTGACACCGAACCAAAGGGCAAAAAGTCCGGAGATAGCGATACCGGCAATCGTCGACACGGACGACGGAAGAACAGAAACATCGGTGATGCCCTGTCCAGTAAGTTCGGCATAAGTGAGGAAAGAGCCGAGCGTGATGGCTGTTATCAGCAACACGGTGAGGTGCCAGTCAAGTGCATTACGGGCGTTTCGCTTTGTGAATTCGTCAGTGGCGAGGAGGTACAGGAGTCCAGCTCCGACGACACCGGTTGGAATCGCGAAGAAATGGATGAGGATTCCACTGAGTGAGCGGTCATCGAGCAGTTTGGGTCCGGGCGTGGGTGGTGTGGAGGACATGGGTTGCGTGGCAGGCTTTGAACTGTGGTACTGATCTCTGATTCACTTTGCTTAGGTCGACGGCAGGACGTTCAGTGGGCCGTATCTGTCACGAACCCACCGAACAGTCCGTTCGGTGACGAGCAACAGTATGCTCACGAATACTAGATCAAACGCGGTGCCCCAGAGAACGATGTCACTTTGGGTCCCGCGCACGTCAGTCCCAGCGACCGTGAGGACGCCACCGAGTGCGAACATGACAAGGCTCAACTGGAACCCAGCGAGCACAAGTGTGCGGATTCCGGCCGTGTCCGAGAAGGTAAGGAATCCGCGAGTGGAGAGCCGATCCAGCGGGGTGTTTGCGTTCAGCGCATGTTTGCCCTCGGGCGATACCGGCCAGTCCGACTCTGGATGGTTGATGTAGTACAGGCTGATCGAGTCAGGATACGTCTCAGTTGCGACAACGTCGATCTCCTGTAGTTCCTGAAGCCGGTTCCGAACCGTGGCCCGACTAACCTCAGGCTTGATGCGCGCATGCAGCTGACGGATCGAAAAGAACGGTCGATCGGACGCAAGCATCGTCTCGACGACGTGTTCCTGTGTGAGTGTGTTGTCGAGGTTCCGGTCAATCCGTTCATCGATCCAGGTTGGAATCGCGGACACGGTACCGTCGGATAGTTGACGGGGATAATTAAAATCAGACGAGGATTTCATCCCCTTGAACTGCAATTTGACGGCCGTGAAACGGAGAGCGCCTATCTTCAGTAGCTGAGAAACCACCATACGACACCGAGTTGGGATGCAGCCTCTGAAAAAACAAACTGACGGAGGTTCGGAGCCGCGGACTCCCAACAGGATGTGGAACCACGAATAGTGAGCGCTCTCAACGGGAGCGGCTGTGTTGAGACGACTACCAAAGCCGAGAGCAGTTCGTGCTGGTCTGGATCGCCAACAAAGCGACGAAACGGTTCCCCCCTGTCGATGACACACCTTTCGCGTTGGAGACAGACCGACATCCTCCCCGCGCTAAAGCACGGGGCTTTCTCCTCGACTCTCGGTAATCGTAGACTTCGAGTATTGCTTCAGGAATCGGCCTTAGAGTTCGTACTCGATTGCCCAGTGGTGGAGGTGCGCAAACACGGGAAACAGCGATTCCGCCCTTGCAGTCGGTGTGTACTCCATGCGGGGTGGAACTTCGTTGTAGGCTTTACGGCCGAGTAACCCTGCTTCGTTCAACTCTTTCAGCCGCGTCGAGAGCGTGCTCGGCGCGACATCGAGGTGGGTCTCAAGATCGCTAAACCGGAGCGGCTCCTCGGCGAACGCGAACGCGCTAAGAACCGCCAGTGTATGGGCCTTCCCGATGAGGTATACTTTCCGCGATGAACGACCACGGCGTCACGCGACTCGTGACGTTGATTGGTGCAGGTGTCCGCGAGGACGGTGAATCCGTCACCCATATCAACTGCATCGTTTACTCACTACTCTCTGTCGTATCGAGACTGCAAGATGTGAGCGATAGGTAGGCTGAATGTGACCAGCAGCTTGAACATACTTGACAGTATTTCGGCGTGTGCGGGATGTTACTCGATTTCCAACTGACTACTTCCGCCGCCGTCCTCAGCATCGCTCTCGTCCCACTCGAGTTCGAACTCGACACTCAGCTCGGTCATGTTACCTGCCGGCCCTTCACGTTCAGCTTTGACTTCGAAGGTCGGTCGAGCAGGGGGAGACAGTGTTACGGTCTCAGAGCCTGCTTTCAGAGTGATATCAGCCCCGCTGTCGAGATTGTCCGCGACTGTCCGGAGGTACGATGCAATCTCTTCTCGACTCTGGTCACGTTCCGATTTGAACAGCACTTCTTCTGGCATACGGGAAGTAGTACACAGGCTGTCCAAATAAACCCGCCCTCCAGACGACTACATCACGAACAGGCTTCGGTCTCTTCTCTCGAAAAAATCTTGTTCTATTCCCAGCGCGGGACAGTTATCGTATCGCTGGGTGTACTAAATCCGATATGCAAACGATGACAGACCACCATTCTGTGGACGTAGCATCGTTCGAAGCGAGCGATGATCACATCGCCACTCTCGAAGAGTGGAGAAACAGGCGGTAGATCGGTCTGTTTTCCATAACGGTTCAGCGCCGATAAAGTATGTCAGCAATCCAGTCTTCGAGGAATGGATTAGCTGGTGGCTATATCCGGAATTATTACTTTGTTGATGTTTGCCTCGAACAGCACTGTACCGATTAACGGGCTGTCGATAATATGTTCACACGGTCGATGACGACTGACTCTCTTCCCGGAGCGCAGTGATGCTGCTGTAGACGACAGCACCGCTGACCAGCAGTGCGGAACCAAGGATGAGCGCCAGACTGACCGTATTCAGGGCGTCGATACTGTAGACGTTGCCGATTTCACGGACTGCGACGGCGAGAGCCCCACCGAGCAACATGAGCCCGAAGTACACCTTGATCTCATCCTCGTCGACGATGCTCGTCGCAGCGGACCCTACGCGGGCCCCAAAGGCGCTTCCCGCCAGCAGTGGGAGCACGATACCGAGGTCGACACCGCCGTCCAGCGCGTACAGGAAGCTCCCGAGTCCGCCGGAGAAGACAATCTCGAAGAGGTCAGTCCCGACAGCGATGGGGACGGGAACTCCGATGAGATAGAACAGCGCGGGCATACGGATGAATCCGCCGCCGACACCGAGGAAGCCCGAAAGCAAGCCGGTGACGAACGCGACACCAAGTATCATCCAGAGGGAGACGCTGACGCCGCCACGGAGCGATATCATCGGCGGGATGCGGTACGATTGAATCGTTTTAGCTATCTCCGGGATGTCGTCGGCGTCGATGTCGCCCGCCGCGGCATCGTGGTCAATCCCCTCGCCGCTATCGCCACCTCGAAGTGCCTCGTAGGTGACGAACGCGCCGATACCGCCCAGGAGGACGACGTACGTGACGCTGATGATACTGCCAGCCAGCCCGAGCGCCTCCAGATGGAGGACAATCTCTTTCCCGGCTTCGATGCCGGCAGTCGTCCCGGCGATCATCAGCACTCCCAGTTTGTAATCGACCTGTCCCATGTCTCTGTGCTTCAGTGTGGCAATGACCGATGTACCGAACACAAACGCGAGCCCACTTCCGACGGCGACTCGGGTGGGATACCCCATCACTAGGAGCGCCGGGGTGACAAGGAACGATCCACCCATCCCGAAGAAGCCAAAGAGAACGCCGATGAGCAGGCCGAACCCGACAAACAACACCACCATCGCCAGGCTGAGTCCAAGTATCTCCATCGGTCACTCCCCTCGCAACCGCTCGACGACACGCTGTCCGAATACCTCTTCCACTGCTCCGTACCCGACGTAGAGGATGGCCGCCTCCAGGAGTACCGCGCCGATGAGCATCGCCGCGTCGATGCCGCCTGCGCCCATCGATGTGAAGGCCGCGAGGTCTACCATGGAAGTTCGCCTCCGAAGTTGTGCTGTCGTGCATATATCATACTTTTCTACTCGACCTATCCTAGACGAAGGGTACTGATAACGGTTTTGGGACTGGTGGACAATATTATTGACAAGTATCACACCGCTATCCCACGGGGATATCTGTATAGGTTATGTGGATATTGACCACGTCCGGCCCCGCTTCAAAAGCCTATATTTTGCCCGTAATAAAGTTGAGCGCGCTCCTCCGTTGCGTTGCTCGAAGTGCAGACCAGTGCGGCGTAGTTCCCGAAACCGACCGGATGTCAGGTGAGACTGCAGCCCTGATTCCCAACACGCACTCAGATGTATTGTGCAATCAAAACAATATTAGTAACCGGTCGCGTATCGTCAAGTATGAGAGCCATCTATGCGACAGACCTCTCGGCGGCGAGTGAAGCGGCGATACAGAACGAGACGTGTCTCGAGTGCCTCGGACGCATCGGTGTCGATACGATCTACCTTGTCACCGTCATCCCATCGAACGTCCACGCAGGGATGCCGGGGATGAACTTCAGCAAGCGGCGCGAGCAAGGCCTCACGCGGTACCAGAACGTGATGGAAGACGCTGGGTTCGAGACCGAGACCCACGTCGTGCGTGGGACACCCCATCGCCGTATCAATGGTATCGCAGAGGCAGAGAAAGCCGACATGACAATAATCGGGTCCAGAGGGCAGAGTCCACTGGACAACCGCGTCATCGGCTCCACGGCCCGGAACCTCGCGCGAACCACGGTGGTGCCGCTGCTGGTCAACCGCATCGAACGCAGTACCGACGAGCCGGACGTACTCAGGGAGCACCTGTTCCAGCGGGTGCTCTATGCAACTGACTTCTCCGAGAACGCGGCGCGTGCCTTTGACGCGTTTCAGTATCTCCGTCACGCGACGCAGGAAGCGACGCTCGTCCACGTCGAATCACCGAAAGATGCGCCAACCGAAAAAGAGCCGTCCGAGCGTCTTGACTCACTCGCGGACACACTGGCGCAGTGGGACATCGAAACGACCGTCGAGATCCGCCGTGGCGACCCCGCCGAGGCGATTCTCGATGTCGAAGCGTCCGTGACGCCAACGACGACGCTCGTCGGCTCTCGTGGCCGGAGCCGGATGCGTCGGCTCTTGCTCGGTAGCGTCTCCGAAGATATTGTCGCGCGGGCGAACGGAAACGTCTACCTCGTCCCGCCCCCGCGAACCGCCTGAAACCGGCGTTCAAAACGCATTCATTGCGGTCATAGACCCGAAGCCGACGGCCAGCGCAAGCGTGAACGACCCGGCCCACGCACCCACGGTGACCAGAATCTTCCGTGGGTCAACCGCCTCGCTGCCGCCGACTGCGGCACCGCTTCCGATGATCGCACTGACGATAATCTCGTTGAACGACACCGGCACACCGAGGAAGACGGCGAGTTGCGCGATGAGGAACGAGGGGATGAGCGCGGCGATAGAGCGCCGTGGGCCCAGCGAAGAATAGTCCTGTGCGAGCGATTTTATCATCCGTGGTGCACCGGTCCACGATCCGACCAGAATTCCGAGGCCGCCCCCCAGCAGGACGGCCGCTGGCGAGAGTACACCGACATCGTCCAGCAGTGGGAGCAACGGACCGACCGCCAGACCGACCTGACTCCCCCCGGCTGAAAAGGCGACCAGTGACCCGAGCGCCAGCAGGACGCGTCTGAGTCCGCCCGCCTCGTCGTGGCGGATGTCTCGGTACACCGCGGCCCACACCACGGCTGCAACAGTGCCGGAGAGGGCGACTGTTGCCACGACGCCGTCGATGTCGAGCAGTCGCGGGCCGAGGCTCGTCAGCGAGCCGGGACCGCCGTCGGGCCCGAGAAACGCGAACTCGACGTTGGCCAGTACGACGCCGACCAGCGCCGCGAGCGTTGGAACCGTGGCCGCCTCCGGGACATCAGGCCGCGGCAGCACACTCGCGATGGCGTAGGCGAACCCGCCGCCGACAACCGGTGTCAGGACCCAGACGGCACCGATTTGCTGGTACTTCCCCCAGACAGGGGTGCCACCGAGAGCCATCCCGACACCGATGATTGCGCCGGTCACAGTAAACGCCGTTGCAATGGGGTAGCCGGTGTAGATGCCGACGGCCATCAGCCCAGCGCCGGCCAGCAGCGCAACGATGACCCCCGTAGCGGGGAGGGTGACGCCGCCGACGAGGCCGCGTCCGACCGCTTCAGAGACGTTCGCCCCTTGTGTCACCGCACCCGCGAGCCCGAAGATGCCGACGACAAACGCCGCCCGCATCGTCGAGATGGCGTTGGCACCGACAGCGGGCGCGAAGGGTGTTGCGCCGCTGGAGCCGGCTCCGATGACCCACGACATGAACAGGCTCGCGAGACCGGCAATCAAGAAGAGCGCGAGAAGCTGGAGTTCCATTCTAAAACCCGTAGGTGAAAGTCAGTCCGCTCCCGTGGGGGACGGGTCGACGCCATCGGTCGCCCGGCTTCGCCACCAGCCCTGCAGGTACGCACCGATAAACATCCCCGCGAGCGCCCACAGGATGGTCACGTTGCCGATGCCGAGGCTGGCGTATGCGGCACCCGGACAGATTCCGGAGAGCCCCCAGCCGACGCCGAATATTGCGCCACCGATAAGCACGTTCCGGTCGAAAGACTTCAGCCGCCGTTCGAACGGGTCGCCGGTCAGCGGTGCCCGGTCCAGCACGCGCGGCATGACGAAGAACACGATTCCCGTCACGGCCGCGCCACCGAACATCACGAACAACAGACCGAAGTCCTCGAACTGGAGGAAGTTCAGCACAACCTCGGGGCGGGCCATGTGGCTGTAGCCGAGGCCGAAGCCGAAGATGAGCCCGCCGACCAGCACGAGCGGGATGAACAACGGGTGTCGGTCCGTCGATGTCGCCATTACGGTGTCACCCCCAGCGCGGCGACCACCTGTGCAGTCAGTATCGCGACCAGCAGGAAGGCGAGGACGCCCGCCAGTGACGTTTTCGAGGCCGACCCCACGCCACAGACGCCGTGGCCCGAGGTGCAGCCTTTCCCGACGCGGGTTCCGACACCGACGAAGAGCCCACCAAGCAACAGCCGCCACCAGGCGACATCTGTCGTCCACGCGCCGCCCTGATAGACGACCGCGTACACGGCCGCGCCGAGGATGATGCCGAGCGTGAACACGAGTCGCCAGTCTCGAGAGGCGACGTACTTCTGGAAGCGCGACTGACTGGAGACGTACGACAGCGTCGATTCGAGGAACGTGCTTGCGCCGGCGCTGATGCCGGTGCCCACGTAAATAACCGCCGCGCCGAGACCAACGAAGAGGCCGCCGATGGCGTACCGGCTGATACCGTTGGGGAACAGCTCGGCGGCCAGTTGCAGCGGGACAGGATCAGCTACCATCGACGGTTAGTCACCCGCGAGCGATTCCTGGCTCGCCGCGCAGTTGTTCGGTCCGAGTTCCAGCGTGAACGCCTCCTCGTCGTCGACGGTGTTCTGGCCGAGGTTCGTCGCGATGATGTCCTCGTAGTTCGCCGGTCGCGGTGGCATATCGGCCAGAATCGTCTCGACGAAGTCGTCCTCGTCCATACTGAGTGCGTCCATCTCTTCGACGAGCTGGCCGATGGGTGCGGTGTAGGAGCCGTCGGAGGCCGGCTCGGCCGCGTCGCTGAAGTGCGCGCCACCGATGAGCGTATCATCAGGCAGTGTCAGCACGCGCTCCTGCAGTGACTCATAGAGCATTCGGGCCGCGTCGGGCGCACCCTCGTCGCCCTCTTCGAGGTCCGGCCGGGCGACACTCTCGATGAAGAGCCCGTCACCGGTGGCGAGCAGGCTCTCGTCGATGAGATACGAAGTCATCCCGGTCGTGTGGCCGGGCGTCGCGACAGTCTCGATGGTGACGTTGCCGACCTCGAAGGTGTCGCCGTCCTCGGCAGTCGTCAGGTCGTCGGCGTAGGTGACCCCGCGGTCCACAGCAGCTGCGGGGATGACGCCTTCAACACCCGCCGCATCGAGTTCCCGGACCCCCGAAATGTGGTCTGCGTGGATGTGCGTGTCGAGCGCATACTTCAGGTCGACGCCCAGCTCGTCAGCATCGTCGAAGTATCGGTCGGCAAAGGCCCGCAGCGGGTCGATGACGGCGGCTTCGCCGCCGTCGTAGACCAGATACCCGAGACAGCCAGAGGACGGGCGCTGGTACTGCAACAGTGTGCCAGCCCCGTCGTAGTCGGTGACTTCGACGGTCTCGTAGATGCGCGCCCAGCCGTTCATTCCGTCTTCGAGGTGGTGCACGTCGTAGCCGCGTTCCGCAAGCGTGCCAGCGACGTACTCGCTGGCACCCCCTTTGGCACAGAGAACCGTGACCTCGCGGTCATCCGGAACGTCCGCGATGATGTCCGCATCCAGCTCGTCTTCCAGGAAATGGAAGTACGGGACGTTGATGGACTCGACGTTCTCCCCGTCGATGTGCCACTCCTCGTAGTCCCCAGACATACGCGCGTCGAGGATCGTGACCGACTCTCCGTCGTCGATGCGCGATTTCAGCGTCTCAGGCGTGACCGATTCGACGTCTGCGTCCGGCGTCGGGAAGTCTTCAGCGTTCATGTAGTACACTCATTGCTACAGGGTTGAGGCATAAAAGGGTTTGTATAGAAATCCCTAAAACATACAATACTAATGCAGCAACCACTCGGAAGTATATAGAGGATAGTGGTTTTAGGTGTTCTGTAGTGTCTTATCGCATCGATCAGCCAGTACTTGTCGTGCCAGAATTGTGCAATAATCGAAAACACTTTAACTGTCGAACTGATATTGTGCAGTAGCTCCAATACAGTAGATGGAGTCCTTCCAACAATGAGTGAAGCATTCGATATCGCGGAGACGCTCGACGTGAAAGGTGCATCGTGCCCAATGCCGGTCGTCAAGACGAAACAGGCGATAGACGACCTTGCAGAGGGCTCAGTACTGGAGGTCATCGCGACCGACAGCGGCAGTATGAGTGACATCAAAGGATGGGCCGACGGAACGAACGGCGTGGCGCTGCTCGAACAGGTCGACGAGGGCGACGTGTACAAACACTACGTCGAGAAGACGGCCTAAAATGAGCACGGACACACCATCGGCGGGTGACGACGATTCGATGACCGAGGCGGAGCTACAGGCTCGCATCGAAGAACTCGAAGAGACCGTCGCCGACCTGGAAGCCGACGACGAGCAAAAGAAGATGACCATCATCGCGACGCAGGGGACCTTCGATATGGCGTATCCGCCCCTTATCCTTGCCAGCACCGCGGCCGCGTTCGGCTGGGACGTCGTCGTGTTCCACACGTTCTGGGGACTGGATATCCTCCACGAGGAGAAATCCGGGGACCTCCAGCTGTCGGCTGTCGGTAACCCGAACATGCCGATGCCGAACGCGCTCGCGGCGTTGCCTGGCATGGACCGCATGGCGACGCGGATGATGGAAAAGCGCATCGACGACAACGGGACGGCGACGATCGACGAACTCATCGAGCTGTCGCTGGACCAGGGCGTCGAACTGCAGGCGTGTCAGATGACTATCGAGCTGATGGACTACGACGAGGACGACTTCCACGATGACGTCACTGTCGGCGTCGGCGCGGCCACCGCGCTCCAGCACATGGCCGAGTCCGACATCCAACTGCTCGTCTGAGCGACGAAAGCCACTGAGCGGCTTCTGACGGACCCTACTAATGAACCAGACACTCGCAATCGTTGATGCATCAGTCGGTGAGACACCCGCAGAACGAAACCTGACCCGGTCGCTCAACGCCGACACGGCGGTGTACAAAATCAGCGATGGTCATCTCCCACCGGTGCCCGCGGGCGGCGACTGGCGGTACGACGGCGTAGTCATCAGCGGGTCACAGACATCGGTGTACGACGACCACGGCTGGATTCACGACCTCACGTCGTGGGTCCGGGCTGTACACCGCGCGGACGTCCCGGCTCTGGGGATCTGCTGGGGCCACCAGTTCCTCGCTCAGTCTCTCGGCGGGCGCGTGGTCGACATGGGCGAACACGAACTCGGTTACCGAACAGTCAATCGTCGAGGCGAGGACCCGTTGTTTGCAGACATGTCGTCGTCGTTCACCGCGTTCCAGACACACTCCGACCGGGTCGCCGAACTGCCTGCGGGCGCGGTGGAACTGGCACGAAACGAGTACGGCATACAGGCGTTTCGACTCGGCACGCGCTACGGCGTCCAGTTCCACCCCGAGTACGACCGCGAGACGGCCGAGTGGGTCATCGGCAACAAGGACCTCACCGACGACCGGCGAGCGGCAGTTACGTCAACGATTACCGATGAGTCGGTCGCGGCCGCTCAGGAGGCGAGGACGGTGTTCGAGAACTTCCTCGGACTGGTCGCCACCCATCAGCGGCGGTCGGGTCGGTTCGACTGACTCGGTACGTCAGAATTCCGCCGTCAGTGCCGTCGCGTCGCCGATCTTCTTGTAGTCGACGTAATCGGCCCCACGAAAATCCTCAAGCAGGTCCATCGCTGCCCGAGCGCCCTCTCCGACTGACGTGGAAATTTGTTGCTGACCACCGGTCACGTCGCTGGCCGCGTATACTCGGTCGGCTGCCGTCGACTGGTCGGGTGCGGTCTCGAGTTCCCCGCCCTCGACCGGGCTACCGAGTGCCTCCGCGATGTCGGTGCCACCAGCGGTGCCCAGGGCGACGAACAGACCATCAACAGCGATTCGTCCGCCCGCTTTAGTGCGGATGGCTTCCAGTCCATCCTCGCCGACTAGCCTGTCGAGTGCTGGCATGGTCTGTTGTCGTGTGCCAACCACAGATATATGCTGGTTTCGCGTGTCGGCTGTGACATGACAGAGACACAGTCGCAGTCGACCGGTGGACGAGTCGCCTCGCTGGCCACGCTCGAGCGAGCAGTCGTCGTTCTCGTAGTCATTACTGCTATAACGCATATCTACCCCGGCATCGTTGAGGGTGCACCGCCGCTCGTGCTCGCTGGCTTGGGCTTTCTCGGCGGCGCAGCGTTATACGTCCGCGGCATCCGCAGGCGCACGCTTGCCATCGCGGCGATACCGTACACTGCCGTCCAGATCCCGCTGTGGCTGGTAATAAAAGCGGGCAACTACACGCTTGTCGGCTACGTTGACAAGGCGGTTCAGGTGGTACTAGTTGTGGCGCTGCTAGTCCTCGTCCTCACTCGATACCGCGACTGACAGCCTCCCCCAGTGGTCGAGGCTTCTCTCCGAATCTTCGGTAAACCGGTGTGTCACCGCCAGACGTGGGTGCGCATGAGCGAACGGTATTTTCTCACAGTCTTGGAATCAACGCACATTATTAAATGCATAGCTAGCCTACGTCCAGACGAGAAAGCATGACCACCAATCAAAGTCACACTGAGTCTGACACGACTGTCGACGCTCGGGGCGCGACCTGTCCGGGTCCGCTGATGGACCTCATTTCGGAGGTTCGGGCCGTCGACACCGGTTCCGTTATCGCCCTGTTGAGCGACGCCGAGAAGTCGCCGACGGAGGTGCAGGAGTGGGCCGACGAGTCCGGCAACGAAGTCCTCGCGATTGTCGATGAGGACGACCACTACAGGATTCACGTGAAGAAACTATGACTGAACACATCGCAATCGTCGGTGGCGGCACCGGTGGCACCGTACTGGCGAACACCCTCGCGGAGAAACTCGACGCAGAGCTAGCCGCCGGCGAGGTCGAAATCACGCTGTTCAACGACAGTGAAGACCACGTCTACAAACCGGTGTGGCTCTACGTCGCGTTCGGACAGCGCGAACCCGCGGACGGCCGGCGGCCTCTTCGAGAGGTCGTCGACGACCGCGTTACCATCCGGCAGGACTACGTCGTCGATGTGGACTACGAGCGAAAAGAACTCGAACTTGTTGACGCCATCGACCCCGCGCCGTACGACAAACTCGTCGTCGCGACGGGGGCACAGCTCGAACCGGAGCGGGTTCCGGGCCTCGCTGAAGCCGGGCACCACTTCTACGGGGAGGAGGGTGCGCAAGCTCTCCGTGACGAACTCTTGGAAATGGACGGCGGCCACATCGTCCTGAGCGTTGTCGGGACGCCACATATGTGTCCGGCCGCGCCGCTTGAGTTCACGTTCATGGTCGACGACTGGCTCCGAGAACGCGGCCGTCGAGAGGCGTTCAATATCACGTACACCTACCCCATCATGCGGGTCCACGGGAACGAACACATCGCGGAATGGGCCGACCCGCGCCTCCGGGAGCGCGACATCGGCATCGAGACGATGTTCAACGCCGAGGCGGTCGACCCCGAGGCACAGACGATCACGTCGATGGAAGGGACAGAGCTGGACTATGACCTCCTCGTCGCTATCCCGCCACACACCGGTAGCGATTTCGTTGAGTCGGCTGGGCTCGGCGAGGGAGGGTGGGTGGATGTCGACAAGCACACGCTCGAGGCGACCGGCTTCGACGACGTGTACGCAATCGGCGATGCCGCCCAGACCGGGGTCCCAAAGGCCGGGAGCGCGGCGCACTATCAGGCTAATGTCGTCGCTCAACGGCTTGCAAGCGATCTTCGAGGCCAGCCAGCGACGGCGGTCTACGGCGGTAAGACCATCTGCTTCATCGAGACCGGGATGGACGACGCCACGTTCGTCGAGTTCGACTACGAACGCCCGCCGGAACCGAGTGAGCCGACCCGGGCCATGCACTGGTCGAAGCTTGCCTACAACGAGTCGTACTGGCTCACAGCGCGGGGGCTGCTCTGAGGTGACCACTTATGAGTGAACAACAACCATCAGCCGACGACTTGACCGAGGAACTGACCACCGCCATCGAAGAGAACCCTGAGGCGTTCGCCACGTTCGTCCGCAACCTGGATACTGTCAACGAACTGGTCGAAGTAGCCGAACTCGGGACTGCTGCGATGGACGACGAGATGATCACATCCCTCGCCGGGACCGGGGCCTCGCTTGGTGAACTTGCGGATACGGCCGCCAGCGACGACACACGGGGCGCGCTACAGACCGTCCTCGGCGCACTCGGCGACGCGAACTCCAGCGGACCAGTTGACCTGCACGACGTCTGGGATGGGATTCGAAGCGGCGAGTTTCTCACCGGCGTCCGATACTTGCTCGCGGTCGTTCGGTCTCTCGGACGCGCCGCGCAAAACCAGTGAAAGCGGATTTTTTGTCGTCACGCGCGCGAACAAGCGGAAACCGGCTCCCATCTACCTTCTGAAGAATCAGTTGTCGGCTACTGTGAAACCGGTAGGTCCAGACTGTTCACCGTGTGTCGACAGAACAGGTGTCGATACCCAAGAGTCCGTACAGCCCGCAAAAGCCGGTGACCCCAGTGGCGAGCAGCAACACCGAGGCAAACCCGAGCACAGGCGCGAGTATCGCCGGCAGCGGAACGGCGGTGGCGAGGATACCGAGCGATAGCAACCCTGCGAGGGCACCGATGAGAATTCTGGCAGTCTTGTCTGTCGAACCGACGTTGCGCTCCATACTACACAGTATGTCCTCCGAGGATAATAGCGTTTTGATTGTGCAATATAAACAATAGCAGCCCCCGAACTCACGGGTACCAACGTTCACCAGCCATATTGTCTCACCCGCCGAACCGATTTCGGTCTCTTGCTGGCGATTGCGGCATGGATCTATCAGCCCACGCGATGTGGTTCCATTGCGGTATCGAACAGGGATGACACAGCCGAAGAATCAGGCGTAGCTCTCGATGAGCGAGCGGAGCTGTGGCTCCTGTTGCATCCCCACCATGCGCTCGACCGGCTCCCCATCGGTGAACAGCAACAGCGTTGGCACGCTACGGACGCCGTATTTTGCTGCTAACTGCTGGTTCGCGTCGATATCGACTTTCGCCACGGTCGCGACAGTGTCAGCGGCGATGCGTCCGACGACGGGTTCGAGTTGCTTGCACGGTCCACACCAGTCAGCGTAGAAGTCTACGAGGACGACCCCATCACTGACGGTGTCCTGTAGTTCTCCTGCGCCGTGGACGTGGACGGGGTCGGCCGGCGACTCGTTGTTCCGGTTCTCAGCGGCGGTCCCTCGTTCTCCGTTTCGGAGTTCTTCGAGCTTCTTCTGTCGAATTTCTGCTAGCTCGTCGGCCATCACCGTACAGTATGTGCTCGGTGCGTTTATTTGTTTTGCAGTTTTCATACAATACTATATCCTGTGGCGGGCGGCCCGCCCCATCCAAGCCGTTCACGACACACTTGCTTATCAGGACAGCGTCTTGCTGAGGAGTCATGTCTCTGGGCGCTGCCCTGAATCCCACGCCGCCCATGGCCCCGAGCGTCGTGCCAGCGTCATCAAGACCGCACTGCTCAGATCGCGGTGGCCCTCATTTCCCGGTTCCCTCTGTCGCTCAGTCCACAACGAGACGAAGCAGTCTGTAACTCGACCCGTGTTCAGACCGGGAACGGCGGTGCCGCGGGATTCAGCGCGCCGTCAGCCACCATCGAGTAGATAGGGAATCCGTAAGCGATGACAACGAGCACGACAGCGATGACGAACCAGAGCTTGACGTTGTCGAGGACCCGCGGACTGTCGGACGGCCCGGAGATAGGTTCGGGGAGGTGGCTGTCGACGCGCAACCGACCGCGACCCCGCTCAGCCAGCCAGGTCCCGACCATCACGAGGACGAACATGAGCGCCCCGAGCGTCAGTAGCGTCCCGCCAATAGCAATCTGGAGACGCATCTCCGCCATTGACCCCAGTACCGGCGCAAAGTCGAACTGCTGGTACTGGGGTTCTGCGGTCCGCCGGGGGACACCGGCGAGTCCCGCGCGGTGCATCGCGTTCGACATCAGCCCCATCCCGATGAACCAGATGTAGGGCTGGACCTGCGCGATGCCGTAGAACTGGAGCCGTTTCCCGGTAATCTGCGGGTAGAGCCAGTAGCTTATCGCCATCATCGTCAGGGCGCTGGCCGTCCCGACGGTGAGGTGGAAGTGGCCGGGAACCCACAGTGTGTTGTGGATGAGGGAGTTGATGTTCATTCCGGCGTTGATAATGCCGGAAAAGCCGCCGGCGGCGAACATCATGCCTGCGAGCGCACAGCCGGCAAAGGCCGGCTTCCCCCACGGAAGCGCCTTCAGCCAGCCCAGATAGCCCGTCCCACCCCGCTGGCGAGCGCCGTACTCCATGCTCGCGACGACGGTGAACGCGGTGAGGAAGCTCGGCAGCAACAGGAACATCGTGTTGGTCATGGCGATGAACTTGAACCCCTCTGGCACGCCGGGGTCCGCGTACTGGTGGTGGAAGCCGACCGGGGTCGAGAGGATGAGAAAGAGGATGAACACGACGCGTGCGAGCGGGTCACTGAACAGCCGTCCGCCGGAGAGCTTCGGGAGGACGGTGTACCACGCGAAGTACGCCGGCATCAGCCAGAAGTAGACGACAGGGTGGCCGAAAAACCAGAACAGCGTCCGGGTCAACAGCGGGTCCACGCTCTCAATGAGGCCAAGTGAGAGCGGGAGGAGGAAGAACAACACTTCGACGGCGACGCCGAGCGTGGCAATGTACCACATCAGCATCGTCGTCAGTATCATGAACATCTGGAGCGGAATGCGCTCACCGGGGTTGTCCTGCCGCCAGTGGTAGTATGCACGTATCCAGTCGGCTCCAGCAAGCCACGTCCCGACAAGCCAGGCCGCCAACCCGGCATAAAACAGCGGATGGGCTTGCAGCGGCGCGTAGAACGTGTACAGCACGTCCGCGGAAAACGGGATCTGGCCGACCAGCCCGCCGAAGATGGCTGTTGCCGTCATCACCGCACCAGAGAGCATGAGCAGGAACCACGCCAGGGAAAACCGCGGGGAGGGGAGTTCCCTGCCGAGGCTTCGGCTCGTGCCCCACGTGAAGATGCCTGTCAGGAAGAAGATGGTGAAAAACAGCGCGAGCAAGACGCCGTGGCCTGTCAACACGGAGTAGTAATCGGCAGAACTGATCACGCCCCGGAAGACATTTGTTCGGTGGAGGGCCTGGACGATACCTAGGAGCGCACCGATTGTCAGTGCGGTAAACGAAACCCCCATCGAGAGACGAGTGATGCGCGCAGCGCTGGGGAACTTGTCGACAAAGGCGAGGCGGTCGGATAGTTGTGCCGTGTCGCTTTCGTAGGCCTGGGGCTGCTCTGACTTGTGTGGATGTGCCATCTCAGTTCACCTCGGTCTGAGTAAACTGCGCGGCCGGAACGACGTGCAACGACCCTTCCATCGTGTGATGGCCGCTTCCGCAGTACTCGTTACAGACAAGTCCGTACTCGTCCGGTTCATCGAATTCGACAGTGACCGTCGCTACCTGTCCAGGGACGGCCATCGTGTTGATGTTCGTGCCGACGACCTCGAAGCCGTGGATCACGTCCGTGCTTGTCACGTGGAACGTGACGGTGCTGTTAGCCGGGACACGGACTGGCTCGCTTGTCCCGGGGACGAACAGGAACTGCTTCGCTTCGATATACACGTCGTAGTGGCCCGGTTCACTGCCGTTGTACACACCTGGCTCTCGGAAGTTCTCGCTGGCCGTCGCATCTGTGGGGTCGACCTGGCCGCCAGTGTCATCGACCATCCCGTAGCCAGCGCCGACAGCGCCGTATGTCACAGTGCCAATGAACAGGACAATCATCGCGAGCGCGGCCACCAGCCACAGCCGTTCGAATCTGTGGACGTGCATTTTATCCCACCACCGACGGCCCGTTCCCGAGAAATTCGACGAAGTACATGAACAGCCACATCAGCGAGATGACCACGAAGTACAGCACGAGCAGTAGTCCGGTCCCGACCGGGTCGAACGCGTCGTGGTCGACCGACTCCGTCTCGCGTTGTGGGACTTCGGACTCGAACATCTGTCCACTGTGTGGAGTGGCGACTCGTTCAGTGGTGGTCGTCGCGGGAGAAAACGACGGCTCCGGTCTATCTCGCCAACTCAGTAGATATACCGCACCGATACTGAGTCCAGTAAGTCCCAGTGCCACTACCGTGACGACGAGCCCGGACCCGCTACCTCCGCTCGCGGTGCCAGCGCCTGCTTCCTGTGCACTTGCAGCGCCGACGGACACGAGTGCAGCCACTGACGACGCCGCTCGGAAGACCACTCTACGGATGCGTCGACAGCTATGCAGTCGGTCGCGGCCGGCTTGCGGCCTCACGGTGCCTGATCGGTCCTCTGTAGTACCCATACTGTTTCGTCTTCTGCGACCCGATGGAATTGTAACCTCCCTTGTCGCAGGACAAGTCCGCAACACCTGACGGCTCCCCTCGACGCTGGGCTATCGTCGGAACGACGGTGCTAGTGCACTGATCGCGGCGATCAACTCCTTCGGCGGGTTAGCCCAGTGGCTGGTAGATGGGAACCGATGGATGTGGAACCGTCAGACCGAAAATCATCAGTCCATGCGACAGCGGAAGATACCCCAGAACGAGGAACACTACTCCGAGCGCGCGATGCAGTCGGGACTGAAACCGCGGTGAAACCGAGTTGAACGCGACACCGTACCCGAACACTGCAGGGACGGTTCCGAGTCCAAGCACGGACAGTGCAAGCGCGCCATAGGCCGGTGACCCGATAGCGAATGCGTACAGAAACGCCGGATAAAGGAGCGGGCACGGGAGAATACCGTGTACTGCACCCAGCGCGATGATACGCGGACCGCCGACCCACTGGTCGACGTGCTTGTGTAATCGCGTGCTAAAACGCCACAGCAGTGACCCAGACCCGACCCTGGCAATAGCGCCCGTCGCCGTCCCTGTCCGGAGGTACAGTCCCCCGGTCACCATTATGAATCCCCCAACAACGATTCCGGCGACTGCCCGAAAACTATCTGCCAGCGCAACGACGGCTGCCGTGTCATAGACGATGGTTCCGAGCAGCCCCATGAGCGCGCCGAGAAGCGCGTAGCTCACCGTTCGTCCGAAGTTGAACAGGAGGTGCTGGCGGATTTCTGCCCAGGCGACAGGGCTGTCGTCACCTAACTGGTCGGCGTACAGGGTAACGAGCGGTCCACACATCCCCAGGCAGTGTGCACCGCCGAGGAGCCCAATCAGGGCGAAGACTACAAGGCCGACATCGCCACTCACCACCCCTGTACCGTGGCCACCGGACATCATCGCCGTCGGCTCACCGCACGCTTGATAGTGGTGATATCATCCGCGCCGAACATGACCCGAACGGCGACGACGATGAGGGCCGTATTGATGACTGCCAGGAACGCAACTGGTTCGAGTGCGACTACGAACGCGACTACGAACGGAATTGCGAGCAGTCCGATGAGGGGCAACCGCGAGACAGGTATCGAAAGCATACCAGGCAGTCCCACCGTCCGTGAGTTAGTCTTCCGTTTGGCCTGTGACAACTCGGAGAGCAACAGGGGTGTCATGTACTCCCGCTATGGTCGGCCAGTCGCCACGGGAACAGCAACGAGGTTCCCCCACTCAGTCCACGCCCCGTCGTAGTTTCTGACCGAGGAATAACCAAGAAGTTCAGACAGCACAAACCACGTTAACGACGATCGTTCGCCGATCCGGCAGTAGACAATTATGTCGCGGTCGCTGTCGATATCATACTCGCAGTAGAGCCGACGGAGTGCTTCGAGAGATTTGAATCGACCGTCAGAGCGGAGATTCTCGGACCAGACGATGTTCACTGCGCCGGGAATATGCCCGCCTCGCTGCGCGGATTCCGTCATCCCCGGCGGTGCGAGGATAGTCCCGTCGTACTCTTCGGGAAGCCGGACATCGACAAGCGCGGTCGGCTTGGACAGTGCTCGGTGCACGTCGTGTCGATACGCTCTCACATGCTCGTACGGGCCACCCGGCCGATACGACCGTGGCGTGTACGACGGGACGCTCTCGCTCGTCGGTCGCCCCGACTCAAGCCAGTGTCTCCGGCCCCCATCGAGGAGATAGATGTCTTCGTGGCCGTAGTAGGTGAGCATCCAGTACAGGTGCGCCGCAAACCAGTTCGAGCTGTCTCCGTAGAGAACAAGCGTCGATTGGTCCGTGATGCCACGTGTGCCAAGGAGGTCTGCGAGCGCCGCTTTCGATGGGATATCGCGTCGCGTTTCGTGCTGGAGGTGTCGTCGCCAGTCGATCGAAACCGCACCGGGGATGTGCGCTTCAGCATAGAAATCGGTGTTAAGATCGACTTCGACGAGTCGCAGGTCCGGCGAATCAGACGCGACAGTCTCGAGCCGATGCTCAAGCCATTCTGGCGTGACCAGCGCGTTCTTGATCCGCTGTGGCTGATTCCGGTGGGCACTCATTGTCCAGTTCGGTCGGTCGTAGTGCTGTCGTGTCTGCTGATACTTAAAATAAATACATAGTTCTACGTTCGCCGACTGACAACTGTGCGAAAATTCCAGTGGCCGGCGAGACGGTTTCAGACCGGAACCGACAGATACCGCTACCAAGCTGCGGCGAACGTTAGCAGATCGATACCGATTATAAAGAGGATTATCAACAGCGCTATTGCAATAACGACTTTGACGAACCACGGGAGGGAGTCATCAGCGGCAGTGTTGCTCATATAGCTATGTTATGTCCCTGAACGCCTGTATCTTGTCTTGTCCTGCGACAAGCGCGCGAGGGGATGCTGTCAGCAGAGACGCGATCTGGTTGCCGCTCAAAAAACGAACAACCAGAACCGAAATTGACTGTACTGTCCACACGCAAAACAGAACAGATGCGGGAGTTTGTCTTCGAGATCCGGTACAACGACGGCGTCGACGAGCTAATGGATCTGTTCATCGAGACACCGGAAGCCCGTTCGACGACGTTCCTCTGTTCGATGGGGAACGCGCAACTCTGGCGGCTGGACCGAATAACGGGCCCCACTTCTGTCGTGGAAGACGCGACGGCGCTGTTGACGGGGTCGGCGTACAATCAACTGAGTATCAGTGACCGCCCCTGCGGCGGCCGCCACTACAGTGACGTGCTCGAAAACGGCTCCCAGCGCAGTCTCGTCTACAGCTACTTCGAGGATCTCGTCCACTGCGACTCGGTGCCAACGATCACGAACCGGTATATCAACGGCGCACTCCTCTTCGAGATAACCCGGCAGGAGAACACCGAGCGCTGGCGCATCCTCATGGAGGACGATAAGAAAGTCGGGATGCTGTACGATACACTGGGGGGCGTCCTTCAGGACGGACTCTCTTTTCACTTCGACCACGTAGGCGACGCGGCCGGCCCGTTGCTTACCCTGTTTGACTCAGTTTCTGTTCGGCCGGAACAGAGCCGGGTGCTCGAACTGGCTGCCGAGAAGGGCTATTACGAGACGCCACGCGAGACGACCCTCGACGATATCGCAGCGGAACTCGACTGGCCGCGTTCGACGGTCTCGTACAGGCTGCGTCAGGCCGAGGCGGCACTCGTCGAAGCGTACATGTCGACGATGTGACGGCATGAGTGATACGCCGGTGCCGCTTCTATTCCGACCTGCATACCGCGAGGTAGCTTGGCGATATTTATGTTCGCCGGACAGTTCGGGCACGCACAGACCAACTTCCACTACGCACACTCCTGTCGTCTGACCCAGACGGCCTCGTATTCCTTTACCGATTCTCACACGCAAGCGCCGAGGACTTCGAGTCCAGCGTTGAGCATATACGAGACGACCCTGTCGGGAGCCAGCTAACCGCTGTCGACGCGAACCGGCTCTACCGCGGCGGCACCGAGTACCAAGGCCCGGTCATCAACCTCTTTCAGACGGAGGCCGCCGCAAAGCAACTGTACCCCGGCCAGTTCGGTGCGTGGAATGGTCTCGGAGATCCCGTATCCGAAGCGGAGCGCCTGTTCAATTACCAGCGCGTTGCGGATGTTATCAACGATCAGATCTGTGACGAGTGCTCGTCCTGTGTCGGGACCCGAGCCGCTTCCCGAGACAGCGATACTAGGAGCAGCATCTCTGTGCGCTTGTTTCCGACGGACTGTGTTCACTCTCGGTCTGTCGGGTCTTCTACGCTAGCCATCATGTAATCGACGATGACTCTGATAGTTCTCTGTCTAACAGCGGAACCGGTGGGGTGGCTAACAGCGGAACCAGTGGGGTGGGGGTGTGGAGCAATTCCACCTGCAGATGTTGGGACCACGCTTTACTATCTCACTTTACTCAGATCGTGACCGGGGCGTGTGAACCGGGACAACAATGGCTCCACGACGGTAGATATTTGCCACTGGGACAAGAGGTTGCTAAGAACATCAACAATCCAACTGAGGGCAGGTAATGTCGAGCCACTACATCACGTCAGCGGACCATCTTCCAGAGGAAGAACAGACCGAAACCACACTGCAGATTACGGATGCCCAGACGAAACGCATTTTCGAAGCGCGCGTTCGGATTGCCAGGGACCCTGCTGAACTCACTGACCCGGACCCTCTAACAATCGTCGCCGGACCACACGAGAGTGTCAGTGAGACCAGATACGTCGAATTGCTCGACGAGACTGACGAGACCGGTATTGATCACGAGCTAGTCGCTCATCTGGCGGCTGAACAGGAGACGGCGTCGAATATCCTCAATACTCGCTCTGACGACCTGAAAATACTCCTGCAGTATCTCGTTGAGACCGGCGAGTACGAGTCAACGTCCGATGCGCTTCGGGAAATCGCGTTCGACCACCTCGCCACGGAACGACCGGCACTCCTTGACGCTTACGCGGAAGTCCGTCGCGAATTTGATGACGACCCACTCAGGCGGGTCCTCGAAGAACAGGAGTGATAGATGGCGGTCAATTCCCTCCGTGAGTACCTCGATTTGCTCGACACGACCGGCTGGCTCTGTCCGTTCGACCAGCCAGTGTCGTGGGACCTTGAAGCGAGTGCAGCCACGATGCTTGCCAATATCCGTGACGGACCGATTCCTGTTTTCGAGTCCGTCACAGGGATTGAGACGGAGTCGAAACTGGTTGGGGACCCGTACCGCGGCCCGCAGACTCGCCCCTGGAATCACTTCGCACAAGCGCTGGGGCTCCCAGACGGTCTTTCGGGCCGTACGTACTACGACCGAGTGATTGAGCGCCTCAACGCGCCGAAAGCGCCTCGAACTGTCGCAAATCACCAAGCCCCTTGTAAAGAAACAGTGCGGACAGGGAACGAGGTTGACCTCCTGTCGTTCCCGTGGCCGTACATCCACGAGGGTGACGGGGGACGGTACTCGAATCACCACACCATCGTCGCACCGGACCCCGACACGGAGTGGGGGACTTGGTCGAGCCATCGCATGATGATCCACGACAGCTCCCGGGCCAGTCTGCTGTTACTGGCCGGTGAGCAGGTTCCTAACCGCTACTACTACGACTACGAGCCGCGTGGCGAACCGATGCCAGTCGCGGTCGTCATCGGTTCGGAACCCACCGTCGAGAGTACTGCAGATATGTGGATCCCGACTGGACGGAGTGAAGCGGCCTTCGCGGGCGGCCTGAAAGACGCGCCTGTCGACCTCGTCCAGTGCGAAACCAATGACCTGTACGTCCCGGCGACGGCCGAGCTAGTTCTCGAAGGGCACGTTCGACCCGACGACCGACTCGACGAGGGCCCGTTCGGAGACTATTTCGGCTACATGAACGGTCCGCGTCGCTCTATGCCGGTGTTCGAGGTCGATGCAATCACCCACCGGGACGAACCGCACATCCCGTTTTGCGTCGAGGGGAGCGGCGTCGGATACGGGCAGAACTCGACCAGCACGCTGCGACTCGTCGCAGCCGGACCCGACGCGACTGTCGGGCTCCGAGCCGCCGGATTCGATGTTTCGATGGCGGTCCCGTGGCGATTCACGTCCCGCACCGTCTGGGTCATCGCGACGGACCGACCGTATCCGGGGTATCTCCACGAACTGGCGAACTTTATTTTCACGACGTGGGGGATGCTTCACATCGACTTTTTCGTCTTTGTCGACGCTGCTGTCGACCCACTTGACCCACGGGCAGTCTTGACAGCTATCGCACTTGAGGCAGACCCCGATGCCGACTTCCACCAGTTCGGCGTCGAGCGGATGCCGAAAGTCCCGCTCAACATCTACCAGACGCCCGACGAGAAGGGCAGTGCGGATGTGGGGACTTCGAAGGCGAAGACGGCCAAAGCCTACATCGACGCGACGACTGACGGTGACGCGACGGACACGACGGCGACCACAGAAACTCGTAAGCGAGCCCAGGTACGGCTGGTCGAAGCGGGACTGGACGCTGCGCGGTTCGACCGACTTGATGAACGGGAGGAGCAATCACAGTGATACCGTTCACACAGTACGTTCGTGGACTGGCTGGCGACGACGACCTCGTCCGACTCGACGGCCCATTCGAAATCCCGGTTGACGCGCTTGCGGCGGAGGCGCTCCGAGCGAGTGGGCCGGCGCTTCGGTTCCAGCGGTCTACGGGTATCGACTTGGTTAGCGGTGTGTTCAGCGGTCCGGACCAGACACAGCACCGCGAGGCGCGGCCGTGGTCGCGGCTGTCGCTCGGCCTCGGACTTGACCCGGAGGCCGCGCTCGTTGACCTGCTAGAGACTATCGGCGATCTCGGCCCGGCCGGGGAAAATCCGGAGCCGACATACACAGGTCAGGCGGCCTCGGGGACAGATATCGACGGACAGGACCTGCAATTCCCGCAGGGAGAAACTGAGACGTGGCCAACAGTGACGCTCGGTGTCGCATCGATCTCGACCGCTGACGGCACACACTGGGCACCGGTCCACGGCTCGGTTGTGAGTGGGGATACGCTCAGAGTGCGCGTTCCGGACGCGCTGTCGTCGCTTGTTGCTGACGGGGCGACGATGACGATAGCGCTTGGCGTGCCGCCAGCGGCGATCACGACGGCATACCTGCTTGCTGTCACCGAGCAAACTGCCACGCCAATCCAGTCCTGTGGGGTAACCGGAACTGTCCCGCTCGTCCCGACCAACGGCGGACTCGTCCCGAGTGCGACGGAAGTCGTCATCGAGACGACAGTTGCGGACCGCCAGCCTGACTTCCGCTCTGACCGTCGAGAAGGCTGGGAGTACGTCGTTGCGAGCGGGCCGCTCTCGTTGTCGGTCGAGAGTGTCCGCGCTACTGAAAACCCTGTCATTCCTATCTCTCCGGTCGGTTGCCCGCTCGCGGATGATAGCCAGCTCACAGGGCTTGTGACCGCCGCAACGCTCTATCACCGGGTCAACAACTACTGGGGTATCTCGCCAGTGGAATGGGTTATGTTACCGGCAGAGGCCGAACTCGGCATCTGCTTCGTGGCCAGTGACATACTGTACGGCGGGTTCGAGTGGCAACTCGCGAACATCCTCTTTTCGTTCTCGTCGCTTTTCGACACGGTGGTTATCGTCGACGAAGACGTTCCGCCACAGGACTTCGGCCGCGTTCTGGCCGATGTCTGGCTGAAATCTCATCCGGCTCGCGACTGGACGTTCAGCGAGTCGGATGCGCCGGCGGCGACACGGCCGCACTATCGACAGAACAACGAAACCGGTTCGCGTCTGTACGTGAATGCGGCGTGGGACCCACGCTGGAAAGAAACGTACATCGCGCCGCGAGTCACGTTCGAGAACTCGTTCCCAAGCAGCGTCCGCGACATGGCTCGTGTCCTGTGGGACGACTCAGATATCGCTTCCGGAGTGAGGACTGAAAACGAATCGTCCCACTGAACGTGTTTCCCGAGTGTGTATACATTTAAATATGTAGTAATCAGTTCTGTTTACGCAATACAGCAAGCGTATACTTCCTTTGTGGGAGTGAAAGTAAAATATATTCAACATATTATCTGTAAAAACTAACCGGTACAGTTATACCAGATACCGGTATCCCGAGCGGTGTATGGCGACCAGCCACAACCTCCCCGACTACGACACAGCACGGCAAGAGTTCACGTGGGACGATATCTACGCAGAAGCGGACTGGGACGCACCGGATAGCTTGAACATCGGGCACGAAGTCGCTGACCGACACGCGACAGACCGAGGCCAGGTCGCACTCTATCAGGTCGGGACCGACGGAGAGCTGTCGACAATGACGTTCTGGGAGCTTGCTGACCGCTCAAGCCAGTTTGCCAACGTCCTCGACGACCTCGGGGTTGCGCAGGGTGACCGGGTCTTCTCGTACATGCCCCGGATCCCGGAGCACTACGTGGCGCTGGTCGGCACGCTCAAACACGGCGCTGTCTGGGGAAGCGTCAACGAGCGGTTCGGTCCCGAGGGTATCTCGTACCGTCTGGACGACTGTGACGCGACGGTCGTCGTCACCACGACTGACAACCGGGACACGGTTGAAGACGCACTGGACGATGCGCCCGCAGTCGAACACGTCATTACCGTTGACCGCGGGAGTGGGGCACCTGCTGATGACGTGGTTTTCAATACTGCGCTGGACGGCGCGAGTACGGCCTACGAGGTCGCAGAGACCAGCGGGGAGGACGACGCACTGCTGTACTACACCTCAGGGACGACCGGGCTGGCCAAGGGTGTCCTCCACAAACAGCGCTGGATCGCCGGTGTCGCGGCGACACAGAAGTACGCCGTAGACCTCCAGGACGGTGACCTGTACTGGTCGACCGGCGACCTCGGCTGGCTAACGGGCGCGATCAACACGCTCGGTGCCTGGTTCTGGGGTGCGTCGCTGTTCACGTACGAGGGCGAGTTCGACACCGACGAGTGGGCAGACCTACTCGACGAATATCCGATTAGCGTTCTGTTCTCGGTCCCGACGGCGTACCGAATGCTCCGGGAGAACGAGGAAGCCCTCGCTGACGCCGACCTCGATTTACGTCACGCGCTCTCTATCGGCGAACCACTCAGTGCCGGCGTCGTCGAGTGGGGGGAAGACGAACTCGGCGTCACGATTCTGGATACGTATGGCCAGACCGAGACCGGGAACATGATTATCAACAACTACCCGACGATGGAACTCCGGCCCGGGTCGATGGGAAAACCACTCCCCGGAATCGAAGCCGATATCGTCGACCCGCAGAGCGGTGAAGTTCTGGCCCCCGGCGAGACGGGTGAGATAGCACAGCGGGGCGATTACCCGTGTTTCTTCGCCGAGTTCTGGAACAAGCCCGAGAAGACCCAGCGGGCGTTCATCGACGGTCCAGACGGGACGTGGTATCTCTCGGGCGATCTGGCGCACAAAGACGAGGACGGCTACTTCTGGTTCGAGGGGCGTGCAGACGACGTGATCCTTTCCTCCGGTTACCGGATCGGGCCATTCGAAGTCGAAAGTTCGCTGGGCGAACACGAAGCGGTCGCTGAGGCGGCTGTCGTCCCCAAACCACACGAAGCGCGGGGGAACATCGTCAAGGCCTACGTCGTGCCAAGCGAGGACGCTGAGCCGTCCGACCCCCTCAAAGAAGACATTCAGAGCTACGTGAAAGAAGAGCTCTCAGCACACGAATACCCGCGCGAAATCGAGTTTCGCGAGGAACTGCCCAAGACCGTGACCGGAAAGATTCGCCGAACCGAACTTCACGACGACGCTGAAGCAGAAGCCGAAGTCGAATCCTGACATAGGGTATCAAGCAGTACGAGTGCCAACACAGACACGACTACCAATGAATTTCGAATCTACAGAGGAGCGTTCGATGATTCGGTCGACTGCGGCGGACGTAGCGGCCGAGTACGGACCGGAGTACTGGCGCGAGAAAGAGGAGACAGGCGAGTTCGGACAGGAATTCTGGGACGAACTGGCTGCGGCCGGCTTCCACGGCCTACTGGTCCCACAGGAGTACGAAGGGGCCGGGATGGGGATACAGGAGATGGGACTGGTCATGGAGACGCTCTGTGCCGAAGGCTGTGGCATGGCGGGTACGTGGTATCTCGTACTTACCGCCGGCATGGCCGCTGTCGGTATCAGTGAGAACGGGACAGAAGCGCAGAAACAGACCTATCTACCCGACATCGCCAACGGGAAGCGAAACTTCTCTATCGGGATTACAGAGCCCGAAGCCGGAACGAACACGCTGAACGTCGCGACCCGCGCCGAGAAAGACGGCGACGAGTACGTGCTGAACGGGAACAAGGCGTGGATTACCTTCGCGGACCGGGCCGACAATATGATTCTCGTCACGCGAACGACTCCGCGTGACGAGGTCGACCGCGGGACTGACGGCATAAGCCTCTTCATCGTCGATATGGACGACCCCGGCATCGACGTGTCGCCGATCCCCAAACACGGTATCAACTACTCGAAGTCCTGTGAGGTCTTCATCGAGGATGTTCGGGTCCCCGAGGAGAACTTGCTGGGCGAGGAAGACGACGGCTGGTGGACTCTCGTCGATATGCTGAACCCGGAACGAATCGGCTTCGCGGCCGCCGGGACCGGCATCGGCAAGCTAGCCGCCGACACTGCTATTGAGTACGCGAGCGACCGGGAGGTGTTCGATGCGCCTATCGGGACCCATCAGGCGGTCTCGTTCCCCATCACCAAGGCGTATGCCCGCATGGAAACGGCCGCGCTCATGCGTGAGAAGGCGTCCTGGTTGTACGACCAGGGCGAGGAGTGTGGGTACGAGACAAACGTTGCGAAGGCGACAGCTGTCAGTGCTGGCATCGAAGCGGTCAAACAATCGATGCAGGCGTTCGGCGGCTGGGGCTACGCGAAGGAGTACGACATCGAGCGGTGGTGGCGCGAAATCAACCTGACGCGGCTGGCCCCGGTCTCTCAGCAGATGGCGTACAACCACATCGGGCAACACCTCGGCTTCCCACGATCCTACTAATGTTCGAGAAAGTCCTTGTCGCAAACCGCGGCGAAATCGCGGTTCGTGTGATGGCTGCGTGTGAAGAGCTGGGTATCGAGACGGTCGCCGTCTACAGCGACGCCGACCGCAACGCCGGCCACGTCGAGTACGCTGACGACGCATACAACGTCGGCCCGGCACCTGCAAGCGAGTCGTATCTCGACCAGACAGCGATACTCGATGTCGCTGAGCGGGCTGGAGCCGATGCAATCCATCCCGGCTACGGTTTCCTCGCGGAAAACGCCGAGTTCGCTAGCCGCGTCGAGGCTACCGACGGTCTCACGTGGGTCGGCCCGCCAAGTGACGCGATGGAGACACTGGGCGAAAAGACGAAAGCCCGAACAGTGATGCAGGAGGCTGGCGTCCCAGTCGTTCCCGGCACGACGGATCTGGTCGACGACCCAGACGAAGTACGGGCGCTGGGCGCAGAGTACGGCTACCCCATCGCGATCAAGGCTGAAGGCGGTGGCGGCGGTCGCGGCATGAAAATCGTCCGGTGCGAGGCCGAGGTTGCGGAGGCGCTCAAAAGCGCACAGCGCGAGGGCGAAGCCTACTTCGGCAATGACTCGGTGTACGTCGAAAAGTACCTCGAAGCCCCAAAACACGTCGAGGTGCAGGTGCTTGCGGACGAACACGGCAACGTCCGCCATCTGGGCGAGCGCGACTGCTCGCTGCAACGCCGCCACCAGAAGGTCATCGAGGAAGCACCGAGTCCGGCTCTCGATGCCGAACTCCGTACGGAGATCGGTGCGGCTGCCAGACGCGGTGTCAGCGAAGCCGGGTACACGAACGCCGGCACGGTGGAGTTCCTCGTCGAGGACGGGGAGTTCTACTTCATGGAGGTGAACACCCGCATTCAGGTCGAACACACCGTCACCGAAGCGGTGACTGGTATCGACATCGTTCGCTGGCAGCTCCGGGTCGCTGCGGGCGAGCAACTGGACTTTACACAGGAGGACGTGTCGATAGACGGCCACGCCGTTGAGTACCGAATCAACGCGGAGAACCCGGCCGAGGACTTCGCTCCGACGCCGGGGCCGCTGACGACGTACGCGCCGCCAAGCAGTATCGGTGTGCGGCTCGACCACGCGGTCTCGCAGGGCGACGATATCGGGGGCGATTACGACTCGATGATTGCAAAGCTCATCGTCGCTGGTGAGGACCGGGACCACTGTCTGGACCGGTCGAGGCGTGCCCTCGACCATTTCACCGTCGAGGGGGTCCACACGACTATCCCGTTCCATCGATTGATGCTGGACGACGACACGTTCCGTGGCGGGACGCACACGACGAAATACCTCGACCAGGAACTCGCCGACGATGCCCTTGACGCGGCCGTCGCGCGGTGGGGGACAGACGAGGTCGGTGGCGACGCCCAGTCGGCGTCGACGGATGAAATCGCTGTCGAAGTCGATGGGAAGCGCTTCGATGTCGTTGTTACGGACGGACTGCCCCGCGTAGCCCGTGATGGCAACGCCAGTGCCGGCTCCGACACTGGCGCTTCGGGCGGCAATTCATCCGGTGGCGGCACGGTGGACGTGACCACGTCGGGTGCGATTACGGCCGAGATGCAGGGCACTATCCTCTCGACCGAAGTCGCGCCCGGTGACGATATCGCAGCGGGCGATGTCGTCTGCGTACTCGAGGCGATGAAAATGGAAAACGACGTGGTGGCATCCACGGGCGGAACTGTCGCGTCCGTCCCGATCACGGAGGGCGATTCCGTGGACATGGGTGACACCCTGGTTGTACTGGAGGAGTAAGTATGCAAGTCAGAATTTCAGACGACGCGACCGAATCGGAAGCACAGGCCATTGCAGAGGCGTTGGCGACACACTTCGAGGACGACATTACACTCGTCATTGACAGCGGCGAAACGGCCGCCAGTGCCACGTACGACGGCACTCGGGGGGACGAAGCCGCGGAACAGGTCGACGACGACCTCGGGCCGACCGAACGCGAGGAGAATCTGCGCAAGGAGATCGAAGAGATCCACGAAGGCGGGCCGGAAAAGTACAAGGAGCAGTTGCCTGAGGAGGGCAAGCTGTTCGTTCGTGACCGTATCGACCTGTGGTTCGGCGACGATTTCCTCTTCGAGGACGGGACGTTTGCGGAGTTTGACGCCGACGACCAGCTCCCGGCTGACGGACTCATCACGGGGGCCGCGGAGTTCGAGGGCCGTGACCTGCATTTCATGGCCAACGATTACACGGTCAAACGTGGAAGCATGGCCGCAAAAGGTGTCGAGAAGTTCCTCCGGATGCAACAACGGGCACTGAAAACCGGGCGACCGGTGCTGTATCTGATGGACTCCTCGGGCGGCCGTATAGACCAGCAGACGGGCTTTTTCGCCAACCGCGAGGGAATCGGGAAGTTCTACTACAACCACTCGATGCTCTCGGGGCGGGTCCCCCAGATCTGTGTGCTGTACGGTCCCTGTATCGCCGGTGCGGCCTACACGCCAGTCTTCGCAGACTTCACCGTCATGGTTCGGGACATGAGCGCAATGGCCATTGCCAGCCCCCGGATGGTCGAAATGGTCACTGGCGAGGAAATCAGCCTCGAAGACCTCGGCGGCCCCGACGTACACGCACAGCACTCCGGAAGCGCAGATCTCATCGCCGACGACGAGGAACACGCCCGCGAACTCGTCGCGCAACTCATCGGTTATCTGCCAGACAACGCCGACGAAGACCCACCACAGACCAGTGGGACGGCCCCGAAGCGCTCGCCAGAGGGTATCGACGCCGTCGTCCCGGACAAGCCCAACAAAGGCTACGATATGTTCGACGTGATCGAGCGGGTCGTCGACGCCGGGTCGCCCCTCGAACTCCGGCCCGAGTACGGGAAAGAGATTATCACGTCGTTTGCTCGGATCGATGGTCGGCCAGTCGGAGTCATCGCCAATCAGCCAGCCCAGCGTGCGGGAGCCATCTTCCCGGACGCAGCGGAGAAAGCCGCCCAGTTCATCTGGACCTGCGACGCTTACAATATTCCGCTATTGTACCTCTGTGATACGCCGGGGTTCATGGCTGGGTCAGGCGTCGAGAAGGAGGGCATCCTCGAACAGGGCAAGAAGATGATCTACGCCACGTCTTCGGCGACAGTGCCCAAGCAGTCCGTCGTGGTGCGGAAAGCATACGGTGCGGGCATCTACGCGATGTCCGGCCCCGCGTACGACCCCGAGTCGACAATCGGCCTTCCAAGCGGCGAAATCGCGATTATGGGGCCGGAAGCGGCTATCAATGCCGTCTACGCCCGGAAGCTCTCCGAGATCGAGGACGAGGACGAACGACAGCAAAAGGAGCAGGAACTCCGCGAGGCCTACCGCGAGGATATCGACATTCATCGAATGGCTAGCGAAGTTGTCGTCGACGACATCGTCCCACCCAGCGATCTCAGAACGGAACTGACGAACCGGTTTGCGTTCTACGAGACCGTCGAGAAAGACCTCCCGGACAAGAAACACGGGACCATCCTCTGAGCTATGACAGGACGCTACTACGAAGAGTTCGAGGTCGGCGAGACCATCGAACACGAGAAGCGCCGTACCGTCAGCGAGCGCGACAATCAGCAGTTCTGCGATATGACGATGAACCAGCAGCCGCTCCATCTCGACGCCGAGTTCGCGGCCGAGACGGAGTTCGGCGAGCGACTGGTCAACGGCCTCTACACGATGAGCCTAGCGGTCGGACTGACCATTCCAGAGACGACTGACGGCACCATCGTCGCGAACCTGTCCTACGACAGCGTCGAGCATCCGAACCCCGTGTTTCACGGCGACACGATCCGCGTGCAATCGACTGTGACCGACAAACGCGAGACCAGCGACGGTGACCGCGGCGTCGTCACGATGCACGTCGAGGTGTTCAAACTCACAGATTCGGACGATGTCCTCGTCTGTGAGTTCGACCGCACCGTGCTGTCGCTGAAGCGGGACCACGCCGAGTGACGCTGTGACTGCCCGACTGACGAACCGCAGATTCAAGTCACCTATTCGGGCACGCCGATGACCCACCGCCATCGTTGCTCGAACGTCCCGTCCAGAGCGCCGAGGAGTTCGTGGGCCTGTCGTACCCGCTGTTCTGTGTCGAGTTTCGGATAGAGCCGTGCGGCCATCGCGGGAATGGCGTGGAACAGCCGGATGTTTTCGGCAGTCGTCGAAAACCGCCATGTGCCTGTCGTCGTCGAGAAGTCACTCGCCAGGGCGTCTTGGAGGGTTGATGTGTCGGACGGGGAGCGTGACTCGCGCTCGAACTGTTCGAACACGTCCGTGCCGTCGGGACAGAACCACCCCAGCGGTGCGACAGCGCCAACCACGCCGTCCGGGCGGAGGACTCTGGCGGCTTCCCGTACTGCAGTCGCTGGGTCAGGGACCAGAAAGAGTGAGGCGGTAAAAGCCACGCCGTCGACCGACTGGTCACTGAGCGGAAGGTGGTCGAAATCGGCCTGCAACCGGGCAGCGGAGTCGATTTCGCGTAGCATCTCGCGACTGATATCGAGCGCAATAGTATCCGCTGCCGTCTCGGCGAACACGCGCGTGCTTACGCCTGTTCCAGCGCCCGCATCGAGCACTGTCCCGAGTCGCCCGTCAGGACGAGTGCTCATCTCGGCGGCGAGCAGCCGAGCGAGCGACGTGAAACGATTGGTCCGCCGCTCGTAGGTCGTGTAGGCGTCGACGCTGGCATCGAAATTTCGCCGGACGACGTTTTTCATACACGACAGCACAGTAAGGTCTCGGATAGGTGTTGCCGTTGGTTACCGCTGCCCGGCCTCGCGAGCGCGTTCGAGGACGCGCTCTGCTTGCGCGATAAGCGGTGCGTCAATCATCTCCCCGTCGACCTCGAAAACCCCGGCATCTGTCTCGTCGTCGGCTGCAACAACGCGTTCAGCCCATGCTATTTCCTCGTCATCGGGGGAGAACGCGTCGTTGATGACCGCGACCTGATCCGGATGGATCGCCATCTTCCCATCGTATCCGAGCTGGGCCGCGAACTCCGTCGCTTCGCGGAGGCCATCTAGATCGCCGTAGTCGGGGTATATCGTATCTATCGCATCGATTCCAGCGGCGCTGGCCGCAACGACGACTCGCTGGCGTGCATAGAGCACCTCTCGTCCGTCGCTGGTCCGACTCGCACCGATGTCGGCCGCGAGGTCTTCGGCTCCGAACAGGAGGGCATCTGTTGGGTCGGCGGCTGCGATCTCCGCCGCGTTGAGGACGCCAGCGGCCGATTCGACCAGCGAAAGCACTGGGAGGTCCACACTGTGCTCCCCGAGGAGCCGTTCCAGGACCGATATGTCGTCGGCAGAACTGGCCTTCGGGAGCATCACACTGTCGGGACTGGTATCCGTCAGTATTGCCGCAAGGTCGGCTGTAGCGCTGACTCCCACGGGATTGATGCGAACGCAGATGTGGCTATCTGAACTGACAGTTGATAGGACCGATTGAACAGATTCACGGGCCTGTTCTTTGTCAGCCGGTGCAACCGCATCTTCGAGGTCGAAAACGACCACGTCAGCGTCGCCACCGGCCGCCTTTCGCATCAACTCTGTGTTGTCACCCGGTGCAAACAGGACACTGCGACGAACCATGGCTGCCCCTTCACCTCCCAGCAGTAAGATGGTAGGGGATAGACACCCGGCTATGCACGGGGTGACCGTGCGCTGTGGACTCGTCGCCTGCCGCAGGTATGACCACCGCCGCTCGAATTAGCTACCGGTGGCACGACTGCCGTGACACTTCAGCGTGGCCGCTGGACAGCAGAAACAGCATGGATTTTTATGACACTGGGTAAAATCTCTCTCTGTGACAACCGACCTCCCTGGTGTCGACGACAGGCAACTGTTCGACACGCACGCCCACCAACCGACCAGTGAGTTCCTCCACGACGCCGGCGGCGAAATGATGCAAGACGCCGCCGACCGCTTTGGCACTGATCTGGAGACGTGGGACTACGACGAAATGCTCGCGGAGTACCACGAGGCGGGTGTCGGTGGCGCTGTCCTGCTTGGCTGGGACGCGGAGACGAACACCGGAAACCCACCCGTCCCCAACGACTATGTCGCCGAAGTCCGGGACGAGTACCCCGACTTCTTCGTTGGGTTCGGAAGCGTCGATCCACTGAAAGATGACTGCGTACAGGAGGCGATCCGGTGCGTCGAGGATCTGGACCTCTCGGGGTTCAAGTTCCAGCAGATCGCACAGGGCTTTGACCCCTCGGACGAACGCCACGACCACCTGTGGAGTACCATCGAAGACCTCGGGGTCCCCGTTGTCTTCCACGGCGGGAACTCGACACTGGGGGCCTGTAGCGCCGGCGGTCGCGGCCTGAAAATCAAGTACGGTAACCCGATGCTTATCGACGACGTGGCTGCTGCACATCCGGATCTCGACATCCTCATCGCTCACCCCGCCTTCCCGTGGGAGAAAGAGCAACTGGCGATATGCCAGCAAAAAGGCAACGTGTACATGGATCTCTCCGGCTGGGTGCCGAAGTACATCGACGAGCAGGTGCTCCATTACGCCGGGACAGTGCTCAAAGACAAGGTGATGTTCGGCACTGATTATCCGATGATCGACCCCGAAACGTGGCTCGAATCGTTCGCCCGTGACACGGACTTTGACACGGATGTCCAGCGGAAGATTCTGTTCGAAAACGCCCGGGAATTTTTCGACCGCTAGTCGAAATCCGGGGTCCGCCCGTCCAGAAACGCCTCGACTCCGCGTGAGTGTGCCGGCGTATCGTACGCCAGCGACTGGATGCGTGCTTCCCGACGCAGCCCGGTTCGCAGAGACTGGCCGAGATTATCGTGGATCGCCTCCTTCGCCAGCCCGAGGTTCGCTGTCGGCTGTGCCTGAAGTGTTTCGAGCAGGTCGGCCGTCCGCGCATCAAGCTTGGCTGGTTCGACAGCCTCGTTGATCAGATCCATGTCGGCGGCGCTTTCGGCGTCGATTAGTTTCCCGGTGAACGCGAGTTCTTTAGTTTTCCTGAGCCCGATAAGCCGAGGTAGTATGGCGGTTGCGCCCATGTCTGGGACGAGGCCGACGCTGATGAACGACGCACCGAACCGCGCGGACGTGGCGGCGTAGGCGAAATCGGCGACGGCCACGAGCGACAGTCCGGCACCGACCGCGTCCCCGTTGACCTTTGCGACGACAGGCACCGGCGCTTCGAGGATATTGCTGGCCACCCGACCCAGCGTTTTCCGGACTCGTTCGTAGGCTTCCGTTGCCGATTCCTCACGCTCGCTCATCGCCTCAATATCCCCGCCGGCACTGAACGAATCACCGTCACCGGTGAGGAGAACGGCGTCGTGCGTCGCCGGGTCGAGATCAGCGAGCGCATCAGCGAGCTCAGTCGCGACCGCCCCGGTCATCGCGTTTTTGACACCGGGACGGTCGAATACGATTCGTCGAACAGCACCGTCTTCAACGCGCATGGTCGTATTCAGGTGCCCGGGCACTTTACTGTCCGTCGTCGCCCAGATGGCCGCCGTCGGTGTCACCGAACAGCTGCGTGAACAACGAGTGCTGTGCGCGGTGGAGTCGTTCGAGGAACGCGGACTTGCTGATACCGAGTTCGGCAGCGACTTCACTAGCTGTCGTCTGTCGTGGGACGAGAAAATACCCCATCTCAACTGCGTACCGGAGACTCTCAGTCTGTGCCGGGGTCAGGTCCCACTGCTGTGCGATAGACGCGTCCTCTGTTGCACGCAGTGCGTACACCCGCTGTAGTTTCACGCCGACAGTTTCACCGGCCGTCTCCATGACGGTTTGGAGAATCTCGTGGCCCACCACAGCGCCAGTTAAAATCGCGTTGCCGTTCCGATACGTCAGCGATTCAACCATGAAGCCCGCACTGATGAGTTTATGTACAACACATTGCTGGAGCGATAGACATCGGTAATTATACCGACCATCGGTAACTGACTGGTAGAGATAGCGGATCCGGTCGTCCTCATCGAGATAGTCGATAAGCTTGTCACTCGCCTGCGCACTGAACCGCAGCAATACGTTACGGTCATCCCGGAGGAGTGGCGGGGCCGCTTCAATGGATGTCCCCGTGGCACTGCTTGCATCTGCCAGCGGGCAGTCGTCGCCCTCGATGCGAAACTCGACCATGAGACACTCCTCTATCATCACCTCATACATGTGCGGAATTACATATAAAACCCGTCTATATAGGGGCAAATTAGTAAGAATATTCCTCACGATTTTTGGGATAGCATATGAACGTTGACGAAGTCAAAGACCGCGCTGGACCCCGAGAATTCAGCCCGAAAGACGACCTTCCCGAAGAGTATCGGAAGGCAGCCACGCGGATGCTCGAGTTCCACGCAAACAGCGAGATTATGGGGGCGTACCTCGAACGGCCCTTCATCAGAAAAGCACCGAGTATTGAGCGAAAGATGGCCTTCAGCGCGAAGGTGCAGGACGAAATCGGCCACGGCCAGATGCTCTACCGAGCGGCGGAGTCACTCGGTGTCAAGACCCGCGACGAGATGCTTGCAGACCTGGCGAACGGGGACGGGAAGTTCCTGAACTGCTTCCATTATCCGATGGAGAGCTACGTCGAGACGCCGATGATCGCATTCTTCGTCGACGGGGCCGCGATGCGCCGCCAAGCGACCCTGAAAAAGTCCAGTTGGGAACCGTACGCCCACGCGATGGACAAGATCTGCTTCGAGGAGGGGATGCACGTCAAACACGGCGAGTCGATCCTCCGCGAACTAATGAACGGCTCCCGGAAGGAACAGCGCATGGTGCAGGAAGCCTTCGAAGAGTGGTGGCCGCGAATCTTGCAGTTCTTCGGCCCGACCGACGACCAGAGCACCCATCACGACTTCGCCGCGGAAGTCGGGCTGAAGACGTGTACGAACGACGAACTTCGAAACGCGTTCCTCAATACGTACATCCCGAAAGCCAAGAAATACGGGCTGGAGATGCCCGATGAGCCACGCATCCGGGATAACGGTGACGGGACATACGAGGTCGTCGAGGACGACCTCGACTGGGACGAGTTCTTCACTGTCTCACAGAACGATTACGACGGCAGTATCGAGCAGATCACGGGTCGCCGACAGGCTCAGGAAGCGGTTCAGTGGGTCCGTGACATGATGGACGACCAGACGACGACGAACAGCGGCCCGCAGTCACAGGCGGCTGACTGAGAACAATGATCTGGGAAGTATTCCGACAACAGAGTCCGGACGCGGCGTTCGTTCACTGCCGAGATGTCCACGCACCCGACCGAGAGATGGCAAAGCAGTTCGCCGTCATCCAGCACGGACGCCGGAAACCAACCCACGCGCTCTGGGTTGCCCCGCAGGAGAAAATCACGCAGGTCGACTCTGGGGTGGAGAGCCATGGCGAGACCGAGGACAGCGCCGAGAAACCGTGGGCCGTCTTCCGGCAGGACAAGCCTGGTGGGTATCACACGCACTGTGGTGATGTCGAAGCTGCCAGCGCCGCCGACGCAGAACAGGCGGCGATTGCGGCGTTCACTGACGACGACCCGAACAGTCTCTGGGTCGTCCAGCACCAGTACATCGGCGAAGTCACCGAGGACGACGTGAGCTTCGGCGGGACGACCAACAAGTCCTACCGGTTTGCACAGACGTACAACGTCGATCCGGCCGCTGAGGAGGTCAAAGCCTCCGAGACTGAGCAGATAGAAGCGGAGAAACAGCGAGGTGAGATCTAATGGCAACAACGGAATCCGACCTCGGCGGTCCAGCTGACCTGTCCGAGGACGAACAGCGTGCAGTCGAGGCACAGCTACTCCGGCTTGCTGACGACGAGCTGATTCAGGCCGAACGCTACACGTTCTGGCAGGTGCGTGCGCCGACACTGGAATCGGACCTTTCGATTTCGAACAACGCGCAGGACGAACTGGGTCACGCACGACTGTGGTATGATGCAGTGCAGCAACTCGGCTACTCCGAGGAATCGCTCATTTACGAGAGCGACCCCAGCGACTTCCAGCACAGTACGCTCGTCGAGCTGCCGTTTGCGGAAGGCGACTGGGCCGGCGCCATCGTCAGAGCGTACCTCTACGATGCGGCCGAGGATATCCGCCTCTCTGCGCTTGAGGACTCATCGTACGAGACAATCCGGAACCGAACGAGCCGCATTCAGGGCGAGGAAGGCTATCATCTCGAACACGCCGAAAGCTGGCTGAACCGGATGGCACTGGACGAGGAAGCCAGCGAACGCGTTCAGGCGGCTATCGATGACCTCTATCCGTACGCCCTCACGCTGTTCGAACCCGTCGGTGACGTGGAAGCCGACATCGAACGGCTGGGCATCCGAACGATGACTCTCGACGAGATGCGCACCGAGTGGGAGACCCGCGTCGAATCGTTCCTGACCGAACTGGGGTTCGACGTGCCGACCGATACCGCCCCCGCAACGCCGACGGGCCGGGACAACGAACACACTGACCACTGGCACGACCTGCACGAACAGATGACGTCCAGCTACCGGAATCTGGGACGCGACAAAGCGACGCTGATAATGGCGGCCGACGATGAGTAGCGACTACGACCGGCCACGCGCGGACGCTGACGCCACCGCGTGTTCGTACACCGACTACGAGACCAAAGACCACGCAGCGGACGACGTGCCGGCCACAGGCGAGGACGCCGACGGCATCGAACGCGACGTGTGGGCGGCCCTGTATCAGGTCGAGGACCCGGAGATGCCGGTCAGCATCGTCGATCTGGGCCTCATATATGGGCTTGACGTGTCCGATGGTGCTGTCACGGTCGACATGACACTCACATACAGCGGCTGTCCGGCACGCGAGATCATCCTTGATGAGGTCGAAGAAGCCGCCGAGAGTGTCGACGGAATCGAGACCGCGTCGGTCCGACTGGTCTGGGCCCCGGACTGGTCGATTGACTTGGTCACCGAACAGGGCAAAGAAGCGCTTCGGGACTTCGGAATGAGTTTCGACGGATGAGCGAGCCCGACCCCAGCGTCACGACCAGCGGCGAACAGACGGGCGCTGAGTGCCCGTACTGCAGCTCAACTGACACTGAGCGAAAACATCCACGCGGACCGTCTCGCTGTCAGTCGATTCATTACTGTAACGAGTGCCTCCAGCAGTTCAAGAAGTTCGAGTAAGCCGCTATTACTTGCGAGTATTACCTTCGTAGTTTGATACTGCGAAACAGAACGGTGGTGCCAATGATGACGGTGGCTGGAGTCTGCCGCCGACTTGACCCTCAGCCGAGGTTGATGTGGACGTTTTTCACCTCGGTGTAGGCCTCGATGGCCTGCTCGCCCTGTGCGCGGCCGTGGCCACTCTGTTTCGTGCCGCCGAAGGGCGTCTGTGGCCACGTGTTGGGCGTCTCGTTGACCATCACCATCCCGTAGTCCAGTCTGTCTGTGACGGTGTGAGCGCGAGTCAGGTCGTTCGTCCAGACACAGGCGGTGAGGCCAAACGGTGAGTCGTTTGCGACCGCAATCGCTTCTTCCTCGTCGCTCACTTCGATTGCGGTAAGCACGGGACCGAAGATTTCCTCCTGTGCAATCGTCATCTCGTTGTCCACGTCGGCAAAGACTGTCGGCTCGACGAAGTGACCGGTGTCTCTGTCAGCAGGGACGCCACCGCCGGCCGCGACAGTCGCCCCCTCTTCTTTCCCGGTCTCGATATAGTCGAGGATCTCCTGTTGCTGGCCCGCGCTGACGACTGGTCCCATCTGTCCATCGTCGTCGATACCGCCGCCGAGCGGGATGTTTTCGGCGATCTCAGCCATCCGGGAGACCATCTCGTCGTAGACGTCTTCGTGGACGACAATACGTGAGTTCGCCCAGCACATCTGTCCGGCGTTCATGAAGATTCCGTACTGGATGCCGCGGGCGGCGGTATCGAGGTCAGCGTCGGGGAACACGACTGCCGGACCCTTTCCGCCGAGTTCGAGCGTCACATCGGCGACCGCATCCGCAGCAGTACGCTGGACCGTCTTTCCGACGCCAGTACTCCCGGTGAAGGTAACGTGATCGACGCCCTCGTGCCCGGTGAGGGCGTCGCCGGCCTCTGACCCCTTCCCTGGAACGACGTTGACGACGCCGTCAGGCAGGCCCGCTTTTTCGGCGGCTTTCGCATAGTACAGCGCCGAAAGCGGCGTCATAGCAGATGGCTTGAGGATAACGCTGTTTCCCGCCGCCAGCGCCGGTGCTAGTCCGCGGCCGGCGAGCTGGAAGGGATAGTTCCACGGCGCGATGTGTGCCGTCACGCCGACTGGTTCACGGGTAGTGTAGTTGAGCCGGCCGTTCTCGACGGGAATCTCGTCGCCGCGTATCTTGTCCGTCCACCCGGCGTAATGGCGGAACGTATCGACGACCATGTCGATTTCCAGCCCGGCTTCGAAGGGGGTTTTCCCGTTGTCGTGGGATTCAACCATGGAGAGCTCGTCTTTCATCGCCTCGATGGCGTCGGCCATCGCATGGAGCTTCTCCCGACGCGTTCCCGGGTCCATCGTCGCCCACTCGGAACCGTCTGCGACGGCTGCCCGTGCCGCCTGTACTGCATCGTCGATATCGGCCGCCTCGGCCTGCTGTACCGATGCGTAGGTCTGTTCAGTTGCTGGGTCCTCCGTCTCAATCTTGTCGCCGTTGGTCGCTTCTCGCCATTCGCCACCGATATACAGGTCTGTCGGACCGGTGTACTCCATTGCAATAAGAGTGGGAGTGCGCGGCGTCTTAGTTGTTATTATTGATTATTAATGTTTGGCTGACGAGAGCGCAGTTTGCGGCTTTCAAGCCGCAACATTGCGGTGCTATCCGCTACAGCTGCAGCTTTCGGACGCGTCAGTGGATTTACTCGCGTTTCTTTATCAGGAACTTCATATCGCCCTCGAAGACGACGGTCCCGTCCTGATTTTCCATTTCGGTGTCGAGAACGACTAACCCGGCGTCGTCGCGCCCGACCTCCTTGGTGTTGTCAACGACAATCTCCAGTTGGAGTGTATCGCCGATATGGACCGGGTTCGGGAGGTCCATGTAGTTCATTCCGAGAAACGCGAACGCGGTCCGTTCGACGATGCCCGTCCGGTAGACGAAGCCAGTCGCCTGCACGAACGTCATCGGACCGTGTGCGATCCGCTCACCGAACTCCTGTTGTTCCGCGTATTCCTTGTTCGTATGCAGTTCAGTCCAGTCTCCTGACAGGGCAGAGTGCATGACGAAATCGGACTCGGTAACCGTCCGGCCGACACTGATAAACTCCTGCCCCTCTTCGAAGTCCTCGAAGTGGTGTGGCTCGTAGCTGTACGCCATAGTTTGTCATCTGATAGCAGCCATTTATATTTTTACGCTCCGCTGACAGCACCAGCAGTGACCGGTATATATTTGTTATTCCTGATGGAACCACAGGCTGTATGTCCGGCGTCGCTGACGAAGTCAGAGAGCGTATCGAATCGGACGCGTACTGTGAAACCCTTGGCATCGACCTGGTCGAACTCGATTCGGGGTTCGCCCGGACTGAGTTGACGATTACTGAGGACTTGCTGAACTTTCATGGGACACCCCACGGCGGGGCGATTTACTCACTCGCCGATGCAGCGTTCGCTGCGGCGTCGAACTCTCACGGCGAGGTTGCGGTTGCCCTGGAGACGAACATCTCGTATTTAGACGCCATCGACACCGGTGAGACGCTGTCTGCGGTCGCTGAAGAGACACATCTTGCGGACAGCACCGCGGAGTACGAGGTGACGGTGACCGCACAGGATGGCGAGCGTATCGCGACGTTTCGCGGCCGAGTCTACCGGCCCTGACAGTCAGTCACGGTGGTCGTAAACGCGTTTCACCTTCCCGACCTGCGTTCGTTCGATGCTACCGGGCGCGACAAGTTCGAGTTCGTCCGGGGTGAACGCGAGCACGTTTTCCAGACGTTCGATGATTTCATCTTCCAGCGCTTTGTCGCCCGGCCCCTGCTCCGCAGTCCGTTCGATGGTGAGTTCAAGCACGTCGAGGTTGTCCTCCTCGTAGAGGTCGATTCGGTAGTGCGGGGCGACGCCGTCGATATCTAGTACTGCGTGTTCGATTTCGCTAGGGTAGAGGTTGACGCCACGGATGATGAGGAGGTCATCGGTCCGGCCAGTGACGTTGTCCATCCGTACCATCGTCCGGCCGCACGCACACTCGTCGTAGTTCAGCGTCGTGAGGTCACCGGTCCGGTACCGGAAGACCGGCAACGCCTCCTTGGTGAGCGTTGTGAGAACGAGTTCCCCCTCTTCGCCTTCCTCGACCGGCTCTTTCGTGTGTGGGTCGATGACCTCCGGGTAGAAATGGTCCTCCCAGATGTGAAGCCCGTCCTGCGCTTCGTGGCATTCACACGAGACGCCGGGACCGATGATCTCGGACAGTCCATAAATATCGATGCCATCGACGCCCAGCCGCGCCTCGATTTCCTCCCGCATCGGGTCTGTACACGGTTCCGCTCCGAAGATAATCGTCGAGATCGGTAGCTCTCTGGGGTCGTGACCCATCTCTTCGGCCGTCTCGGCGAGATAGAGGGCATACGACGGGGTGCAGGCGAACACATCGCTCTCCAGGTCGGTCATCAACTCGACCTGTCGCTGTGTCTGGCCGCTCCCGATCGGAATAACCGAGGCCCCCAGTTCCTCAGTTCCGTAGTGGAGCCCCAGTCCGCCGGTGAACAATCCGTAGCCGTAGGCGTTCTGGACGGTGTCCCCTGCTTCGGTCCCGCTCGCAGCCAACGACCGTGCGACGACTTCGCTCCAGGTGTCGAGGTCGTCGTCCGTGTACGAGACGATTTTGGGTTTGCCGGTCGTCCCGGACGACGCGTGGATACGTGCAACGTCCGCGTCGTCTACGGCGAAGAGCCCGTCGGGGTACTCGTCGCGGAAATCCTCTTTCGTCGTCATCGGCAACTTCGTGATGTCGTCGATACTCTGGATGTCTTCGGGCGAGACGCCCGCCTCATCGAGCTTTTCCCGGTAAAACGGGACGTTTTCATAGGCGTGTGTGACAGTCTCTTTCAATCGGTCAGTTTGCAACGCACGCAGCTCTGTACGGTCAGACGCCTCCAGTGGCTTGTACACCATCTTCAGTGACAGAATGGGGTAAGAGTGATAAAATGGTTTGGGATTGGTCACTCCGCTGCCAATAGCGTGCGTGGTGTGTGACTCTCGACGAGTGATGCAAAGCTATTTTTCAGTACCCTCAGAGTTCCATGTATGCGGGACGCGTATCTCATCGGCGCAGGGCAAACGCCGTTTGGCTCGATGCCCGAAGAGAGCTACAGATCACTGTTCGACCACGCAGTCAGCGAAGCCATCGACAGTGTCGACCACGGTATCGACACGGATGCAATAGACGAAGCGGTCGTCGGCTCACTCGGCGTGGGCGGTCGACAACTCGGTCTCTCTGGCCCGGCAGCAACCGAACACGCTGGGCTGCACGGCGTCCCCAGCGTACGCGTTGAAAACGCCTGTGCCGCGTCGGGCTATGCCGTCCGACAGGCAATTCAGGCGGTCAAAAGCGGGATGGCCGACGTGGCGCTGGCTGGCGGCGTCGAAGTCATGACGGATATGAGTAGCGACGTGACGAAGTACTGGCTCGGCGTTTCCGGCGAAACAGAGTGGGAACGGCTGACCGGGACGACGTTCTCCGGCGTCTACGCACAGATGGCAAGCGCGTATCTACGAGAGTACGGGGCCAGCGAGGAACACCTTTCAATGGTGGCAGTCAAGAATCACCGGAACGGCGCGAAGAACCCGAAGGCCCACCTTGGCTTCGAGTGTTCCCTCGAAGACGCCGTCGACGCCCCGGTTGTTGCAGACCCGCTGAACCTCTATCACTGCTGTCCGACCTCTGACGGCGCAGCGGTCGCGCTCGTCGCCAGTGAGGATGTCGTCGAGCAGTACACTGACAAGCCGGTCCGGGTCGCTGGAGTCGGGGCGGCCAGCGACCGGGTCGGTCTCTTCCAGCGAGACAGCTACACCGGCATTTCCGCGTCGAAGAAGGCCGCGGACACAGCATACAACCGTGCCGGAGTCAGCCCTGCGGACCTCGATTTCGCGGAGGTCCACGACTGCTTTACAATCGCAGAACTGCTTGCATACGAGGACCTCGGGTTCTGTGACCGTGGCGAGGCACCGCAGTTGCTCGACGCGGGAACGACCGACGCTGACGGAGCGATACCGGTCAATCTCTCCGGCGGTCTGAAATCGAAGGGCCACCCTATCGGCGCAACCGGTGCCGGACAGGTCGTCGAGGCGTTCAAACAGCTCACCGGCAGCGCCGCAGACCGGCAGCTAGCTGCCCCGAAGTACGGGCTGACTCATAACGTGGGTGGAAGCGGGGGCAGCGCAGTTGTCCATATCCTCGAACGGGAGGCTGCACGATGACTGTCTCAGGGCTCGCGGCCATCGGTGCGTACGCACCTCGGCTACGGATCGACGCCGCGGAGTTCGAAGCCGCCTGGGGCCGATTCGATGCAGCGGGGATCGACGAGAAGGCGGTTCCCGACGCCGACGAGGACGCGGTCACGATGGGTGTCGAAGCAGCCCGCCGTGCGCTCACTGCCGCCGACGCGTCCGGCACGGATGTCGCGCACTTGGCCTTCGCGACAACGACACCGCCGATGGCGGAAGAGGACCTCGCGGCGCGACTCTGCAGTATTCTCACCGTCCCAGACAGCGCAAAGACGCAGACCATGACCGGCTCCACGCACGCCGGTGCGCAGGCGCTGGACGCAACCATGGACGGCGGGCCGTTCGGGGACGGTATCGGCCTCGTCATCATCAGCGACTGTCCGCAGGGCGACCCTGACAGCGAGGTCGAACACGCCGCCGGTGCCGGCAGTGTTGCGCTCGTTGTTGACGAGGACGGTCCCGGAAGCGTCATTGAGCGAGCGTCACATACGGCGGCTTATCCCGGAACGCGCTTCAGAACGGGCGGCGACGACCGGACGACCGGTCTGGGCGTTACGCAGTACGACCGCGACGCGTTCACGACCACGCTTTCCAGTGCGGCGAATAGACTGGACGTGTCGATGGATACAGTTGATGCAGCAGCGGTCCAGTCTCCGGACGGCAAACTCCCCTATCGGGCGACTGGTGCGCTCGGGGTCGACGCAGAGACAATCGCCGCCGCGGACACAGTCAGTACGCTCGGGGACACCGGCGCTGCCAGTGCGTTTCTCGGGGCCGCAACAGCATTTGCGGACGACGCCGAGCGCGTGCTGATCGCAGCGTACGGAAGCGGCGCGAGTGCGACGCTGTTCGCCGTTGCTGGTCCCGTTCCGGTCGAAACTGCACTGGATGGGACTGCCTCCCTGTCCTACGCCGAGTACCTCCGGCGGCGCGGCGAGATTACACGCGACGAACCCGAGGGCGGCGGAGCCTACGTTAGCGTCCCGTCCTGGCAACGGACGATCCCACAACGCCACCGACTCGTCGCCGGCCGGTGTTCTGCGTGTGGTGCGTTGAACTTCCCGCCGACCGGGGCCTGTACGGACTGTCACGAGCGCACCGGTGATTTCGAGGCTGTCGAACTGCCCGGAACAGGGACAGTCGAGGCAGTAACGACCATCGAACAGGGCGGTGCCCCGCCGGAGTTCGTCGCTCAGCAGTCCAAGAGCGGCCAGTTCGATAGCGCTATCGTCGCGCTCGACAGCCCGTCGGGTGCACAGACCGTGAGTGTCCCTGCACAGGTGCTTCAGGCGGGGGCGGAAGTCACAATCGGCACCCCTGTCGTGCTGACGACGCGGCGCATCTACACCCAGGAAGGCGTCATCAGATACGGCTTCAAGGCACAGGTCGCCAGTCAGCGCCGATAGCCGCCAGTATCAGGGACGCTCGAACACAACCGCGACACCCTGACCAAACCCGACACACATCGTCGCCAGTCCGTGCGTCGCGTCTTGCCGTTGCATCTCATGCAGTAACGTCGTCGTGATTCGTGCCCCCGAACAGCCAAGCGGATGCCCTAACGCGATAGCCCCGCCGTTGACGTTGAGCCGTTCGGTCGGAATCCCCAGTTCGCGTTTGCAGTGGAGGCTCTGGGCTGCAAACGCCTCGTTGAGTTCCACAAGGTCGATATCGTCGATTGTCAGGTCGGCGTCGTCCAGTGCAGCACGTGTCGCCGGAATCGGCCCCCGTCCCATGACTAGCGGGTCGACACCGGCGACGGCCCGCGTCTCCACCCGGGCGAGGACATCGAGATCGTGCTGGTCTGCGTACGCTGCCGAGGTGACGAGCATCCCAGCGGCCCCGTCGGTCAGCGGTGACGCGTTCCCCGGCGTAACCGTCGCCGCCTCGTCGTCGCGAAACACAGTCGGGAGTTCGCTCAACTGCTCGACTGACGTGTCTGCCCGTGGTGTCTTGTCGGTCGCTATCGCTGCCTCGTCGGTGTGAACGGGCACGGTCTCTGCATCGAAGCGGCCGCCTTCCATCGCAGCGACCGCCCGCTTGTGTGACCGCAGCGCAAACTCGTCCTGAGATTTTCGGCTGATATCGTGGTTTCGTGCGATGGTTTCGGCCGTCTGTCCCATCGGCAGCCTGTCGGGGTCGTACCGCCGCTCGATAGCGGGATGCAGCCAGTCAGAGAAGGGGACGGTGCTCATGTGTTCGACGCCGGCGACTGGATACACCGCACCGTCGCCCGCCTCGATGGCACGAGCGGCGTCGACGAGCGTTGTCAGTGACGAGCCACACAGGCGGGTCGTTGTCGCTCCGGGCACTGTTTCCGGAAACCCGCCGGCGAGTATCGACTGCCGGGCGAGGTTTCGTCCCTGCTCTCCCTCCTGATTTGCACACCCGAGTCGGAAGTCGTCCCACTCGACAGCCGGAACACCGGTCCGGTCGACGAGTGCAGCAAGCACGGTGGTGACGAGGTCTTCGGGGTGTGTCCCGGCCAGCGCGCCATCCTTCGGCACCTGTGGCGTTCGTACAGCATCGACTACGACGGCTTGCGAGTCGGAACCAGTCATCCTCACCGACTCTTACCGTGGCCGCTATATTAAATGCAGGCCACACTGCGGCGGGACGCAGGCAACGTTTTTACCCCTCGCTACTGTGCTGAGAAATGATGCACGTAGCTATTCTAGGCGCCGGTACCATGGGCCACGGTATCGCTCAAGTGTCGGCAATGGCTAGTCACGACGTCTTTCTCCGCGATATCGAGGCAGATATCGTTGATGACGGCCTGGCCGCCATCGAGTCGAATCTCGAAGAGGGTATCGCCCGGGAGAAAGTGTCAGAGCCGACGGCCGAAGCAGCACTGGACCGTCTCACGGGGACAACATCGCTCGAGGAGGCTGTGACCGGCGCAGACCTCGTCGTGGAAGCAGTCCCCGAAGACATGGATATCAAACACGAGACGCTCACCGAGGTCGAATCCCACGTCGACCCGGCGACGCTTATCGCGTCAAACACCTCCTCGCTGTCACTGACTGAGATAGCGAGTGTCCTCGACTATCCGGAACGAGCTATCGGCCTCCACTTCTTCAATCCTGTACATATCATGGCACTCGTCGAGATCGTCGTCGCGGAACAGACGAGCGCCGAGACCGTTTCGCGTGCCCGGGAGTTCGTGAACGGGATCGACAAGACACCGGTGGAGGTGGCTGACGCACCGGGCTTTGCCTCCTCTCGGCTTGGTGTCTCTCTGGGCGTCGAAGCGATGCGGATGGTGCAGGAGGGCGTTGCAACACCGCGGGACATCGACACCGCGATGGAACTCGGCTACAATCACCCGATGGGACCGATCGAACTCGGCGATGTCGTCGGTCTCGACGTCCGGCTCGACATCCTCGAATACCTGCGTGCGGAACTCGGCGAACGGTTCCGCCCGCCACAGATCCTGAAACGGAAGGTCCGGGCCGGAAAACTCGGCAAGAAATCCGGCGAGGGGTTCTACGTCTGGGAGGACGGTGACATCGTCGGTACCAGCGGCGACTGGGGGGACGCATGACGGACCTCGCTGACGCCGCGGCGGACTGTGAAACGGTTTCGGTGAGCGTCGGTGACCGCGTCGAGAATGTCGCCACCGTCGAGTTACGCCGGCCGGAGGCCCGAAACGCGCTCAATACCCAGTTGCGGACGGAGTTCAAACAGGTCTTCGACGCAATCCCGGACAGCGATGTCCGTGCTGTCGTGTTGACTGGCGCGGCAGACACCGGCGCATTCGTTGCGGGTGCGGACGTGACGGAACTCCGCGAGCGGGATATGCTAGAGCAACGGGAGGCGAGCAAGCGACCCCGGGTCTACGAATACGTCGACGAATGCCCGATGCCGGTCATCGCCCGCATCAACGGGCACGCGCTCGGCGGCGGCTGTGAGCTGATTCAGGCTGCTGATATCCGGATTGCGCATACGGACGCGAAGTTCGGCCAGCCGGAAATCAACCTCGGCATCATGCCCGGCGGCGGCGGGACACAGCGACTGCCGCGTCTGGTTGGCGAAGGCCACGCTATGCGGCTTATCCTTACCGGCGACCTCATCGACGCAACAGAGGCCGCCGACATCGGCCTCGTCGACGAGGTCCACGACGACGACGTCTTCGATGAGCGGGTCTACGAGATAGCGGCGTCGATTGCAGAGAAAAGCCCCGCGGCGCTCGAACTGGCGAAGAAAGCCGTCCGTGCCAGTTCCCGAATGGATCTCGAAGCCGGCATCGAGTACGAAGCCGAACTGTTCGCACAGCTGTTCGCAACTGGCGACAAGGACGAGGGGATCGACGCGTTCCTCGAAGACAGAGAGCCGGAGTGGGCCAGCGAGTGAGCCCGCGCTGTCCCGGGAACGGGGGCGCCCGCACAGTCACAGCCATACCCAGCGACACACAATGCCAACCCCTCCCGTTGCTCCGTTCGAACCCTGCTGCTGACCTCACGGATGGGCCATATTGATCCCGATCTCGTTGACGACGCCCAGTAGCAGCGTCGGCAGTTCGTCCCGGAGAATGGCCCCTTCAAGCCGGCTTGCCGGGCCGGAAACACTGATGGCCCCGATGGCGATGTCGTTTTCGTCCGTAATCGGGGCCCCGACCGCGTGCAGTCCCTCCACCGATTCCTGAAAATTGAACGCGTATCCGCGGTCACGGATGGTCTCGATTTCCGCCCAGAGTTCGTCCCGGTCGGTGATGGTCTGTGGCGTCCGGCCGGGCAACCCATGCCTGTCGATGGTCTCTGTGATCTGGCTATCCGGAAGGTGTGCCAGTATGGCCTTCCCCGCAGCGTGCTGGTGGAGATAGTTCCGATGGCCAACCCGGGCGTACGTCTGTACCGAGTGTTTGCCCTGAGCGCCGTAGATGTGGACGCTGCGGCCGTGCTCTTCGACTGCACACCAGATTTTCTCCTCGGTCTCCTCCGCGAGTTCGTCGACTCTCGGCTTTGCCTCGTCGTAGAGACGGTACTTGTTCCGTGCCACTTCGCCGTAGTCCAGAAAGCGGATGCCGAGCTGATACTCGTTGTCGTCCTCGACGAGGAGGCTATTGGCCGCGAGTGTCTTCATGTATCTGTGCGTCGTACTCTTCGCACAGCCGAGGTGCTCTGTCATCTCCGACACCGTGGCCGTGTCGTGTCTCTTGAGATACTCCATAATCTCGATTGCTCGCTCGATTGTTCCGACCGGCCTGTTGACAGCGGGTGGGATTGCCATACGTACACACATGTTTAATTGGCTTACAAGTGTTGTGTTCGAGTAGCTTGAACTAATACAGCCAGATCGGATCGGTAGCTAAAAGCCAATCCCTGACGACTTGGCGCACGCATGACAAAAATTGTCGACTTACTCGTCCGGAGAGATGGGTACACTCACGAGGAGTTCGCCGACCGATGGCAAGGCGACCACTCGGAGTTAGCAAAGGACCTGCCAGGGCTGCAACGCTACGTGACGTCTGTCCCAACGGACCCAGAGCGTGCAGCCTACGACGGCGTGCTGGAGCTGTATTTCGAGGACATGGACGCACTCAGCGCTGCGTTCGATTCAGACCTTGCCGAGACGGTTCAGGCTGACGCGGCCGAGTTTATCGATCTGGACGCAGGCCCACGGCTTATCGTCGAGGAAACGGTCCAGCTCGACGAAAGAGACGACTGATAGCGTCGCTCCTGCTGTTCCCGCTTGACTCAGCTTCCCGAGAGCGAACCGTCGCAGATGTCAGCCATCGAGTCGGCTCCCATCGACGTAGAGCTTCTCGGCAGGTGGCCGGTCAGCGTCGTAACTATCGTGATACTCGAACAGCTGAACGAGCGCTCCGGTCGGGTTCGATGGTGGCACAAACGCCTCGGTCCAGTCCTGATATTCATGGTATTCGACGACACTGTATCCGTTGCGCTCCAGTACTGCTTTCACCGCGTCAACAGCAGCCACTTCGAGCGTGATGTGGTGCAATCCCGGCCCGTAGTCGTCGAGGTACGACGTGAGGAACGTGTCCGGTGCCTCGGGTGCGATAAGTTCGAGCCGCGACGCGTCTTGATTGAAGTCGTACTGCGCCCAGCGAAACCGCCCTTCGACGGACTCTTCGACGAGTTTCCGGCAGCCGAGTGCGAACAGGAACGGCTCAGCGTCGGCGATATGCTCGACAGCGATCCCGATGTGGTCGACACGGATCGGCGGGTCCACAGACATGGCGAGAACTGCGGCAGGCTCCCAATTATATGCTTGGGCCGTGAATGCGGGCGGCCGTTGAACTCAGTGCGGGTGCTGGGCGAATTGGCCGGGACAGACCGACCCTGATACCGCATCTGGAAAGGCATCTCATTGACACGCCCAGAAATGTCCCCAAATATTTATTAAATATCCGGACTGTCGACTACGGGATGCCAGCACAGCACCAGCACTCGTGGCAGCACCTCTCGCGACGAACGCTTCTGAAGACAGGCGCTGCGGTTACCGGCATGGCTGGAATCGGTGCCATCGAGACGGAGTTAGCCTACGCGCAAGAAGACGATGCCACGGTCACGATACGACGAGACGACTATGGCGTCCCACATGTTTACGCCCGCGACGCCGACAGCCGCGCACCGGCGTTCTACGGATTCGGATACGCAACGGCGGCAGACCGGCTTTATCAGCTCGAACTGTACCGGCGGTACTATCACGGGACTGTCGCGGCGGTCCTCGGTGCGGGCGACGAGGACACCGACTGGGTCCAGTTCGATATCGAGGCGCGGCGCAACACCGCCGGCGAGCCGTCACTGGACGAGCAGGCCGCTGAACAGTTGACGGCGGACCAGCGAGCGGTCCTGCAGGCGTTTACAGATGGTATCAACCGATACATTACCGAAGTCCGTGAAAGCGAGGAACTGCAATTCCATCAGGCCTTTCAGGAGCACGGGTTCGAGCCCGAGGAGTTTACCACGACGGACGCTGCCGGGATGTTCGTCGCCAGTATGGCGTATTTCAGCGGCTTCCAGCTCGAAACACTCGGTGCGACAGTTCTCGACACGCTCACGCAGGAAACTGGTAGCGAACAGCGTGCGATGGAGCTATTCGAGGACCTGCAATGGGGCGACGACCCCGGTTGCCCGACCTCGACGGTCCAGCCATCGGATATCTACTCTCCTCCCTATACCGACGTGGGTGCGGAGCCAACACCCAACGTGACTGAGGGACAGGAGACAGACAGGGTGACACGTGGGGCAAGCGGTTCGTCTGTGCTGCCGAGCAATCTGGTGACTGGTGGGGAGTACACGCCGCCAGCTGACCCCGAAGGGATGCACGAAGGCGAAATGGAGCGGATGCGAACGATTGCGTCCGGACTCGACAGGCTTGGCCTCCCGATCAAGTACGGCAGCAACGCTCTCGCTGTCCAGGGTGACATCACGGCCAGCGGCGATGCGCTACTGATGGGCGGGCCACAGATGGGGTTCAACACGCCCTCGATAATGTACGAGGCGAGCCTGCACGGCCCGGACTTCGACATCGCCGGTGTCACTGTTGCGGGGTATCCCTTCATCATGTTCGGACACAACCGCAACGGGGCACTGACCTCGACTGCCGGAATCGATAACTGCATCCAGATGTTCACGGAGTCGATCACGACCACTTCGTCGGGGCCGGACACGTACTCCTTTCAGGGCGAGGAGTACGAGGTCGAAACGGCCGAACAGACAATCACCGTCGCTGACGGCGAGGACGTGACGTATACTGAACGGTTCACTCGCCACGGTGTCGTGACCCAGTGGGACCCTGACAACGGGGAAGCACTGGCACAGACGAAGTCATACGCCGGCCGGCATATGAACTGCTGGCGGGCCTTCTATGAGTGTCAGTTCGCGACGGACGCCGAGGAGTTCCGGGAATCAGCCCAGCGGTGTGACTATGCGTTGAACTTCATGTGGGCCGACAAAGACGGTGACATCGCGTATGTCCATCTCGGTCGGTACCCGGACAGCGAAGCGGTCGACTGGGACACTCGGTTGCCAGCCGATGGAACACAGTACGAACTCACGGCGTCGGACTACCTGCGCGCGGCTGACGGTGACGTGCCCTACGCAATCAACCCCGATCCGGGGTACTCGGCACAGTGGAACAACAAACCCGCGCCTGCGTGGAACAACGGCGACCTGAGCTACTCGTGGTCGACCGACCACCGTGTGCAACGGATCATCAATCTAGTTGAGCAGCGGTTAGCACAGGAGGGGACAGTTGATTACGACTTCCTGAAGACTGTCGTCTACGATATCTCCTTCACCGACCTGCGTTCGATTCGGTATAGAGACCATCTGCTGGATGCGCTTGCGGACGTAGACCTCTCCGACACCGAACAGCAAGCACGCGACGAACTGGCCTCGTGGGACCACTTCGCACAGGCCGACGGCGAAGACAACGAGGGACGCCACTCTCCCGGGTACACCATCTGGGATGCGACGTTCCCGTACATTCTGGACGAGGTTTTCAGCGAGACGTTCGGGAGTGCCTACGGCCCGGCATCGTTCTTCCTCGGCTACGACTACGGTCGCGGCACCCTGATGCGGGTCCTCAACCCGGCGGAGACAGCACTGACGACGCAGGCAGAGTACGCGGATGGAGATATTACCGACGCGCTGGTCAGCGCGTTCCGGACGGCCGTGGGCGAACTCGCCGAGCAATACGACGGGGCCCCAAAGACCTGGCGTCGTGAGGCAGCACTCCATGAGTTCGACAATCTCGCGCTGTTCGGGATGCCTATCGGTGCCACATCCGCGGGGAACACGGCGCTGATGAACCGCGGAACTGAGAACCACGTCGTCCGGCTCAGTGACGACCCGGAGGCAGAGAACATCCTCCCGCCCGGGAACGACGGCTACGTCGCACCAGACGGCACCACTGGCGAGCATTATGCCGACCAGCTGGCGATGTTCGAGAATTTCGAGTACAAACAGCTGTTGTTCGCCGACGCAGCTATTGAGTCCGCCACAACCGAGTCCCGAACGCTGGCGCTGCCGGCAAACTCAACTGGCGCTGCTATCGGTAACACGCCGACGCCGGACGGCACCGAGACAGACGAGGGTACTGCGGCGAGCGGCGCAACGACTACCGATGAGACGGAGAGCGCGGACACAGCAACGGGGACGCCTCCTGTGACGGACGCCAGTGGACCCGGCTTCACGACACTGACTGGGGCGACAGCGGTACTCGGGACGGCGCTGGCGTGGCTGTACAGACAAACCGACACCACCAGATAGTCACCACCGCAGTGGGAAGCAGGAGTCACGAGCCGGGACACCACAGCTACTGACCCGCTTGAACGGCGCGATACGCGCTGACAGGGGCAAGGCTTTAATACGATTTGCTTAACAATAGATAATGAACCTATGTCGAGCGAAGGTACTTCACCAGACCGTACTGTAGGAATCGCCCGGTCACGGAGACAGTTCCTCGCCGCCGCCGGCGCGGTCGGCGCGCTTGGCCTCGCCGGTTGTCAGGGTGGCTCAACAGGTGGTGACGCGGCAGTGACCGTTGCGAGCCTGAACCCGATGACTGGCCCGTTCAGTTCTCTCGGACCGGGCCAGCGCACTGGGGCTGAACTCGCTGTAACGGAGATAAACAACAACGACGATTACGACTTCGAGTTCGAGTTGGTGACGGGCGATACAGAAACCGAGGCCGGGGCTGCACAGTCCGAGGCACAGCGCGTCGTTCAAGAAGAGGGAGCAGAGTTTGTGTTCGGTGCGATATCAAGCTCCGTTGCACTCGGGCTGAACGACTTTGCCGCTCAGTCGGAGCATATCTACTTCCCCGGCGGCGCAGCCGTCCCGATCACCGGGTCTGCCTGCAACGAATGGGTGTTCCGATTCGAAACGAACACCGCACAGATTGCCGAGGCGATATCGGCGTACTCAGTCAACAATCTGGGGACCAACGTTTGGTTCCACTACGCGGACTACGCGTACGGCGACTCGGTGTACAACCGTACCAGCAGGCGCATGGCGGCCGCCAGCGACGACTACACCGAGGTCGGGACATCAACGTCCGAGCTGGGTGCTAGCAACTACGGCTCGTTCATCACGCAGATCAGCAACTCTGACGCCGACGTGGTCGTTCTAGGGATGACCGGTGGTGATCTGGTGAACTTCACCAACCAGGCCGCGGATCAGGGCCTCACTGACCAGATCGCTGTTGTCGGTCCGACCCAGACGTTCCAGAGTGTCCGTGCCGGGACCGGGTCGAACAGCGTCGGCACATTCGGCGGCGCTCGGTACGACCCTTCGCTCGACACCGGTGACAATCAGGCGTTCGTTGAGGCCTACGCCAGCGAGAACGACCGTGAGCCAGGCAACTTCGCCCGCGTTGGCTACGACTCGCTGCGGTTGATGGCCAAAGGAATGGCCGAGGCCGGAAGCACTGAACCGGCGGATGTCCGAGACGCCCTCGAAGGTGGCACGTTCACGACAGTACTGGGAGACATTACCCTTCGAGAGAGCGACCATCAGGCCACGAACCCGACGTGGATGGCGAAACTCACCGAGGGCGACGGTGACACAGCGGATGTTGAACTCCTCGACCAGGTCCCAGGGTCGGAGACGCTGCCACCAGCCAGTGACCTCGGCTGTGAGATGTAGGTAGTACAATGGTCGCTGCCGACTTCATCGAACAACTGCTGAATGGCCTCACCCTTGGGATGGTTTACGTCCTGCTAGCCGCCGGACTGTCAGTCATTTTCGGCGTGATGGACGTGATCAACTTCTCCCATGGCGAACTGTTCGCACTCGGTGCGTATTTCGCGCTGACCATCATTGCGCCGTTCGGAGCGGGGACTGGATTCTGGGTCGCGATAGTGGTTGCCCCGGTCGTCGTCGGTCTCATCGGTGCCGCTATCGAGCGAACGACTGTCCGGCCGTTATACGGTCGGGACCCGCTGTATCACATTCTCCTGACGTTCGGGCTGGTGCTCGTGATCAACGACGGCATCCGTCTTATCTGGGGGACACAGCAACGACAGCTAGCTGTCCCGGCGTACCTGAGTCGCCCGGTGTCTATACTGAGCGTTCAGGTGTCCGTGTATAACTATTTCATGATTGTCTTTGCGGCGTTGCTCGCGGTTGTGACGTGGTATCTGCTGAACCGGACAAAGTACGGGATGATTATCCGTGCCGGGTCACAGGACCGTGAGATGGTTCGTAACGTCGGGATTGATATCGACCAGTACTACACGCTGGTCTTTGGCGTCGGTGCGGCGCTCGCTGCCGTCGCCGGGATTGTCCTTGGCGGCTACCAGAACGTAAACACCGGCATGGGCAACAGCGTCATCATTCCGGCGTTCGTTGTTGTCGTCCTCGGTGGCCTCGGTAGTTTCAGAGGGGCTGTCTTCGGCGGATTGCTCGTCGGGGTCGTCCAGACACTGATGCGGGCCTACAGCGGGACTGTCCTCGCCACGTTCGGTGAGACCACGCTGAGCGTTCCCAATCTCGAAGGGCTGACCGTGTACCTGCTTATGATCGCGGTGTTGCTCGTCAAACCGCAAGGACTGTTCGGAACTCGGGGTGAAGAGTCAGAAAGCGAAGGCGAACTTCTCGTCGGCGGGTATGGCGGGGTACTGGCAGACAGTACTCGGGTCCGACTCGGCGGTATCGCCGTTGCCGCGCTCGCAGTCGCGCCAGTGGCGATTCTGCTCATGGGCGATCAGTACTACCTTGTCGTCCTCAACGAGATCCTCATCTGGGCTATCTTCGCACTGAGTCTCGATATCGTGATGGGCTATGCTGGACTGGTGCCGCTCGGCCACACGATGTTCTACGGCGTCGGCGCTTACACCGCCGCGCTCGTGATGTTGCACTACTCGCAGTCGGTTTTTGTCGTGTTACTCGGGGCGATCCTCCTCTGTGCCCTCTTGGCCTGGATCGTTGGCAGCCTCTCTATTCGAGTTTCCGGCGTGTATTTCGCGATGATTACGCTGGCGTTTGCGGAGTTACTCTACAGCGCTGTGTTCAAGTTCGACTTCACCGGTGGGAGCGACGGTCTGCTCGGTTTTGAGGCCTTCCTCGGACTCGGTAGTGTCGGGGCGTCGCTCTCGAACATTGAGTTCGGGCTCCTCGGGTACGAAGTCGGACAGCAGGTCGTGTTCTACTATCTCGCCCTGCTACTTGCTGTGCTCTCGTTCCTGTTCGCTCGGCGAATGATGAACGCACCGTTTGGCAGTGTTCTGCAGTCGATCCGGGAAAGCGAAGAGCGGGCGGAGTTCATCGGGTACGACGTCAACAGATACAAGCGCCGAGCGTTTGTCATCAGCGGCGGTATGGCTGGACTGGCCGGCGGGCTCCTCGCCGTCAGTCCGTCAACTGTCATCATCTCACCGGACCAGACACTCAACTGGATCCACTCAGGGGAAGTCATCGTTATTGCGCTGTTTGGCGGAATGGGGACACTGTACGGTCCCATGATCGGCTCCGGTGTCTTCTTCGGTGCCGAGGAGTTCCTCTCGTCGTACACCGACCAGTGGCGGCTTATCATCGGGACGATGTTTATCCTGTTCGTGCTGTTCGTCCCACGCGGTATCGTATCGATTCCGTCTCTCGTCGCACAACGGCTGGAGACGGCCAACAACGCGGACGGTCCTGTCGACATGGATGAGCCGGAAGTGAGAAGCGATGACTGAGACTGTACTCGAAACGGACGGACTGACGAAGCGGTTCGGCAAGCTCACCGCCGTTGACGACGTGTCGCTGTCGGTTGCCGACGGTGAGTTCAGGAGCGTTATCGGGCCAAACGGGGCCGGGAAGACAACGACGTTTAATCTCATCACTGGGGCGCTATCGCCGTCAGCGGGCGTCGTGCGGTTCAAAGGTGAGGACATCACTGACGTCGCGCCACACGAACGGGTTGGCCGCGGACTGGGCCGGTCGTTCCAGATTACGAACGTTTTCGGCGGCCTCACCGTGCGAGAAAACGTGCGGCTGGCAGCACAGTCCGTCCACAGTGACGAGATCAATCCCAGCGAAGCGCTGTTCCGTGACAAGAACGGCTTCGACGAGATCACGGAGCAAACCGGGACGGTGCTGGAACAGATCGGGCTCCAAGACAGGGCTGACGAGCACGCTGAGGCTCTGGCGTACGGCGACCAGCGTCGCCTCGAACTGGGTCTCGTACTGGCGACAGACCCGGATCTTGTCATGCTTGACGAACCAACTGCTGGCATGAGTAGCGAGGAAACACAGGCCACAATGAATCTTATCGATGAAGTCCTTTCAGACCGGTCGCTGATGCTCATCGAACACGATATCGACCTTGTGATGCGTGTCTCGGACCGGATTACTGTTCTGACGCGCGGCGAAGAACTCGCAAGCGGGACGCCCGAAGAGATCGCAAACAACGACGACGTCCGCGATGCGTACCTCGGTGGTGTTCGCGAATGACCGACCCGCTACTCTCCCTCGAAGACGTCCGGGCTGGATACGGGATGACTGAGGTACTACAGGGCGTCTCGATGGATGTCGAACGCGGAAGCGTCGTGTCGCTGGTCGGGCGCAACGGCGTCGGCAAGACAACGACGCTACGGTCGATTGTCGGTAACATCACCCCGACTGGTGGGTCAATAACGTTCAACGGCGAGGACATCACGACACGCAACTCCGAGGCGACGATCCGGAGCGGCATCGGGTTCGTTCCCGAAGAGCGACGGATCTTCCCCGAGTTGACCGTCCGAGAGAACATCAGAATGGGTGAAATCGGTGCCGAGTCGCCTGACGGGCCGTCAGTCGACGACGTACTGGATATGTTCGAGAACCTCGCGGAGCGAGAACACAAGGACGGATCGGTCCTTTCCGGTGGCGAACAGCAGATGCTCGCGGTCGGCCGCGCTCTGACTGCCGACCCGGATCTGTTGTTGCTTGACGAACCGACGGAAGGGCTCGCACCCTATGTCGTCCGGCAGATAGAGGACCTTATCCTCGAACTGAACGAACAGGGTATCACGGTGCTGGTCGTCGAGCAGAACATCCCGGTCGCATTGGCGGTCTCGGAGTACACGTACATTCTCGAAAAGGGCGAGATCGTCCACGAGGGGACTGCGGCGGAGATCCAGAACAACGAGGACGTACTCGACAGACACCTCGGCGTCGGTGTCACTGACTGACTATGGCGACAATCGCCGGGCACGACCCGATCCCCGGTCACTAGCCGTATAGCGCAGGGCCCCGTTCGAGACGGGGCTTACCGACCATAGTTCGAGCCCCATGTACCGAGCGGTAACGACCACTAGAGTGTCAACACATCACACAGTCAGTTCTATTCTATTGAATCGGCTTCTATCGTGCTATAGCGTTGTTCCGAAGGGATTCGAACGGTCTCACAGGTGTCTTGCCCAGATCAGTGGTGTTCGAGTCAATAGAACTACTGATACGAGAGATTCACCTGTAGCTCGCCGGAGATCCCACGGATAAGGTCGGTCAGTTCGTTTTCGATGCGTTCCGAGTCCAGCCGGTTTGCCGGTCCTGAGACACTGATGGCACCGTACGTGTTGCCGGCGTTGTCTACCAGCGGGGCACCGACGCCGGCTACGCCTTCGAGGAACTGGTCGATTCCGTAGGCGACGCCGCGGTCCTGAATCTCGTCGAGTTCTGCTTCGAGTTCCTGCCGATCCCGACCGTCGGGGAGGGGGTAGTCGTAGCTTTCGAGGATTGTCTCCCGCCGGTGTTTCGGCAACACTGAGAGGATTGCCATGCCTCCAGCGAGCCTGTACAGTTCGGTGTACTGGCCGATCTGTGAGTTTGTCTGAATCGCCCGACTGCCGAGCGCTTTGGCCAGGAAGACCGCCTTTCCGTTCTCTTCGACGATCCACCACGCTTTCTCGTCGGTTTCGTCGGCTATCTCGTTCAGTTTCGGGGCGACCTCCTGGTACATTTCCTGTCGCTCGCGGACTTTCATCCCGATATCCAGAAACCGCAAGCTCAGCCGATACGCCTTGTTCTGGTCCTGGACGACGTAGCCTCGGCTCTGGAGTGTCGAGAGATGAACGTGGACTGTGCTCTTGGGCATCTCTACCCGCTCTGCCAGCTCAGTGACGCCGAGTGCCTGTTCCGTTTTCAGTGCTTCAACAATGTCCAGCACCCTTCCGGCGGACTCGATCGGGTCTTGTCCTGTCATACCAGTATATTTGGCTAAATGATTATAAAATCATTCAATCAGTTTGAACTCTATGTCCGGAGACTGTGTTATCAGGTGTATTCCCAGTGGCATCGCGACGACTGCAGCATGATATACTACCCAAAACTCGGCAATCCAGTGACTCTCCTAAATTCCGTCCGTCCGTTTACGTACCTACTGACCACTGTATTGCCACTGAGAAACGGAGTAAGGCGGCGTCGTCCCGGTGCTCTAATGCCGGCCGATGCAGATGTCGGACGGTGGCACTTGCTGTACATCAGGATGTTCAATCAGCTTGAACTCGGCCGCAGCATACGAAATACAAATGAGAACATAGCGAGGATAGCAGCGTTACCGGGACTAGTCCCGTCACGGTCTCCCAGTCCGTTTCGATTCGCCCTGTTCGTGCTCAGCACTCTCCTTGCACCACCGCAATCACTTCTCGTATCGCCTCGGTACTGGTCTGCACTCCAACGCCGACACTATCACCTACGGCCGGTAACTCTCAGGCTGATTCTGAAATAGATAATAGATGTACGCCTGTTATCCTATGGCTGTATCTCTGAGGTGTGCGCGCTCCAGAGCGCAGTGCAACCATCCGGCCTACAGTGAGGGTTGTTCACAGGTGTTGAATCTCAGCCAGGGTTGCATCTGTCTCTCCCCTGCTCCCGACGCCTAATGAGACGTGTAGAGCAGTCGACTACTCCGATAATATTTGTACGCCTGTTATCTGATGGCCATGTGGATGTCGTATTACGAAACACAGTGCCGTTGCGGTACTGACCCTCTACAACGACAACAGTTCATATAGCAAGTGACTGCGCCTCGCTGGTGACTGCGTGAATGAATTTCACATTACGAAACTAACTCCCACACCCGCTCGCAGAGCGGAAATATTGAATACTGAGCAAGCACGTCTCAGACCATCTCGTCAGCAAGCCCTGCTCACAGAGCCGTCAAAATAGGTCGGTTCCGCGCTGGTCCTCCCAGTGGCTCCTTTGGTATTCTTCCGGCTGTCACTGCCACTGGTACCCTTCTCGGGTATTCTCAAGCCACGTTCTATCGGGCGTCGCGGAATGAGAAAATCAGGCTGCAACCGGACTCTCTTCGTCGATTTCCGTTTCACTGTTCTTGATCGCAGTGCCGGAGTCCGCATCAAACAGATGGATGACCTCCTCTGGGAACCGCAATCCGACCGTGACGCCATTCCCGAGGTTTGCTCCATCCTCGACGGTGACCGTATACTGCTGCCCGTCGATCGTCACGTATACATGAAACAGGTCCCCAAGTGGCTCGACGACGTCGACGGTCGCGGTAACGGTCTGCTCCGGGCCAGTCGCGGGGCTGAGCTGAATATCTTCAGGCCGGACACCGAGGATGACTTCCTCGTACCCGTCGAGCTGGGCGGCGGTCTCAGCGGACAGCTCGTAGGTAAACTCCTGGTGCACTAGCGACCCGTCCTCGACAGCGGCAGGAATGAAGTTCATCGAGGGCGACCCGATGAACCCGGCGACAAACCGATTGGCTGGACGGTGATAACACTCCAGTGGCGTTCCAACCTGCTGTAACACGCCATCGTCCAGAATAGCGATACGGTCGCCCATCGTCATTGCTTCCGTCTGGTCGTGAGTAACGTAGATCGTTGTCACGTCGAGTCGGTTCTTCGAGAACAACGAGCCCGATATGGCTCCACCAGGTGAGTATGTCGAACGGGGGATTGCGGGGGCGCACGGCTACATGGCCGAGTACTTCACCACACCCGCATCGTTTCTCGTCCCGGTCCCGGAATCGCTTGCGGATGTCGGATTTCTGGTCGAACCGATCAGCAATGTCGAAAAGGCACTTGAGCTGGCACAGCGTTCCAGGTCGACCTTCGAGTGGCAGAATGCTGCCGGACTCGTCCTCGGAAACGGACCGCTAGGACTGCTCACATTGGCGATGCTTGTAGACCGGTGTGAGCGGACGTACTGTCTCGGCCGTCGTGAACGGCCGGACCCGACCATCGACATTATCGAGGAACTGGGGGCTACCTACGTTAATTCTCAACAGACGGCCGTCGACGAGATACCCGATGTCCACGAGCCGATGGATCTGGTGTTCGAGGCGACAGGGCATGCAAAACACGCGTTTTCGACGGTCGAGGCACTCGGTGCGAACGGAGTCGGCGTCCTCCTCGGCATCCCTGAGGACTGGGAATTTACTGTCAACGGTGGGGCGCTTCACAGGCAGTTGGTCCTCCAGAACAAAGCGTTGCTCGGGAGCGTGAACTCCAACGTCCGGCATTACAAACGCGCTCGTAACACACTCGCGGAATACCCGGACTGGTTCCTTGCGTCTATCATGACGACCCAGTGCTCGGTGTCGGGGTTTGCAGACGCATTCGAAAAGTCGCCGGATACCATCAAATCGTACATCGAATTCAGCGCATAAGCCGCAGCATACCCTCGATATGTGTATATACACTCGAAAGAGTGGTATTTCTCCGCGCTTCCTCATGGATAATTGTCTTAATCATCTTTTGACGAGGATTTTCGAAATAAGGCTCCTCTAGGGATATTTGTGGCAAGAAATTATTGATATATGGGGCATCTTCGGTATACTTAGACGTAAATGCTGGTTGGAGACGTAGAAATCCATTGAAAATTAAAAATGAAAGCCCCCGTAGGGACTAGTTTCGTCGGTCGACGCTGTGGCAGAGTGCTATCGTTCGCGCCAGTGGCTACGTCTGGGAATACTCATCGACCCACTCCTGCAGCGTGATGCCCATCGTTGACTGCGTAATCGCGTTCGAGGATGCGGAGTTCGCACTCTTGACGAGTTCGGCTTCCAGTGTCCGCGTCGGGATCTCGCCGATAAAGTGCGGAATCGCTCGTTGGACCGCCAGCGGACAGCCGACCTCGTGTGCGAGTGCATAGCCCGACAGGGAGTGTGGGACCTCTTCGGTTGCGTATTTCGGGTCCGGGTCGAGTAGCTTCTCGTCCTCGACGAAGTCGACGTACTCGTAGCACTTTCCGACGTCGTGGAGTAGTGTGGCTGCCACGATGACGTCCATATCGGGGTCGGCACCGTGGAACTCCTGCTGCTCGATAGCGGATTCCCGTGCGATTCTGGTGACACCGCGGACGTGCCTGACGTTGGTTACTTCGTGGATGTTCCAGGCGTAGGGGATATCCGTAATGTCGCGCCAACCACCTCGGTCGAGCGCGAGTGCCCACGCCTCGATGACGTTGCTGCGGAGGCTGTCCGACGAGATGTAGTCGAGTTCCGGGAACGCCTCCGTGACTTGCTCCTCGTAGTCGGGCATACTACCCCTCGTCCTTGACGAGCTGTTCCTGGCCGATAAACCGGGGCCGCTCGTCGATAGCCAAGAAGTTATCCACGTCCTCGCGGGCCGCTTTCGCTTTCCCTCTGTCAGGCGCGTAATCCCGCGACCCTTCGCTGCCGAGCGCGTCGTATAGCTTCTCGAGGTCGTCAAAGTAGAGTTCGGCGACGCCGTCGAACTCGGCGTTCTCGGGGTCAGTGGGGATGACCGTATTGTACCTGACGACGCCCTCTATTTCGCGCGCGATCGGCGTATGGTTGGTCTGCCAGTAGTCGACGAACTCATCGTGTGTCATGTCGTCCTGCCGGACGAGAAACGCCGAGTGCTTGTAGAGGCCGTCGGTGTCGCCGTCGACCTCGTCTTTCTGGACGATCTCTTCGCCGATAATACGCGGCCGCTCCTCGACAGCGAGGAAGTTATTCACGTCCTCGCGGGCCTTCGCGGCGATTTCCTTTGTTGGGTCGTAATCTCGGGACCCAGGACTGCCCAGCGCCTCGTGCAGGTCGTCGAGCGTCTCAAAGTACAGTTCCGCTACGCCGTCAAACTCGGCGTGTGCTGGTTCTGTTGGAAGAACTTGCTGGTAGCGAACCACGCCTTCGATGTCTTTCGCGATTGGCGTGTGGTTGGTCTGCCAGTAGTCGACGAACTCCTTGTGAGACATGCCCTCCTGTCTGACTAGCAGGGCTACATGCTTGTACATCATCAGCACATTTCTGACCTATGAGTATAAAAACTACCGCTGTCACCTGTCAGGAAATTTGGGTCAGTAAAGATTAATGTATCCGTGACGCCGAACACTGAACCAATATGGAGGCAGTCAACCCCGCTACGGGCGAGCGCCTAGACGTGTACGACCCTGATGATGACGACACAGTCGAGCGAAAGCTAGACCACGCCACGTCGACGTTCGAGGACTGGCGTGAGGTCCCGCTGCGCGAACGGGAGGAGTTGCTTGAAAACGCCAGCGATGTTCTACGGGAGAACAAACAGCGGTACGCTGAACTGATGACCCGGGAGATGGGAAAACCAATCACGCAGGCCATCGCTGAAGTTGAAAAGTGTGCGTGGGCGTGTGACCATTACGCCGAATACGCACACAAGTATCTCTCCGATGAACACCACCCCAGTCCGCCGGGAACGGAGGTAAAGACGGTCCATGATCCGCTCGGGCCCGTGCTAGCAGTGATGCCCTGGAACTATCCGTTCTGGCAGGTCATTCGCTTTGCCGCGCCCTATCTCACTGCCGGTAACGTGGGCCTCCTCAAACACGCCTCAAACGTCCCCGGGTGTGCGCTCGCGCTCGAAGAAGTGTTTGCCGAAGCCGGTTATCCTGACGGCGCTTTTCAAACGCTGTTGGTTGGATCCAGTAACGTCGACAGCATTCTCGCAGACGACCGTGTCCGCGCGGCGACGCTGACCGGAAGTGGTCCCGCCGGGCGTGCCGTCGCCGAAACCGCCGGCAAGCATCTGAAAAAGACTGTGCTGGAACTCGGCGGGTCTGACCCGTTTATCGTCCTCGACGATGCAGACCTCGATGCGGCCCTCAAGACTGGAGTGCAGGCACGGACACTAAACGGCGGCCAGTCCTGCATCGCCGCCAAGCGATTTATCGTTCACACAGATGTCTATGACGAATACGTTGATCGGCTCGTCGCTGCCTTCGAAGACCTCACTGTCGGCGATCCGATGTCCGAAGAAACCGATATCGGCCCGCAGGCCGACCCTGACCTCATGGCCGAACTGCACGACCAGGTACAGGAAAGCGTCGACGCTGGTGCGACGCTGTTGACCGGGGGCGAGCCGCTTGCCCGGACCGGAGCGTTCTACCCGCCGACAGTACTGACTGCTGTCCCGTCTGGGTGCCCCGCCGACACAGAGGAGATGTTCGGACCAGTAGCGACCGTGTATGAGGTTGCCGATGCGGATGAAGCGATTACGGTCGCAAACGACACCCGTTTCGGGCTGGGTGCGAGCCTCTGGACTTCGGACCGAGAACGCGGCCAGCGTCTGGCACGAGATATTTCCGCGGGCTGCGTCTACATCAACGAGATGACTAAATCGGACCCGCGGGTTCCGTTCGGCGGCATCAAAGACGCCGGCTACGGCCGTGAACTCTCGGAGATGGGTATCAAAGAGTTCGTCAACAAAAAGACGGTCTGGGTCGAATAACTGCCGGGGTTTGCGACTGGGTCATACTTCTCTTGCTGGCGTGCCCGGTTTTTACGGCTGTAGTAGCCATTGACAATCAATGTACACCCGAGCGCACGGCTGCAGTGTGCTCGGTATTAATTGTTTCAATTGTTACTGCAGTATCAGGGACGGTCGTCAGCGAATTGTGTGACAGGACAAAGCTTCTTGTTTCAAGGGGCGTTATGCGGGCGCATGGAGTTAGCCATACTTGGCGGTACTGGTGATATCGGTGAGGGACTTGCGATGCGCTTTGCCTCCGACACAGACCACACGATTACCGTCGGCTCGCGGGACGCTGCAAAAGCCAGCGAGCGAGCCAGAGCGTACGAAAAGCGATTGTCCGCTCACGATGTTGAGACTGAAATCAGCGGAACTGACAACAGCAGTGCCGCGGCTAGCGCAGACGTGGTTATCCTGGCCATTCCGCCACATCACGTCGGCGATACAGTCGAAGAACTAACTGAAGATAACGTGCTTTCGGATCAACTACTCATCAGCCCTGCTGTCGGGATGAGCGGCGACGGAGATGGACTTCACTACCGACCGCCGTCGACGGGAAGCGTTACCGAATTTGTCGCACAGCGGGCCCCTGAATCGGTTCCAGTGGCGGGCGCATTCCACAATCTTGCGGCGGACCGGCTGGCGGATCTAGAGGCCACGCTCGATGTGGATACGCTGGTCGTCGCGGACGATCCGGCGGTCAGTGACCGCGTCGTGACGCTAACTGCTGACCTCGCGGGCGTCCGACCGATCCCTGCTGGCCCGCTTTCGAACGCCGCGGAAGTCGAGAGTCTGACGCCGCTGCTCATCAACATCGCTCGATACAACGAGGGGATGCACGATGTCGGTGTGACTTTCAATTAGACGCCGGCAACGTTCTGTCCTCCGCCACGGCTCAGATAGTAGCGCCGCGCGGTCGATTGCACTCTTGCTTTCGACGTCTCTGCAAACCGCCACACTCAGACATGGGCCTGTTCACTTGCCGCAGCTGAGCTTAGCCTGTCTTGTAGACGCCGCGTGCAGTCGCGACCTGTGCACCGTCTTCGGCGTACACCTCGACACTGACGACGCCAACGTCACCACCGTGCCGAATCACGTCCGCCTCCGCTCGGAGGTTCCCTGTCCCGGCTTCGAGGTAATCGATGCGCATATCGATGGTGGGCACCGGCTGTTCGACGAGGGACACGAGAGCGGCCCCACCAACAGTGTCGGCGAGGGTGAATGTAACACCGCCGTGGGCCATTATTTGGTCCTCGTTCCACGACAGTTCCTCGCGCATCTCGATGTGGCCTTCGGCGTGCCCGTTATCGACGGTGGTTATCTCGATATCGAGCAGGTCGGCAAACGGCATGTTCTCGAAGAATGCTTCGATGTCCATACTCATCAATTAGGTTCTTTACCTAGGGAAATAAGTATTGGTGTTCACCGGGTCCGAAATCCACGGGCGACACGCAGATAACTGCTGGCGCGCGCTGTCACAACCCTCTCCGCCGGACTGTGTCTGTCGTCTCAGCAGCTACCGACACGGTCTGGCAGTCTCTAGCTGACCTTCGGTCGCACCTCTTCACCCAGCCGCCGGATGCACTCGGCCATTTCCTGCGTTCCGGTTCCGGGGTGGTACGTCCGGAAAATGAAGTGGATGTCATCGCCCAGCGCCTCCCGGTACGTTTCCAGTTCGGCCGCGACTTGGTCGGGTGTCCCGAAGAGAGCCTGTTCTTTGAGTTCCTGTTTGCGGTCGTCGTCCAGTTCCGGAACCGTCTCGCCCGAGAATATCTCCTCGTACCGGCGCTGGATGTAGAGGTAGCCGTCGCGCATCTGCTCCCATGCGTCTTCGCGGGAGTCACCGACGAACCCGTGCTGGAGGACATACACTTGAAAGTCGCCCTCGATTTCCTCGTCGTCACGGACGTGCCTGATATCCTCGACACGCTTCCGGACGCCATCGACTGACAGCGACGACGGGGCACACCATGCGTCAGCGGTCCGGGCGGCCCGCCGGACGGCAGGTCGCGACGCCCCACCGAGCATGAGAGGAACATCGTGTGCTGGCTTCGGTGTCACAGTGACATCCGATGAGATGTCGTGGAACTCCGGCTCGTAGTCGAGCGGTCCGTCAGACCAAGCACCGCGAAGCGTATCGACCGTATCGGCCAGCCGGTCAGCCCGCTCGTCGTCGGGAATCCCGAAGGCATCAAACTCGGAGACGTTTGACCCGATTGCCAGCCCGAGGGTAGTTCGGCCACCGGAGATCTGATCCACCGTTGCGATATCCTCGGCGAGCCGGATTGAGTCATACAGCGGCGCGAGTGCGATACAAGAGCCGATTTCGATATTATCGGTGACTGCAGCTAACGCCCCGAGTGCCGGTGTGACGCCCGACAGATAGTCGTCGTCGAGGAAGTGATGCTCTGAGACCCAGGCGCTATCGAGACCTGCGGTGTCGATAACTGCCCCCAGTTCGAGCATTTCGTCGTAAATGTCACTGGTTTCGCGGTCGTCGTCCGGGCGCTGCTGACAGGTAAACAGGCCTGTTCCCAGTTGCATACCTCTCAATTACGACGCGACCGACTTAATGGTAGTGACGCGCTGGCAATCGGACAGTGCGTGAGACCGGCTGGATACTGCCAGTCAGTAGTCGATTCGAGTAATCTCCGAAACGGGCCACTCACTGAGGATCTCAACGCCGTTCTCGCGGACAACAACCATCTCTTCGACGCGGACGCCCTGCCGTTCCGCGGGTTGCATCGTCTCGACAGCCATCGTCATGCCCTCCTCGATTTCGATCGGATGGTCCGGTGAGAGCCCGCGCCAGATGAGCGGCGTCTCGTAGAGCTGTAGCCCCAGCCCATGCGCCCAGTGGTTGGTCGTCATCTGCCAGAACTCGTCGGCGTCGTACCAGTCCATATGCTCGCCGTCTCTGTCGGGGAAGCCCTTGCAAATCTCGTCGGTCGTGGCCCCCGGCTCGATCCGTTCGAGGACGTCATAGAGGTCGTCACGGGCCTTCTCGTAGGCGTCTTTCTGTGCCTGCGTCGGTTCGCCCATGCTGAACGTGCGGTAGTAACAGGAGCGGTAGCCCAGATAGCCGATGTTGTAGAAATCAGCGTACACGAGGTCGTTCGGTCGAATCACCCGGTCGGTCGTGTTCGCCTGATGTTTCGGCCAGGTGTTCGGGCCAGAGGTCACGTAGCCACCCTGGGCCATTGCGCCGTGCCGCCAGAGTTCGCCGACTGCATCACCCCAGACTTCAGATTCCCGCTTGCCCGGTTTTGCACTCTCAGTAATCCTCTGGAAGCCTGCCTCACAGATGGCAGCGACCTGTCGCAGACACTCGACCTCGTCGCGGGTTTTGGTCTTCCGCGCGTCGAGCATAATGTCAGTCGCCGCGCTGGTGTCGACATCGACGCCACGGTCCTCGAACTTCTCGATGAGCGCCCCGTTGCCCACGTCGATGCCCATCGGCTCCCGGTCGACACCGTACTCTTCCATGGCGGTGTACACCGTCTCGGCCATCTTGTCTTTGAGCCAGTCGCGCGCGGCAGCGCTGCCCGACGCCCGAGGAACGTTGCCGAGTCCCGGACAGGCATATCGGATGTCGTCGAGCCAGGGACAGTTGAACCGCTGGTTCGATGCGTGGTCCGCAGTGTCCCAGTGGACGATATCGCCGTCTTCGGTCAGGAGCGTGTAGTGGTCCGCCCCGCTCCCGCCGGTCATCGCCAGCCCGGTGACGTACCGGACGTTCGGGTCGTTGATCAGCAGCATCGACCCGAGTTCGGAATCCCGCAGTCGGTCGAGAGCTCGTTCTTTGCGTTCGCGTCGCATCCGCTTGACGTCGATCCGTTCTTCCCAGTCGACGGCCATGGTGCCACGCGTTCCTTCCATGAAGTCGCGCTCGTACATCACGTAGGCGTACAGGCAGGTCCCTAATCAAACACTGGGGTCACTCTGGAGCACTGAGCGAAACGCGGGCGAACCCACGGGGTGCAGTACGCTTCGAGGGCGGGACTGGCGTTTCAGAGCGGTTCGAGGCCGTTCTCCTCCCGGAGCGTGTTGATGTACGACCGGAACCCGGATTCGAGGCCGTACTCGACCTCGTAGCCGAAGTCTTGCTGCGCAGCGGTCATATCGAGATTCTGGGTCCAGGGGAGTTCGCCCTCATCAGAGACCGACAGGTCGGCATCCGGGACGATTTCCCGGACCGTGTTGGCGGCTTCGCGGATCGTCGCGAGGACGCCGCGGACGTTGTAGATGCGCTGGCTGAGATTGTCCTCGTCGACGAACGTCGCTTTCCGGAACGCCTGTGCGATATCGCGGGCGTGTTGCCAGTCGATTACCTGATCACCGTACTCGACGCTGAACGGTTCGCCGAGTGCCGGCTTCTCGATGATGTTTGCGAGGAACGCCGAGCCTCCGGTTTCGCGGTAGGGGCCGTACGCCACAGTCGGGCGGAGTCCAACGTGGTCAACATCGTAATCCTCGTGGTAGACACGGGCCTGATGTTCGTTGTACTCTTTTGTCGCGCCGTAGAGCGTATCAGGATAGACGAGTTCGTTCTCATCGACGTAGTCGGCGGCGTAATTATGTGGCGGCGCGTACACCGCCGCGCTGGAAGCCCATGTGACGCGCTCGATCTGGTCGTCGAGGGTGCGTGCAGCCTCGAAGATGTTGTTGGTCCCCTTGATGTTGACATCGAGGCCAGCCCGCGGGTTGTCCCGTGCCGTGTTCGTCAGCAGTGCCGCGAGGTGCACAATATGCGTCGTCTCCGTCTCTTTGACGGCACGAATCACGTCCGTCGCCTCGGAGACATCACCGCGCCGGATAGTCACATCGTCGGCGACACCCAGCTTCGAGAGGATGTGGTCGTCCGTCGAGAGGTCGTAGGCGACGACGTCGTGACCGTGTTCGATGAGGTCCTCGACGACATACGAGCCGAGGAAGCCGGTTCCGCCGGTGACGAGTACTGTTGTATCTGTCATTGTTGTATCAATGTGTGTTCCGTAGTTGATTTATATTCTTTGCTAAACCATGCTCGGGACTTCATTCGTGCAGCCCGCCGACTTCCTTGTAGAACGACGACTGGAGGGACTCGACCATCTCTTCGTCGCGGTCGATGCGAACGTCGATGACGAACGGGACATCGGCGCTGGTTCCTTCTTCGAGTGCAGCCGACAGTTCAGCGGGCGTTACTGCCCGCGTCGCATCAGCGCCGAACGCCTCGGCTGCCTTCACGAAGTCAGTGTCGTGGAACTCGACACCAGCGATGTCGCCCGCCTCGTGTTGCATCTGACGGACCATGCCCAGGCTGGTGTCGTTGAGGACGACGAACGTGGGCGCGACGCCGTTCTCGACGGCTGTCTCCACGCTGGTCATCGTCATCGTGAAGCCACCGTCTCCCGCGACGGCGATGATCTCTTGTTCCGTCGTGATGGCGGCTGACACTGCGGCCGGTGTTGCCCATCCCATCGCGCCGACGCCGCCACTCCCGTAGTAGGTCCCGGTGTCCGGTGTCTGAAGATAATTGAGCAACCAGAATCGGTTGTTGCCGGAGTCGGCGGTCACAATCGTTTTCGAATCAACCACTGCCTCGATCTCCTTGACCGCCCGCTGTGGCTTGATTGGCGACGCGTCCGACTCACATCTGGGGGCGTAAAACGACTCCTGCGCCGCGGCCGCACGGTCGTGCGCCCAGTCGTTTCCAGCGCTCTCGGGAAGGTTCGCCGCCAGGTCGTCGAGACTGTGTGCCGCATCACCGATGAGTGCGACATCTGCGGGGTAGACCCAGCCAGCGTTGCGCGTGTCGATGTCTGCGTGAATAATAGTTTGCTCGTCAGGCCGGATGAACTCCGGGGACTGCCAGTTCGTGTCCATCGGGTTCATGCGACAACCCACGACGAGGAGGACGTCTGCCTCGCTGACGACCTGATTTGCGCCCTCGTGCCCGAAGGAGCCGATAACGCCCGCAGCCAGGTCGTGGGTTTCGGGGAACGTCGACTTGCCCAGATAGGAGGTAGTGACGACGGCATCAGTCGCCTCTGCGACAGTTTCGAGCTGGTCGTAGGCGTCGGCGGCGTGAACGCCGTTGCCGGAAATGATGACCGGGCGGTCAGCTTCGCTCAGGGCTGTTATCGCTGTCTGGACGTCCTCACGGGCCGGTCGCGAGTCCCAGTTTTGCACCTGATCGTGGCCGTCCCAGACCGGCGGAATCGGGTCGTCGGGCATTTCCTCGGTGACGGCGTCGCCGTCGAGGATTATTGCCGTTGGCCCGGGCCGGCCGGCAGTCGCGTGTTTGAACGCGAGCTGGAGGCTTCGTACCGTCTCCGTCGGTGAGCGCGGGAACCAGTTTTCCTTGGTGTAGGCATCGAGCGCTGACGGGAGGTCCAGCCCACCGTAGTCACCGCGAGCCTGCTGATACGGCGCGAGCGTCGAATAGTCGCCCCGCTCGCTGGCCTCGGTAATGACGACCATCGGTGACGAAGCCAGTTTTCCTTCCATCTGGCCGATTGCGCCGAGGCTCCCGATCCAGGGACCTTGTCCCGCGAGGACCCCGGGGTCCCCGGTGAGTCGTCCGTGCATCTCGGCCATGACGCTGGCTTCCCGCTCATCGCGTGGCCGGACCATCTCCACATCGGCATCCGGGACGTGGTCAAGAATCTCGATGGCGCGACCACCGGGATATCCGAAGACGTACTCGACGCCTTGCTCGTCCAGTTCTTCGACAAGGCGCTTTCCTGTGTCAGTCATACGTAGTAAATTTGGCTGTCATTATCGATCGTTGCGTTACGTCTCACTGTGGGTCACTCCCAAGATATAGAGTTTGGGGTGCAAAGGTACAGCAGCTATGGCTGCATGGGGGGCTCGGGTCCCTGCGAAACCAACTGACTTGCTGTGCTGTTCAAGTAATTCGATCATGAGACAGCACTGGAATCTGGGAGCATCACTCACTTTGGATGCCTGTAACCTCTGTTTTTCTCAATAGAACTGTTCTACTGATTCGAATAGGACTGCTCCCATCATATGAATAGTAGAATATCCAGGAAAAACAAGAGAAATTGGACGAATTGTCGGGGATCCCCTCTCTATTCGCCTGTACCTCTTGTGTAGACCACCTGTACTCCATAGCGCTGGATACGGCCGCTGACTGATTACAGTGGTACTGCTGTAACAGTTTCTGCGCCACAATCGGAGCTGCTGTTACAAACGTATGAATGTAATAGCAATGCGAACGTAGGCCCGTTTTATACCATTCAGCTAGTTTAGGTATATCCCTCAATGAATTGGCTTTCGGCGGCGTAGACACACCCACTCTTCGAGGTCACAGTGTGCGTGGGCCCTGGCTGTTCGAGTAGCTCGAACTGGCATCACACTACAGCCGGTTTATATACTAACGCCGTCCGGATAGTTGGCTGTCCAGTTGGAGCGTGACCACTGCGCGCCGAACCTGAGACTATCCACCGATGCGAGAACTGTCATACATTCTGAATATCGGTAGTCAACCGCGGGTGAGCGATTGGACACACGAATCCGCGGTGTGTCGAATACGTGCCTGTGAGGGTCGAGATTGCACTGTACCGGTCGGAAGGTGTTGCGACGCCCTGCCGTCGACACCGTTCGGAAAGTTCGAACGGCTATCCACTCTGACGTGGCACGTACTGACAGTATGGCACGAGCAGTTCAGACGAGAGTGTTTCGACTCTCTGTGCGTCTGGTATCGGACAGGGATTGCCCGCAGCGAGGGACAATACAGTAGCGCAAGCGGAACAGTCGGGAGTGGCTGTGCCTGACTTAGACCCTCTCGAGGCCCCTTTCGTCCCTGTGCAGACTTGCTACGGTTCATAATAACGTTTATCACGAAAGATTGTGTCATGGCGAGTGTTGCGATGCACGATACAGTCAGCCGTCGAACTGTCATGAAGAGCATTGGTGCCGCAGGCGCTGTCGGACTCGCAGGCTGTTCGACAGACGGTGGGAGTAGTGGCAACACCATCAGCATGGGCATCCTAATGGGGGTAACAGGTGGGCTGTCCGAAGTAGGCCCCGCAATTCGAGATGCAGCAGAACTAGCTGTAAAGCAGGTCCGAGACGCGGACAACGGGTTCGCAGTCGATACGCAGTTCGAGAACACGGAGACCAAGCCGAGTCGGGGCGTGAGTGGTGCAGAAGCCCTCGTGAACGCCGGGTATCCGATGATCTGCGGGGGACTGGCGTCGTCAGTGACGCTGCAGGTTGCCGAGAACGTTGCCATCCCGAACCAGACGGTTATGTGTTCACCATCGGCGACGTCGCCTGATGTTTCCTCGCTCGAAGATAACGACTTTGTGTACCGGACACCGCCAACGGACAAGCTGCAGGGGTCGCTGCTGGCACAGATAGCGGCCGAACGGCTTGAGAAAGAGAGTGCAGCCATCCTCTTTCTCAATAACGCGTACGGGAACGGCCTGTCGAACGGTTTTACCAAGACGTTCGAGTCGGAGTACGGCGGTGAGGTGCTGAATCAGGTCTCGTACTCGGCGGGTCGGTCCTCCTACACCTCACAGTTGCAAAACGCTCTTGATGGCGACCCGGGAACGCTCGTGATCATCGGCTACCCCGAGAGCGGGAACAAAATCTTCCGGAACTTCTACGAGAACTTTGACAGAGCGGACATGGATATCCTGGTCCCAGACGGACTCAGGGCCGATGACTTGCCCGGGAACGTGGGACACGATATGACAAACGTCCGCGGAACCAATCCGTCCTCGGCCGGTCCGGGAATCGAGTACTTCAGGTCGGCATACGAGGAGGAGTACGGCTCTGCACCGGGGCCGTTCAATCAGCAATCGTTCGATGCTGCGGCAGTCCTCATGCTGGCACGCGCAGCAGCTGGTGAAGATGACGGGACTGCAGTCCGGGATCACATGCGGGCAGTCACAGACGCCGGTGGCGAAACGGTCGGCCCTGAAACCCTGGGAGAGGGCGTGTCGCTTGCGGCCGAAGGGACCGAAATCAATTATCAGGGAGTCTCAGGCCCAGTCGAGTTCGATGACAATGGTGACCTCGCCAGCGCCGTGTACAATTACTTCAGGTACACAGAGAACGGCACAGAAAACATCGAGCAGGTCGAAGTCTAACGGAAACGTCGCTGGGCTTTCTCACTCACAGTTGCCTGTGTTCCAGAGACGGTCATCTCGGACGATGGTGTGACACAACCGTGACTCAGGTCGTCCTATACACAGTCTCTGTGGCAGGACTGGTGCGATAGTCATTGTCAGACAACCGAAAGACTATAATCAAATACCGTTATACTCATGAACTGATGTCTCAGTACGCAGCACGCGTCGAAGCGATGGATATCAGTGGCATCCGTGAAGTCTTCGAGGCGGCAGGCGAAGACGCAATAAATCTGGGTCTCGGCCAGCCTGATTTTCCCACTCCAGAGCACGCTCGGGAGGCAGCGGTGAGTGCGATTCAGGATGGGATGGGTGATTCATACACCTCCAACAAGGGGATTCCAGAACTCAGAGCGGCTATTAGTGACCGCTACGCCACCGACAACGGGCAGGACATCCCGCCCGAAAACATCATTGCTACTGCCGGGGCAAGTGAGGCCATTCACGTTGCAATCGAGGCCCATGTCCGGCCAGGCGACGAAGTGCTTTGCCCTGACCCCGGATTTCTGGCCTATGAACAACTGGTCTTACTCGCCGGCGGCGAACCAAAGCGGGTCGAGCTCAGGGACGACCTGACACTCGACCCCGCCGCCGTTGAGGATGCCATCACGGAGAACACGTCGCTGTTTATCGTTAACAGTCCAGCGAACCCTACCGGCGCGGTGCAATCGAAGCGAGACATGGCAGAGTTCGCGCGGATCGCGGACGAACACGAGCTTATCTGCCTCTCCGATGAAGTCTACGAGAAGATTGTCTTCGACGGTGAACACCATTCGCCGGCTGAATTTGCCACCTCTGATAGGGTAATCCAGGCCAGCGCGTGCTCGAAAACGTACTCGATGACAGGCTGGCGGCTCGGTTGGGTAGCGGCCAGTGCAGAGCGAATCGAGCGGATGCTTCGAGTGCACCAGTACGTGCAGGCGTGTGCCAGCGCACCCTCACAGTACGCTGCCGAAGCGGCGCTTACTGGCCCGCAGGAACCGGTTCGAGAGATGGTGTCTGCTTTCGAGGAACGACGAAACGTTCTCCTCGATGGGCTGGAGGATATCGGCCTCGACACGCCGGTGCCGAAGGGGGCGTTCTACGCGATGCCTCACGTCCCAGACGGGTGGACCCAGAAGATGCTGGACAACGATGTCATCGTGGTCCCTGGCGAGGCGTTTGGGCCGAGTGGACGGGGACAGGCGCGAATTTCGTATGCCACGAGTACAGCTGAACTGAAAGAGGCGCTGGAAGTGATGCGAACGGTCACGAATTCGCTGTAGGGTGCCGCTGGCACTCGTGCTTGACTGTCCCGTCCGACGAGCGGCGTCACATTTCTCGTCGCGGGCGTCTGCGTCCGTGTCGGTGTCTCTCTTGCTACGCCACCCGCAGGAGAACCCCGCTGGATAAAGAGAGACTGACTCATTCTTGTTAGCTGTTGCCATGTGTAGTACTAGCAAGAAATTGGGACACAGCTTCGCCTCTCTCGGATTCTATGACGATTTTACATCAAGATTTTTAACACTGGGTACAGAGCACAAACGTATGGCGGCCCGAGACTACTACAGCCGTGGACAGAATATAGTGTACAACCGCCCAGAACTCGTTCTATTCGCGGTTATCGGCGTGTTTCTCGTCTTCGATATCTTTCGACAGCTAGGAACTGGAGCAATTGCCGCCACAGATCTCATGAGTTATCTCTGGAACGGCCTGGTACTCGGGATGTCGCTTGGACTGGCTGGCGTCGGCCTCTCAATGACCTACAGTATCCTCAATTTCGCGAACTTTGCCCACGGAGACTTGATTACGAGCGGTGCGTTCGCCGGATGGGCGGCGGCGTTTCTGATTGCCGGGCTAGGTGAATTTTCCGTCGAAGCGCTTGTCCTCATCGGCGGCCCGATTGCAGTCGGCTCAAACGAACTTGGAATAAACGTCGTCAATACCCCACTGGCCCTGCTGGCTGGCTTACTCGTCGCTGCGGTCCTGACAGCCGCCCTTTCGCTCTTGCTGGACCGAATCGTGTTTAAGCCGATGCGTAGCGCCGACGGTGTGACGCTGATGATCGCCAGCGTCGGTGTCGCACTGTTCCTTCGTAATTTTATCACCTACTCGTTCCTGACCGATAGCCGCGGACTGACAGGCGGAAACGTCCCCCAGTTTACTCTGGCGGGTGTTACGTTTGGCGGACACCAGATTACGCTGGTCGTCGTCGCCGCACTCCTGATGCTTGCTACCCACGTTCTGCTCCAGTACACCAAAATCGGCACGGCGATGCGTGCAATGGCTGCGAACAAAGACCTCGCGAAAGTCACAGGCATCCCGACAGAGCGCGTCGTCAAACTCACCTGGAGTATCGGCGGCGGGCTTACCGGGTGTGCAGGCTTTCTTATCGCATTACAGCAGGGAACGCTCACAGTAACAATGGGATGGGACCTGCTGTTACTGGTGTTCGCAGCGGTCATCCTCGGCGGTGTCGGTTCGATTTACGGGGCAATGGTCGGCGGTGTCATCCTCGGAATCGTGAGCCGACTCGCACTCGTCTGGATTCCGGCCAGTTTCCTTCTGGTCGCGGCGTTCGTTATGATGATCGTCATGCTGCTCGTGCGCCCGTCGGGGCTGTTCAGCGGGAGGACGACGGCATGAGTACGGGTTCTATTCAGGCACGGGCTGAGGGGTGGCTTGGCAACAACGACGTGCGCTTGCTCATCGCCCTGGCCCTCGCTATCGGGGGCTTGTACGCGCTTTTCAGTGCTGTTCTCGGGTTCCAACTGAATGGCACGGTCAACACGCTCCGGCGCGTCGCCTTCCTTTCGGCGATTTATGCTATGTTAGCGCTCGCGCTGAACCTCCAGTGGGGATACGCAGGCCTGTTCAATCTCGGTGCGGCTGGATTCATGGCCATCGGCGTTTACACGATGGGGATACTGACCGCTCCAGTGACGGCCAGTCCGCCCGGCTTCGGGCTGCCACTTCCGGTCGCGATTCTGGGTGCGATACTCGTGACCGGGGTCATTGGCGGCCTCGCAGCGTTGCCTGCGATCCGACTCCGTGCTGATTATCTTGCAATCGTGACTGTCGCGTTCTCGGAAATCGTGCGTCTCACATTCCGTGCGCCGGAGTTCGCGAACACCCGCATTGCCGGCGTTGCATTCGGAACGGGCGGTGCGACGGGCCTGTCCTTGCCATCGAACCCGATCCGGATTCTCTTTTACACGGACCCTGCCGCAACAGCCCCAGCACCCAATGCGCTGGGGACGGCGATATTCAGTGTCGTGGCACCGCTGGGAATCGAGGAGACGCTGGTTATCGGCTGGGCGTACGTGATTGTGTTATGCCTCTGTCTCGGCCTCTTGTACTGGCTGATGATCCGCCTCGGGAAGTCACCCTTCGGCCGGGTCCTCAAGAGCATCCGCGAGGACCAGCAGGTCACGCAAGCCCTGGGGAAGGACACGCGCCGATTCAAGATCAAGACATTCGCGCTCGGCTGTGCGCTCATGGGGCTCATCGCTATTCTCTGGCGTCTCTCTGGCGGGTATGCATCGCCACGGATGTTCAAGCCGATACAGACGTTCTACATCTTCATTGCGCTGTTTATCGGTGGGACCGGGTCGCCAACGGGAAGCATCGTCGGCGGTGCGCTGTTCGCCAGTCTGCTCTTCGAGGGCCCCTCGTTCATCCGGCGGGTTGTGGCGGAGTACCTCCAGCTCAGCAACGCTCCCGATACGCTTGTCGGTGCTATCGCCGAGTTAGGAACCCTTGATGTCACACCATTGCTGGCGTATTCCGTGCAGGATGTGAGCATCTCTGCGCTCCGGCTTATGCTGTTAGGTATTGTTCTGGTGTATCTCATGCAACGGCATCCGGAGGGTCTGCTGGGTCATCGAAAAGCAATCGCATCGAGTGTTGACCTCTCACGACAGGAGCCTCGCGAGGATGACAATGAGTAAGAACGCACAAGCAAGACAGAGCGGCCAGACCCAGAACGGACAGCAAGAACAGATACTCAAAGTGAAGAACCTGCGAAAGACGTTTGGCGGTATTACCGCCGTCGCTGATGTCTCATTCCACGTGGAGAAAGGGACTATCACTGGTCTGATTGGTCCGAATGGAGCGGGCAAGTCGACGACATTCGACCTCATTACCGGGGTGCAACGTCCAGACGGGGGTGCAGTCGAGTTCAACGACACGGAAATAACGGGGTATCGATCAGATCAGGTCGCAAATCAGGGCCTCGTCCGGACTTTCCAGATAGCCCGAGAGCTCTCAGAGATGACCGTGCTTGAAAACCTGATGCTGGCACCGCAGGACCAGGCCGGCGAAGCAGTCTGGCGGGCGGTCCTTCCGCGAGCCAGAACACAGGTCATCGAGCAGGAAAAGATACTCCGAGAACAAGCATGGGAGATGCTCGAACTATTCGAGATCGAACACGTCGCGCACGAATCTGCCGGCAATCTTTCAGGGGGCCAACGGAAGCTGCTTGAGATGGCGCGTGTGCTCATGACCGATCCCGAGATGGTACTGCTGGACGAACCGCTTGCGGGAGTCAACCCAACACTCGAAGAGAAACTCATTGACCGGTTGCAGACGCTCAAAGAGCAGGGCTACACCTTCCTCTTCGTCGAACACGACATGGACGTTATCATGAATAACTGTGATACGGTCATCGTGATGCACCAGGGGAGTGTCCTCACAGAGGGGCAACCGGACGCAGTGAAAAACAACGACAAAGTCCTCGATGCATATCTCGGGGAAGAGGTGACAGTATGAGCTTACTGTCAGTACAGCAACTGGACGCCGGGTACGGTGATCTGCAGATTCTCACAGAAATTGACATGGAGGTCGGACAGGGTGAGTACATCACTATCGTCGGCCCGAACGGCGCGGGCAAGTCCACTGTCATGAAGTCTGTGTTCGGATTGACGACGTACATGGGGGGTGAAATCGTATTCAATAACAGGGACATTGCCGGTGAACAACCGGAAGACATCATCTCATACGGGTTGAGTTTCGTTCCACAGAGCAACAACGTGTTTGAACCGCTGACGGTCACAGAGAACCTCAAGATGGGTGCATACACGCTCGATCAGTTTCCCGAGGAGCGGCTACAGGCTGTTTACGACCGGTTCCCGATACTGGAAACCCGGTCGGAGCAGAAAGCAGGGACACTGTCAGGCGGGCAACAACAGATGCTGGCGATGGGCCGTGCGCTCATGCTTGATCCCGACCTGTTACTGCTTGACGAACCCAGCGCAGGCCTGGCACCGGATCTCGTCGATGAGATGTTTGACCGCATCGACGAGATCAACGACGCCGGTACCGCTGTGCTCCTCGTCGAACAAAACGCCAAAGAGGCATTGCGGCGGTGTGATCGCGGTTATGTCCTTGTACAGGGGCAGAATCGACACGAAGACAGCGGTGAGGCACTTCTCAACGACCAACAGGTCCGCGAGGACTTCCTCGGCGGGTAGCTCCTGTCGCCCAGCACCGGCTTAGAGAGGGCTTTTTGTCGAAGGAAACAGTCTACGTGAGACACTCTACGGGCCGTTGAGCCGTTTCGGGCTGGTGGGTCCATGGTGGCGCATAATCAGTGCACGGATTTCAACGCTGCAGCCCCGGATTCAGCGAAATTATGGGAGTTTGATATATTTGACCCTTCACAGCACACCGTTATATCAATACATCCGCATTACCATTTGAATGTACGCTCTGTTACCAGTATCACAAGATGGAGGGTGTGAATATAATAGTTCAATATATTTTACTTAGCCCCTGACTCCACGCCGCTTCGGACCAGTAACTGTCACCGTTCACACCGGCATAGTATCTGTTACGTGTGAACGATTGTCGCACAAACAATAAGTATCTTCCATGTCAGACTTCACATATGCAACCGGGCTTGAACCCTACCGCCTGCCCTGCAGGTCAGCTGTCCCGGCAGTTAATGGACTGGGCACTGCCCTCCGCCACAGCCCCGTCTTTTACATTTTCGACATTTAAACTGGCGTAGACCGCTAGCGCACAGGTGGTCCCTGTGCCCTGGCGGAAAACGCCAGCCTTGAACACGCTCGGAGAGCTGTACCCAGCGGCTGTTCGGGTCATCAGGGTCTGTCGAGGGAACGTCTATCGAATATACAAACATCATCGAAAACAATGAACATGAAAAACGAAGCAGGAAACGCGGACTTGCCAGCGCCCGTCAGACAAGACTCGGAGCTAGTCCAGGTACTGGATGCTGAAGGCAACGTATTACCGCAGGCGTCTGTCCCTGATCTCTCAGATAGGCAGTTACTTGAGCTGTATGAGACAATCAAGCTCGCCCGTCACTTCGATCAGCGGGCGATCAGCTTCCAGCGACAGGGGCGACTGGCGACGTACGCACCAATGACCGGGCAGGAGGGGTCACAGGTCGCCACGAGCTTTGCGCTTGCCGAGCAAGACTGGCTGTTCCCGACTTACAGGGAGCACGCGGCGAAGTACGCTCACGGAATGGAGCTGGCATCCCTCTTCGAACCACTAAGAGGCTATCGGGAAGGATATGCAATCCCTGAAGGTGTCAACGTGATGCCGGAGTATATTCCGATAGCAACCCAGGTTCCGCAGGCTATGGGAATGGCCTGGGGACACAAGCTACAGGGCAAGACGGATACGGCCGTCCTGTGTCATCTCGGTGATGGTGCGACCTCCGAAGGAGACTTCCACGAAGGACTGAACTTCGCCGGGGTATTCGACGTCCCTGCTGTGTTCGTCTGTAACAACAACCAATGGGCGATTTCGGTCCCCCGAGAGCGACAGACTGCGAGCGAAACCATCGCTACAAAGGCACAGGCATACGGTATCGACAGCGTTCGTGTCGACGGACTGGACCCGCTCGCGGTCTACAAAGTCACCAGTGAGGCACTGGAGAAAGCTCGGAATCCAGCTCCCGGAGCGCTGCGGCCAACGCTTATCGAATCTGTCCAGTATCGCTTCGGCGCTCACACCACTGCGGATGACCCGTCCGTCTACAGAGACGAATCGGAAGAGGAGGCCTGGCGAGACCGCGACCCTGTGGACCGCATTGAAAAGTATCTCTACAACGAGGGCATCCTCGATTCCGACCTTGAGAGTGAGATCCAGGACAGTATCGAACAAGAAGTCAGCGAGGCGATAGAAACGGCGGAGCAGACAGAGACGAGTCCGGACAACATCGTCGAGCATGTGTACGAGGACGTTCCAGCGCGGCTCGAAGAACAGCGGGACGAACTGAACCGGCTGCGCGAGAAGTATGACGACGGCGCGTTCTCGGAGGTGCTGGAATGAGTTCGACAGCCAGTACGCAGACGGGGCAAAACGCACAGCGTCTCACCCTCGTGGAGGCGATACAGGACGGACTGTACACGGAAATGTCGCAGGACGATAGCGTCGTCGTTCTGGGCGAAGACGTCGGGAAGAACGGCGGTGTTTTCAGAGCAACCGACCAGCTATACGAGGAGTTCGGCGAAGACCGCGTCATCGACACGCCACTGGCAGAAGCCGGCATTATCGGGGCCTCGATTGGACTTGCCCAGACCGGCATGAAGCCTGTTCCCGAGATGCAGTTCATGGGCTTCATGTATCCTGCCTTCGATCAGATTGTCAGTCACGCCGCTCGCCTCCGGAGCCGTAGCCAGGGACAGTATTCGGTGCCGATGGTGATACGGGCTCCGTACGGCGGTGGCATTCGGGCCCCAGAACACCACTCCGAGTCGAAGGAAGCGTTCTTCGTGCACGAGCCCGGCCTAAAGGTCGTCTCGCCGAGCACGCCCTACGATGCAAAGGGACTGCTGGCGGCGTCCATCCACGACCCGGATCCAGTCATCTTCCTTGAGCCGAAGTTGATCTACCGCGCCTTCCGTGAAGATGTCCCGACAAAACCGTATGAAGTGTCGCTGAGTGAGGCTGCTGTCCCGCGTGACGGAAGCGATATTTCAGTCTACACGTGGGGAGCTATGACCCGGCCTGCCCTGATCGCAGCGGAGAACCTCAGCCAGTCACACGGCATCGAGGCCGAAGTCATCGACCTGCGAACTCTGTCTCCCCTCGATATAGAGACGATCACTGACTCGTTCAAGAAGACCGGGAGAGCCGCGATTGTCCACGAGGCACCGAAGACTGGCGGACTAGGGGCCGAAATCGCAACGACGATTCAAGAAGAAGCGCTCGTGCATCAGGAAGCGCCAATCAAACGAATCGCCGGCTTCGATGCCCCAATGCCACTTCATTCACTGGAGGATTACTACCTGCCACAGGCGGTCCGTATCCAGGACGGAATTCGCGAAACAGTCGACTTCTAACATGGTACGCGAGTTCGAACTCCCCGATGTCGGTGAAGGCGTCGCTGAGGGCGAACTGCTTCGCTGGCGTGTTGCGCCGGGCGACGCAGTTTCCGAAGACCAGCCGGTAGCGGAGGTCGAGACCGACAAAGCCGTCGTCGACGTTCCGTCCCCCGTTGACGGTGTTGTCGAAGAACTCCGTGCTACGGAAGGTGAGGTTGTCCCAGTCGGTGATGTGATTATCGTCTTCCGAGTAGAGGGTGAAAACGAATCAGACGAAACCGCAGTAACGCCTCCAGATGACGCCACCTCGGAAAGTGGCTCCCAGACCGACGACGAAGCTACACCACAGCCAACCGGAGATGCGCCGTCGGACCCAGCGGTGACCCAGAGCGTCCAGGTCCCCGCACCGCCGTCCGTGCGGCGTCTCGCCCGCGAACTGGGCGTTGATATTTCCAGCATTGCTGATTCGTCTTCTGGGCGCATAACAGAGTCAGATATACGCGCGTACGCGAGCGAGTCCTCGACTCAGGAGCGTTCAAATCAGCAGACCGCTGCCGCGGGGCAACGAGATCAGCAGTCTGCCCCGGCGCAGTCTGTCAGTTCGGCACAGATGCAAGAAACGGCAGACCGGGAAACGACCGTTGCTGTCCCGAAAACCAGACACATCGCAGCGGAGGAAGGAATTGACCTCAATACCGTTCCCACCGATGAACGAAAAGACGGAGAACCCTTTGTCACGCTCGAAACGGTCCGGGAGTACGCAGAGGCACACCAGCAAGCACAGAAAACGGATCGAGAAGCGGTAGCCAGGAGAGCAGCGACAGACGAGCCAGCGCGCCCGGAATCTCGAAAGCCATACACCGGAATCAGGCAGACGATTGGCTCGGCGATGACGGAGTCGAAATACACGGCCCCGCACGTCACCCATCAGGACGAGGTTGATGTTACCGCTCTGGTCGACGCTCGCTCGGCCCTCAAACAGGCGGCAGAGGAGCACGATATCCGACTGACGTATTTGCCGTTCGTGATGAAAGCGTGCGCCGCGGCTCTGCAAGAGAACCCACAGATAAACGTCTCTCTCGACGAAGCAAACGAGGAAATCGTCGAGAAACAGTACTACAATATCGGTATCGCAACGGCGACTGATGACGGCCTGCTGGTTCCTGTCGTCGAGGATGTCGATACGAAAGGCCTGCTCGAAGTCGCCGCTGAAACCTACGAAAAGACTCAGAAGGCCAGAGAACGGAGTCTTTCGCCGGAGGAAATGCGTGGCGGGACATTTACCATCTCGAACATAGGCGGGATCGGCGGGGAGTACGGAACCCCGATCATCAACCAACCGGAGAGCGCCATCCTGGCACTGGGAGAAATAAAAAAGAAGCCACGAGTCGTCGAAAGAGATGGTGAGGAGACGATAGAACCCCGCCATGTCATGACCCTCTCGCTGTCGTTCGACCACCGGGTGCTTGATGGCGCAGACGCCGCCCAGTTCACGAATGCCGTACAGAAATACCTGCGAAATCCAAATCTGCTCCTACTAGAATAATGGTTGTCGGAGATGTAACTACGTCGACTGACGTACTGGTTATTGGTGCTGGTCCCGGCGGATACGTCGCCGCAATCCGCGCCGCACAGCTTGACCTCGATGTCACGCTCGTAGAAAAGGGAGCGTACGGCGGAGCCTGTCTCAACCGTGGCTGTATCCCCTCAAAGGCCCTGCTCAACGCTTCAAAACTGGCAGCGGAGGCGGGCAACGCGGAGGAGCTGGGAATTTACGCAGACCCAACAGTTGCGCTCGACGAGATGATGGACTGGAAAGACGGCGTCGTCGATCAATTAACGAGCGGTATCGAGCAACTGTGTACGGCAGCTGGCGTGAACCTGCTGCAAGGGACTGCCGAATTTGCTGATGAAAACAAGATCAGAATCGTCCACCAGGGTGATGGACAGGGGTCTGAATCGCTAAAATTCGAATACTGCATCATCGCGACGGGGTCCCGGCCGATTGAAATTCCGGGGTTCGACTACGGTGACGAGTATATCGTGTCCTCTGCCGGCGCTTTGACCCTTGAAACAGTACCCGACGAACTCGCAATCGTCGGAGCCGGATACATCGGCATGGAGCTAGCGACTGTCTACAGCCGACTTGGAAGCGATGTCACGGTCGTTGAGATGCTGGAGCAAGCGCTTCCCAGCTATGAGCAAGACATTGCTTCGGTAGTCCGGCAGCGAGCGGAGAATCTGGGTGTGGATTTCCATTTCGGGTACACCGCGGACAGCTGGGCTGAGTCTGGCGACGAGGCCGTTCTGACTGCTGTCCCCGCCGACGGAGCGGCACACGATAGCGATATAGAGCTCACCGCTGACAGAATACTCGTTGCCGTCGGCCGACGCCCGGTGACTGACACGCTCAGTATCGATGCCGCCGGCGTCGAAACCAGTTCTCAGGGGTTCATTCCAACGGATAGCAGATGTCGGACAAACAAGGAGCACATTTTCGCAGTCGGTGACGTTGCTGGTGAACCGATGCTCGCGCACAAGGGATCGAAAGAAGGGGAGGTTGCAGCAGAAGTAATCGCTGGCGAGCCAGCGGCAGTCGATTATCAGGCCCTCCCGGCTGCCGTGTTTACCGAGCCGGAAATCGGAACCGTCGGGCTCACAGCGACCGAAGCAGCGAACGAGGGAATTACGCCTGTCACAGGTACGTTCCAGTTTCAGGCGTCTGGTCGAGCACTGACAGCAAACCGGACGGACGGCTTTGTCCGAATCGTCGCCGCAAAAGAAACCGAACGTGTGATCGGTGCACAGATTGTCGGTCCGGAGGCCTCTGAGTTGATTGCAGAAATCGCGGCAATGATAGAAATGGGGGCAAAACTTCAAGATATCGGTTCAACGGTCCACACGCACCCAACACTAAGTGAATCGATAATGGAAGCCGCACAGAATGCAAGAGGGAAAGCGATACACAGACACACCTGACTGAACCGAATTGAGACCTCAGTCTCTCTATCTACGTCCAAACTGAGGGAGACGCCACTCAATTACGGCCCATACGATACTACCTGCTGGTTCGAAGCTGTAACTCCGGAACAGACCGCCGCAAGCGAACTCCACGTCTCCTTTGCTGGCCACGTAATTCCGAAGACTGGTCCAAGGCGGCTGTCGACTATGAACCAGTGTCAGTCGTTTGCGACTGTTTGGGTTGCGCCGCCGTCTCTGGTGCTTAGCTTGCTGTCTTCTTCGGGTTTCGCTGTGTCTGTTGGCAACTCTTTGTACAGAATTCCCTTGCTGCTGTTATACTGTGTCATGAATTCACATGGCTTGTGGACACACGTAAACCCATCCCTTATTTCATATCATTAAATATTAACACTCATGGGATATTTATATATCAAACAATCCTGTAGAGCAACAAAATAGCGCATCTGTATAAAGTATATAGAAATAAACGGACGCTCAAACTATTCTTTGGAGAAAATACATAGGAAATAACCTTTACTTCGATAATTTTTACTATTTGGTTGCCGTCTGCGTAGCCCATAATATGAGTGTGGTGTATTATATACTGTATTTTTGTATATTTGTGGTCTATACCAGTCGAAAACAAAACGGGAATCTCAGATATTGGGGTACTGCGATGTCATGCATTCCTCTTCACAGAAAAAATGCTCTGTTATCTCTCCGCCTGAGTCTCGTATCGTAAGACCTCTGTACCTCATCTGTTCGCTGATCACCTGCCCACAGTAGTCACAGCGGTAGGTCGGTGACCCACCAACTAGGACTCGGGTCGACTTATTTTGAATTATCAGCTCGGTAGTGGTTGTGTTGCCGCTGACTTCCATAGCGCAGCGACCGGTTGCTAACGACTGTTCTGCGTCACTTTGTCCATTCATCGTTCGTATCGATTCGTTGTTGACGGGGGACGGTCTCGTTCTATCGACTGGTCCACACTACTCCACAGTCGCGATAATCGACTCACCGACGTTTTCCACCGATACCGGGGTACTGCCCGGGCTGCGATGGTCTACGCGGATTACTAGGCAGGCAGTATAAAAAACGTATAACCGGTCGCTACGACGGTAGCTGCCATTGTTTTCCGGGACGCTTCTCCCGTCTGGACACCCGGTTCCATGTACATATATAACAAACTATTGTATTTAATCATTTGGTTAGTGTGCATCAACTCATCTACTGAGACGGGGCTGTCTGCAAACGCCGGTAGTTGGTGGGTGTGAACAGCCCTCACATAATTGTTAAGTGTACATCCAATGAATCCATGCATATGAATCCGGGCGTCGACTGTACGGCTTGGAAAGTAAGCCCGCTGTCCCGGCACGTGATCGGTACGGATCGTTCTACATCTGGTTTTACATTTTTCAAGTTTTAAACTGACGTAGACCACCACAGTGCGGGCAAACGTCCGCACACAGGTGGAAAACGTCAGTCCCGGCTGGTCCCCAGAGCACCGGCCAACGGCTGTCGGGTCGTGATGACCCATCACACGACGCGCTGTGACACAAACTACAAATCCACACTCAGCACCATCATGAACGCACAAAACACGCAGGAGTATCGTAGCCAACAACCAGCGGACATCGCAAACGCAGACCAGGCCCGGAATGCAGCCCCCGAAAGTGTCGAGAGCCAATCTATCAGGGTCGTCATTAGCTCGATTGCAACGCGCCACTGCGACCACTGCGGAGCACCGATCGGGGAAAACGTCCAGTATCGAAATGTCACTACCAGAGATGGGGCCGGCAACGTCACGGAATACGCGTTCTGCAGCGTCGACTGTAAGTCCGCCCGGTTCCCGAGGCTCGACTGATTACCTTCTGTCGGGGAACTGCGTCTGCTTACAGACCCGCTGGCTGGGCTGCCAGCGTTCCTGTGCCTGCTTGGGAAGAAACCCTCATTCGGACTGGCAGTCGCAGCCACCCTGTTCCAGAAATGCGACAATATCGTAGCTACGGCCACAGTCCTCACACAGTACCTGCAGTTCGTTGATGATGTTGAAATCGCCCGCTGAGATGGCGTCGTTTTTTTCTAAGCTCTCGATAGTTTGCCTCGTCACGGCGGTGGTTCGCCCCCGGAGCCGCTGTATTCTGTCAATGGCACTTTCTTTCCGTTCTTCGGGTGTCTGCTCGGGCCTAGCCGCGCCCCGATCGTTCTTGAGATAGCGATACACCGTCTGGTGGGAAATAAAATCAGCCATCACGGATTCGATATCGACTCCGCTCTGTTCGAGGCGGGAGCGTATGAGTGGGGCGTCGGCGTCGTCTTCACTGAGTGACTGATAGACCTGTTGGACATCACCACTCAATGTCGGGGCGTCAACCCCTTCAATAGCGGATTCGAGCACTGATTGATTGAAATACTCCGCAAGGTCGCGGGTGCTTTGTTCCTCTCCCTCGTCACCAACCCATCGGCTCTCAAGCTCTGCACCCATCCCGACAAGACCGTACTTCTGAATCACGGCATCGACCTTGCTCGTTCCTCCACCGGACTGTGAGTCGTCTGTGGTCATGATCCGATTTAGGTGGTGGCCATAGTTACTAAACACTCCCGCATATCCAGAGTCCGACCACGGTCCCGCACACGCAGCGCTTTCTCAGACCCGTGCTCTGGGATGTGCTGACAGATTCACGAACCGCCCTACTCATCTGATTCAGCGTCGGGCTCACGAACCCACGTCACTGGAACTGGGGACGTCCGGACGATTTTCGCGCTGACACCACCCATGACGTACCTGCTGAAATCAGTCTGTCCGTGAGTCCCCATAACCGCGAGACCGATCTGGTTCTCGTCGATGTAATCGCGAATCACCTTTGATGGGGTACCGTGTTCGATGGCGGTGGTGACCGAGTCAAGCGACGTTTCCTCAACTCTCTCGGTTGCCTCGGCCATAATTTCGTTCGCCCGATCAGTCAACTCCCCTTCCTTCAGGACAGAGCGTGCATCGAGCCCGAGACCGCCGGTCTCGACAACGTGGAGCAGATGGAGTGTTGCCCCCGTCGCGTTTGCAACAGCAATCCCCTGTGTCACTGCGACCCCCGCGCCACGGCTGCCATCTGTCGGGACAAGGACGTGTGTCGGCGGATACACGAGTGACCGCTCTCCTGCGGGGTTGACCGCAATGACGGGAACCGTCGCCGTGTTGATGACACGTTCGGTGACGCTTCCGAGGAGGATTCGCTTGATCCCCCGCTGTCCGTGTGTCGGCATGACAATGCAGTCAATGTCGGACTGTTCGCTGTAGTCGAGTATCGTCCTGTGCGGGTCTCCTTGGAGAACCGTCGAGACGACTGGGACGCCCTCATCCTTCGCATGTTGCGCGGCTTCCGCCACAATGCGCTCTCCTTCTGTTTCGAGAACGTCGATGACCTCTCCACGAATCGTTGTGACACTGTCTCGGCCAGTATCGGCGACGTTGAGGATATGCAATGTCGCCTCGTGCTCGGCTGCGATCTGTAGCGCGTATTCAAGAGCCGATTCTGCGGCGTCGCTCCCGTCAGTCGGGAACAGGATGGTGTCGTACATACTGGGAGTCGCTTGTTTGCACTCGGTCAGCTATCTGGGCAACGGAGGGCGTTCCGGGGTGACTGAAGACGGATTTCTGTTTGCACCCGTCCGTGACTGTGACTTCTGAGCCTTTGCTGTGTCAGCGTCCGCGCAGCGAACTGGTCGGCTCGATGTCGTTGCAGATGCATCGTAATCCAGAGACGCTGTTCGATGAACTACACAGTGGGATCTAATAACATCTCGCCTGCGGAAGTTTCTTGCCCGCTTCGGATAGAGGATGTACAGCGTCGCCGTCAGGTACCTCGATAGGAGTGGTCCGATGACAGGGTGGTATTGGCACACATTTTTACCATAACCCCGCGCGTGTTGAGATATGGCAGCAGTCCGACGCCTTGTAATCGATGTCCTGAAACCACACGATCCGCCGCTCCTGACCTTTACCGACCAACTGGCCGAAATTGCGGGGGTCGACGGAGTAACATCGTCTCTGATTGAACTGGATCAGGAAGTGCAGAATGTCAAGGTCACGTTCGAAGGCGACGATCTGGATTTCGAGGCGATCGATGAAACGATCGAACATCTCGGCGGGTCAGTGCACTCTGTAGACCAGGTTGCCTGCGGTGACACTGTTGTCACGGATCGACGGACGTTACAGGATGGCTGATGCGCTGTGGCGTCCATTCGACAATTCATCAGGCGACTGCTCGGAAAGGAAGATGTTCTTGCTATCTCCCGTCGGTACTTCATTTCGAACGGCTTTGACGGGACACTCACGAGCATCGGCATCATCGTCGGCGCTGTCCTGTCTGGGGTCCCTGATGGATACACTGTGATCAAAATCGGACTGGGCGCGGCAGTTGGCCTCGGGACCTCTGCAGTCTGGAGCGTGTGGGAAATCGAACGTGCCGAAACCCGGGCCGAAATCAGACGTATCGAGCAAGCGATGCTTACGGATCTCGATGATACCCGCGTGCAGCGAAACCAGCGCGGTGCCCGCTTCGTCCACGCCATTATGAGCGGCCTCGGCCCGCTGGTCGGGATTCTGATTCCGCTGACCCCGTTCCTTGTCGCAGGAACCGTCGTCACAATGACAGAGGCGGCACTCATCGCGGTTGGCCTCGGTGTCGGTGTGTTGGGTGCGTTCGGTGCCTACATGGGTTCGATTTCGGGCCAGCAGTGGTACGTTGCCGCCGCGCGAATGGGACTTGCCGGCGTAGTCGTGGCCGTTCTCAATCTCTTTCTCCCCGGCTGAGAGACTGGGACTCTGTTTCCTCACGGAAGCACAAATCCCAACTTGCTTTGGACTGGCCGCCGAACAAGGTCGTAGATGCATGTTGGCTTGCGGCAGTTCAAACGGCCGTTGTGCTACGTGATGTCGACCCTGTATGTCGTTGCTGGGATACTGCATTTCGTCGTGCCGGAACTATACGTCCAGATCGTGCCGCCGGTTTTGCCAGCACCGCTTGCGCTGGTGTACCTGTCCGGTGTCGCCGAGATCGGTGTCGGGTTCGGCCTGCTGGTACCGCAGACGCGCTCATACGCTGCATGGGCGACGATCGCACTGCTCGTCGCGATTTTTCCCGCAAACGTCTACATGGCTGTTTCCATGGTCACCATCGAGGGCACGGGCGGCGGCCAGCCATCTGCACTGGTCCGCTGGGCACGCTTACCACTGCAGGGCGTGTTGATTCTCTGGGCGTACTGGTACACCGACTGAGCGTGGCGGCGGCCGACCACGACGTGTTCGCCACGATACCTGCGCTGAATGAGAAGCTGGACCACGTATCCTGATTGAATCACTTATTACGAAGAAGCGGATGGTGTCGCACAATGGCCGTTGAATTCCTCCTCCCCGGCCTGATCGGATTCGCTTTCGTAATGGTTGCAGCCTATGCCGGCTCACTCCGGGCGCTGGAAGTCTACTTCGACTCGGAGCAGGACAGTATCTTCCTCTCGGATGACTACGACCCGCCCGGTGAGCAGTAGCCTCGCGGTATCAGCCACAGAATCGAGGCGTGTGCTGAAAGCTGGAGACAAGCTGTTCCGACGCGCTGCTTCGTGGTCAGTCTGTGTTCAGGCGCTCTGTAGCGGAATCTAATTTAGAGGCAGAAGTCAATAGTGTCGGTACTCACACAACTTTCTGCCAGGCCGGGCTCGCTTCGAGTTCTTGCATCGCCGTGCGGACCTCTGACTGAATCGCCCCGTAATACCGCTTTCGACCAACTGGTGTCTGGATGCGGATAATGGCGGTCTCGCTTGTCACCTCAAACAGCGACAGGGCCCACTGCCCGGCCTGATAGGACCAGTCGCCGAGTTCTATCGTTTGCTCGTCCTGAATAGAGCGTGTGCCCAGTTCCCAGCTCTGACGTGTCAAATGATCGAGGTTGAACGGCACAACATCGGGAAGCGTGGCAGCACAGCCGCTTTCACAGCGAGTGTTATCTACCGCCATGATACGAAATCCAGAATCGATCAGTAAAAACGTGTCTACTTTCCCGGCTCAAATCTGACGCGACGTGGAGTTCTCAGCGTAGCGCAAACCGCTGTCTGTTCTCGAATATATACTTACGCGACTCGCCACCGAATAAGCGGCTCACTTTGAGCGGGCTTCAACGTCGTTTCTAGGCCATATACACAGTCATTCCTCGCGTGAACTCATCAGCATTCTCGGAGCCGTCCGTCCACCTGGACAGCGAGGCCTTCTTCGCGAGCGTAGTCTGCAACAGTCTTGAACGGAGGTCCGACCGAATCGACGGCTGTCTCGCGCGGAATCGGCCAGTTGTCGCTGTAGACGACGTACGAGTTGGTGGCAATCCTGTACTCGCGACCGGCGTCGATAGGCTGGTCGTTGACAGCCACGCTCACTAGCCGTCCAGTTTCGGTGTCGTACTCGACGGTCATCCCGCTGATGTCGCCGTGCCAGAGCCGTCCGTCATCGCGGTGGGGACGGAAGGCTGCCTTCAAGAGCGTTCGTAGCTGGTCACCCGAAAGGCGGAGGACCTCCACCTTACCGCCGAAGGGGTTTAGGCTGGCCACCTCGCCAGCCGTGACCTCACCAGACAGGGGTCGCCCCTCTCGAAGGCCGCCATTGTGGACGAAGGCGACATCGGTATCAGCCGCCCAGCGATAGGCGTCGGCCACGAGGTTGCCAATACGACTCTCGCCGCGGGTACGCCGGTCGATATCGCGATAGATCGGGTCGTCGACAGTGGCGACAGTCTCCAGCAAGCCGACATCGGCCAGCTGCTCGCGGGTCGTATCGGCCATCGACTTGTCGATAGGTCCCTCGGCTGTCGAATGCCGAGTGGCCACCGGCGGACGATTCCCGTCGAACAGTTCGACTTCCCAGACCACTTGCCCGTTTGCTCCGGGGCGGATAACCAGTGTTCCGTCGACGATCTCGTGGCGTTCCCTGTGGACGTGGCCCCCGAGGACCGCGTCGACACCGTCGACGGCCGCAACGGCGGTCTCATAATCACGCCGTAAGTGTGCGAGCACCACGAACTGATCGACAGTGTGACCGAGTTCACCCACCGCTGTTCGCACGCTCTCGACAGGACTGGTCACGGTCAGCTCCGACGCGCCGGTTGGAGCAATTCGGGGCGTCGCGGGATCGATTACCCCGACGAATCCGATCTGTTGGCTATCTCGGTGTAGAACTGTCATTCCTTCTAACCCAGCGATGCCAGAACCACAACCGGCTTCACTGTCGCCGGCAGCGACGTTCGCGACGATCCACTCCTGTGGACTCTCCGAGATGACGTCTAGAATGGGCGCAGTCCCGAAGTCGAAATCGTGGTTTCCTACCGTCTCGACATCGGTACTCACTGCCCGGAAAAACGGTAGCGCTTGACGGCCTTCGAAATAGTGAGCGAGAACACCCGGGGCAGTGTTGTCGCCGGTACCGGCGACGACTGTGTCCTCTCCGCGGACGGACTGGATTGTTCCGGCGAGCTGCCCCATCCGAACGGGGTCGTCACAGCCGGTCTCAATGTCAGAGTACTGGAGTAACCGAACTGACATCGCTCAAAGCCGATTCCAGTGACGTATGGAAATGGATTTCGCTTGTGACTTCTCGGTAATGTGCTTCCGTTCCCGGCCGCCTCGGTGAGACCGTCCTCGTTGCTGGGTGAGATTCACTGCTCCAAAGCAACGTAGCTTCGACCGCGGCGTCCGCCAGCTGTTCCAATTAGAGGTCGTTATGTCGATTGTTCGGCTAACTTTTTCAGTTCCACCAGCCGCGGCAGTTCTGTGACGCCGCTAAGTACGACTAAAACCGACAGCGTGTTTCGGTCGGGCGTGGGCATGTCGCCACTCCGGACCTCCGGCGACTGGAGTTCCTCGGTAAGCCATCGCCGCCCGTCGGTAACGGCTTCCCGGAGCAGCCACGCGGGCGGCCCGGCAAACACAGCTAGGGCTTTATCGGCGGACGCCACCTCGCACTGGATCGTTAGTTTGCCACGTACCGCTCGGCGGAGTGTCGTCTCGACGGCGTTGTATGCCTCTATTTCGTCAACATCGTCCGAGTTGTCCCCGAGAAAGCGGTTTTTGAGCTGGCCTATAACTGTCCCGTCTCCGTCCCCGCTATCCGCCTGCAGGTCCTGACTGGCGTAGCCAAGTGTTGTGAAACCAGAGTCTGAGAGGGTATTGATAATCTCGCTAGCGTCAACGACACTCTGACCGACGGTGTCGGATGCCGTCGCCTCACCTGCGGCGAATAGCGCCCCGAGCCGCGCCACAACGGTTTCGTTCAGTGTCTCGGAGGTCTCATCGACCGTCTGGCCGCTTCCGAGCCACGCTTCGTTGTCGAACAGTATCTGTCCGTCGACAGGCGATTCCAGCGCCTGGAGTGCCTGCATCGTGTTCGCGGCTGCGTCGTCGTCCCTGCCGGCTGGTAACACCGCTAAACAGTAGAGTGGGAGCGAGTAAACCTCTCTGAGCGCGTGGGCGACGTGGGCTGTGGCACCGCTGCCAGTCCCGCCTGCAAGCCCGGCCACGAGGACGATAGCGTCGATATCACTCGTTATCAGTTCGTCTATCGCCCGGCGAATCTCGAGCCGTTCGTCTTCGATAGCGGCGATACCGCTCGCTCGGTCCCCGTTCGTTCCGATCCCAGTTGTTTCGGAGAGCCCGAAGGCATGCCGCCGGTCGGACGGGAGTCCATCGAGTTCGCCGAGCGCTTCGGTGTCCGTGTCGAGGGCACAGGCTGCGCCGAGATATGGTCCTTCGCGGCGTTCGTTGTCCTGCCACAGTCGCTCAACGATCCGGCCTCCAGCGCCACCGATACCAACTGCCGCGACTCGCATACGTCGCATTTAGTGTCGTCTACTATTAATAATCCGACTCACTGCGATACCACCACTGGTATTGCTACAAGTCGAGGTACGGTCGGAGCTTCAGTAGCGTCTCACAGGACTGGTATTTGACCGCAATACTGTCAGAATAGAAGCCTCTCATGCGACAGGCGCTGAAAAGGACTGTGTCTCACGAGCTTGTCGATGAACCAGCCGATTCTCTGTCTATTATCGTTTCCGGCGAGTCGATGGGCAGCCTGTTCATCGCCACCGCTCTCGACAGCTATAGGCCCTGTGCTGTGCGCGGCCCCCTCGGCTCTCGGGGGGTGCTGGCTCATAGAGCCTGATGCTGGTTTCCCGCTGTGTAAGAATGGATGCGGTGTTACTTGTCTGCTTGTCTAATAGTCGGTATATGACCCTCGTTGTGCCGTTCGACGGCTCTGAATTAGCCGAGGCAGCACTCGTTCGGGCGACGGAGTTCGGCAACGTCTTCGAAGAGGAGGTGCTGGCCGTCAGTGTCGTCCGGAACGGGAATGCGGAGTACGCTCGGGAACACGACTGGATCGGGCCGAACGAAGAATTCGACTTGGAGACAGTTGTCTCCTCACTGCACGAGCAGGTGATAGACCTGTGTCCGGCTTCCGATTTCCGACATACAGTCGTGGATCGGTACGCGCCGGCCGGGTCGGTGGCGAAAGCCATCCGCAAGATGGCCAAGAGAGAAGACGCGTCAATGGTCTTTATCGGGAGCGAAAACGCCGGCCACCTCGTCACGAGCATCAGCAGTGTCGGCGGATCGATTGCCTCGGACGACGCCTACGACGTCGTCATTGTCCGAAACTGCAATCCGTCTAAAATCGCCAAACTCAGGGACACGTCCCCGCACAGACAGTCGAAATCCGATTTTTATTTCCCGGAATAGGGAACGATGCCGGCCGTACAGTCATCCCAGAACCGACAGACGGAACGCAGATATCACAACTGTTTTTGTTACCAACTGTATATTGTTAGGTGGGTTCTGGTCCTCGCTCCATCTCCCCTTGAGTCTAATCCAGTTCATCGATTGGCCCGAGTCCAGAACCTGTCGTCGTGGATGACGACTTTGGGTGGTGCGTGCACGCCACTCCCCCCGGCTGCCCACCATTCGTTTGCTGACTACTCCTGAGTCGTTGCTGGTCCTCGTGACGGGTTTTTGGAAGTTCTCCCGTGTTACACCGCTTCCCCCAGTAGCGAAGCGGCCACGAATCGGTGTGAGCATACTGGCAGGGTTCGAAAGCCCGTGTCTGACAGAGTCAACTAGCGGCTACACATCGCTTCAAGCATCATGAGTGCCAGGAACCACTTCGAAGAGCTGCCCTGTATCAACGAACCAGGGCTACTGTTGGATTCTAAATAACTGTTGTGGGCTCGTTATTCGTGCGTTTTAGCCGGCGTATTATATCGCTAAATCGGCCAGTCATCCACGAAGCTCTCGGAGTAAATTCACGCGGCGCTGTCTCCGTTGATGGCGACTCGTAAAACGGAGAAGGGGAAAACCAGGTTGGCAGACACTGGCGTTGGCCCCACTGGCTATATATACTCTAGATATATAAGGTTTCTGATATATTATTTATAGTATTATCTAATAGTGTGGCAAATAATAGGCGACGCGAGATGCGAACGCCTACATCACTTTCTTGCGCAGATAGGCTGAGATGGCTTCACTGATGAGCACAAGGCCCAGAATCGAGATGAGTATCGTCAGGACTGCTTCCCAATTGAAGTAATTGATCTCTGTTTGTAGTGGGACGCCGATCCCGCCTGCACCGACGAATCCGATGATCGTCGACGCTCTGACGTTGATATCCCATCGAAGCGTCGCGACGCTGATGAACGCCGGCTTGATCTGTGGAACGATACTGTAGATGAGTACATCAACGGACGATGCCCCAGCTGCTGTGATCGCCTCGACAGACCCGCGGTCGATCTCTTCGATGGCCTCTGCGATTAGCTTTGCAGTGAACCCGATCGACCTGATCGAAATCGCAAGCACGCCAGCGAGGGCTCCCGGGCCGAAGATAACCACGAAGATCAGCGCCCAGATGATGACGTTGACCGAACGGGTAAACGAGATGATGAACTTACCCAGCAGGTACGCCGGCTTGTTGGGCGTCGTGTTGCTGGCGCCGAGGAACGCGACCGGAATCGCCATCACGATGGCCAGTGCCGTGCCGAGGATGGAGATATTGATGGTCTCGAGGAGCGGCCCGACAATTTTCCGGGAGTATCCCACATTGGGAGGATACATCCGGCCGAAGAGGTCAGCCAGTTCGCGCGGAGCAGTCACGGCGTAGCCGTAATTCACTTCCATGGCACGCCAGGCTGCGACGAGGATGACAAGCCCAGCCAGTAGTCCAAAGAACCGGAGCAATCGCTCACGGCGATCGAACCGGCTCCAGGAGTCAGTGCTGTTTGACATTATTGGATCCGCCTCCGGACGAGAGCGCTGACGCCTTCACCGACCATGACAATCGCGACGATGACGGCGATAATCGCCATACTGAACTGGTAATCGTACTTATCGAAGGAGTTCAGCAGTGTGATCCCGATACCACCCGCTCCGACAATCCCAACGACGGTGCTGTGACGGAGATTGATGTCGAGCCGGTAAATCGACAGCCCGACAATCCGGGGCATTACCTGTGGGAGCACGCCGTAGAGATACGTCTGGACGGGTGTCCCGCCGACCGCGGTGATCGCCTCCATCTGTCCGCGGTCGATGTCCTCGATTTCCTCTGCGAGGAGCTTCGCGAAGAATCCGATGGTTTTGAACGCGAGCGCAAGGACACCAGCGAGCGGACCGAACCCGACCGCTTTGACCATAATGATCGCGACGATGAGTTCGTGAAGCGAGCGCGTGACGGCGACGATGCTGCGGCCGACGTAGTAGACTGGCTTCGGCGAGAGGTTGTTGGAAGACATGACAGCGACCGGCACGCTGACGATGATTCCCATTGTCGTGGCGACAATCGTCATCACAATGCTCTCGACGATTCCCTGTATGAGGAGTTCCCGCTGCGACGGAGTGTACGCTGGTGGGAGCATGCTCGAGACGAGCTCGACACCGGCTCCGATCCCTCGCATAAATCGGCTGGGGGAAATCCGGAGGTTCCAGAAGCTATACGCGAAGAACAACAAGATAAGCCCGTAGATGAGATACTTGACTTTCTTGTTGTAGAAGACTGTGGGTCGCTCCCAGGATCCTTCAACAGCCGATCCAGATTCAGCAGCCATGTTGATTAGTCACCTCGCTCGGCAATAACGTCGTCAGAGTCGGTGCTGCTACTGGCACTCGGCTCTTCGCGGTCCGCAATGGATTCACCACCGCGATAGATTTCGTCTCTGGCTGCCTGATCCAGATCGTCGGGCGGGCCGTTAAAGACGATTTCACCGTCACTGAGACCGATGATGCGGTCCGCGTAGTCGACCGCTAGATCGACTTCGTGGATGTTGATGATGATGGGGATATCGTCTTCATGAGCGATGTCCGTCAGGAGGCTCATGACCTCTCGGGAGGTGTCGGGGTCCAGCGCACTCGTCGGCTCGTCAGCGAGCAGGATTTTCGGCCGCTGAATGACGGCACGGGCGATACCAACGCGCTGTCGCTGGCCACCAGAGAGTTCATCTGCACGGTTGTTCTCGACGCCTTCAAGATTCACGCGACTGAGAATCTCCCGTGCGCGCCTGATGTCCTCCGGTGGGAAGTTCCGCCGGAACGCGTTCCACGTGCTGAGATAGCCCAGGCGGCCGGAGAGTATGTTTTCCATGACCGTAAGGCGCTCTACAAGATTGAACTCTTGGAAGATCATACCCATATCGCGACGGACGTCGCGAAGGGCTGATTTGTCCAGGCCAGTGACCTCTGTATCGTCGAGTGAGACGTGCCCACCAGTTGGCTCGGTCAGCCTGTTGATACTACGAACGAGTGTGCTTTTCCCGGCCCCGCTTGGCCCGATGATTGCAACGATCTCGTTTCCACTGACTTCGAATGAGACACCTTTGAGTGCTTTATCACCGGAGTCGTACGTTTTTTCCAAATTATCTACAGTGAGCATTATTCGAGTCTCTTCTTAGCCTTCGATGTTATCGGTGTTGTACTTGATCTCGTTATTCTCCTGAATCTGCAGGATGATATCGTAGACTGTGGCGTAATCGATCTCCGTCCACTTTCCGCGACCACCGAAGACCTCCGCGATCTTGGTGTCAGAGTAGTCGTAATCGAGGAATGCCGCCCTGATACCTTCCTGAATTTCTGGTTTCAGGTTGTAGCGGTAACAGAAGCTCGTTGTGGGGAACGGATTGCTGGCCCACACGACTTTGAGATTCGTCGGGTCAATGTTGTCCGCCTCGGCAACACGCGTGACACAGGTGCTACAAACCGGGGCAGCATCGTAGTCGTCGTTTGCCACACCGAGGATGCTCTGTTCGTGCCCGCCAGAGTAACTCACTTCGTAGTCGTCTCCCGGAGTGACACCCTGGTTCGAGAACAGCGCACGCGGAGCCAGGTTCCCGGAGTTGGACGACGGCTCAGCGTGTGCGACACGCTTGCCCTTGAGATCCTCTAGCGAGGAGATTTCGTCGTTGTCTGCCTGTGTGGCGAGCCACAGCCGATAGCCGAAGTCACCCTCTTTCGAAATCTGGAGTGAGAACGGGACAGCACCAGCCAGATTCACAGCAAACGGCGTTGGCCCAGTGGAGAACCCGGCGACGTGGAGGCGTTCGGATCGCATCGCCTCAATCTGTGACGCGTACGAGTTGAGGGGGAAGTACTTGACTGATTTCCCCGTTTCCTCGGCGATGTTGTCCATCAGCGGCTGCATGGTATCCCGATAGACTGCCGGATCCTCTGTCGGCGTCATCGCAAACGCGATACGGTCCGGGTCAATCAGCTCATCTTCATTGTCGGGAGTACTCTGGACGGGATCACCGTAGCGAGGGGACTCGCGTTCCTTCATGTTCTTCAGGTCCTGCAGGGACCCCGTCTCGAATCCTGCCTCGATGAGCGTCTGCATCAGCTGCGGGAACTCCGGGTTCGCCGGATCGAACTCGGGATAGTTGTTACTTTGTCCGGAACTACCGTCACCGCTACTGGAGCCGCCGCCGCTATCAGTGCTATCTCCACCAGATGCTTCGGTGTTCTGGCTACTCTCCTGAGAACAGCCTGCAACGCCCGCTGCGAGCGCAGTAGCGCCAACTTTCAGCACAGATCGTCGGTCAACTGGGTTCTGTTTCATTGTCGACGCAGACATATGCGAAATCTGGGTTAAAAAGTATTTATGTTTAAATCTGACAAAACGATATAGCCTTCAAAACGAGTTTCAGCCATACATGACGTAGTATGAAAAATCAATATCAAAACACAATGTATGACAGATATTAGGTACTAACCGCTAATCGAGAGACGCTTTCGGTCTCCACAGAGACTATATCGATATTCAGGCCAGACTCAAGGCCAACACCTATTACCCATCAGTATATTTGTCTCCATATAGAATATAGTAGTATATAGACTATATAAAAATGACGGAACCACCGCTTGAAAGTTAAGATGACTGTAATGAGTGCAATCGCGAATACGGCTGTTTTCGGAGGTATAGAGGGGATAACTGTCGATCCTGAGATACTCCACCTTTTTATCGCAGGTGCGCTGGGAATGCTGCTCGGGCTCGAACGAGAGTGGGCCAACAAATCCGCAGGAATCCGCACGTTTACCCTGACGAGCCTAGTGGGGGCTGCCGCAATGTCGCTCAACGAGACAATCCTACTTGCTTCTGGCGGAGCGCTTGTTCTCGTACAGGGGGGGTTGCTTGGAGTCCGGGGGATAGTCGCACAGTGGACTGGCGACGATGGTGAGCTAGACTCTGGCCTGTCCCTGACAACGTCGACCTCGCTCCTCGTCGCGTACGCGGTCGGGATTTTGGTTGGTGCTAATCACGTCCTGATCGGCGTCATCATTGGGATAACGTCGTCGTTCCTGCTAGTCCTTCGCAGGGAGCTACACGAGTTTGCCAACCAGTTATCCCGAGAGGAAGTACGCAGCGCCGGTGAGTTTGCGATCATCTCATTTGTCGTATATCCGCTCCTGCCCGGTGGAACGTACGGGCCGTGGGATGCGATTGATCCGAAACTGGTCTGGATGCTCGTAATCGCAGTCAGTGGGATCGGGTTTGTCAACTATATCGTGATGCAACGATACGGCAGCAAGGGGATCGCTGTCACTGGTTTCTTCGGTGGGTTGGTGAACTCCACCGCCGTGATCGGTGAAATCGCGGGCCGTGCAAAGAACAACGTGGGAATCACAGAGCTTGCAGTGGGAACGATACTGATAGCTGATGCGGCGATGGCGGTTCGGAATTTAGCGATCATCGTTGCGTTCGTCCCCGAGTCGGCTGTCAGCGTTGGACTCCCCCTCGGCCTGATCGCCATCAGTGGCGTTGGACTCGCATATTACGATAGCAACTGGGAGGGCGATCTGGAACTGGATTTCGACTCCCCGTTTAGTAGCGCGAACGCGCTGAAATTCGGGGTGCTCTTCCTTGCTGTCTTGATTCTCACCGCTGGCGCACAGCGTATCTTCGGAACAGCTGGCTTCCTGATTACGAGCTTCCTCAGCGGCATCGTCTCGAGCGGCACGACGACAACGACTGCAGTGACGCTGACATCGACTGGCCAGATATCGCCGGCGGTAGCGGCACAGGGCGTACTGGCCGGAACCCTCTCCAGTATCCTCGTGAAAATCGGGTTTGCAACGAGTATCAACCGCTCACTGTTAGCGCCGGTAGTGCGAAAGTCGCTCTACCTGTCGCTGATCGGAATCGGTGGTGTGGTTATTAGCCTCCAAGTGATATGAACCGCCAGAGCTATCCGGATGGTACGAGGGCCGCCGGGGTCCCTGCGGCAAAGGAAGCGCCTGTGAATACGTCGGCAGCGGCGTCTGCCGAAGCGTTACTGTTCGAAACGGGGAATCTCTAGATGACGTACACCAGTGCTATTATCGATCTCGACGGAACGGTGTATCGAGGGGAGTCATTAGTTGAAAACGCTGCCGAAGGGGTCCAAGCAGTGCGTCAGGCGGGGCTTTCGACCCTGTTCGTTACGAACAAACCGATTGACCGCCGAGAGACATACTGTGAGAAGCTGAACGCGCTGGGCATTGAGTGCAGCAGTGATGACATAATCACGTCCGCCACGGCAGCAGCGGACTATCTATCCGCGCAGTATCCGGAGCGTGAGATTTACGTTATCGGCGAGGACGCCCTGGTCGCGGAGTTGCGCGCCGCTGGATTGAAGACGACGACTGACCCAGAGCGAGCAGGCACAGTCATCGCATCACTTGATTTCGGGTTCGATTACCAGACGCTACAGGATGCGCTAATCGCACTCACTGAGAACGACGCGCTCTTCGTTGCGACCAATCCGGATCGAACGTGTCCTGTAGATGACGGTGAGATTCCCGATGCTGCAGGGATGATCGGAGCGATAGAGGGAGTGACTGGGCAGGAGTTGGACCAGTTGATTGGAAAACCGTCCAACGTCATCCTGCAGATGGCGCTGGAGCGGGTCGGCGGAGAGCCCGACCGTTGCCTCATGATCGGTGACCGGCTCGAGACAGACATCAGAATGGGAAATCAGGCTGGAATGGAGACGGTACTGCCACTCACTGGCGTTACCAGTACCGCGGACTTGGCGGAGAGTGAGGTGCGTGCCGACCACGTCGTGACCGACCTTTCAGAGCTGGCAGCGATTGTAGCGGACGAGGGATAGGGCAGGGACCAAGGAGCGGTTAGCTGTTCCCACTGCGTCTATGCCTCAGATATCAATCGAGTACACCGGGGTAGTCAGCGATGATTCCGTCGACACCGGCCTCGACCAGTTTCTCCGCCTGATGCCAGGTCGTTATGGTGTATGGGATCACCTTCCGCCCCTCCTTGTGGGCAGTCTCGACCAGATCGATCTCGGCGAAACCCGGGTCTTCGAGGTAATAATCTTCGTTGAAGAAGGGCGTGTTCATAATCATATTGTACGGGGGCTGGATGTACTCCGCGTCCAGATCACGGACGACAGACAGTCCCTCCTCGATGGAGTCCCAGAGCAAGTACGCGATCGGAATATTGGGATTCGACTTTCTGACGGACTCCAGTGCAGCCCTCTGGAACGACTGAACGATAAAGTCGTTCTCGTGAGTGGAGAGGACGTCAAGCGCCTGCTCCGTAAACGGGTCCCAGGTCTCAACGGCCGATTCTGACGCGTCATCGTCGGGAGAAACTCCAGCGGCTTTCCACTCAATGTTGAGTGGGATGCTGTCCGGAGTGGCTTCGACGAACTCGTCTAGTCGTGGGATCGTCTCTCCGCTGTCACGGATTTCGGCGTCCAGAACGGTCTGTACATCTGTCTCCCAGACGTACCCGGATTCGTCTGTCAGGTCGTCCAGCTTATCATCATGGAATACGACGATTTCGAAGTCCTCGCCCTTCCAGGGTTTCCCGCCTGCAGGTACGAGGTCACACTCCATCATGTCAGTGTTGTACCCCGGACCGCCACGACCACCGTACGCCGCCTGTTGGACAGCAGCAATGGTGTTTTGCGGATACAGGCCGCGGTAGCCACGGTGTGCAGCAAGGATCGGTGTGGAAGCGATAGGCGGCTCGGTGCTGTCGTGATCGTTTTCTCTGCCAGCAGCAGTGCCCACGATGGACCCCAGAGCGGCAGCAGACGCACTCTTCAGCACGGTTCGACGGCATATGTCTGGTATTCGAACCATTCCGTGGCCTATTACCTACACAATCTATATATAGCTATTGATTAGTAATATCGATATATACGGGTTCGGAGTTGCGAGTCATTTTACCCCTCATAGGAGGTGTGTCTGTAGCTCAGTCGGAACTGACCGACCCGCAATAGTCCGACAGCGACGAACAGGACGACGGAGTTCGCTGGGGCGGACCCAAACTCGTGGAACTGGAGGGGTCCGGGAGGGGGCGTGAATAATTGCGTACCGGTCCGACCGTCCGTTGTAGTGCGGCACATGCCGAAATGGCATATAACTGTAACTATGCGGCAGCCTCCGCTCACTTTCAGTGTGCTTGATTACTCAGTACGGGGACGTAGCTGTCAGGGCCACGGATCTGAAAGCAGCGCATCAGGAAAACAGTCGTTCCCAGAGCACCGAACAGCAGCCCGACAGTCGGATACGGAAAGACTCCATCAAAGAGAATGACCAGAAACAGTCCGGCGAGTGTCACCTGCACGCCGAGAAACTCCGCCTCTATCGTCTCTATATCCCCCTCTCTCCCAGCCGTTAAAACGGTTGTGCCGTCCGACAGGAAAACAGTTCAGGCACCGTGAAAATGTGAACTGTTAACTAAGAACCTCGATATATGGAGGCACGGATGCCACAGCCAGTCATTGCATCGGTCGGTGCCTCACCGCTCGGCCGCACGGACCTCCCGGGCCGCGACCTGTTCTCGGTCGCTCTCGCGGAGGCGTTCGACGAACTGCCCGACCCTGCCGACATTGTTGAGGCGGTGTACGTCGGTAATCAGTCGGAGAGCTACGAACACCAGATCATGTACGGGACGTTGCTGGCGGAGTGGGCCGGCCTTCGGTATGTCCCCGCTGAACGGGTCGAAGGGTGTGCCGCCGCGGGCGCGCTCGCGCTGCGCCACGCAGTCAAGGATGTCCGCAACGGTGAGCATGAGGCCGTGCTCGCCTGCGGTGTCGAGAAGATGACGTCTGCGGGCACCAGCGGCGCGACGGACGCGCTGTCGGCGGCATTCGACCGCGCCATCGAGCAGCGCTCCGGCATCACCGCACCCAGCCAGTACGCACTGCTCGGCCAGCGCTACCTCCACGAGACCGACGCCACGGAGCGGGACCTTGCCGAGATCGCGGTGAAGAATCACGCCAACGCTGCTCGCAACCCTCGGGCGCAGTTCCCGAAGGAAATCGACGTGGCGACTGTGCTGGAATCGGACCCAGTTGCCCCGCCGCTGAAACTCTACGACTGCGCGCCAGTCGGCGACGGTGCCGCCGCTGTCCTCGTGACGACCGCTGAACTAGCGGCAGACCTTGACCGGCCGCAGGTGCGCGTCGCGGGCAGCGGGGCCGCTGCGAACAACATCGCGGTCGCTGAGCGGAACATGACCGATATCGCTGGCGCTCGCATTGCTGCCGAGACGGCGTACGAAGAGGCAGGCATCGACGCCACGGCTGTCGACATCGCGGAGGTTCACGACGCGTTCACAGTCTGTGAGGCGCTCCTCGCGGAAGCTGCCGGCTTCGCGCCTACAGGCACGGGCTATCAGAGCTACCTGCCGCCCGCGGAGCGGGCTGACGGCTGGACAGACGTGCAGTTGAGTCCGAGCGGTGGGCTGAAGGCTCGCGGCCACCCCATCGGCGCGACCGGACTCCTGCAGGCGCTCGAAGCCTACGAGCAGCTCACCGGAGCCGCAGATGACCGAGCAGTCGAGGGGGCCGAGACGGCCCTGTTGCTCAACGAAGGTGGTGTCGCTGACGCTGTCACCGTCGGCCACGTGCTCACGACGGCGGAGGCACCATGACTGACAGCGACCTCGATGCGACCGACCCCCAGACACTGCCGGGGTTCTTCGACACCCTTGCGGACGGCGAGTTACTGGGCGGGGTCTGTGCGGACTGTGGACAGGTCCTGTTGCCGCCGCGGCCGGCTTGCTACGCCTGCGGTAGCCGCGCCGTCGACGTCGAGCCACAGCCCCGTGAGGGACAGATCTTCTCGTACACGGCAGTTCACACGCCACCGCCGGCGTTCGCGGAAGACGCGCCATACACGGTCGCCGTCGTAGAACTCGCGGCCGGTGGCCGCCTCCTCGGACGCGTCGCCGCCGATTACGCCGATGTCTCCATCGGTGACCCAGTCGAACTCACGGTGCGCGAGCCGACGGCTACAGAGCGGGAGGTGGCGCTCGACTACGAAACCGACTGGCCGGTTCACGTCTTTCAGCCGCGGTGAGAGCAGGCCTCGCAGACGACAGCAAGACGGTCGCGGCCACCCCAGCCACCCCTACTTGACTCAGGAACGGTAACTGATACAATAGACCCGCTGGGACGAGGCACGGAGCCACGAGGTCTCAATTATCGTCCCGGGGGGAATCGTCTCTATCTCAGAAATGACAAACCGATCCCGGTCGATCACGAGGTCGAAATTTGAGACGGTAAGCGTACGCCGTTGTCGGAGTCCCTCGCCAAACCATCCGAAGTCGAGCACAGCTTCGAAAGACCGTTCAAGCAGCCCCTGCCGCTGTGCACTGATGAAGTCAGCATCTCCAGCAGCGATGAGTATACTGTTTGACTCAGCTACAATATAACAGATCGTTTGCGCACTAAAGTACAGATCGCCTGGTTCGAAGAACTTCCATATCACCGGAACGAAGTCGGTGAGAGAATCGACGAAGACCACTTCACCTGGTTTCGTCTCGATGAGGTCGTCAAACCGCCGGAATACATGTTGATACTGCTCCGTTGACTGGTCCGTCTTTGATTTGTACTCGAAGCCGCCACCAGCCCCGGGTTTCATTGGCCCGAGAGTGACCATTTCCTCGGCAAGGCTGTGGACCTCGATGTGGTCAGGTGCGAACGTCTGTAGAATTGAATTTTCAGCGTAACAGTGCCTCGTTGACGGCGATCGTCATGACGACAATTTCGGCGGTAGACGCGCAGTTATCCGCTGTCATGATAGTTGGACGGTGAGTCCCCAGCAGCTGTATGAAAAAAAGACAGTCAGTCTAAGGCACAAGTATTTTAATACTAATCATATAATAATCGGTTGGGTTCTGGTCCCCGCTCCACTTCCCTCTGGATCGCCCCAATTCAGCAACTGACCCGGGTCCAGAACCCGTTGTCGTGGATGACGACTTCCAATGGTGTGTTGCACGCTGCTGCCCCATGGCTGCACACCTACCCCCCACTCTGTTGTTGCCTGATCGGTGGTGGTTGTGCAGGCGTGCCAGTCTCTACCTGAATGTATCAGTAAGCGGTCTGGCTGCGGTCCAGAACTCGGCAGGCATGAAGGATATAGCGCACGCTTCTCCGCATTCACCTCAGACCTGCGTGGATTCTGTGCCCCATTGATTCGTCTATTCTATCGACTGTGTCAGGGCTCAACTCTGTCGTCGACGCCGCGGTATCCGCTAGTTCGATGTGTCCCGACTCTCCCACTCTCAGCAACTGACTGCTCCGTTGATGCACATAGCGGGACCGAAGTTGTGCGACGTAGAACTGTGGACACCGCTAGAGACTGTGGCAGGATGGCCGGTTTCCGAGAGGGCTTATCTTATGCCATTCGATGACATGTCTCAACAAAGTCTATTTACTAGGCGATTATTACATCCGAGTGGGTTCTGGTCCCCGCTTCAACCACCCCTGATTGCTGGTCGTCTGGTAGGGTTTCTCGGGTCCGGAACCCAGCCGTGCCTCTGACATAGCAGTACGGTGGGTCACAAATTGCCCATTGTGGCCCACCATTTCCCTCCAAACGATCGGGCAGGGTCCAGTCCCTGGTTGTGTCGTACTGTTGTTCCGTTGGAATGCCGGTAAAATGGGATCGCAGCGTCTTGCAAACGTCTCTACAGGCTGAGCAGGCCGAGTGCCTCGGGGCTACCCGAGGCGGTTCACACGGAACTGGTGCAGCCACGTGTCAGCGTCAGTCAGCGAATACACGTTGGTGCAAGCGTGTTCAGTACTCATCGCTTCTGTTTTTCCGTTTACGTATCATAGCCCGGCTGGCATACGTAGCGCGCGGCTTGACCTCAGCGGCACTCGCCTCAAACCGCACACCCGAGGTCGTCAAGCGTCTGAAGCGCCGTCTCGAGGTCCGACTGTTTGACGAGCACGTGGTCCGTCGAATACGCCGAGACGACGAACACAGAGACGTCGGCGTCGGCCAGGGCCGACGCGACAACTGCGAGGAACCCGACCAGTTCGAACGGGAGTTCAACATCGAAGGTCAGTCGCTTCCAGCCACGTTCCACGTCAGCGGCCTCGTCCACGGTTGGGCTGGTCTGGTCGACGACGACGGTGGTCTCTGTCTCGTCCTGCACCGTCACGAACGCGTCCGGGTCTGGGTGGGCCGTCCGGCAGACGGCGTACACATCGTCAGCAACAGTGACCGTGGCGTCTTCCAGAAAGTCAGCCGGTTCCATCCCGTCGTCTTTGGTTCCTCTCCCACTAGTAGTGGTCGGTGTAGAATGCCGACCAGCGGGCCTGAGTCAAGCATGAGCTGGAAGCCGCAGCTTCGAATTTCCGCTCTGCACTGAGAGACAGCCAATCAAGACGGGTGATCGCTACTCCTCGACCCACTTGCACCGGAGCTCGTAGCGTGCCACGGCGTCGACATCGACGCCAAGTGCGAACTCAAGTGTGGTCGACTCACCGACGTCAACGGCGTCCACTAGCGTGCGTCCAGCTTGATATACCTGCTCGCCGGTATCGGAGCGAAACGTACAGACGATCCGTGGGACTGGCGGGTCGGTTGTGATAGATTCGTCGCCGTCGTTTTCGGCCGTCACCTCGACGGCGATTTGAGTGCCAGAGTACGTCGCCTGAACTGCGTAGTCGTGTGAGAGGACGAGCGGCGTCTCGTTTGTGCTCACGGTTCCGTTGACGCTCGACCCAGTACAGCCGGCAAACAGTGTCCCCACCCCGGCGGCCAGCGATCCGAGGACGGCACGTCGGTGCATGCTATGACCCCGGACACCTCCAGAATAAATGTCCCGTCCGTACTGTCCGGACGCCGCCGAATCTCGGACCGGCGAGCGCGCCGCCGGTGGGGTCAGTGCAGTTCGGGCAGCCTCTCGACCAGCGCCCGGAGATCCGCCACCTCGGCGGTCGGTTCAACGTCGAGGGACACGTCCGAGACGTGGTCACGTCGGAGGAAGACCGAGTCGATGCCGGCGCGGTGAGCCGCGACAACGTCCTTCTCGGAGTCCCCGACGTACAGCGCCTCGCTCGCGTCCAGGTCAGAAAGCGCCTGCTCGATGTACGCCGGGTCCGGTTTGCGCCGGGCCGCGCCCGCGAGGGTCGGCTGGCGGCCGTAAGCGGTGTCGAAGCGGTCGATGTCGTGGTGAGCGAGCAGAAATTCGACGGTCGCGTGCTGGTTGTTGCTGACCAGTCCCAGCGGCACGTCGAGCGCGTCGAGCGCGCGCACGTCGTCGTAGACGGGCTTGCCGCCCGCGCGGGTGTGGGCCTGCTGGGCGAGGCTCGCGGTCAGTTCGCGCTGGTGCCAGAACGCCTCGGCGTCGAGGCCGTGGTCGGCGATCAGGTCCCGCGGGACCGCGTCCTCGGCGACGGACTGTCGGACCGTCGACGCGTCGACCGGCACGTCGAAGGCCGCGAAGGCGTCCACGACGGCGTCGACGAGAACGCTCTGGTCGCTGGGTTCGACGATCACGCCGTCGTTGTCGAAGACGACGGCGTCGTACTCAGTCATCGCCCGGCACCCCCGTCTCCGGAAGCGGGGCGTCGCCGTCGGTGCAGGCGGCCACGTCGGCGACGGACTTCATCTCGAAGACGAAGCAGTCCGCCGGGATGGCGTCGATCAACGGTTCGGGCGCAGACAGCGGGTCGTGCTGGTCAGCGGTCCCGTCGTTGTCGTGGAGGTGACAGACGCGGATTCGGTCGCCGAAGCGGTCGACGAAGTCGCGCCAGTCCTCGCCGGTCACCTTCGCGTGGCCGACGTCGAGCGTGACGCCGAGGTACTCCGGAATCACGTCGACGGATTCGAGCAGTGCCGCGAGGTCGTCTGGCGTGGTGGTGTAGCGCCGCGTCGTCTCGTCGAAGGGCTGGTTCTCCAGACAGAGCGGGACGCCGACCAGCTGGGCGTACTCGGCGCACTCCGCGAGCGACCGCTTCGCGCTCTCCCAGGCCTGTTCGTGGACCCACTCGGGGTAGCGCTCCGGGACCGACCCGCCGTGGACGACGACGGCCTCGGCCCCGGCGTCGGCGGCGTCGTCGAGCGTCCGCTTGACTCGCTCGACGGAGTCCTGCCGGACCACCTCGTCGTAGCTCCCGGTGTTCCAGTCCCGGAACGGCGCGTGGTACGTGACGCTGACGTCGTAGCGCTCGCACAGTTCTCGGACCGCTCGCGGCCCCGGCGTGTCGGGGTGGCCCGCGAGGTACTCGCGCTTGAACTCTACGTGGTCGAGACCAAGGTCGGTGACGTATCGCACGAACGCCTCGACGGTCGTCCCGTAGCGGATATCCATCGCCGCGCCGACGCGGGCGGTCATCGCGTCCCTCCCGCCGCCGGGTCCGCGCAGTACACTGGCTGGCCGGCGACGAGTGCGCGCGTCACAGTGGGCGTCGGGTCGCGGTCGACGACCAGCAGGTCGGCGCGCGCCCCGTCCGCTATCCGGCCGCGGTCGGTGAGACCGACCGCGTCGGCGGGGGCGGCGCTGACCCGCCTGACCCGCGCCGGGAGCGGTTCGCCGGTGTCGACGAACGCGCCGGCGAGCAGCGACGGGGGGTGGTAGTCCGCGACCAGCGCGTCGACCACGCCAGCCCTGATGGCGTCGGCTGTCGAGAGGTTGCCCCACTGGCTCTCCCCACGGACGAGGTTCGGCGCGCCCATCGCTGTCGTCATCCCGATGTCGGTGGCCCGTTCGGCCGTCTCCAGCGTGATGGGGTACTCCGTGATGTCCACGCCGGCCTCGCTCAGTCGGTCGACCTCGGCGGGGTCCTCGTCGTCGTGGGAGGCCGTCACCGCGCCGGCGTCGTGGGCGGCCGCGACGACCCGGTCCACACGCTCGCGGAGCGTCGCCATCGAGATGTCGGTTCGCTCGGCGATCATCTCCTCGGCCTCCTCAACCGTGCGGTCGTCGGCGTTCTCGTAGTACCGCTTGAACGCCTCGACGTCGCGGAACTGGCCCTTGCCGGGGACGTGGCTCATCACCGAGACGAGGTCGGCGTCGCCGTTCTCGACGACGTCCAGCACCGCGTCGACGCACCGGCGCTGGGTCACCTCACACCGGGCGTGCAGGCGGTGGTCCGCGAGCAGGTCGTCGGCGGCGGCGATGCCGTCGGTCAGCGTCGCCGCGAGTTCCGGCGAGCGGTCCTCGTCCGCGTCGTCCTCGAAGGAGATGGCGTGGAACTTCGTCGTGATGCCGGCCGCGAGGTTCGCACGGTCCGCGGACGCGAGCGCCATCGACGGGGGCATGCGCGCACCCGACCGCGGGTGGAGGTGCGTCTCGATATCGTCGCCGTGCAGGTCGACGAGGCCGGGCAGGATCAGGCGGCCGTTGGCGTCCACGACGGTGTCGGCGTCGGCGTCGACAGCACCCACGCTCACGATTCGGTCCCCCTCGACGCGGACGCCGCCCTCGACGACCGCGTCGGGCGTGACGACCCGGCCGCCGACGATGGCGACGCTCTCTGCGGCGGTCTGAGCGGTCGAACTCATCCGACCACCACCTCTCCGTCGAAGGCGTCGATGGGGACGACCCGACGGAGGCGGCCGTCGTCCAGCACGACCACCCGGTCGGCGACGGCCTCCACGACGTCGGTGTCGTGGAAGACGCCGACCACTGTGGTCCCCGCGTCCAGCGACGTCGAGAGCAGGTCGATGGCGGCCCGGCGCGTCTCGGGGTCGAGGGCGCTCGTCGGTTCGTCGAGCAGGAGCAGGTCCGGTTCCGGCGCGAGTGCCTGCGCGAGGTTGACGCGCTGGCGCTCCCCGCCAGAGAACGTCGCCGGGTACGCCTGCCAGAGTTCCTCCGGCACTGACAGCGCGGACAGGAGGTCGCGGGCGGTGTCCCGGGCGTCCTCGCGGTCGGTCCCCTGCTCGACGAGCGGCCGCGCGACCACGTCGACTGCGGGGACGCGCGGTATCTCGTCGAGGAACTGGGAAGTGTAGCCGATGGCGTCGCCCCGGAGGTCGATGACCGTCCGGTCGGGACAGGACGCGAGGTCCACGTCGCCGTCGGGGCCGTGGTAGACGACGGCGCCCGAACTGGGCTCGTAGGTGCGATAGAGGCACTTCAGCAGCGAGGACTTGCCGCTGCCGGACTCTCCGACGATAGCGAGGAACTCGCCCTCGCGCACGTCGAACGATACGCCGTCGAGGCCGACGACCTGCGTGTCGCCGAGCACGTGCATGTCGAAGGTCTTCGAGAGACCGTCGACGGACAGGACTGTCATATGACTGAGTTGATGAGGGTCTGGGTGTACTCGTGGTGCGGGTCTTCCATCACGCGGTCCGTGAGGCCGGACTCGACGACGCGCCCGTGGCGCATCACCAGCGTCCGGTCGGCCAGCAGGCGGACGACGCTCAGGTCGTGCGAGACGACGATGGCCGCGACGCCCTCCTCGCGCTGGACGCGCCGGAACATGTCGAGGACGCGGGCCTGGACGCTCACGTCCAGCCCTGTGGTCGGTTCGTCCAGCACGACCAGGTCGGGGTCCGTCGCCAGCGCACGGGCTATCTGGACCCGGCGCTGCATCCCGCCGGAGTAGGTGCTGGTGGGGTCGTCCATCCGGGTGACGGGAATCTCGGTCGCCTCAAACAGGTCCCGGACGCGCTCGCGGACGTCCTCGTAGGACCGCTCGCCCGCCGAGAGCAGTTTCTCGGCGACGTTGCCGCCGCCAGTGAACGAGAGGTTCAGTCCGTCGCGGATGTGCTGGTGGACCAGGGCGATGTCGCCGGTCCGGAGGTCGTGACGCGTCTCGTAGTCGACGTCGAGCAGGTTGCCGTCGTGGCCGGCGTAGCGCACTTCTCCGGCGGTTTTCGCGTCCGAATCGCGCTCCAGTGCGACCAGTTCAGCGAGGCTGGACTTGCCGCTGCCGGACTCGCCGACGATGCCGAGCACCTCGCCGGCCTCGACGTCGAGGTCGGCCTCGGCGCAGGCCACGACGCTCCCGCAGTGGGGACACTGGTTCGTCCCGGCGCGGTCGCCCGTCGACTCGACGCACTGTGGACATCTGGGCCCGTACACCGTCTCCAGGCCCTCGGCGTCGAGCAGCGTCACTGCCCGTCACCTCCACGGACCGCCTCGTCGCCTGTGACAGCGTCGTCGTCCGTGGCCGCACGGGCCGCCCCGTCGTCTGCTGTGGCCGTCTCACTCGTTCCCGGCCCCCAGTCGACGCTCTCACGGTCGAGGTGGTGGGTCTTCGACAGGTCGGGATTCTCGCGGCGCTTCTCACAGAAGCTCGCGTCATTGCAGGCGTAGCGCGTCTCGAAGCCTCCGTCCGCGTCCGCGGCGGCCTCCGAGACTTCGACGAGGTAGGTGTCGGTCGATCCGCAGGCGTGACAGGCCTCGTCCGGGAACCGCTCGACCGTGAACTCGCGGTCCTCGAAGGCCAGCGGTTCGACCTCTGTGTGGGGCGGGACGGCGTAGATGCGTGCCTCTCGGCCGGCGGCCAGCACGGTGAGGTGGTCGGCATCGTCGAGTTTCGGCACGTCCCACCGAGGGATAGGCGAGGGGTCCATCAGGTAGCGCCCGGCAACCATCGTCGGGTACCGCGACGCGATCTGGATCTCGCCGTACTCGACGACGTTCTCGTAGAGGTGGACCCACATCTTCCCGTAGTTCCGGTGGGCGTGTCGCCGTCGGTTCGCGGCGTCGGAGGGGTCGACCTTCCGGAGGGCGTCGGTGACCGGCACCTGCAACACGAGGCGCTGGTCGTCGGTCAGCACCTCCTCCGGGATGCGGTGGCGGCTCTGTATCAGGTCGGCGGCGGTGGTGTCCGTCGTCGTCTCCACTTCTGCCGTGTTCTCCGCTAGCCGGCGGATGTTGGCCGCGTTGACGCTCTCGTCTGCGCCCTGGTCGATCACTTTGAACGTGTCGTCGGGGCCGAGCAGCGACAGCGACGCCTGTATCCCGCCGGTCCCCCACCCGCGGGCCAGCGGCATCGGCCGTGAGGCGTAGGGCACCTGGTGGCCGGGGATGGCGACGGCCTTCAGCATCGACCGCCGGACCTCGCGCTTGGTGTGTTCGTCGAGATACGCGTAGTTGTACCCCGCGAGGCCGTCGCCGTCGAGCGAATCCAGCGCGGCGTCGACGGAGTCGGTCGCGACGGGTGTCCCCCCGTCGGGCGAGACGTCGTTAGTGGTGGTGTCCTCAGTCATCGTCACTCGCTCCCGCGACTGCCGGTTCGGCTGGCTGTTCGTCGTCGACGCGTCCGTCCTCACGAAGCCCCTGGCGCTCCCGGATCGCGCGGATGCGGTCCAGAATCGACTGGAAGGTGACGTAGTGGGGCAGTTTGAGGTGCTCGATGAAGCCGAAGGCGTCCATCCCGTCGACCGTGTCGAGGACGAACTCGGCGTCCTCGGCCGGTTCGGCCTCGCCGTCGAGCTGTATCGAGGCGTCGAGGATCGTCATCCCGATGGCCTTGCGTTCGTTGCGACCGAACGTCAGGCCGTAGCCGAAGGCGAACTGGGGGTCCTCGCGCTTCTCGTAGACAGGCACGACGGCCTCTGACTCGGTGACGCGCGTGTGCGCGACGGTCACGTCGTCGCCGGTGTAGGGGTGTTCGATGCGGACCGGCAGGTCGCCGACGCGGACCTCCGCCAATGTCGGGTGGACCTGGCCGTACCCCCGGAGCGCGGAGTAGCCGAGCGCCGTCACAGCGCCGGTCTCGCCCCGGGCGAGTTCCTGTAACACCTCGTCGCGCTCGGGCGGATGCGTCACCGACTCCCGCGTGGTGTCGTTTGGCTCCTCAACGTCCGGGGCGGTCGGTTCGTGGAGCAGGCCCTCCTCGCGGAGCAGTTCTGTGACGTTCGTGAGCCGCTCGGGTTCGCCTGCGTCCTCGACGTCCCAGTCCTCGGTCGGGTCCGTCGGGTCGCCGTCGACGAGGTCGAAGTCCAGTAGGCGCTGGGTGTAGTCCTTGGTCGCGCCGAGAATCTGGCCGCCAGGGACATCTTTGAACGCCGGGGAGACGCGCCGCGAGGCGATCATCTCGCTTGGCTCGACTGTGACACTCTCGTCGAAGCGCTCCAGCGTCGAACGGTAGGCCCGTAGGAGGAAGGCGGCCTCGACGGCGTCCCCCTGGGCCTGCTTGACCGCCAGCGCAGCCAGTCGTGGGGCGTACAGTCCGCCCTCGCCCATCGCCTGGGCGGTGAGGCGACCGAACTGGTCGCGAATCTGGTCGACATCGACGTCCTCGGAGTCACCGATCCGCTGACTCTCGAATAAGTCGGCCGCGCGCTCGATGAGTTCCTCGCCGGCGGTGACGGCAACGTATCCCATTCAGACCACCTCCGCGGTGAGCGACCGGGGGAGGGCCGCGAGGCTGTCGTCGGCCGCGAACACCGCGTCGACGCCCCGGGGATAGCTCGACTGGGCGTCGGTGAGCGCGGCCAGATCTGCGGCGGGCAGCGACACCGACAGCGTCGTCTCCCCGTCGACGCCCGGCCCGGTAATCCGAACGGTCGTCCCGGCCCCGGCGGCCCCAGCGGCGAGCGACGCCACGCGGTAGACGACCGTCGCGCCGTCGCTGGGTTCGACGAGCGTCCCGCGTTCGCACTCGCGTACGTCGACGTCTCGGTCGCCGGTGAGGTGGACGATGTCGGCCGCCTCGGGCGGCGCGGCGTCGAGACGCCCCTGGTCCGAGAGCGCGTCGCGGAGCGTCTCGTCGGTCGTCGAGAGCGTCACTTCGTGGTCGACCAGCGTCGAGACGACGGCCTGGTCTGCCGGCGACGGGACGGACTGGACCGTTCCCGGCCGACTCATCGCTTCGAGCAGACCGTCGAACGCGTCGCGCGTGTCGTGGACTGGGTCGAGACCGAGCGCCCTCATTCCTCGCCCTCCATCGTCTGGAAGTCGACGGCCGTATGCTTGCTCTCGGCCCACGCCCGCCGGCGCTGGTCGCGCTCGCTGTCGGCGACCGCTTCGAGCGCCGCGACGATGTCCGGCGTCGCCTCGTGGTCGCCGGCGACGGCGGCGTCGACGATAGCCCCAGAAAGCGCGGCGCGCTCGCGCTTGCCGGGGAGCATTGCGAATCCGCGAGCGCCGTCGAGTTCGACCTCGGCGGGCGTCACAAGGACCTCCCCGAGATTGAACGGCCGTCGCTCGACCGGTTCGCGTACCTGTTGCATCACCAACTGCGGCCGTGGCTCCTGACGGACGGACAGCGGCGGGTCGTCCGCGAGGACATCGTTGGCGAACCGGGCGAGCGTCCCGCCCTCGCAGGCGGCGATCAGCTCGAACCGGTCCGACCGATCATATGGGTCAACCATGCACTCACTCTATCAGGACTGCAACTACCGCATAAGGCTTCACTCGGTACTCTCTATGCCCGACCAGCTGCTGGGGTTCGCTCCCCCTCCTGTCTCTGTGCGTCTATACGGGTATGTACTTGCTAGCCACGTTGTGGAGATAGTCACCAGCCGCCCTCAGACAGGTGGACGCTCCGGACTCTACGCAGCCAACTGTTATTCGACCCCTTTACCAGCCCACAGATGATGTCAGACGACGCGACTGAATACGGGTTCGGGGTATCGGACACAACGAACGGGACACAGTCTGGTGCGGTCAACCGCCGTCGATTCCTCGCCGGTGGTGCGGCCGCCGCTGCGACATTTGGTCTCGCCGGGTGCAGCTCCGTGATGGGCGGTGGGAGTGGTGGCGGCGCAGAGAGCGTCACGATGCTGCTGACGCCGGGGACGCCGGCCGACGCCCGTCGGCGCTACAAGCCGGTCCAGAACCTCATCAACGGCGAGGTTGACGGCGTCAACGTGGAAATGAAGGTCCCACAAGATTACTCCGCTATCCGACCGGCGCTGGAGAGTGAGCAGGCCGAGATCGGGATGGACGACGTGACACTCATCTCCAACCCCGACCTGATGGACGTCTACGGAACGACCGTCACGGGCGGGTCGGCGTTCTACTTCTCGGTAATGCTAGTCAAACCGGACTCGGAGATTTCAGAGCGGACAGACGTGGAGGGCAAGACGTGGGCTTTCGCCGACCGCCTCTCGACCAGCGGCTCCATTTTCGCGCTCTACACGCTTCAGGAGGCTGGCCTCGACATCGGTGAGGCACCCAAGGGGCCGCCGGAAGACTTCGAAGGGAGCTGGACCGACCACGACATCGCTCTGCAGAAACTCGGGAACGGCGAGGCTGACGGCGCGACCACCTGGGGTGGGAATGGCATCCCGCACATCCCCGAGAAGTACAAGTCAGACTTCCCCGACCGCGTGCTGGACAAGAGTTCCTTCCTCGACACGCTCGGGACTGAAACGCCGGCATTCAAGCCGATCTGGTGGTCCTTCCCCATCCCGAAACAGCCGATGTACGCCCGCAAGAGCTGGGACTCCGAGAAGAAATCGGCGATCGGCGACGCACTGGTCAACTCTGATAAGGAAACTATCCAGCAGTACTACCCGGACGACTACAACGAGGAGGAACTGCCGTTCACGACACTTAGAGACACCTCAATGGAGACATATCAACCGGTGATCAAACGGATGAACGCAGTCGGCATTGACCCCGCGGCCTAAGCGCTTAGGGTACTATTTTTATCATGAGTACGCTTAAGGTAGAAAACCTGACAAAGGAGTACGGTGACGTGACAGCCCTCGAATCAGTATCGTTCGAGATTGAAGACGAGTTCGCGGTCTTGCTCGGAGAGTCTGGGGCGGGAAAGTCGACGCTGTTGCGCTGTGCCAACGGTCTGACCGAGCCTACTGAGGGCGGTATCTATCTCGATGACGAGGAGATTGGCGGGTCGCGGACAGACGTTGGGATGATCTTCCAGCAACACAACCTTGTGGAAGGCGTCTCGGCGTACCTGAACGCTCTCACTGGGTCTCTGGACCGCGTTTCGATGGTCAAGAGCCTGCTTCAGTGGCAGGCCCGCGAGGACAAGGTCCGGGCGTTGGAGGCTCTGGAAACAGTCGGCCTGCTCGACGAGAGCCACCAGCGCGTCACTCAGATGTCGGGCGGGCAGCAACAGCGCGTCGGCATCGCCCGCGCGCTGGTCCAGGACCCCCGTCTCCTGCTCGCGGACGAACCGGTCGCAAGCCTCGACCCCGCCAGCGCCGAAACAGTGATGGGCTACCTCCGGAAGGCCGCGATGGAGCATAATGTGACGGCGCTCGTAAGCCTCCATCAGGTTAACATCGCCGCACACTTCGGCGACCGATTCATCGGCTTGAAAGACGGTCAAAAACTGTTCGACGTGGGTCGGGAGGGCCTGACGCCCGATTTGATTGACGACCTGTACGGCAGCGTCGAGACGGTCGGCCTAGCAGACCAGGACGACCTCGCCGACGGCGCTGCCGGTCTCCCCGGAGACGAGGACCACGAGCGGAGGGTCGAAGCGTGAGTTCGGCCGACGGCAACCGCGTCGCGACATACTTCGGGTTCGACGACGTGGGCGACACCGCCGCGGAACAGAAACTTCAGGAGATGAAGCGCCGTAAGACGAAACGGCGGCTCTGGACGCTTTTAGGCCTTGTTGGCACCGGTTTGATATTTTATTTCAGTCTCCGCGTAATCGAGTTCGAACTGCTGATGCTGGTCGAGCAACTCGACCAGTTCTACGAGGCACTACTGGGGTACTTCCCACCGACGACGTACTTCGGCGTTCCGTTCGTCGATCTCGGTGAGTACTGGGCGTTCATGATGGCGGAGAATCTTATTCTCACCGTCGAGAACGGACAGATCGTCTGGGGCGCTATGTTCGTCACGTTAGCTGTCGCATTCGCTGGGTCGGTACTCGGACTGCCCGGCGCGCTCTTTTTCGGCGTGATGGCAAGCGAGCGGGTTGTCCCCTACCCGTTCAATTTCGTCTTCCGCGGGACGATGAGCCTCATTCGAGCTATCCCCGGACTTGTCTGGTTCCTGATACTCATCCCGCTGGCCGGGGTCACACCGTTCACCGCGGCTCTGGCGATAATGGTCGACACAACGGGATACCTCGGCCGGTTGTTCACCGATGAGCTCGAAGAGATAGAGGACGGACCCATCGAGGGGATCCGCTCGACGGGCGCGAACCGCTCGCAGGTCGTCTCTTTCGGGATGCTCAGTCAGGTGTTCCGGCAGTTTATCGCCTGGATCGCCTTCGACCTGGAACACAACGTGCGGGCCGCTATCGGCCTCGGTATCATCGGCGGCGGCGGCCTGGGTCTGGAACTGTACATCCAGCGACAGACGTTCCACTACACCAATATGATGGCCTGTATCATTCTGATCTTCCTGTTAGCCGGATCTGTTGAACTAATCAGTCAGCGTGTCCGGTCGTACCTGCGAGAGGACGACGACACCGAACAGACCGGCGTCCTCGACGCCTTCGTAAACGCGCCGAAGAAGATACTGGCCTCGACGATGGGGCGTCGCCAGTGACGTACGTCGAGGACTACGGGGCGGACCGGACCCGGTCGCTCGGTCCCGACCCGACGCTGCACGACCCCGTCTCGATCACTGAGAGCGAACTCGGGGCGTGGACCGAGGTCCGGCAACGGTCCCGACTCAACGAGTCTGCTATCGGCGACTACACCTATCTCATGGAGGACGTACAGCTGGATTTCACGACCATTGGGAAGTTCGGCAACGTCGCCGCCGCGGCCAGACTCGGGCCGACCAACCACCCCATCGACCGCCCGACGGCACATCACTTCACCTATCGCGCGGCGATGTACGACCTCGGAAAAGACGACGAATCGATATTCGAATGGCGGGCCGACCAGCCAGTCGAAGTCGGTCACGACGTGTGGATTGGCCACGGTGCCATCGTCCTCCCCGGTGTCTCTATCGGTGATGGGGCCGTCGTGGGCGCGGGTGCCGTCGTTGCCGACGACGTGGCGCCGTACTCCATCGTTGCGGGCGTCCCCGCCGAGCCGATTCGGCGGCGTTTCCCAGAGGACATCGCGGCTCGCATCGCAGCGACTGAATGGTGGGACTGGGACCACGAGACGCTCCGCGAACGACTCGACGACTTCCGCGATTTAGAGACCTTTCTCGACCGGCACGCGCCCGAGACAGCCGACCCCGCGACGCTGGATTGAGTAGTCTGGACCCGTCTGTACTCGCGCTGTTTTTGTCGGTTCAGATCTCGACGTGGTCCGGCTGGACGCCAGAATGCAACTGAACGGCCAGCTCAGCGGCGTCGACCCAGTAGTAGATAGCCCGTTCAAGTGCACGCGTAATGGTGACGAGATACCCGTACATATCGGGGTCGTACGCAGTCACCAGTTCGAATAACTCATCCAGATCCCGGTGGACAGTGACCTCCTCCTCTCGGAGTCTGTCGAGTACTTCGAGTTCACAGTCGAATAGAATTCTCGAAAGGTAGTCGTTGATCTGCTCCCCGGATGCAAAAATATCCGTCATCCGTTCGTTCACCATCCCAGTCGCGTCGGTCTCCTCACGAGCGACCACGTCGGCAATGAAGCAGGCCCGGTCGCCGACGATTTCGAGATTGGTCGCAATCGTCGAAAGGTCGGCAGCGACACGGTTACCGGGCCAATCAGTCGTCAGCGTGTAGGACTTCAATTCCGACAGCACTGCGGAGTAGCGCTCATTGGTCAACGATTCAAGTTTCTTCGCCGAGCGATCAACAGGGTCACCTTCGAAGGCTGCACGAGCCGCTTCGTACTGGCGGGTGGTCACCGACTCTAATCGTGCGAGCAGTTTGAGGAGCGCTGCACCTCGGTCATCAGATACATCGGCATCTGTTTCGGTCTCTTCGGCTGATCCACCGTATAGCTTCGAGATGTTCGGTGCACCACGGTAGAGTGCCTCATCGTCGACAATGTAGCCCTTTCGAACGACGTTTTCGGCCTTGAGTTCCTGAAGCAATTCCGAGAGGTACTGTTCAGAAATACCGACTGTGCGTGCCAGCTTTTCTTTCGTCTTCGGAGCGGTTCGGTCAATCGCCTCGACAACCTGTGCACGTGTCGCATCGCGACCCTGTTGATCCCTCGCCAGCGGGTGGTGCCACGTTCGATGGGACATAGCTGCTTCTCTCTACTTGCAGTATTAGCCCTGTTCCACAGACTGTCCGGACGGCTATATAGCGTTGTTAGCTGCCGTGACGTACTCTGTTTTTCCCTTCCGCTCTGGCGGCCTGTACAGATATATACCACTTCCTACCAGGATAGACCCCTCATATAAAATATAATATCTATTCTGTTATCAGCGGGTAGTGTATGGAGACACGGAAGGTGCAACTCTCGGGGGGAACGACATTTACTGTCTCTCTGCCGAAATCGTGGGCGCAGGAACACGGAATCGACGCTGGATCCGTGCTCTCACTGCATCCCAACGACGACGGATCGCTACTGATTGAGGCGACAACGGATCGCACGATGGAGGCCCGGACGACGACAGTCGATGTGGCGACCGACTCAGACAACGCTATCCGTCAGCAAATACACGCCCTGCACGCCGTCGGTTTCGATACAGTGACGCTGCTAGATAGAACAGGCCACTCCGCGGAGCGCCGGAAGTTGGTTGAGGACACTGTCTCGAAGCTCTCAGGGTTCGAACTGTTGGAGGCCGGTGAGACGCGAATCCGCCTGACCAACCTCATCGACGCCAACAACGTCGATGTGCGTAAGTCTGCGCTCCGGTTGCGGCTTGTCATGCTGGGAATGCACCGCGATGCCGTTCAGGCCGTGCTAAACGGCGACGAAGCACTTGCTCGGCAGGTCATCAACCGCGATAGCGAGGCCGACAAGCTGTTCGCGATGGTGACCAGACACTTCCGTCGCGCGCTGACAAACCTCCAAGAGGTAGAGAAGCTCTCATACGGTCGTGACGAGCTATTCGAGTATTACTATGCTAGCCGGCAGTTCGAGCGATGTGCAGACCATGCCGAGAAGATAGCGCGCTTTGCTCTCGACCCCGACGCAGTGGTGCCAGCGACGTTCGCGGATCGCATTGAGTCGCTCTCGGCGACTTCCCGACAGGTCGTCGACGACGCCGCCGACGTGATCCTCGCCGACGGCGGCATCGAGGCCGCACACGCTGCCCTCTCCAAGCGCAACGATTTGAGCGACAATCTCCAGGCGCTGGATCGAGACCTCTACGGGCACGATACCCCCGGCGAGGCCTACGTCGTGGGTCTCTTACTCGACAGTATTCAGCGGACTGCTGAGTACGGTGCCAACGTCGCTGGCATCGCTATCCAGCAAACTGCTCGTGAATGCGAGTGTCTCGACTGAATAGCGGATCGACGGTGCGACGATGCGTGGCCAGTGTGCGGGGCACGAGCGGCGGCATGGATAAGAGGTAGCGGGAGAGTCGCGGCCAGTGATTTCAGGTACCCGGTCGCACCGAGCGACGTGATCTCGCTGAGCGGGTCAGCAGCGAGGGACCTCGCTGTGGTATTCGTGAAGTTGCCCCGGGAAATCTGACCGCACTGGCATAGTGCGTGCCGCGTGTGTGGCCCAATCAGTTACGCCACTCGTTGATGAGTGTCGGTATGATAACGCCAACGCCGAGTAGCACAGCGAAGTGAATCCATTGATTGTCGGTAACAGTTATGCTACCGAATACCAACACGAGAGCGAGTATGATAAAGACAGCTGTGATCTTGGTCTCTGTACTGACAAAGCTCGTTGAACGACTGGAGGGCGGTTCTGACATCTGGTGAATGTTTGATCGCATTCTAAAAATGTCTTACCTAGAGTATCAGACCCAGCAACTGCCCCGAGCCGAACAGCATAAGAGGCGCACCCGCGTATAAAGTGGGGCCACACGGCCCGCAGCTTACGAAAAGCAGTCAGCGATTCAGGTGTGCAATTCTGAAAAGTCGCCATAGCCACGCCGATGCTGAAACCCAGCAGGAAACGCTTGGAGGGTATGCGTGTGGAAACCGCAGGGCCACATCGGCCTGAAATCCTGTGACGGGAGGGTTGTGGTTTCTGGCGATACCTTCTGTTCTTGACGGCCTCTCTGTACTGTACTGGCAACGGTCATACAGGTGCAGTTCAGCCGTGCTATCGAATTCGAAGTATGTTTGTTGTTCAGGTGTAACGACTTGAGTGCTACCAATCATGACCCAGCGGTTCCCGACTTTCGTCCGCGGTCTGGGTGTAATCGCTGCGAACTGTATTCCGCTGGTCGGAGTCACTGCCTGGGGCTGGGACCTCTGGCTATTACTCGTTGTCTACACAGCTGAGGCCGCCTTTTCAGTCCTCATCGCAGCGACGAAGGCCCTGTTCGCTGAGCAGGGGTCTCCGGGACGTCCCGGACAGCACGAGCCGTTACATGAACTCCGGGAGAAACGCGGTAGTTTTCAGCTCTATTCGAATTTGCCACCGATTTATCCACGGAACATTCCTTTCGCGCTCACGGTGTTGGGGGTCTGGTTCGGATTCATCGGGCCGATCAGCCTTGTCTACCTCGTGACGCTCGGGCCGGCGATTCAGGTCTCAGTGGGCCTCGCTGTGAGCATCGCGGCGTTGCTGTTCTCACAGATCGAGGAGTTCGTGGTTGAGTACATCGGCACCGGTGAGTATCGCGACGTGTCTGCGCAGGAACTGATCCGGACACCGGCACAGTTGACCTTGGTACTGCTCTTTGTCGGGCTTCTCACGCTGGGTGGGTCCCGTGCCGGTCGTATAACGCTGCTAACGGGACTTGTCATCGGAAAAACACTCAGTTCGGTCTACCGGTTCTACGTGGAGCATTTCGGAGGGTCGCTTCTCGATGTGAATATAGACCTTTCAGATGACTTGCCCAGAAGCGAACCGCCACCGGAGCCAAAGATGCCTGAAGAGCCGGTCGAAGCCAGTGTTGTCGTCGACAAGAAGTCCGTTATACTGGGAAGTCTCAGCGCCGTCGGGTTCGCACTGGTCTCGCGGTTCACACTTCTCACTGTCGCGGCGCTTGTCGTCGCGCTACAGATCGGTCACCCGGTCTGGATCGGGCTGCTTTCGGTCGTACTTCTCTGTATTATCGGTGCTCGTATGCTGAGTTTCTACCTCCGCTACGGAACGATCGAGTACCAACGCCGGGGTGAGTTTCTGGTCGCTTACGACCGACTGTTGGAGTCACCGCAGTGGATTGCCACGGTCGGTCCGGGAACCGACTTTTCCGTTATTAACGCTATCGTCGACCGGCTTCGTGACACGGGCCGGTTACGGATCACTGGCGTTGATTCGGTCGACGGAGGTAGCGTGCAGTTCGGCCCGCTGTCTGATCTCGACGAAGCAATCAACACGCTACAGCTTCCAGTACACCAAACGGAACGGCCAGAGCGGGATCCAACGATCATCGCAGCTGCCGGCGGCCTGTTGCTCTTTTTTCTCGCAGTGCCAGCCGGGCTGTTTCTCGCCCCCGGAATCGACTCGGGAACAGCCTACGCTTCACTGGTTGTTATCGGACCGTTCGCCGTGATTCACGCTGGTATCTTGTTGTACGTCGCGCTGTCTCGGATCTGAGTGAGCGCCTTCGGCGAGCCATTGATCGACCGCTTTTCATGGCTACATTGACGTGGAGTCGTCGAAGCGAATTCGGTCGGAGTCAGCGGTTCGGGTACCAGACAGCTTGTCCGGGCGTATGATGCACCCATGTATCGTCGTCAAGCAGTTGTGGATCCCGCCATCGAAATCGCCCGTTAGAGTCATACGATATCGGTGATTCTGTCTTCCGCGTCCGGAACTGCGTCCGCGCACAGGCTGCAAAAGCTCCCCGGTATCTTTTCCCTCGTGGTGTGAACGTATACTGCGTGAGAGTCGTCTCGGGACCGGTATTACTGGTGGCCTCAACAGTGAGACTATCTAACCCAGCGTCTTGGGGACTCATTCCGCTTATCTTCCCCGGGAAATCCGAAACGAAACGGATCCGGTCCGGTTTGTACGAGCTGGTATCGCTCTGGGTGGACCCGCCGTACACTGTGGCCTGCATATCGACAGAGACTACCGCTGGGTCAACATTAGCAGCCATCCGAAGGGTATCCCAGCGATCAAAGCCGCCGACATCGTTCACTCCGCGAATTCGTGACCGGCCGATGGTCGTGGCACCGTCAGGACCCTCCAACTCCAATGGCGCGGGACACTCCGGCAACGATGGTTCGAGCACTTCACTGACAGCCCACGGAAGGTCCCGCGGTAGCTCTGCACCGACGAATTTGTGTGTGTCCAGTCGGCCCTGTTTCGGGACAGCAGCGGCGATCCGGTCCGTTGGCCCCCACCCGTTCTGAGTGAAGCCGTACCGACGCTCACTGTCGGCGCACGCCTGCATAACGGTCCACTGCGCGTCCGCGCCTGCCACGACAGCAGGGCGGCCGTCAGTGAGACAGTCGCGGACTCGCTGGACTTGGTCGTCCCCGGATGGGTACACACTCACGTCAGCACTGGCTCCATCCGTGACAGATGAAACCGGCCTAGGGCCCGGGAAGTCGACTTCTTTAGCGACAAAAACGCGATATCTATCAAGCTCTCTAGCGGGCGGAGCCTCTGCTGCCGGTGAATTGTTCACAAGAGATCCACAACCAGCGAGGGAGACTCCCAGTCCAGTTCCAGCAGCTGCGAGGAGGGTGCGGCGGGTACACGAGGACATAGGTGTTAGTTCGGTCGTAGCTATGTTGATTTTTTCATACAGGCGGACGGGGCTTTCCCTCAGCTGGTGAGAGGCCACCTGTTTCGGATAATCCAGGGTGACTCGTTCGGCGTACTATGGTTCCGTTAGGACACTCTGTTCACCATTCCCGACGGGTATGCTTCTTCTTGAGACGATCCGACGAAGGGTTCGGACTGAAGGCATTGAGGCGGTACGAATGTCACTGTCGCCTCACTGTCTAGGATATGTGAGTTGTCAGTGGCGGGCCACCGGGCTGAGAGCCATGGCGATGGTGCGGCGGATTTGATTCTCAGTGTGACTGTCTCACTATGAACGCTTAGCAAGAACTGGTCAGCCTGTCTGTGGCTGTTGTATACAAATTTCGTACCGTACTTGGTCCGGTAGCTGTAACTTGATGTATGCGCACCGCCCTCCGATACGCCATTTCAGCAGGCGTTGGACTGCTAATCACCGTTCTTGCAGTAGCGTTCGCCGCATCGGACCACCTGGTCATGCTTTCGCTTCTCCCACTGTACGGTGTGGTAACATCACTGATTTTGGCACATAAACAGCAGTGGCTCTCTCTTTCTCGTGGGCAGTCGAATCGGTCGGCGAGGAAACGCGGGGGTATTATCGGCGGCATTGGAGCATTTACTGGGTATTTGCTTCTCCAGGCATCAATCCCCGCCGGCCTCGCCGGGTACGGATTACTGCTTCTTGGGATGGCTGGGGCTATTGGCGACATGGACGGGGCCTGAGTCTGCTGTACTGACCGACTCGCCTGAACTACGCCTCCAAGATGGGCTGCTTTTCGCAGCCTACTACTGGGTCAGCTATGAGTGTGACGGGCCTGTCCTTTGGGCCGATTGAGACGCCGACAAGGTTGTATTTCGCCGCCACTGTTCGAAACACTTGCGAGTGATGTAACTGTCTTCCCGGCGAGCGTATTATTCGAAACAAGAACACAATCAGGCCGTGAAACCGTATTTTATATTCATCCAAGCAGTATCATATCCTAACAGATGTATCGGCTTACGAGAAAGCTATTCAGTTTGCGAGAGGTTGTGCGTGTAGTTGTTGTGGTGATACTAGTCACAGCGAGCGGCTGTAGTGCAATCGGGAGTTCATCCAGTGGGAGTGCGGAGCTACCATCAGAAGCTGAGGCAACAGAGCGCTACGCGTCGCTTGATACCGTCAACGCAACGGTAACGACAGTCCGAACCCGGAACGACAAAACAACAACAATCGTCACGCAAAAGCGAGAACGAGTTCGCTCATTTGCGTATTTTGAGCGGGTGATCTCGGTTACTAAAACGAAGGAAACAAGACCACCCCGGGTTGGTGAAGGCGGATTTATTATTGCAAACAGGTCAAGGCTTGTGTCCTATGACCCGGAGTCGAATGAGCTCCACCGAATGTCGTTCCAGACCACTGATAGCGCTACAGAGACGACGTATCCAGAGCTTCTCGCTGCGGCCAAAAGTAACCGCCCTGTCTCGCAGCCGACGTCGACCCCGGGCATTTCACCCCTGCCAGTAGTGCCACGCGAAGACGAGTCCGGAGAAAACAGTTCAGCTGCGTATCGTGGCGGGAACGTGACGGTCGTATATAATGGCACAGAAACGATTGCTGGGCGAGAAACCTATCGGTTAGAGATCGCGCCGGCCAATGAAGATATGTCGTTACGGTCACAGACGCTGTGGCTAGATACTGAGTTCCTGTTTCCGATCAAGCGCCAGACGTCGTTCGTTGCCAACGGTGATGACTACGAATACCTAGTCACGTATCGGAATGTAACGTTCAATCCGACGTTCGAGCCTGGAACGTTCCAGCTCGACCCGCAAGAGGTTCCGGATGATGCACAACAGGTCCAGTTCAATACGTACGAGTCACGAGCGGCGCTGGCCGACGCTGCGTCACTTCCAGTGCCGAACCCGAACATGCCGGCAGAATTCGAGTTAGACGTCGCGTCGCACCGCTCAACTGATCCAGAGGTAGCGATGCTCAGATATGAGTCTACGAGCACTGACACACACTACAGGATTGGAATTCTCAACGGGACACGGAACACGACTACAGGGACGCCCGTGCAAGTGGGTGAGTACGAAGCAAGGCAAACGCAGACGAACAGAACGGTCCGCATTAGTTGGTCGGTGAATCACACCACCTATTATGTGAGCAGGTTCCCTGCCGACACAGCCGACGACAGCACGTTACTCCGTGTTGCACGCTCAGTTGCGAAGACTACGTGACAGCCGATCCGATCAGCCGTGGTGCTTTGTCGGCCTCATGTTCTATTCACAACCCACGGCCAGCCGCTTGTATAGGACGGCACAAAGGTGTAGCTGAACGAGATACCGCTGAACGCGAGGTCAGAGAATCGTCGGCAACAGCAGTAACAGCTTTCCATAACTCGCGTGAAAAGCCCGTAGCTTTGAGGCCAACAGTTGTTCCGCACTGTGGGTTGAGCTGGTGCACGGCGTTCAAACAGTATAGCCGGTGGCGCGTTTCTGGCTGATAAGATACATACTACTTGGAATCGAAGAGCGTCGCATGGGCAGTGTCGCGCGACAATTTTGGCTCATGGTTGTTCCCTCGCTGACTAGTCTTTCGACCATGGGCCTGCTCATTGTGCTTGCGCTCTTTCCAGACCGGCTGTTTACTATCAGCACTGCCGGGTACATCGCTACGGCTGCCGTTGCGTTCGTCTCACTCGGGATTCTCGTGTGGCAACTCAGCAGCAGTGAGCCCCAGAATGCTATCGAGCGGCCAGAGGAGTAAGAGAAGCGGAGACACTCTGTCCACCGGCCGGTCGACGATTTCGCCACGGACCTGTTTAACATCGCTGAGCAGCCGATCGACCGCGTCTTTCTGCAGCGTACTTCGGCAACTGGACTGTGGTCCTGCGACGGAGCCCGTTAGTGGCGGGTCCCGCGAATACGCGAGTATATCGCCATCGCTGGTGGCTGATTTGCACTCAGCCGTGCCATAGGGTTCTGGGTGTATCTAGAGGGGTATCACCGCTGCACACTCACAGAAATACGTCTACACTTGGTGTGGTTGTCTGTTATTCTCGGTTGGAAGGAAAGATTATATTAACTACTGTCCATTCATTTTAGGCATGCCTAATTTAGGCTGCCCTAATAACTCGAATCGGTCCGACGGGACACGTATCCAGAGTAGACGACGTTTCCTCACGGAAACCGGTGCAGCAGTCGGCGCAAGTACACTTACCGCCCTCTCTGGGTGTACGTCTCTGCTCAGTGGCAACTCCATGGACACCCTCAGCGTGGCATTCAAGCCACCGTTCCCGTTCCTCCAGTACCACGTAATGAAGCATCAGGGGTACTTTGAAGCGCTAGCTCCCGATATCGAGGCGACGAACTTCGCTAATGAGGGTCTCACCATCGTTTCAGCGTACTCTGACGGGGACATTGACCTCGCCTTCATGGGCATCACCCCTGCGATCAAGATGAAGAGTAAGGATGTCCCGGGGAAAGTCACAGCGGCCAATCACAAGAACGGGTTTGTCGTATTCGCTCACGAGGACTTTGCTGCTCTCTGGGATGAACACGGTGCCGACGCTTTCCGGGTCTTCCGTGAGGAAAACGGGCGGAAATTCAAATTCAGCACCTTCCCCAGGGGCAGTGTCGCGTTTATCCTTCTCCACTATTGGCTCCGCGAGGAACTTGGACTCTCCCCGGACCTTGTTGATATTGAACCGATGGCAGGTGGTAGCCCCGTCAAACGCTCGCTGCTCTCTGGGAACGTCGATGGCACTGTCATTATGGAGCCCATCCCGACTGCGCTTGAACAGAGAGGCGCACCCTTCGAGCGCATTACGTGGGCTGGCTCATTCATGTCCGGCCAGCCTGGCGGCATCATGTTCATGCACGACCGCCTCTGGAACGATCACCCGGACATCGCGAAGTCTGTTATTACCCAACATTCGCGTGCTACTGAAACCATCCAGGAACAGCCGGCCGTCGCTGCGAAGGCTGTGAGTAAGGCCAAAGGCGACAAACTCCCGACGAAGATTGCCCGGAAAGCCCTCACGTCGAAGGCCTCGAACTACATCAGCGACCCGGCACAGATTACAGAGAGTACGCAGCTTTTCGCTGCGCAGATGGAGGACCTCGGCCAGATCAATAGCGGAGTGTCTACCGACGAGATCTTCGAGCAGTCACTCTACGACGACATCGCCGAATAGGATGGCCACAGAATTTGACCCAGTAGCGGACTCATCCGGCATCCGCTCCCAGCCGACAACCACGATTGCGTTCGGCCGAGAATGGAATCTGACACGTCTGTGGTATGGATTCGTGGGAGCGGCTGGATTTCTGGCAGTCTGGTGGGCAGGGGGTCGTGAAGTTCCGTCGTACCTGTTGCCGACACCCAGCGAGGTGGCGGGCGCGCTGTGGACCGAGCTGGTTAGCGGCGAATTACTTGTTCATCTCGGAGAGAGTCTCCTCCACTACGTTCCCGGTGTCGCCGGTGGCGTTGTGGCTGGCGGTTTACTCGGCATCGGCATGGGCTGGAGTCTGGTTATTGACGCCGTCCTCACACCCATCGTGCGGGTGCTCCGGCCGATTCCACCATTGGCGTGGATCGTGTTCGCCATCATCTGGCTTGGACTCGGTCACACCGGTGCGGCCTTTATTGTGTTCATCGGTGCATTTTGGATTACGTTCTATAATGCGTACGAGGGGGTCGAGAACGCCTCGAACGAGCTAGTCGAGGTCGCTACGACACTGGGTGTCGATAGCAATCGTCGGCTGCTGTGGCGGGTCGTCATCCCGGATGCATTACCGGGGATTCTGACCGGAGTCCGTACGAGCGTTGGCCAGTGCTGGATGATGGTGATCGCAGCCGAATTGTTCGGTGCGCCCGGTGTCGGATACGAAATTATTACGAGCGCGAACAACCTCGCGATGGCGCGTAGCATCGCGTATATGCTGGTGATTAGTGTGGTGTTCCTGCTCAGCGACTGGGCCGTCCGGCGAGTTCGTGCCCACCTCCTCGACTGGCAACAATGAGAGACAGCACGGATACCGAAATCGCCATCCGCGGGGTCTCCAAGCAATACGAAAGGGAAGGCAGAGTTACGACAGCCCTCCGTGACGTGTCGCTGCGTGTCTCATCTGGCGAGTTCGTCACCGTGGTTGGCCCGTCAGGCTGCGGGAAGACCACACTTCTCAGGCTTGTAAGTGGACTGGAACCACCAACAGACGGTGATATCACAGTTTCGGGGAAGCCGGTTCAAGGCCCTGACCCGAATCGGGGAACGGTGTTTCAGGAGTACCACCTGTTTCCGTGGCTGACAGTCCGAGAAAACGTCGCCTTCGGATTAGTGGAGCGGGGAGTGCCGGCTGCTGAGCGGCAGGAGCGAGTCCGAGAAATGCTAGCTATTATTGGATTGTCTGACTTTGCTGATGCATACCCGAAGGAACTCTCAGGTGGTATGAAACAGCGCGTCGGTCTTGCGCGCGCACTCGCTGTGGACCCAGCTATCCTCTTGTTGGACGAGCCCTTTGGCAGCGTGGATATGCAGACACGCCGACAACTCCAACGCGAACTGCTCGACATCTGGCGTGGCACCGATAAAACCGTGTTGTTCGTAACCCATGACATCGAGGAGGCCGTTGCGCTCTCGGACAGGATTGTCATCATGTCCGGCACGCCGGGGCGCGTTCGAGCAACGGTTTCAGTGGCGGAATCTCGGCCCCGTAACCGCAGTGCGCAGTGGTTCGTTGACCTCGTGGAAACACTGTTCGAGCGAATTGAATCGCAGACGTAGTTACTGACTGTGCCTTCTGCAGATGTCACGGTGGGGTTGGTAAACTCCCTGCTGACTGACCGTCTCAGTATCGCTGTATCATATCTCGGCGCCTCTCCCCGCTGGGACGATGTGTCTGCCCGGACCAGCGATGAGTAGTGCGCAGAACGATGCGATCTAATGTAGTTTGTCTGTCGCTGACGACACCACTCGACTAGTTCGGTTTGCGCTACACCGTTGGAGGACTGCTAAGAGCCGTTGTGTTGGCTTCCTTCCGTCCACGTGAGAGTGGCTTGCAGTTCCTCAACGGAGATCTCGTCGAGATGATGCACTGTCACTCACGACATTGAGCAAAAAGTTCTAGCAGTGACAATCGTCGCTGACAGCGACCGGACGCAACTGAGAATTTGCGACAGACGGGAACTCCGAATACCGCACCGAAGTAGAGTAGCTCACTGCCCAGCAAACCCTCTCTCCGCCTGTTCGGCAGATCCACGGGCAGAGAATGCCCGCAGTAACAGGTCGTGTTTGAACGCTACTGTCCCAGCGTGGGAATCCCCGCTTCAGCGCGGGAGGCTCTCAAGCAGGACGAGACGGCACATTCGTTCAGGGACGCGATGGAGTTACTCCCTCGTCAATCGTTATCCTGTCGTTTTGAACCTGGATGAAGATGGTTTGTTCAGGCTCATCAGAGACTGTGACAGCAGCGGTGGACTCCTGCTGTCTGTCGAGAACAGCCTTCACTTTGTAGCAGCCATTCCGTAGTAAGTTGACCGAACAACCCGACTGGCCCGACAGAAGCTGATAGTGTGCTGTATGACAACATTCTCCGTCATCGTATATCTCTATGTGGACATCACGCTTGGTGTCAGAGGCATTTCTGATGTGGAGGTCTTCGTGTGCTAAGCGCCACTCTTCACTGGTCGCCGAGAGGAGTGTACGACTGCTGGAGGGCATGTCGACATTGTATCTATGTTACAACTACAATATATATCTTATCTACATGTACCTCGCGCCATCTGTTCACACGCACAAACTCGGACTTTGCTAGTGCCGTCCACGTCGGATTTTTATTTGTGCATCATCTCCATAGTCATATGCAGTTTTACGAGGATATTTCGGTCGGTGACGTGCGAGAATCGGACGGATACACAGTGTCGAAATCTGAGATTGTGGACTTCGGCGAGAAGTACGACCCACAGCCGTTCCACACTGACGAGGAGGCAGCGAAGGACTCAGTATTCGGTGGGCTAGTCGCGTCTGGGTGGCAGACTGCCGCAATCTGTATGCGTCTTAACGTTGAGACCAGCGAGGACATCGCAACACAGGCTGGCGTCGGCGTCGACAATCTCCGCTGGCATCTACCGCTCCAACCCGGTGATACGCTCCGATTACGAACCGAAATCATCGACAAGCGACCCTCCGACAGTGATCCGAGTCGAGGATACCTCACCACTCGCCACGAAGGGCGCAATCAGGACGACGAACTGGTTATTTCATACGAGGCGACGGCCACGATTCGCCGGAAGACCGACGGGTGACGGCACGGCCCAGGAAGTCCAATTGGTGTGTGTGATACAGCAACTCAGCAGCAGCGACCTGCTCACGCCGGCCGGCCAGCCAGTCGGCGAGTCCCTCGAAGTCGCGACCGGCCACCTCGCCGACTGCATCCTCGATAGTGTCGAGAATGTATCGGAGGAAGTAGGCTTCGTCGGCCGGATAACTCCCGTCGATAGGTCGGACAACCCAGTCCGACCCGGCAACGGCTGAAAGCGTTGTGCCGTCGAGGCGCTGGAGGCGACCGAGCACGTCGCTGCCGGCGCGGCTGTCACCGCCCTGCTTCCCGTCCATGTGCTCGTGATAGAGTCGTTCGACCGTCCGGTCGGCCGGATGGCTCGGCTGGAAGCGGGTTGCCCCGTCGAATGTGAGCGGGAAGTAATACAGGCCACCCGGTGCGAGCGGATCGAGCAATGTCGGCAGCTCCCGCCGGTCGAGAATATCGAGCAGGGCTGCCCCAACGAGGAGGTCGTATTCGCCGTCAGTACCCGTCGCGTGCGCCACAGCATCGGCTTGCACCGCCTCAATCTCGACTCGCCGGTTTTCGCTGTCCAAGACGAGCGGCCCGTGTCTCACAGACATCTGCCGGTCAGCGGCCCAGTTCCGGATGTGGTCTGGCAAGCGAGCCACGTTCTCCGACTGGAGATCGACTGCGGTGTAGTGGACTTCGCCGGCAGGAAGCACGTCCCAGTCGAGGAAGCGGGCGAGCATCGTGCCGATACCAGCCCCGATTTCGAGGATGCGTAGCGGCCCGTCGCTGTCGGTCGCCCGGTCAGCCAACTGCTCGCGGAGCAGCTTGACCAGCCGGCGGTCCAGCGCGCGGTCGTCGACTGTCCGTTTTGCCCGGAGATATCGCTGGAACGATTTCGTCATGCTGGTCCCTCCGCAGGCTGAACGATAGCAGACAGCAGGCCGCGTACCCGTCCGACCGTCTCTTCCCAGTCCGGGTGTGCCTCGTAGCTCTGTCTCGCGGCCCACCCCATCTCGGCCAGGCGGTCGCGGTCGGTGGCGAACCGCTCCAGCTCACGAGCGACGGCTGCAGAGTCGTCCGGGTCGACGAGTGCCCCCGTTTCGCCGTCGGTTACGATGTCGGTCGCCCCGCCAGCCCGGGTGGCCAGCGCCGGGAGACCAAAGCTCATCCCCTCCAGATAGACGATGCCGAACCCCTCGTACCGGGATGGCACCGCCAAGACGTGGCTCGACCGGAGCGTGCGCTTTAGCTCGTCGTCCGCCAGTCGGCCCGTGAACGCTACACGGTCATCCAGACCGTGTTCCCGGATGCGGTCTCGGACTGCATCGACGTGCCCGTCGTCGACGGCCCGACCGACCACCGTGATGTCGATGTCGGCGGCAGCGTCCGCCACACCCTCGACGAGCGTATCTAACCCCTTTCGAGGCGTGATGTTTCCGACGAAAACCACTCGCAGCGGCTCAGTAGTGGCCCGCTCCGCAACCGTGGCCCGGTCGATGTCCGGGGCGAAGCGGTCGCCGGCCGGCGGTGCGACGACGGTGTCGGCGGGGTTGACGCCGAGGTCCGAAACGACACGTCGGGTCGTGGCGCTGTTACAGACGACACCGTGGACCGTCCCGAGGTAGCGACGCTCTACCGCGCGATACAGCGGGGCGAGTCGGCTCGGCTCGCTTGCCCGCAGGTGGTGGACGATGCTGACAACCGGATATGGGAGGGTGCGGTTCGTGTGAACAAGCGATGGATGAGCGAGTTCGTCCTGTAACATAATGTCGACATCTACGTCCAGTTGTCGTCGGAGCTTGCGCGACCCGTTGTCGAGCAACCCACGGTGGTAGTTCCGCCAGGGAAGCTGGATACATTCGACAGTGTCGCCGGCCGCTCGAAGTCCCTTGACGAGTTTTCTATCGTATCGAAACCCGCCCGACTGCTCGTCGAGGCTCCCGTACAGGGTCAGGCCGACTCTCATACGGCGGCGTCGTAACTCGCAGCGGCGTCTTCGTCCTCCCAGACGGTGACCGATAGTTCAGTGACCGTCTCGTCGGTGACACGCGCAATGACGCGTTCGAAGATGACACGGGCAAACCGTTCCACGCTGGGATTATACTCCTCGAACTCTGGGAGGTCGTTGAGCAGTGTGTCCTGATACCGGTCAGCGAGTGACGACAAGGCTGTCTCGGCATTGTCGATGTCGACGATGTAGTCGAACTCGTTGAGCTCGGGGCCGCGGAAACACAGTTCCACCCGGTAGTGATGTGAATGCGGGTCTCCCTCTGGGCCCGGGTCCGGGACAGTGAGGTAGTGCTGTGCCACGAACTCGGTCCGGACCGTCGTCGCGTACATGCCCGAACAGACGGCCGGGACACACCTAAATCACGGGTGTCAGTTGTACGTCAGCACCACCTGCACGGCGTCGTCTGGCCGGTTCGCCAGCAGTTGATATGCCTCGCCTGCACGTTCGATGTCGATTTCGTGTGTCAACAGCGCCGAGAGGTCAGTGTCGCTCAGCCACGACCGGACAACGTCCAGTCGGCGGTCCTTGTCCCAGCGGTCAGCGTGGTCCGGATCGATTCGGCTCACCTGACTGCTGCGTACGCGGATGTGGCTCCGATGGAAGTGGTGTCCGAGGTCCAGTGACACACCCTTCGAGCCGTACCACGACCCGACGATGACCTGACCCGCGTAGCCAGTGGCGTCGATAGCCCTGTCGAGGGCGGGTGGGTTTCCCGAGAGTTCGAACGTGATGTCGGCGTCAACATCACCGAGATTTCCGGGGGTGACCGAACGGTCTGCCCCGAGTGCTTCCGAGAGCCGACGACGGCTTGCACAGGGGTCGACTGTCACAAGTGACGCCAACGGAAAATCAGCCAGAAGTCCAGTGGTCAACAGTCCGACCGGCCCCTGGCCGAAGACGACCACCCGAGCGCCGATGCGCGGTCGAGCGTCCATCACGAAGTTAACGGCCGCCTCGACGTTCGGCATGAACACCGCCTGTTCCGGGGGTAACGTCGTGGGAATGAGCGACGACGGTTCTGCGAGAAAGTGGCTCTCGTGTGGATTAAACGCAAACACACGACGGTCGAGCCAGTTGTCGTCGACTTCAGCACCGATGGCGGTGACACGGCCGACTGCGGCGTAGCCGTACTGCAGTGGATACGAAAACGTCCCATCTAAGGCGTCGATTGTCTCGTCGGTCGCAAGTTCCGAATCGACCTCACCGCGGTACACTAACAGCTCCGTTCCGGGACTGATTCCTGAGAGTTCTGTTCGGACGCGGACCTGTGATGGTCCGGGGTCAGGCACTGCCTCCTCGTCGACCCTGACTGATTCCGCGCCGGTAAAGTACAGCGTTCTGGCGGACATTACACTGTCTCTTGGAAACGTGGATGGCCGGTGCCGATGTTTCGATGCCAACTCTTCTGGACGTGGCGACGGCTCCGGGAAGACACGTCTCCTATCCAGGCCTTCTCTGACTAAAAAGTATCTCCGATTGACTACAAATACCCCAGTGACTTCAGCCGGCAGCTGTCGCTCTCGGAACCATAGACGCGCGACACTGGAAGCGGTTCGGGCGGACGCAGATCGGGCTCTCGCCCCCCGCCGTCGACGCCGTCGGTCTCGGCCCACGGCACCGCCAGTAAGGCAGGGACCGGCGTGTACATCGGATGGCCGTACAGCCCCCACTCCCCGAAGAGATTACCGTGATCGGCGGTGACGGCGAGGTGACCGTCGACGTTTTCGGCCAGTGCTTCTACTTCGCGGAGGACGTATCGGAGGTTCGCCTCGTATGCGTCCCAGACGCGGCCCGGCGAAATATCGCCACGGCGGAGCGCAACCCACGGATTTGCCGTGTTGCTGTGGTGGCCAGTGCGGGCCAGACCGCCGTCGCTGTCAAGCGGGTCGGGGACAAACGGGTGGTGTGGTTGCATGTAGTGGACGACCAGCCGCTCGGGGTTCAGCCGCCGGGCCAGTGCGATTGCCCGGTCGGTTACGGCTTCAGCCGGGACGGTGTTCAGATCCTCGTCCCACGCGTACTTCCAGACCTCGTCCAGTACGGCGAAGGCGTCGGCATCGAGGTACCTGTCGGTCCACGTATTGCCGGTGACCATGACGGTGTGAGCTGTCTCTGGATGCCCGGGGAACGTGTTTTCGAGCCACTCCGAGGACGAACTCCCGACAGAGCGGACCGTCGAAACAGCGTTGAACAACTCGGTATCGGAGGCAACCGTCTGCAACAGGTCCGCGCGACAGGCGTCGAGGACGATGAGCACGTCCCAGTTGCGTTCATAGATGGTCGTTCCGTACGGAATCCACTGGCCCAGCGCCTGCAACGTTCGCAAGTACGCCGTGCCTAGCCGGCTCATCCCCGGTTCTGTCACGTCCGCTATTCGGTGGCGGCGACTAAAGTCCCACCGGCGGTATGATATATATGCGAGGACGCCTCCATTGGAGTGTGCAGTGTCTGTTCGTCGGTGCGGGCAGTATCGCGGCGGAGTACGCGGCCGAGCTGGCAGATAGCCCACTCTCGCTGGCGGGAGTCTGCGACCTCGACGGAGACCGGGCTGCGTCACTCGCCGGCGCGCACGGCTGTCCAGCGTTTACTGACCTCGATACCGCGCTCAGCGGCGTTGACGCGCCGCTGGTGGTGAACCTGACGAACCACGCCGCCCACGCACCGGTGACCCGAACGGCGCTGGAAGCAGGGCGACACGTTTACTCGCAGAAGCCGCTGGCGCTGGAAGAGACGGTGGCCGCGGAGCTACTGTCGCTAGCCGGTGATAAGGACTTGGCACTGGGCTGTGCCCCGGGGACGCCTGACGCGCCGTCGCAGCGTCGTGCTGGACGATTGCTTGCCGACGGTCGCATGGGGCCCGTTCAGCTGGGGTATGCCCACGCCCACGTCGGCCGCGTGACCGAATGGCACGACCGCCCCGATTCGTTTCTCTCTATCGGGCCGCTGTACGACGGCGGCGTCTACCCGCTCGCGCTGCTGGTCTCGTGGTTCGGCCCCGTCAAATCTGTTCAGTCCGCGACTGCACTCGATAGCTGGCCTGACCGGGAGCCAAAGCGGCCATCGGTCCCGAGCCATGTCGAGGCGATGCTTTCCTTTGCCGGCGGATTGACAGTCCGGCTGACCGCGAGCTTCTACGCGCCACACCGGAGCCGGGAGTTCTACGGACTCGAACTTCACGGCGACGACGGGTCAGTATACCTCCGTGGGACCGGCGCAATGGCCGACAGCCCCGAAGCCGTTCGCTACGGCCGATCTGGTCGCGAATACATCGACGCTCCCGCCCAGCACCCTACGCAACCGTACCGCTATCTCGACCCTGTGGAGTCGCTTGCGGCCAGTGTCAACCGTGGGTCTCCGTCCCGGAAGACTGGTCGCCGTGGTGCCCACATCGTCGCGGTCTGTAATGCGATTGAAACGGCTGCGGAGACGGGTGAGCCGGAAGTCGTGTCCGGACATGGGGTGTCGGCCGCCCCGCCGCCAGCGCCGACCGTCACTCCAGACAGCGCCCGAAGCAGTGGACGGGCGGGGGCGATTCGGCTACCCCCCGTCGGCTTTGGCTGTTCCCGCTACCGTGACGGAACGTACGTCGAGCGCGCGGACTCCATCGCGACGGCCCTCGACGCTGGCTATCGACTGCTCGACAGCGCCGAACTATACGGCAATGAACACCGTATCGGCCGCATTCTCGCCGCCCCGGGCGCACCCGACCGGCGTCGGGTGTTCCTGCTCGGGAAAGTCTGGCGCACGAACCACCGCCGAGAGCACATGGTGACGGCCTGTCGGGGCAGTCTCGACGAGCTCGGTGTCGACGCCTTCGACTGCTACGCGCTCCACTGGCCCGAGGCGTGGGCGCACCGCGGACCACTGGAACGCCTGGCCGAGAAACCGGTCGCGCGTCAGGAAGCGTTGACCTTCCCCGAGGATGATGGGGGCGACATCGAGACGGACTCGATTCCGCTCCAGCGCGCCTGGGAGAATCTGGAGGCACTCCACGAACGGGGCTGGGCGCGCACGCTCGGCCTCTGTAACGTCTCACAGACGCAACTGGAGACCGTTATCGAAACTGGGACTATCAGGCCGACACTCGTCCAAATCGAACGCCATCCGTACCAGCCACGGACAGACATCGTCGAGTACTGCCACGAGCGCGGCATCAGAGTCGTGGCCCACTCGCCGCTGTCGGCTCCCGGATTGCTCGACGAGCCTGTCCTGACGGATATCGCAGAGGAGTACGGCCTTTCCTCGGCCGGTGTGGTGCTGGCGTGGAACGTCACACAGGGGGTCATTCCGATTCCGTCCAGTACGACACCGTCTCATATCGTCGAAAACCTCGTCGCAGCTGGGCAGCGACTCGACACAGAGACGTCTGCCCGCATCGAGGCACTTCAGCAACCGGATTTCGAGCGGTGAGCGGTGCAATTGGCAGTATGATTATGTGACTGAAACCCGAATCCAAAACATGACCGCGACGGAAACACAGGGACGTTCACTCGACGTAGCTTCGCTGGACAGCCGACACTGGCTCGGTATCGTGGCGGCACTGGTCTCGGCGGCGGTACACCTCCTGCTCGGTATCAGACTGGCCCCCTCCGCTCTGGGTATCAGTTTCATCCTCGCGGGGCTTGGGTTTCTGGGTGGTGTCGCGCTGGTCGGCCTGGGGATTCGCCGTCGCCTCGTCTACGCCGCCGGTGTCCCGTTCACGGCCGTCCAGATCCTGCTGTGGTACTACGTCAATTTCGCCGCCGGACCGAAATCATTCCCGGCTGATGTCGGGACACTGGGTGCGGTCGACAAGGTCGCACAGCTTGTCCTGCTGGCAGTCCTCGTTGCGCTGTTGCGATGAGCTGTGCTACTGTGACGGCAGACAGACGGTACCGGGGAGGTGTCGATGGCCGAGCAACACGGTGACGGCGCAATCCCTGTCGAACTTTCGGTGATCGGCGGGTTCGTTATCGCTGGGATTGTCGGCGTGCTGTTCCCCGCAGACGCGATGACCCACTGGCTGTTCCACCCGGCGGTCGTCGCAGGCTGTTGCTGGGCCGGACAGCTCTGGTACGTCGGCCGAACGGTCAGTGTCACGCCGGCTACCGGTAACCCCTGGCGCTACACCTTTGGGATTGCAAACACGGTAACGCTACTTCGCGGTGGGCTTTATGCTGTCGTCGCTGGGTTTCTCGTGGTGCCGATGACGACCGAACTCGTCTGGGTCCCGGCGGTCTGCTACGGCGCTGGGGTTGTGCTCGATAGGCTCGATGGCACCGTCGCCCGAACCGTCGGCGAACAGACCCAGCTGGGCACGCGGTTAGACATGGCCTTCGACACGTTCGGGTTCGTGGTTGCACCGCTTGTCGCAGTTCTCTGGGGTCAGCTCCCCGCTCTGTATCTCTCACTGTCGGCTGCTCGCTACGTCTACGTCGGCGGGATTCGCTGGCGGCGATACCGCAACCGACCCGTCTTTGAGCGGCCTGACAGCGATCTCGGGAAGTATCTCGCCGGCGTCCAAATGGTGTTTATTACCGCCTCGCTCGTCCCTACTGCGCCGACGGGACTGGTCTTCAGGCTCACACCGGTCGTCATTGCACCGTCGCTGATGGTGTTCCTCCGTGACTTCCTCGTCGCTAGCGGTCGACTTCCCCGTGAGTGGTTCGACCGGCAGCGTTGATACGTCTCTGTCCCTACCTCTTCGTATGCTCTTCCCGACACACCTGCTCGCGGCCGCGCTTCTGGGACGGCTGTCGCGGTTGTCGCCGCTGTGGCTTGTGGTCGGGACCGCACTTCCGGACGTGGTAGACAAGCCGCTAGCATCGGTCGGTGTCACGCCGCTGTATCACTCTATCGGCCACTCTGTACTGCTCGTGGTCGTGGCGCTCCCGCTGGCTTTCTCAGGCCGGACCGGACTGTCGGCGGCAGTTGGCTGGGCGCTACATCTCCTCCTCGATACTGTCCACGTCGTTCTCAACGGCCGCCCCGGCGATGCGGTCTTTCTGTTTTGGCCTGGTGTCACTCCCACGGACCCACTGGCGCTCCCACCGGGGTCGTTCTTCGTGTACTACCTCTGGAGTCCATCATTTTTCCTCGAAGTCGCGCTCTGGTTCACAACCGCTGGCCTGCTCGCCAGACACGCGATAAGAGAGGGCCGTGCTGGCTCCCAAAATCGGCTCGATTGAACCTTTCAGAGCTGTGGCGACTATAATACGGTGGCCCAGCCCCTGAAACGCTGCTCTATGGTGACTATCGACACAGTCCGACTGAATCAGTACACGATGACACACCAATTCAACTGGGCGGGTCCCGGTCGGCGGCACCCCGTCGCGTCTTAGCTTTCTACGCAGTCCGTACAGCGGCTTGCGCCGGGTAGCGAGGACCGACCACACTCTGTACACGCATCGAAGCCCGCGCTCGGGTTCTCCCGTGGGACTGAGAGCGTGTTCAGTGCTTTCCGCAATCGCTTCTTCATGTCATGACGTATTGCCATCGATTATTTTAATATTTGGGGTAAAAACGACATAGACACTCTAGTACCTATAGAGCTGGCGATATAATTTACCGACTATGGCACATATCTGCGTATTTGTATACGTACAACTTTTCCATTTCCACGCTATCTCTTGCCTGTCCAGTCAATACAGGGCCGAGTGAGACCCAGTCACTGCTGTCCGACAGCGCGGCCTGACCGTTCTCGGATTTCTAATGCCCACACATTGGGATTTTCCTGCAGTTCGTACTCTGAGAGCAGATTTGACTGATACGCGTTAGCAGCGAGTGACTCACGTGCGGTGTCCCACTCGTCGATTTCGATGCGGTTGAGCGGTCCAGCGACGATTACACTCCGCCATGCACCGGCTGGACCGATGTCGAAGGTGGTAAAGCTCGCCACATCAGTCTGCTCCGCATACGTCTCTTTTCGGAGTTCGGTGGTTGCGCCCAGAAACACGAAGTAAAGGGTGTCCTCACCGTCGTACCCGAAGGATAGCGGTACGCCGTATGGCACTCCCTCGGCAGCCATCGACAGCACACCAACTCCGCTCTCGGCTAGCACCTCATCGATGACCGAATCTTTCACCTCTCCGCCCAGTAGGGGTTGGAACTCTGACGCCATGGCCAGAATGTGTTATTGAGTCTGAATTAATGCTGGAGAGGATTCTCAGGAACTCGGAATTGGGTTTTGAGTGCCGAACACGGGGAAATCAGGAGCACGGACCACCAGCATAACAAATAACAACCAACACCGACCGCTGCCATCTGCTACCCGATTGCGAGAGTTTGTTACCCGGCAGTCCGAATGGGTGACATGGCCATTGACCCACTGACAAACGATGACGTTCTGGCGGTCCTCAAAGACTGTGACGCGACTGCGGTCCCGACAGCACACATCTCTGCCCGCCTTTCGGCCCCGAAACCGTACGTCACGACACACCTCCAGCAACTGGCTCTGAAAGGCCTGGTGGGGTTCAACACACACAGGGGAGTTCGCCGCTGGCGGCTTACGACCGCTGCGAGAACGCCACGTGAGTAAGACACAGTAGCCCCTGGTGTCTGGTCGCGACTATCTCACGCGTCGGCGCGGATGTCCCGGTCAACGGCGTCTTCCGCAAGTGTGTCGAACCAGTCCCTGGCACCGTCTGTCAGCCGGTACCGCTCGTGGACATCATCCGGTTCTCTCCCGCGCCCACTCGCCAGCCCAACGACGTGCGCGATTCTCTCATAGTTCTCTCTGACGAGCGAGCCGACGAGATCGGGAAGTCCGGCGCGACCGGCGAGCTCTTCGGCGGCTGCCCGCCCCGCGTACACCCGTCTGGTCGGCCGGTCGACCAGTACCATCGCAAACGGCGGCTCGTCAAACTGGGCCGTCAGAAACGACTGGGCTGACTCGTCGTACCACGAGATCGCGCCGATATCGTCGACCTGTTCGAGGGCTTTCGCGGCCACCGAACAGTACGGACACTCGCCGTCGTAGATGAGTACAGAGCTAAAACGGGCCATGTCTATTCTAGGGGTCCTTGCCCCATATATCGTTGGATTGGGAGGGGGTGCGTAGTGTCAGCGGTCAGTTCGGACAGCGACGTGTCAGCCGTTGGTGCCAAGACCTGCCCCGACATAAGTTGATGTCGTGCACTGACTCCCGATCGTTGCTGGCGAGGGTGGCTGTGTAATCAGTTCGTTCAAACGTCAGTAGCTATCAGCACGGCATAATGCCCTCCACCAGACGGGTTCTCCGGACAGAGGATAGCCGTCGGACAGAGCTACTCGGCACCATCGCCTCGAATTCGCTCCCGATTGTTGGTGTTGCGTTCCTTGACTGGAGTGCAGCTGCACTGCTGTTTCTGTACTGGTTTGAGCTTGGCGTCGACTCGGTCTGGGCACTCGTTCGGGCAGTGTTCGCTGGCCGCCCGCCGACTATCGAGACTGGCACCCTACTTATCGGGCCACTGGCGGAACGACAGTTCGCCCTCTCTATCCCGCGAACCGATCTGCGGGTCTATCTCACGACGGTAATCGCGCTTCCAGTGACCGTTCTCGTCCTGGCAGGAGTCTGGGTATTTACTGGGGCCCTGCTAATCGGTCCACTGCCGGAGCCCAGCACAGAGACGGTCTCTGGTGTGCTGCTGGCAACGGTCGGTATTTTCGTTCTGACGGGTGTGACAACGGTACGGAACTACTTCTACAACGGCGCGTACCGGAAACACAACTCGACGACGGCCTTTCGTGGCCTGTTACCGCGAATGGTAACTGTCTTTTTCGGGGGCATACTCACTCTGACGCTCATAACAGCGGCCACAGAGGGCCCTGAAGCAGAACTCGGCAGTCTTGACCCGACTGTCGTCGGACTGCCGATGGTACTCATGGTCGTCTGTTTCAAATTCACATCTGACCTCTTGGGTGTCTACAGCGACCGTCTCGCCGTCTATTTCAAGTCGTACGATCAGGACTACGGCTGGCAAACGGCCCCATCGAAAGCACGATCTATCGACGAGACGCTCGCTGAGGCATCTGAACGCCTTCGCCCGGTTCGCTGGGGACGGGTCATCGGCGGCCCCCTCCGGTTCCCACATCACCCGGGAAGCGTGTTTCTCTGCGCCATAGGACTCCTCGTTGCGGTCCTGTTTGCAATTGGGGGTGCGTGGGACATCGTTGCCGTGATTGTTGTCACAAGCGTTAGCATCCCGGTTCTCCTGTTATGTCTCGATCAGCTATTGCGATACGGGGCCATCGAATACCGAATCGACGCTGACAACGGTACGCTCATGGCATACGACCATCTGTTTGGCACGGCACTCTGGCGCATCGAATCGTGGGAGGAACAGCGCCTCCGCGTCGAGAAGACGCCTCTCGATTCGCTGTTCGGCACAGAGACGGTTACTATCGAACACGCTGAGGGCGAATACATACTGCCACATCTCTCTGATGCCGCCCCAGTTGTAGCGGTGTTTGACCGACAACCCGAGCGTTCAGAGCAGATACTCCCCGGCCGGGCCAGCCTATTCGGATAAGTCGTCCGGGTGGCCTGTGAAGAGGTCGTCAGCTATCCGCTGAAGCGCTGTTGTCGGTCCACAGGTCATGGCCGACGACAAGCGCCATGGCACTCGTCAGTACGATCAACAGCAGTCTGCTAGCGGGTGAGAAGCCAACGCCTGCCACCGATAGACCGAGGGCCGCGGCGGCGAGTACTGGTGGGCCAGTGAGTGCAGCACCGAGTTGAGCGCTTTCGGACCGGAGGTAGCCAGCGCCCCAGCCGCCGAGGCCTATGATTATGAGCGGGATCGCAAGCGCCCAAATGAGGAAGGCGGTGAGTTCACTCCCGATGTCGTTTGTGCCGGCTGTGGTGGACAACAGCGTCCCGAGCAAACAGGCCCCGGTCCCGAAGAGCGCCGCGAGTGCGAACGCGCCTTGCAGGCGTGACATTGAGCTCCTGTCACGCCTGAACAATGCGCCCAGACCGACGAACACCAGCGCGTTCGCGCTTATGATGAGTCCGGGTCTGAGCGTTCGCTGCACCCAGATTGCGCTGAACGTCGGTGGATTGAACACATACGAGTCTCCCGGCCGCGGAGTCGGCCAGAGTTCAAGCGGGACTGCGGTGATGAGCAGACAGACTGCACTCAGACCGAGGAGCGAACCAGCGATTCGATATACGCGACGCGACATAGCAGGTCACTCACCCCCAAGAGCCACGACAGTTCCATCCGGAGAGACGCCCACGACTCCGCCGTCGAGTACTGCCAGTGAGACAGCCCGGTACTCGACAGGATACTGCCACACTGCCTCACCAAAGCGCGTGGTGAACGCGGTGAGACCATTCTCGCGCTGGAACGTAAACACAGCATCAGCAGCCGCGGCAGTCACTGCGCCACCAAGGTTGATTTCCGAGCACCACCGGGGCGTCGGTGCGCCGTCATCGACGCGGTCGAAGGCGAACGTCGCACTGGAGGACTCACCGGGACGCTCAATTGCATACACGCTCTCTGGCGTCACGACCGGGAACTCAAGTGACCGCCTGTCGTCGAGCCGCCACTGCTCTGTTCCATCCGTGAGCGAACGGCCGAGCAGGTCACCGTACGTATCGCTCACATAGACCGTCCCATCGGACACAACAGGATATCCAGCAGGTCGATCTTCGTGTCGCCACTGGACCGCACCGGTTGCTGCGTCTACCGCCACTATCTGCTCACCGGCGGTAACGACGGTGCCGTCGGCCACGGCCAGCCTCGTTCCATCGACGTTTGCCGTCCACTGCCGGTGCCCGTCGTCGATAGCAAATCTCGCCACCCCAGCAGTCGTGGGAACGAACAGTCCATCATCAGTCACTGTCGGAACGCCTGCCCCCGCTGTGTCAGTGTTTCGCCACACAACAGCGCCGTCCGAAACGTCGAGCGCCGTGACACCGTCCGCCGTCGCAAGAAAGACACGGCCGTTGGCAATCACTGGCGGCGCTGCGCCGTCTCCAAAGTCGACCGCTGACGGAACTGTCGCCGGTGTGAGCGCACGCCGCCACTGTTCCGATCCGTCACGGAGCGACAGCGCGACGATGTCGGTCGAAGTCGCCAGCACGACAGTTCCGTCGGCGACGACGACCGCGCTTGCACTCGTGTCGTCACCGCCAGTAGTGGCTGCAGAAACATTTGCGTGCCATCTTACTGCCGGTGTCGTTGTTTCAAGCTGGACTGGTGCATAGCCCGTGTTTGCTGCATCGAACCGCGGTAAGGGCCACGACCCGTCGGGCAGCGTCTCGAAGCCGGGGTTGTCGATACCCGGTTCCACGGTATGCGATGGCTCTGGCACGCCGTCGTCGGGGCACGTCGACGAACAGCCAGCGACGCCGGCGACCGTTCCGGTGGCGACCACTCCGAGAAATGTCCGCCGCGATGTGGAGGGCATCAACTGCTCGTTCCGGTAGCTGCATGAAAAATGTTAATATGATATTTTTATAGACTGGTAATTTCGACCTGAATAACTATAACGGTTCACCCGTCCTCAGGCCAGTGGTCTGAGCGAAAGCGATTTTCTATGTATTCGACAGCTTATGCGGTGGGAAATCCAGCAAAGCTTAGTAAATCGTTCCCAATAGCGCTTCCATGGCGGAAACGACACTCGCTACGATAGACGAACTACTGGAGGGCACGCTGGATGACGTGGATGACCCCGACATCCGATACAAACTCAGAAGTGCGCGACAACTTCTGCAAGTCGTTCAACAGCGGCAGGATATCATGGATGAAGCTATCGAGACTGCGGTTGAAGATGAAGAAGTCCTGCAAAACCTCCGCGATCTCGGTTATACTGAGTAACGACACTGCACACCTGTTGGCACAGAACAAGCCTTTTGTCTCTCTCATCCAAGTCTCTGGCATGACAGCAGATACTGCCGAGCAACTCAGAGCTGAATTAGAGGCGGTCTTCACGAACGCAGACTATCCCGTCGAAGAACCGATGGAACTGGTGCCGGCCCTGCCGGACGGCCCAAGCACGACATTCGAGGCCGGTGACGTACGCGTCGGGGTGATGGACTTCGGCGCAGAGTACGCCGAGTATCAAGAGTATCCCTACGAGACGGCGGAGGCTCTCATCGATGACCTGATGACCGGGTTTCGGGAAGAAGGACTGTTCGACTGAGCCGGCCGTTTTTCACACCGCCTGACTGCGTGATGGGGATTTGCGACGCAGCAGTAGCAACCAAGCTGTATTGGTAACAGTTGCCAGAGCGTTTGCGACGGCACTGCCTCAGACCTTTGCGTCGTACCCCGCGTCCTCCACAGCGGCGATGAGTTGCTCTGTGCTGATATCGCCGTCGACAGACACCTGTTCGGCGTCGCTGTCGGCGTCAGCGCCTTCCACTCCAGCGAGCGCTTCGATAGCCTCTTCGACGGCCTGCTCACAGTGACCGCAACTCATTCCTTCAACGGCCAACGTCGTGGACATAACGATTACAACGACGAATGCACGGAACTTTTCGGTTACGGATTGGTTAGCAAATGATTAGCAAGTAGTCTCTCATGATCTACATATACTAACCAACAATAGTGAGTGTCTGTACGCTATCCGGGGTGAGACCATCAAATTTGATAATCTCATACATAGTACTATAATTTCTGAGCGTTTTCTGAGGGCATGGCTAATGGTAACTTGACAAGCATTGGGAACATCGGGGAGCAGGGCACCGCCGGCGGCGATGGTGGTTTTCTCTCGACCATCCCGGATGGGAGTTCAATTCCCGACGAGACGTGGCAGCGCCGCCACAAGTATTTCGTTCTCACAGTTCTTGCGCACATTCCGTTCCTGCTGGCGCTGGGACTTGTCGAGACGACGCAGAGTCCGATCATCGGCGCAACCATCCCCGCTGTGCCGACCGGACGGGTGTTGCTTCAGATCGGAATCATCGCTGGATTTGCTTTCGCTGCCGCTCTTCCACAACTCAGCCGCCGAGTGCGAACCGTGCTCGCGGTCACAGCCCTCGCGTTCTGTACCGGTACGCTCGTGCACTTCAGCGGCGGGTACATTGAGGCGCACTTCCACTTCTTCATCGCAATCGGGATCGCCGCGGTCTATGAAGACTGGATTCCGTTCGGCATTGGCATCGCGTACGTCGTCGCGAGTCACATCATCTTCGGCATCATCGACCCTACGTCGGTCTACAACCACACGGCAGCGCAACTGAACCCCATCGCCTGGGGCGCTGTCCACGGTGGGTTCGCCGCAATGCTGGCTCTCGCGCTGACGATTCACCTGAGTTCCATCGAGAAGTCTCGACAGAAGGCACAGACGGAGATTGAGCGCGCCCGCAAACGGGCCAACAAGATCGATAACCTCGAAGAAGAGCGGGCCGAAATCGAACAGCAGCGCGAGGAAGCGCAACGCCTCAGAGACGAAGCTGAGGAGGAGCGTGAAGAGGTCGCTGCGCTCAACAGCCATCTCGAACTGAAGGCCCAGACGTACAAGGATGCGATGGAAGAAGTAGCAGACGGCGACTTCACAACGCGCGTCGATGCAGACAGTATGAACGAGTCGATGGCTGAAATCGGCATCGCGTTCAACGGCATGGCGGACGAACTCGAAGCGACGCTCGGCGAGATTCAGTCGTTCGCAGCTGCCGTCGATAGGCAGGTCACGGAGTCTGATTCAGCACTGCAGGAGGTCGCAACGGCGAGCGATGGTGTAAGCGGTTCTATCCAACAGATAGCTGCCGGCGCTGATGAACAGCGGGGAATGGTCGAAGAGGCGAGCGCCGAGGTCTCGAACTTTTCAGCGGCGGTCGAAGAGATTGCCGCATCGGCTGATGAAGTCGCACAGACCTCTACCGAGACCGCAACAATCGCGACTGATGGGCAGTCGCTCGCCGAAGACACGTTAACTGATGCCCAAGACGTCAAGGCCTCGATCGATGAAACGGTGAAAACAGTGACCGAACTCGACGACCAGATGACGGAGATTGCGACGATAGTGGACTTCATCTCCGACATTGCGGAACAGACGAACATGCTGGCGCTGAACGCGAACATCGAAGCGGCCCGCGCGGGGAACTCCGGCACAGGAGATGCAGGCGACGGCTTCGCTGTTGTGGCTGATGAGGTCAAGACACTGGCCGACGAGACACAGGAATCTGCAGGCGATATTCGAACCCGAATCGAAAACATCCAGGACCAGACCGGCACTGTTGTCGGTCAGGTCGAACGGGCGAGTGAGCTGGTCGAAAAAGAGATCGAAGCCGTCGAGCGGTCCGTTACCGCGTTCGAGCGGGTTGCTGAGAACGCGGCGGAAACTGATACCGGTGTCCAAGAAATCAGTGACACGACTGATAGCCAGGCGGCGACCAGTGAGGGTGTTGTGTCGATGATTGATGAGGTGGCGGAAATCAGTGTCGAGTCTGCGGATGAAACGGAATCCGTGTCCGCGACGGTCGAAGAACAAACTGCCGCTATCACCGAAGTGAGCGACCGGATGGAGTCGCTGTCTGAGCAGGCCCAACAGCTCGAAACGCTGGTCGGGTCGTTCAGCGTCAGAACTGACGCTGCTCAGGCACAGTAACCAGAGTTGACCCAACTTTCCAGTTTCCGTCTGCACCAACTACCACCGTCTGTGGTCACCGACGAAACGTGCGCTTACTCTGACTCGGAGACGTCAACGGTCAGGACTGGCACGGACGACTTTGTGACGACCTTCTGTGCTGTGCTCCCGAGCATATTCTTTTCGTATTCGTCTGCCTGCGTTCCCATCGTGATCAGGTCAATGTCGGCGTCCGCAACATACGACACAATGCGGTCCGCTGGTTTGCCCCGCTGAATCGCTGTCGAGACTTCGATTCCGTCCTGTTCCAGCGTCTCTCGGACGGCCGATGTGGCCGCCTCGCCCTCCGCTCGCATGTTCTCCAGCACTTCGTCCTGCATCTCGTCGGCCATCGACAGGAACGCCCGGTCGTCGATGACATACAGCGCGTGGACGGTAACATCCCGTCCGTCGGCAATATCTACTGTGTGTTCCAGTACCTGTTTCATTGACGCACTTCCATCCGTTGGAACGAGAATATCGCTATACATCGTTCGTACAAATCAAGTTGTCACAAACATCCCTTTCGATTCTATCCAGACGTCCGAACTACAGTCGCAGTATCGCGAGCGCTGGTGCTGTTGTTCGGCCCGGTCCCGTTTGCACCCAGTCACAGATAGCCGAGTCGCTCCAACCGTGACTTGACGTCTATGTCGTCAAAGCCATCGACGTCGTATTCGGCCATTTCGTCTTCCCCGGCAGCGAGTTCGGTGATGTCGAGTGTCTCACTGTGGTCTGCGGAGTCAGCGACAACGTCGGCCGGTGGGCTGTCGATAGGGGTCCCGTCGCTGGGCTCGGACCGCCGACCACGCACGACTGCTTCGTACTCGTCATCCCCCCACGCTGCGCGCTTGTAGATGGTGTCGCCGGGGCCGTCTTGATACACGAGCGACGCAGACTGTCGGAAGCGGTCCGGTTCGTCAGTGTACTGTTCTGCGTACTCCGCTGTCTGCCCGGTCGGTGGTGCCTGATATGCAGTCGTCTGCCCGTTGGGTGCGACGAACAAGCCGGAGTCGTCCGCTTCGCCGTCGAAGGCAGCCAGCACGGCGTCGGGAAACCGCGCCAGCGTCGCCAGAGACTCGATTCGACGCCCCTCTGTCTGCCCCGGTCCGCTGACGACCAGTGGGACGTGAAACAGTTCCTCCTGTGTGCCCATGCCGTGCATAACGGCCGGTGGCTCAGTTGCTGCCTGTGGCGGTTCTCCGAACCCGTCGCCGTGGTCCGACGTGATGACGACGAGCGTATCGTCCAGAACGCCTCGCGCCTCTAGATCACCGACGACCTGCTCCAGAATGGCGTCGGTCTGTCGAATCGCTCCGTCGTACAGCGGTTCAAGCAGCTGTCCGACCCCCGCCGGGAGTTGCTCCCCGTAGACGCTCCACTCCCACTTGATGGGGAGTTCGTCGTGCACTGCCCAGTAAAACTCCGTGCCCCACTCGTCGTAGCCGTCGCGCGTCGCGTACGGCATGTGCGCATCCATCAGATTCAGACACGCAGCCCAGGGCTCCGGTTGTTCCTCAGTCCACTCCGTCAGCCTGTCAGCGTACCAGAACCCGTCGACACCGTTGCGGGTTTCGGACGGGTCGTCAACGTCTGTCGAATCAGGGCGCTCTGTAACGACGGTCTCGAAACTGTCGCTGAGTCCGGACGGATGAACCGTGAGATACGGGTTCTCGGTGAAGACACCGGTCTCGTAGCCTTCGTCGTGGAGGAAATCGAAGATGGTCTGGCCGGGTTCCAGCCGTTCGGTTATCCGGAGTGTGTGGCCCTCGGACGGCACGCCGGTGAACAGGCTCGTATGGGCCGGCAGCGACCAGCTCGCGGTCGTCCGTGCCTGCGTGTACACCGTCGCCTCACGAGCGAACTCTTCGAGGAAGGGCGTGGTCCTGCGTCGATGACCCAACAGCGAGGTGTTCGCCGCGCGTACGCAGTCGAGAACGACGAGTAACACGTTTGGCCGACCCATTGTCAGGCTTTAGAAGGTAGCCACGGCAAAAGTATGTTCTGTAATCGGGATTCTTACTGTCGTACTGGTGAGCCGTATCGACGCGTCCGTGGCATCGGCTCGCCGTCCAGAACCGGGTGCGTCCACGCCACCCGGCGGGACTGGTTGCGTACCAGTGAGCACGTGGTTCAGTTCTTCCCGCGTCAGCAACCGTCACCGCTACTCATACTGTTCGACGGGGTTTTATCGTCAAATAGGCGACGAATAAATAATCAACAGACAGTGTCCCAGACCCCCGCGGGGGTATATTTTATATGGGTCGACAGTCTGATGAGTAATACGTGGTCAAGTCAACGGTCCGGTTCCCCGAAGCGGTGATGGACTGCGTCGAGGAGATGGTCGAAGAGGGTGTCTTCTCGAACAAGTCCGAGTTTCAGCGCTTCGCCGTCGAGTACGTCCTTTCGGAGATCGAGGACTACGAACCCGAGATGGTTGATTTCGACGAACTCCAGAAAGAGGTCTTCCAGCACCAGCCGGTTTCCAGTCGGGCCGAGATGTCGCCGGAGATCAACGAGAACTTCTACGAGAACGCAGCGCGCGTCCGCCAGTTCGCGATTCGCGGCGACATCGAGACGGCAGAGGAGTACATCGACACTGCCTACCCCGTTACTGACCCTCGCTGCTTGCTCCTCGACGACTTGCTTGAATCCTATCGACAGCACGAAACCGACGACGAATAGGGTCCGGACCTGCTACTCCGTTGCCTCGCCGTATTTGATTGCGGTGTTCTCCGGAGCGTCAGTCGTCGTCAGCGCGGGCCCCCGGCGGTTTCTCCGAGCGTGGCCCGGCGGCGTGGCCCTCGTGGGCCAGCGCCGTCGCGAACAGGTCCTCGGAGACGGCAGGCACCTCTGTCTCTTCGACTGCGCCCGCTGACTCGATGTCGTCGACTGAACGCGGGTACTTCCTGAGGTCTTTGTGGATAGCGATCCCCGCATCCGCCCCCTCGCCCATTGCGACCGGGATCTGGTTGTGGCCCGGCGTCAGGTCGCCGACGGCGTAGACGCCGGAGACACTGGTCTCGCCGTGGTCGTCGACAGCGACCGTCCCGTCATCGTTTCTCTCAAGCCCCAGCTCATCGGCCAGCTCCGCGTGGTAGTCCGACCCCAGCATCGGGAAGCCGCCCTTGTACTCTCGAACGCTGCCGTCTTCGAATTCGTAAGCCGATAGCCAGCCGTTGTCGTCGGTCTGCTTCCCGGACAGCTCCGTCTCGACGATCTCGACCGGATGATTGTCGAGCATCGTCTGCGTCTCGTCGCTCCACTCGGGTTCCTCGCCACGAGTCAGGATGTCCACGTCGTCGGTGTAGTTCAGCATAATCATCGCGACGTGAGCCGCGGACTCGCCGGTGCCCATGACGAACACCGGTTCGCCGACGAACATGAACGCGTCACAGTGGAGACACCAGTGCAGTCCCTTCCCGGTCCGTGGCAGCGGCGGGTCCGGCCGCTCGTCGGCGAACCCGGTCGCCAGCACGACGCGCTTGACCACCAGTTCGTCGTCGCTCGTCGTCACGGTGAAACCGTCCTCCTCAGCGAGTGCGTCTACCGACTCGACAAAGCCCCGCTGGTAGGTGCCGCCGTAGTCCTGGACCTGCTCGCGGGCCGTCTCCAGGAACTCGTTGCCCGAAACGTCCTCGGTGACGCCAATGACGTTGTGCGTGTCGGTCATCATTGCAGCGCGGCCCCCACCGCGGTTGATAACAATTGTGTCCATCCCCAGTCGGGTGGTGTATAGCGCGCTCGTCAGCCCGGCCGGGCCACCGCCGACCACGGCCACATCGTAATCGTACTGCCCGTCAGTATACATTACCACAGCGTACGTGCTCAAGCAATAAAAACAGCAGAACGGCGGCGACCGGCGCGGCAATTTACCGCTGTCGAGTCACGCCCTGAGTGACGCAACGACAGGCTCGCTGGCACCTCTCTCATCCGGGGCCGAGGGCCGCGATGTCGGCCCCGACTGTCGCCTGTGCGTCAGCCGGATTCGGATCACTGTCAGCCAGATGCGTCCATTCGTGAGCAGGCAGTGCCGACAGGTGGTCAGTGATTGCGGTGCTGTACGGAGTCGCTTTCACTGTGCTTTCGCTATGGCCCCAGATATGGTTGATGACGGTCATCGAATCGATGCGTATCTCGACGGAATCGGGGTTACACCGTGTAGCCAGCGCCTGCAGTCCGAGGTGGAGTGCGGCGTATTCGGCGACGTTGTTGTTCGTCCGGGAACCGACCGGTCGGCCGAGACGGGCAATCGGCGTCTCGTCCGCCTGGATTACAGCGCCGGCACCCGCCGGCCCGTTACTGTGCGCGCTGCCGTCCACATAGAGGACGACCTGTGACACGGCGGTACTGGCCGCCTCCCGCTGTGTCGAAGGTGGGTCGGATTCGAGGAGGTCGTCGACTACAGTCCGTATCTCGGCAGCGGATGTTTCCGGGTCGAACAGGCCACCGTAGCCGGCAACGGCAGCATTGATTGCATCGATAGCGGGGGTGAGTTCGTATCGATACAGTGCAAGCAGCTTGTCGACCCGCGTCGCCAGCGGCGAGAGCGGTTCCGCCGGGAGACGCTCTCTGTCTCTCGCCGGCGCATCGTGACGGTCCATCGGTGACACGTAGCCGCGGGCGGGTAAAAGACACTTCGCCGTGACAGGCCTAAGATGGCCAGAGACGTGCCGTGAGTGCTGGCTGTTACGCGAGTCATTTTCCCCGTGGACCAAGCAGGACCGTAGTTAACAGTACCGGGACCGTAGCCGTGGCCACGATGGACAGACGAACATTCCTTGCTGCGAGCGGGCTTACGGTGGCGGGAACAGTGACTGGCTGTAGTGCCGCCAGTAACGACCAGCAAGGTGACGACGCGACAGCGACGGACGGAGACAACGCGGCGACCGGTGTGGCTGTCGAGACCGTCGCCGACGGACTCGAATCGCCATGGAGCGTCACGCCGCTGCCTGACGGCTCACGGCTGGTGGTCACAGAGCGCGTTGGTCGCGTGGTGCTGGTCAACCCGGCGGACGGTACAGTCACACCGGTCAATAACGCACCGTCGGTGTATGCACGCGGACAGGGCGGGATGCTGGATACGGCGCTCCATCCCGACTTTCCGAACCCGTCGTGGGTGTATTTGACATATTCGAAAGCCAACGACAGCGGTCAGTCGGCCACGCATCTGGGCCGTGGTCGCCTGAATGTTGCTGCTGGCCAGTTCGAGGAATTCGAACAACTGCACGTCGCAGAGCCGTTTGTCGACTCTGACGGCCATTTCGGGTCCCGCGTCGTGTTCGGCCCTGACGGACTGGTGTACCTGACTGTCGGCGACAGACAGTTCAAGAACTTCGGGCCCGACCACGTCGCACAGGACCGGACGAACGAACTCGGGACGACGCTTCGCCTGACGCCTTCGGGCGGGATTCCCAATGCGAACCCGTTCACTGCCGACCCGGAGGCAGTCGATTCGATATTCAGCTACGGCCACCGCAACGCACAGGGAATGACCGTGCATCCCGACACCGGCGCTATCTGGCAGGCCGAGTTCGGCGAACAGGACGGCGACGAAATCAACATCGTCGAACGGGGCGGCAACTACGGCTGGCCGGTCGCCGACGAGGGCTGTACCTACGGCAGCGGCGAGCCAATCGGCGTGAGCCACGCGGAGCGTGACGATGTTATTGCCCCGGTGTATTCGTGGGAGTGTGGGTCAGGTGGGTTCCCGCCCAGCGGCACGACTTTCTACACCGGCGATGCCTTCTCCGAGTGGACCGGCGACCTGCTCGTCAGTGGGCTGGCGTCGCAGTACCTCGCCCGGTTCACTGTTACTGGGCGAACGGTCGAGGAAGCGACGCCGCTCCTTGCCGACCGAGGGTGGCGAATCCGCGATGTCGCAGTCGAGCCAGATACCGGATACATTCTCGCGGCAATTGACGCACCGGACGCACCTATCGTGCGACTCCGCCCCGCCTGAATCGGGTGTGTCGGTGATAACTGGTATGGCCCGTTACCGTCTCATACCCCGAACCGAACGCTCATCCATTACACCCGGTTAGCGAGTCCCGGATCGCGCCATTTTTGCTTCTGAACCCGCTACACTGGCTGTGAATCAGACTGCGATTCTGCATGCCGCGTTCGGAGTACTGATAGTCGCCGGGTTCCTCGTTTCGGCACCACTGAGCTATGGCTTGTACGGGCTGGGTGCTGTGTGTTTCATCGCCGGCATCGTGCTCGCCCGGCAAGATAGCGATGAGCCAGAAGCCGCTGACAGCGCTTGATTTCGGAACTCCTGCGACGACCGGTCGGGACTGTAGCGATTGCCGGACTCTCGCCGCACCAATATATGCTATGAGGGGACACCGATTGGTGTCTACCCGGTCACGCTTCCTGTAGTCGACCACCGTCGACGGCCACGTTCTGGCCGGAAATGTACGCAGCCGCATCACTACAGAAGAACAGAATCGGTGCCGCGACATCCTCAAACGTGGCCGCCCGCCCACGCGGGAACTCCGAGACATCCACGACAGTGTTCTCGACCGCGAATGGCGACACGGCGTTGACCGTAATCCCGTCGTCCTGCGTATCATATGCCACTGTTCGCGTGAACTGCAGGACTGCCTTCTTTGCTGCGAAGTACGGGAAGTTCATCGGGACTGCCCTGTCATCACGGGCATCTGCCACGCCGAAGTTGATAATCCGTCCCCAGCCGGCTGCGCGCATTGATGGGAGCGCTCGCTGCGAACACAGATACGTCGAGAATAGACACCCCGCAACGGCGGTTCGCCACTCATCGAGGGACAGCTCGTCCCACCGCCCCTGCGGGAGCGGACCTACTGCGTTGACCAAGATATCGACATCACCTAGTTCCGACTCACAGTCCGAGAACAGCGAATCAACGGCGTCGGGCTCCGTTACGTCGCCTTCTACCGTGGTTGCCTCGACGCCGTGATTCCGTGCGGTGGCTGCTGTCTCCGCCGCTGCCTCTTCGCTCGTCCGGTAGTGCACGGCGACATCGGCACCGGCGGCCGCTAACTCAAGGAGCATCTCACGACCGACCCGCTTTGCAGACCCTGTCACGAGAGCAGTACGCCCGTCTAGCTCCGGCTGAATTGCTACCACCTGTCGATGTATGGCGGGAAACATCAAAAGTATGAGGGGAAATTCGCGGAAAGATGGAGTTCACTGTGCCAGCAGCCGCTCTCGGACACATGGCTATAGTAGCCATTGAAAATCAACACACATCTGATCGCACGATGGCAGTGCGATCAGTGTGTAAATCGTTTCAATTATTACTACAGGCTTCCTTGCGTACGGAGTCCTGTGGGAACGGATTTTTCGTGACGCTATCGCCTGCGAGTCGGCCATGCATCCTGCCGGCGGTTTTATCAGATCGGTGGGAATATTCTGTCACATGCCTGAACAGCCTGTTGATGTCGGCCCAGGGGGCGAGAACGTCGCCGGTGAGGCACCCGCCGCAGAGCCAGAAGCCGTCACCGACGACGCAATCCTCCACGACGACGATGTGGAACTCGAACGGACTATCGGGCTTATCGGCGGGCTGGCAATCGGGATCGGGACGATGATCGGGGCCGGTATCTTCGTTTTTCCAGGGCTAGCGGCCGCCAACGCTGGACTGGCAGCGACGCTCTCATTCGCAATCGGTGGGCTGATCGCGCTGCTCGTGGCGCTTCCGACCTCCGAACTCGCCACCGCGATGCCACGGAGCGGTGGCGGGTACTACTTCATCTCACGGAGTATGGGGACGGCGTATGGCGCGATAGTGGGTCTCGGACTGTGGCTCGGGCTGATGTTCGCCTCGGCGTTCTATCTGGTCGGACTTGGTCACTACGCGAGCGCCGTGTTCGCTGAACTCAATATTGCGCTCCCGGCTGACCCGGTCATCGGTATCGGGCTGCTGTTTGGGGCTGTACTGACGGCACTGAGTATCGGTGGCACGGAAAATACGGCAAAGCTCCAGAACATGGTAGTGGGGGTCCTCCTCGCGGTGCTTACAGTGTTTCTCTCCTACGGTGTCCTTGACGCCGTGGGCGTGTTCGGTGGCGGCACCGTTCCGGAGCAGTTCTTCTCCAGAGGGTACTTCCCGGTGTTGACGACCGCTGCGCTCGTGTTCACGTCGTATCTGGGGTTCGCTCAGGTCGCCACTGTCGCGGGCGAAATCAAACAGCCGGGTCGGAATCTCCCACTGGCGATGGTGGGCTCAGTCCTGATCGTCACTGTGTTTTACGTTGTCACGATTTTCGTTGCGACCAGCTCGTTCGGCGCGGAACGTCTGGGGGAGTTCGGGGAGACAGCGATGGTCGAAGTCGCCCGTGACTTCCTCGGGTTGCCCGGGGCGGTCGCGATACTGGGTGCCGGACTGCTGGCGACGTTTTCCAGCGCGAACGCGTCGATTCTCAGTGCTTCGCGGGCAGTCTACGCGCTGAGCCGCGATGCATTGCTCCCCAGAAAGGCGAGCAAGGTCAACCTCAGGTACGGCACACCACACGTCGCGTTGCTCGCTGCTGGCGGACCGATACTGGTCCTTGTCGGGACTGGCCGGGTCGAACTCCTCGCGGAAGTCGCTTCGTTCCTCCATTTGATCATGTACGGGCTGATGTGCGTTGCGCTGATCGTGTTGCGCCGTCGCAATCCCGATTGGTACTCGCCCAGCTATCGAGTGCCGGCCTATCCGGTGGTTCCGGCCGTAGGTGCGCTCGCGAGTTTCGGACTGATCGCCTTTATGCAGCCCGCGTCAATCGGCATCGGCATCGTGGTCATGCTCACCTCGTACCTCTGGTACCGTTATTACGCTGGGGACGTGACGCTAAAGGGAGATCTCTGAGTATGACGGACCGACAATCGATACTCGTCCCGATTCGCGTTCTTGCGGGAGAATCGGTCCCGGAGGGCGTCCCCGAACTGCTCGCCCATTCGCATGTCGTCCTGTTGGGGTATCACGTCATCCCGGAGCAGACTGCGCCCGGACAGGCGCGGCTGCAGTTCGAAGACCGGGCCACAGAACGACTCGATGAATACGAGGAGATATTCGAGAGCGCCGGGGCCACCGTCGAACGTCGGCTGGTGTTCACTCACGACGGCCAGAAAACCATCGACCGCATGATTGCCGAGCACGACTGCATGGCCGTTCTCGTTCCGAACGCCACGGGACCAGTCAATGACGTGCTGGTCCCGGTCCGCGGGGCCGTGGGGGTCGACCGGCTTGCCCGCGTCGTCGCGAGTGTGTTCGGAGCGATGGACGCCGACGTGACGTTGTATCACGTTGCGGCTGCAGACACGACGGACGACGATGTTCGGACGCTCCTCGGTGGAATCACGGACCGTCTGGTGGAGTTCGGGATGGAGCCGTCGACTATCGAGACGCGAATCGACCGCGGTCGGGACCCTCTTGACGCAATTGTAGACGTGGCCAATTCGTTTGACACGGTCGTGATGGGGGAAACCGACCCATCCCTGACGACGTTTGTGTTCGGGATGCCAGCCAAGCAGGTCGCCAACCGGTTTCTCGGGCCGGTGCTCATCGTCCAGCGTGAACGCGCCTCAGCGGATAAAGACGGATAAATTACCCTGCTTCAGCCTCCAATCGGCTGGCTAGTTGTGTGCCTGTACTCCTGTCATGCTCTCAGTGCCCCACTGCCCACGGATAGCCACCTCTCGCTGCGTGGGTGTGGTCGTGTTCATTAGTGGTGCTGCGCCCGTCTTCGGTAGTCCGCACAATGTCGTCGACCCGGAGGATCTGTGTCACGACAGCGACTGCCCGCTGCAGTGCACTCGTGAATACCGTTGATGGTTCCAGAACACCTGCTGCAATCATATCCCGGGGATAACCATCGGAGCCGACACCGATCGCCTCTGCGCCGGCGTCGTGTCGTTGCTTTATGCCTGTCAGTGTGTTCAGTGGGTCCGTGCCCGCGTTTGTGGCCAGCGTCCGTGGGATGGCTTCCAGTGCGGTTCCGAACCCTTCGAAGACGAGCTGTGTTCGGTCCGGTATACCACTGGACAGAGCGGCGAGGTCCATTGCCAGCGCGGTCGGCACTGCACCTCCACCGGGCACGAACGCGCCATCGTCGAGTGTGACGCGGGTGACATCGATACAGTCTGCCGCGATGCGGCGGACCTCGTCTGCAACGTGTGGCGTACCGCCACGGAGCAGTAGTGTTGCGCGTTGTTCTTCGGGACAGCCCTGTAGCGTGAGCGTCTGGGAGGTCCCGACCGTACGCTCCGTGACCGACGCAACAGTGCCAGTGGTGTCCGCAGTAAGCTCGTCGACGGCCATCACTGGCGTGCTCCCTGTCGCTCGGGCAATGACATCAAACTCGTCTCGTCGAGTTCGCTCGACGGGGAGCACGCCTCGCTGGACGAGCGCGGTCCTGACCGCTTCGTCGATGGATTTCTGACAGAACAGGACGGTCGCACCTGACTGCACCACCTGCGCTATGAGTTCTGTCCTCCGGTCCTGTTCGTGAGCCTGAAAGGCGCTCCGCTGTGTCGTGTCTTGCAGCTCCACTGACTCGATGTGGTTCGGTTCCTCGATGCCAATTTCGGCGTCGACCATCCCGATAGTCGGCTCGTCGTGCGTTTGGATGCTCGGGTGACTGAGGGCTTCGAGAGATGTCGATGATGTCTCTAGGTCGACCACCACCCCGTCGAGACAGACGGACTCACGGAGTTCGCCGCCGGGGTAGGACTTGAGCGTGAGCCGCGATGTGTCGAACTCGACCGCCTGCAACGCACTGAGGGCCAGTTCGCCGAACCGCTCGGTCGAAGTGTCGTCCCATCGTCCCGTGACGGCGGTCTTCGCAATCTGTGCCAGTCGGTCATCGTGCCGACTGTACACGCTACGTTCGTATTGCTCAAGATGGTCAAGAGCGGTCTCGGCAGCCCTGACGTAGCCGTCGATGATTGTCGTTGGATGAAGTCCGTCGGAACGAAGCGCTGCAGCCTCCTCAAGCAGTGCGCCGACCAGCACAACTGTTGTCGTCGTCCCGTCCCCGACAGCACTGTCCTGTGCAGTCGCGGCCTGTTCGACCAGCCGACCGACGGGATGCGTGATATCTATCCACTCGATGATTTTCGACCCGTCGTTCGTGACGATGACCGTCCCGTTTTCGCCGACGACCATCTTGTCCAGCCCGCTGGGCCCGAGTGTCGTTCGGATTGTGTCAGCGAGTTTACCTGCGGCGGTCAGTGCGGGGTCTGGCTCGTCAGTACCGTCGTCAGTCGTCTCTCCCAACATCAGTGTCGACAGCGGGAGCTGTCTGGGTCCCTCATTGCAGTGGGTCGTCAGTGACACAGATGTCACCGCGGTCAGCGCTATTGTGTTCGATACCCTCTGGGGACGCGTCGAACTCGAACGCGCCCGTCGGGAGCGCCAGCGTCGAGCAGGCGTTTGGCACGTCCACGACGCCGCTCTGGCGGCCCTCGACGGGGACGGTGCCGAGGATGTGCAGGGCCTGCTGGCCGGTGTAGCCGAACTGCTTGAGGTAGTCGATGGCCTGAAGACAGGCCCGCCGGTAGGCGGTGTGGGAGTCGATGTACTTCTGCTCGCCGTCCTCCGTGACTGAGTAGCCACAGAAGGTGACGTAGTCCTCGAAGTTCGGTCCGCGATGGCCCGGCTCGAAGATGGGGTGGTCGACGCCGAACTTCTCTATCCCGTCTTTCACGAGGTCGAATTCGAGATCGACGTAGGCGGCCATCTCGATAGCGCCACAGAAGGATATCTCGCCGTCGCCCTGCGAGGCGTGGAAGTCGCCGATGCCGAACTTCGCGCCATCGACGTAGACTGGGAAGTACACCGTCGAGCCGATGGAGAGGTCCTTGATGTCGTGGTTCCCGCCGTGTTCCCGGGGCGGAACGGTTCGGGCCGCGACCTCCGCCGCCTCCTCGGCATCATCGGGGTTCATCTCGCCCATGAGCGCGCCGTCGGGCGTTGGCGGGTTCGCCACGCCGGGCTCTTCCTCACCGGTCGGATGGTTCGGGATCGACTCGGGGTCCTCGGCGTGTTTGTCGATGAGTTCCTGCTCGCGTTCGTTCCACGCTTCAAGCAGTTCCTCGCTGGGTGCACAGCCTGCGAGGCCGGGATGAATCTTCCCCTCGTATTCGACATCGGGGATGTGGCGCGATGATACCGTGTAGCCGTCGATGTCCCAGATGGACTTTGCCGCCTTGGGGAAGTGGTCGGTCAGGAAGCCGCCGCCGTTCTGCTGGGAGAACGTCCCAGTGAAACCGAACTCCGAGCGGTCGTTGAGCGGCCCCATGTCGTGGAACTCGACTTTCAGCAGGTCGCCCGGCTCGGCACCGTTTACGTGGACGGGACCCGCGAGATAGTGGACCTGCGAGAGGTCCACGTCACGGACCTCGTTGGCGTCGTCATTGTCCGTTATCTGTCCGCCGGTCCAGTCTAGGGCCTCGAGTCGCATGCTCTCGCCGGGGTCCGCTTCGACGACCGCCGGGATATCCGGGTGCCACCGATTGAACGGATTCGCGCCCGGCTGTTCATCTGGCGCACTGTCGACATCTACCTCGAACTTCGTTTCTGGCATTACGGCTACAGTATCGGATAGATTACACATAAGTGTTCGGACGATTGATATTTAGAACGTACAGTTTCAGACGAGAGTCAACAGTATCCAAATACGTAGTTCCGATAGACAACCACATATCAGTAGAGAACAGTGATATAAGTGTACATAGGACAAATAAAAATTCAATCAGCCGTCCAGTTAGTTTTGGTTATATTAGATGTGGATATCCCATGATTGTTGATAATCTCACCCACCCCATCACGCAGCAGATTGGTAGTGTCCTGACCTATTAAGCACGCAGGATTATATGAACTCAGCCGGAGCTGAAAACAGCCGCAGACTGGGAACTCTGTAGCATTGCTACACACTCACAGCCAGAGTTCACACGAACGCCGGCGAACGGCTGTTTACGAGAGTCACACCAGATTCTCCAAATATTCGAGGGCACAAGCACCGTGTATGCGCCGACGGACGGTTCTCAAGTCGACGGGTGCGGTTGGAACAATTGTCGGAGTCGCCGGGTGTCTTGGCGGTAGTCGCTTCGGCGATTCGAACCCAGATGTCGTCCTCGAAGAGCCCGACCGGGAGTTCGAGAGCAGCGACGTTCCGTATCCCGCCTGGGGTGAGCAAATCCCGGACGTACGTGTCGCCACACCGACCGAGGCACGCAAGGTCCCGTTGCGAGACATTGAAACGCCGACTCTCCTCACGTTTTTTTACAGCCACTGCCAGACTGTGTGTCCAGTTCTCATCTCGACGCAGCGAAACATCCAGAGCCACGCACAGAACAACGGCTATGCGGATTCGGTCACGTTCCTCCCGATGACATTCGACCCCGTCCGTGATACCGCAAAACGACTCGCGGCGTATGCTGACAAGATGAACGTCAACGTTGATAGCGAGAACTGGCAGTTCCTTCGACCAGCGTCGAAGCAGCGAGCCAAGGCTATCATACAGGACCAGTTCGGAGTCATGTTCCAGCGGACTACACCCAAGGACATGGATATGTACATGTTCACGCACACAGCCCTGACCCTACTGGTCAACGCTGATGGGTTCGTCGAGCGTGCGTATCGCTCGAAGTCACCGGACGTAGAGAGTATTATTGCCGACCTGAAGACGGTGAGAAACGCGTGAACCGTCGGCAGGTCGTCGCGGCGATAACCGGGCTCGGCCTCTCTGGCGGGAGTCTCTGGGTTGCCCAGAATGGCCTGTCGGATATCCAGCCGCGGCACGCGAAACAGCTTCCGGTCCGTGTGGAAACCCTCAGTGCACGCGGCTCGTCAGCAGGCGAGACACGCGTGCCGACGCCGGGAACCGTCACAGTGGTCGACCTGTTCGCCACGTGGTGTGCGCCCTGTGACGACCAGCTCAAGATTCTCGACGCGATCCGACCTGAGTACGCCGACGTGTCATTCGTCTCAGTGACGAACGAACGGCCGAGTGAAAATCTGACGAGGGCAGACATCAGCGAATGGTGGAATCGCAACGGCGGTGCCTGGACTGTCGGACTGGACCCCGGAAGCGAACTGCTGGCGGCGTTCGGGGCGGACGGACTTCCGTACATCGCGATTGTCGACGAGAACGGTATCGTCCAGTTCGGTCACAGCGGGCTTGCCGATGAAAAAACGCTTCGAGACGAACTTGACGCGCTGGTGTAAGATGGCTGGCGTTGCTGTACTCGGGACACTCGTGTTCGCCGCGAGCGCCGGCGTCGGGACGTTCTTCGCCCCGTGTGCGTTCCCGCTTCTCCCGGGGTACGTCGGATATTACATGCGCGAAAGTGACGGGAATGTCGGTATGCTGCCACCCGCAACTGCCGCTGCTGGCGGAGCCTTTGTCGCGCTCACCCTCGTTGCGCTGCTCGTCCTCGCTCTCGGGCAGCCACTAAAGAACGCACTCCCGATGCTCGAACCGGTGATCGGACTCGCTCTGGCCGTGTTCGGCGTTGCGATGCTCCTGAACCGCGAGCCCGAACTCCACGTCCCGCTGCCACAGCGACCAGCGTCAGTAACTGGATTCGGCGTGTTTGGGGCTGTGTATGCAATCGCCGCAGCCGGCTGTGTCGTGCCGCTGTTCTTCGGCGTAGTCACCCAGGCGCTTGCACTGCCAGTTCACGTGAGCGCTCTCGTTCTAGCGGCATACGCGCTCGGGGTCGCGCTTCCGCTTGTCGGCGTGACACTCCTTGCAGGCGTTGGCATCGGCATCTGGCGCACTTTTGGCAAGTACCTGCAACGGATACACCAGATCGCAGCCGTCGTGATGATACTCGCCGGCGGCGGGCAGATTTACCTCTCAGTGTTCGAACTGGGCGTGGTGTCGCTTTAATCGAGCGACTGTTGACCCCTGGCGGATGACGGATTGTTCGCTGTTCTTAGCATCGACAGCGACAGGGCAACGATTCGGCTGTAAATACTTCGAGATGCACCAGGGATCTGTCTGTGAGTGCGCGATAACTCCGAGGCTGAGCTACAGCAACGTCGTCGCTCCTCGGAACGTAAGAAGCGGTATGAATGGTGGCGGCGAACCGGATTTCCCAGAGGCTCGCGCACTCCAGTACTCCCCGGAACGCTGGTGGGCTTATCTTCCGTGTTCGGGATGGGTACGGGAGGCAACCCCACCGCGGTGGCCGCCTATACTATAACTCTACCAGCTACGCTTATAAGAGTGGCTACTTGATGACGGGAGTCGTTGGATCACAATCTGACACATTGTCTCAATGGCACAGATTCAAGCAGCACGGGTTACGTCCAGCACATCCGGAATCGAAACTATGGAAATGGCGGCCGCCAAAGTGCGGGACGTGTGGGTTTCACCGTTGCTTTTCAGACCGCTGGTTCCACTGTTTGAGATAGGTGGCGGATTCGGTGTTGCTAGTGGGACCGCTGGACTCGCCGCGAGTGCACTCATACTCTGTGGAGCTATGCAGTCCCGGGGAGAACGCCGAGAGGTGCAGTCCAGTTACAGTCGCTGGTGCTAGTGCCGTTGCCCTCTGCCGAATCCACTCCCCTGAGAGCGCCACCAGTTCAATTGACCGATGTGTTCCACCGGTCAGCGGGACGTTTGCGGAACACCGAGCGAGACTCCAGCGAGGAATATCGGGAGACCGGCGATCACAACGGCAGCGGCACTGGCCGTGACAACGGGGATGAAAAGCACGCCCAGTCCATACGGCGCAGGGAGTACCGGGAGAACCGGTAGCATCGACAGCACGAACCCGATAGCGGCCGTCTTCACTGCTAACCGACGGTTCCCGTGGCCGACTGCGTATCCGGCCGGGAAAAGGACAAACGCGGGTCCAAGAACCAGCAGCGTTGTCACCGGGGGCGTGGAACCGTCACTGACGACCATCGGAGCCGCCGCTATCGTCGCTCCCAGCGCGATGCCTGCGCCGACTACTGTGCCGACGACGACCGTCCGATAGCTCGTCTGCTCACGGATACGTCGCCGTGACAGGGCTATTCCACAGACGAACAGTGCAGTGCCACCGCCGAACAGCGGTGCTGCTGTGCCGCCCAGCCGTAACACGCCTATCGCTCCGAGAAGCGACAGGGAAGCCGATAGCGCGCCGACACCGGCGAATACAATGCCGACGGAGTCCCGTACTCCTCTGAACTCCCAGTCAAGCCAGGCAACACCCCCGGCGGCAGCGCCAATCAAGAGGGTAAATACCGCTGTGGGGAGGGTGATGTATGCGAGTGCCTTCACCGCCATCACGGGACCGAGAAGTGCTCCGAGCGCAAGGAGGCTCAACAGCGGCCCGACAGCCGTCTCACGGGGGACAAAGGTCACGATACGTCCATCGTTGAGTTCGGTCAGTGTCATCCGCTGTCCGTCGTCTGAGACGGTTGCACCGTCGATGGGGCGCTCGACTCGCATCCCGTCGGGTGCAACGACGACGAGTCGGTCAGCACCGAGGCCATCGAGGTTTCGATACCCGTAGGCCTCGGTAAACTCACCCGTTCGGACCGCCCCGCCGACGGACTGCTCGGCGAAGTCAAGCTCGCGGTAGCGCAGCGTTATGACGCCATCGCCAGAAACGTTCGCGCCCAGAAGTTCGGTATCCCACATCGCTCTGTCGGCGATAGCGGTTCGGAGACTCTCGTTTGTCCGGAGACGTGCAGCCGCCTCTGTGCCAGACAGGCGGTTGTGGACGACCCACGTTGCGGTTCCGTTGTTGTGGACGGTGACGGTGGCGTTGCTGTGAGTGACTGCGACCGAAATACCGTGTGACTCGGCTGTTGATGCAAACGAGTCACCGCAGGCGTCACATAGCGGCCGCGGCGGCGGTGCTGCGCCAGCAGGCACAGCGATACAGAGGAGCGACGTACAGACCAGACAGAGGAGAGCAAGGTGGTGGCGTCGATGCGGGGCCATGTAATATACCTATCCTGTCATATGTTAAGAGATGTCGATTACTCAAAGAATAGTTATACCAACACGGACAGCGGGCGACACTGGGACCAATACATCTCGGTTCAGTGAACTGTGCGGTACATATTTCGCCGGCTCTGCCAGCCGTGGTCTCCCATCCTCGGTGTCGGTGTAGCGGCCGAGCGAAGTGGCCGCCGCTTGGGCGTCGTCGATTGGGTCTGACGCCCGCGCCATTATAGGATGCGTACAGCGCGTACTATCGAAGCCGCTGTCGCGTTCGCGGTCACTCGTCAGGAACGCGATTTCGCCGTTGGTGGAGGCGAGACCGCAGGACACAGAGTCGGCGATTTCGGTGTATGTGTCGGCCAAGCTGTTGTTAGTGTATCTGGACTGCCCTTCTACAGTATAACAACTTATACCGACACAACCACGATGGTAGGCAGAACGCCGTGACAGCAATCGAGATCGAGTCGCTCCGGAAGTCTTACGGCGACATGACTGCGATAGCGAACCTCTCGCTGAGCGTCGACGAGGGCGAGTTCTTCGGACTGCTCGGGCCGAACGGGGCCGGTAAGACAACGACGATGGAGATACTCACCGGGCAGCTCAGTCCGGACAGTGGACAGACTGCGGTACTCGGTGCCGACCCGGCAACCCAGCCGACGTCGGTCCGCGAACGGGCAGGGATTCTTCCTGAAAAGGAGTCACCGCCGAGTTTCATGACGCCACGTGAGTACTTCGATTTCGTCGGTGCTATCCGGGATATGCCGGGCGACGTGGTGGCAGCGCGGACCGCGTCCTGGGCCGACCGGCTCGGCTTTACCGCGAAACTCGACACGCTGTCCTCGGACCTGTCGCGGGGCCAACAGCAGAAAGTGATGATCGCCGGCGCGTTCTTCCACGAGCCAGCTGTCGTGTTCATCGACGAACCGCTGGCGAACCTCGACCCGATCGTTCAAGAGCGGGTCAAGCGGTTCCTGCGCTCCTACCGGGACGCCGGCAATACGATTATCCTCACGACACACGACGTAGATGTCGCTGCCGAACTCTGTTCACGGGTTGGCATCATGTACGGCGGCAACCTCGTCGCTGATGTCAGGCCGGCGGAACTCGACGCTGATGTGACGCTCCTCGACGTATTTCTGGACACCGTCGACGCAACAGTGGACCGGGAGAAGCAACCTGCTGATACATGAGTGACGGACGGGTGCGCAGGGTGTTCGTCGAGATGGTCCGCGAGGAGTGGCGACTCCACAGCCGGCTCTTCGGCGGCAGTCACTTCTCCCTGTTTCCGGTGTTCATTTGCCTGCTCGTTGGGGGCGCAGCTAAGCTGCTGTCCGTTACCGGGACCGAGCCGCGAACCGTCTTCGCCGGCCTCCACGCACTGGTATTTGTCTTCGGACTCCACACGGGGTCGATCGGCTTTGTGGGACGTGATGCTCTCCAGAACCTTCTCGGTGACGTGACGCTGCTGATGTTCTCTGCCCGCACACTCCCGCTCTCGCAGAACACGCTGCTGGGCCTGTTCGTCGTCAAGGACAGTGTCTACTACGCGGTGCTGTTTCTGCTACCAATCTCTCTCGGAACGGTGCTTGCAGTGCGAGGGGCTGCTGGGCCTCTCCTCGTCGCCAAGACTGTCTCCCTTCTGTGGACGACACTGGCACTGATGTTCGTCTTGGGAATGGGAACGACGATTGCAGGTCTCGGCCTCGCTGGGCGCGGCGTTCCCGGGCTGGCGCTGCTTGCGGCCCCACTCGCCGCTGTCGGTGCAGCGGCAGTCAGTGGTGTTACTATCGTTTCCTATACCCCCTACGGCCTGTTTCTGGCCCAGACACCCCTGCGGGTCGGCACGACAGCTCTCGGTATCGGCGGCGTCTTTCTGCTGGGTGCAGCCACTTTCGATGCGACCGCGCCTGGCCCTGCTCAAACAGTCGAACCAGCGTTTCGCGCGTGGTGGCAACGGTTCGGTGACCCAGTTGCGACGAAGAGCCTGCTCGACATCCACCGGAGTGCAGGCGGGTTCGGAAAAGTCCTCTTTTCAGCGGCGGTGCTGTTCGGCGTTACTGCTGCACTGGTCGATTTCGCCGGACAGATCACGGGTGTACAGCCGTCGACTGGTATCTCCTTCGGTGCGATTCTCGGGCTCTCGGGATTCACGACCTACAACTGGCTCACCCAGTCCGACGACGTGAGCCTGTATTTCGCCCAGCCACTCTCTGTGAGAGCCGTTTTCGCGGGGAAATTCCGGGCGTTTCTCCTGCTCGGCCCGCTGGTCGGACTTGCGTTCTACGGGCTTGCACTCGTCTGGCGTGGCGGGCCGGCTGCTGAGGCCGCCGTCGGGGCTGTCTTGCTTGTCGGCGTCGCCTGCTACATCTTCGGCACCACCGTCTACCTCACCGGTCTCTCTCCGAACGAGTTCCTTTTCGACACGGCCCTGTTCGCTGTCTTCGGCGTAGCGATGGTCCTCCCGCTGGTCCCGGTCCTCATCGTCGGGTTCGCCGTCTCGCCGGTGTCTGGCAGCCTGCTGGCCGTGCTCGGTGGGTCTGGCGGCGTCTTGGGTGCTGTCGGTGTCGGCCTGTACCGTCGGTCGGTACCGAAGTGGTCGACGCGGTATCAACAGTCGTGAGTGGTCGTTTGCGTTCGTCCACATCGCCTCCAGCACCGACCCGGTCTTCATCGGGGTTCTCGTTGCCTGTGTAGCGTAATCCGGCTACGATTCCCCGAACGAACAGCAACGGTTGTACTGCGCTTTTCGAATAGCTTTTCTTGATCAGTAGTGGCACTGGGGTATGGACCGTCGTACCGCGAGGCTGCTCAACGGTGCGCTAGCGCTGTGCTGTCTCGTGCTTGTGCTCGCCGCTGTGTATCCGGTCACGACCGCAGAATCGCACTCGACGCAACCGGTCGATGAACGATTCACTGTGCCCGAGGTCGATGACTACCGGGCGACGGGAGCGATTGTCGCGGATGGTGAGACAGCGCTCAAATTTGAGGGCGCTGTGACTGCTGACGGCGGGCGCTACCTGTTCATCGACGAGGGTGCTGTCCGAACCGAACAGTTTCAGGCGTCGCCTGGCGCTCCGGTCTACAGTCGTCTCGTTGTCGAGGATGTCGGTAGTACTGACCGCCGACGAGAGCAGATACAGCGCGATACCGATCGGAAACTCATCAGGGAGAGCCGAACTGAGGGCGATGTCACGTTCATTATTAAGCAGAATGCAAGCGATCTGAGGACCGATGTCTCGGGAGCGGCATCTGTCGTTGTCAGGAGCTTGTACGTTGTCGGATACCAGCGGGACATCGATCCCTCTCAGGAAGCGACTGTCTACAAGCCAGAAAACGGCTGGTACGAAGGACGCGAACCGTACCATATTACCGGGGCCACAGGGCAAGTGCGAACCGTCAGTGACACGACTGGCGTTCGCTCCGCGGAAGTTAGGTGGGACCAGACGGGATCAGCGGGGACGTATGCAGAACTCGCGCTGGTCAGACTAACGGGCGATGCGCCGACAACGTACGACATCTCCGTCGAGTTCAAGTCGGGCGAGCCGACAGTGCGTCGACCGGCGTGGGTCACCGCGGTCAAAGCCGGATCCGAGGACCGATAGTCACAGGGGAACTGTCCTGTACGAACTCTGTGGAGCCGTCACCTCTCGGCGAACTGTCTGCAAGTGACAATGACACGCTGTAGCGTCCAGCGGTGCAGGAAGCATTGTCGGAAGGTGCGTTCTCTGGGCTGATAGTGTCACGTCTGCCGCGTATACGGTCGGTTTTTATTGCTTCCCCTGTGAACGCCAGGACAGAATGGCATCCTACGACGCGTTTGACTCCGCTGTCGAAATTAATGGGCAAACGGTACTCACGATAGTTGAGGAGGCGATGGGGAAGTTCTCAGACGAGTACCGGGACCGCGCGCTGACGGCGCTCGCTTCGGAGGGAATCACCGAACCGGCGGCCGACGAGTGGTATCCCCAGCAGGCCTGGCTGAACGCGTTCGAAATAATTGCTGACGACCTGCAGCCGCACGTCCTCGACCGACTGGGCGAGCAGATCCCTCGTGTCGCCGACTGGCCCAACGACTTTGACACTGTCCCAGAGGCTCTCACGTCGATAGACGAGGCCTATCAGCGAAACCACCGTGGCGGCGACATCGGACACTACCGCTTTGAATCCGTTGGCGAGCGGACCGGCGAGGTGACGTGTGAGAATCCGTATCCGTGCCCGTTCGACCGCGGTCTCATCAGGGGCGTCGCCCAGCAGTACGCCCCGGTCGACGCGTTCGTCTTCCTCGAAGAAACGGGTGAAACGTGTCGTCGGAGCGGAGAGGATGCGTGTACCTATACGGTCTACTGGTAGCGGTGACTACCGCTCGTAGGTCGCAAGTGCTTCGCGGAGTTCGGCGGCCGAGTACTCCGACACGAGCTGTACGATCTCCTCCAGATCTTCATACGTCTCGCGGAGATTGCGAACGCGCTCTTCCTCGCGAGTATCTGCCGCTACCTGCTCTTCCGCCCGGCGGATGGTTCTGAGCGTCGTCTGGACCTCCCGCTGGACGTATTGCTGGAACACGTCCTGTAGGATGAACCAGATTTCACGTTCAGCCTCGAACCGGACTCGTCTGCCGCCTCCCGTCGACGACCGGCGGTGGATGAGCCCGAGACGCGACAGCGTCCGTGTGACGTTACTGACCGTCGATTTCGCGTAGCCCGTCTGGTCGACGAGTTCCGGGATTGAGAGCGGATCTGATGCGAAGTACAGCACGCCGTAGATGCGCCCGGCACTTCGGCTGAGACCGTACACTTCGGCTGATTGCTCCATCGATTCGATGACGCGTTCCCGTGCCACCGAACTGTCAGCATCACTCATGCATCCGAGTCGCCTGCCCTGTTTGTCGCGTGTCCTGCCGTGTCATATCTCCGGCTATTGCTTTCGTAAGTATTAAATTGTTTGATTGGTTTGTTCGGATTGGACCGAACAAACAAAAACGTCCGTCGCTACTCCAACAATCAATGGCAAGTGCTTTTCCCCACCACCCACCGGTTGACTATGCACCCCGTGAGCAGACGAGCGTCGTAGTCAACGGTACCGAACCGACTGACGTTCTTCAAATCCTCTCGTCCGAAGCCGCTCAGGAGATACTTGGGGCAGTCAGAGATGAGCCGCGGACCGCATCGGACATCGCCGACGCGGTCGACCGCTCGCTCCAGAGCGTCTCCTATCACCTCGACCGGCTCTGTGAAGCTGACCTCATCGAACCCGCCGAGACGTGGTACTCGGAGAAGGGGACAGAGATGACAGTGTACGCCCTCGCCACGGAACGGCTTGTCGTGCAGTTCGGTGATAGCGCTGACCGCTCCGTGTAGTGTCCAGCGGCTTCACGGACTGCCTGCACCCGAAGCTTGCAGTCAGACTTGGCTGGCGTTGTTTTCGCCGCAGAGACTGAGACAAACAGACCTATTGGAACGGTTCTCGTACGTCGAATATGGGCGAAGGGACGGGCACGGAACGACCGAAGGCGACAGTGCTACAGCGGGTATCGAGCGTATTGGACGCCGATGCTCACGACGTGACGGAACTCGACGGCGGAGAAGTCGGGTCGGTCTACCACGTCTCGTTTCACGACCGGCCTGACGTGGCGGTGAAAGTTGACGACTCGCCGCTTGGAATCGAAGCAGCAATGCTTCAGTATCTCACCCGTACCACATCCCTCCCCGTTCCGGAAGTCCTCCACGTCGAACCGAACCTGCTCGTACTATCGTTCATCCGTGGAGACGGCCGATTCAGTGAACGGGCCGAGCGCGACCTCGCGCGCCACGTCGCGTCTCTCCACGATATCTCTGCCGATGCGTTCGGCTTTCAGTTCGACACCCTCTCTGGGCCGTTCAGGCAGCCGAATCCGTGGACCGGTTCGTGGGTCGATTTCTTCCGCGAGCAACGGGTACTCCCGTTTGCGAGGGCCGCGCGGAACGACGGCACCTTGCCAGCCGCCGAGTTCGACCGGGTGCAGCAACTGGCGGACACACTCGATGCTCGGCTCGTCGAGCCGGCCTCGCCGTCGCTGTTGCACGGCGACATCCATCCCGGCAACACTGTGGTGGCAGACGGAACTGTTCGGGCCGTCCTTGATCCGGCGATATATTTCGGCCACGCCGAAGTTGACCTGGCGTACGTCGACCGACTGGATTCGATCGGTGCTGCCTTCTACGACGAATACCGCCGCCACCGTGATATCTCTGCGGAGTATTTCGAAAAGCGACGCGACGTGTACGTCGCCTTCCACGCGCTGGAGAACGTCCGGTTTTTCGGCGACGACGGACTCCCGAGGCTCGACAGTGCGTTAGATCGCCTCGGTCTGTAAAAGCCACAAACGGCGGCCTGGCCTCCCGTTCCGATGGCCGCTTCAGTCAGTCAGCGAGATGTTCTGCCGGAGGTCGTCTTCGATTGCCTCCAGCGTCCGCCCCTTGGTTTCGGGGACGGTGCGGTAGACAAACACCAGTCCCGCGAGGCTGCAGAGGCCGAACAGCCAGAACGTCGCTGAGGTTCCGACGCTGTCAGTCAGGACAGGGAACGTCAGCGAGACGAGGAGATTCGCACCCCAGTTGGCGACTGTAACGACGCCCATCGCCGACCCGCGAACGGAAAGCGGGTATATCTCCGATATCAGGAGCCAAAAGACCGGGCCGAGGCCAATGGCGAAAAAGGACACGAACAGCATCAGACTGATTGTGGCGATGATGCCGAGGCCCCCGCTAAGACCGGGGAGGTAGAACACGGTACCGAGGACGGCGAGAGTTGCAACCATGCCACCGACACCGACAAGGAGCAGTCGACGCCGGCCGACACGGTCGACGAGCATGATCGCCACGACAGTCATCACGACGTTTATCGTCCCGATTCCAACTGTCGCGAGGATCGATGCCACGTTTCCGAGGCCGGTAGATTCGAGAATCGTCGGAGCGTAGTAAATGACGGCGTTGATACCGGTGATCTGCTGGAACACAGCGAGTCCGAGTCCGACAACCAGCGCGGGGCGGAGCCACGATGCCAGCAGATCCCGAACGCCGGTTTCGGCCTGTGTTTCGACGGTCTCTTGGATCTCGTCGAGTTCCTGCTCGACGCCGCCGGACCGCGTTCGGTTGAGCACGGCTCTGGCTTCGTCTTCCCGCCCGTGTTCGAAGAGCCAGCGCGGGCTCTCGGGCATCTTCAGAATCCCGATAGCAAGCACAACGGCGGGGACCATTCCGGCACCGAGCATCCAGCGCCACGCGCCCGCGTCGGCGAACGCGTAATTGACGAAATACGAGAGCAGGATACCGGTCGTCACCATGAGCTGGTTGAGCGAGGTGAGTCCACCGCGAATATGCGGCGGTGCAATCTCTGAGATGTAGAGCGGCCCGACGATCGACGCGAAGCCGATAGCGACGCCGTCGATAAGCCGCCCGGCGACGAGGACGGGAACGGTCGGCGCGACGGCCATCGTGAACGAGCCGACGAAGAACACGATGGCTGCAATAAGGATGAGTCGGCGGCGACCGAGGCGGTCGGCTAACTGGCCACCCACGGCCGCACCGGCCGCGGCCCCGGCCATCGCACCACTGACGATGATCCCTTCGACGAGCGGCGACATGACGAACGAGTCCTGAATGAACAGGAACGCGCCCGAGATGATCCCGGTGTCGAACCCGAACAACAGTCCGTTCAGCGCGGCTAACGCGGAGACGACGTAGACGAACCGGTCGCCGTCACCGCGGAGGACGTTCCGTATGGTAGCTGTGGACATCTATGTAAAATTGAACTCGAATCTGTGTAAAAGTCTTTTCAAGTCTATTCGCACGACGGCGGGGCCGCGGGTGCGACCTGTCTTCATCACGATACTGATATTCAGCTACGCCCGACTGAGCATGGTTCCGCGATGACCGGAGAGTCCGATTACTCAGCTGGTCCCTCTGTGATAATCTCCGCGAGGTGCTCCCGGTCGAACAGGTGCGCCTCTGTAAATTCGTCAGGGAAGTAGGCCTTCGCGTACCGTTCAATCATGAATAGGTTGTGCAGCGGGCCGGTGTAGATCGGGCCGCCACGAAACACCCTGTCGTTCTGGACGGCCCGCAACTGGCTGCCCACTTCGTGGTCTTTCATGTACGCGAGAACCGAGTTCTCGAACTCCTCGCGGGTCTTCCCTTCTCGGTGATACCGCAGCAGGAGTGAGTCCGGGTCTATCTCTAACAGCGCCTCGTAATCAAGCGATTCCGAGCCGGAGTACCCCTCGACTCCGGTATCGGCAAAGGCGTCGGAAATCCCGAGCGTTTGGAAGTGTTCTTTATTTGCCCCGTTTCCGTTGATTCGATACGGCGTGAACTCCTCCGGTTCCTCGCCAGCGAACACCAGAGCGGCGTTTGGCCGATCTGCTGGTGCCGGGAGCCGAGCCTGCACCGTTTCGACCATCTCGTCATGTATCGAGCGGATTGCCTCGAAACGGGCCTGCTCCTGAACCATCTCAGCTACCTTCTCGAAAGCCTCGTACAGGCTGTAGTATCGGTAGTCGTGCCAGTCGTCGGTCCGCCGGAAGATGAGGTTCCCGAGAAACGGTGCGACGTTCTCGCGAATCTCCGTGAGGTCAGACTGATCCCACGCCCCGAGCCAGTCGATAAGCGCGTTCGGATCGATGAGGTGCAGGTCTGCGTCCATCTCGTAGAACGGTTCTTTCGAGACGCCGTCGTTCCAGAGCTGTGTGAGCCCGTCGAGGTCAATAGACACTCCATCTAACTCCTCGTAGTGTAGCGTCTTGTACCGCCCACGGTACCAGATTGACTGTACTGCGTCACCGTGACCGAGCGCGACCAGCATATCGATGTAGTCGGCGGTGAACGGGGCGATTGTCTCGGGTACAGTCTCGAATTCGACGGTGCCGACCGGCTCCATGGTAACGGTATACGATTCCGTCTCGGTTGTGGCGGGCGTCCCTCTGTGCTCGGTTGCAGTGGGTTCTGAGACAGCATCGCTGGCACACCCGGCGAGCAAACTGCCGCCCGCAATCAGCCCAGCACCCTTGATATAGTCTCTGCGTGTCGACCGTTCACGCGGCGTTTTGTCGGCGTCAGTCACAGTCCTTCACCCGTGATTATATCTGCGACCCGCTGGCGATCGAACAGCTGTTCCTCGGCGGGAATTTCGGGGTATGGCTCGCCGTCGACATAGCCCGGCCACTCACCGAACTGGTCGGGATACAGTTGTTTCGCAGTCATTTCCGTCTGGAACAGGTTCAGGATCGGACCCTGCCGACGGGCACCCTGAGCGTATATCCGCCCTTCTTGCACGGCAGTCATTTTTCTCAGTACCTCGTCGTCTGCCAGTTGTGACCGAATGTCGTCGAGATTGTGGTACTCCGTCATCGGCCCGAGGACAAGCAACACGTCCGGATCAGCATCAAGAAGCAATTCGGAATCGAGCGTGATATTCCGCCCGTCGTCGCCGTACCCGTTACCGACGGCATCGGCTAAGGCATCGGTCGCACCGAGCGGGCGGGTGTGGGCAGCATAGTAGCCCGGATGGTTCATCTTGTAGCCCCAGATTTTCTCGCCGGATGTGGAAAACAGGACCAGGGCCGCACTCGGCCGGTCATTCGCCGAGGGAAGGCCCGCGTTGATAGTTTGCATCATCGAATCGCGGACGGATCTGAACTCCCCATATCGCTCCCGTGCCCGAAAGACCGCCGCGAGCTTTCCGAAGATTTCCCAAAGTGTGTAGTATTCGTACGCATCGGCCCAGCCTGATGGCGGGTCCTGCTGCGTGCCGCTGAGTGTGTTCCCGAACCACGGGCCAACGTTCGAGCCGATCTCCTGGATGCTGTCGTTGTCCCACCCCTCGGCCGTCGCAACCTTCGCTGGGTCAGCTATGTGTACATCGCTGTCGAGTTCGTACAGTTTCTCCTTCGACGGTGGCCACGAAGAGTACAGACCCTCCCAATCGGTTGAGACGCCCTCCAGTCGATGGAGGAACTTCTGATACAGCGACTGGTGGTATTCGGGCGCGTGCATCGCGTTGATTGCATCACCTCGACCGAGTGCGACCAGCATGTCTACGTGGTGGCCCAGTATCGTGAACACGTTCTGGGGAACCGCATCAAACTCGACGGTCCCCATGGGTGACATTGTAACAGAATAACCGTCGTCGCCCGTCGTCGGGTCGGCTGTTGCGGACGACTGCCCTTCTGAGTCTGTCTGGGCCGGGGTTGATTCTGCGCCGGACTGATCTACACAGCCCGCTAGCAAACCGCCAGCTACCGCTGCGCCGCCGTACTTCATGTAGTCACGTCTCGTCGGGGATCTGTGAGCCGTCTCGTCTTTCGACATAAATATTAGGGCAGCCTAAAAATACATAACTGCTTCGGATTTTAGGTGGGCCTGAAAATCGGGGCACTGCCGTGGGTTTCACTCGATTATCTCGACGAGACATCCGATGGGGACGCCGTCAAGCATACGCTTGTATCCGAATCGACGATGAGGTGATAGTTGCTTCAGATTCGGGAGAGCGTGCGTGATCGGACTGTTCGCACTGGGGTCACATCTGTTTCTCGGCGTCGCAATTCTTCGCTGCAAACGGAGTCAAGCCCGACCTATCGACTGACAGCGCAAGCGCGGTCGAACACCCCGGCTGTATTGCTGCCAGCCACAACAGCGGTATCGGGGAACGTACAACAGTAAAGTGTCCTTGCTGTTGACACACTAGTATGGCCGACGAGGAAATCGACGACGTGGATAGAGCGATTCTGTACGCATTACAGGAGGACGCTCGAAATATGTCGTCCGGGGACATCGCAGAGCGAACCGATACGTCCGACAGCACCGTCCGCAAGCGCATCAACCATCTGGAGTCGAGGGAAGTCATCAAAGGCTACAGCGCTGATGTCGACTATCAGCAGGCTGGCTACCCGCTCCGGATGCTGCTTTACTGCACCGCGTCGATTCCCGACCGGGGCGATTTAATCCCGAAAATCCTCGATATTGACGGCGTTGTCTCGGTACAAGAACTGGTCACCGGCGAGGAGAACCTCCTCGTGACGGCTGTCGGCGAATCGGATAGCGATATCACCCCAGTTGCGCAGGCACTTCTCGATATGGGCCTGACAGTAGCCGACGAAGTTCTCGTCCGAAGCCACGAGACCACGCCCTTCGGTAAGTTCGATTCCGAGTCCGAGAGCTAGCTGAGAACGGTGGTGCTTTTGCGGGGCCGTTGGCCGGACGACTGCGTCTCTATCGATGTGACTGCCTCGTCTTTTGTAAGGTCTTGTTTTCGAACGGCCACGACAAACAAACTGGTGATCTCGACACCTTCCATACTCAATTAGTCCTCAGCAGTTGATTCCGTGCGTCCGTGCGTACGGCCCTTTTTCGAAGAAACTTGTCGATTCAGGCCACGAGACGCCTGTTTCCTACCGTGATGGTGGTTTCGGCTGAGCACCAACGAGTAAACATAATGTTCTATAATACACTTTTTCAGGAACAAATTGGTAGTATAGAAGGATTTAATAACCAGTCCGTTCGCACTATGGGTGAAGACAGCCAGAATCGGTCAATCACAGTCCGTGATTGCCGTGATTGGTAACGAACAACGATGTCAGGACACAACTCATCGAAAACGGTCGGATCACTCCCGGACACGACGGCAGACTCGCCGCTCGTGCCCGTCGCACTCACATGGCTCGTGTGGTCGATGTTTGCCGCGAGCATTGCTGTGCTTGCCGTCCGGGTCCGAACCGGGTTCGCATGGGAGATACCCGGTGCGGTCGCCATTGATGGGTTGACCGTTCTGATGTGGGTGGTCGTCACCTTCTTCAGCGGTATCGTTCACAGCTACTCGCGCCGCTATCTGGCGGGGAGTCGCGTCAAGACGCCCTTTTTCGCCACCGTGTTCGGCTTCACAGTGGTCGTGATGGGGCTGGTCGCGGCTGACCACCTCGCCCTGTTCGGAGCGCTGTGGCTTGCCATGGGGCTGTTGATGGCGAAGCTCATCGGTATCGCCAGCGGCTGGGCCCAGGCACAGGCGGCTGCCACGGTCGCGCGGAAGTACTTCGTCGCCAGCAGCGCGCTTCTCACCGTCGCGCTAACGGCACTGTGGTGGACGACCGGTGCCACATCAGTCTCTGGAATCACGGCGGCCGCCGACTCACTCGGTGGTCCGGTGTGGCTGGCCGCCGCGGGCGCACTCGTGCTCGCGGCGATGATTCAGTCCGCCCTGATTCCGTTCCACGGCTGGCTCCTCTCTTCGATGACCGCTCCGACGCCTGCTTCGGCACTGATGCATGCCGGGTTTGTCAACGCTGGCGGCATTCTATTGACTCGCTTCGCGCCGGTCATCACCGTTGACACCGCGCTCATGCTCGCAATCGTCGGTGTCGGCGGTGCCAGCGCCATCGGCGGGAAACTCCTGAAATCAGTTCAGACGGACATCAAGGGCAAGCTCGGCTGTTCGACGGTCGGCCAGATGGGCTTTATGATCATGCAGGCCGGCCTCGGCTTCTTCGGGGCTGCTATCACCCACCTCATCCTGCACGGGTTCTACAAGGCCTATCAGTTCCTCAGTGCCGGCGGACAGGTCGAACACACGAGCCCGAGCGAAGGAACGCCGCATACGCTCGGGACGACAGCGAGCATCGTTGGCGTCATCGGTACGCTGCTGACCGGACTCGCCGGCGGCGCGGTGTTTGCACTGTTAACAGGCAAAGGAATGACGGTCGACAGTGGGCTCTTGCTGACCTTCTTCGTGGTGTTCACGACGCTGCACGCGGCCCGCAACGCCGTCCAGCAAACCTCGCTTCCGACGGTGGCGCGCTACGGGGCCGTTCCGGTGGTTTTCTTCCCGGCCATCGTCGTCTACGCCGCAGTTTACACGGGCGTCTCGGGACTCATGCCTGTCAGCCCTGCAACGACGGAACTGACGCTACTACACGGCATCATTGCCGTCGTCTTCGTCGGCATTTACACCGCTATCGAGACCGGGGTCCACGAGCGCAGCCAGCGCCTCTACGTGGCGTTGCTGAACGCTGGCCAACCGGCAGCCGACACTGTGCTGACCACGACGGAGGACTACAATGAGTACTGAATCCACCATCCACGACAGTATCGACACCGCAGCAACCACCGTCGGCTCCCTCTGGCCCATCCACTCGTTCGTGACGGCAAACCCACTCGCGGGGTTCGAGGACCAGCCGTTCAGTGAGGCGGTCGCGCAAGCGTCCGAACTGCTGGGCGGCCGTGGCTACCCCAGCGCGGAGACGTTCCGTGCGGCGCTGGAGCGCGGCCAGATAGACCCGGAGATTCTCGACGCGGAACTCTCCGAAGCCGGCTACGAAAGCGACCCCGAGATACTGCTCGACCGGCTGGCAGAAGTGACCGATGCCGCGGACAGTGACTCCGACACTGCTCCGGACCGCGTCGACCAAGTGTTGACAAAATGGCTGTCGGCGTTCCTCGACGAGGGGAGCGCCCACTGGTCGATGCCGAACCGCGAAGCGGGGTTCTACACCGCCTTCCGTGGGATGGCCGAACACGACGGCGAGATTCCCGACGAGGGAATTATCACTGCCCTGCCGGAGACGCCGACCGAGACCATCGAAACGGTGCTCGCGTCGTACCCGGAGAGTCAGTGGGTGCACATCTTCGAGGAGCAACTGGCTGCCCTCCCGGGCTGGACGGGACTCATCAAGCAGCGTGCCGACGACGAGAGCGAGTGGCAGTCGGCGTGCCCGATTACGCTTGCGGGATACCTCGCGGCGCGTCTGGCGCTTCTGGATGCTGTCGGTGCTGATATCGCTCCCTCGAACGACAGCATCGACCCGGACCCGGCCGCCGAACTCGCCGGAGCGTTCCTGCGTGCCTGGGAGGCGACCTATCGCGGCGACCTCGTCGAAACCGTCGCCACGGAGAGCCAGTCACTCGCCGACAGCGACAGTTCGGGTCGTCCGGACGCCCAGCTTGTCTTCTGCATTGACACTCGCTCAGAACTCATCCGCCGTCATCTCGAGGCCGTGGGCGACTACGAAACCCACGGGTACGCTGGTTTCTTCGGTATTCCGATGGAGTACCAGGGCTACGACACTGACGTGTCGGTCGATGCCTGCCCGCCGATTCTTGACCCCCAGCACCACGTCACCGACGTTCCGACCGACAGCGAGACCCAGAAGAGCTACGACCGCTTATCCGGCATCCGTGAGACTGCCGACGAAATTGTCGAGACGCTGGAGGCCAACGCCGCCACGGCCTACGGTTTCGTCGAGACTGCCGGGAGCGGGTACGGCCTCGCACTCGCGGCTCGAACGCTTGTCCCCGGGCGCGTGCAGGACCTGTTTGACGCGGCAGAGCGCTCGGTGCCCGACGACCACGAGTTCTGCGACCCGCTCGTCCACCACCAGCACACCTACACCGGTGACTTGCCCGTCGGGCTGACCACCGATGAGAAAGTCGAGTACGCCGCCACCGCGTTCGACTTGATGGGCTGGGAGACGTTCAGTCGCCTCGTCGTCTTCACCGGCCACGCCAGTGAAACAACCAACAATCCATACGATTCGAGTCTGGACTGTGGTGCCTGCGCCGGCAACCCCGGCGGCCCGAACGCCCGCGTGCTGGCTGAAATCTGCAACGACGAGGAGGTCAGGGCCGCGCTCCGCGACCGCGGATTCGAGATCCCTGCCGATACCGTCTTCCTCGCTGGTGAACACAACACGACGACCGCTGAGGTGGACCTGTACGACAGCGATGTCCCCGAGAGCCACGCTGATGACCTCGCGCAGTTGCGTGCCGACCTCGCGACGACCCGCGAGAACGCGGCTGCCGAGCGTGCCGAATCGATGGGCGTCGACGGTGCGTCGGGAGTCAGCGAAACGGAACGCCGCGCCGCCGACTGGGCCGAGACCCGCCCCGAGTGGGGTCTGGCTGGCAATGCTGGCTTCGTTATCGGTCCCCGCGAACTGACGAGCGGTGTCGACCTCGACGGCCGCGCCTTCCTCCACTCTTATGACTGGTCGACTGACCCCGACGGTGAAGCGCTCGAAGCAATACTCACCGGTCCAATGGTCGTCACGCAGTGGATCAACACCCAGTACTACTTCTCGACGGTCGACAACGCTGTCTACGGCAGCGGGTCGAAAGTGACCCACAACCCCGTTGGCAACGTCGGTGTCTACCAGGGCAACGGCGGTGACCTGATGACCGGCCTGCCGCTACAGTCGCTCATGGCTGCTGACGACGATCCGTACCACCAGCCGCTCCGTCTCTCGACGGTCATCCACGCGCCGGTCGACCGCGTCACCGACGTGCTCGCTGACCACGCTGAGCTGGCAGACCTGGTGGACAACAACTGGCTCGCTCTCACAGTCGTCGACCCAACGCAGGCCCACCGTGCCTTCGAGTACGAGCATGACTTGGAGTGGTCGCCAGTGTCTGCCCTGCCCGAGGCCGATGTTGCGGAGTCGACCTCGCCCGCGGCCGCGGACGACTAACCCGGGTGCGAATAGGCGGCCTCCGGACGCCATAGGCCGTCGATGCTTCGAAAGCGCTACTCTCACGCTGCGTTCTCTGGTCCGGTCAGCGGCTCAAAAATCACACTCAATTTATATACAGACCGTCTAGATGCTATTCGATTTGAAGTAAGTAGTAATATATCCGACTGAGATGACCGTATACGGCGGGGCCGTTCTGTGGAAACTGCAGTAATCCGACCGTCCTTCACAGCGGGGTGCCACAGCTTGGGCAGAGCGGGGGGCCGGAATCGGGGAGTGAGAGTCCGCAATGTGGGCACTCGCCATCATCTCCCGACGTACGGATTTCTGAGACAATGTCGGCTGTTTGCGTGCGAATCGTCTCTTTCGTGGCTACTTCGTCATATGCACTGTCAAGCTCTTCCCCACGGGACTGGGATAGAGCGAGCTGCGCTCGCTCTGCGACAAACTCGTGGTCGTCGGTGAGTGCGTCGAGCCGGTCGTGTGGGAACGACGCCAGGTCAGCAGTGCCGGCGAGCAAACCTAGCGCTTCGGCCGCCCGCCAACGAACGTATCTGCTTTCGTCTTCGAGACCTGATATGAGTTCTTCACTGGCGTCTGTAAGCCGTTCGGGACACTCAGTACCGATGACGACGAGTGCCGTGCTCAGGTGATATCGAACCAGTTCGTCGTCCACGTGGAGATGCTCGGCGAGTGAATCGACCTGATACCGGAGTCTGTCGGGACTACCCAGGGCGATGTAGGACAGGGCCTTCGCCAATTTCTCTCGTACCTCTGGTTCGTCGAACTCCAGACCGATACGCAGGTCTGCTACGACCTCCGGCGAGACGACGGCGTCGGGATGGTCGACGGCGACGTAGCCCAGCGCCTCCGCGCACCGTGCACGGACGTAGTAGAACTCCGATTCGTCCGCAAGTCGCTCGGCAAGCGTCGGGACGACGGGAACCACGCTGTCCGGCGCGCCCTCACTGACTGCGACGAACAACTTCGCTGTCGTGAGTCGTGTCGGCCGCTCACTGCCCTGTAAGAACTCAGTGAGCGACGGCAGGACGCCGCCGAACAGTTCGGGGTGGCCCTCGGCAGCCGCTTTGAGTGACTGCAAGCACGTCTGCTGGGTCGCTGGTTCGGCCCTCGAAAGACCCTCAAGCGCTGTTCGTGCGTCAGCTTCTTTCCCCTCTTCTAGTAATGTCGCAACCTTTGTCTCTGGAGGTACGCCGGGTGGGTTATCCATCGATCCGTTGTCGGTGTTTCTCACAGAACCCACAAAGTCCCTTGCCTCCCGGTCGTTGTTCGACACAAACACAACCGATCACTGTTGCAACTGCTATGACGAGATTGATAGACTGCCTAGTGACGGAAGTGGCAGATATACATCCATATATTCGAATTATTATCTAAGAGTGTCGAATTTGGATATAAAATCTGGAAAGAATGTAAATAATAGCAGTAAATGGAATCAGGATACCAGATATAATATAAAAACACTATCCAGTTCGGGAGGGAAGGTGAACGGTGATCGACCACGCCTGCTGGGCCGTCGTCTCTTTCAGACAAAAATTAAATGATGATGTAGGTTTTCGGTTCGCGTATAGATGGAAAGCAAACGCGCTTCGTTCGAGGGGTCGCTCGAAGCACTGGGCGTGTCAGTTTCCAGCACACCCGAGTCTGAACTTGAAGCCGCTGTCACGGAGGCAGTCACGGAGCCGGCAGTCGGGATCGGGCTTGACGAGACGGTCGGGGACGAGGCGTTTTCTCTCGCAGAGACGCCGGTAACAGTCGATCCGACGCCGGTCGGGCTTCGCGAGGCGACCACCGGCGTAACCGGTGCCGAACTCGGTGTCGGCGACTACGGCTCACTCGTCCTCACGATGACCGAACAGGCCAGTGAACTCGTGAGCCTGTTCGTTGAGCGCCATGTGGCTATTCTTCACGAGGAAGACATCCAGCCAGATATGGACGCAGCTGTGGCAGAACTGGACGAGCGGTTTACCGAAACGAACGGGAGCGCGATCATCGCAACAGGACCGAGCGCGACAGCCGATATGGGCGCGCTCGTCAAAGGCGCACATGGGCCTAAGGAGGTCCACGTCATCATCGTCGAGGAGGCGGCCTGACAATGGCGACTGCCGACGAAATCCGCGAACTGATGCGGACCGAAGGGGCAGCAATCGCGGAGAACACGCAGGGGTTCAACGCGGGGCGCTATGACTCTGTCGGGGACCTGGAGGACTACGAGGACCTCAAGCGAGCAGCCCGCAGTATCAAGGAGGACGCAATCGCGGAGCTACCGGAGCTTCTCGACCAGCTCACGGAGACCGTCGAAGCGAACGGCGGGACAGTGTACATCGCCGACGACGCTGCTGACGCGAACGAGTACATCCGCGAGGTAGCCGACGAGCGAGCGGCTGACCGGGTCGTCAAGAGCAAGTCGATGACCAGCGAGGAGATCGAGGTCAACGAAGCGCTCGAAGCGGATGGCGTGGACGTGGTCGAGACGGACCTCGGCGAGTGGGTGTTGCAGGTCGCCGACGAAGCCCCGTCACACATCGTCGCTCCCGCGATTCACAAGTCACGGGAGAGCATCGCTACGCTGTTCAACGAGCGGTTCGACCCCGACGAACCACTGGAGACGGCCGAGGAACTGACCCATTTCGCTCGCGAGAAACTCGGCGAGCAGATTACCGACGCGGAAGTCGGTATCACCGGTGCGAACTTCATCGCAGCCGACACCGGGACGATGGCGCTGGTCACCAGTGAAGGGAACGCTCGCAAGACGGTGGCTGCGACCGACACGCACGTCGCTGTCGCTGGCGTCGAGAAGGTGATTCCGACAGTTGCGGACCTCCACCCGTTCATCGAACTCATCGGTCGGTCGGGCACCGGTCAGGACATCACGTCGTACGTCTCCTTGCTGACCCCGCCAGTTGACACGCCGGTCGTCGATTTCACGGACGACGAAACGCCGCTGTCGGAATTCGACTCCGAACGCGACTTCCACCTCGTACTTATCGACAACGGCCGACTTGAGATGCGAGACGACGAACAGCTCCGGGAGACGCTGTACTGTATCCGGTGTTCCGCCTGTTCGAACTCCTGTGCAAACTTCCAGAGCGTTGGCGGCCACGCCTTCGGCGGGGAGACGTATTCGGGCGGTATTGCGACGGGCTGGGAAGCCGGCATCGAAGGGCTGGACGTGGCCGAGGAGTTCAACGACCTCTGTACCGGGTGTACGCGCTGCGTAAACGCCTGCCCGGTTGGCATCGACATTCCGTGGATCAACACCGTGGTCCGGGATCGGATCAACCGCGACAAGGACACCCCCGGTGAGTGGCTCGTCGACGGCCTCACCCCCGACGAGGAGGACGACGGTGCCCCCTTGCAGAAACGCTTCTTCGGAAACTTTGAGACCGTGGCGAAACTCGGCAGCGCCACCGCGCCGGTGTCGAACTGGCTGGCCGATACGACACTCGCCCGACAGACGATGTCACGAGTCCTGGGTATCGACCCGCGGCGGGACCTGCCAACGTTCGAACGGGAGACGCTCGTCGACTGGGCCGCTGCTCGTGACTCACAGGTCGATGATCCCGAGCGCCGGGCAGTGCTGTACCCGGACCTGTACACGAACCACGTCCAGGTCGAGCGCGGGAAAGCCGCGGTAAAGGTCCTCGAATCGCTTGGCGTCGATGTGGTGGTTCCACCGGCTCCGTCTAGCGGCCGCGCGCCGTTTTCTCAGGGGATGGTTGCGACGGCGACAGACCACGCCGAACGGGTCACAGAGGCCCTGGCCCCCCACATCCAAGACGGCCGCGACGTGGTCGTTATTGAGCCGAGTGACCATGCGATGTTCACACGGGAGTACGAACGCCTCATCGACGAGTCGGCGTTCGCTGACATCGCGGCGAACAGCTACGAGGTGTTCGAGTACGTGTTCGGCCTGCTCGACAACGGGGCGGCCGTCGATTCACTCTCTACCGTAGAGGGGGCCGAAATCGCGTACCACAGCCACTGCCAGCAGCGGACACTCGGGCTCGAAGCTCATACCGTCGCTGTGCTCGAGGAGTGTGGGTACGATGTCGTCACATCTGATGTGGAGTGTTGTGGCATGGCCGGGAGCTTCGGGTATAAGTCCGACTACTACGAACTGAGCATGGATGTCGGAGACAGACTCCGGACACAACTACGAGACGACGGCGTACAGGACCGGCCCGTTGTCGCCAGCGGAACCTCGTGTCTGGAGCAGATCGACGCTCTGCTTGAGCGGCAGCCGAGCCACCCTATTGAGCTCTTGGCGACGTAACCTTTTTTACGGTTTGCGTGCGCGAGCCAGCACAATCACCTAACGCGTGTACGCCCGTTATTTACCCCGTTTTTATAGCCTTCCGTGAGGCAGGCCCGTGTGTCGCTTGGCCTTCACGGTCTGAGATATCGTGTAAGTGTCGCCGCGATAAAACATAGCCCACCCCGCCTACGCTCTGCAATACACGTGTACAGGTCTGCTACCGGCAGCTACTCGCGGAGCGGCGGCGCGACGAGCTGTCCGGTATCAAACTCAATCGGTGACGGCTCTTCGATGACACGGAGGTCAGCACGGTCGCGTGCGGCCTCGACCAGCGCTGGCGAGGCGTAGAGCCGGTGAAGGTGCATCGTATCAGCTGCACGGAGGACACGAACGGTTTCGGTGTCGACGACGCCTATCGTCGACAGCGCAGCGACGATGCCGGCGCGGTCGGTTTCGACCACTGGCGGCAGCTTCACTCCACGAATAGTGCTTGCAGTGAGTGCGTTGATAAGCGACGTTTGCGCGTCGAGTTCTGCGACGACATCTTCGTGAACGACATCCGCGGAACCGACACCCATCGCGTTCCCGTGTGTCTTTTCGGTCAGCCCGCGTGTGAAGATGCGCTTGATGTCTGGCGTCTCCGGAGCCGGTTCGTTTATCGAAAACGGTCGGCGACCGATAACGTTCGTGTCCAGTCCCTGACCGCTGATTTCTTTCCCCTGGCGGTCGAATATCACGAGGTCGAGGTCCCCGAACGGGAGTGTCGGCATCAGTTCGTAGGCAGTCTCTAACAGCTCCGCCTCGCGGTCGAGGAACCCACTCGGCGGCACACCCTCTATCAGCGTCGTCTCGTCGTGCTGGTCCTCAACGATTGCGACGCCGCCGACAATGGGCAACTCGTCGAGTAACTGGCCGGTAATCTCTGGAATCATCCGCCGGAACGACCAGTCGACAGCCCACTTGTGAGCAATCTGTGCGCCGCGTTGCTTGCCCATCCCGATGACCAGCATCTTCGAGAGCCCGCTTTCGACGGGACCGTCGAAATCCGTGTGCGGCTTGACGCGGTTGATGGGGATGATTGCATCAGCCGCCACAGCGGTATCGTCGGCGACGACAGGCACATCACGGTCTGGTGTCCGTCCGACCTCGACAACATCCATCGTCGACCGGATTTCACAGCCTATTGCTGACTCTGTCACGCCCAGCTCGTTCAGCATCGTTCGCTGGCCCTCGCCGGTCGCGCCACCGTGACTCCCCATGGCTGGGAAGACGAATGGCTTGTAGCCGGCATCAGACACTGCTTCAACGACGCCGGCGACGATAGTGGGAAGGTTCGCGATACCGCGACTACCGACGCCAAGCGCGACCTCGCCGCCTGCAGGTACCTCGGCAAAAGATAGTGACTCGACTGCCCGCGCTGCGTGTACTGCGACGTCGTCCGGCGCTATCGGGTCTGTCTCCCAGTTCTGTTCGATGACGCCGAGTTCGGGGAGCGGCGGGTCGCCACAGGCATCGACGATCGTCTCTTCCGGGACGGAGAGGGCGTCCGCCGCGACCTGTTGATCAGGTGCGTTCATGCACGGCATATCAGCCCGTCTGCTGATAAACGTGACCCACGGATCGAACGGTGGCTGCCACATCCTCCGTGATACAACGGTCCGGTAGTACCACCTAAGAGTAGCCACCGCGTACCTGTGCCGCCGTTACTCGGTTGCCTCTGGAACAACGAGCACAATCACGTCGTTGACGTTCGTCCCGGTCGGTCCGGTTTCAACTGTCGCCTCGAGTTCTGAGAGGTGCGAGCCGGCATCATTTGCGAGCAGCGCGTCGCGGGCTCGTTCGCGGTCCTCGATGATGCTCGTATCAGCGATAGCTCCGGCCACGTCTGAACTTCCGTCTTCGCCATCAGTGTCGACGGCAGCGATGACTGCGTCGCCGTCGTGGGCCAGTGCCCCCGAAAGGACGAATTCCTGATTGGGGCCGCCCTGTCCGCCATCTCCCCTGACCGTGACAGTCGTCTCACCACCGGCAAGGAGGACTGCTGGCGGTTCGACCGGTGTGCCAGTCGCTGTCGCTTCTTCGGCGATAGCGACGAGCGGCTTCGCTACCTCACAGGCCTCGCCGCGCAGCCGAGACGTGAGGACCAATGGTTCGTAGCTGGCCTCCCGTGCGACAGCAGCGGCGGCGTCAAGTGCAGTTGCGTTGTCCGCGATGAGATGGTTCGTAACACGGTCGAAGACTGAATCGTCGGGGAACGGTGTCTCCGGTCGTCGGCCATCTTGCCCGGCTTCAAGATGGTCGTGAACGGCTGGCGGCGGCGCGAGGCCGTATCGTTCGAACACATCGATCGCATCTCCATACGTGGTTTCGTCCGGGACTGACGGACCGCTACCGATGGTCGAGAGGTCGTTTCCGACGACATCGCTGACTAGTACCCCGGCAACAGTAGCGGGAGCCGCGCGCCGTGCTATCTGTCCACCCTTCAGGTCTGAGAGGTGCTTCCGGACCGCATTAATCTCCGTAATCGGAACGCCACCACTGAGGAGTCTATCGGTCGTTGTCTGGAGGTCGTTCAGTGTCAGGTCCCCGGCCGGAGCCGATAGCAGCGCGCTGGCTCCACCAGTCAGGACAAATAAGATGAGCGTGTCCGTGTCGGCTTCATCGACTGTCTCTAGTATCTCAGTCGTCGCCGCGACGTTCTTGTCCGACGGTAACGGGTGGTCTCCCATCGAACTCTGGACGGTTTGAGTGTCGACGGCCTGCTTGGAGAGGATGTGGCCGCCGCTGAGGCTGTCGCCGAGCATAGACTCAAGTGCCCGTGTCACGCCGCCGACGGCTTTCCCACCGCCGATAACGATAACATCGGTATACTCGGCAAGTTCGTAGGTCGTTCCGGCGATTGTCAGCGTCTCGCCGTCGCGGCTGACAGCCGATTTGGTGGCGGCCGTGGGTGCAGCCGCGTCCACAGCAGCTTCGAGACAGTCGAGTGCCACCTCGTGTGCAGCGCTGGCAGCCAGTGCGCTCCGGTTATGAATCATACGACTGATTCCGTCCGAATCGGTAAAAAATCCCCCACAGAAACGGTGCTCAGTGGTGCTGCCAGAAGCCGCTTCTAGTCTGGAGGCAGTGCAGGCACTGTGCGTGACCCGTTAGATGGCTCCACAGCGTACCGCACTGCCGTGTCTGCCAGTACTGAGTGAAAATGTAGACAGGCAACAGCACGGCTGTTCTCGTTTTCGAATGAGTTGGTCAGGTCAGTGTTAGACGCTATTTTATATCAGTATGCCTTGGTTATATCATCGCTGTGTGTACAAGTGATGACTTCGTGACGCAAAAAGCCATTTCGCTACTATCGGGAGCAAAAAATGGCCTGAATGAGACTATTGCCCCGCATTTGCAATATCCGTTAGCAGCAACAGGAGGTGCCTATTCGCCTTCAGCGTTGAGCGTTGACTCAAGCCCTTCTCGGAGAGATACGGTCGGTTCATATCCGAGCAGTGTGCGTGCGTCACTGAGGTCCGCTTCGCTCTCTCTGATATCACCCACCCGCTCGGAGACGTGTTCAATTGCCACATCCGTTCCAACGACGTCCCGGACGGTTTCGGCGAGTTCGTTGATACTAATGCTTCGCCCAGTTCCGATGTTGAACGGCCTGCCGGTCGCATCTGTCGTGGCTGCGAGCAGGTTGGCCCGGACGACATCATCGACGTGAACGAAATCACGCGTCTGCTTTCCGTCACCTTCGACTGTGAGCGGGTTACCGGCCTGCGCCTGACGGATGAACGTGCCGATGACACCAGCGTATTCCCCGTCCAGTCCACGCGGCCCATAGACGTTAAAGTACCGTAGCGGGACTGTCGGCAGACCGTACTGCTCTGTATAAAACCGCGCATACTGCTCGCCGAGATGCTTCTCGATTCCGTACGGAGTGCGTGGATCAGCCGGTTCCGCTTCCGTAATTGGGACCGTATCGGGGGTACCGTATACGGCGGCACTGGAGGCGAGTACGACCCGCGCATCCTGTCGTCGAGCGCAGTCGAACACGGAGACAGTTGCCGACCCATTAAGTTCGTGACAGGCGACCGGCTGCTCAACCGACTGTGGAACACTAACCATTGCGGCCTCATGAAAAACTACGTCAACGTCATTCATCGCCTCGTCAAGCGTTCCCTTTTTTCGTATATCACCCTCAACGACGGTTACATCGGCTGGGAGATTGGCACGCCGTCCCGTTGAAAAGTCATCGAGGACCCGCACATCGTTCTCCTCCGCTAGCGCTGACGTAAGATGGCTCCCAATGAATCCACCCCCTCCGGTAACTAACACCCGACAATTGCGGATCTCATTCGTCGACATGCTACCCGAACGGGGGGTTTTCATGGGTTAAGTTATTCGTAGACATACGCCTCGGTTCATAAGCGACTAATCTTTGGATCACAGGGCATGTGCCGAGCGAACGCCCGGTGAGACCATAGCGGCCACGTATCGTGTCCTCACGTCAGTCCGTACTTTGTTACCAGCTTTTTGCGAATAATACAGGATTGGCGCAATCTCGGAAAGCTGGGAATAACAATATGATAACTCGTTCACAGCAGAGCATAACGGAATCCACTATTCGCCACAATGACACCACTAAACGTACCGGAGCGTGTGGACGATCACACCGGACGACCGCAATTGAGTGCGGTTCCGGAGTGGAACTGAGATGTCGGATAGAATACAGCAATCGCCCGCTAGTGACAGCACACGCGAGGTTTCAAAGAACTTGCCCGCCGTTGGGTTAGTCGCAACCGAGTCGAACGCAGAGTGGATTGCGGCTGAGATTCTTCGTATACACTCACGGGCACACCAGGCAATTGTCACGGCTGCAGTTGATGCTGATCTTCAGGCACTCACTTTTGCCCGATGGCTCGATGCAGAAGTGGTTCTCCCCTCTGGAAACTGGGCTGAGGCCGATTCCCCCCGCGAGCGCCTGCAGCTGTTCGCCAAGGAAGCTGGGTATCCAGGCCTTCTCTACCATGGTGAGGAGGATGGGTCAGTTAATCTCCCGGCAAGCCGGGACGCCCTGAAAGAGACCGAGAAATTCACCGTCGACGCCCAACTTGAACCCGTCACCGAGGCGGATCCGACTGTCATGGTCGGAATTCCGGCATACAACGAGGCGGCAACGATTGGTACGGTGGTGGAGTCTGCCAAGAACTATGCAGACACCGTTCTGGTGGTCGACGACGGGAGTACTGACGACACTGTCGAAGTCGCATCGGCGGCGGGCGCGACAGTGTACGAGCACGACCGTAACGTCGGGTATGGTGGTGCCCTCAACAGTATTTTTGACCAGGCTGACCGGGGTGATGCCGACTACCTGGTCATCCTTGATGCTGATGGGCAACACGATCCCAGTGATATCCCGGACTTGATCGAACAGCAACAGGAGTCGGGAGCCGAAGTCGTTATTGGAAATCGGTTCGATGAGGACGCAGACACCGAGATGCCGTTGTATCGGCGGTTTGGTCTGTTTGCGGTGAATCTCATGACTAATCTCAGCCTCGGAATCCTCAGACCGACCAAGCAGATCAGCGACACACAGAGCGGGTTCCGTGCGTATAGTACAGAGGCGATAAGCTCACTCGCTGAAGACAACTCAATCGGCGACCACATGGATGCAAGCACCAATATTCTCTATCACGCACACTCGAACGGCTACCAAGTCGTAGAGGTCCCAACGACGATAGATTACGACGTGGAGGCTTCTAACAACCTTGGCCCAGTTGAGCATGGACTCACCCTCGTTGGTAACATTATTCGGACAGTTGAGCGAGAGCACCCTATCATGTTGCTTGGTGTGCCCGGAGTATCCTGCGTTCTGGTCGGATTTGCGTTCACCTACTTCACGATGTTCAATTATCTTCAGTCCGGGAGCTTTCCGCTTGGATATGCTCTGGCTAGCACCACTTTCACAATCATTGGGATCCTCGCATCTTTCACCGGAATTATTCTTCACTCCTTGGAATTATACCGGAAATAGCCGGCGGCTCAGTAGTTGATTGGCCATATTAGGTGGTCCAGACACACTTATCAGGTCTGGGTTTACTATGGTGTTATCTCTATTACCAGAAACAACTTCTGCATAACAAAGGCTAATCTATATGATTCGTAAGTCAATGCGAAGCGAATCAACATCAGACTATCTAGCACGGCGACAGCGTGGCGAGTCAATAACGAAACGACCGAGGGCACAGAGAGCATGAGTATCTGCGTCCATGGGCTCGGCTATATCGGGCTCGCGACTGCATCGCTGTTCGCCAACGCAGGTACTGATGTCACTGGTTTCGATGTTGACGAAGGTGTAATCGATCGCCTCAACGAGGGAAACCCGAACGTCAGCGAGCCTGAACTTGAATCGTACATTCAGGATGCACTGGAGTCCAATCTAACGCCGAGCCGCCGTCCCCAACCCGCTGATGTACATATTATCTGTGTTCCAACCCCGTACGACGAACTGAACGACGGGGCGGACCTGACATACGTGAAAGATGCCGGACGGAACGTGGCAGACGTTCTCAGATCGGGCGACACCGTGGTGCTGGAATCAACAGTACCGCCGGGCACAACGACCGGAATCTTGGCACCGATCCTGTCACAAGACGACTTCGATATCGGTGAGGATGTACAGCTGGGGTACACGCCTGAGACGGTGATGCCAGGGAATACGCTCACAGAACTCCGAACCAACGATCGAATCGTTGGTGGTGTTGATGAGGCCTCAGTCAGTGCCATCAAATCGCTTTATCAACCACTCACCTCAGGAGAGATACATGTCGCCGCAGACCCAACGACCGCCGAGTTCGTGAAGCTAGCACAAAACGCCGAACGAAACGTCAGTATCGCATATGCCAACACGCTTGCGCTCCTCGCAGAGAACTACGGCATCGATGTTCGGTCTGCAATTTCGCTCGCGAACAACCATCCACGGGTTGATATTTTGAGCCCTGGTCCGGGCGTGGGTGGGCACTGCCTTCCTGTCGACCCACATTTCCTGAGCGATGGGTCTGGTGCTACAGAGCTAATCGATATCGCGAGCCGAGTCAACAGCAGGATGCCCGAACACGTCGTCAGAATACTCGAAGATGCCATCGGCTCACTCGAAGACAAGACTGTGGCCGTCCTTGGAATCACGTACAAGGGCAACGTCAGCGACACTCGCAATTCTCCGGGATTGGAAATAGCCAAACTGCTCGGGACTGTCACAGTGGATACACGCCCGGCCATGGATGGGGGTTGGGACGAGGGATCAGTCACGATTCACGACCCGCGGGCAACGGACTCCAGATTACAGCTAGTGCCACTCGATGTAGCAGTTGACGGCGCTGACGCGGTGATATTCGGGGCTGCACACGATGAGTTTGCAGCGCTCGACCCAGAGGACATCAGGTCGAAGATGGCAGGCCGGACTGTGGTTGATCCAGTTGATGTCATCGACACGGCGCAATGGACTGAGCACGGATTCGATGTCCGGACACTCTGAGTTAGTGCTCCGAATAGCCGTCTGTCAGAAACAATTCTCCCACTGGCAATCAACAACGGCGTAGGAGGCCTATAACAAATCTTATCGGCTACTCACGGAATCGCTATGAAACTGAGTGGGTGGACTCCCACCGGACGTTCAATTACCGGAATCGTGAGCAACAATGACTGACAACACCGTTGGGTTTGTGCTTGGAACGCGCCCAGAGATTATCAAGTTAGCCCCGGTAATCAAAGAGTGTCACCGGCGTGGCGTCGGTACACACATCGTCCACACTGGACAGCATTACTCAGACTCGCTTGATACTGTCTTTTTCCGACAGCTCGGGTTATCACCGCCAGATGTGAACCTCGAAGTCGGATCTGACGATCACGGGGCGCAGACTGGTGCGATGCTCACTGGTATCGAAGAAGAACTTCAAGCCACTGAGCCCACAGTGGTGTTTGTCCAGGGAGACACGAACTCCACCCTTGCGGGCGCACTCGCGGGGAGCAAGATGGATGTCGACGTGGCTCACGTCGAAGCAGGACTTCGAAGTTTCGATGACGAAATGCCCGAAGAGACGAACCGCGTCATCATTGATCACATCGCTGACCATTTGTTCCCACCAACCGCCGAAACAGCAACGTTACTCCGAGATGAGGGGATTCCCGAGGACCGTATCACAGTCACTGGAAATACGATTGTCGACGCAGTCGAGACCTTTGACGATGATGCTGCAACCAGCAGTCAGATTCTGAGTGAGCTCGGCGTTTCAGAAGGGCAGTTCGACCTCTTGACCGCTCACCGAGCGGAAACAGTCGATGACCGGGAAGCGTTCGAGCGGATTCTCAGCGGCGTCGCACGAGCAAGCGCTCAAGCGAAACGAGAAGTCATCTACCCGATTCATCCCCGAGCGAAGGACCGCCTCGAAGAGTTCGGTATTGCAGTTCCCGACCAAATTCGTCTTATCGAGCCACTGGATTTCTTTGATTTCCTCAGATTAGAGAGCACAGCGGACCTGGTGTTCACCGACTCAGGTGGTGTGCAGGAGGAGAGCAGCATCCTCGGGACACCGTGTGTGACGCTTAGGTATGGAACTGAACGCCCTGAGACAGCATTTGTTGGTGCGAACTGTGTTGCCGGCCGGAAACCGAGTAGCATCACCGCGGCAGCGACACAAATGCGCGGAAAGGCCGGGGACTGGAACACGCCTTTCGGAGATGGGACAGCCGCCGTTCAGATTCTCGATGCAGTCCCGGAACTCCCCGCAAGAGAAACAGTCACGGCCCCCGAGTGACCAGAGCCGGCAAGCACTGTCTCTCGATAGTGAGTCTATTCTTAAGCCCGAATTGACCGGTCCCCGATGATTCGCTTGGCTGGGGATAGACGGATCCCGACTCAATTGCGTACAACTGGACGCCCACGCTCTGGACAGTTGCTTTCCAAGTGGCAGTTCATCAACTGACAACAGTCTCCTTGCCATCCAGTGAGCAAATTGGGAGGCCAGATTACGGACGATAATCTTTGATCTGACTGTCTACACTGGTAGTAACTGTCTAATTTTATTACTTCACTCTCATCAAGCGATAATGGCTACTGATGCAGATGCGAACATCGAGACGGAGGCGTTCCCGATCGACCTTCTGCTGATCGGACTCCTTGGCCTCTGGCATCTCGCCACTGTCCAAGGGTATATCGGACAGTCTCCCGCAAGAGTTGTTTTGGGGTTGGTGGCGGTGCTTATCGCGCCGGGATACGCTTTGACCGCGCTTCTATTCCCGCGCGGTTCCGCCGAGTCAGATGGATCGTTTGATAACTGGGGGGGACGAATCTCTACAGGCGAACGATGTGTCCTTGCAGTTGGAACCAGTGTCTGTATTGTCCCGCTATTGGGGCTAGGAGTAGTCTTGATTGCCCCGGGTGAGACTACCGGACCGTACCAACTCTCTATCGGCGTAACGACTGTCGTTCTCACGATTGCTGCAGCGATTCGACGGCTGCGAGTGCCAGCTGACGAGTCTTTCAGTCCCTTACGTTGGATGACAACCGTCCGGAGCAAGGCGTCTCGACCACCGGTTAGAAGTGTTCCGATGCTACGGACGTTGCTTGTATTAGGGCTTCTTCTCTCCGGTACCGGGATCGGTTACGCGGCCATATCGACTGACCGGGGTGAACAGTTTACGGAGTTTGCGCTGGTAACTGAATCCGACAACGGAGAGCCCATTGCGTCTGAGTATCCGTCAGAGATGGCACTCGGCAGTTCCCGGACTGTTCAGGTCACCATCGGCAATCATGAGGGACAAGAGCTAAATTATACAGTGGTAGTCATCGCTCAGAGAATCAAGAACGGCAGTGTCCTAGCTACCGCGCAGATAGGTCGGTTCAGGAGCCGCGTTGCGGCTGGTGAAACTCTTAATCGATCGCACGAAATGTCTCCCACGCTGGTTGGAGAGGATATCCGGGTTTCATACCTTCTCTATCGGAACGAAGCCCCGGTTGGATCGAACCCTCGCCCCGAGAACGCGTACCGACGTACGCATATCTGGGTTAGCGTTACCAGTACCTGACGGCAGCGGTTCACACTTTGTAATGACGTATCAACCGTGCACACCTGTATGACGCCTTCATTTGATGATCCTGATCTGCCTTGGGGCTATCACAATGAATCTCTCAAATTGTGAAAATTTTATATGAAGCTAACAAGCCTGACGAGTTAGAGCTGACGTCTCCAGTTTCCTGTTTGGTAGAGGTCAGGATTGACCGCAGCGCAGTACAGGTACCACTACGAGCAGGCTTCGTACGTGTAATGCCCGCTGACAGGGGCAGACTACATATTGGACTGTACAATGAGTCTCGTAAGATTTTCTTACCGTCTGTTCCTTCCAACCCGCTCTATCGTTCTGTCCATCTCATCTGCTCACCTGAACAGCGGGGTCATGTTGTGGAATTCAATTTCGGAACCCAGTGACTAACAAAGACTATCTGACGGGATCAGTACGACAATGTACGAGTCGACGCTTTCAGATGGGGCCGGTTCTGCTGTCTCGACAGTACCCAAGCAAAACAATGTAACCACGATGGACGGTGACCGACCACTGCTGGCATTTTTCATTCCAGATCTCTCCGTTGGCGGTGCAGAGCAGGTCGCAATCACAATCGCGAACGGACTGGTCACCCGAGGATACGACATTGATCTTCTCTTGTCACGGGCGAGCGGTGAGCTTCGGTCGGAATTATCCGAACAGGTGTCTATCGTCGAACTGCCACCATCGAAGACGCCTGTGGTCGGGGTGGCCGCGCACCTACCGTTTCTGGCCACATATTTAAATAAACGAAAGCCAGCAGCGTTGTTTCCCCATCTTGAACACCCCAGCATTGTCTCACTCGCCATCAATCGGTTCCTCAGCGCCGATACTGCAGTGATTCCGACGCAACACTCCGTGTTCGGACACGACGTTGAGGCGACACCGAAAGACCAGATCGTCAGACGGATCGTTCCCAGACTTTACCCCGCATCAGATCAGATAATCAGTGTTTCCGAAGGCGTCGCGGGTAGCCTCGTCGATAGAACACCAGTCGACCGATCAGACATTTCTGTCCTACACAACCCTGTGGATGTCGAACAGATTCGTGGTCGGGCCAGACAACCAGTCGAGCACGAGTGGGTAGAAAACGATGAGCGAGATGTCGTCCTATTCGTTGGGCGACACGCACGGCAAAAGAATCTCGATGGATGGGTCCATGCGTTCGAGAAAGTAGTCAACAGGAACCCCAATGCGCGTGCAGTCATTGCGGGTAAAGGACCGTGCAGAGCGCAAGTTCAGACGACAGTTGAGCAGTTGGGGTTATCAGATGTGGTGTCTCTTCCCGGATTCGTCGATAACCCGTATCGGTACATGACAAAGTCAGATGTGTTTCTCCTCTCGTCCCAGTATGAGGGATTACCGACGGTATTGATCGAGTGTTTGGCGGTTGGGTGCCCGGTCGTGTCGACAGACTGTCCAAGCGGCCCCAGAGAGATCCTCTCTGATGGGGAGCATGGTACACTTGTCCCAATAGACGACACGGATGGATTGGCCAACGCAGTCTGTGACACGCTTGCTGACCCGCCTGATTCTGACCGGTTGCGGTCCCGCGCTGATGACTTCTCGCCGAAACCCGTGTTTGATGAGTACGAACGTTTCCTCGAAAAGCACGTCTTCACAGCTTAACAGCACTACCTGCCAGGCATTAGCCTAAGATTTCAGCTGCGGGGAGTTGGCCGTCATTGATGATTGTTTCGTGCAGGTTCGCAAGTCGTTGCCCGTGTGCCTCCCACGTCCAGCCCTTCGATACTAACCGTTCCTTTCCGTTTGTTCCCATTCGTTCTCGTTCTTTTGAATTACCGATGAGACTGTTCAGAGCGGTAGCAAGCGCATCGGAGTCTTTTTTTGGGATCAAGAGACCCGTCTCCTCGTCTACAACTTGTTCTGGGATACCGGACACAGCAGAGGCGACAACCGCTGTTTCGCTGGCCATCGACTCGTATATAGTGTTCGGCCGGCCTTCTGCGTGGCTCGGGAGCATGAAAATGTCTGCAGCAGCGAACCATCGACGAAGGCCCAGTGGCGGAACTTCCCAGAGAACTCGATAGTTCTCGTGATGGCTAGCTTTGAGTTCGGCGAGGAGTTCTGTGCGGAGATCACCGTAATGACCGACGAACACAAAGGCTACGTCGTCGTTACGAATGTTATCCAGAGCCTCACAAATTTCGCGGATCCCTTTCCGTTCCGTATACCCGCCACAGAACATGACAAGCGTAGTATCTTGGTCGATTCCTAGTTCCTGTCGAATCGTTGCCTCGTTATCCGTTGGATACCGTGACGGATCCGCACCGTTGGGGAGTACAGTGGCTTTCGGGGTTTCGGTAATATTGTTGGCAATTCGTGCGAGTGATTCACTCACGCAAAAGATCCCATCCGCGTAATCGAGAGTCTCTCTGATCTTCCGTCGGCTTATCTGTGAGAGATTGTAGAAGTTATTCAAAATTTTTCCACGTCCCATGACTGTCAACGGGATATCGTTGCTCCTGCAGTACGGAACCAGCCCGTAACCATCGTAATGGATGTGACCAGCGTGACAGATATCTGGCGTCTCAAAGTTCGATGAGACATATTTCGGAAGCATTTCCGAAAACGACTTCGACGATAATGTGTATTTGAATAGTTTTTGTGGCAGCAAATAAAGGAACCTTGGATAGTGGACCTCATGAGAGCTGTACTCATGTCGACTCGGGATATTACTGAACTCGGAATAGGGGCCGATCGGGGGCGCTCTCGGACGAGGGGTAACAACATCTAGACTAGCGTCTCTCGCACTGAGCGCTTTGATAGAGCGGAAGTTGAACAGCCCCATGTAGGGATTAAAGGGGTCTGGGTGGTTCATCGCACTTACGACCGCATCGTACATGAATGCTGACTAGAAATGCGCCTCATTAAGTATGCATCGGGTACTGGTGTTCTCTTTGACGCATGGTTTAGAAGACAGACAATAACAAATAAAATTATAGCTATCTTGGATGTGCTGTTCACTTTGGGATGCTACGCTCTTGGGGGAAACTATCGCGCTAAAGTCATCCTTGAACTGGCAATTATAGATGAGTTTGACGCGTAGGGGCCTAACTGTTACTTTATTCAGAATACATATGTTGAGCCACCAATTTCTGCGGATGGTCGGTCGAAAACAGGATCTTCTCGGGTTATATGCACCCCAATATATGCTATGGAACCCTACAGATTCTACGTCAACCCGATATGTGGCTGTCGAGGTGCAGGTCTTCAATCCAGAGCTCAGAGGAACCCTTCCATCCACAAGTAGTGCTAACATTCCACGTTTTGTTATTATACTTTTGATATATAAGCGCAGGGACAGTCAAAGCTACGCGATGTATTCGGTCTAACATTTGAACTGATTCTTCGCTATGAAAGAACAGGCATCACACGTCTAAAGAGGACATACACGAGCAGTATCCAGCCGAGCCATTTAGCCCATCGAAGACCGTGGGTCCACCTCATATCTGCCTTCGGCGAAACTAGGAGTACGCTCAGGACTAGAAACCACAGGAAGGCGATGACATAGTAGACACTGAATGCCGTAAACCCGACCCACCACATCGCCAGCGAAAGCGATACCAGCACGCTGATATAAATCAGCAGAAACCGGCGGAGTCGAGGCTCTGTGTCCGATTTCGGTGATGCGAGAGTCAATCGTCTGATACCTGTGTCTGGTCCATTCATGATTGAGATGTCTGATAGTTACGGTGAATCCCTGTTCGGTGACTGGCAGTGAGTTTCAGTGCAGGCATACTAGATCACCTCCATACCACTGAGTGTGACGCAGTGTTGATTCCGACAGTCGATGGCGACGGTACTGATGGCTCGAACGGTGCTTGCCCCTTCGCATCCGTTTCGACCGTGAGGTCAGCTGTGTTGCCGAGCCCTCCCTGATTATTGTTCCGTGCCAAGGTCTGGATAGTGCCATTTGATGAGCTCAGATCGAACACCATGCCATTGCACTCATGGACTGAGAGCCGGTCGATATCGATATCCGAGAACCATCCAGAATCCCGGTCTCTGATAACTTCATCGTCTTCTCGTATGTTCGTTTTAATGATTGCTATCATATCTCCTTCGATAGTCATTTCGTCAATCCGACACTGGAGCGCGTAGTCTGTCATATTTGTCGTAACAACGTCATTAAGACGTACTGTCGGTGGGGTGTCCGCTCGGGAAGCTATACGCTGAATGAACTGTCGCCCATCAAACTCGTGTCCGGGGATGTCATCAAGCTTCGCTTCGAGCGAGGGAGTGTTCGCGCGGTGGAAGACACGACGGACATCCAACAGGGATGCGGCACTCAATTTACAAAAATTCGCACCAGTACCAGTCACATAGCAGTTTCTGACAGATATCTCGCCGGCGTTAAATCGGACATCGATGGCGCTTCCAGAACAATCGATGAATCGAGAGTTCGTCACTCTGAGGGGATTGCCTTTGCTCGCGTGGGTGGTGATGTGGTGGCCGACGTGTCCGCCATCCGAATAATTGTGGTCGGCGATGGCATTGTCTTCGAATGTACACCGGTTGACGGTCCGTAGCACATCCCGTCCAAGGATAGCCTCTTGATACCAGCCGCGGATATGAGCGTTCGATAGGTGGAGATCACCGTCGCCGCCGACTTTGATACATCTTGATCCGCCACCAGCACCGCGGAGGTTCGGGAGGTTCTCATAGTTTCCATTGAGCCGGACATCCCTAACAACGACCGTACCGTGGTCCACATCGTCCATATAGCGGAAGCCGGTCTGTACCGGGTGTGAATCGGCCTGAAGTCGTTCTGTAATAGCGAGTTCCGAGGCCTGTGGGCCGGCTCCATAGATTGAGATGCCGGGTGGCATATCCCCGTCGACACCGATCCGATTGAATGGTTCGTACTGCGCTGCTCTACGGCCAATGTAGTACGTTCCCTCTGGGACGTAAATAGACCCGTGAGCACCAGCCGCTTGAGCAGCAGTTTGGAGGGCCTTCAGATTCCTCTCTGCGGCCTCAATACTCGGATCGCCCGGGTTCGGTTTCGCACCGTGCGCCCTGATGTTCTCCCCGCTCGTCTCTGGCTTATGTTCCTGATCTGGTTTTGCCTCCGGCGTGCCTTTGACACTAGCCAGTGGCTCCTCACTGGGCCCGGTAAACCGACCCCCAAACACTTGATGGGCAACACCACCGGTGACCGCGGCTGATCCGAGGAGGGCAAGGAGCTTCCGTCGGCCTATCTGCGACGCCAACCCTGAGTCATCAGTCATTGTTTTTGTACGTGTAAATCAATTCATGTATCGTCGGAGCGCAGATCACTTGATGCGATCCCAGTAAGCATACCCACATATGCTGTGATTGATAGCATTGTTATTCCCTTCTTAACCTATTCTGGTATCTATTGACGGGAGTAACATAATCCATCAGACGGCACACCTCTAGTTACCCCGTCGACTCCGGTATTGATATGTTTTTCAGGCGTGTATCTGACTACTGGTCGGGACGTTGTCCAGACTTCGAGGGGAGTTTCTTCAGGAAGAGAGGGCGACCGGGTGGTACCAGCGAGATGTCCAGCCGATGACTTGCGGTTTGGGAGCACGAGTAGGTGCCGAATAGTGAACACTGTCGGTCCCGACCCCCAATACCGAAGCCACATGAATGAGTCCGTGGACACGGAAGGAGGGACAACGCCGCTCGTGAGCGCAATCATTCCGACGTACGGCCGGAACGAACGGTTATCGAGCGCCATCCAGAGTGTTCTAGAGCAGACGTACGACAACATTGAGTTGCTCGTCGTCGATGACGCATCTCCGACTCCTGTCAGAGAAACGCTGGACTCATTCGATCCGACGGTGGGCAACTCGTTTCGGATCCTCCGTCACGACAAGAACCGAGGAGCGAACGCTGCCAGGAATACGGGTATTAGAGCCGCCGACGGCCGGTACGTCGCATTTCTGGACGATGACGACCAGTGGGACGAGACGAAGATTACAAAGCAGGTGCAAGCATTTCAGGAGTCTGGCTCGGAGACCGGTGTTGTGTACACCGGCGTTCGGAAGGACGGGCCAGAGGGCACGACAGTGTCGACACCAGTCGCATCGGGCGACGTAATGACGGACCTCCTGACCGGCACGAACTTCGGTCAGTTCTCGTCGGTTATGGTCGATACGACGGTCATAGAAACTGCAGGATTACCCGACGAGAGATTGCCTGCCTGGCAAGACCGCGAGTGGTTCTTCCGCCTAGCACAGCACGCCCACTTCCAGCCAGTTCGGGAGACGCTGACGTACCGTCAGACCGGACTCCCCGACAGCATTACGAAAAAGTTTGAAGAGAAGCGAGACGTGGCCTATCCACTGCTCATCTCGAAACATGACTGGGTTGCGGCGGAGTACGGACTCTACTATGAGCGGATGTTCGTAGCCACAATGCGTCGCTCGCTGGCACGGTCTGCGGTTAGAGCCGACCGTTACAGGGAGGCCAGGAAGTACTTTTTCTTATCCGCGCTCGCGAATCCGTTGTACTGGTCAGTGTATCCGCATTTGGTTGCGTCGCTCGGTGGGAGATGGTCTTATGAATCGATTGCCTCTCTCCGACAGAAGGTAACTAACGGTCCCGCTTCCGGCACCTAAACTCTCCTGGCTTCCAGCATGACAGCGACGACGTACCATCGGGAAACCGGACACTGTGGCATCGGCTCAACTGAACCGCTGTTGTCGTTTTCATTCCCACCGTGGAGTGATAGTGAGATAAACCATGTCACAGTCAGTCAAGTAGGCACACCGGACAGGAGCGGAACCGTCACGGACGGACCGCAGATTCTTCCGGCGGCCCTGTGGAGACAGCTAAATGATCGCATAACAATGTATACAATTCGGAAAGGGGAAGATATGCAAGCACGATCAAGTGAAGGATCATCTGATGCTCTTGATCAACATTACTCTCGCTCGACGATGTGGTTCTTCCAGCGAAATCTCAGGAGGCGACACCGATGAGCCGAACCCGGCATCTTGAACTACTTACGCTCCTCGGGACAGGGCTACTCATGGTTGCGGTCGCAGTCGTTTCTACGGTGCCATCGGCAACCAAGTATGAAATATCCATCTACGGGGCTCTCCCGTCGTATTTTTGGGTCTCGATCGTCGGTGCGCTGTTCGTGGGCGGCCTTGTTATACTCTTGAGCGCGGCTGAGCGCGCGGATACGACGTGGCGACCGGCACTCGCGCTCATGATTCTCTCTAATTTAGTCCTCTTTCTCATGCCGTTCCTGCGTGGGTATCAGATGTATGGGCGTGAAGACCCTATGTCACATCTCGGGTATATCCGCGATTTTGTTGTCACCGGCGAGATCGGCGCCAACATCTACCCGCCAGCCCACGTTCTGGCTGTCACTGTTTCCGATGCGACGGGTCTTGGCTGGATGACGGTCGTGATGGTGCTGTCTCCCATGTTTTCTCTGCTATATTACGGAGCGATGTTCTATCTGTTGCGGACCGTGTTCGACTCCCGACAAGAGATGCTCTTTGGACTCCCGTTCGTCATGCTCCCTGTGCTTCGATTCGCACATCTCGGGTTCCGCCCCTTTGCACTGAGTGTTATGCTGATACCGTTCTCGCTGTACCTTCTTTTCAAGAGTGATCAAAGCGCCGCACCTGCAACCCGAACCGCTTTCGTGATCGCACTCTTCGCACAGACATTCTATCACCCGCTAACTGCGCTTTTTGTCATCGGGACATTCGTCCTATATCGCGGGAGCAATCACGTTCCGGGTATGGGCGGTCCACTCCCCACAACGAAAAATCTCTTTTCGCTCTCAGTAGCATTGTTTGCGGTTTGGTACACGCAGTACGCGGGTATCCTTCTGCGCTTCAAGCGGATCTACACCACTCTGTTCGGTGTCGATCAAGGGGAACCGCCGGTGGCCGCTTATCAGCAAACTATTCAAGAATCTTCACCGGCATTAATCGATATTCTTCGAGTGATACTGTTCAAGTATGGCGTAGAATTCATGCTGTTTGGGCTCGGGTTCACATTTACCGTCGCTGTAGCTGCTCTGGTCTGGAAAGGTCGATATGTCCCAACACCACACCTCGGCCTGTTTACCGGGGCGGTGGTCGTATTCAGCTTTGGAGGATTGTTATTCCTAGTCTCGGACCTCATCGTCCCGCCGAACCGACCATTCCAGATCGCTAAGATCGGCGCTATCATATTGGTCGGACAGCTGTTGTATGTCAGCTGGAGAAAGGTCGACTGGAGCGAGAGACGGATCGGACGGACTGTAGGGTTCTGGCCGACAGCTGTGGTAGTTCTCCTACTGCTCGCAAGCCTTTCCACATTCAGCGTGTATAAATCGCCGCTGAGTTCTGAACGGAATCCACAGGTAACCGAGATGGAAATTGAGGGGAGCGCATGGCTGATGGGCCACGGCGAGGCCACCGAAAATCTCGACCGCTTCGGGATCACCTTTCATCGACATCACGACTACCGGAACGGTGTTCAGACAGCGGATAACTTCGACGAAGGGACACCGCCGAGTCATTTCAATTACACCACCCGACAGTATCTCGGGAGTAGTTACGACTCCGACCACTACCTTACAATCACACGGAAGGGCCGGATCACGTATCCAGAGCTTTTCCCGGGCTATCGTGACCGATGGCGATACACACCCGGTGATTTCGATCAACTCGAACGGGACCAGACAGTCAACCGACTGTACGACAACGGCGATTATACGCAATATCTCGTTAATGCTACCGCGAATGACGGAACGACGGCGAGTCCGAACTGATGTCACACTGATCAGAACTCCGACATCTGGAACAGGTAGTCGAGTAGTTCTGTGAGATATTGATTCATAATCCGTATCAAGTGGGGATAACGTCGGAGTTGGCGTGTTACTCGGTTAGGGAACGTATAATTATTTCCTTGAATGTTGCTAAACTACCCATGTCGAATCCAAATTGGATACACACGAGAGACTATTTGATGAAACGCGAACGGGTTCGATTTGTGGGATATAACTCCGGCCAGTGGAGGGAATGGCAATGAAAAATATCGTTTTCATTACCGTCGATTCACTGCGTGCTGACTATGTTTCCGGGCAGAAGGCTCCTGACTCGCTCGAAACGCTTCCGCAGATGACCGAAGAGTGGCTCACGTGCTCCACTGCATACGCGAATGCGCCATACACGAAGCAATCGTTTCTCTCGATTCTGAGCGGGAGCTATCCCTGGACGTTCGAATCAGCGGAGACTGGCTTCGATCCGGACCGAGTGCATATTGCGGAGCGGTTGTCCGAAGAGGGGTACGCCACAGGTGGCTTTCACTCGAACACGTATCTAAGCCCGACATACAACTACGATAGAGGGTTCGACTATTATCTGGGTCGTGACAGTGGAGGAGATGGGGACACAGACTCCAAGCTCACGTCTCTGTTCAACACGGCCGTGGAACGGGCTGTCGCTACCGAGCAACTCTCAGATCTCGTTTTTTGGACGTACCAGAACGCCGGTAAGCGGCTGGGGATTCAGCTTGGTAGTAACCTCTACAAGCCGGCCGAAGAGTTGAATCAGCATATCGTCAACTGGACCAAACAGCAGTCTAAACCCGTCTTCGTATGGGCACATTACATGGATGTGCATAATCCGTACTATCCTCACGAGGGGACAGTCAGTGAAGGAATCAGCCGGAGACGGGCAGTAAAACTATTTCATAAAGTTAACCAACAACGGTCCGAGGCCGCCGAGAGCGATATAAATTCCCTTGAGCGTCTGTATCGTGGTGAAATAGAGTATTTCGACCGGCAGCTTGGGAACCTGCTAGAGCGACTCGACGAGACGCTCGGTCTCGAAGAGACACTCCTTGTGTTCACGTCGGACCATGGCGAAGCGTTCAACGAGAAGGGACTTGTTTTTCATCCGGGAAGCGCTCTCTATGAGGAGAACGTTCATGTTCCAATGATGATTGATGGACCTGAGATTAGCGGTGGGGAGATAGAGACCCCGGTTTCACATGTCGATCTAGTCCCGACGATACTGAAAAGAGCCGGTATCGAGGCACCAGAGTCAGTCGACGGACGAGATATCGCCGGACCAAATTTTGATGCTACCAGCGACCGTATCGCATTCACGGAGAGCTACGACCACGACGACGGCGGACTAATGGGAACTGACGGAGAGTATAAGCTCATCAGGGATCTGGAGACGGGTGAGGAGATTTTTTGCAGGCGCCACTCCGAACCGGAAAAGATCAACCAACCAGACGACATTGAGTCTGTCGCATACGACAGGCTGTCCGGGGCTTTAGACGACCACATTCAGTCGGTAGCAAACGCCGAAGTTACAGCTACTGAGAGCGAAATTTCCGAAAACGTCCGACTCCAACTCCGCAAACTCGGCTACAAAGAGTGACAAACCGTTCGACGATTGAATCGTAACTTCGCCCCACAGACAGGGAGATGAATAACACGGAGCAGGAGCTACAGCGGTTCGCTCAGACTATCCACCTGATTCTCGACGTCATTCACTGTGATCCGAAGTTCGTCGACTTGACCGCGGTCTCGCAATCGGTGCGTGTAACTGTCCTGTTTCCCGCTGACACGGGTGCTATCGGCAGCCACCACTGTTCCCTGAGAGAGGAGCGTCGTGACGACCATATCGAGGTCCCCATCGGCGTCCGTAACGGTCCAGTCAACATCGAATCGTGACCAGTCATCAGTATTCGTTCGGTTCACTTCGACGGCTTCGATCTTCGGGGGGCTCAAAGCCGTCCCGTTGTCTACGGTTACGGTGGCCGAGGCAGTGGCGTCGTTTCCGGCGGAGTCGGTCACACGCGCTTCGAGTCGGTAGTCGCCCCCGTCAACTCCTGTCGTGTCCCACGTGTCCTCGAAATACCCAGTCTCAGCGTTGTATGTGGCCGTATTCCAGCTAGCGTCGCCGAGGCGGTGTTCTACAGTCAGTGCGTCTGCCGCATCTTCCTCGTCGTTTGCTGCGATCTGTACCGTCACCTCGCCACTCGCTACCTCACCATCAGTCGGCGTTGCCCAGGATACAGACGGCGTCGTATCTGTCGTCTCGGAGCCAAGGAATTGAGCGGTGGCACCGCCAGTCACGGCACTGAACACGTCCGTTTCGACGGGTTGCGGGTCGAACGACCCCAGCCCAACCCAGCCGTCAGCGTGGTCGCTGTCAGTCTCGACAACATCCCACTCGGTTGGTTCGTCCGTCCCAGCAGGCCACACCTTCGCTTTCAGCTCGGACCCCTCGGCACGGAACCGCCTGTAGAAGTATTCATTCTCCTGTGGCGTGCCGAATCGGGCAATCGTTCTCACGTTCCCGTCAGTGTATTTACCCAGACGGAACGCGTCTGCACGGTCTTCGACCTCTATCCAGTAGCCGTTGGCATTACCGTCAACCGTCGAGCCACGGAGATACACCCGTGCGTGGAACCCGTATTCTGTCTCCGCAGCGAACGATGGAACTCGAAACTTATCTAGTACCTCAACGTCCGCCGGTCGGCCGACATTGTCCGCGGAAATAGCGTATCGGGTACGGTTCCCGTCAGTGTTCTCGAAGGCGAGAGCAGAGTTTCCTGCGAACTGCGATCCGGTGTCGACACTCCAATCACTCGTGGAACTGGACCACTGCGGTGTCCAGTGATCGAACAACGGTGGCTCTGAGGTAGTGGTCGTTTCCTGCCCAGAGTCATCGGACGCCGAGTTGATACCGACATCGGAAGCAGTCGGCACATCGGGTGTGAGCGGGTCGGCACCCTGCTCGTCAGCCTCAATCGTAATAGCGCCGGTGTCGCCGAGACCGCCGTTCCTATCACGCGCGAGTGTCTTGATAGCCCCGTCCGAGTCCTGCGTGCCGAACAATTCCCGCTCGCAGTTGTGCACTGACACGCGGTCGAGAGCCACATCGGAGAAATGCGCCCCGTCACGGTCACGGAACACTTCGTCAGCTAGCTCGAACGTTGCGTTGTGAATCGCAAAATTGTCACCCTGAAGATTCAGTTGTCCGGCGGCGGCCTGAATAGCGTATCCCATGTGGTCTCTGGTTTCGACATTCTCGAGATACACTGTCGGTACACCGCCGGTGCGGTCGGACAGCCTGTTGATGAAACAGCGGCCATAAAAATTCTCGCCCGACTTCTCATCAAGTTTGGATTCGAGCGAAGGCGTGTTGGCGCGATGGTATACTCGTCGGACATCGAACAGCGAGGAGGCGCTCAACTTACACAGGTTGGCACCCGTCCCTGTCACGTAACAGTCTCGCATCCGTATCTCGCCAGTGTTAAACCGGACATCGATTGCGCTCCCGGAACAGTCGATGAAATGGGAGTTCGTCACTGTGAGAGGGTTGCCCTCGCTCGCATGAGTGGTGATGTGGTGACCGATGTGTCCGCCACCCGAATAATTGTGGTCCGCAATGGCGTTATCTTCAAACGTACACCGGTCGACGGTCCGTAGCACGTCCCGGCCAAGGATAGCCTCTTGATACCAGCCGCGGATATGCGCATTCGAGAAATGTACATCTCCACTGCCAGCGATATTCATACATCTAGAACCCCCGCCAGCACCGCGAAGGTCCGGTAGATTCTCGTAGTTCCCATCCAGCCGTATATCACGGATTGTTACCGTGCCATGATCGGCACCATCGTCGTAGTAAAATCCTGTCTGGATCGGGTGGGATGACGCGTCGGTGTGCCTGCTCACCCCTAGCGCTGACCGCTCTGGACCGGCCCCGGTGATTGATATGCCGGCGGGCTCCTGCCCACCGAACTCAAAGAACGAAGACCGACTGTCACGAGCGAAATAAAACGTTCCCTCTGGGACGTAAATTTCGCCACCGTCGCCAGTAGCATTTGCCGCGTCAAGCACTGCCTTCCAGTTACGTTTCGCCGCATCGAACGAAGGGTCGTCCGGGTTCGCCACCGCACCATGCTCGGTTATGTCTTCAGTCATAGCGCGTACTCACTGAAATCAGTCATATACTGCGTCTGCTGAGACGATGCGGTTGCAGCGACGCTGTTCGCACCGACAAGTGCGGCGACTGTGACAGCACCCGCTTTGAGATATGCCCTGCGGTTAATCGTACCTTGTTGGCCCCCGTCAAGTGATTTGTTCCGCCCGTTCTTTCCGTCCGCTTCTTCAGTTAATGACTTATTACTTTGCTCCGATTCGGTATTCATCACACTCACCGCTGGTGTAGGTCCCGTATTTACTGATGCTACCAGTCAAAGTGAGTTTGACCCATTTTAATTACCAACTAAAGATATTTACAGGCAGTTAGCTTATCTTAAGTTAATAATACATGATAGGAGTAAGAGTATCCTACCTTGAGGCAAGATATTGTATAGCGTGGTTGATCCGCATCTTGAGCACAGGACGCTATACTCAGCCGTATAGAGAGACTACTTCAGTCAGACACCAAATTTGACTCGTATGGAACAGCACGATACCGATCACGGACATACGGAAACTGTGGTTTTGACGGTTACGACTGTAATCTGACTTATTTTAGCCATCCAGTGTCGCGGGAGTGAGATTCATTAATCATGACTATTTTTGAGGCCGTTACAGACTGGTCTATATGGCATACAGAGTCCACGAATAATCTGTCCTGAACGTCTCATACTCTGTTTCTGAGGCTCTTTGTTTGAGAGACAGGTCAGGATAGTTTATTATAATACAGATTGGTACTTTGACCATATTTTGATCTATCAGCACACTTTATTCAAGATCGAGAATCCCTAATAAGTCAATATATACCGATTCAATAGTGTACATAACGGATTCAGGTTCGGAGCACCACAAGAGTATCAAACGTATACTAATACTCCCGTCATGGGTACAGTGCAACGATTCGATGTTGATGAGTAGCGATAGGCGATCGGGCACTGGACCGTCGTCAAAATCGAGGGCGGAACATCTGAGAGTGGGCCGAGCGATGTACACATTTCACGACGATGACGACTGACTGTGTCATCGTCTCTCAGCGGTATCCCCCTGAAAAGGGCGGCAATGCATCCAGAATCCACGACACAGCCGTCAATCTCGGTGACGACTTTGACGTGACCGTTCTGGCACCGTGCCTCTGTTACCCACCGGGAAACTTCGAACGGACTTGGAAGCGCAAACAGACAGACCGCGATAAGGGTGTGGTCGTCCACCGCCTGTGGACGTGGCAGCCACAGAGGGAGAACCCCTCTCTGCTTCGTCGACTTCCCTACTACCTGATATTCGCACTGCATGCGGCTCTCTGGCTAGTCTTGAATTTCCGGCAGTACGACGTTGTCATGACATCTACGCCACCGATCTCCACTGGGTTCCCCGGACTCGTGGCTGCTGCCATTGGAACTCCCTGGGTAATCGATGTCCGCGACCTGTGGATTGAGAACTCAATCGCCCTTGGATACATTTCAGCAGATAGTCCCCTAGTAACAGCCGGCCGCGCGTTCCAGCGCCTCGCGCTGCACTCCGCCGACTGCATTACAGTAACGACTGAGACGCTTGGAGAAGCAGTCGCTGACACGTACGGTAGCGAACTCAGGGACCGGGTTCAAGTCGTCCCGAACGGTGTTGACATCACCCGGTTTTCCTCCGTATCGTCCCCTGAAAACGGCGGCTCGCGAATCGTTTACACCGGTAATATCGGGAGTGCACAGGCACTCGAACCGTGTATCCGGGCAATGCAACACATTTCAAGCGACGATGCAGTGCTTCAGTTAGTCGGCGACGGTGACGAGGTGTCTCGGCTCAAAGATGTGACAGACCGACTTGGGCTTGAAGACCGCGTAGAGTTTGTCGGGCTGGTGGACCGTGAGCGAATCCCGGAGATCCTTGATACTGCAACTATCGGATTGGCTCCAATAAAAGACAGTCCGGAACTGGACTACGCAATACCCACGAAGCTCTACGAGTACATGGCGTGCTCGCTACCCGTTGTCGTCACCGGAAGAGGGGAAATAAAGCGGTTCGCAACGGATACAGAGGCAGGGATTCACACAGAACCCACTCCCGAGAGCATTGGGGCAGCAATTGACAGTCTTCTCGAAAACCCCGACAAGCGAGTGGCGATGGGTCGAGACGGACACAGAGTCGTCTCCGAATCATACGATCGGCAGGCCATCGCGGGTCGACTCGGCGAGGTGTTTCGAACATTGACAACAGGCGAACAACTGGAATCGTACACAGCCCCAGAACCTGAGCATGACTGAGTCCCTGCAGACGCTTCCCAAAGCGGTCAGATTGTACGGACACACGCTCACACAGTTGGAGCCTGCTCAGGTACTCGGGATGGTTGAGCGAACGACTCGTAACTCCGTACTCACACGACTCCCGCTGGACTTCGACGCACAATACGACGCGGCGATTCCTCAAGCCCTCTCAGTGGCAACCACTCCGGTCAAAACGGACCTTCGCCTGCTTCGGCCAGAACTTTCAGAGACGACCGTCGAGATGTTCCAGCAACGGAGCCGTCGGGCGGCCGGTGGTAATCTGACATTCCTCAACAGAACCATACAGCTACGGTCGCCAGACCAACTCAACTGGTTTGACGACCGGTTCGACGACTATCCGCTGCTCTGGCCGCTGAAACTATACGCGTTCGAACCGCTTCGATGGGCGGCGCTGGGGTTCACAGACCCACAGTCGGCCCCCGATAGGGTTGTCGATGTGTTCGACCAGTGGGTGCGGGACTGGACGGATAGTATCGAGATCGGCCAGCCGGGGTACCTTCGAGACGTATGGACGCCGTGGGCAGTGTCACTCCGCATTCAAACACTCACACGATACCTCGCGTGGCGGACTGGAGGCACCCGGAAAGACGTTCCAGAAAAACTCATCGAGGCCCTTGCCAGAGAAATATATCGGAATTCGCTCTTCCTCGAAAACCATATCGAAGGTGATGTCGGCGGGAATCACCTCGTCGAGAACGGGCTCGCACTGCTCATGAGCGGGCTCACTTTCCCGGATTCTGATACGTCCTGGGTTTCGGAGGGGCTCTCTATACTCGGTCGTATGGGGGCTAAGCAGTTTCTTTCTGACGGTGGCCATTATGAACGGTCGCCGATGTATCATGCAATCGTGACAACGCGGTTCGTGACAGCGTGCGCCGTGCTGGCAGCCAGTGATCGCTCACTCCCCAACTGGCTGACAGCGATGACGACGCAGGCCGTAGCGTATCTGCGGTTCCTCTGTCCCCCAGACGAACGGCTTCCGCTCTGCAACGACGCCGTGTTCGGTCAGGCGCTTCCGCTTGCCGACTGTTTGAGGTACGCTGCTGCCGCCGGATTCGAGTCGGGTGACCGTCCCGCCCCGGCATGCAATCCAGCGAGTGGAGAAACAGGGTACTACTGGCTCAATACAGACCATGGGCGTCTGTTAGTTGACGGCGGCCCGGTCGGGCCTTCGCATTTACCCGGTCACTCTCACAACGACCTGCTGAGTATCTTGCTCTGGGTCGGTGGACAGCGTGTGCTTACAGATACCGGTGTATATGATTATGCCAGCGACGACCGCAGACAGTACGTCAGAGGTGTCGCTGGCCACAATACGGTACAGGTTGGCAACACCGAGCCGATAGAGATCGGGGGAAAGTATCTGATGGGGGCGCGGACGGAACCGACGGTACAGTACGAAGGGACAGACCCGGCGGTTTTCGATGGCCACTACGTGACGAACCCACATTCGCCAGCGTCGTATCAACACACCAGGAAAATTGTAGCGGCAGATGACTGGTGGCTTGTCCGCGATACACTCCGCGGGTCTGACACTGAGACCGAGTCGTGCATCTCCCGTCTCCATTTCCACCCGGATATTGCTATCACAATCGACGAGTCTGAGACAGTACGGGCATCTCACCGGGCAGTGGCCGATGATGAGCCGCCCTTGCTGAGCGTTCACCCGCTGGGTACAAACGACGTTCGCACTACGACAACCGAATACTTCCCCGAATTTGGCGTCGCTCAAGAGCGACAGACCGTGGAGTTACGGGTCGGTCCGGAGTCAGGAACAACAGTTCTGGGTTACCTGCTTGCCCCAAGAGGCGGCGGTGGGGATAGATATGACTCCTCTGGTGAAGGTGAATAACCACCAGCGGGCCGAAACCGCCAGCCCCCGGTAAGGACTGGTTTGGACACCGCAGCTGATGCGTACTCCGGCGTTTGAGATCGTGATCTCAACTCTCAGATTAGCTCCGTTCGTGAAAGTGGGTAAATCCGCTATGGCAGTTCGATGAATCGCCTACGTTAGCGGGGTATACCTCCGACTCAACTGAACAGACGCTTCAACCGAGCCACGAGACTCTTCGAACGGTCACCACCACGACGGCGCTGCTGAGTAGAATCGGTACTCGTGGACTCGGATCCATCTACATCGGACCCAGTGTCCGATGCGTCGCTGTCAGCAGCCGCAAGCGCATCAGCGATCATGCCTTCGGCGTCGTTAACGGCGTCTTTGACTGTGCCTTTAATTAGCGGGATACCGCCGAACCGGTCCTGGCTGACCGACGTGTCCGAGGCGATGATGGCGGCGTCGGCGGATTGGATATCCGTTTCGGAGAGTTCGTTCTCCGCTCCCATCGCCCCCTGTACTTCTACCTTAATATCGTGACCCTGTTCTTCGGCTGTCTGTTCAAGATTCTCGGCTGCCATCTGACTGTGTGCGATACCAGTCGGACAGGAGGTGACTGCGACGAGTTTCATGTGTCTGATGTGGTGTGGACTTCGCTTCGCGTTGCGGCGAGTCGGGCGCGGTCCGCACGCTCACTCGCGGTGCTGTACTCGGTGTCGCTGACGGCCGTCTTGACCTCCGGAATCGTCACGGCGCTCATGCTGAGTTCGTCAAGGCCGAGACCGACAAGAAGCTCGGTCAAGTCAGGGTCGCCGGCCATCTCGCCACACATTCCGACCCAGGCGTCTTCTTTGTGGGCTGCGGTAACTGTCTGATGGATCGCCCGGAGGACGCCCGGATGCGAAGGGTCGTGTAAGTCACCGACGCGCTCGCTTTCGCGGTCAGCGGCCATCACGTACTGTGTGAGGTCGTTCGTTCCGATAGAGAGGAAATCGACTCGCGCCGCGAGTTCGCCGGCCATGAAGGCGGCGCTCGGTGTTTCGATCATGACGCCGACTTCGACATCAACGGCGTCGGACTTTTCAATATCAGCCGCTGCCGTGTCCAGCGCGTCGAGTGCAGCGTCGAGTTCGGGAACCGTAGCGACCATCGGGAACATGATGGCGAGGTCCCCGGCGCCGTCCGCAGCAGCACGCAGAAGTGCACGGAGTTGCGTGGCGAAAAGGTCCGAATCCGGGCCGAGCGAGCGCCGGATTCCCCGTTCACCGAGGAATGGGTTTTCCTCATCTGGCTGGTCGAGATACGGAATCTGCTTGTCGCCACCGATATCCAGCGTCCGGACGACGACGCGCCCATCCGGGAACGTGTCGAGTGTCTCACGGATGGCCTCGTACTGCTCGTCTTCAGACGGCGGCGTCTCCCGGTCGAGGAAGAGAAATTCGGTCCGGTAGAGGCCAACGCCGTCAGCCCCTCGTTCTACTGCGGGCTTCAGTTCCGCCGGCTGGCCGATATTTGCCGCCACTTCGACGTGTCGCCCGTCAGTGGTTTCGACGGACGCATCGACGACAGCGGCTCCCGAGTCGCGTGCCGCGGCCGCTCGCTCGGAGTCGTCAGGGGCGACCAGCACTTCGCCGCTATCGCCGTCGATCACCACTTCTGTTCCGTCTTCGATGGCTTCGAGCGCTTCCCCGACACCGACAACGGCCGGGAGGGCCAGCGAGCGGGCGAAAATCGACGCGTGCGATGTCCGTCCGCCCGTGACTGTAGCGAAGCCGGCCACGCGGTCCGGGTCGAGTTGTGCCGTGTCGCTGGGTGTCAACCGTTCGGCGAGGACGACACTGCCGTCGGGCAAGTCACCGAGGTCGACCCGTTCCCCATCCGTCAACAGACGGAGGAGGCGGTCACGCACGTCTCGAAGGTCGTCCGCACGCTCGGCCATTCGGCCGTCCATCCCTTCGAACTGCTCGATATGTTCGCCGAACGCGGCGTCCACGGCGTTCGGGGCGGGCTGGCCCTCGCCGATCATCGTCTCGACGGCCTCCTCGATAGTCGGGTCTTCGAGGAACTGGATATGCGCGTCGAACACTGCGGCTTCGTCTTCACCAACGCGTTCGGCAGTCGCTTCGCGCTCGGACGCTAGTTCCTCGCGAGCGGTGTCGACGGCGTTGGCGAATCGCCGGCCTTCTGCCTCGGGGTCGACTTTCACGTCGTCAGGGTCCGGGAGCGAGATATCGCGGCCGTACCAGACAACCGTCCCGACCCCGGAGCGCGGCGTGGCACCGGTCCCGTGGAGTGTGCGGTCAGCCATCGTCAGTGTCCAGTTCCCCCTCTGGTGTTGTTAGTATTCGCTCCAGCTCGTCAAGTACGGCTTCTGCGTCCGGGCCGTCGGCGACCAGTTTGATGTCGTCGCCCTGTCCGACACCGAGGCTGGTGATGGCGATCATACTCGCTGCCTGGACAAGGTCACCATCCGGACGCCCAGCCGAGACCTCCGCCTCGTGATCGTTGACGGCCTGGACGAACGCTGACGCCGGCCGGGCATGCAACCCCGCCTCCGGAACAACCGTTACAGTTCGTTCGACCGTCATGCGATGGCCTCCCGAAGCGTGTCCTGAACGGTCGCTTCGTCCTCCGCCGCGTGGAGCCGGTCCCGGACGTCGTCGTGCATCAGAGCCCGCGAGAGCGAGCTGAGGATGTCGAGGTGCTCCTCCCCACCGGCCTCCGGGACAAGGATCATGAAGATGAGCGTCGCGGGTTCGCCGTCCATGGAACCGAAGTCGATTCCCTCCTCGGAGCGAGCGAACGCGAGCGAGGGCTGACTCACAGCGTCAGTCTTCGCGTGTGGAATCCCGATCCCCATGCCGACGCCCGTTGTCGTCTCCGATTCGCGCTCCAGCAGTGCTTCAAGTGCGCGCTCGCGGTCCTCGACTCTGCCGCCGTCCACCAGCAGGTCAAGCAGGGACTCGATACACGCTTCCTTCTCTGCCGGCGGCTCGGACAGCGAGATGTGGTTCGCCGGAATCAGTTCTTCGATGTCGTCCGCTGAGATTGCATCTATCATTGTCGTCAGTCTAGTTAGTCGTCCGACGGTTGTGTACTGCTCGCCTCTGCCCCGGTGTCGACACGGTCTTCGAAGTCCGGCTTGATAACCGTAGCAACAACCGCTGTCACAAGCGAGCCCAGCAGGATGCTGCCCAGGAAGGCGAGTGGCTGATTCGACAGCAGGACCACGAAGATACCGCCGTGGGGCGCGGGCATCGTGACGCCGAGGGCCATCGATGTCGCACCGCCGACAGCGCTACCGGCCACGATAGCCGGGATGACACGCAGCGGGTCCGCGGCTGCATACGGAATCGCGCCCTCAGTGATAAACGAGAGGCCGAGCACGATACCGCTTTTCCCGTTCTCGTACATCTCGGCCGCGTACTTGTGGGGCGCGATGAAGTTCGAGAGCGCGAGGCCGATTGGCGGAATCATCCCGCCGATCATCACTGCGGCCATCGGAGCGTAGATTTCCTCGGTGATGAGCCCGGTGGCGAACACGTACGCGACCTTGTTTACTGGGCCACCCATATCGAAGGCCATCATCCCCCCGAGGATGAGGCCGACGACGATAGCCTGACCGCCCTGCATCGACTGCAGGAAGGAGGTCAGAGCCTCGTTAGCGAGTGCGACGGGAACGCCCAGCACGAACAGCATCAGCGGCGTCAGAACTGCCATCGTCGCGACTGGGATGAGCAACACCGGCATCATTGGTTGAATGAACTCGGGAACGTCGAGATTCTTGAAGAAGCGCGCGACGTACCCGGCCAGCAGCCCAGCGACGATGGCGCCGAGATAGCCGGCACCGGCTTCGCCGCCGGAGATGCCGATTACTGTCGCCGCTTCGGCGACGACGTTCCCTTGCTGGAGGATGTATGCCAGCAGGAATCCTGGGGCAAGTCCCGGACGGTCGGCGATAGCGTACGCGATGTAGCCACCCAGGATGGGCACCATAATCGTCAGCCCGGCCACGCCAATCTGTGCCAGGAACCAGCCTGCCGAGCCGGTGTTCCCGAACACTGCCTGTGTGTCCCCAATCGCGTACGCGACCGCGAGGAAAATCCCCCCGATAGTCACGAAGGGAATCATGAACGATACGCCCGTCATCAGGTCCTCCTTGACGGAGGTCACGTGAGCGCGAAGCGCACTCTCAGCCCGGTTTTGATCTGTCATGGTCAACGACATCGACAGCTACGCCGATTGGGTGATATAAAGATACACGTTTGAGCGTGTTATTTATCGAATCTGCTCGATATATGGATATAGGCGATTGTTTCTGCACGGAAATAGGTCTGAGGATTCGGTTGAATAACAGGCATATGCTTGTTAGCCACTTCCATCTATTAGGGTCAATGTCTGGATGGTCGGTGCCACGCGCGTCATAGTGCTTATGCCCGTAACTCGCTCACACCGAAACATGGGTTCACTCTCGGTATCTGGGGAAGTGGCGACCGTCACCGTCGAGAAGATAGGGGGCATCGACGAGACGACAGTCGAGATCCCGCCAGGGGTGACGGTGCTCCAGGGCCGGAACGCGACGAATCGGACCTCGTTCCTGCAGGCAGTGATGGCCGCTCACGGGAGCGAGTGGGCAAGCGTCAAAGGTGACGCTGATCAGGGGCACATCGAGTTCTCACTGGGAGGTGAGACGTACACCCGAACACTGACCAGAACCGACGACGGGGTTGTCGGGTCGGGCATCGGTCTTCTCACGGACCCGACTGTTGCGGACCTGTTCGCGTTCCTGCTCGAAGACAACGAGGCCAGGCGGGCTGTCGAGCGGGGTGATAACCTCCGAGAGATTATCATGCGACCCGTCGATGTGGCGTCTATCCACCGACAGATACGTGCGGCCGAGCAGCGCAAGGAGGAGATCGACGAGGAACTCGATCGTATCGCGTCGCTCAAGCGTGAGCTTCCCGACCTAGAACGCCAGCAGGCGGATCTACGCGAGGAAATTGCCGAGACGAGAGACGAACTCAAGCGTGTCGAAGGACGCATCGACGAGCGGGACGTCGATTTCCAGACGACACAGAAAAACAGGGACGAACTCGAGACTGCTCTCGATGAACTCCAAGCGACTCGGTCCGAACTGAAACGCGTCCGCGAGGATATTCAGTCAGAACAGGAGAGCATTGCGGCGTTACGCAACGAGCGAGGCAACCTCGCAGTCGAACGGTCCGGGCTCCCAGACTCACCAGATGACCGACTCGAATCCCTAGATGCAGACATCGAACGACTTCGGGAACGGGAGCGTGAACTCTCAGAGTACACCACCCAACTGCAGAACGTCATCGAGTTCAACGAAGAACTGCTATCCGGCGAACACCGGGAAATAACTGATGCCATCGACGCAAAGCCCGAGAGCGTAGGTGACATCACGGAACAGTTGTACAAGGGATCAAAGACGACCTGCTGGACCTGTGGCTCGCGAGTGAAGCCGGCCCGTATCGAGTCGACACTCCAGAGTATGCGCGACCACCTTCAGGAGACGATCACAGAGATTGACGATGTCGAAGACAACCTTGACGAACTAACCGACCAGCGTGACGAAATTTCGGAGACGCGCGCGCGAGCACGAGAACTCACGGAGACAATTACGGAGGTCGATGCCGAAATCGAGCGCCGGCAGTCGGACGTAGCGGACCTCCGGGAGCGACGCGACAACCTTTCGGCCCGCGTCGAGGAACTGGAGGACCGGGTGACGACGCTCCGGACCGAGGAGTTCGACGAAGTGCTGGATCTCCATACGGAGGCGAACGAACTGGAACTGAAACTGGACCGCCTCGAATCAGAGCGGGACGAGGTGAGCGAGGAGATCGCCGACATCGAGTCAGAAATCCGTCGGAACGACGAACTAGCCGACCGACGGGAAGAGGTAGTCGACGAGCTGATCGACCTCCGGTCGCGTATCGACCGGCTCGAAGCCGAGGCGACCGACCAGTTCAACGAGAAGATGGCCGACTTGCTCGACATTCTCGGTTACGGGAACATCGAACGTATCTGGCTCGAACGGACCGACACGCCCGACGGCCCGGTCGTCGGCGGCGACGACGGCGTCACGGGGTCGACGTTCACCCTCCACGTCGTCAGGAGCACCGACGGCGGGACGGTGTACGAGGACACGGTCGGCCACCTGAGCGAGAGCGAGCGCGAGGTGACCGGGCTCGTGTTCGCGCTCGCCGGCTACCTCGTCCACGACGTGTACGAAGAGGTCCCGTTCATGCTGTTGGACTCGCTTGAGGCAATCGACGCGGAGCGCATCGCCGCCCTCGTGGAGTACTTCGCGGAGTTCCCCACCTACCTCGTCGTCGCGTTGCTCCCTGAGGACGCGCAGGCGCTCCCCGAGGAGTACACCCGGATTACCGACATCTGAGGGACTGGGTACGGCCGGGGACGCTACCGGCAGTTACAGCCGCCGCGGTCGAGGAGGTCGCTGATGCTGTGGCGCGTCCCGCAGTCCTGACAGCGGATGTCGATGCTGACGAACACGCGGTACTCGCCGACGGTGAGCCTGTCGGCGGTCTGCAGTCTGTCGACCGTGTCTCGGACGATGGTCTCGACCCGGCTGCGGAGGCGGTCGATGGTGTCACGCTCGCGCTCTACCTGCTCGGTCTCGCGGTCGGGGTCGTAGCTCGCCCCGCGAACCTCCGTCAGGTAGTAGCGAATCGCCTGGTAGGTGACGAACTCCTCTTCCAGCCGTTCGACGTCGATGCCGGCCCGTTCGAGCCGGTTCCGGGCTTCGACCCGCTTGCCCGCGCTGACGTCATCGGCCGTCAGGAGGCGATAGAAGTTCGCCGGTTCACCGTCGACCACGTCCATCCCCGCGTCGCGTATCGCGGCCACGAGCAGGGCCCGGTTGAACCGGTCAGCTAGGTCACGGAGGCTCTGGCGCTCCTGACCGTCGCCGAGCCAGGCCCGTTCCAGCTCCGAACCCATCGACTCCAGACCGTACGTTTCGATTAGCCGTCCGACTTTGGACTGCGCCGACCCCATTACCGCCGGAACGCGGCGGCCCGGTTTAGCCGTTGTGTTGCGTCTCCGCGTCCGTCGGTACCGGGCAGTCGGCTCACCGGGTGGGGCCGCGACGCAAACAGTAGCCACAGAACCCGCAAATTGTAAATTATCAATGCCGAATCCAAGCGTAAATCTTCCGAAGATGTATTTATATCTACAGTGTCCGGTGTAGAATATCGACATCGGTTCAGCGCTCCAGCTATCTAACACGACCTGGTCGCTGTCAGTCTACCACGAGGATTTTATACCTGACAGCGCAAGCGGGAAGTTGCACAATGGTCCCCTTCACCCGACGTGCCCTCCTCCACAGCGCCTGCGGGCTGGCGACGCTGTTTGCCGGCTGTAGCGGGCTGTTCGAGGGCGGCACCGGCTCGACACGCACGCCGACCGAACGCAACGACGCGGCCGGTCCGAGGGCCGGCTCGGTAGCCGACCCGGACACGGTCGTCGCCCGCGTCGACGCCGACCGGAAACCGGTCTGGCTCGACGACGAACGACCGACCGAAAGCCGACGCAGAGACCGGTTGCAGTCCGAGGTTATCGACACCGCGGCGAACGCCGACCGGCTCGGCATCGCTGAAACCGTGGACCGGGAGCCAATCGAGAGTTTCCTTGCCGAGACCGACTTCGAGACCGAGACAATATACCTCCAGAACGTGAACATCGAGGAGTGTTTCCGGCTGTCGCTCTGTAGAGTCCAGTGGTCGCCGGACAGGATTTCGACCGACTACGGGCGGGTGAGCCGTCCCTACGACGAACGCTGTACGGCGGGCGAGACGGTGTACGCGGCGTGGTTCATCCGCATCCCGCAGGCGCTCGACGCCGACGAGGTCACTACGTTCTCCTCCTCTATCGGGGGCAGCGGCTGTGACGGCCCACAGATGGGTGCCGAAAGCGAAGGTGTCGGCGGGTCTGGACAGAGCAGCGTCGGTCCGGTGGTGAGCGAGCATGACTGACGATACGTCCGGGACGAGTGGAAACCGCGCGGTGATGACTCGCCGCGGGATGCTCGCGCTGGCCGGGGCCAGCGCCATCGCCGGCTGTGGCAGTTTCGGTACCACCGGGAGCGAGCCGACTATCGACGCCTACGACCTGCCCGACGTCCGCCGCAACGAGGAGCTTGAGTCACCGGTGCCCCCGTCGGTCCCGGTCGACGTCGCGGCGAGTCACTTCGAGGCCGCGCACGAGCGGGTCCGCTCGCTCCTGGCGACGCTGCCGACGCCGCTTGGCCCCGACGAGATCCCGAACGGCCACGTTCGCCAACATCTGACCGACGCCGCCAGCACCGCCTCTGACGGCCTCGACGAGGCGCGGACGGCCCGAACGGAGTTGGTGGCGCTTCGAGAGCTCCGGTCGGCGCGCGAACACGCCCGCTACGCCGCTGCGGGCTGGAGCGTCGCCGACCGCGGTCGCACTGACGCCCCCTTCCGGGAGGAACACAGCCAGACGGTGTTGGCGGCCCGGGAAGCCATGCAGGCACACGAGTACGTCGGGACCGACCCGGTGCGCGCGGCGCTGGTCCACGCCCGCATCGAGACCGCACTCCAGCGGGCCAACGAGACGGACGGGAGGCCCAGAGCGGACTCGGAGCTGCTGGCGGTGGCCGAATGGGGCGAGCGGGCCGAGTCGGCGCAGGCGTATCTCGACGACGCCCGCCACCTGGGGTCGCAGTTCGAGGCCGCGCTCCCGGATGATTCCGGGACGCTGGAGCCGGTACTGACCGCTGGGGCCCAGACGTTGCTCGCGGCCGTCCGGGACCGGCGGGAGGACCTGCCGCCGGAAGGGACGGCCGGCGACCGCACGCCGGGGCGGATGGTCCTCGAAGACCTCCGCTGGGAGGCCGAGAACGGCACCAGCGGCCTCTCGGAGGCTATCGGGCCGGCGAGCGCCGTCGTCGACGCGACCGGTCGGCTCGCCCGGTTCCGGGCGCTCGAACGCATGGAGACGCGTCGGGAGGCCGGCGAACTCGCCCGCCCGACGGACGCGGCGGCGGTCCGGGACATCAGACGGACGGCACGCGACGCGCTCACGGCGGCCCTCGAATCGAGTGCCCCACGGGAACTGGTCCGGACGGTGCTGGTCGACGCCGGCTACGAAGTCATGAGCGCGGACCGCTACCTGTCCGAGCACCGAGGGGAGGTTTCGGCGTCCGCGCTCGACAGAAGCGTCGCGGGCTACTGGCACGCGACGGCGCTGGCCCGAGCAGCACCGCCGGCCGCACGGCAGGCCGTGCAAGCGCTCCAGTCCGACTGACGCGACAGCGTGGTCGGCGGCCGGAACCACAACGTAAGCTCACGCTGACAGTTTGTGGAAATCACAATGTTACCACTGTTATTTCAGCGACGGAGTAGTGGAAGCGGGAGGCAACAGCCGTCACGAGTGACTTGTGAGCGGCGCAAAACTCGTCATATCCCGTCACTTATATATTGGGTCCGGCGACCGGACGGGACCGTTAGACGGCTGAACCAACGGGGGCCGTCTCCGTCGGGACCGCGCCCGGCGAAACCGTTAGACGCCTGCGCCGGGACCACAGAGCATGGACAGTCGAACGCGACGGACCGGCGATTCCGGGCGAGACACATGATTGCGGACCAGTCCATCGGCGAGTTCCTCGACGCCGTGGCGTCGGAACGGGTGACGCCCAGCGGCGGGGCCGTCGCCGCTGTCGGCGGGGCGATGGGGGCGGCGCTGTGCGAGATGACCTGTGTTCACACCGTTCACGGTGGCGGGTCAGACACGGTGGAACTGTCGGCCGTGCGGGACACCCTGGCGGATAGGCGGGCGCAGTTGCTCGCGCTCGCCGCCGAGGACGCCGCAGCGGTCGACGCAGTCAAGGCCGCGTTCGCGTCGGGCGACGACGCACGGGTTCAGGCGGCGCTGGAGCGGTCGACGACGGTCCCGATGGAGACCGCCGAGGCGTGTCTGGACGTGGTCGAACACGCCGTCACCGTGACGGCGGCGGGCACGCCGGTCGCCGTCCCGGACGCGGCCGTCGGGGCGCTGCTCGCGCACGCGGCGCTGGAGGGGTCAGTGTCGACGGTGCGGGCGAACCTCGACGGGCTAGCCGACGAAGCCGTCGTCGGAGAAATGGAGCGGCGAGCAGCCGAAGCGGAAGCGGCCGGCGAGGCGGCACTTAGCGCGGTTCGGGCGAGCGCGGGGGAGTAGTCAGAACAGCCCGGAGATGTTGCCGTCCTCGTCGATGTCCATGTCGGCCGCGGCCGGCCGAGCCGGCAGGCCGGGCATCGTGAGCGCGTCGGCCGTGAGCGCGACGAGGAAGCCGGCCCCGGCAGAGGGGTACACCTCGCTGATTTCGAGTTCCCAATCCTCCGGCGCGCCCTTCCGGCTGGCGTCGTCGCTCAGCGAGTGGAACGTCTTGGACATGACGACGGGGTAGTCGTCGAACCCAAGCTCGTTCATCTGCTCGATGTCGTCGAGCGCGCCGCCGGTGTATTTCACGTCGTCAGCACCGTAGATTTCGGTCGCGACGGTGTGTATCTTCTCTTTGATGGAGTCCTCGTCGTCGTACAGCATCCGGAACTCGTCCTCGTCGCTCTCCTCGGTCGCCTCGATGACGTTCTCCGCGAGGTCGACGCCGCCCTCGCTCCCGTCAGAAAAGACGTTTGACTCGGCGGCACGGACCCCGAGGTCCTCCCGGCAGTGGTCCAGCACGGCCTGAATCTCCGCGTCGGTGTCGTCCGGGAAGCGGTTGACCGAGACGACGACCGGGACGCCGAACTTCTGGAGGTTCCGGGCGTGCTTGTCGAGGTTCGAGAAGCCGGCCTCGACGGCGTCGACGCCGGCCGCGTCGATTTCGTCGTAGTCGACCGGCCACTGGTCGAGGCCGTGGTACTTGAGCGCACGAACGGAAGCCACGAGCACGACCGCGTTCGGCGTCATATCGCCCTTTCGACAGACCACGTCCATGAACTTCTCGGCCCCGAGGTCGGAGCCGAAGCCGGCCTCGGTGACGAGGTAGTCGCCCATGCCGAAAGCGGTTTTATCCGCGACCAGGGAGTTGGTTCCGTGGGCGATGTTGGCGAAGGGGCCGCCGTGGACCAGCGCGGGCGTCCCCTCAATAGTCTGGACGACGTTGGGTTTGATGGCGTCACGGAGCAACATCGTGGCCGGGCCGGTCGCCTCGATGTCGTCGACGGTGACCGGGTCGCCGGCCTCGTCGTAGGCGACGATGATGCGGCTGACCCGCTCTTTGAGGTCGCCGATGTCGCTTGCCAGACAGAGGACCGCCATCAGCTCGGAGGCAGCCGTCAGGATGAAACTGTCCTCCCGCGGGGTCCCGCCGGTCTTGCCGCCGAGGCCGACGACCGTCTCCCGGAGCGCGCGGTCGTTCATGTCGATGGCCCGCGGCCACGCGACGTTGTTGATGTCGATGTCGAGGTCGTCGCCCTGCGATATCTTCGCATCGAGCATCGCAGCGATGAGGTTGTGCGCGGAAGTGAGTGCGTGGAGGTCGCCGGTGAAGTGGAGGTTTATGTCCTCCATTGGAAGCACCTGCGACCGGCCGCCGCCCGCGGCACCGCCCTTGACGCCGAACACGGGGCCGAGCGACGGTTCTCGGATGGCGATCATCGCCTCTTCGCCGACGTGATTGAGCGTCTGGCCGAGGCCGACAGTCGTTACTGTCTTCCCCTCGCCTTTCGGCGTCGGCGTCATTCCGGTTACCAGAACGAGATTCTGTTCCTTGTTCTCGGCCTGTTCGCGGAGGCGCTCAATCGCGTGTTGTTTGACTTTCGCGGTGTATTCGCCGAAGTACTGGAGGTCGTCGAGACCGAGTCCCCACGGCTCGACCAGCTCCCAGATCGGCTCCATGTCGGTCGACTGGGCGATATCGTAGTCCGTGGGAATCGGCTCCTGACTCTCTTCGGTCGAAGATTGCTCGTCCTGTGAAGACATCTCTACTTACCCTTCCCTGCACCGTCGTAATAATGTTAGTGAACCTGACACTACCGGAATAGGATGTGTTCGAGACGCCGCCGACGGCCGACGACGACACATCGTGTTCCTCCGCTTACCGGAGTAGGTCCGAACCGACGGCGGGCGGAAAAGTCCCCCGTGGCGATACATTAATCATGCCACCGCCGACCAGTTATGGTATGGAGTACCACGAGTCGGCGGACTACTTGCAGTCGTTACAGCGTCGTCGGCCCAAGTTGGGAACCGATACGACGGCGCGGATGCTTTCACATCTCGGTGACCCGGACGACAGTTTCGATAGCGTGCAGATTGCCGGGTCGAACGGAAAGGGAAGCACCGCCCGGATGACCGAAAGCGTGCTCAGGGCCGCCGGGCTAGATGTCGGTCTGTTCACCTCGCCAGGATTGAACGGCTTCCGGGAGCAGATTACGGTCAACGGCGGTCGGGTACCGAAAGAACGGGTAACGGAGTTCGTCGAGCAGATCGAGCCCTGTATCGACCAACTGGCTGCCGAGGAGGACAAGCCGACGCATTTCGAGGTACTCACCGCGCTAGCGCTGTATCACTTCGATGTCGAGGATGTCGATGTGGCGGTGCTGGAAGTCGGCATCGGTGGCCGATACGATGCCACGAGCGCGGTCGATCCCGTCGCAAGCGCCGTCACCAGCATCAGTTTAGAACACACCGACCTGCTCGGCGACACAGTCGAAGAAATCGCCCGTGACAAAGCGCAGGTCGCGCCGCGGGACGCCCCGCTCGTGACAGGAACGACCGGGGCCGCACTCGATGCGATTCAGGAGATTACCGATACCATCACCGTCGGCGACGACGAGGCCGATGTCACCGCTGTCGAGAACGGCATGCGCTCGGCCGTCGAGAACCGCATCTCACTCACTGGGCCGGACTGGGCTCTCGAATCGAACCTCAAGCTACTCGGACAGCATCAAGCAGAGAACGCCGGTGTCGCAGCGACGCTGGCCCGACAACTCATCGGCGTAGACACCGAAACCGTCTCCGAAGGACTGCGGGCTGCAACCTTACCGGGCCGGTTCGAAATCCGGTCGACCGACCCGATGGTGGTCCTCGATGGGTCCCACAACCCCGGTGCGATGGAGACGCTGACGGCACTCATCGAGCGATACGAGTACGACGACCTCCATGTGGTCTTCGCCGCGATGAGCGACAAGGAGTACGAGCGGATGATTGGGGCGCTGCCGGCAGTCGAGACGGCCTTTACCGCGCGACCGGAAGTCAACCGAGCCGCGAGCACCAAATCACTCGCTGCGGCGTTTGAGGGGCAAGCAACTCGGGTACAGCAGGCCGAGTCCGTTCCAGAAGCCACCGGACGAGCGATAGCTACGGCCGACGCGGACGATTTCGTCCTCGTGGCCGGCTCACTATATGCAGTTGCCGAAGCACGGGACCGCTGGAGCCGGCTCGTTGTTCCAAAGGAGAACCTCCAGCAAGCATCTACGGGAGAAGCTGATGGAGTCAAAAGTGAGCCAGAGATCCGCCAGCGGGTACTTTCGGTCACGTTGCGGCGCGACCAGGCAGGCGTCGTCACGCAGGCGTTTGAGGACTGCGGTGGCACCTGCACCCGTTCGACTGTCGGGATGCCGGAGAAGCTCGTCGACACGACCCTGTCGGGGACGCCGCGACAGTTCCGACAGCTCACTGACCAACTGGCCTCTGCAGGACTGGGGCTTGGCCGACTGGCCACGCAACTCGAAGACGCGCTAGCTGACAGATCGTTCCCGCCGCCGTTCGACACTGATGCAGCAGCCGTGATGGGGATTCTCAACGTCACGCCGGACAGTTTCTACGACGGTGGCGAGTACAATCGTCGCGACCTCGCTATCAGTCATGCGGAACAGATGATCGAATCTGGGGCGGATATCGTCGACATCGGCGGCGAGAGTACGCGCCCCGGGGCGGAGCCGGTGACCGTCGAAACAGAGATCGACCGCGTAGTACCGGTTATCGAGGCCGTTTCGTCGCTCGATGCGACTGTCTCTGTAGATACCCGGAAAGCTGCCGTCGCTGACGCGGCGCTGGATGCCGGGGCCGACATCGTCAACGACGTGTCGGGACTGTCGGACCCCGAGATGCGGTTCGTGGTAGCTGACCACGACGCGTCCGTTGTCCTGATGCACAGTCTGTCCGCGCCAGTGGATCCGGGTCGAACTGTCACATACGACGATGTCGTCGATGACGTGCTTCGAGAGCTCACAGAACAGGTACTGCTCGCCGAGCAGGCCGGTATTGACCGCGAGCAGGTTATCGTCGACCCCGGCTGTGGGTTCGGAAAGAACGCCGCCGAATCGTTCGAACTCGTCGACCGGCTCCACGAGTTCCACGCGCTCGGCTGTCCGGTGCTGGTCGGGCACTCTCGGAAGTCGATGTTTGCCGATATGAGCGACGCAGGAGCGGACAGGCTGCCGCCGACGCTGGCAACAACGGCACTTGCCGCCGAGCGTGGGGCTGACGCCGTCAGAGTTCACGATGTCTCCGAGAACAACGCCGTCCTCAAGACGGTTTCAGCGACGGCGGCTCGACCGTCCCAGCTTCGACAACAGTGATACCTGTGCAGCCCCAACAGCAGCCATGGGACAGTTTCCGGTTCAGATCGGCTCGGGCCTGCTTGAGTCCGTCGGGCAGGTGGCAGCAGTCGCTGGGACCGTTGTTCTTCTACTGATACTCGTTGGTCTGGGTGCCTTCGCGTACAAGAGCCTCGTCGGAGACGGAATCCGCTGGCCCGACGAGCGGGACGAAATGGACAGTGACGATGACGACGGCGTCGTACAGGGTAGCCGTGATGACGACTGGAAGTATTACTGACGGCAGACCCCCAACTCACGCGTCAGAGCTGGACAGCACCCCGGCCGTGATTCCGTAGTCGTGTCGCAGTAGCGCACGGTTCGCCCACGACAGCACACCGGCTGGTGCACCCAGCCTCGGCAGATAAGCAAGGCAAGTGCCTCGGGGCTTGCCCCCGAGGCGGTTCACTCGGCACTGTGGTCGTATGAGTGTTCGAACTCCCAGTGGTACCGACAGTCTGTACAGGTTGCCCACTCGGGGATATCGAACCGCTCGGGATGTCGCTGGCCGTGTTCCATCCGGCCTCGACAGACAGGACACGTGAGATACAGGAGTTTGAGGTCGGCGAACTCGTCGTGGCGGTACTCGCCGACGCACCGCGGACAGTCGATGCTGTCACGCGCGTTGTGCTGGAAGATTTCCGACTCACATCGCGGGCACTCGATCGTTGCTGGCGGCCGTCTCGCCCACCCGCTGTCACCGTCGTACGTCGTCGTCGCCGTGTCCATGCTCGACAGCCTGAACTTGTTCGGACCGTCACCCCGCCGGAGTGGGGCGGCGATCCGCTCCCCGAGCCATACGAGCTTCGAGAACAGAATCGCGAGCCATCCAGACACTATCTTATGGTACGTATTCTGACGGCTTAAATTTCCGGGCAGCGCCGACGCTGACCCGGTACTGTGCGGTCGATAGGTTTTCACGGCGACCCACAGTATGTGTGGTATGGCTTTCGACGCCGTTGTCGATATCGCGCCGACCGTCATGGGGCTTGCAGCAACTGCCGGAGAGCACGTCGTAGGACAACTGGAACCCAGCGTTGCTGCCGAACTATCCAGGCCGCTTCGCGGGGTCGTCTCCTTTATTCTCGTTGTCGTGTCCGGTGCGGTGATACTCCGACTGCGGCGGGCTTCTGTCGCCGATTCTATCGACGCGATATCGGCCAGCCCGGCGACCGCCGTCCTCTACGGCATCGCCGGATACGTGATATTCGGGATCGTTGGTCTGTACGGAGCCACGACCTTGGCGCGCCTCAGTGTCGCCGGCGGTGTATTCGTCCGTCTCGTCGTCCTCGCCAGTAGCGCCGTTTTCTTGTTTCTCACCGGGTTCGGGTTCCTCATCGTCGGGACGCTCCTCACTGAACTCCTGTATCACCGTCAGCCGTCGCACGGGCTACTCATCGGCGCGTCTCTCAGTGCACTCACCTGGGTCCTGCTGTCACCTGTCGGCAGTATCGTCTCCAGTCTCGGCATCGCCGCGTTCGGAATCGGCGGCTCTGTGCGGGTCTGGCTACACTCCGAACGAACGGTCGAGACAGAAGTCGACCCACGCTGACACTCTTCGTTCGAACTGTCGTTGCGGGTCGCCTGGAAAACGTCGAAAAGAGAGTTCGTCAGTCGGTCCCTGTCGCAGCGTCGTCGCTCCGTTCGGAGATATCCGTCACCATCTCGTCGCCAGCGGTCACGATGTCCATGTCTTCCCGTTCGGAGAGGTCCTGGATGGTTTCCGCAAACTCCTCGGACTCGAGTATCTGGTACTCGTTGTCGAGCCCCAGATACACCGTGTAACACATCAGACACAGGATGAGCGCGAACGGGAGTCCCGTCGTGATTGCGGCCGTCTGGAGCGCCGTCAGTCCGCCACCGATGAGCAGGATAGATGCGACAAGTCCCTCGGTGACGGCCCAGAAGATCCGTTGCGTTCGTGGAACATCGTGCTTACCGCCCGAGGTCAGGTGGTCAATGACCAGTGACCCGGAGTCCGACGACGTGACGAAGAACGTGATGACCAGCAGGGTCGCGAGCAGTCCGCTGACGACACCGAGCGGGAACTGCTCCAGCAGGGCGAACATCGCGACGGTCTGGCCGACCTCGTTGTAGGTCGCTATCGCCTGCCCGTTTCCTACGAGCGAATTGAACATCGCGCTGCCGCCGAACACCGACAGCCAGAGCGTCGAGAACAGCGACGGAAGGAACAGCACACCCAGGACAAACTCCCGAACGGACCGACCCTTCGAAATGCGCGCGATGAACATTCCGACGAACGGCGACCACGCGATCCACCAGCCCCAGTAGAACACGGTCCAGGCGGTGGGGGTGCCGTTCGCGGCTTCGTTGAGCGTCCCGGTGAAGAACCCGAGCGCAAGGATGTTCCCGAAGTACGCGCCGAGTCCCTCGACCCACGTCCCGAAAATGTACACCGTGGGACCCACGATAGCGAGGAACCCGAGAAGCGCGAACATCAGGTAGAGGTTGAGCGTGCTCAGGCGTTTGACCCCACCGTCGAGCCCTGCCGCAACTGAGAGCGTCGCGATGAGCGTGATACCGGCGATGAGCGCGACCTGCGGCCAAGTCCCTGTCGGGACACTCACCGCACCGAGCATGTCCCCGCCAACGTAGGACAGTCCCGTATTGACCTGGGCAACACCGAGTCCCAGCGAGGTCGACAGCCCGAACAGCGTCGCGAACACCGTCACGAGGTCGATGACATGGCCCGGCCAGCCGTAGATTCGCTCACCAAGGAGGGGCCAGAATATCGACCGGAAGGTAAGCGGGAGCCCGCGGTTGAACGAGAAAAACGCGAGGCCCAGTCCAACCAGCCCGTACACCGCCCACGGGTGAAAGCCCCAGTGGAAGAACGTCTGTGCCATCGCGGCGGACGCTGCCGCACCGGTTCCGGCTTCGGCTCCGAAGAAACTCGGCGGGTTCTGGAAGTAGTACAGCGGTTCCGAGACGCTGAAGAACATGAGGCCGATGCCCATGCCGGCGCTGAATAGCATCGCCATCCAGGAGAAGTCGCTGAACTCCTTCTCGGCCTCGACGCCGCCGATCTTTATTTTACCGTACTTACTGAACGCGAAGTACAGCAATGTGACGATGAACACGTTCACCGCCAGCAGGTAGAACCAGCCGAAGGTGTCCCCGATGGTATTGAACAGCCACGTGTACGCGGAGGCTGCTGTGTCGCCGAGCAGTATCGTCACTGCGATGAACAGCGCAATTATCGCCAGTGCCACCGGGAAGACAACTGGATGGATGTCGAAGCCAGCCGCCTGAATGTTCGTATCACCGGGCTCGCGGTCGGACTCCGGATGGAACAGCTCTACCTGGAGCCCGTCCGACATTTCGCCGGCTTGTTCGTCACTATCTGCCATACGTTACCCCTCTCGAACGTGGTACTGGTCTGTGGAGTCTCATTGTCGTAGTCTCGGTCTTGCTCTGTCACGGTCCGCTGCTACCATCATGCCAGCGATGTCCCAGCGATGGGCGTCTACAGCGTTCGCATCCTGTTTGGCTCTCTGTGCTCGCTTGCGGGCACCGTGTGCCCGCGGGGCTATTGTCGACGTATTTTATGTGCTACTGAGTCTCATACATATACACTAATGCAACTCTAATAAAACTTCACGTTAAACACCAATATATAACGGATTGAAGGCTTGTACTGCTGTGGCTTCGGAGACATCTACACTATCTAGTATATTGAGGTTTGGTACTTCCCGGTGAGCCGGTCACCAATCGCGTTCCCTGGTGGGTGTCTTTATTTCGGAATCCCGCCTATCGTCGCTATGGCACGACTTCTGGCGACGGGAGCGGCCGCGGTGGCAGCACTGCTGATGGGCGTCGGTCTCATCGGGATGACAGCTGGCGACTTTCGACTCGCAGGGTTTAGCTTCCTCAGTGCGAGTCTGGTTATCTACATCCGTGAGACACGGATAAAAAGCGCGTAACGGGTGTCAGATATCGTTAACGCTCATCCGCTGGCTGATGACTGGCACGCTCGACGTTCTGACCACCTTGTCCGTCGTCCCGCCGAGGAGGTTCCCGAGTTTCCCGCGGAACGCTGACCCCAGAACGATTGCGTCCATTCCTTCGTCTTCGGCGAACTCCACGATTTCTTCGCTTGGCGCCCCGGTTTTGAAATGTGTCTCGTAGTCGACGCCGTGTTCTTCAGCAACAGTCCCGAGACTCGCCAGCACCTCCTCGCCGTAGTTGCGATACTCCTCGCGCATCTCCTCCTCGTCATCCCTGAGTGCGAGCGCGCGCGGTGTCCCCGGGAGGTCGATGACATACAATGCATGCACTGTCGAGTCGAGCGCAGCAGCGAGTTCGATGCCGTGTTCTGCCCCTCTCCTGGCCTCGTCGCTGCCGTCGTACGGGACGAGTATGTGGTCGTACATGGTAGCTGACTCATGTGTATTTCCCACACACACCTGTTATAGGTTTCCCCGCTTATGGCGCGAGCCGTCTGTCTGAACGCCGATGCCGGCTTACAGTGCGTCGTTCTGGGCCTTGCGTGCCACGTTGTCGACGGGATAGCCCGCGTCACGAATCGCGGTGATGATCGTCTGTGCGTGCTCTGCACCGCTTGTCTCGACGTTGAACACGAGGTAGGCCTCCCCGATTTCGAGATTCTCGACGGACCGTTCGTGCCGGACATCGTGGATATTGGCCCCCTGTCTGGCGATGACACCCGATATTTCCTCCATCACGCCCGGCTGATCGTTGATGCGGACCCGGAGCTGCAGGAGCTGTTGGCGCTCTGTGAGCGCGTGGATGAGAACCTCACGCATCTGTGTCATGTCGAGGTTCCCGCCACAGAGTAGCGGCATCACCGTCTCCCCGGACACGTCGAGGCCGTCGCTCAGCACAGCGGCCACCGAGGCGGCCCCGGCGCCTTCGACGACCTGTTTGGCCCGTTCCATCAGCAGGAGAATCGCCTGTGCGATATCGGTGTCCGAAACTGTCACGACCTCGTCTACGTTCGCCTCGATTATGCCGAGCGTCGTCTCCGAGATACCGCCGGTGGCGATACCGTCGGCGATAGTGTCGACTTCGTCAAGCACGACCGGTATCCCCTTGTCGAGGCTCTCGTGGACCGTCTCCGCACCGGTCGCCTGAACGCCGACGACACGCGTCTCGGGCGAGAGGTGTTTGATAGCAGTCGAGACACCGCTGATGAGACCACCGCCACCGATTGGAACGACAACCGTGTCGACGTCGGGGCAGTCGTGGTACATCTCCGTGCCGAGGGTCCCCTGTCCGGCGATGATGTCCAGGTCGTCGTAGGCGTGGACGAACTCGGCGTCGGCTTCCTCGACGACGGCCTTGGCGTGAGACATCGTCTCCTGAAAGTCGTTGCCGACCAGTTCGACGCTCGCGCCGTAGCCTCTGGTGGCGTCAATCTTCGCCTGTGGTGCGTTCTCCGGCATGAAAATCGTCGCCTCCGCCCCGCATTTCGTCGCGGCGAGGGCGACGCCCTGAGCGTGGTTGCCAGCGCTGGCGGCGACGAATGACTCTACGCCGTCGGCGACATCCTGTGAGATTTTGTTGTACGCGCCTCTGGTTTTAAACGACCCAGTCCACTGGAGATGCTCCATCTTCAGGTGTACCTCAGCGTCGACGAACCCGCCGAGAGACGTACTCCGCTCGACCGGCGTCTTTTTTACGACTGTGTCGTCATCCAGTCGTTCGCGGGCTCGTTCGATGTCTGCGTACGTGACGGGCAGCGTGTCCGATTCTGTTTGTGTCATAATTGGTATCGTTTCGGAGCGTCTGTCAAAGTTGTTGGGTCGTGTGCTGTCCCGCTATCTGATGATTCGCTCGCGGGTCGGATCGAACAGCGGCTCGTCACGCACCGTCGCGTCGTATGTCTCGCCCTCGCACTGTATCTGAACCGACGTTCCGGCTTCGGCGTGTTCGGTCGGGACGTACGTGTAGGCGATCGACTCGTCGATACTGTAGCCGTAGTTCCCGGCCTGCACGTAGCCGAGTGTCTCACCGTCTTTCAGGACTGGTCGACCGCTCAGCATGATATCTGTCGAGTCGTCGAGCGTGACCGGGGTAATTTTGCTGTCGATACCCGCCTCGCGTGCGGTTTCCAGAGCTGCCTTGCCGATGAACTCGGTGTCCATGTCGACGGCGAAGGGCAGCCCGGCCTCGAAGGGGTTCGAGTCCGTGTCGATGTCCGTCCCCCAGAGGCGGTAGCCTTTCTCTAATCGCATGGAACTGAGCGCGCCGCCGCCCATCGGCCGAACGCCGAGGTCCTCGCCGGCGTCCTGTAACGTCTCCCAGAGGCGCTGGCCGTACTCCGTCGGCGCCCACAGCTCCCAGCCGAGTTCGCCGACATAGGAGACCCGCAGGGCGATGACCGGCACGTCGCCAACGTACATTTGCTTGGCCCGGAAGTACGGGAAGCCGTCGTTGGTCACGTCCGCGTCGGTACATCGCTGGAGGAGGAGTCGGGCGTTCGGCCCCCAGAGACCGATTGTCGACTTCGCGCCCTCCTCGACGTGGACCGACACCGTCGCGGGAGCCTCGTCTTCCAGGTGACCGCCGTGGATGCCGGGGGAGTTCCCGCCGCCGGTCGTCACCATGAACGCCTCGTCGTCGAGTTTGACGACCGTGATGTCCGCGAGAATGCCACCGCCCTCGTTCAACAGCAGCGAGTAGCGGACCTGCCCGACGTCGAGATCCATGTCGTTGCTACAGACCCGCTGGAGGAACGCCTGGCTCCCCTCGCCTTCGACCATGATCGAACTGAACGTCGTCATGTCGAACATCGACACCTTGTCGCGGGTGTGGAGATGCTCCGCAGCCTCGATTTTCGAGCGGTTGATGCCCTGCCAGCCGTCCTGGTCGGGAATCCGGTCCTCGTATCTTTCGACTAAGTCGGCGTTCGACTCGTACCACTGTGGCGTCTCCCAGCCGCCGCTCTGGTAGAACTCCGCGCCGAGTTCTTTTTGCTGGTGGTAGAACGGACTCGTCCGAAGTCCCCGGTGGTCGTCGGGCTGCCACCGCGGCTCGACGATGCTGTACACCTGCTCGTAGCGCTTGGCCCCGCGGTCGACAAAGTAGTCCTTCTCGCCGGCGTGGGGTTCGAACCGCCGGACGTGGATGCCGCCAGTGTCGACCGGACCGGACGGCAGCCGCGGAACGCCGTTCTCCATCCACTCGGCGAGGATGCGGCCGTAGCCGCCGGAGTGGGTCCACCAGATAGCCAGTCCGGTCCAGAGGCCGTCGACCTGCGCTGTCTCGCCAACGGCGGGCATCCCATCAGGTGTAAAGACGAAAATCCCGTTCTCGGTGGCTTCGTATTCCACGTCCTGTGTCGCCGGGAGCAGTTCGTCGAAGGCCTGCTTGGCCGATTTGTCCCGCCCGCGGTGGGTCGGCGTCTCCCAGTGTTCCTTCGTGAACCCCCTGACCGAAGCCTGGTGTTCCTCGGAGTTTTTCCCCATCGCCTCGGGGTCGACTGAGAGTGGCTCGTGGTTGTACGACCCCATCCCGAGCGCGTCGCCGTGGGTCCGGAAGTACAGCGAGTGGTCCTGGTCGCGGCCGACCGGCCGGTGTGGCCCCTCGCTCATGTACTCCGCGATGGAGCGGTCACCCGGTACGTCCAGCCCGGTCGTGTTGTCGCCGACCGAGGTCTCGGCGTCGGCGAGTTCGTCCATCGGTTCGGTGACAACGTACTGGTGTTCGACCGGCGCGATTGGCAGGTCCAGCCCGGCCAGTTGGCCAGTCTGGTAGCCCCAGTTGTTCGTCGCGATGACCGCTCGCTCGCAGTCGATTCGCCCCTGATCGGTCTCGACCGCGTTGATTTCGCCGCCCGACACGTCCAGGTCGGTGACCTCCGTGTTCCCGTAGAACGACGCCGAAGAGTGCTCCATATACCACTGGAGCGCGGCGATACCGTCGACGCGCCCGTCGGTCGGGGAGTAGTAGCCACCGAGAATTTCGTCCTCGTCGACCAGCGGGAGGTGGTCGGTGACTTCTTCGGGCGAGAGCAGTTGCGGCTCCGGCAGTCCGTACGACGTCGCCCACTCGACGCGCCGCCGGAGGAAGTCCATCCGCTCGTCGCTGCGGGCCACCTCGATGCCGCCAACTTCGTCGTAGACGCCGGCATCGGAGAGCAGTCGGCTGGTGTAGTGCGCCGTCTTCGTCTGTATTTTCGACGGCGACGTCTGGAACATGATGCCGGGCGCGTGGACTGATGACCCGCCGGTGACCGGGAGCGGTCCCTGGTCGATGACGACAACGTCCTCCGCGCCGAGTTCCGTCAGGTGATACGCGACGCTACACCCGACGGCCCCGGCACCGATAACAACAGTATCCGCCCGAGACGGGGGAGTCTCTGTGCTCATGTATCTCGTTTGGGACTGTTTCTGTCACAATCTTAAATACACCGGTGGGGAGAACCACGCAAAGAGGAGATTTCCGGGTAGAGCGGCACAGTGTCGATTATTCGGCCGGTATCTGAGCGTCTGTTGTCCGTCGCAAACAGGGAGTAAACGGCCAGTCGGACTGAACCACAGCGTGTTACAATCCCGATAGAATCAGCGGCGGGTCGGAGGTTGCTCTCAGACGAGCGGCTCCTCGCGGACCGTCGCGTCGTATCGCTCCCCTTCGTAGAGGATTTCGACGCTGGTTCCGGGTTCAGCGTACTCCGGCGGCAGGTACGTGTAGGCGACACACGCGCCTTCAGTGTAGCCGTACTCGGCGCTGTGGAGATAGCCGATGGTCTCGTCACCGTCGAGGACTGGCTTGTTGTCCAACACGACGGCGTCCTCGTCGTCGAGGGTCAGACAGGCGACCTTGTGGTCGATGTTGTCGCCGTCGGCGGCCGCCGCGACCGCCTCCTTGCCGATGAAGTCGGTTTCGAGGTCGACGGCCCAGCCGAGGCCGGCCTCGTAGGGGTTGTGCTCCGTGTGGAGGTCCTTCCCCCAGAGCCGGAAGCCCTTCTCGATGCGGAGCGAATCGAGCGCGCCGTTGCCGTACGGGCGGATGCCGTACTCCTCGCCGGCCTCCATGATGTGCTCCCAGAGGCGTTCGCCGTACTCAGAGGGCGTGTACAGCTCCCAGCCGAGTTCGCCCGCATAGGAGACGCGGAGCGCAGTGACGGGGATGTTCTCGACGAAGAACTGCTGGCTCGTAAAAAAGGGGAAGGCGTCGTCCGAGAGGTCGACGTCGGTGACCTTCGAGAGGACCTTCCGGGCGTTCGGGCCGGTACAGACCATCGCCGCCAGGTTCGATGTTACGTCGTTGACGACCACGTCGTCGGGGGACTGCTCGCGCACCCACGCGACGTGGTTGTTCCCGACCTCGCGGCCGGTCGTCAGCAGGAGGTAGCGGTCCTCATCGGTCCGGGTGACCGTGATGTCGGCCCGGACGCCGCCGCCCTCGTTGCACATCAGCGTGTACTTCACGTCGCCCACGTCGATGTCCATGTCGTTCGTACAGAGGTACTGGACGAACTCACCGGCGTCGCTCCCGATGACCTCCATCTTATTGAACGATGTCATGTCGTGGAGACCGACGTTGTTCCGGACGTTCAGCGCCTCCGCGCCCTCGATTGGCGACCAGTACTTCGCCTCCCAGCCCTCGCGGTCGGGGATCCGGTCACCGTACTCCGCCAGCAGGTCGGCGTTGGAGTCGAACCAGTGTGGCTCCTCCCAGCCGGCCTCAGCCCACAGTTCGGCGTCGTACTCCTTGTGTGTGTGGTACATCGGGGTCCGACGGATGTCCCGCTGTTTGTCGGTCCAGACCCACTTGGGGTGCATGATGTTGTAGACGATGCGGTACTCCTCGCCGCCGATGTCCCGAGCGAAGTCCCAACTGCCCTCGTGCTCGTCGAAGCGGTTCACGTCGCAGTGGGCGAGGTCAATCGGGCCGTCAGGGAGGCGCGGGACGCCGTGTTCCATCCACTCGGCGAGGGCCTTGCCGGCACCGCCGGCGTGCGTGACCCAGATGGCCGCCGCCGTCCAGAGACCGTCGTACTCCTGGACCGGTCCCATCACGGGGAGGCCGTTGGGCGACTCCGCAAACATGCCGTTGTACTTGTGTTCGAGTTCCTTGCCGGCCGTCGCGGGCAACAGCTCGTCGCTGGCCTGGCGCGGGGCCTTGTCCGGCCGGTCCGGGTGGGTCGCGTTGTTCATGTGGTAGTCGGTGAACTCGTGGACCGATCCCTGCTCGCCGTCGGGGTCGTTCCCGCCGAGTTCCTGTGGGTCTGGCACGATTGGCTCGTGATTGTACGAGCCGATGCCGTAGGAATCCCCGTGGTTCCGGTAGTACATCGCGTTGTCCTGGTCGCGGAGAATCGGCCGGTCTGGCCCGACGAGAAGTCGCTTCGCCTTCTCTCCGGAGACGTTCTCGTAGTTCTCGAACAGCGGGTGGTCAGTGATGTCGACCGCGCTGTCGGCCAGTTCATCCAGCGACTCCGTCATCGTGTACTGGTGCTCGACCGGCGTCACCGGCAGGTGGACGCCGAGCTTCTCGCCGAGCTGGCGGGCCCAGATGTTCGTCGCCACGACGACCTCGTTACACTCGATGGTGCCGTTCTCCGTGACGACGGCCCGCACCGAGCCGTTCTCGGTCTCCACGTCCTCGGTGCGGGTATGCGGGACGAATTTCGCACCCCGGTCCATCGCTTCCCGGGCCAGCGCGTCACAGGCGACGACGCCCGAGACCTGGCCGTCCGTCGGGGAGTAGTAGCCGCCCTTGATCTGGTCGGCGTCGACCAGCGGGAGGTGGTCGGTGACTTCCTCTGGGGACAGCAACTGCGGGTTTTCGATGCCCCAGGCCTTCGCGTATTCGACGCGGCGCTGGAGGAAGTCCATGCGCTCCTCGCTCCGGGCCACCTCGATGCCACCTGTTTCGTTGTACGCCTGGTGTCCGTCAGCCCCTTCGAGGTCCGAGTACAGCCGACGGCTGTAATCCGCAAACTGGCTGAGGACCTTCGGTTCCGCGGTCTGGAACATGATTCCGGGGGCGTGCGTCGACGATCCACCCGTAGTCGGCATCGGCCCCTGGTCAACCACGACCACGTCTTCGCGGCCGAGGTCTGTCAGCTGGTACGCGATGTTACAGCCGACGATTCCAGCACCGACGATGACGGTATCGGCATGGGTCGGCAGGCTATCGGTTGGCTCCATGGCTCTGGATAGAACGTGCTATGGCGTGGCAATATAGTTACCGCCTAACCCCTCTCCTTTGCAAAATAAAACCGAATTGTCACGTAGTGTTTCAGAATAACAGGAGTACCATTGTTAATAGATTTGGGCCCCCTGTGGTGATTGTCGCCGTCGTTCAGAGACTCCAAGTCGCGTCCGACAGACAGATTGTACTGTCACGTTATGTATTCATAATCCAGCAGAGTGTCCCCAGCGGTGCGTTCACCCCATCGACGGCAGCGTATCAGCCAGCGCTTCTGTCCTGAAAGAGAACCACAGGACCGCGCTATCGGCCCGGTGCAGCGCCCACTCCCAGCGTTTTTGTCCGCGCGCCGCCGGCCCTTGGTATGGACTACGCGCCCGTCACGCACACGACGACTGATCGACAGCTCGGACGATTGCCGTCAGGGCGAGACGTGTCTGTGACTGTCCACCGGTACGTCGGCGGTTCCGGACCGACTGTGTATATTCAGGCGGCGCAACACGGCATCGAACTCAACGGTCCAGCCGCGTTGCGACGGCTCCACGACCGCCTGACTGACGTGGCCATCGCTGGGAGGGTGCTTGTCGTCCCAGTGGTGAACCAGCTTGCGTTCGACCACCGGTCATACATGACCCCCGGTGAGTACGACGTGATGAACCCGAACCTGAACCGCGTGTGGCCGGGCGACGAGTGCGGGAGCTTACAGGAGCAGTTCGCCGCCCGACTGTGGGAACTCGTCAAAGGCGCCGACGCGGCAGTCGACCTCCACACAGGCACGGCAGATATGCTGGAACACGTCAGATGCCGGGCGGGCGACCCGGCCGCCGAGCGCCTCGCCGAAGCGTTCGGTACGTCCTACAGGCTCACCGACGTACCCGATGACACAGACGACGACAAGTCCGGAAGGACGTTCCGGGCTGCGACTGCAGCAGCCGGGATTCCAGTTATCACTGCAGAACTGTCGAACAGTCGTCGGATTGTACAGGACGCGGTTGCAGCGGGTGTCGACGGGATACAGAATCTTCTACGCGAGCGTGGCGTTCTCCCTGAAGAACCCGAGTCGAAACCGTCACAAACGGTACTCCGAAACGATGCGGAGCCGGTCACCGCGTCGGAATCGGGGCTGTTCGAATCCCGGCCAGACATCACCGTCGGCGACACTGTCGACGCCGGGGAGCGACTGGGAACTGTATACGAACCAGCCTCCTTCGAGCAACAACAGGTCGTTCCAGCGACAGAACGAGGAGTGATATTCTCGATTGCCAGGGAGTCCGTCGTCGTGAAGGGGGAGCGTCTCGCGGGTATCGCGATACCGGGATAACCGGCTCACCACGAGGGCGCACCGACGAGTTCTGTTTCAGAGATGTGGTGGTAGCCGTAGTTCTGTGGGAGTTTATAAATGGGTTCGGTATTCCACACCCATCTCTACACCATAACGTGTCATAGTCACTCAATGACATGGGACTCCACACCGCTTTCACGGCGCTCGCGGAGGTTATCGATGCGTACGAATCCCGCGGTCGGTCCATCAAGACCGTCGAAGCATCGCCTGCCGACATCGGTGGTGCAGTCCTCGATGTGACGGTGGCAATGCCGGTCTCGTTGCGTTCCGGTGGCGGCGCTGACGAGAGTCTCACGCCGGAGACTGCGAGGTTGACCGAGAGTGGTGACCTCGAGGTCACGTTCTCCCCACCGGCTGCCGAACTCCCGTCGACTTCCGGTGTCTCACTGTCGATATGCGACGCTTCGGCGACGGTCACCAACGATGGCCTGCTCCTGACGGTGCATCTAACAATCGACGCCACGGATGCACCAGAGGGGGCAGCCAGCGCCGACTGCGGGCCTGACCGGGCAGGCTCCAGCGACACAGCGACCACCACACCACGTTCGGCCGGGACCGTCGAGGGTGACGATGACCCGGTCGATGGGTCGGCCGTCTCGGCTGCAGAGTCTACCAGCGACGGAGAAAGCGGGTCACAGGAAAACTCACTGGCAGGCGACGCGTCTACGGCGGACGCGCAGTCGGGTCACGACACCGACTCTGAACCCGACCCATACGCCGCCGTCCGCGACGACTCCGTGCCACCGTACGAGGACACCGACTACCTGCAAGCACTGTACGACGGATGCGACAACTTCAGAGAAATCGCCGACAAAATACAGATGGACGTGTCCTCCGAGACAGTCCGACGGTACATGATAGAAGCGGATATCCACGTCCCGAACACGTACGACACCTCCAGTGACGACGAGGAAGACCCGTCGACCGAATCAGGTGCCTCGGACGAGGACGCGACTCAGTCCGGAGCTACGGATGAGGACGAACAGGTCACTGTGGTTAAGCCTGTCTCAGCTGAGTCATCCGGTCCCGCCGACGAGTCAGTCGGAGAACTTCCCGACGAACAACTGGTCACCGACGGGATCGGACTCCCGGCTGAGGTCCAGTTGCGAGACGTCGCGGACGCGGTCGTCGAGTCAGACACGGTGTATGAGGTGCAGCGATGTCTGGGGCTTGACCGCAGCCAGGCCCGGGACCTGCTTGAGGAGCTCAATCTGTTAGACCTCGTCCTGTGCCGACTGGCAGACGAACCGGAGCATACTGTCTCCTACAGCAGAGTGGCGAGTCGAATCCGGCAGTGTGCGCCACATAGTGCGTGATGACCGCGGTTTCTTATAAATGGGTTCGATGCCCCACCCACAGAGAAAAGTACGGGTATGTGTTATATATGTCAACACATGGCCCTCGGAACTCACGCAGTCTCAAACAGTCAGGGTGTCCAGACGCTGCTGACGAGCGCCCGATTCGAACTGATGCCGTTCGAGAGCTTCGACGAGGAAATCACCCACCTTCCCGACGACGCGACCATCGCAATTACGACCTCGCCACAGCTCGGTATCGAGAAGACCGTCGAAAAGACGGAGCAAGCCGCTGCAATGGGGTACGATGTCGTGCCGCACGTCGCAGCCCGCTATGTGGAAGACCGGGCGCAACTCGAAGCAATAGCCGAGCGACTGGACCAGGCAGGCATCACGGACATTTTCGTCCCTGGCGGTGACCGCGAAGAACCGGCCGGCGAGTTCGAGTCGGCGCTCGACCTGCTCGAAGCGCTCGCGGACACCGAGTACGACTTCGAGGAGGTGGGCATCACGGGCTACCCCGAGGGGCACGACTTCATCGACGACGAGACGCTGGCGGAGTCGATGGCACGGAAAGCACCGTACGCAACGTACATCGTCACGCAACTCTGCTACGACCCGGATGCTGTGTTGGAGTGGGTCGAAGAGATCCGTGCTCGCGGTATCGAACTCCCGGTCGAAGTCGGCATCCCGGGGGTAATGAACTACCAGCGACTGATGCAGATCTCCCAGAAAGTCGGTGTCGGTGACTCGATCAAATTCCTCAGAAAGACCACAGGCATTCTCGGATTCGTCAAGCAACTGGTCGGTTCTCGCGGGACCTACGAACCAGACGAACTCATCGACGGCCTCGCGCCATACGTCGGAGACAACGACTACAACATCCGGGGCATCCACATCTACACTTTCAATCAGACGCCCGACACGGAGAAATGGCGGCACAAGCGTCTCGATTCCTGACCCCGACTGATTGCCCGGACTCGGACGGCCTCCCGACAACCACCTGTTTCCGACCGTATTGTAGTCTCTGACAGCGGATAGTGGTGTGTCCCGATAACCACACCGCAGTACAACGAGAGGCGACGTGGATATTCAGCAGACACATCTGTCCAGCGACAGCAAAGCAGGACTGAGTGACGTGTCAAAGCAGCGTAGCGCTACGACAGTTTCAGTGAGCACCGGGACGGCAATCAAAGAATAAAATCGGCGGACGACAGCGAAGTGCGCTGGCTGCCGGGACAGGCGGAGTCCGGGAGTTAGTCGTCGCTTTCGGCTTCTTTGCGGGCGTTGAGCTTCGCCTGCTCACGGGCGCTGGGATTGACCGACTCCTTGAACGGCACCTTCGCGGCGGTGGCGAACACCGGTTCGCCGGGTTCCTCTGCGTACTCGTCTGGGAGATGAACCTGGAACTCTAAGTCCAGTTCCTCGTCGTAAATCTCGTCGTTGAGCGGCGTATCTGTGACTTCCTGAATCTTCTCGGCCGGGACGAACCCCATCCCGATGTTGGTTTCGAGGTCCGGGTTCCACCACGGGGACGTGAGGTAGCCACACTCCTCGCCCGTGTCCGGATCAGAGATAAGCCAGAAGTCGGGGGCGTAGTCGCGGATCGGCTCACCGGCAATCTTCAGGCCGATGAGCTTGTGCTCGAACGGGTAGTTGCCGTTCTCGATCTGTTCTTTCTGCTCTTCAAGCACCTCTTTCCCGATGTAGTCGGCCTCCTTGTCGTCGGGAACGTGATAGCCGAGATTGACCTGAAACGGAGAGGTCTCGTGGTCGAGGTCCTGACCCCAGGACATGATGCCAGCGGCAATCCGGCGGTGGTGTCCCGGCGCGATCTGGCGACCACCGTGGTCTTTGACGGACTCCATAACTGGGTCCCATACCTTCTCAGCGTCCTCGTGGGCGTTTCGGACGTAAATCTCGAACCCTTTCTCACCGGAGAAGCCGGTCTGGCTGATGAGCACGTCGGCCCCGTTGATTTCGCCGTCCATCAGGCCGTAGTACGGGACATCTTTGACCTCGTCGCCGACGACATCGACCATCACGTCAAGCGCTTTCGGACCCTGTATCTGCATCGGTGCGACGTCGATCTCGTCGATTTCGACGTCGAAATCGTTGTCGACGTTGACACCTTGGAGCCACTGCATCAGCGTCGAGTCCGAGATGGAGAACCAGAACTCGTCTTCCTCGGGACGCAGGAGGACGGGGTCGTTCAGGACGCCACCGTCCTCGTTACAGAGGATGACGTACTTCCCGTCCATGGCGTCCATACCTGTCACGTCGCGTGTGACGACGTAGTTCGTTAGCGCTTCGGCGTCAGGCCCTTTGACACGAATCTGGCGCTCTACGGCAACGTCCCAGAGGGTGACGGTGTTGGTCAGTGCGTCGTACTCCTTCATCACACCGCCATCTTCGGGTTCGATGAGGCCGCGCGGGTGATAGAGACGGTTGTAGACGGTTGCCCGCCAGGCACCCTCCTCATTGAATGACTTGTGGAAGAACGGAGACTTTCGAACGCGCGTCGACACTAACATCTCGATGTTGGGGTCACCAGTCTGGCGGAGGTTACGTGGGACGGTCCGGTCTGACTGGTCGACACTGGGATGGTTAGGATGTTCCTCGTTACCGGTCATGCCTCTGAAAGAAGATGTGAAATGCTAATAAAAGATACTGTTACTTGCTTCTGGGATTTATATACGGGGTAGAGTTGACTGGCAGCGACGATGCTCTGAGCCGTTGTTTTACACCTCCTGAGCACGAAACCGTATAATACGGCTGAGGCTGGAAAGTACGGGACGAAACGCCCGGCACAGCGCAGTCGTTGTGACTGCTCAGACAGAGATCATTCCGAGCAACTGCTTGTTCGAGTGTAGCTCACGATAGCGAACTCGCTGTGTGTCGTTCGGTCGGTCTCAGTCCAGCACGACCAGTCGACTGTCGGAAAGACGACATCGCCATCGAAAGGGGCTGATACTTCCGTCAGAACTAGCTCGTCAGCCCGTTGGAGAAACTGTTCGTACACTGTCGCCCCGCCGATGACGTACGTCGTAGATGCACCACTATCGGCCGCTGCTGACAACGCCGACGTCGTCGAGGTAACGGCCGTAACACTGTCCGGAAGGCGATTCGGTGTCGTAGTCAAGACGATGTTCAGTCGCTTCGGCAGCGGGCCACCAAGGTCACGCTGAATACTCTCGAAGGTTCGCCGCCCCATAATCACGGGATGACCGACTGTTGTCTGCTTGAAGTGTGCCAGATCTTCGGGATACTGCCACGGAATGTCGCCGCCAGCGCCGATCACGCCGTTAGCTGCGACGGCAGCGATCAACGAGACTTTCATACATACCACTTTGTCGGGCTCCTAGGAATAAGTCCGTCCCGGTCGATGAGTGAGGTCACCGCTCGGAACTCACGCATCAGTTTCGCTGCCCGAGTTGGAGACACAGGTGCAAGAATTCTACCAGGTCTTGAGTATCGTACTTCCACCGTTTGTGACCAGTAAGATGCTGTCACAGCAGTGCTAGCCCGGACCGTGATAGCGCATCTCGCGCGCCACTTATGGGGGTCAGCCATATAAAATGTTGCATGGATACGATTCACCTGTCGCCCGGACCCGCCGCTGCTCAGGCGTTTCGCCTGGGAATCGTTGCGAGCGCTGTCGGTGGGCTCGCCGGAATCGCGACCCTGTACTGGCTAGACGTTCTGACGCCGCTGTTTGCTGGATACGTGCTCGTTCTCCTGTTCCCCGTGTATCTCGTCTTCGCCGCGACAGCGTTGAGCGTGTGGTTGGGATACAACAAAGATGCGACAGCGTTACGGCCAGTCTATCGGCAAAAAGATTCGAGCAGGCAATCGAAGTAGCTTCTAGCAGCTAAAGGGATCTAATATTCGCCAGATAGATGTCTTTTTGCTGTTTTTAGATAGAAACTGTCGGATTTACTTTCAGATGTGAGTCGATATGAACAGCAGAAGTTGCTACTGGCAAAGCCGCGGGAAGCCCTTTCCGAGCACCCACTGATCTCCGACTTTCGAACTCACTTCTCTCGGTCTATTAACGTCGCCGCAATGAGGTTCCGCATCCCACGGCGGAGTCTGCCGCTCATCGCTGTCGAGGATAGTCCGATTTCGTCGGCGACTTCGTTCAGCGAGATATCTCTGGGCTCTCCGAAATAGCCGTTTTCGTACGCAGTTGTCAGGGCGGTCCGCTGTTCGTCAGTCAGTCCGTACGACGACTCGCCTCCGGTGTCCGTGTTTCCGTATATTTCGATTATATCGAGTGAGATATCGTTCTCGTTTGCATATTCCCAGATCGTATTGAGCGCGTCGCGGTCCGGGAGCAGGAGTCGGACGAGCCACCCGTTGCCCTTCGTCTCTGTATGAACGAGAAAACCGTTGACATCGGTAACAACGGAGCTGATGAGTTTCGTTTCAGGAGTGTGTTCGATGTAGTATATACCAGTCTGGTCGGTCCAGTCGACAAGATCGTAACTCTGGACTGTCGGGTCGGCATCGAGCATCTCCTCGAGTCGTTCCCTGTCGTGATACTCGATAAGGAACGGAAACACAGTGGATCCCGGGTCGGTGTTCCCCTGTGTAATAACGCGGATGGTTATCTCTCCAAGGTTCTGTAAGGTCGGAACCAGCGCGAGGCGTTCGTGTTCGATGTGTATTTTGGTCGTTATCGACATTGTGTGGGACGGGACTGCTCTCGAGGCGTCAAAGATCAATACGAGCTGGACGGCTGAACAGCAGCATCGGTGAGTTACTGTGTATATGCTGGGTCTCTACGTCAATGTTTACATACACAGGTGCACACACGAGGGCAAAAATATAAATCTGACTGTACTCCGAGCGAGGACAGGCCGGGCTGAGTAGTGTGTTTTCACCGTTGAGAACGGACATGGAACCTGTCCTGGGAACAGACCGGACGGAAACTGGTCGAAAACTGTGTGGCACAGATTTACTCAATGCAGCGACAGCCGCTCTACTGACAATATGTATTAATAATCATTTTAAACCGTCCGTAATAAATGCCCGTGATTATCCACCAGGGGCCTTAGGATGTTGTGGCCAATATAGTATATTGAAATGAGCACCCAACAAAACAGGACAACAGAGAACAGCAAGTTCTCCACCGACGATTTCTATCTGCCGGCAGTCGCACTGCCACCGAACTTCGGGCGCATCGAGTCGGTCGTTTCCGACCTCTTTGATTTCCACGGTGTCGTGTTGATTCCGGACAGTTACAATAAGTAATTCCCCAACCCACCGGTTTGCATTCTATCCGAAAAAGAACCAGCTACGACTACTTAGTCTGCCAGTTCGTCGGCGACCGCTTCGACAACTCCGATGGGAACGTCGTACTCGTCGGCTACCGCTTGTGCCTGGGCTGCCGAGAGCGAACCGTCCCCAGCGACTGCCTCCGTGCCGGATTCCCGAGGCTGTGACGGCGTTAGCGTTTTATCACTGATGGACAAGCTGACTGCGTCCCATCGGGTGTAGTGGCCCATCGCATCGAAGTATGCTTTCGTCGCCCGTCGTTCGTCGTCCCGGAACTCGGCAGTCAGAAGCCCCTCCTCACCGACCAGCGGGCCGGCTTTGACAATACCAGCCGGGTTGATAAGCATACTCCCGCCCGCAGCGACGTTGAATCCGAGTTCCTCCGCCGAGAACCCGTCCGGCACGGCGTCGCTCATGTACGCCGAACACGCGGCGACGAACGACTGGGTTTCGAAGGCATACTCACGCATGGCGGGATAGATATCACAGGTATCCACAGCGTCGCTCGTCTCCGCTCGGGTCTTGTCCCCCGGATGCCCGTGCTGTTCCCAGAAGCCGGGCCAGACGGCGGCGTGTATCTCCTCACCATCGCGGTTAGCGCCGCCTTCGAGAGTGTCATGTGGTTCTCATAGCAGATGAGCCCACCGAGTCGGCCGACAGCTGTTTCGTACGTAGCCAGACACGACGGATCGCCACGGCCCCAGATGGCACGCTCCTCGTGGGTCGGCATGAGTTTCCGGTGGCGACCCACCAGCTCCCCGGTACTGTCGAAGTAAAACAGCGAATTGTAGAGCGTCTCGCTCCCCTGCCGGTCGCTGATTTCGTTCGTCCCCAGCACGAGCGTGAGGTCGGCTTCCGCGACGGTCTCACCGAGGATATCAATCGCCTCGTCGTCGACGTGGAGGCTATTCTTCTGGAGGTCCACCATCAGGTCAGTCCATCTGGGGATGGAAACACTGCCCCGCCAGTATGGATACCCTGGGAAGTACGTCTCCGGAAAAACGACGATGTCTGCACCGTCCCGACCCGCCTGCTCGATATACCGACACGTCTTGTCCAGCGTTCCAGCCTTATCATGGTAGACGGGCTCTACCTGTGCGGCCGCAAGTGTGAAAGACTCAGATGGCATTCGTCTGTGATGTGTCTTCCAGTGACAAATCAATTGAGCCGACAGCCCGGAACGCGGGCCGCGAACGGCGGAGTGCATCAAGTCGTAGCCTACTGGCGTCCGGGCTCCGGGGCCTGCCATGCAACGATGATACCGGCGACAGCGACCACGCCAGCCAGTAAAAACGCCGACGCAAATCCGGCTCTGTTCACCACGGCGCCGCCGGCAATCGGTGCAACGAACGCACCCGCGAGGCCGATACTCGTCTGGAATGCGACCGCCGTTGCAGCGACCCGCAGGTCAACGACCTCTCGGACGTACGTAAACGAGAGGCCAAGCGTCAGTTGGACCGCAAAGCCGATCAACAGAAGGACGGTGACAAGCAACGCCAGCGAGCGAAGCTGCGTGAACCCGAGGAGCAGCGGCGCAGCAAGGCCGAACGAGCACAGCACAACCGGTCGCCGCTTGCCATCGAAGACCCGATCCGATATGAGTCCACCGCTGATTCGAGAGAGCACCCCCACAGCGGGGAACACGGCAACAACGAGCCCACTCACGGCCAGCGAGAAGTTTAATTCTTGCGTGAGATACGACGAGCCCCAGCTGTTCACAAACAGGTATAGCGCGTAACCGAGGAAGCCGAGAGCCCCGACGAGCCAGACACTCGGGCTCCGCAACACTGCCCCGAATTCTCGCAGAGACGGGGCATCACCCCGACTTCCGCCGTGCCCGCGACTCGCTGGCCAGAAGACGGCCAGGCCGGCGATTGCAGGGCCAATGAAGGCCAGAAGGACAGTCGGCCAGCCGAACCGCTGGGCGATGAGCGGCCCAGTTCCCTGTCCGAGTGCGAAGCCAACCGGGCCGCTGGCGGTGAAGATGCCGACTGCTGTCGCGCGGTGAGAGTCCTCGACAGCCCGGCTCACCATGTCGATACCGGCGTTCCAGACGACGACGTAGGCGGCTCCGCCCAGTGCACGGGATGCGAGGATTGACTCGTACTGGCCGCGCCGGCCGGCTCGCCATCCCCACAGCCCGGCGATGACCAACATGCCTACCGCAATGGCCATCGCGGTTCTCGAATCGGTCCGATCCAGTACAGCACCGGCAGGAAGGCTGACGACGACAGCAGTTCCGAACATGACTCCGACGAGGAGTCCAGCGGCTGTCGGTCCGACCCGCAGTGATTCCTGAATGAGCGGCGTGACGCTTGCAGGGACGATCTCGTATGCGGCCAATCCCATCGAAATCAGGCTCGCACCTGCCACAAGCCACCACGTCGAGTTGGCTGTTCGGACGGCTGTCTCAGCAGTGGGATCCGACATATCGGAGTCAGTCGCCTGTGGTGTCATGCTATCGGCAGAGCGCGTTTGGTCATCGCGGTGTAGTATCGGTATCGGAAACGGCAGTGAAAAAGTCGGGGCAATTCGAATAGCGAACAGTTAGCAGGCGATTCTCGGGCAACACGGGAAGACCTGCTCTGAAGGAGCAGTACCAACGAAGACTCACTATGTGCGGATGAGAGAACGGGCGTATTGAACTATACGACTTGAACTAATCGAGACAAGGCAGTGTTACCTAACGCGGCGGATTATGAGTCTACGGTCCGCATACCGCCAGCGTACACACGGTGGTAATTTATGTTATTTGCCCACATTTAGTTCGAGAGAGAAATATTATCTGGAGAAGTTTCGATTGGTTTTGGGGCAAACTCAGGAATTAAACCAGAGAAGGCATCTATTATGCCGGGTTTAGGAATAAAGTTGCCGCCGAGGGGGCATCGCTACCAAGTATTTGTTTGTATCACTGAACGAGACAGTATTGTATTCCGGGCTATCCGTCTATCGTACTGTACTCGTAGTATTGACTTCGAACTTCGATCTCGTTTTTCGTATATCTGAGTATTTCCAGCAGGTTTGCCATATATCTGGACGTGAATCTATCTCTGGGACCAGTAATACCGAGGGACACCATAACATCCTGTTCGTCGTTGAATATTGGTACAGCGACACCTCGAACACCTCGGAGATGCTCCTCGTCGTCTATCGCATAGCCCTGGTCGCGGATTTGCTCAAGCGCCGCTTCAAGCTCTGACCGGGATGATAGCGTGTTATCAGTCCCTCTCGGAAGCCCATGTTCGGCAACGATTTCGTTTCGTTTGTCCACCGGAAGATGCGCCAGAATGGCTTTGCCCAGCGATGTCCAGTGCATCTCTGTGTGGTTCCCGATAGGGATTTCGTCGCCCGCAGCCTTTCCGCCAGAACTCCTGTAGAGGATGACCCGCTGGCCGTTCTCCTCGATGCCGGCACCAGCAATCTCACCCGTTTCTCTGCTGAGTTCTTCGACTTTATTACGGAGCAGTCGACCAATATCCAGCCGCTGCCGAACACTGCCACCGAGCTCTAGAAAGCGGAACGACCGACGATACTGCCCGGACTCCTTAACGACGTAATCGCGTTGAACTAATGTGTTGAGATGAATGAAGACAGTGCTCGTGGGGATATCGAGGTGAGACGCCAGATCGGAGAGACCGACCGGTTCAAGTTTTCCGAGAGCACCGAGGATGTCCAGCGTCGTCTCAACCGCGCTGATTGTTTTATTGTTCTGTGAAGGCATAGATGCGCTTTTTTCTGCAGAATAAAATAGGTTCCGCCGAGCGGCAAAATATTTCCAATGGTGTTGGAAGCCAGTACTGCACCCCGAAGCGATCCAGTCTAACAAGGGTACGGATGTTATTTTCTACAATTTCCCCCATTGCGAAGAATGGCAACATACCACACGACCACAACGGTTGTGATATCCAGCACCCGATTTCAAAGTTACAGGGTCTCTGGCGTTGGTTTATCACACCAGCCTGCTCCTGGCGAGCACAACAGGTAGTTTTCAATCTCATTGAAAGAGAGTGGCAGCGCTCCGAGGTCCCATTTGCTCCGACGGAGTAGCTCTCTACTCCGTGTTCCGCGTTACGGTACGAGGTCGCACTACCGAGTATCCATTTGCAGCATGACTCAAAACCGCTAGCTACGCAGTCATACCGGATAGTACTCCACAGTGCTCGCCAGGTTTCGATGTGATTGGTCTGCCTGCCCCTGCCGGTACTACCAACATTTATTAATGATGATTGCGATGCTTATGTTACTCGGTATGAGCGAAGTTACACTATCAAGCGTCAGCAAGGTATACGACGACGACGTCCTTGCAGTCGAGGATCTTTCTCTGACCGTGGAGGACGGGGAGTTTATCGTCGTTGTCGGGCCGTCCGGCTGTGGGAAGTCGACCACGCTTCGGATGATTGCGGGGCTCGAAACGGTCACCGATGGTGAGATTGCTATCGGCGGGGACGTAGTCAACGACGTTCGTCCACAGGACCGGAACATTGCGATGGTGTTCCAGAGTTACGCGCTGTACCCGCACATGACCGTGCGTGAGAACATGTCCTTCGGGCTACGACTGTCGGGTGAATACGATGATCAGATCGAACAGCGCGTGACCGAGGCCGCCGAACTGCTGGAAATATCGGACCTCATGAACGATTTACCGAAGCAACTCTCGGGTGGCCAGCAACAACGTGTCGCGCTCGGGCGGGCTATCGTCCGGGACCCGGAGGTGTTTCTGATGGACGAACCGCTGTCGAATCTCGACGCGAAGCTCCGGACCCAGATGCGCACCGAGATCCAGCGAATCCAGGAAGAGCTGGACGTGACGACGATTTACGTCACGCACGATCAGACGGAAGCGATGACGATGGCCGACCGGATCGTGATTCTCAATCAGGGTGAGCTCCAGCAGGTTGCGCCGCCGGAACGCTGCTACGATAAGCCCAACAACAAGTTCGTCGCGGGATTTATCGGCTCACCATCGATGAACTTCTTCGAAGTGAGTGTGACGAACAGCGGCGGGCGCGCGACGGTCCACTCAGGAGCTGTCGAATTCACAGTCGACGTCGACATTCCGGATGGGGAGTACACGCTGGGCGTCCGCCCCGAAGATTTCGTTGCCGAGGACGCCGGCACGTACATCGAGACAGCCGTCGACGTCGTAGAACCCATGGGGTCTGACAATTTCCTCTATCTGGAGACTGAAGGCGGGTCGAAAGAAGTCGTAGCCCGAGTCGATAGCGAATACCGCCCAGAACGCGGCGACGAAATCGCGTTAGGGTTTCATACAGAGGATATGCATCTGTTCGATTCCGATGGCGAACGAGTGGAACTGACTCAGCTTCAGCGGACAGAATCAATCTAATATGTTGTACGATACTATCGGCCGGAAAGAGAGCGAGTGGGCCGGAATGACTGCGAGTCAGATCCGCAGAGTCGGTGAACAGTCGGGGTCTGTTCTCGTTATTCCCGTTGGCAGCGTCGAACAGCACGGGGATCACCTCCCGGTCGTCACCGACACACTTCTGGTCGAGGCGATGGTCGACACTGCCATCGAGCGTCTGGACGACGTTCCTGTCGTGATGACACCGCCAGTCTGGAGCGGGTTCTCACCACATCATCTATCGTTCGGTGGGACCCTGTCACTCGAGTTTGCGCACTTGCGGGCGACACTTGAGGATATCGCGCACGCCGGCATCCAGAACGGATTTGATGCGGTGCTGTTCGTCAACGGTCACGGCGGGAACAGTCCGCTCATCGATGCCGTCGTGAGTACCGTGGGCATCGATACTGATGCGGAAGTGCTCGGGACGACGTACTTCCATCTGGCATCAGAGAGAATCGAGGAACTCCGGACGACCGAGACGGGGGGAATGGCCCACGGCGGTGAGTTCGAGACATCCCTCATGCTTGCGCTCCGACCAGACCTCGTGGGCGACCCGGAGGTCCGCGACGGTATGCCGCTGGACGAACACTACAGATGGGGCGGACAAGACCTGCTCGACGGGGGTACCGTCGCCGTCTATCGGTCGTTCGACGAGTATTCCACATCCGGAGCCATCGGGACGCCGAAGCAGGCGAGCGCGGAAACAGGCGAACGAATCCGCTCAGTTATCGGCGAGGAACTCGCGGCCCTCATGACGGCGATTCACGAACACAATGCGTAACCAATGATGGACACAACACAAAGAATTATGTACATGGAAATAGGTGACATTAATGATGCAGCCCGATAACAACGACAGATCTGTCGAGGACAGTATCGACCGTCGACGACTTCTTCAAGCACTCGGCGCAGGCGGTGCCATCGCCATCGCGGGGTGTAGCGGTGACGGTGGGAGCGGCGGTGACAGCGGTGATGGTGACAGTGGAAGCGGTGGTGACGGCAGCGGCGGCAGCACGCAGAGCGTGCAGTTCCTCACGATGGGCGTCGGAGACAACATCAAGCAGTTCTTCGAGGAGAACAACACGGCCTTCGAGGACGAGCATGACGTCGACGTGGAATTTACAAGCGTTACGTGGGACAACGCGCGGCAAACCGTGAACAACCGTGTCGACGGCGGCGAAGCGCCCGATGTCAGTCGCTGGCCGGCGCGCTGGATCCCACAGCTCGTGGGGAAAGACGCGCTCGAACCGCTTGACGACATGATGGACGGGGAGTTCGGTGAGCAGTTCTACGACGGCGTGGCCGAAGGGACGATGTACAACGGCTCCCACTACGGCGTGCCGTGGGCCGCCTCGAACAAGTGCCTGTACTACAACAAAGACGTCTTCGAGACGGCTGGGCTCGACCCCGAAGACCCGTCGCTCGATTCGTGGCAGGATATGCTGGATGCCGCAACGCAGATTCGCGACAGTGATGCGAGCGTCCCAGCACTGGGCCTTGCGGGGGCGGACGCAATCGAAACTGGGTCGCAGTACTACCACTACCACTGGTCACACGGCGCCGACCTCGTGAACGACGACGGAATGCCCGTCGTAAACTCAAGCGGCGCTGTCGACGCCCTCTCGTTGTACACCGACCTCCACCTCGAACACGGCGTCACTCAGTCGTCACCGCTTTCCTCGACTCGGCAGGACATCCGGCAACTGTTCGAAAACGGGGACCTCGGGATGGTTATCGGGCACGTGTACACGGGACTCAACATCACCTCCGCGAAAGAAAACGGTGATGTCGACTTCGACTACGGTATCGTGCAGGTGCCGCGTGGCCCAGAGGGCCGGTACAGCCTGTTCACTATCGACACGCTCGCCGTCCTGAGTCAGAGCGAGCACAAGGACCTCGCCCGGGACCTGATTCGGTTCTATTTCGACGAGGAGCGGCGGTTCCAGTACTCGAAGCAGAAAGGGTTCCTTCCCGTCGTTGAGGCCGTTGGCGAGCGCTCGTACTTCTCAGAGTCGAAGAACTGGGGACCGTTCGTCGAGGCGGGGCAGTACGCCCGCGCCCGACCGAAGCTCGGTAATTTCAGCGAGTTCAACGACCGGATGGTCCAGGCCATTCAGGAAGCACTGGCGGATCGGAAGTCACCGCAAAAGGCGCTCAACGATGCCCAGAGTGATCTCGAAGATGCTATGGAGTGACAGACAGGGATGAGTCTGGCAGAGGAATACACCGAGGCGTCCGATGACTCACGGCTCGAACGAGGGTTGGCGTACGTTCAGCGCAACAGCCGCGCGTACCTCCTCATCGCTCCCGCAGCGGTGTTCCTGCTAGCCGTCGTGGGGTACCCGATTATCGAGACGTTTCGGCTATCGCTGTACCAGTCGCCGGCTGACTCGAACATTGAGACGTTCGTCGGGCTCCAGCACTACGTCGAAATATTCAACAGCGATATCTTCTACCGCCTGCTCTGGCAGACCGGGCGCTGGGTCGTCGTCGGCGTCGCGGGCAAGACACTGCTGGGACTGCTTATCGCCGTTCACCTCAAGGGCGACATTCGCGGTCGGAAGTTCTTCCGAACGGCGTTTCTCATTCCGTGGGGCATTCCCTATGCGATCTCTGCCGTGGTGTTCCGGTGGATAGAGCACCCGCAGTTTGGCTACCTCAACGCGATCTTGCTGAAACTCGGCGTCGTCGAACAGGGTATCGGTATCCTCGGGAACCCGAGCATCGCGTGGCTCGGCGTCGTCGTGGCTGATATCTGGATCGGGACGCCGTTTATGGCGATTATTTTCCTCGCGGGGCTGCAGTCGATACCGCAGGAGCTGTACGAGGCAGCCGCCATCGACGGGGCCGAGAAGTGGCATCAGTTCCGGTATATCACGCTCCCACAGCTGAAAAGCGTCGTCCTGATTGCCACGCTGCTGTCGACGATATGGACGTTCGTCAGTTTCGACGTCATCTGGACGATGACCGGCGGGGGCCCGATCAGTTCGACGGCGACGCTCGTTATCCACATTTATCAGGTGGGCCTCCAGAACGGGAACCTCGGCCGCGGAGCCGCTTACAGTGTCATCGGATTTCTGTTCCTGTTCGTCTTCGCCATTATCTACCTGCGCATCTACACGCGCGGAGGTGACGAGCTATGACGATGGCAGGCCACGACCGGAGCAGTCTCCGCAAAGTCCGGCTGTACGGCGTGTTGATCGGACTGCTCGGACTCATGATGTTGCCGTTCTACGCGATGTTCTCGAGTACGCTCAAGCCGGAGTCAGAGATATTCGCTGCGCCAGCGACGCTGGTCCCCAGCGATCCCAGCTTCCAGGCCTATCTGCAGGTCTGGACACAGACCGACGTGTTGCTCTGGGTCGGGAATAGCTTCATCATCTCCGTGGGGACGGTCGTGCTGACGCTTCTGCTGGCGATACCGGCCGCGTACTCGTGTGCCCGGAACGACTTCGTCGGGAAGCGAACCTTCCTCCTCTCCGTGCTGGTCGTGCAGATGTTCGCACCGGTCGTGTTGATCGTCGGCCTCTTCGACGTTATTACCCAGATGGGGCTGTTCAACACCTATCTCGCTGTAATCGTCCCGGCAGCGGCATTCACGCTACCGTTCAACGTCTGGATGCTGTACGGGTATTTCAAGACGATACCCGTCGCGCTCGAAGAATCTGCGCGTATCGACGGCGCGAGCCAGGTACAAATCCTGACGAAGATTGTGCTCCCGCTCACGAAGCCGGCGCTGGTCGCCAGTGTCACCTACACCTTCCTCTATGCGTGGAATCGGCTACTGTTCGTGCTCACCTTCCTCACTGACAGCGCGAAGTACAACATCCCACGTGGGGTCTTCTCCATGGTCGGGGCGCTGCAGACCGACTGGCGGATGATGCTCACTGTGTCTGTCATCGGCATTATCCCGCTCTTGATTCTGTTCGCCTTCCTGGAGGAGTATATCGTGGCTGGCATGACGGCTGGCGCGGTCAAGGAGTAACCGCCTCTACTTTTATTATCGCCGCGATAGTTGTCCGTGTATGGAATTTGCGATGTGGGCCTACCCGTGGGACCTTCTGGACGAAGGGCCAGCCGAAGTGGAAACACGACTGCGCGGCGTCGGCATTGACGAACTGAACCTCGCCACGAACTATCACACGGTGCAGGCGTTTACGCCGCACAGTCCGGAGCGGCGGACGCTGTTTGCCCGGGCGAGTTCGTATTTCGAGCCCGGCTCAGAGTACGAGAACCTCGAACCGGTTCCGTACGAAGGGATGGACGGAGACTGGGTTGCGGACATCGCCGCCGGTTTGTCTGACCTGACGCTCAATTCCTGGACAGTCGGCTGCCACAACTCCCGGCTCGGGATGGCCAACCCCGAATACACGCTGGAATCTGCACACGGTGACGACCTGATCTTCGGCCTGTGTCCCTCCCAGCCCGCGGTCCAGACGTATCTCTCGGCGCTGGTTTCGGATCTGGCGTCCCGCGATGAGTTCGCTCGTATCGAACTGGAAACGTTCGATTACTTCTACGGAACGGGTTTCGGCTGGCATCACCAGAAGATCCACGCGCAACTGGGCACACTCGGCGAGTTCCTGCTTGGGTTGTGTTTCTGTCCACAGTGTCAGGAGAATGCGACGGCCGAGGGCGTCGATACTGAACGAGCGCGCGAGACGGTAGCCGACGCGCTGGACGATATCGTCGCCGGCGACGTGTCACACGAGCATCCACCGGAGGAGTGGCTCGCGGACCACAGCACCGTCGCCGCGTACGTCGATGTCCGCGAACGGACGCTGGCATCGCTGTACACCACGCTGGCTGACGCCGCGGGAACGACACCGCTTGGCTACTACGTCGGCGCACCGGAACCCGGCCGCGAGTGGATCGTCGGGGCCGACCTGCAAGCGCTCTCGAACCACGTCGATTACTACTGTCTGCCGGCCTACGAATCCACAGCTGACGCAGTCATAGAGGCGTACAACGCCGTTGAGACAGTAATCGATGACGTGCCACTCCACGTCGGTCTCCTGCCGGGCCACCCGGCCATCGACGACGAGGATACCGTGGTCGATATCGTGGAGACCCTCGACTCGAAGGGAGTGCCGCGGCTCTCGTTCTATAACTACGGACTGCTTCCGGAGCAGTCACTGGAGTGGGTCGGAACCGCTGTCGAGGCGGCGCGCGGATAGGGGCAAGCGGTACTTTGATATCGGTTCCCGAACGACTGGAGTGCATGGAGATAACCGGCGTGTCAGCGGTCACTGTAGATGTACCGTTGGCCGACTTGGATGAGCATCTCGGAATCGGGCCGTACGTGACAAATCACGGGAAACTACACTCGATGGAGCGCGTCCTCGTCCGTGTCGACACGAACGAAGGGATTAGCGGCTGGGGTGAAATGCGTGTCTTCCTGTCACCGGCGGCCACCGAGTCGATTATCGAAGACGGCGTCGGACCGATGATTGAGGGCCAGTCGCCGTTCGAGATCGAGCGACTCCGTCGACAGGTGTTCGTCGAGTACACGAACGTGGATATGTTCTTTGCGGCGGTCGAAACAGCCTGCTGGGACATTGTCGGCAAAGCCCTCGATAGACCGGTGTATGAACTGCTCGGGGGGTGGACAGCACCGACACAGGGTACTCAGCAACACCGGCAGAGCGTCGACGGCAACAGTCCTGCACCCGCTGACGTCCCCGTCGCGTTCTGCCTCGGCATCCTCTCGCCCGAGGAGTCCCGTATCAAGGCACGAGAAGCGCTCGAAGCTGGCTTCACGGTTCTCAAAACAAAGGCGGGGCGGGACTGGCGACAGGATGTCGAGCGAATCAAAGCGATGCATGACGAAGTCAACGGGCAACTGGAGTTCCGACTCGACCCGAATCAGGGCTGGACGCTCGACCAGGCAGTTCGAGTCGGCGCGATGCTTGAGGATACGGGAATCTACCTGCAGTACATGGAACAACCGATTCGGGTCGATGCACACACGTCACTAGCTCGGCTCCGGCAACGACTCCGCCAGCCGATCGCGCCGAACGAGGACACCTATATCTCGCATAATCTGCAGTCGCTCGTGGAGACTGGCGCGATGGATGTCGGCGTTATCGACCTGACTCCGGCTGGCGGTATCAGCGGGATTCGACAACAGGCAGCAATCCTCGAAGACGCTGGAGTCCCCTTCACGCACCACTGTGCGTTCGACCTGGGGATTCGGACTGCGGCGATCCTTCACGCGTTCACCGGTATCCCGGGCTTTTCACTGCCCCCGGATTCGACGTATTACGGCTGGGAGGCAGATGTCATCAAGGCTCCGTTCAGCGTCAGCGATGGCTGCCTCCCAGCCCCGGATGGTCCTGGCCTCGGTATCACTGTGGATATGGCCGCCGTCGAGGAGTATCGAATTACATGAGCGGACAAGAGCAACATTCAAGAGGACAGGTTACGTGGGAGTTCATGTCATGGTAGAGTTATCACTAGCGGACCGACCGGCCATTGTGACCGGCGCGTCGCGGGGTATCGGGCGCGAGATCGCGGCTCGATTCGCCGAAGCGGGTGGCAATGTCGTCGTCTGCTCGCGCACCTACGAGGACGTTGAAACGGTTGCAACGGACCTCACCGACACACACGAGGGCCGCGTTGTTCCGGTCGAGTGTGACGTCACAGACCGGGGGGCAGTGCGGGACCTCGTCGACACGACCATCGAGGAATTCGGGGACGTTCGCGTTCTTGTGAACAACGCTGGCGGCGCAGACGAGTCCGCCAATCTGTTGCACCGGTGTGACGAGGAGACCTTCGAGTCGATGGTCGACCTGAACCTGAAGAGCCAGTTCATCCTGAGCAAAGCGGTACTGCCGGCGATGGTCGCCGCTGGCGGCGGGTCGATAATCCACATGGGCTCGGTCAACGGCCTGTTCGGTATCGGGCTCTCGGGCTACTCAGAGGCGAAAAGCGGACTGCTGGCGCTTTCCCGAAACATCGCCGCCCATTACGGCCAGCACGGGGTCCGCTCGAACGTTATTTCAGCGGCGACCATCGAAACGGCGAACAGGCGGGCAGAGATGGCAAACACAGAGGAACGGACCGGAGAGACGAGCGCACGGGAGCGCTGGCTCGACCAGTATCCGCTCGGTCGGTTCGGCACACCGAGGGAGGTCGCTGATGCGAGCCTGTTCCTCGCCTCCGAGATGTCGAGTTTCGTTACCGGTGAGAATCTGGTGCTTGACGGCGGATTGACGACGAGCCTGCCGACATCATTCATAAATGAGATCTACGACGCGGACGACCAGCCGACAGCTAAGTAACAGCCATGGAAGAACTAACAACTGACGACGCACCCGAGAGTATCGGCCCGTATTCACAGGGAATCGCTAGCGGCGACCGCATTTACGTTTCCGGACAGGGCCCAGTCGACCCGGACACTGGCGAGGTAATCCAGGGCACGCCCGGCGAACAGACACGACGCACACTCCAGAACGTCGCGGCGGTGCTACAGGCCGGTGGCGCGTCGCTCGACGATGTCGTGAAAGCGACGGTATTCGTGAAGGATATGCGGTACTACGACGAGGTGAACGAGGTGTACGGTGAGCTCATGTCACCACCCTATCCCGCTCGCAGTGCCGTGGAGGTCGTTAAATTGCCAGTGGATATCGACGTCGAAATAGAGGTTATTGCAGAACGGTAGTATGTCGCATCTGGTAGTGTTCGACCTCGATGGGACGCTCACTCGGCAGCGCGGTGGGTTCGAGCTATTGCACACCCTCTATGGAACGACATCCGAGGCCGAGGCGCTGATAGACCGGTTCGAGGCCGGAGAGATTACGTTTGCAGAGTGGTGTCGAGGAGCGGTCGATGTGTGGCGTGCGAACGATGTCACCAGGTCGGACATCGAGCGCGCGACCCGGGCAGTTAAGCCGAAAGCGGGTGCTGTCGACCTCCTCAAACACCTCCAGCAAACGGATTTCGGGTTTGGAATCCTCAGTGCTGGCGTCGCAAACCTTGCGACACGGTTCGAACCATATGACCCGGCGTTTATTCGTGGAAACTGGCTTCGATTCGAGGATAACCGGATTTCGGGTATCGACGTCGGTGTCGGACCCACTCAGAAAGGAGAATTATTGAGAGAGATTCGAACCAAGCAAAAACCCACGTCGATCACCTATATCGGCGATTCCCACACCGATACTGAGGCATTCGTCGAGGCAGATACCGCGGTGTTGTTCGACCCCGACGAACGCGTTCCCGAAACAGCAATCGACGCAGCGGATACAGTCATCGAAGACTCGGATATGAATACGGCACAGAGGCATATTCCTAGCGTGTAGGCTTATACCCTCCTGTGAGAGATGTTTATCTCCAAATATTCATATTCTGGATTCAATTTTACAATATTTGATTCTGCAGCTGCAGTATGCCGTTCCATAGGGCATAGTACACAGCCAGAGCCTCATTCAAAAGAACAAATCGGGTTCGGCGTAAAATCGGACCGCTGTCGACGTTACTCACTGTGGGACGTGACTCAATCAGCCGGCTCCGGGCAGATGCCACCCAACCAGTAACATCGCGTCAGGTGTTCGCTGTCGCAGTGCCAACATCTAGCAATTTGGAACGGGTTTCGACGGTCCTTTTACCGTCGGGTGGTGACCGACAGTCGAATGAGTCGCTATCGAACGACCGGTTGCTTTCTCCTTCTGGCTGCGATCTGGGGCACCGCCTTCATGGCGACAGACGTCGGCCTCGCCGACCTGCCGCCGGTACCCTTCGCTGCCGCACGCTTCGACATCGCCTCCGTTCTCCTGTTTGCCGCGTTGGCTGTCACAGGGTCCCTCGAACGGCCACAGACCCGCGACGACTACGTGTACGTCCTCGCTGGCGGAACACTTATGATCGGAATACATCACGTATTCCTGTTTACCGGGCAACAGTACGTCACCGGGGCTGTCGCTGCCGTGCTGCTCGGCCTCGTTCCCGTCGTGACCCCCGCGTTGACGAAGCTCGCGTCCAGCGATGACACGTTCACCGCAAATACCGGTGTCGGGGTAGTACTTGGGTTCGTCGGCGTCATCGTCATCGCTGACCCTGACCCGGCGAATCTTCTCAGCAGCACTATCGGAATCGCACTCGTGTTCGCGTCGGCGCTGGCGTTTGCCATCCCGGCCGTCGTCACGCACGACACCAGCCCGTCGATGTCATTTCTGGCCACGCAGGCGTGGTTGATGGCTATCGGGGCCGTTGTCCTCCATGTCACCGTGCTCGCGCTTCCCGGGCAGTCGTTTGCAGACGCATCGTGGACGCCGTCCGCATTCGCAGCGCTGTTGTATTTGGCTGTTGTCGCTGGCATCGGTGGCTTCCTGCTGTACTTCCGCTTACTCGACCAGCTGGGTCCTATCGAGATGAGTTTCATCGAATACGTCATTCCGCTGTTTGCTGCGCTTGCCGGCTGGATCGTGCTCGACCAGCAGGTCACGCTCGCTACCGTCGGCGGATTTGCGTGCATCCTCATGGGATTCATTGCGGCAAAGTGGACGGCGTTGCGAGCGGAGCTTCGTCGGGTCGTCGAGCCGAAAACCAGTCGACCGGCCGACTGACCGAGACCAGTCTGCTGAACAGCACTGACTGGGCCATACTGCTGGATCGAGAAAATCGACAGCGAAGCGGAAAACGGTAAGTATGGCCGTCAGACAGGAGTGGCAGCGGCGTCGCACTTCTGAAAACAAGCGAACTACAATCGGTATTCTGCTATCTTTTCAGCGATTCAGCAGTAGCACTTGCCGTTTGCCGATAAACATGCCTGTAAACGGAATGTTCTAAGCGAAGACCGCATCATAGCCGGTTGCACATACTGGCGATGCTGACGGGTTTTTATAAGATCGCCCGTTGCCGTATGATATGATACGATCCGCTCGGACACTGTGGAGCCGGTATCGATCCATCCCGCTCATCTGGCGCATCTTCGTCGCTTTCGTGGTGGGAACAGGTGCCGGTATCGCGTTCGGGGAACAGATGGCCGTAGTCAGACCAGTGGGCGACCTCTTCCTGCGGCTGCTCAATATGCTGGTCATCCCGATTATCGTCTTCACACTGCTGACCGGCATTCGCCAGCTCTCCCCCGCGAAACTTGGGAAGATTGGTGGTGCGACAGTCGCGCTCTACGCCCTGACGACGACCCTCGCAGGCATCATTGGCCTTGCGGTTGCAAACGTGCTTCAGCCGGGCCGTGGGGTCGAGTTCGGCGGCGGTGAAGCGCAATCGAAAGCGCCGCCGTCACTGCTGGATGTGATTCTCGGTATCGTGCCGAACAATCCCGTTGCGGCGCTCGCAGAGGGGAATTTGCTGGCGACGGTTTTCTTCGTCATCGTGTTCGGAATCGCGCTGACGTACGTCCGCTCCCAGCAAGACGCGCTCGCAGAGCGTGTCGATTCAGTGTTCGAGGCCTTTGAAGTGGGTGCTGAAGCGATGTTCGTCATCGTTCGAGGGGTGCTCGAATTCGGCGTACTCGGCGTATTCGCGCTGATGGCGTCCGGAATCGGCACTGAAGGCATCGGCCTGTTTTCTTCGCTGGGCGAGCTCGTGTTGGCAGTCACAATCGCAATCGTCATTCATATCGGCTTCACCTATCTCGTTTTCTTGATGGGCGTGGTCGCAGATGTCTCCCCGATCGCGTTCCTCAGCGGGGCAAGAGACGCGATGGTGACCGCATTCGCAACTCGGTCGTCGAGTGGAACGCTCCCTGTCACGATGCGTAATGCGGACGAAGACCTGCAGATCGCCGAGCGGGTGTATTCGTTTACGCTTCCAGTCGGTGCAACGGCGAATATGGATGGGGCCGCCATCCGACAGGCAATCACCGTGATGTTCGCTGCAAACGTCGTCGGACAGCCACTGGTACTTACTGAACAGGTCTTTGTCTTGATAGTGGCTGTCCTCATCAGTATCGGAACCGCTGGCGTTCCGGGAGCAGGCATTGTCATGCTCACTGTAATTCTCACACAGGTTGGCCTCCCGCTGGAGGTCGTTGGGTTCGTCGCCGGCGTGGACCCAATCCTGGGGCGGATTGCGACGATGAACAACGTCACCGGCGACCTCGCGATTTCGACCGTTGTGGGGAAGTGGAACGACGGACTCGACCGTGGTGAGGGCGTCTGGTCACAAAACCTGAGCGGCGTCGCTGAGTTCGTTCCCGGCGACGATTAGGGCTCCGGGGAGAGCGATTGAAACAGAACCTAATGCTGGTACAGTTGTTATTCTAATCTATACGCCCCGCGACTGGACTGACAACAGCAGTATGAGCGTTGCTCGGGCCGGATACGCATTTCAGAAGCGTTTGTCGGACCGATTCGTAGTATCACCGCAGTCTCGGAAACCACGTCGTAACAGTTGCAGTTTACTTTGTTCGTTTCCGTTCCTGCGTCGGGTGGTCTGTGACGTACACTTTCGTCTCGTCCGGAACGTCGTCAGTGACCCAGGAGTTCGCCCCGATGCTGACGTGGTCACCAACAGTAATAGCGCCCAGTACTTTCGTGCCAGCGCCGATGACGACGTGGTCGCCGATGTCCGGGTGTCGTTTGTATCCCTTCTTTAATCTGTGTTCGTCGCTCTCGTCTGCTTCGAAGTGGAGTGCGCCAAGCGTCACGTCCTGATAGAGGCGGACCCACTCCCCCACGGTGGTGGTTTCACCGATAACGACGCCGGTTCCGTGATCGATGAAGAAGTGATCGCCGATCTCGGCGCCGGGGTGGATGTCGATGCCGGTCTCAGTCTTGGCGTATTCGGTGAGTTCGCGAGCGTACTCGGAGGCCTCGGCCTCGTAGAGGGTATGTGCGACCCGTTGTACGAGTATCGCCATGAAGCCCGGATAGGACCGGATTATCTCCATGTACGTCTTCGCCGCCGGGTCGCCTTTGAACGCGGCCTCGACGTCTTTTTTGAGTCGCCTGCGAACCGCCGGGAGTTGCTCGATGACGGCATCGACTGTTTCAGCGGGGTCCGATCCGGAGTACGGTCTGATACCGGCAAAGAAGAGACCGCCCAGGGTGTCGAGTCGGTCCAGAACGGCGAGTTCGTCCCGGACCAGTTCAGCGGCGTTCCAGCAGGTCGGGAAGAATAGTCGTTTGAGGATGTCGACTTCCGGCCTTCGGTGTTCCCGTCGCGGGAACTCCATCTGTGTCTGGGTCGGGAACGGGTCTTCATCTGCCCGATACGCTGCGAACAGTTTCTCGTGCGCGTCGCCCGTGTAACAGTAGTCCATATCGAGTTGTTGCCCTGAACCACCTTAATCTTGAAACAACAGCTATCTTTTCTCATACATGTTGTGTTCTCGCTTGCGCAGTAACACCAGAACTAACCAGAATCCCAGACTGAGAGGTAACTATTTGATACTGGCTTATCATCGACTCTGTATGAACGGCGAGTGCTACTTCTGTCATGGCATCGTATCAGCACCCGAAGAAGGCCATATCTGGCTGCGTGAGCACGACAGCCACGAAGTGTACATGCACGAACAGTGTGCCAGTGGCCACAACGCCATCGAAGGAGGGCAGAGCCCGGCCGGTGAACTCCTGATTACGTGCCCGGAATGTGGCGAAGTCGAGACAGTGTAACAGCCCACGCGGACACCCTGTAGATGGACATCTGTCCTACGGGAGTGTAATATCGACGCCGGACTGGAGGCTAGCTGCTTTCACTGTATTGTACATCAACATCGCAATGGTGAGCGGGCCGACCCCACCGGGGACCGGCGTGATGGCGTCCGCCTTCGCTTTGGCGCTCTCGAAGTCTACGTCCCCGACAAGTTTGTATCCCTTGTCCGTGTCAGCATCAACCCGATTGATACCGACATCGATGACTGTCGTGCCCTCCGAGAGCATCGCTCCGTCTATCATTTCTGGAACGCCGGCGGCGGCGATCACGATGTCGGCGTTGCGAGTCTTTTCGGCGAGAGCGTCGGTCCGTGAGTGACACACGGTCGTCGTCGCGTTGCCGCCCGGTCCGTACTGGATGAGCAGGTTCGCCATCGGTTTGCCGACGATGTCTGAGCGGCCGACGACGACAGCGTCTTTCCCCGCCGTCTCAACGCCAGTTTCGGCCAGTATTTTCTGTATTCCGTGGGGCGTGCAAGGCTTGTATCGTGCGTTCCCTGCGACGAGCCGGCCGACATTTTCGGGGTGGAACCCGTCGACATCTTTCATCGGGTCGATGCGCTCCAGCACGTCACGCTTGTGCACGTGGTCGGGGACCGGCATCTGGACGAGGATTCCGTGAACAGCCGGGTCCGCGTTCAGTTCGTCGATAGTCGCAAACAGTGTCTCAGCCGGTTCGGCCGGACCGATTTCGTGATGGAACCCCTCGATGCCGATTTCCTCGCAGGCCTGTTGTTTCATCGAGACGTACGTCTCACTCGCGCCGTCGTCGCTCATCAGCACAGTCGCCAGCCCCGGTGTGACGCCCTCGCTGACGAGCGTGTCAGCACACGCTGCCACGCCCTCTGTGATCTGGTCACCGATCTCGTTACCGTCGATTATCGTTGTCATTATTGCTGTGTTCGTTCTCAGCCCGGAATCTCCCGGGAAGGTGTTCGGGAGTGGAATCGCTGCTGTCAGTCAGCAGCTGGAGACCGGGCAAGCGTTCGATATCCGTCTCAAACCCAGCGGGTATAGTGGGTGATGTGGAATAGTCCAACCGTTGAAATACCATCGGCTATTCGTCCAGCGACCAACCACAATCGGTCGACGATTCAACAGCATATCGGCCGGAGGGGCAAGGGACCGAAAGTTTTTGTCCTGACCCATGCTTGGTCTAGACAACCATACCGGGAGGCATGTGCCTCTCGTTCGGGAAACTGCACTATGACTGATATCCGGTTCAGCACCGACAGAGAATCGTTCCTCGAAACTGCAGAACGGGCCCCCGACGGCGCTCGCGTGCCGGTCGAAGCTCGCCTCACAGTCACCGATCCGTTCGAGGCGTATCGCCGCGCCCGCAGCGGGACCACAGACGGGTTCTATCTCGAAACGACCGGCGGGCAGTCCGGCTGGGGGTATTTCGGCGTCGACCCGGTCGAGCAAATCGAGGTCTCCGCAGGGGCGACATCCGCACAGGACGGCAGCAGTCCGAGCATCGACGCCATCGACGAGCTACTCGACCGCGAACACCTAGAGCGGGGCGACTGTACGGTTCCATATCCGTGCGGCGCGTTCGGCTGGCTGTCGTACGACGTCGCACGGGAGCTCGAAGATATCCCGGAGACGACTGTATCAGACGGTCTCCCACGGCTCCAGTTGGGCGTCTTCGAGTGTGTCGCCGCGTGGGAGGAGCCACATGACGGAGAGATCGAACTGTACCTGACGGCCTGTCCCGTCGTCGACGAGTCGGCCGAGACGGCGTACGAGCGTGGCCGCGGGCTGGTCCGCGAACTGGCCGAGGCCGCCGTTCACGGCGAGGGGCACGTCCAGCCCCAGCCGACTGCGGCAAGTCAGGCCACGTTCGAGAGCGAGTGCGGCGAAGCGGCGTTTGCGGACCGCGTCCGGCAGATAAAACAGTACGTCAGGGACGGCGACACGTTCCAGACAAACGTCTCACACCGGCTGACCGCCCCGGCGGCCGTCCACCCGGTCAATACCTTCGACGCCGTCCGCCGGGTGAATCCGGCCCCGTATTCGGCCCTGCTTGAATTCCCCGGAGTCGACCTCGTCAGCGCCAGCCCGGAGCTGTTGCTTGACGTCGACGGCGACCGGCTGCTCACGGAGCCGATTGCAGGGACGCGCCCTCGCGGCGCGACGCCGGCTGAAGATGAGGAACTCGAGGCGGACCTCTGCAGTGACGAGAAGGAGCGGGCCGAACACGCGATGTTGGTCGACCTCGAACGCAACGACCTCGGGAAGGTCAGCGAGTACGGAACCGTGGACGTCGCCGAGTACCGCCGCGTCGACCGCTATTCGGAGGTGATGCACCTCGTGTCTCTCATCGAAGGGGAACTGCGCGACAGCGTAAGTATCGCCGACGCGGTCGCTGCGGTGTTCCCCGGCGGAACCATCACCGGCGCGCCGAAGCCGCGGACGATGGAGATTATCGATGAGGTGGAACAGACCCGACGGGGGCCATACACCGGCAGTATTGGGGTGTTCGGCTTCGACGACCGCGCGACACTGAACATCACCATCAGGACACTGGTCCATTACGACGGCGAGTACCGGCTCCGCGTTGGGAGCGGTATCGTACACGACTCGGAGCCGGAGGCGGAGTATCAAGAAACGCTGGACAAGGCCCGGGCGCTCGTCACCGCCGTCGACGAAGCGCTGGGCGAGCAGGGGTCCTTTGCGGTCGAGTCCGGGACCGAGCCGATGGAGAAGATGCGATGATACTCATCATAGATAACTACGACTCGTTCGCCTACAATCTGGTCCAGTACGTCGGCGAGTTCGACGAGGTAACCGTCCGCCGGAACGACGCTATCGACGTGGACGGCATTCACGAACTCGACCCGGACGGAATCGTCGTCTCTCCCGGTCCCGGGACGCCAGCGGAGGCCGGCGTGTCAATCGACGTTTTCGCTGCGACAGAGTATCCGGCCCTAGGCGTTTGTCTTGGCCATCAGGCGCTCTGTGCGGCCCACGGAACCCCCGTCGGCCATGCACCGAGTGTGGTCCACGGGAAACCTTCCGAAGTCCGTCACGACGGGACGGAGCTGTACGACGGGGTCGACGACCCGTTCGAGGTCGGGCGGTATCACTCGCTGGCCGTCGAGACTACTGCGCTGCCGGATACGCTCGAGGAGACGGCTCACACTAACGACGAACAGGGGGTCGTGATGGGCGTCCAGCACACTGAGAAGCCACACATCGGCGTTCAGTTCCACCCCGAAAGTATCCTCACCGACGCGGGGAAACAGCTGGTTGAGAACTTCTGTACGGGGATCGCTGAGGGGTGACCACACGGCGGGAGTAGGGCCTACTTCTCTTCGGGCGGGTCCACGTCGTGATGGGTCTGAATATCAGGCAGTTTCCTGACGGCACGTCTGAGGAGTGACGTGTGGCCACGCTCGTCTCGAAGCCAGGTCACAGTCAGCCCGCCGGCTGCCACGAGTGAAATGACGGCGAACGGACCGCCGGTTAGAACAGCCAGCGCCTGTAACGTCTCAGCGCCACCGAGAAGCAACACCGAAACGGCGACCGCTCCCTGGAAAACCCCCCAGAAGACGATATGCGTCGTTGACGGTGCCACGCCCCGTCGCGTCGCCAGTACTGAGACGACGAGTGTCGAGGTGTCCGCTGATGTGGCCATGAACACGATGATGAGCGCGAGAAACAGAAACAGCAGGAGCAGACCCAGCGGCAGCGAGGACAACAGCGGGAATCCAGCGACGGCTTCTGAACCCCCGCGCTGTGCGATAGCGGCGAGAATATCGGCCCGACCCGTTTGCTGGATGAACAGGGATGTGCCACCGAGCAGCAGGAACCAGACCATCGTCGCCACCGAGGTCGCGACGACGCTGGTGAACACGACAGTCCTGACCCGTCGACCGCGGGAGAGGGCGGCCACGAACAGCCCCGCAAACGGAGCCCAGGAGAACCACCACGACCAGTTCCAGACAGTCCACTCCGCGACCCACGCTCCACCGGTGTGGAGACTCAGCGGAACAAACTCCACGATGTAGGTGCCGAGTGCCTGTGTCCCTCGTTGGAGGACGAACGACCGTGGCCCCACAGCGACGATGAGGAGCGTGAACAGACCGAACAAGACAACGTTGAGGCCGGCAATCCGACGGATGCCGCGGTGAATCCCGGTCGCACTGGAGACGACGAATATCAGCGTCAGTCCGCCGACGAACAGGACCGGTCCGACCTCGCCGGCCGCCACACCCCACTGGTAATTGATGCCAGCGAGGAACTGCTCGCTCACGAGTGCGACGGAGGTGGCGATGCCGCCGATAGTGGCAAAGACAGCCAGCGTATCGACCAGTTTGGTCCAGACCGAATCCAGCCCCTCAGTTCCCAGCACCGGTGCCAAGACTGTCGAGACCCGGAGCGGCGCGCCTCGCGTGAACGCGAAGTACGCTATCGGAACGCCGATGACGGCGTACGCGCTCCAGGCCGAGACGCCCCAGTGAAAGAGGGTGTACACCAGCGCACCGTTGATAGCGTCCTGCGACCCGGCGGCGGCCCCGATGTACGGCGGCGGTTGGGTGAAGTGAAACAGTGCCTCCGTCGGCCCCCAGAACACCAGTCCGGCCGCGATGCCGGCCGTAAACACGAGCGTGAAATAGGTCGGATAGGTGTAACTCGGCTCCGTCTCCGGACCGCCGAGTTTGATATCGCCCCAAGGCCCCAACAGCAGGAACAGGCAGTAACAGACGGAGAGAAAGACGGCAGCGAGAAACAGTGGGCCGCCGCCGCGAAGGGCTGTGGCCGCAGCAGCATCAACAGCACCTGTCGTCCGTGCGGGGAATGCGACCTGAAGCCCGAAGAACGCGGCGAACACGAGCACCGGGAACGCGAGGATGGCTGGTTCGTGCTGGGTGAGAAATCCCCGGACAGCCTGCCGGACGTCGGTCTGTCGGACACGCAGGAAAACATCGGCTGCGGCTGGCGCAGTCGTGTCTTCGGAGTACGGGAGCAGCGCAATGTAACACAGCCCCGAGGTGAAAAACACGAGGGCGACGGTCAACCAGACCGGGCCGGTCACGGCTTCGCCGACGAGCGTCGGAAAAAAGAAGCCCGCAAGCACGAGCGCCCCAGACGCGGCACACAGTGGGATCAGTAGCCGGCCGACTATCTCCGCAATGCCACTTGCGTCCGAGGTGGCCATGCCTCGATATTCAGTATCGAAAACATATATTACTATCCCAGAACGCTGTCGAAGCTGTCGACCGTACCGGTCGAGACTATCGTCGCTGGAGTGGTGGCCGGGTCACTCGGAGTTGGCAGGGTCGCTGTCGTCGGTCCCGATGCTGGTCAGCAACGAGTCCGTTGACCCGCGGCCCAGCACCGACTGTCCAAGAAGCCGTCCGCCGATGGAACGGGGATTGATAACCTCGTCAGCGCCGACGGCGCGGAACTTTTCGACGTGCTTCTGGTCAGTCGCCGCTGCGACCGTACGGATGTCCGGATTGACGTTCTTCGTCGCGATGACGGCCAGTACATCGCGTGCGTCGTCGTTGCTCCCCACCACAACACCACTTGCAGTTCCGACGCGGGCATCTCTGAGAACAGCCTCGTCGGTGGGGTCGCCGGTGAGCAGGTTCACACCTTCGCCCTGCAGCGACGCGACCGTGTCCTCGTCGGGCGTAACAACGACCACCTCAGTTTCGTCGCCCAGTTCCTTGAGCAGCGATGCCGTAACGTCTCCGTGTCCGAGAACCACAACGTGGTCCTCGAGGAGTGTGAGTTCTGATGCGGTCATGACTCCGAACGCTGTCGCCATTCGTGATTCGATAGCTGGCCCGATGAGCGCGCCCACGGCGACGGTGAACGCGCCGGTCCCGAACAGAATGATCGAGAGCGAGAACCACCGTGCCTCCGCCGTTACGGGGGTGATGTCGCCGTAGCCGACCGTCGCGATGGTGACGATGACGTAGTAGACGGCGTCCCCCCAACTGTCGAGTTCGAGAAACTGGCCCCGTAGCCCGTAAGCGCCCACAGTTCCGTAGAGAATGACCCCGAAAATCGCTGACAGCGACGCAATCTGAATCGGCGAGAGGTCGAGCGGCTGGTCGAACCGGTGTCGGTTTCGGAGTAACAGCGGGTACGTGACCAGCGTCATCACCAGCAGGGGGATGTCCGTGGGCTGAAACGTGGCAAGCGGCAAGAACGCCAGCCCGAGAAGCACGACAGCTGCCACACGCCAGGCAAGCCGTTTGCGCCGCTGGAGTCCGACTGTCAGGATGCCGAGTAGGAACGCGAACAACACGCCGCCGAACCGGACGGCGGGTAACGGAAGGGTGGCGACTGTGCTCAGTGGACCATGCATCGCAAGCGACGCCCGACTGAGATTCGAAAGCCCGGTCACGAACGCGAGGAGCGCAACCATGCCGGTCAGGACGACCGTCGGCTTCGCACCAGATAGCTCGTCCCATTCGACGAACGGAACCCTGTCGGCCGGATAGAACACGTCCTCAAGTGTCCGGTCCGACGAGTCTTCTGGGACGTTATCCATTGTCACAGTGTTCTCGGAGTCGACATAAAAAACACGCGGCGAGTGGACACCGAACTCAAGGCAATGGGCTCCGTACGATGGTGTCAATGCGTCGATTGTACGGTCCCAGGTGTCGCTGTTCGTCAGGAGTACGTAAACGGAGTTGGAACCGACGCACGCGGAGGTCGGGCAGATGAACGCCGCCGTCCTGTTCGGACTGGGGACGATGATAGCCTGGGGGTTCTGGATCGCGTTTGGCAACGTCGCATCGAGCACAATGGACCCGGAAACCGCGGCGTTTGTCTCCTATGCAGCCGCGACGGTCGTCACAGGCATCTACGTCGCGGTCTCTGACGCGTCGCTCGTCGTCACGAATCGAGGGCTGTTGTTCGCCGGCGCGGCCGGTGTCGCGGCAGCCGTCGGCGTGGTTTCGACGTTCGTCGGCGTAACAGTGGGATCGACATCGGTGGTCTCTACCATCGGCGGGATGTACTTCATCACTGCTGCAGTCATCGGCGTCATCGCCTTCGGAGAATCGATGACCCTGACCAAAGCCGCGGGCATCGGGCTGGCGCTGACCGCGATTATCGTCATCAATCAATGACGGGACACAACTGGTAAGCGCCCGAGAACGTTGTGTGAGCGTGACCTACAACGGCAGGGATTTATACAACGAGGGCAGGTTTGTCCGAGTATGAAGCGAACAATCAGCACCGACGACGCACCGGCCGCAGTCGGCGCGTACAGTCAGGCCACGTCGAACGGCGACCTCCTCATCACCGCCGGACAGCTCCCGCTAACGACAGACGGCGAACTGCTCGACGACGAACCAGTCGCCGACCAGACACGGCAGTGTCTCCACAACATCGAGGCGATTCTGGAGTCGGACGGGCTCTCGCTCGACGATGTGCTCAAGACCACTGTCTATCTCGACGACATCGACGATTTCGACGCATTCAATGAAGCCTACAGCGAGTTCTTCGAATCGGACCCACCAGCGCGGAGCGCCATCGGCGTGGGTGCGGTCCCGAAGGGAGCAGCGGTCGAAATCGAGGCTATCGCCACCACCGACTAGCCAAGGGGGCCGGTTCGTATCTTACCGTAGCTCCATCTGCTCGGCCCGCTCAGTAGCCAGCGCGGTCAATTCGTCGACACTGCTGTCCGAGCGGTCCGCAAGGACGCGGAGCAACATCCCGAGCTGTATGGCCGCTGCCTCGCGGAGTTCCGCGGCCTCCTCGGTGTCGTTGCCGAAGTAGTACTCGTGGCGGCCGTCCTCGTGGATGATACCTGTGTACACCGAGCGCAGGTCGGATTCGGTTATCGCGGCTGACGCCTCCGTCTTGACTTCCTCGAATCGCGGGTTCATGGTTTCGCTTGTGACACCGTTCCGCTCCCTCATTGTTTCGACGGACTGAACTGACCATCGCTCTCTCATCAGTCAAGAGATACGTAATGTTTTGAAGCGGGAAACGATCCCAGTGTATCCGATCACTCGGCCGGGGTTTTTAATCGTTCAGCACGACGCACAGAGTATGACACAGGAAACCACGGCCCTCGCTCATTCGACCGTCGTCCGCGTGTCGGCGGAGAGCCAGTCACAGAGCGGGAACCGGGTTCGCTCCGCGGCACGGGCGGCGGCGGACTCGGTCCCGGTCGTCAGGACGGGGCCGACGGGCATCACAGCGGCCACACCGCTGGTGATGATTACGAGTGACGGGCAGACAGCCTTCTACGGCGACCCGTCGCCAGCGACCGTCCGCGACCTCGTCGATGAACTGGAAGCGGGGACAGTACCGACAGCTGCCGCAGACGCGGTCACCGAACACGACCCCGATACGACGTCGCTTCCCGTCCCGGATCGGGGGCCGCTCTCTGTCGGCCGCCGTGACGTGCTGGGGCCCTGTGGCTGGGTCGCCCCGCTGGACCCGGCCGACTGGTCGTTCGTCTCGACTGAGCAGACCGCCGACGCTGCAGCGGGAGCCGGGCTGCTGGGCCGAGGCCGCGGGGACGCCGCCGCCGATGAACCGATTGCCGAGACGTGGGAAACAGCCAGCACAGCCGACGGTGACCCGGTGGTCGTCTGCAACGCCAACGACGCCAGCGGCCTCCCGACGGGCGACGGCACCCTCCTCTCTGGCGCACCAATGGCGGTCCTCGACGGTATCGCGGCGGTCGCCGAGCACGTAGCCGCCGAGGACGCTGTCATCTACGTAAACGAAGCGCAGACGGCCTTGCAAGCGGACCTTAGAGAGGCCATAGACGCGGTCGCCGACACGCTGCCAGTCGTTCCGCAACTGGTGGCCGGCCCGGACGAGTTCCGCGCCGGCGAACCGACTGCGGCGCTCGAAGCGCTGGAAGGGGCCGACCGCATCGAGCCGCGGCTCCAGCCGCCATCGCCAGCCAAACACGGGCTGTACGGCCGCCCAACGGTCGTCCACACCCCGCGGACGTTCGCGCAGGTCCAGCGGGCCGTCGCCGACCCCGGAGGCCTCGACGCCGACGCCGCGGACCCCGGGACGCGGCTCATGACCGTCACCGGCGACGTGGCCGCACCGGCGACGGTCGAACTCGGGTCCAGCGCCAGCCTCTCGGCGGCCCGCGAGGCAGTCGAGATGGACGGCTCGTTCAAGATGGCCTGCGTCGGCGGCGTCCTCGGTGGCATCACCCGGAACCTCGATGTCCCGCCGACTGCCCAGTCGCTACGGGCGGCCGGGCTCGGAACCGACGGCGTCGTCGAGCTGTTCGACACCGACCGATGTGCTGTCGAAACGGTCGGGAAGCGGGCCCGGTTCGCGTCAACGGAGAACAGCGGCCGGTGTGTCCCCGGTCGCGAGGGGACAAAACAGCTCGCTGAACTCCTGCGTGACGTGTACGATGGTTCCTTCGAGAGCGACAAAATACGCGAACTGGGCCGGGTGATGCGGCAATCGAGCAACTGCCAGACCGGCGCACACGCGCCGCGGCCGGTGACCACCGCCATCGACGAGTTCGAACCCGAGTTCCGCGCCCACACGAACGGCCGCTGTCCCAGCGGCACCTGCACGGAGAAACTATGAGCACAGACAGATCGATTCCACGAGTGCCCGACCTACACGACCCACAGCCGGAGACGCCAGTCACCCGCGAGTTCGAGACCGGAACCGCCAACGACCCCGACGTGGGGACCGACGCGGACGAGCCGACGACGCTCACCGTCGACGGCGAGCCGGTCACTGTCGACCCCGGCTCGACCATCATCGACGCCTTACAGGACCTCGACGACGAGGTCGTCAGCGTCGACCCCGGTGCCGAGGGCGTCGAAGACGACGCGGACGTGCCGGCGCTGTGTTACTACGACCGCGACGGCGACTGCAGCGACGAAATCGGCCCACGCAGCGAGTGTCGCACCTGCATGGTCGAGACCGAGCAACACGGCCTCGTCCCGTCGTGTTCGTTCCCCGCCGAAGACGGCCTCACCGTCTCGACGGACACTCCAGACGCCGAGGAGGCCCGCAGCGTCAACCTCGACCTCGTGCTGTCGAACCACAACCTCCGGTGTACCACCTGCAACGGCAACGGCCGCTGTGAGCTGCAGGACGCCGCCATCAGCGAGGGCGTCGATCACCCCCGGTATGGCGTCTTCGACGAGCGCGACCAGTACGAACCCATCGACGACACCTCCTCGTTCATCCAGATAGACCGCAACAAATGTATCCTCTGTAACCGCTGTGTCGACGCCTGCAACGACGTGCAGGTCGAGGGCGTCCTCCGAATCGAGGGCCACGGCGAGGACACCCGCATCGGCTTCCAGTCCGACGCCGAGACGATGCACGACTCCGAGTGTGTCTCCTGTGGCCACTGCGCGACGGTCTGTCCCACCGGCTCGCTGACCGAGAAGGGCATCGACGGCGCGGCGACGCTCCCGCTGCCGGGCTTCACCCAGCGCAACTCCATCGGGACCGTCATCGAACACGAGGACGCCGAGACCATCGACGACACCACCGCCCCCAACCGCGGGTTCGAGCCCGGCGACCCGAGAGCAGAAGAGAAGACAGGCCTCGCCAAGTTCGCCTCGCAGGCCAAGCGCCGGGCCGGCGACATCGCCAAGGACTACGGGAAGAAAGCCTTCCTCGCCGGCGAACACACCGCCGAGAGCATCGCGGCGAACACGATGCCCGAGGGCCGCCTGTTCGACATCGCCAGCGCGGTCAGCGATTACCGCCTCTCGAAAATAGACAAGGAAGAGACCACCTGTGGGTTCTGTGCCGTCGGTTGCCGGTTCGAGATGTGGGGCAAGGACGGCGACTCGCTCGGGGTCGTCCCGGTCGAGGACCCCGACGACGCGCCCGCGAACAACTTCTCGACCTGCGTGAAAGGGAAGTTCGGCCACGAGTTCGCCAACAGCGAGCGGCGGGTCACCGAGCCGCTGGTTCGCAACGACGACGGCGAACTCGAACCCACGAGCTGGGACGAAGCCCTCGACTACGTCGCCGAGCGCTTCACCGAGATTCAGGACGACCACGGCATCGACGCGCTGGGCTGTCTGGCCTCCTCGAAGGGGAGCAACGAGGAGGCGTACCTCGTCCAGAAGTTCGCCCGGCAGGTGCTTGGCACGAAGAACATCGACAACTGCGCGCGCCTCTGTCACTCCTCGACGGTCGCCGCGCTCCAGCAGACGCTGGGCTACGGCGCGATGACCAACCGCATCAACGAGGACATCGGCGAGGCCGACGCCTACCTCATCAGCGGCTCCAACACCACGGAGTCTCATCCTGTGCTCGCCACGCGCATCAAGCAGAACGTCCGCGACGGGGCCGACCTCGTCGTGTTCGACCCGCGGAAGGTCGGCATCGCCGAACACGCCGACCAGTACACCCGAACCAACCCCGGCTACGACGTGGCCTGGCTCAACGGCCTGATTCGCTACATCATCGAGAACGACCTCCACGACGAGGACTTCATCGAGCGCAACACGAAGAACTTCGAGGAGGTCAGGGAGAAAGTCCAGGCCTTTACCCCCGAGAAAGTCGAGGAACTGGCGGGCGTGTCGCCGGAGGAACTCGCCTCGGCGGCCGAGACACTCGCCGCGGCCGACAGCGTCGTCTTCGGCTGGGCGATGGGGATGACCCAGCAGAGCCACGGGACGGAGAACCTCATCGCGATGGCCGACCTCGCGCTCGTGCTGGGCCAGGTCGGCAAGCCCGGGGCCGGGCTCTCACCGTTCCGCGGCCAGAACAACGTCCAGGGCGGCGGTGGCGACATGGGAACCCTGCCCGGAAGCCTCCCGGGCTATCAGAACCCGGCCGACGACGAGGTCAGCGAGAAGTTCGCCGACGCGTGGGGCGAGCGACCGCCCGAGGAACCCGGGCTCAAAGTGCCTGAGATGCTCGCCGAGGCCCACGCGGGGAACCTTCGGGGAATGTACGTCGTCGGCGAGAACCCCGCCCTCTCCGAACCGGACATCCAGCATGCGGCCGAAGCGCTGGAAGACCTGGAGTTCCTCGTCGTCCAGGACATCTTCATGACCGAGACGGCGGAGTACGCCGACGTGGTGCTGCCCGCTGCCACCTCGCCGGAGAAACACGGCACGTTTACCAACACCGAGCGACGCATCCAGCGGGTCCGTCCCACGTCCGAGCCACCGGGCAAGGCCCGTCAGGACTGGGAAATCACGCAGGCCTTGGCCCGTCGGCTCGGCTACGACTGGGACTACGACCACCCGCGGGAGGTCATGGACGAGATCAACTCGCTCGCGCCCATCTACGGCGGCGTGACGTACGACCGGCTCGAATCCGGCGAGAAACACGGCCTGCAGTGGCCCTGCTGGGACGAGGACCACGAGGGCACGCCATACCTCTACGACTACGAGGAGGGGAACTTCAACTTCGAGGACGGGAAGGCCCGCTTCGTCCCGGCGGACGGCGGCCACCCCGGCGAGATACCGGACGAGGAGTACCCGCTGACGCTCACCTCCGGGCGGGTGCTGTATCACTGGCACACGGGACAGATAACGCGCCGCGTCGAGGGGCTGATGAGCCACGTCGGCGAGAGCTTCGTCGAGGTCCATCCCGAGACGGCCGATAAGCTCAGAATCGCTGACGGCGAATACGTCCGCGTCGAGTCCCGCCGGGGCGACATCGTCGTCAAGGCCCAGGTCACCGACCGCGTCGGCCCGGGGACGCTGTTCATCCCGATGCACTTCGCGGCGGGGGCGGTCAACAAGCTCACCGGGGAGACGTTCGACCCGACCGCCGGCATCCCCGAGTACAAAGTGTCGAGCGTGCGGGTGGAAGTGCTGGGGCCGGAGACGGACGAGACGGTGCTTCGGACGCCAGATGCCGGCGGAAAACAGGTCCGGAAGCGAGGCGCTGGCGACGACTGAGGCGGCGCGGCTGCTTGCAGCCAACACATTGAGATGTGCGTGGTGTTGTGACATCCCCCGACAGGTGCGGCAAATACAATAGTACTTAGTCCGTATCTGGTTCTATATTCTTCTTTTGAATATAATTTGTCCTGTAGTAAACCCAGTACCGATATTTGCTAAGTAAATAAGCAAGGAATGTTTTGATGTGTGTCCAGATAGTGTTACTTTAAGAGATTTTATTTTCTTTTGCCTCACCACTTACTCACGCGGTCCAACAGGTCGGTCCGCGATTTCGTCAAGGAGGTCGACGAGCGACTCTGTGGCCAGTTCCAGCAGCGTCTCCCCGCGGCCGGCGCTGCCCTCGCGCGGGTCGCCGACGACGCCGTTCTCCGTGAACTCGTCGGAATCGAACGCGAGATTGACGCCGCTTTGCCACTCTCCCCAGCGGTCGCTGCCGCCGTCTGCGGCCTGGTCCAGCCGATCCTCGTGGACAGTCTCCGGGTTCGTGTGCTGGAGCAGCGAGGTTTCCAGCGGTCCACCGTGGCCCATGTCGGCGCTGTGGTCGCCGACCGCGTTGAACCACGTGAACGGGACAGCGAAGGCCTCGTCGTGGCGGGTTATCCGACCCGACACTTCACGCAATGCGTCGATGTTGCCGCCGTGGCCGTTGACCAGCACCACGCGGTCCCAGCCGTGGCTGGCGAGGCTCCCGACGATGTCCCGGACGTAGGACCGGAACGTCGATTCGGAGGTCCATAGCGTCCCTGAAAAGGCCCGATGCTCCTCGGCGACACCGACGGGAACTGCCGGTGCGACGACGACTGGGTTGTCGTAGCGCTCGGCACTACGTTCGGCCACCGCCTCGGCGTCGAGCGTGTCCGTTCCGAGCGGGGCGTGTGGCCCGTGTTGTTCTGTACTCCCGACAGGAAGCAGCGCCAGATTCGTCTCCACATCCGCCACATCAGTCCAGGTCTCCGTCTGCAGTTCCATGGTCACATCTCTACTCGGGGCGGAATAAAGCCATTCTCTCAGAGGGTGGTCCAGCCGGGCAGCCGACTTGCGTATCCGGTTGACATCCGGACACGGCGTTAATAGGTGTTGTCACAGATGTTGTGGTAGCACGGCTATCAGGGCTCGGGTTCGATTCCGATGGCTATCATCAGCGGTCCGCCCGACGCATGAAGAGCCGGCAGGACCACATGCAGAGACCCCAAAACGCCCGGGGAATCTACTCCCCAGACGACGCAGACAGCTCTCTCTGTGCCTCGGTAAGTAGTGTGCTATTGTACCCCGACAGACGGAGAGTCAGGTAGACCAGCGAAACCATGACAGTGTTTTCGAGCACACTGACTCCCAGATGTAGCTCGGGTGGGAAAGTCACTGTGACGAGAAGGGGCGGGTGATTCATCGAGGCATGAAACAGGGCGACGAGCCAGAGGTTGCCCGTCAATGCGTACACGCTCCCGTAGGCCAGCCCCATGAGCGTCAATCCGATGAGTCTGCCTGCGAGCGCCGAGCTAACACCGTGCCCCGATGCGAGGAACCACCGCGGGAGGTGAAACAGGGCGAACAGGGCCGCGGCGAGGCCGATGCCAGACAGCACCGCGCGCACAGTCGTCCCGCCGACCAGCCTTGTGAATTTCTGTTGCAGGTACGCACGGAAGAGAAATTCTTCCGGGATAGCGGTGAACAGAAGCGAACTGAAAAGCGCTGCGAGATACAGCAGCGGGTGGGCAGCGGTTCTCGACAGTGAGGCTTCGAACCCGGAGACGCCACCCAGTGCGAGGGCGAGCGCAACAAGGTTGTACAGTCCCCAGAACGCGGCGACGACTCCAATGGCGGGACCGAATGTGCGAACAGGCGGGAACAGAGAGCGCGGTGAGACGGACTCGATACTGAGCGCACCGGCCGTGAGTGCAACGAGACCGACACCCCACATCATTCCCAAGATAGGGGGCGGCGATGCGCCGGGGGAGATGGTCACCAGTCCGGCGAGGACGGTAATCACAAGGAAGTACGTTGCAACGGGAATCAACGGCCCGCCGCTGAAGCTCGGCAGGCCAGTATCAGGGCGCAACATCAGGTCGGCATCTGATGGCCGAGCCAAAATGAACTTCTATCTCGGATTCCGGTGCGAATTCGTCGGGCATAACTGTTCACCGTGTGAATTGGTCGCGGCCTGTGAGGCTGACGTTTAAAACTGGTTTTTAGTCTCTGATAGCTTTAGTATGCTCCCGCTCAACGGATCAAACGCCGGCGACCGCCTGAGACTGGTCCCGGCTGCCAGCGCCCTCCCCCCTATCGGTTTCCGAGGATCGGAATCCGTCCAATCCGGTTGTCCACACGACAACGGACATAGCCCGTCGACCCCGTTGTCAATTGCGCGACTCACAGTGCGTTTGGAGTCCAGTTTGGAGCCACACCACAGACCGAACGTAATCATGAAACGACGTGTACGCCGGTTAGACTTGTTCTGTGTGAATTTTCGTCTGTCTGTTGTCACAGCCGACGTGTGCTGTGATATGTCGCACCGAGTAGCCGAGCAGTTCCGTACGGCGCTCGATACTGGACCAGTGTTCCCTAAGCGCCCGGCGCTCCACGTGCCGGCGGTACTATCGCGACAGGTGGTCCGCGGTGCGTGATCGGACTGTACTGCTGTTGGCCGTCGTCGCAATCGCGTCGCTCACTGGTAGCATCGCAGTTCTCGCAGTAACAGGGCCGACGGACGCCCGTCCGGATAGGGGAGGTCTCAAGTCAGTATCGATGGCAAACGGTTCCGCCGGCCAGTTCACCGAGCTCCACGCGGCCGGTGTCACGGGTTCGAACGTCTCGGTCGGGATTGTCGACCCAACTGGATTTGATACGGAGTCGAAAGCGATCGCCGGGCACGTCGCCGAGACGCGGGCCTTCGGTGCCGGTCCGGCAGACGAGACCGGCGAGGCCCATGGGACCGCGACAGCTGTCGTCGTGTCACGGACCGCACCGGACGCAGACCTGTATCTCGCCCGGGTCGACAGTGTCGACAGTTATCAGCAGGCAGTCGACTGGCTGGTCCGAGAGGACGTCGATGTGGTCGTCGCACCTGTTTCGTTCTACGGACAGCCGGGCGATGGGACCGGCCCCGTCGCTCGGAGCGCGACCCAAGCGACGGAGCGTGGGACAGTGTTCATCGCCCCGGCCGGTAATCTCGCGGAATCCCACTGGTCAGGGCAGTACGCCGTCGATACCGTCCAGAATCAGACGGTCGCGTTTACCAACGGGAGCAGACAGAATTACATCCGAGGTGGGACCAAAATCGCGGTCTGGCTCTCGTGGGAACAGGCCCACGCAGACGAGGATTACACGGTCGAACTGTATCGAACGAACGGCACCGACGCCCGTCTCGTCGCGCGCTCACAGCCCTACCGCGGCGACGACGTACCAAACGAACGAATCGTTGCTGATGTCAGACCCGGCGACTACTATCTCGCGATTCGCGGGCCGGCATCGCCGACTGGTGCACGGTTGCGGCTCGTTTCACCGACGCACGAGCTCCAGCACGCGTCTACTCGAAACAGCATCGTCGCTCCGGGGACGGCCCGCAAAGCGATTACTGTCGGGGCATACAACAGCCGAGTCGAGCAGCTCGAACCGTTCAGTTCCCGAGGCCCGACGGTCGACGAGCGGACCGGTGTCGACATCGTGGCCCCAGACAGGAAGTTCGCCGCCGCCGCACCTGACGGCTTTGTCGGCTCTTCGGCCGCAGTCCCATACGTCGGCGGGACAGCGGCCCTACTGCTTGAGGCAAACAAGTCGTTAACGCCCCACGAAACAGAACGCCTACTGGAACGGACCGCCAGAGACGTGGGACAGCCGGGACTCGACAACGAAACCGGCCATGGGGCGGTCCGTCCAGTTCGTGCAGTCCGAACTGCACAGAACCGCACTGACGGTTAAATATCGTTTTAACCCAGCCACAGGCCTTTGAGCGTCCCGTGTCATATATCCGATAGTGGCGTTATGTCGAGCCTCATCGAAAGAATACAGGAGCGGACCGGGACAGCTGACGAGTCACCGCGAGTACTCGATGTTGCAGAGAACGAAACCGACGACGTACTCGATGCGCTCGCCTCGGACACCAGCCGGTCGCTGTTCCGTACGCTGTACGACGACCCCGGAACGCCGTCGGAGATAGCGGACCGGTGTGACACGTCGGTTCAGAACGTCCACTACCACGTCTCGAACCTCGAAGACGCAGACCTCATCGAGCCGGTCGAAACGGTGTATTCGTCGAAGGGTAACGAAATGACCGTATACGGTCCCGCGAGCGACCCGATTGTACTGGTCGGTGACCGTGACCTAGCGCCGCGCATCCAGCAGTCGATGAGCAATGTCGTCACGGGGATAGGACTAATCGGCTTTGCGAGTCTTTTCGTCCAGTGGGGTGCAGAACGACTGGCAGACACAACCGCCGGAGCCGAGGTTTTGGCTCCGGCAAGTCCGAATGCAGGGCCAGTCGGTGGAACCAGCACGCTCGCATGGTTCGTTTTCGAAGTCGTCGAGCCGGGCGTGCTGTTTTTCTGTCTCTGTCTCACCGTTCTCGGTATCGCTGCGGTACTGGCTGACAAATAACTCTGGGCGAACTGTGTCGTAAGAAATCCACTCCCGCTGTGGTCGGTTTGAGCGCAGGGACCCATAGCTCACCGGCACTGCTGTCAGAGTCATTTCAGTGGGAGCGAACGTCCGAGCAGAAACATCGCCTCGAACAGTCTCGATATCGTTTCAAAACCAGACGGGGAGACGACTGTCGCGGCGTCAGTTCATGATGGACCGCAAGCACAGCCCCACGCCAGCGATAGCGAGAACGCCGCCGACGGCGATAGCGCCGGCACCGATTTCGAAGTCCCCGTCCTGTGACTGCTGTGCGGCCGTGTCACCGGTAACTGAATCAACCCCATCGGAAGCCGCGTCCGTAGACGAGTTGGCGCCATCGGTAACCACCAGCGTTCCGATTGCGTCGGGCTGGCCGGTCGCGTCAGTCCCACGGTACAGCGACAGGTCGTAGTCGGTTGCAGCGAGTTGCGAGTCAAGGGCGACCTCCGAACCCGACTCGACCGCCACGGCATCGGCATCCGCCGCGGTTTCGAGCGTGGGTTCGTCGTGTCCGGCCGCCGTAGTGTCAAACAGGAGACCGACACGATCATCCCCGTTCCCGTCGCGGACGGTCGCGTTAATCTCGTAGTTGCTGGCCGGGCTGCCAATAGAGATAGTGGCCGCGTCAGCGCTTGTGAGAACGATTGAAATCCGACCGGTGTCGCCCTGCTGAACGTTCGATACCGACTCCTCGAAGCCGAATTCGGCAGTCTCCTCGACCTCGAACTCTTCGGTTGCCGTCTCGTTTGCTTCGATGAGGAGGGTCCCGGTGGTTGGCGTGGCGTCGGTTTCTCGGCTCTCGAACACGCGATAGGTGTACGCTGCGGGAGCAAGCGTCGACGAGAGGTCAGGCTCTGTCGCAGTTACGGTGAGCGAGTCGCCGTCGTCCGCGACACTGAGGGTCTCTGAGTCTGTGCCGGCGGCCGCGGTGTCGAAGAGAACCAGCACTTCACCGTCATCATCCTCATCACTAACAGTCGCGTTGATCTGATAATTGACCGCCTCACTGCCGACGGAGAGCGTTTTGTCGCCGCCGTCACTCATCGAGATCGGGATTTCGGCTGTACCACCCTGGGGGACCGTGACGACCTTGTCGTCGGAGTCAGTCTCTGTCGGAGTCTGGATGTCCGGTACCGGGTCGGTGCAGTTGCCGTCGCACTCAGCGACGGTTCCAGTCCGTTCAAACAGCGTATCGCCGTCGACATGGGCAGAGAGTTCGTAGGACGTGTTCGCCGGCACGTTAGACATGTCGAACTGGGCGACGAACGTCCCGTTGGGCTGCACGCTGACCTCTCTTTGTTTAAGAAACGGGGACGACGCATCTTCCGACACAAGTCTGACCGTCATCTCCGTCCCGGATTCCAGCGTGGTCTCCCCGGTGACCACCTGTTGTTCGTCGGCGTACAGCGGCAGGCTGTCCTCTGAGACCGTGGCTTGCTGCTCCGCAGCGGTAAGGCCCGGACCCGTCGCCGCCACGGCAATAAGCATCGCGGCCATCGCTACCGACCGAACGCTCACAGAATCACCTCCCGAGGTCTGAGCATCTCTGCGTACGTTTGAAAGCGATGCTGCCAACAGTACCGCATCGCAGGTGGAGGGCAATTCGCTGGCATACGGTTAGCAATTATGAGGGGATTGAAAAACTGCCTTCGATAGCTTAAACTCGCGTTGAATTCGGCAGTGCCGGTCCGGACCGGTAGCCCATCGAGGCCGTCCTGATACGAATAGTACTATTTCTGACGGCTCCTCGGCGGCGATAATTTGCGTGATATTCACAGACACACTAGTTTTGTACTATGAGACGGCAGGACGCGGAAAGTTCTGATAGATTCAGTATTTTTATGGTAATTTCGGTATTGTTGACTAGTATGCGAACGGTCCTCGCAAACCAGCTCTCCAACGTCCGGGTCGTGAGTACCGATGGCCGCGAAGTCGGCACACTGCAAAACATTACCGTCGACACGGCCACGGGAGAGCTTCAATCGATCGTCATCGACAGCGACGTGCAGGAGATATTCGGCGTTGAGCGGGATCCTGACGGGGATGTTCGATTACCAGCATCCCTCATCGAATCGATGCGGGACCACCTGACCATTCAGCCGCCTGCACAACAGGGTGTCGCAGGTAGCGGGACTGTGGACTCGTAGGCAACCTGTCAACTGTTTAAACAGTCCGGAACGAATGCAGTGTTAGCCGACTGTATTCAACTGTCGTTGGCTGATGGGGAGGCGTGCCTACGGGACTTAGAGTTGATTTTGCGAGTTCGATACGCTCTGTGCTGTGATTCTATAGAATGGGCAGTCAGCGACTTCGATACGTAGCGACTGGCATCGGTGAGACAGGCGACAGGTCACCGTAACATCGCGTCAGCGTACTCACCCGCCGTCTGTCGGGCCGTTTCGAGTTCCGCAGTGTCATCCAGCATCACCGCGCGGGTCCGGGCACCGTCGATGATCGTCAGCAGCGAACGGGTAACGTGTTCCGCGTTGACATCGTTGAATACACCCTCGTCGATGCCGTGGTTGATGACCGCCTTGAGCAGGTACCGAATATACTCGTCGTTCTGGCGGAACCGGTCGCTGAACGCTTCCTTGTACGGTGCTTGACTCCGCATTTCTAGCAGTGCGACCGAGAGGTCGGGGTTTTCTTGGAGTTTGACCAGTAATTCATCAAGCAAGATGTCCAGTCGTGCTTCGGGGTCCGTCGTCTCGACATCGTGAATCGAATCAACGAACTGCTCCAGCAGATAATCGAGAAAGGCCGCCAGCAGGTCGTCTTTCGTGTCGTAGTAGTAGTGCACTGCAGCCGTCGATTTGCCGTACTCGTCCGCGATCCGTTTTATTGTGAGGTCAGCGTAGCCGTGCTCACGCAGCGCGCGGTAGGTCGCTTGCATTATCTCCTCGGTCTGGTCCGAGAAGGTCCGGTCCGATGGTCCAACCATTGTGTACCGGTTTCTCCTAAGGTTGGATAACCGTTGTGACCCGCATACTATTGCGCGGATGGATTATTAACTAGTTAATCCGATTGTCCCTTTTCTGTCCCTGAGAGTTGTTTATATCTCCATTTTCTGGCATCACAGCGTTTTTGACTAATCGGTTAGTAAGCTCAATCACAGCCGCCATGGATGACGATACAGCTACCGAGATTCTTGGGGCGACGTTCCGCGCCCTCTGCCAGCACGGGTGTGCCGCGCTCACGGTCAAAGACATCGCTGCCGAGGCAGACCGGAGCAAAGCGACGGTGCACTACTACTACGACAGCAGAGAGAACCTCTGTAGGGAGTTTCTGGATTTCTTGTGCGAGCGGTACACTGCAAGGATACTTGACGTGGACGGGAGTACACCGCGGGAAGAACTCGACTCGCTGTTGGATACAGTTCTCACTGATGAGCGACAGACGCCCGGTCAGGAGTTCAGAACGGCAATACTCGAAATAAAGGCACAGGCCCCGTACAACGACGCCTTCCGGACACAGCTCGCCAAGTTCGATGCCGTTCTCTTCGACCGGTTCCGTGAAATCATCGCGGCTGGCATCGAAACCGGTGAGTTCGATAGCGCGGTCGAGCCGGCCGTCACAGCGCAGTTCCTCGTGACCGGGATTACCGGAGCGCATGCTCGACACGTCGCTACGGACCGCTCGATAGACCAATTCAGCGAGGCAATTACGCGATGCGTTGAGACCGATTTCCGAGCGGAGACGCCAGTGGAGGCGACCCGCTGATGGGTGTTCGAAGTCGCGTTAGTGCCCTATTCAAGGGCCCCGAGGAGTTCGATCTCACGTCGGGTGGCATCGGGAAGCCGCTGTTCTTCCTCTCGATGCCGATTGTGATTACTAATCTCTTCCAGACCGCGTACAACCTCGCAGACACGTTCTGGCTCGGCCAGTACAGCACGGACGCGCTGGCGGCAATTAGCTTCGCGTTCCCGATGGTGTTCCTCCTCATCTCGCTTGGGATGGGGATATCCGTCGCCGGCAGCGTCCTCGTCGCGCAGTTCACCGGCGCGGGCGAGGAGCGCGACGCCGAGTACGCCGCCTCACAGACGGTCACGTTTGCCGTCATCGTCTCGTTCGTTCTCGGCATCGCGGGCTATCTTGGCGTCGATACGTTTCTGAGTCTGATGGGGGCGTCCGCAGACGTTCTCCCCATGGCGACCAGTTACATGGAGGTCATCTCACTCGGCCTGCTGTTCATGTTCGGCTTCTTCGTCTTCGTCGCGCTCATGCGGGGCTATGGGGACACGATAACGCCGATGCTCGTCATGTTCGGTTCGGTCGTGCTCAACATCATCATCGACCCGTTTCTGATATTCGGCTGGACAGTCGTCGAGAACGCGCCGCTCGTCGGGACGATTTCGTTCCCCGAACTGGGCATCGAAGGGGCCGCTATTGCGACCGTTTTTTCACGGGCGCTGGCGCTGGTTGTGGGGCTGGCGATCATGTTTCGAGGGAACCGCGGCGTCCAGATTCACCTCCGCGATATGGCTCCGGACCTCTCGTATCTCCGCCGCCTCGTTCGCATCGGTCTGCCCGCGTCCATCGAGGGGACGGGCCGGGCGCTATCGATGAACCTGCTGCTTGTCATCGTCGCGATGTTCCCGGACACGGTCGTCGCCGCCTACGGCATCGGAACGCGCGTGTTCTCGGTCGTTTTCCTGCCGGCGATCGCAGTTGCTCGTGGCGTTGAGACGATGACCGGGCAGAACATGGGGGCCGATAAACCGAACCGGGCAGCGAAAGCGGCCGGCCTCGCGGCGACGGTGCTGTTCGGTGTGCTCACCCTGGCTGGCGTTCTCGTTTGGTTCACTGCCGCACCGATAGCAGACCTGTTTACGACGGACGCCGAGGTCGTCGATATCACGACGCAGTTCCTCCGCTACGTTGCGCTGTCCTTCGGGTTTATCGGGATTATGCGGGCCTACACCGGAAGCTTCCGCGGTGCCGGAAGGACGCTCACCGCCGCAGCGATATCGGTGGTGATGCTCGGCGTCATCCGCTTCCCGATCGCGTGGTTCGCCGCGGCCCCGATGGGTGAATCCGGCATCTGGCTGTCGTTCGCTGTCTCGAACGTCGCAGGGGCGCTCATCGCCTACGGCTGGTATCGGCGCGGGACGTGGCAAGACAGCAACCTCACCGAAGCCAAGGTGGATATTGACGAGGCAGGCATGGAGATATCAGCGGACGGAGACTGACAGTCAGAGACGACAGGCCGTGTGACACCGCGCAAGTGAACCAATGCTTTCAGGGGGGCAAGCGTTACTGCTGCTATGCCCGCAGAATCGAATCCCAACCAAGGCCCCTCATCTCCGCTGTTCGCGGCTATCTACGACCCTGTCACGGCGCTCGTTGAGCGGACGCTCTTACGGCCACATCGTGAGTACCTGGTGGCGAATATGGATGGCACAGTGCTGGACCTCGGCGCGGGAACCGGCGCGATGTTTCCATATTTCGATCGGATTGCGACCGACTCGACAGCGTTTCACGCTATCGAGCCGGACCCGCACATGCGGCGGCAGGCAGAGGAGAAGGCAAACGCGCTGGCCACGCCGATTCGTATCGAGTCGGCACCAGCAGAAGCCCTCCCGTACGACGAGGGCACGTTCGACGTCGTCATCGCCTCAATGGTGTTCTGTACGATTCCGGACATCGAATCCGCGATGAGCGAAATGACCCGTGTACTCAAGCCCGGCGGCGAACTGCGGTTTTTCGAGCACGTCATCGACGACGGATGGCGCGCCCGGATACAGTCGGCCCTCGCACCGCTCTGGAAACGACTCGCTGGCGGTTGTCATCTCACCCGGCAGACGGGGTCGCGACTCGCCGCGGCCCAGTCGTTCGATGTCGTCGAAATCGAGCGGCTCAATCTCGGTATCACACCGGTCCGCCCGTTTGTTCGGGGACGGCTCCGCAAGCGCTCGGTGTCTCCGGCGGAGTAACTCGGCGGCGATTAACTCTGGCTCTGTGTGACAGACCCCTCCTCGTTCGGCTGGATAACGACGAACCCGTCGTCGCCGGTGAACTCCATCTGTATCGATTCCCCGGAGGTCTGTCCGATTTCGAACGTCTTGTTCATCTCGATAGACGGCGAGAGGTTCGAACTCCACGCGACGGTCGCGTCAGGGTCGGTGAACACCGGCGGTGTCATCACCAGCGGGTCGCCGTGTGTCGTCAGCGCGACCTCGCCGGGCCCGGTGAGGTAGACGTTCGTCAGGCCGCCGGCAGCCATGCCAGAGAGACTGCCGACAGTGTTGATTTCGTAGTCGACAGTTGATTCGAACGCGAGCACGTCAGTGCCGTTGACCGATATCGATTCTCCGTCATCGAGGGTCAGCACCTGTACCTTCTTGCCGTTCTCGGCTACGTAGAGGTGCCCGCTCCCCTCGGCTTCCATGACCGGCGTCCCTTCACCGCTCACGGCCTCCTTGACAAAACCCGTGATACCGCCCTCCGCCGAGGACTTGCCGGTGAACGTGACCTCACCGGTGTACGCGACCATCGATCCGGCTTTGACCATCACTGTTCCGTCAAGCGGGATATCGAGCAGCCTGTTGTTCTCTTTCTGGAACCCATCGCCGCCGTCTGCAGGGGCGTTGGAGCGGACGAATTCCTGTAGATCCATAGCTACGTCGAGACACTGAATAGGCCAGACTCATAGGCTTCCTGAAAGATTAAAACGCATTTTGTGCGAAGAGGTACCACATAGATGTGGGCAGACAACACTCGAGAGGGGCGGAGCCGAATAGCGGTATATCCGAATAGCTATTCCGTATCGCTATACAGACGTTTGAGGAGGTCAGTAACGCCAGCTTTGGTTTTGAGATAGCGCCGCTCGCCATCGGGCGTCCGGACAGCGTAGTCGTACACGACGCTGTCCGGGACGTACCACCGGTCGCCGTACTTCGAGAGTATCTGGTCGGTCTCCCCACCATCTGTGACTTCAGACGGTTCGCGGCCGGGTGTCTCGTCACTGGTGGCCGCGTACTGACCCTCGGTTTCGACTTCAGATTCAGACGGCGTTTCCGCCGCCGTCTGTCGAGTGCTGTCGCCTGCGATACAGAGGTCGCTGGACAGTGGGTAGTCACCGGGCATCCCGGCAGCGTGGTCCTCTGAGCGACCGGCCTTCAGCGCTTCGCGCATCAGGATGTCCTGTGCGCTTATCACGCGCTCGCCGTCAGCCGGATAGCGCTGGTGGTACTCGCCGTCGCTATCCATCTCCCACAGCTTGCGGTTATCCGCGAGAACGAGTTCGAGATTGAAGCGGAGCTGTCGCTGGATTTCGGGATTCGCGACAGGTGTGACGGCTTCGACACGGTAATCGAGATTGCGAGTCATCCAGTCGGCACTGCCGATGTAGTATTCCGGCTCGCCCCAGTCGCCTTCCGGGCCTGGCTCGGCCCGTGCGCCGTTCTCGAAATAGAAGATACGGGAATGTTCCAGAAAGCGGCCCACGAGCGAGTAGACAGAGACGTTTTCGCTAATGCCCTCCAGTCCGGGTCGGAGGCGACAGATGTCGCGGACGATGAGGTCGATGTCGACGCCGGCCATCGATGCGCGGTACAGTTCGGCAACGATGGCAGGGTCTTCGAGGCCGTTGACCTTTGCGACAATACGAGCAGGGCGACCAGCCTGCGCGTGCTGGGCCTCCCGGCGGATACACCGGGTGAACTCCCGGCGCATCGTTACCGGCGCGATGAGGAGTTCTCGAAACTCCTCGTCCAGCGACGGGCCAGTGAAGAAATTGAACACTTTGGTCAGGTCGCGGCCGATATCCCGGTCAGCAGTCAACAGCCCGAGGTCGACGTAGCCCTTCGCGGTTTCTGAGTGGTAGTTCCCGGTCCCGATGTGAGAGTACAGCTGGACGCCGTCATCTTCCTCGCGAACCACGAGCGCAGTCTTCGTGTGTGTTTTCAGACCAACCGTCCCGTAGGCGACGTGGATACCGTTTTCCTCAAGTTTCCGCACCCATTCGAGGTTGTTCTGTTCGTCGAAGCGGGCCTTCAATTCGACCATCACCGCGACCTGTTTCCCGTTTTCGGCGGCCGTTATCAGCGACTGGATTATCTGTGAGTCGCTTGCCGTCCGGTAGATAGCCGCTTTCACTGCCAGAACATCGGGGTCCTCTGCCGCTTCCGAGAGGAATCGCTGGACGGTGTCGGTAAAGTCGTGGTACGGATGATGCAGCAGGATATCCCCGTCGCGAATACGGCTGAACACGCTCGCACCAGTCGACTCGGACGCGTTGCTCGGTTGCTGTCGGTGGCTGTCAAGCCGAGGATGGGGCTGTGGCGTCCACTCGTCGAGCGAGAGGTCCGGCCGGTCGAGGTCGGTCAGCTCAGCGAAATCTCGGTAGTCCAGCGGTCCCGGGAGGTCGTAGATTTCGCGTTCGTCGAGACCGAGTTGTGTGGCGAGCGTCGAGCGAATCCGGGAGTCCGCGTCTTCGGAGATCTCCATTCTGACGACCGACGCGAAACGCCGCTGTTCGATGACATCCTCGACCATATCAATGAGGTCCTCAGCGATTTCCTGATTTCGGCGGACCTCCGCGTTGCGAGTCAATCGGAACAGAGCCGTGTCGACGATTTCGACGTTTGGTAACAGCAAATCGAGGTTCGCGCGGATGACCTCTTCGAGTGGGACGTACCGCGTTTCGTCCCCAAGCTGGACCAGACGGGGTCTGTTCGGCGGAATCTTGATCCGGGTGAACGTCGGGTCCTCGGCGTTTGGTTGTCTGGTGAGAACAGCGAGTGACAGCGACCGGTTTGAGATAAACGGGAACGGGTGCGCCGGGTCGAACGAAAGCGGGGTCAGTGTCGGTAGCACAGACTCCTCGAAGTAGGTGCGCAGCTCCGACTGCTCCGCGGCAGTCGCGTCATCGTAATCCAGAATGTCGATGCCTTCCGCGGCAAGCGCGGGGCGAATCGCATCGCGGTAGCAACGGGCCTGCGTCGCAAGCATTGGTCGGAGCGTCTCGTGGACTTCCTCCCACTGCTCTCGTGGCGTCCGCCCGTCCGGCGCTGTCTCGGTAACGTCGGCCTCTATCTGTTGTTTGAGGCCGCCGATACGTTTCATCGTGAATTCGTCGAGGTTGCGGGTGACGATGGCAAGGAATCTGACCCGTTCCAGCAGCGGATTCCGTTCGTCCAGTGCCTCATGAAGCACGCGCCGCTGGAAGGCGAGCGCACTCAGTTCACGGTTGAGATACAACGACGAGTCGGTCAGATCGACATCCGCCGGCTCGTAGGCAGGAACATTCAGTCCTGAATCTGGGTCCATGGATTACACAGACGTGGGTGGGGCGCGTTCCGGATCGACAATACTGTCGGCCGAGCGGTCTTCGTGAGTTGTTTCTGGGTCGACAGTTATAAATTCGCCCGTGGAACACCGGTACGCCGTCAGCTGCCCACCGTACACGCACCCGGTGTCGAGACCGACCGCGTGGGGTGTCTCGAACGGCTCGGAAAGCACCGTATGACCGAAAAAGATGCGAGGGTCGTCACGGCGCGTTTCGAACCAGTACGGGCGGTCGTAGCTCCCGTCGGGGACAAGAGACCGCATGTTCAGCAGTTCGGTCAGTTCGTGTTCCGCGATGGGCTTGCGATGGTCGACGCCGCCGTGGACCACCAGCGAATCGTCCCACGATATCGCCGCCGGGAGCGAGGCGATCCACGAGAGGTCGTCGTCAGTCAGCGACGGTATCGATTTGCGGCCGTCGATGAGTTTCTGTTCGTTGTTTCCTCGAACCGTACGGAAGTTCGGCGTTTGCCGGACGATATCGATGACACCGGCGCTGTCCGGACCTTTTCGAACGAGGTCACCGACAAAGACGACGAGTTCGTCCGTAGTGGGGTCCAGCCGGTTCAGGAGTCGTTCGAGCGCCGGGCGGCAGCCGTGGATGTCGCCGACAACGTAGATTTCCTCCCATTCATCGCTGTTGATTCGCTGGTGTGATGCGTCGAGATCCGGGTGAAACGTCGGTGATGCGACCATCTATATGGAGCCGTTGGTGGTACGTCGGTGAATCTGGTATAGGTACTTTATATGTTGTCTATATAGCTGTACGAGAGCGAATATATGCCCGCTACCTGCTGAGAAACTGACCGATTACCCCTCAACAGCATCTTTTGTGTTTTCGGCGTCCAGTCCGAACAGTAACCCGGCTAGAAACAGCAGTTCGTTACCCTGATAGTACTGTTCGAGCACGAAGTTTACCAGCCCGATATCCGGCGTGGTCGCCCCCAACAGTACCAGAACGAGCGCGAACGCCGCGGCGAGGCCGGCGATCAACCGGACGACGATGCCTGAGAGCAGCCCCACCACGAAGACGACAACAGCTGTGAAGAGAGTCATAGCCCGCTCCAGCGTGTCAAAACCGTTGATCGGACTGGGATTCGCATAGAGCACACAACGCTTCCGCCGTACTTAGTTCTACCAGCGGCAGGCAAAACAGAGCCGCGTCGCTCGATTTCGGCAACGATAGACGCCAGACAGCCCTCGCCCGGGTCGAAGTATGAGTCGTAGTCAGCAACGAGAGCAGAGACGGTCACGTCTTGCTAGCCGTCGGGGAGCGGCCCAGCGTCACGAACCCAGCGTGGCCGACGGCGTGCGTCCGGCGCGGTATGCCCACAGAAGTCGCCCTGCAGCAACCAGTACTCGTGGGTACTACCACCACCGATCAGAGTGAAGAGACGTCGTCGACCGACGAGTAGCCGCGTCTGGTCACATCTGTTTGCCCTGCCGTAGCTGGTCGCCTGCGGCTGAGTCACAGGTGTACCGATAACTCCGTCGGGAGTAACGCGCTCGAAAGCGGGTCTCGGCGGAGCCTGTGCCACAGCCCGTAGGCTTCATGTCTCGGCCACAAGTAGCAGAGCTATGCCGACCTGGGACGAGCGATACCGAACGGGCACGTACCCGCAGCGCCCGGACCCGCATCCGGTGTTAGAACGATACTTGCCGACCTTGCCACCGGGTCGGGCACTTGACATCGCGACCGGGACTGGGCGGAACGCGGTGCCGGTCGCAGCAGCCGGGTACCGCGTCGATGCGGTCGACCAGTCGCGTGCGGGGCTACAGATTGCCCGCGAAAACGCACACGCCGCGGGCGTCGAAGACAATATCGAGTGGATACAGGCAGACCTCGAGTCGTTCGCATACCCGGCGTCGACGTACGACCTCATCACGGTCAGCTTCTATCGCCCCGTCGACCGCCTCCCCGATATCATCGAGGGGCTGGCCGACGGCGGCTGTCTGTTCATCCAGCACCACCTCCGGACGACCGACGACGTGGACGGCGGCCCCTCTGGGGACCGATACCGGTTTGCTTCCAACGAACTACTAAGGGCCGGACTCGGATTGACTGTGTTACACTACGACGAGCGGACCACGACGACGGACGGAACGACTGCCGCCACCGCGCAACTGGTCGCCAGAAAGACACAGGGCAGTCGACAGTCGTATCCAGACATCGCGGAGTGAGTTGGGAAGCGACCGCCGCCGACAGGACACGGACGCAGGGCGGACGAAGCCGTTCGGGACCGACACTTTCCGTGGTGCGGTCGACCCCACTCGTATGGACTCACAGCGAAGGGAAGCGAGGCCCCCCAGTCGGCACGAACTGTATCGAACCAGTGTACCGAGGCGTCCACAGTCAGTCATAACTCCACGCACGGAGAGTGAGCGATGACGGCGACTGACTTCGACGCCGTCCGGGACTACGACGACGACCAGTTTTCGGCCGTCGAGGTGTTCCGCAGTGACCGACTGAAAGTCGTCTGTGGCTACTTCGAACCCGGACAGTTCATCCCGGTCCACGCGCCCGGGAGCGACGTAGTGATACACGTCCAGTCCGGGACCGGTGTCGTTCGTGACGGGGACACGAATCGGACAGTCGAACCGGGCGACGTGGTAGTCGTCGAGGCTGATACCGACCGCGGCGTCAAAGCGGACGTGGACAGTCGGCTGGAAGCGTTGCTGGTGACCGCGCCGCCGCCGAGCGACGCCGAGCACGAACCGGTTCGGAGAGGGCTCAGGCAGAACGAATTCGACCCATAAGCCAGATCAGAGGGTGGTGCTATGGACGCCCCACCAGAATGCGGCAGTCGGTGGGAACGACGGCAGCGTCACCCGCCGCGGGGTCCACAGAAACGGCATCGACGGCATGCGTCACAACTCATCGATGATTTCGCTGGCGAACGTCGTTATCGCCGCCTGTGGCTCCGCCGCTCGAAGGCCAACGATAACGTGGTCAAGGCCATAGTCATCGAGCCGCCTGAAGTACTCCCGGAACCATTCGACGCCGGCCCGGTATCCCAGATGGAGCGGTTCGGGTTCGGCCGTCGGGTCAGCAGCGAACGCAACCTGAACGGCAATCGTGAACGGCTTCTCGGGTGCGTGACTTCGCCACGTGTCGAGATACGACTCCAGGGTCGACTCTGGGAGGTGATAGAATATCCAGCCGTCGCCGTTCTCGGCAATCCACTCCGTGGACTGTCTGGCGTTCCCGGTCGGAAAGACCGGGAGCGTGTCCGTCGTCGGCTTCGGGAGGACATCCAGTTCGCCGTCGATGTGGCCCCAGGAGCCGTCGAGCGTGGGGTATTCCTCACGCCAGAGGGCACGAAGCGCGGCAACGCTTTCGCGGACGAGATGCCCCCGGTTGTCGGGGTCGACACCGAACGCCGGATACTCCGGGTCGCGGTCGCCCGAGGCAACACCAAGCACGAGACGGCCGTCGGAGAGCCGGTCGACAGATGCGGCCGACTTCGCCACGTGGATGGGATGGCGAAGCGGGAGCACGATACTCGCGGTACCGAGCGCCACCGACTCAGTGTGAGCACCGATGTGAGACAGCAGCGACCATGGGTCGAAGGCCCCGCCTGCGTCCCCAAATCGCGGCCAGTACGTCGGCACATCTCGTGCCCAGAGCGCGTCGAAACCAACCGCTTCGGCGTGGCTTGCGAGCCGGAGTTCCGCGTCGATATCCGGCGTCGACTCCTGTTCGCCTGTGAGCGGGAATCCGAGACCGAACGAGAGTCCATCCTGCTCGTACAGTCGGCGATAGCCGGCGTTCACGTGGTCCACAGCAGTCATCAGGGTCCTTTCACGCTGGAGCCGTATTTGCACACGGGTGGGTTGCCCACTACGGCCCGTCGTCAGGGGTATCAACCGTCACTGTTCCGCCCCGTTCGTTTCGTGGGAGCTGCCAGTCGATATTTTCCGCGCGCTTCGGGAACGACGGCTTCGCAACGACTTCCAGCGTGCGGTCGGCGGCCGCCGACGTAACGGGCGCAGCAATCATCAGTCGGGCCACGTCGGCCCGCGAGACGCTGCCCCAGAGCTTCGCTCCGGGCTCGGCGACGGAGACGGTGTCAGTTCGCGGCCCGTTCGTGAGCAGGCCCGGTCGGAGGACCGTGTGCCGAACCGGGGCCTCGCGGATCGCGGCCTCGGCTTCTGCTTTGGCTCGTTGAATCGGCTGAATGACGACATCAAACGCCGCTGCGAGCGGACTGGCTGGCTCGTCACCGACGCCGATAGCGGATTCCATGACGAACGCCTCGACGCCGGCGTCGACAGCCGCATCGAGCAGATTGATCGTCCCCGCGCCGTCGACGTACTCGTCCCGGGACCAGACGTCCGTGATGTTCGAGCCGACCGCGCTCAGGACGACATCAACGTCAGAGAGCGCATCGGTCAGCGCAGTCGGGTTCAGCAAATCGTCGACGACAACCTCGTCAGCGCCGGCCGCCTGCAGGTCGTCTGTTTTTGCCGGTGTGCTGGTCAGTGCCCGGACCGTCGGCACGCGCGAACTGAGCAATCGGAGCGTCGCTCGCCCGGTTCCGCCGCTGGCTCCGGCGACAAACACGGTCTGCACATCAGAAGGGTCCATGTCACAGCTAGGGGCTGCCCGTACATGATTGGCCGGGCCTGTGTCACCTGTCGACTTGCTCAGTCGTCACACGGCGGCGTCTGCTTTGGGGCGGTGTCCTCGAACCGACGATAGAGCCTGCGCAGTTCCATCCGAATCGTCACACGCTCGATGAGAGCAAAGCCCGCAACGACGACGAGGAAGCCCACGAACGTCCACAGCGACACCGACGAGCCAAGTAGTACCCATCCCATGAGCGCGGCGAAGATCGGGACGACATACGCGACCAGATTCGCGCGAACCGGGCCGATGCGTTTGATGAGGCCGAAGTAGATGGCGTACGCGACCGCTGTCGACGGGATGCCCACAGCGACGATGCTCGTAATCGTTGCAGGCCCGATGCCGATCACGGCTGTGGGCGGCTCCCCGACCAGCAGGCTCGCAATGTGGAGGAGTACCGCACCGACGGCCATCGCCCACGCCGTCAGCGGTGTACTGTCCATCTGCGGGCTGACACGCTGGAGGAGGACGCTGCCCAGAGCAACGGCCGCGGCCGCACCGAGGACCAGAAGTTGCCCGATAGCGCTCGCATCAGTGAACGTCGACGGCGACGGCTGCACGATGATGATGACGCCGCTCAGCGCGATTCCGATACCGACCGCACCGAGCCACGACAGGCGGTCGCCCAGCAGCCACCAGGCGAACACGGGGGCAAGTATCGGGTTCAGGCCGTACATAACAGACGCCGCCGCGGGCGTCGTCGTGCCTTGACCGAGGAACAACAATCCGTTGTTGAGCGCGATGAGGAACAGCGCCGCCATCCCGATGCCCACGAAGTCGCCGCGAGTCTGCGGTAACCACGTCGACCGGGGCCGGGTAGCGACGATGTAGCCAAGCAGCGTCACCGCTGCCAGGTCAAACCGGAGGCCGGCAAACAGCACCGGTGGCAGCTCACGGAGTCCGGTTTTTATCGCGACGAACGAACCGCCAAACAGTACCGCAAGCAGGACAAACAGCGCACTGTCACGATAGCGGGCCGGGATTGAGGGGCGCTCAGTGACCGCGGACCGCAGCATAGGCCAGGTCAGTTGGACCACCCATTAAAACGAAAATATCTCATTACCTGTTCAATGGGTCGAAATGTGAAGAGGGCTGTGGGAGACGTGGTGTCACGGACCGACAGCCGATTTGGACTTCCCGACCAGGAAACGCCGGCGTCGACTCAGTCCCACGCGGCCGGCGCGAAGTCCGGGTCAACGCGTCGGTCGACAGTATCGATACTGTCGATACGGTCGATTTCGGCGTCCGTCAGCGACAGGTCGAGGCTCGTCAGGTTGTCGGTGATGTGAGCTTCGCTCGTGGCCTTCGGAATCGCCGTCACGCCCTTCTCGCGGAGCCAGGCGAGGCTGACCTGCGCCTCGCTGGCGTCGTGGTCGTCGGCGATGGCTTCGATGACATCGTGGCCGAACACCTCACCGCGTGCCAGCGGGGAGTACGCGACCAGTTCGTAGTCCTGTTCGGCCGCGTGCTCGCGCAGCTCCGACTGCTGGAGGAACGGATGGACCTCGACCTGATTTGCGAACACCGGCGCGTCGAGGACGTCCATCGCTGTTTCGACGTGGTTCGGTTCGAAGTTCGAGACGCCGACGTTGTCGATGAGGCCGCGGTCGACGAGTTCATCGAACGCCGGGAGTGTGTCCTCAGGTTCGTACTCGCGTGCCGGCCAGTGGACGTACAGCAGGTCAACAGAATCGACACCGAGTTTGTCGAGGCTCTCCTCGGTCGTTTCTATCACGTCGTCGTGTGTGAGATTCGAGATCCATACTTTCGTCGCCAGAAAAATATCGTCACGCTCGACGTCAGCCGCGGCAATTCCGTCACCAACGGCGCTTTCGTTGTCGTAGACCTGTGCAGTGTCGATATGTCGGTAGCCGGCTTCCAGAGCCGTCCGAACGCTCTCAGCACACTGTTCTGCGTCGTCGTTCTGCCAGGTGCCGAGACCGAGCATCGGCATGCCGCTCGCTCGCGGGCCGCCTGTCGGGGACTGTTGTTTCGTCATATCCGATATCCGGTGCTTGCGACTTTAAGACGTTTTGAAGACGGCGTGGAAAACCGCCTGTGTAACGGGGGCGCGGGCATTCAGAACCCATAGGTCCCGAACAGCCAGAGCGCGGCGACGGGCGACGCAGCGAGGAGAACGCCGAGGACCACCGTCCCGAGGACCGCGTTCAGCCCTATCTCGGCGAGCGGGCTGTCGTATCGCCACAGCTGAACGACGACGTAGACGGCGGCGACGGCCGCGCCGCCGAGCGTCAGGAACGGCGGAACCCCGAGCCCCGGAAACTGTACCGCCTGTAGTGGGTTCGAGCCGCTCGAAACCGCGAAGTCGATGCCGACGGCGACAGCGCCGACGGCGGTGGCTGCGACGACGTACGAGACGCCGGCGACGGCGTGGCGGAGCGCCGCGGTTGGCGAGAACGGCTCGCCGGCGGCCGGAGCCGCGTAGCTCCCCAGTCCGGCGTAGGGGAACGGAACGGTCAGGACGGCAACGGCGACGGCGTACGGGAGGACCGACGAGACGGCGACGATGAGTACTGCTACGGTCAGCGCGTACGTGCGGGCGGTCGCTTCCCCGAGCACCAGCGGCGGGACGAGAGTTACGGTACCCGCAACCAGAGCGAACAGACAGATGGGGAGAGAGTAGGGCCGGAACCGTCCGACGTAGCGCTGGAGGGACACGTCGGAGCGGTTCCGTACCCAGCTGTATAGGTGTTGCTACCCCGCGTAGAAAGCGGAACGAGGCCCCGGCATCATCAGCCAGACTGTTTATACGGCCGGGCAGATTTGACCCTGTATGACAGACTTCGGACTACAGGTGCGGATGCTGGTGGTCGGTGCGATTCTGTTCGCGTTCTACGTGTTCGCCGGCACGGCGCTGTCGGTGCTGTTGGGCCTGCCGCTCGTCCCGGTGCTTCTCGTCGGCATCCTCGTCGTGCCAGCGATCCAGTACAAGCTCGGGAAGTGGCTGGCGCTCCGTGGTGCGGAGGATATGCCGGACGACCAGCGGTTCGGCTACGTTCACCAGATGGTTCGCCGGCTCTGCAGAGACATGAATGTCGAGGAGCCACGGCTGATGGTGATGGACATGGGCGTCCCCAACGCCTTTGCGGTTGGGCGGAAGGGTGCAGGCGTCGTCGTCGTGTCGAGCGAGCTGCTGCAGCTCCTCGACGATGATGAACTGGAAGGTGTCATCGCACACGAACTGGCCCACATCAAGAACCGGGACGTCATCACGATGGTCGTGGGCCAGTCCATCGGGATGCTCGTCGGCTACGTCGCCTACTTCGCGGTGCTGTTCGGCGGCGAGCGCAACATCGGCTCCTGGCTCCTGGCGATGGTCGCCTCCTCGCTGGCGAACGGGCTGGTCATGGTGTTCGTGCTTGCCATCTCCCGCTACCGCGAGTACGTCGCCGACGCGGACGCTCGCCGCGCTATCGGCACCGGCGAGCCGCTGGCCCGGGCGCTCGAAAAGATTTCTCGCGGTGCCGAAGGACGCGAATCGACAGTCGAGGACAGCATGAACGCCCTCTGTATCTTCAACGCCGACAAGGGGCTGTTCGAGCGGCTGTTCTCGACCCACCCGCCGACGGAGAAGCGCATCCAGCGGCTCCGCTCTTGAGCGCTGACGGGTCTACCGTCTTCTTCGAATCACCGACACTGTCTCGGAGGTCTCGCGGTCTGATTGTGTTAGCGAATGTCGACAGAGAGATAGCTGCTAACTGGCCGTTTATCAGCATCGAGCCGAAAGTAACGCTATGTCCGACACGATGCAAGCGGCGGTTGTGCCTGAGCCAGGGGCAGACTTCGAGGTCGTCGAGCGGGACATCCCCGACCCGGACGACGGCGAGGTACGAGTCGCAGTGGACGCCTGTGGCATCTGTCACAGCGACGTGTACGCGAAAGAAGGGACCTATCCGGGCGTCTCCTATCCGCGGGTTCCCGGCCACGAGGTGGCGGGTCGCATCGACGCCGTCGGCGACGCTGTCGACGCCTGGGACGTGGGCGACAGGGTCGGCGTCGGCTGGCACGGCGGCCACTGTTCGACGTGTGATCAGTGTCGCCGGGGGAACTTCCTCCAGTGTGAAAACGGCGACATTACCGGGCTAAGCTACGACGGTGGGTACGCGGAGTACATGACCGCACCATCGGAGGCGCTCGCGAAGATTCCGGAATCACTTGATGCGGCGGCCGCGGCACCACTGCTCTGTGCGGGCGTGACAACGTTCAACGCGCTCCGAAACAGTGATGCGAACGTCGGTGACCTCGTCGCCGTGCAGGGTGTCGGCGGCCTCGGTCACCTCGGCATCCAGTATGCACACGCAGCCGGCTTCGAGACGGCCGCCATCTCCCGGACGCCGGAGAAGGAATCGCTAGCGAAAGAGCTGGGAGCCGACCACTTCATCGACGCGGCGGAGACGGATGCCGGCCAGCGACTGCAAGAGCTGGGCGGGGCCGACGTGGTGCTGGCGACGGCACCATCGAGTGACGCGATCAGTTCAATCGTCAGCGGAGTCGGTGTCGATGGCTCTGTCGTCGTCGTCGGTGTTCCCGGCGAGCCAGTTGAAGTGAGCGCACAGCAACTCGTCCAGAGTCGGGGCGCTGTCGAGGGCTGGGCCTCCGGACACGCACGGGACTCACAGGACACGCTGGAGTTCAGTTCGCTCCGCGACATCGCGCCGGAGATAGAGACCTACCCGCTCGAGGATGTTAGTGAAGCGTACGGGCGGATGATCGACAACGAAGCGCGGTTCCGAGCCGTGCTTGAACTGTAATCAGGCAGGTCCAGTACCGGCTGGAGCGGGGCTCTGGCGTACGGTCATAGTTACGATCCCGCTTCCCGTCGTGATTTACCGGAGAGCAACGCCTTTGTCCGTGGGTCAAGAACCCGTATTCAATGGACGGCACCGCCGACGACCGCATCTATTACGTCATCAGCGACCTTCACATCGGCGGCGACGAGCAGCTAGAGGAAGTGGAATTTCTCGACGAACTGCTCGATTTTCTGACCCGGTTAGAAACCACCGACGAGGACGCCGAGTTGCTCATTAACGGAGACGCGTTCGGGCTATGGGAGTTTACCGGTATGTCGGGACTGGAGAAGTTCGACGCCCTCGAAGAGACCTATCCGACCCTGTTCGAGCAGTTGCGAAAGACCGGCGAGAACATCGAAATAACCCTGATTCCGGGGAATCACGACCACGAACTCGCAGCCTACGACGAGTACGTGGAGCGGTTCGCGGCGTACAACGTCACTCTCGTCCAGTCGAAGTCGGTTACCCGGCCGGTTGGTGACAAGGCCATCCACCTCGAACACGGTAATCAGCAGGACCCAAACAACCGTATCGAGGACTGGGGCGACACCAACGTGACGCCGCTTGGCTACTACTACAACACACTTGTCACGAGCCGGGCCGGTCAGCTCTCAGACCGGGGCCGGTACAACTGGCTCAAGGATGTCCAGGCTGTGACGCCGACGGAGCGGGTTCCGGTGTGGATGCTCTCGAAGTACTTCTATCGCGAGATGAACCCCTTGCTTCGGTATGCGCTGGTACCGTTCCTCTTGCTGTTCAATATCAGCGCACTCCTGGCGATTCTGGCAGCGCTGAATCTCCTCGGCGTCTGGTCCGCCCCGGTCGAAACGACGACATCGTTTCTGGGCCAGTTCGGCACGGTCGGCACCGCCATCTGGGTGCTGCTTGTCGTGAATGCGTCGCTCGCCGGCCTTCTGCTGCTCGTTGGCATCCCGTTGTATCTGCTGCGCCGGGACATCAAGAAGACAATCAACCGCTTCGGGGTCTTCGAAACTGACCTGACAGTCGACACCCAGACGCCATACAGGGAAGCCGCCCAGGAAGTGTTCGAAGAAAAGGAAGACGTTGTTGTCTTCTGCTACGGCCACACACACCGGCCGAGCGTACAGTCGGTCGACGGCGGCTTGGTCGTCAACACCGGGACCTGGCTCAAACGCCTTCACCGTCGGGACGGCATTATCGGGCTTCTGCCCCCGGTGTTTTACCCCTCCTACCAGCTCTGTGCGGTGCGCATCACCGCCGAAGGCAGGCAGGTGGTCGTCGATTACGAGGAGGTTCAGAAACCGAGTCCCAGCCCGGAGGAGTTGACACTCACCGAGCGGCTGCTGACAGTCGGTCGGAGACCCAACCCCGAGCTTCCGGAGCGTGCGGTCGTAGAAACCGAGCAGTCGGTGCCTCCGCCGGAGCCTGCTGAGTGAAAATTAGACCGAACGAAGCGCGATGGCTGCGGCAGTGAATCGATAGAGCGGAGTCTCGGCACCGCATTGTTGCTGAGTCTACTGAGAGGGGTCGTTCATACCTTCGTGTGTGATTGAGACCTATCGAGCGTCTGACGCCGGGTAAGCGTTCGCTCCCGAAACGGAGATTCGTGCAGAAAAGTCTATTACATACGACTGTAATGGCTACGTATGAGCAATACCGCGGACGATGGTCAGGCTGACGGGTCGCCACCGTCCACGGCAGAGTTCACACCGGAGCGAGTGCTCTCGGTGTTTCAAGACCGGACGGACCAAGCGAAGCCGTTGACGGCAACCGATGTGATGGACGCGCTCGGCTGTTCCCGGAAGACGGCACACAACAAGCTCGACATACTCGTGGAGCGAGGGGAGCTGGAAACGCGAAAAGTCGGCGCACGGAGTCGGGTCTGGTGGATCCCGTTCTCCCAGCTCGTCGGCCCAGGCACGGAACCACAACGGGACCGCGAGCCACCAGTCGAGCACAGTATCGCCGATGCGGACCTACCGGGGACGGGGGATACACTGGACGACCGACGTACGGCGTTGCGGGCCGCGTACGATTATCTTCGTGAAAACCCTGATACCGATGCCGGAAAACTCATTACCGAGGTGTTTCAGGAACATCCGGCGGGCTACAAAACCGCTGACGAGTGGTGGGACGCAATCGGACCCGCTCTAGAGGACCTCCCACAGGTTGACCTGGCTGCCGACCACGAGCACGTCTGGCACTACGTCGGTGGGTGAGTTCATCGATGCCAGAGGAAAAGCCGACGGAACAGTCGGACGTAGCAGACGAGACGGAGTCAGAGACAGAGGAGGTGTACGCCTCTCGCAAAGAGCAGCGGTATCCTATCTCATCGTACACCCCGGTCGCATACGACAATCTCGAAGCGGCACCGGAGAGTGATGCCCATCCGGACACGGGAACAGGCGGGCGGTTCAGAGAACTCTCGTTGCCGAAGGTGCCGAAGCTCCGCCACGTCGTCGGCCCCAGCGCAATCATGCTCGGGGCGTCGCTCGGGAGCGGTGAAACGCTGTTCTGGCCGCATCTGGTCGCCAGCTACGGGTGGGGACTGTACTGGCTGTTCCTCGTGGCTGTCAGCCTCCACTTTATCATCAACACCGAGATACAGCGGTGGACACTTGCGACCGGTGAGAGCGTGTTTCGGGCGTTCGAGCGGGTTCATCCGGTCCTCCCGCTGGCCATGCTACTGGGCGGGTTCGTCAGTCTCGGCTGGCCGGGCTGGGCCGCAAGCGCCGCACGAATCGGGGCCGAAGGGCTCGCACTCGGTACGTATGACTTCGCCGGCGTCGACATCGTCGGCTGGCGACTGTTCGGTATCGGGCTCATGGTGTTCATCTGGATTACCTACCAGGTGACGCCGCTGATGTACAATGTCGTCGAGAGCCTCCAGCTTGTTCTGGTGGCACTGTCCATCGCGTTTACACTGTTGCTGTTCGTGCTCATCGGGTCAGTGGACGTGCTGTTTGGCGTTCCAGGAAGTCTGACAGAAGTCGGGGACTACTCGCCGGTCGGGACCATCGCCGTGCTGGTCGGGGCGCTGGCCTACGCCGGGGCTGGCGGCTACCTCAACCTCTCACAGAGCCTCTGGATACGCGAGAAAGGGTATGGAATGGGCCGGTATCAGGGCCGGATCAAGAACCCCTTCGCCGGCGACGACCCCGAAACCGTCCACGAAGACGGGTTCACGTTCACCCCGGACACGCAGAACCTCAAACGCTGGCGGGGCTGGTGGCGCGTGACACAGCTCGAACACCTCTTGACCTTCCTGCTTGGTCTCCTTCTGGTCACGACGATACTGGTCGTCATCGCCGTGTCGCAGGCACCGGGGACGACGAGTGACGCAGTAGATATGTGGCTCATCGAGATCGCGCCATCGGTCGGCGGGGTCACGACGAGCGTCATCTACGTCACGCTGTTTCTCGCCCTGTTCACAACCGAATACGCGATCATCGAGTCGTTCGTCCGGAACAGTTCCGATATTATCTACGAGCTGTACGGCCGAGAAGCGGGCTGGAGTCTGCCGCGGCTGTTCTGGGGATTGCTGACTGTCTTCTGTGGCTGGGGCGTGCTCATTCTCAGCCTGCCGATATCGATATCCGACCCCTTCGGACTCCTGGTCGTTGGGGCGGCGATGTCCGGGTTGTTGATGTGGCCCTACATCGTCATCGTACAGCTCGTCAACACGGTCCGGCTCCCGGAGCATACGATGCCGGGCTGGGGGCGCATCGTCGCGATGTGGGTCGCTGCCGCGTTCTTCGGCTATTTCAGCGTCCTCTTGATTGGCACGGGGCTGACGACACGACTGGGATTGCGGGTGTTCACCGTCCAGCCAGCCGTACTCGGCAGTGGACCGGGAGGGTACGTCCTCTGGGCAGTCTTCCTGCTCGTCCAGCTGTACACGATGTATCGAGTCGGACGTGCGAAGGTCGCGGCAGACGGAACGGTCGCTGATGCGGCCGCTGCGAAAGGGTGGTTCTCGTGACCGACGAACTCCGCGTCCACTTGCACTATACGATGCGAGGATCGTACCCGCTTCGGCTGGTCGACGTGTTGTTCTGTACGGAACGAGCCTACTTCGTCGAGTACGATTATCTTACCCCCGTCGACCTGGTGTTCGGATCGCCGGGTCAGCGGGCCGCCGCGTTCGCCTCACGGGTGGTCGAAGAGGGCGTCCCGGCGGCCATCGAGACAGCCGAACAGGTCGACACGCAGTCATACGACACACTCGACAGTGTCGATATCCACACTGGTGGCCGAGTCGGTCGGCCGAAAATCACAGCACGGCCCCGAACAGACTCCGCAACGACTCTTCGCGTCCACGGCCAGTTCGACGCCGAACCGTTCACACAGGCGCTTCGGTCAACGGTAGACGGGCACGACGTCACCGTCAGACAAAGGGACGGTATCGGGTTCTGACTGCAGACGGAGGTATCACCAGGCACCCGGTTACCGTATCGCCGCCGCGACCATCTCGATTGGGTGGGGCGGTTCCGCGTCGCCGTCGCCGAAATCGTCTATCTGAGACCGACAGGACGCGCCGGGTGCGACGACCTGTTCGGCCGGCGAGTCATCTATCTGGCCCAGCAGGAGGTCAGCGATGGCCTCGCTCATTGAGTAGTGTTCGGCCTCGTAACCGAAGGAGCCGGCCATGCCACAACAGCCCGAATCCAGCGGGTCCACATCGTAGCCGGCCCGCCGGAGGACGCCGACGGCGTGATGGTCCTTCTTCGTCGCCTTCTGGTGGCAGTGGCCGTGGTACGCTAGCGAGTCGCCAGCGTCACCGAAGGAGATAGCCTCCCCTAGCCGGTACGTGTCGATGTACTCGCAGACGCCGTACGTGTTCTCTGCGACGGCGTCGACGTCGTCGCCGGAAAGGAGGTCCCGATAGTCGACCTGGTACATCACCGCGTCGGAGGGTTCGATAGTGACAACGTCCCAGCCCTCACGGATTCGCGGCGCGAGCGCGTCCACGTTTGCCCGTGCCGTCTCGCGAGCGTGGTCCAGCATACTCTTGGAGAACGCGGGCCGACCGCTGTCTGTCACGTCGTCTGGCATGACGACGTGGACGCCCGCCGCCTCGAGCACTTCTACGGCCGCTTTCCCGACATCGGGGTGGCTGTAGTTCGTGTACGGGTCGGCGAGCAAGAGCGCCTTCCGGTCGGCTCTGCTCGCCGCGACAAGCGCCCCGCCGCGGTCGGCCCACCAGTCCCGGAACGTGGTCCGGTGGAAGGCAGGCAGGGTGCGCTCTTCCGTGATGCCGACCGTTTTCTCCATGAGACGGCCCGCCCCCGGCAGGTCCATCAGCCAGTTCGACACTGGAGCGAATGCACTCCCGAGCGAGAGCACCGTCTCGACGTTGGCGAACAGCCGATCTCGCAGTGAGATGCCCTCGCGCTGGTGGTGTTCGTGGACCACCTCGGCTTTGAGCTTCGCCATGTCGACGCCGCTCGGACAGTCCTTCTTGCAGCCTTTACAGCCGATACAGAGGTCCAGCACCTCGGTGACGAACTCCTCGTCGGTGGGGTCGTCGGGGAGGTCACCGTCCATCGCCGACCGGAGCATGTTGGCCCGGCCGCGGGTGCTGGTGATTTCCTCCTCGGCGGCGCGGTATGTCGGACACATGACGCCGCCGGTGGTCTCCTGGTGGCCGGTACAGCCCGCACACCCGTGACAGAGTTCCACCATCCCCTGGAACCCGTTGTCGTTGTCCCACTCCAGCGTGGGCTCGAAGCCCGCGTCGAAGGCGTAATCGGGGTCGTACCGGAGGTCGTCGGCCGGGTCGTGGTCGCCACAGATGTTCCCCGGGTTCAGCCGCCAGTCGGGGTCGAACGCCGATTTCAGGTCGCGGAACGTTTCCCAGAGGTCGTCGCCGTACAGTTTCCGGTTCCACTGGGTCCGGGCGCGGCCGTCACCGTGTTCGCCGGAGATGGAGCCGTCGTACTGGACGACGAGGTCCGTGATGGCGTCGGAGATGGCCTCCATGGTCTCGATACCGTCCTCGGATTTCAGGTTCAACAGCGGCCTGATGTGCAGGACGCCGGGGCCGGCGTGGGCGTAGTAGGAGGCGAAGGTGTCGTGCTCGTCGAACAACTCCCTGATATCGGCGACGTACTCCGGGAGGTTCTCGGCCGGGACCGCCGTGTCCTCGACGAACGGCCAGTGCTTGTCGTCGCCCGTTCGGGACAGCAGAATCGGCAGCCCGGCTTTGCGCATCTTCCAGAACTTCGCCTGCCGGTCCGCGTCGTACGCCTCCAGCGCGTCGACAGCGTGAACAGGGGCGTCGGTGACGGAAGCGGCCCCGTCACGCGGCGATTCTCGTGCTTCGTAGCCCGGAAGCCGGTCGGCGAGCAGGTCGGCGACTTTCTGGGCCCCGTCGTCTGGCGAATCGGCGTAGAACTCGACGAGCAGCGTCGAGTCGGTCTCCTCGGGGAGCATGCCGACAACGTCAGCGAACTCCGGCGTCTCCGCCGCGAGGTCCAGCAATACGTCGTCCATCACCTCGACGGCCGAGGGGTCGTGGTCCAGAATCGGGTCGACATCCCGCATCGCCGAGATGATATCGTCGTAGGTCAGCATGGCGACGGCTGTGGCCTCGGGGACGGGTTCCAGCGAGACCGTCGCCTCCGTGACGACCGCCAGCGTCCCCTCGCTCCCCGCGAGCAGACGGGCGAGGTTGACCTCGCCGCGCTCTCTGGCGTTGTCGACCAGTTCGTCCAGGTTGTACCCGGAGACGTTGCGCTTGAGGTCCGGATACCGGGCGTCTATCGCGTCGGCGTCCTCCGAGATGATCTTAGCGACTTCGGCGTAAATCCGGGTTTCAAGATCGGCGTCGGGGCCGGCCTCGGCCGCTCGCGCTTCGAGGTCGTCGACGTCGACCCAGCCGAAGGTCGTCCGGGTGCCGTCCGCGAGGACGACCTCACACTCTTCGATATAGGCGTCTGTCTTGCCGTATTTCAGCGAGTGCGCGCCGGTCGTGTTGTTCCCGATTGCACCGCCGAGAACGCTCTTGTCCCCCCACGCAGGGTCCGGCGCAAACTTCAGGCCGTGGGGTTCGAGTCGGTCGTTGAGTCGAGCAATCGTGATGCCTACCTGCGCACGGACCTGTTCGGCCTCCGGGTCAACCGACAGCGGTTCGTCCATGTGCCGCTTGAAATCGAGGACGACCGCCTCGTTTACCGACTGTCCGGCGAGACTGGTCCCGCCGCCCCGTGGGAGGACCGGAATATCCTCCTCGGCGCAGTACTCCATCACCGCGACCACATCGTCGGTCGAGACCGGCGAGACGACGCCGATTGGGAGCTGTTCGTAGGCACTCGCGTCGGTCGCGAACAGTTCCCGGGTGTACGCGTCGAAGCGTACGTCGCCGTCAACGCGGCGCTCTAAGGCCGCAACGAGGTCCGGCCGGTTGACGCTGTCGCCCTGGTAGTCGTAGTTCGCGCTCGGGTCTGTCGCCGGGTCGTGCTGTTGGGGGGGTCGGGAGTCGTATGCCATGAGTAAGAACGGAAGAGGAGTCGAGTTAGAACGCGCCCGGTGCCACGACGTAGGCCAGGATGAGCGTCAGTATGCCCGTGAACACGCCGTAGTACAGTACCGGAATCAGTTCGAGGCGGATGACGCGTCCCTCCTCGCCGATGAGGCCGACCACGGTGAGAGCGGCCACGACGTTGTGAATCGCGATGAGGTTACCGATTGCGCCACCGACCGCCTGTGCGGCGACGATGATCTGCGTCGGCGCACCGATCTGCTGGGCAGCCTGGAACTGGAACAGCCCGAACAGGATGTCGCTGACCGTATTCGAGCCAGCGATGAACGCGCCGAACGCACCGATGAAGCCCGAGAAGAACGGGAACATCTGGCCGGTCGTGTTCGCAGTAATCTCCGACAGCAGTCCGAGCATCCCGGAGTTGATCGGCGCAGTCTCCAGCACGACGGCACTGCCGGTCCGTTGCATGATCATGACCGTGGCAACTGCGAACCACAGCGCGACGACGGCTGGTGCGATGTTTCGGAGTGCCTCACTCCACGAGGCTTTGATACCGTCAGTGTCCATCCCGTGGAGCGCGTAGGTGATCACCGCGACCAGCACGAAGAGGCTCCCGGGGAGGTAGAACAGCTCGACGCCCTCCGAGAACGGCGTGCCGAGGATGTTGTTCCACATAAGAACGCCGGTGGTCGCCAGGAACTCCTGAACCGGACCGACGACACGAGTCACGACGAGCAGCGCAGCCACGAGGAGGTACGGCAGCCAGGCCATCCCCAGCGACATATCCTGCGAGTGAGATTCTTCGAACGTTGCCGTGCCACCGTCGGCTGCAACCGTGCCTTCCCGGCTGTCGCCCGTAGTGGTGCCGACACCCTCTCCGGGTTCGATGCTACCGATCCAGTGGTCCGGCCACTGGTCCTGTGGACCGAAGTCCCACTCATCGTCGGGAAGGAAGTAGCCAGCTCGGAGCGTCGTCGTAACGACGAGGAGCCCGACCATCGCACCCAGCAGTCCCGGGAACGTTGGACCGAGGAAGTACGCGGTCGCGACGTAGGGGATTGCGAAAGACGCCCACGCGAAGAGACACAGCGGCAGGACTTCGAGCGCGGGCTTAATCGACCGCTCTTCGCCGAAGAAGCGGGTCATCATCGCCACGCCGATAAAGGGGATGGCGATGCCGACGATAGCGTGGATTATCGCCGCCCACACACCGATTTGTGCGACGTACGCGCCGACGCTCTCGAAGCCGCCCTGCTGGACCACCTGCTGTGCCGCACCGGTCCCCTCAGCGAACACCACGTCGCGGAGACCGATAATCAGCGGCGTACCGACCGCGCCGAAGGTGATTGCGAGGATGTTCCCCGTGAGCGCGACGACCACGGCGGCGAGCGGCGGGAAACCGAGGCCGACCAGCAGCGGGCCAACGATAGCCGCTGGCGTCCCGAAGCCGGCTGCACCCTCAATGAACGACCCCATGAGGAACACGAGCAGGATGACCTGTACGCGCCGGTCGTCGCTAATCGAGGAGAACCCAGCATTGATCACCTCGAAGGCACCGGACTGTTTCAGCGTGTACAGGAGGAGTATCGCCCCGAAGACGATAACAAGGATTCTGGTCGCTGTCAGCGCGCCACGTATCGACGCGGCGGCGATGAGCGTCGGCGACATCTGCCAGCCGACGAAGGCGGCGATAGCCGCCACCGCCCACGCGATTGGCATTGTCCGTGTCGCAGGCTGGTACAGGCCAACCATCAGCACCGCAATCGTCGCTAGCGGGAGTAGTGCCATGAGCACCAGTGTGTGCTCAGACATCGCGCGTCACCCCCGAGAAACGATGGCGGGCTCTCATTTCGGAACCACCTCGGTACACAGCTCTATCGGTCGAAACCTTCCGAGACAGCGGTTTCTGATGGAATGCATCAGTCACGTCGTCTAGCAGGGAGTATATATACCTATCTACTGTTTACATTATAGTCTATTCAGATTAGCGTCGAAACGGGAGCGAGAGACGTTGATACAACAAAAATCAGGGAGTGTTTTGTACAAACCTCCGAAATCGGATACAGTCGTGTGTATCCGGTATAGCAGTTCTTTACGCCGGGATTTCACTCGACTGTACTCTTGGTGAAGCGCCATACAGTCGTCTGTATTTGACGGTTTCAGAGCGACATTCGCGGTCCTGTGGATGGGGTTGGAGATCGAGTCGCAGTGGCGCTCAGCGTCGGGGTCGTCATAGCCACTGTCGAGCGGAGCTGGCGCGCGCTCGCGAACCGGACACGCAGCGCTGAGCTACACAGAGAGGTATCTGAGGTGCACAGCGGTACTGTAGAGAGTCCCTCAGCGAACAGTCGCGGAGACGAGACCGTATCGCGTTCGCTCGTCGTACGGATTGCCGCTTGGCGAACGCCGTTACGGCGGAGGTGGAAACCACGAGTATGACACGCGTCACAGTCTGGAACGAGTACGTTCACGAGCAGGAACACGAAGCAGTCGCAGACCTATACCCCGATGGAATTCACGGCGCTATCGCCTCAGCCCTGGAAGAGCGCGGATTCGACGCGGAAACCGCGACACTCCAAGAACCCGAGCACGGTCTCACCGAGGATGTACTGGCAGAAACGGACGTCCTTACCTGGTGGGGACACGCCGCACACGACCAGGTCGCTGACGAAGTGGTCGCCCGGGTGAAAGAGCGGGTCCTCGACGGCATGGGACTCATCGTCCTCCACTCGGGCCACTACTCGAAGATATTCCGCGAGCTGATGGGGACGACCTGCAGCCTGAAGTGGCGCGAGGCCGCCGAAACCGAGCGGTTATGGGTCGTCGAACCCGGCCATCCAATCGCCGATGGGGTCGGCGAGTACATCGAACTCCCGGAGACCGAGATGTACGGCGAGCGCTTCGACATCCCCGCGCCGGACACGCTCGTGTTCAACTCCTGGTTCGAGGGCGGCGAGGTGTTCCGGTCGGGCTGTTGCTACCGCCGCGGCGCAGGTCGTATTTTCTACTTCCGGCCGGGCCACGAGACCTATCCGATTTACCACGACGAAGCTATCCAGCAGGTCCTCGCCAATGCCTGCGAGTGGGCCGCGGCAGGGGACGGACCGGAACCGTCGTTTGGCAACGCCGACCCCATCGAAGACATCGACGAAAGCGACGAGCGGTCGGTCCACTGATTTCAGCCTCGCGTACAGCCGAATCGTGTGTAACAGGTGTTTGATTTCGTTCTATTACATTGTATACGCACAGCAATGGACTCGATGCGGTCACTGTGGAAACACGGGCTGTGGCTTCGCTCGCCACCGTTCAGCACTTCCTGTGTGCTCTACATCGAGCTGTATTCCCGTCTGGAGTGTCGATTCGGGGCGGTCGAACAGCGGCTCAAACGATGTCCCGACCGGCGACAGCACTCGCCATCGGTACGCGCCCCCGGTGCGTTCCGACTCGAATACGACGCCATCGCCAATAGAATCGGTAACGACAGCAGGCACGGCACAACACCGGTCAGCCTGCTCGTGATACGTATATACCGTCCTGCTGGCGAGTCGGCAATCAAGGACCTGTGTTCTCGCGTCGCAGAACAGCAGGGTCCGTCGAGACACTCGTTACAGCGTTCAGCATCGAGAAACACGTCATCGAACGCAGCGATGGCGTCAGCGGGACCGTCAACATGGTTGATACGCCAGAGGGCGTTTTCAGTCACGGTACACGTGGCGTTCCGAAGTCGTACCCTCGGATACTCCTGAAACAGGTCCATCACTGGATCAGCACCCGCAGCGAACCTGAGGGTGAACGCGACCTCCTTCATACCAGCTTCACGGCTCTGTGATGTCATAGTGAATCAGTGGATAATGCTAGCTGTCGTCTTCAGAACCTCAGACCGACTGTAGTGGCTGGTATCGGTCGCAGTAGCGTAGAGTACGCACTTGGTTAGAGTCAGGAGATGTGAGGTTACCTATCGTCGAATACAGTCTGTGTTCGCCGGCCAGTGTCCAGCGACACAGTGTCCGGTGGGTAGTAGTGAGATAGGCCTGCCCGAACTCGCTTCGAGGCCTATGCTTCGGGGCCGAACATCTCGTCCGCGTCGGCGGGGGTATCGAAGTCGTGGAAGTGCTCTCCCTTCTCCTTCGTGAGGATATTCAGCGCTGCGGCCGCGCCGTCTCCGGCAGAGATGACGGCCTGCCACTCCTCGGCTCGGACCATACCCCCCGTCGCGTAGGCGTCGTTGACGCTCGTCTCCATCGTCACGTCCACGTCAACGGTATCCTCGTCGGTCATGTCACAGCCGAGCGACGCAGCGAGGTCACGGTTGGCCCCCGTCGCGAGGACGAGATACGCCGCTTGGTACGTGTCATCTTCGGTGGTGACCTCGAATCCGGCGTCAGTTTGCTGTACGTCGGTCACCTCTGTACCCTGCTTTCGGTCGACGCCGAAGCTATCGACCTGTGACCGGGCGGTTTCCATGAACGCGGAGCCGTCTTGGGACCCGACCCCGAGATAGTTGAACAGGTGTGCTTTGTGCATCCACGTCCCGTCAGTGTCGAAGACCGTCGTCTCCAGTCCGTTTTTTTGTGCGAACAGTGCCGCACTCAGGCCGGCGGGGCCGCCGCCGACAATGAGAATGTCTGTCATGTTTCTGCATTTCTATTCGCTCACTGGTAATTGTTTTCATCCAATGAAAGCGGCCAGTCGGATTTGGTGCGCAGTATGAGAACGGTTTTGCACAGCCGACCCGAAGCACGCCCATGCGCGCAGCCATCTACCGTGGCCCCGGTGAGATTACCGTCGAAGAGGTCCCCCGACCAGAGATTGAATCGCCGACCGACGCGATTGTACGCGTGACCCATACCGCTGTCTGTGGCTCCGACCTGTGGTTCTATCGCGGCCAAAGCGACCGTGAGGAAGGGTCACGCGTCGGCCACGAACCGATGGGTATCGTCGAGGAGGTCGGCGACGATGTGCGCTCTGTCGAACCCGGCGACCGGGTGTTCGCCCCGTTCGTTATCAGCTGTGGCCGGTGTGAATTTTGTCGGAAAGGGCTGCATACGTCCTGTGTCAATGGCGATTCGTGGGGCGGCGAAAACGGCGGCGGGCAGGGTGAGTACGTCCGAGCGCCGGAAGCCGACGGGACGCTGGTCCGCGTTCCCGACCGTCACGCCGACGACGAGGACACGCTGGAAGCGATTCTGCCCCTGACAGATGTTATGGGCACCGGCCACCACGCGGCGGTGAGCGCCGGTGTCAGTGAAGGCGACACCTGTATTGTTGTCGGCGACGGTGCCGTTGGACTGTGCGGGGTGCTGGCGGCACGCCGCTTAGGTGCAGAACGCATCATTGCGATGGGCCACCACGAGGACCGCCTCGAACTCGCCGAGTCGTTCGGTGCGACAGAGACCATCGCCGCACGCGGCCAAGAGGCCGTGGACGCCGCGGACGACCTGACCAACGGCGGTGCAAACCACGTCCTCGAGTGTGTCGGTGCGGCTTCAGCAATGGAGACTGCCATCGATGTCTGTCGCCCGGGCGGGACCGTCGGCTACGTCGGCGTCCCGCACGGGCTCGATGACTCCGGGCTAGATATGTTTTCGCTGTTCGGCGATAATATCGGGCTCAACGGCGGCGTCGCACCGGTTCGTGCCTACGCTGACGACCTGCTGGCCGATGTGTTGCAGGGCACGCTTGACCCGTCGCCGATCTTCACGAAAACAGTCGATCTCGACGGTGTTCCCGAGGGATATCGGGCGATGGACGAGCGCGAGGCGATCAAGGTTCTCGTCAAGCTGTAGTCGGTCTGTGGTGACTGACAGTCATGCAAACCGCGGGATGATTCGCTAAACGGTACGGCTAGTTCTAGACGACTCACACGGCCGAAGCTCCGGCACAAACGATGTGCTCCTGTGGCGAGTTCCCCGTAATCGACAGACCCAGCTAGACGAGCTTTCCACACGAACGACAGCGCGGGCGGTCAGCCGAGGGGTCATACGCCAGCGCAACGTCGTTGCAATGACGGCAGTATCGGTCGGAGCCAGTGGTGTAGGAATGCGTGTTCCCTTCGTGTACTAACATATGTGAGATGATGGCATGGTGGTATAAATTCTTTCTGGACAAACAGACTGTTATACCCTTATATACCATATATACTGGCAGTTATTGCTATAGTTGTAGACCGTTCATCCAGATATGTGGGTATCGATCTCAATACAGTTACGCAAGCCGGTTCTAAGAGTGTGGGGGAGAGCGGTTAGATTTCGCCGTTGATGATGGCTGCCACTCGCTGTCGGTCGAACAGTTGCTCCTGGTCCGAGGTAGTACCGAGGCCGTGCCACTCGCCGAACGTCTCAGGGTAGAACTGTTTGGCGGCGGCTTCCGTCTGAAACAGATTAATAATTGGTCCCTGATACGAAGTCCCACCGCGGTAGAGTCGGTCATTCTGAACCGCTGAGAGTTGCTGACCAATAGGGTCTTCTCGCATCGTGGCCATTCGGTCCTCGAACTCCTCGGTCGAAACGTGCGAGAAGCCGTACTGGAACAGGAGGATGTCGGGGTCGACATCGAGGAGTTGCTCGTAGTCCCACTCGGCGTAGCTCCCGTCGATAACTTCGTCGAACGCACCGCGCATCCCAAGGTCACGGTACTGCTTGTGCCCGTTTCCATCGTGGACGGGATAAGCGTAGAACGACCCGCCTTCGAAGTCGGAGTTGATCGAGAGCAGACCGACTGTTGGCCGTTCGTTTTCAGGCGGCAGCCCGTTGTTGATTTCAGTGAGCAGCGAATCGTGGAGGTCAGCAAACGCCGCGTAGCGTTCACGTTCCTGGAACGCATCGGCGATTCGGTCGAAGGCCTCGTACAGCGAGTAGTACCGGTAATCGTGCCAGTCGTCGTTCCGTCGCCGGATGCTGTTCCCGACGATCGGGCCGATGTTGGTTCTGACCTCAGTGAAGTCCGAATCGGACCAGGTGTCGTCAAGCACCCGGACGAAGTTCGGGTCAAACAGGTGGACATCAGAGTCCATCTCGTAGAAGGCCTCTTTGCCGATACTCCCGTCGCGCATCAGTTGTGGAATATCATCGAACGTCACGTCGACGTTCGGGATGGCGTCGAAGAACGCCATCGGCCAGTTCTCAGTGAATATCAGCCCCGCAAGACCCTCAAGTTGCCCCAGCGCGATAGCCATGTCCCCGTAGGTGCTGAAGTAGGCCATCCACCGCTCAGGAGCCGAGTCGAACTGTACCTCGCCCATCGGCTCCATCGACACCGTGTACGAGTCCGCTGCAGTCGGTGTCGTCGCGTCGGGGTTTGCAGTAACTGTCGACGCGTCACTGTCTGTCGATTCCGGCGTCGACTGTGAGTCGGCATCGCCGGTACAGCCGGCGAGCAGCCCACCACTGATGACCGCCCCGCCGTATTTCAGATAGTCTCTGCGCGTCCGTGCGTCGGTTGTCGTGTCGTTATCACTCATGCTTCAAATGCTCCGTTGATGATGTCTGCGACCCGCTGGCGGTCGAACAGCTGTTCCTCGGGCGGAATCTCAGGGTACGGCCCCGAAGTGTAGGTCGGCCACTCGCCGAACTGCTCGGGATACAGTTGCTTAGCCGTCATCTCCAGTTGGAAGAGGTGCAGTATCGGGCCCTGATATCTCGCCCCCTGTGGGTAAATCCGGTCGTTCTGTACGGCCGTAATCTCCGACCCGACCGGGTCAGATTTGAACGCTTCCCGTCGCTCCGGAAGGCTCGTACTCGGTTCGAACCCGCCGAGGTGCAAGATTACATCCGGGTCGGCCTCAAGTAGGGTTTCGAAGTCGACCACAGAGTTCGTTTCGACCGACCCCTCGAAGGCGTCTCGTGCCCCGAATGGGCGGGTATGCGCGGTCAGGAATCCGGGGTTGTCAAGCGTATAAGCGTAGATCTCGTCGAGGTCAGCCGCGGCGAGCATCACTGCCGACGGCCGCTCCGACTCGGGCGGCAGATTCGCGTCGATAGTCGAGCGCATCTCGTCGTGGATCGCCGCAAGCGCCTCGTAGCGGGCCTGTTCCTGAAACGCCTCGGCCACGAGTTCGAACTGCTCCCAGAGGGTGTAGTACTCGTAGTCAGCCCACCCGGACGGGGGTTCGGCGTGCCGGTCGCTCAGTGAGTTGCCGAACCATGGTGAGACGTTGGTGGCGACCTCCTCGAAGTCCTCCCGGTCCCAGTTGTCCTGTTTGGCGATCCAGGCCGGGTCTGCCAGATGGATATCGCTGTCCAGTTCGTACAGTTTCTCCTTGCTCGGCTTCCACGAGGAGTACAGTCCGGTCCAGTCCAGCGACACCCCCGGAAGTCGGTCGACGAACTGGTTCCAGAGCCCGTTATAATATTCAGGGGCGTGCATTGCCGTGACGGTATCCCCACGCCCCAGCGCGAATGCCATGTCGGCGTGGTGTGTGAGCCGCGTAAAGACGGTCTCCGGTGGCGAGTCGAAGGTCACCGCTCCCATCGGTGACATCGACACAGAGTACGAACCGTCGACCGTGTGGGTGTCCGTCTCCGCTCCGGACGCCGTTTCTGTGGCCCCCTGCTCGGCGTCACTGGTACATCCCGCAAGCAACCCGGCGGTGAGAACCGTTCCCCCGTACTTCACATACTCTCTCCGCGTCGGTGTCTCGGCGTCTGTAGCGTCGCCAGCCATTATTTTAGGCTGACCTAAAAAACATATAATTGTTCCGATTTGCCGACCCAGAACAGTCGATAGCAAACGCCGTCTAGCGTCCGTTTCAAGATTCCGTCATTCTAACCGCGGTGGCAAGGTGGTCTCTGTAGCTCTATTCGGCAACGACTTCCTCAGCACGGTCCGAGTCGGCAGAATCGTCACCAGCAGTGTGTTCGTCACCGTCGTGGCGGGGACGGATCGGATTCACGCGTGGGCCGTGTGGCGTGGCCGTGACCTCTGCTTCGATCTCGAAAACGTCCGCGAGTAGTTGTTCGGTGACGACATCCTCTGGCCGTCCCCGTGCCTGAATCTCGCCGTCTTTGAGTGCGACCATCCGGTCGGCGAGGCGAGCCGCCTGCTCGATATCGTGCAGGACGACAACGATGGTAATGTCACTCTCGTCCCGGAGCGTTTCGATTATCTCCATCACCTCAAGCTGGTGGTGCAGGTCGAGAAACGTCGTCGGCTCATCGAGCAACAGCACGTCGGTGTCCTGTGCAAGGACCATTGCGATCCAGGCGAGCTGTTTCTGGCCCCCACTGAGGCTGCCGACTTCGCGCTCACGGATGTGTCCACAGCCGGCCAGATCAATCGCCCGCTCGACAGCAGCCTCGTCTTCTTCGGTGACGCTGTCGAAGAACCCGCGGTGTGGGTAGCGACCGTGATACACCAGATCCTCGACCGATATGCTGCTCGGCGACGTACTCTCCTGAGAGAGGAGGCCGAGTTTTCGGGCAATCGCTTTGGTCTCAAGCGTCTGGATGTCTTGTCCGTCGAGCAGTACAGATCCGGCGTCGGGTTGGAGCTGATTTGCGAGCCCTTTCAGCAACGTGCTCTTGCCGGACCCGTTCGGGCCGACGAGCGCTGTCACGGCCCCCGGTTCAGCGGAAATCGACTCGCCGTCGATGACCGGGTCATCCGCACTGGAGTACGAAAGCACCACATCGTCGCCGACCAGCGGCCGGTCCCGGCGGGCTGACTGGGGCCCAGCAGCGGTGTCGTTGGTCGAGGCGATACCGTCCGAGTTCGAGTTGTTCTGTGGCATTAGATCTCACCCATCTGTTCCTGTCGCCGCATCAGATAGAGGAAGTACGGGCCGCCGACGACGCCGGTAACGACGCCGACCGGAACCTGCGCGGGGTTCAGGGCCAGCCGCGCACCGACATCTGCGACGACCATCAGCGCCGGCCCAACGAACACGCAACCGATGAGGAGCCGGCGGTAGTCGCTCCCGACGATGAGTCGGACGATGTGAGGCACTACGAGGCCGAAGAACCCGATGATTCCCGCGACGGAGATCGCCGTGCTGGCCGCCAGAATGGCGACTCCAGAAAGCAGGAACCGAACCCGCTCGACACTCATCCCGAGCGAGCGCGCGGTCTCCTCGCCGAGCAGGAGGAGGTTCAGTTGGCGTGCGCCGGCCAGCGCGAGTAGTGTCGCAGCCATCGTCGGGATGATAGCGATTCGGAACTCTTCCCAGCCGACGCCGGTAAGCGAGCCGGTAATCCATGCCAGTGCTGACTGAACAACGCCCAGATCGTCGGCGAAGAAGAACAGTCCCCGCTGGAGGGAGGTAAACACCATGTTGACGATGACACCGGCAAGGACCAGTCTGACCGGGCTCGTTCCGCCCTTCCACGCGATCATATACACAAGCAGGAACGCGATGGAACCACCGACCGCGGCAAACAGCGGGAGGAACGGGGCGAGACTACTGAACAGAACGAGGGTTAGCAGTACAGTGAGCCCCGCTCCGGAGCTCACGCCCAGGACAAACGGACTTGCCAGCTCGTTTCGTGTCACGGCCTGGAATATCGCTCCGGAGACGGCGAGACACATCCCCGTAAGCACCGCGACGATGACCCGCGGCATCCGGATGTTCCAGACGATGAGTGTCCGTTTCGGTAGTTCGGGGAGCTCGGCACCGAGGAAAAACGACTGCCACGCCTGAACACTGAACCACACCTTCGGATCGAACACGGCCTGCCACGCCTGAAGGATTGTCATCGAATACGCCCCGAAGCTCACCTGGAGCAGGCCAGCCCCAAAGGCGACGGCAATGCTTGCGACACACAGTCCGAACAGGGACCCATCGAGGGTGTCGAGCCAGGATCTGGCTTGCGACCACGCATCGGTAGCGCCCTGTGTCTCACTGGCCATTACTCGCTCACCTCCGCACGTCCGTCGCTCGCGTCGAGGTAGTCCCGGATTGTTTCGTCGTCTATCGCATCGAGGACAGCAGTCTGATCGAGCCCCGAAACGACCGCTTCGGGGTCAAGGTAGCCCGCTAGTGTTTCCTGCCCTGTTTCGGTCCGGGCGGCTATTTCGTCGGGCGTGATATACGACGACCGGCGTTCGTCGATGACCGCCTCACGGACCCGCTGGAACCGCTCCGACTCCGGCGCAACGGGGGCGTCCTCGGCGTACCGGTCGTCGAAATAGTCGACCCAGGTCGCTCGATCAGTCCATTCGTCGTCTAACTCGGCCTCGCGACGGACCCAGTCCACACCGTCAGCGACAGCCTCCCACCAGCCGTCGTCTATTCGCACATCCGCGATCACCCGGCGGGCGACCCGCGCGCCCCGGCCGGCTGCAATGATCGCCTGCATATCCGCTTCGTCGGACGGTGACGCCACGTAGAGACCCGGAACCGGTGTCGTGCCGTCCGCGTTGGCATACTCACGGTCGAAGGTTTCGTGTTCCTCGCCGTCGTGTTCGTACGTCTCGAACATCGCCGCGTCGTCGTCTAAGCCACGCATGTACTCGCCGTCGTAGCGGGTCGCCGCGATGACACGACGAGTCGTGGCCGTCTCCCCCGCCTGCGTCTGGACTACGAACCCCTCCCCCTCATCGGTTCTGTCAAGCGATTCGACCAACTCGGAGACGACGGTACAGCCAGCGGTCTCAGCATGGTCCTGAATGCGGTCGTACAGCGTGTCGATGTCAATACCGGCCGGGAAACCGAGGTAGTTTTCGAGGTAGGCACAGCGCTTGAGCGACGACCGGCCACAGTCGTAGATTGCCGTATCGAGGTCCGCTCTGGCCGTGAACACACCCGCCGCACACCCCGCCGGACCGCCCCCGACAATAATGACATCCCGGTCGAAGGTCGTCCCCGTTCGGTTCCCGACTGTCACCATAGTCACGACGCTCCGTTCGGTATCCGTGATATCGACAGCCGGCGCGGCAGTTCAGCGGTGTCGATCAGTGCGTCCAACATACTGTTTAGGGCAGCCTAAATGGATAAAGCGTTTTCGAATTTTAGGCAGACCGAACAATATGTGTGTCGTTCACAATTTCCACCAGAGCGGCACGTCCGGTGTGGTCGCTCGAATAGGACGATTTCTCGACCGACGAGCGGCCAGCGGGAGCAGACTCACCGCTAGTAGCGTCAGTTGCCGGTCGCCACTCGAAGTTCGGGAAAGTATCGACCGTGGAAATCAAACGGGGCTGCGTGGGGAAGCGATGCTCTGGCGCGCTCTTCGAACGTCTGGCCGTCGAGTACGAGCAACCGGGACTGGTCGTCTGCCGCGTTCAGCGCAACGACCAGCACCACGCCGTCATCCTCGGTGTCGCCGTCTGGTGCGGGAACAAACACCGGCTCACCGAAGTAGTCCCCACCGTCGTCGAACGTCTCGACAGCACCAGTGTCAGTGTCGAGTTTCAGCACACGACGGGCCCACTCGGTAACGGGGGTGTCCATCCCCATCGCGTACACGTAGCGGTGCGGGCGACACCACCGCGACGGTGAGACAGTCGGAAGTGCGCTGCCGTCGGAGTACAACATCTCTCGCGACACCGTCGCGTCGGGAGGGTCGTAGCGGGTCACGCCGCTCCCGGTACCGAGGTCGACGGTGAACCGCTCGATGCGGCCGACGATAGCGCCCATCTCGCCCGCACGAAGGTTATCCAGATACAAGGAGTCGATAGTCGTCGCGTCGGGTACTGTTTCGAGATCGAACACGAGTTCCCTGCCGCCGGCTCGCTCGAACGCGTTGACGTGGTGGAAGCCGAACACGGCGTCGGTGACCGGCTCGGCCACGACCGTCCCGGTAGTCCGGTCCATAACGATGATTCGAGTCCCGCGGTCGGGGTCCCACTCGAACTGCTCGATGAAGGGCGCCTGCCGGCCGGGCTTGAGAAACCGTCGCGGGTCGAGTCGGAGCGGGAACTCCGTCAAGACGACGTACCGGGGCGTAAGCGCGAAACTGTGCATGTACGCCGGCCGGTCGGTGTCGACGCTCCCGACGTGTCGTCGGGTCCCGTCGGGCGACATTGCGGTGACGTGGTACTGGCTGGTCCGTCCGAACGCCGTTTCGACGTTGACAAGGACGCCGCTCGTCGGGTCGCGTTTAACATGGGCACAGGAGAGGTGGCCGGTCGGCACGTCGTCGTCGTGTTCGAGGTGACCTGTCGTTTCGAGCGTGTTCGGGTCGAAACGAACCTTCCGGGGCGATTCAGTCAGTGCGAGGTACTCGTCGCCGAACCGCTCGGCGATGATGTTCGTGTTATCGTAGGGGTCGGTCAGGAACGTAGCCAGCCGCGAGCGAAGCGTCGTCTCGCCCGTCGCAAAGCCGCCCTCGAAGTTGCCACTCGTCGCCGCCCTGTACGCGTCCGTCCGGAGGAAGCGGTTCCGATAGTGTACCGCGTCAGTGTCGGGGTCAAAGGTAAACCGGTACAGCATCGCGAACCCGTCGAACCAGTGGTCGACACTGCTACCGTTCGGGAGGGAGAACGCGCCGGGCCCGTTCCGGATGAGGCTGCCGCGGAGCCAGTCCGGGAGGTCACCGGTCACGGAGATGGATGCCGCCGTCTCATCATACAGGGAGTGGAACCCGGGGTGAGAAGCCATACCGGTACATTGGGTGGCAGCGGCTAAGGCCTGACGCCCCTGCTCAGGGGCATCACTCGCGGGTCGTGTACGCGTTCCCGCTGACGACGACGCAATCGTCCCGTGGCCCGTACGGTCGGTACGATGGCGAGTCCGTCCGGCGACGACGGAGCGACCGGAGCACGTCGGCTTTCACCCACGCGAAGCCGACCACGATTACGGCGAAGCCAGCGATGGTCACCGGGCCGAGTGTCTCACCGAGCAGGAGCCAGCCGCTGATGGCCGTCACTGCCGGAACCACGTAGGACACCAGGCTGGTTTCAGCGGCCCCGACTGTGCTGATCAGGCGGAAGTAGAGGAGGAACCCGATTGCGCTGGCCACGATGCCGAGATACGCGATTGCGGCTATCTGTTCGAGCCCGACCGTGACGGTTCCCAGCTGCTCCGATGGCAGCCCCGCGCTGACAGCGTGCAGGATGCCTGCCCCGAGCAGCGTCATCCAGGCCTGCAGGCTCACGAGCGGGAGCGAACTGGTGTAGCGCTCGGTCAGGACTGCGCCGACGGCGAAGGCGACAGCCGAACTGATGAGCAGGGCGACACCGAGCAGCCGACCGCCGACCGCTCCCGGTGTGGGGTTCGCAATGATGACCACACCGATGAACCCACAGACGGTGCCGATGAGTTCGTGTGGTCGAGCCCTGTAGCTCGGTATCAACGTCGATGCGAACGCCGGCGTCACGACCGGCGTGAGACTGAGCAGGATTGCGCCGAAGGAACTCGGGACGTACTGCTGGCCGAGAAACAGAAGCGCGAAGTGTGCCCCGATGAGGACGGTGCCGCCGATGAAAATCAGCGACCAGTCATCGCGAGTCTGTGGACGCAGCGCCCGCCCTCGCCAGAGGGCATAGCCAAGCAGGACGACTGCAGCGATGTCGTGTCGGACAGCTGCCAGCAACACCGGCGGGACGCTTTCGAGACCAGTCTTGATCGCCACAAATGAGAGTCCCCAGATGAGTGCGAGCGCAGCAAACAGCAAGCCGATATATCGTGTCGAGCGTGTCATTCCAGTAGAGACTATCCGTATGTGCTGGAGGAGTATGAAGCTTCTATCGCCACTGTGACGCACACACACGGCCTCTACGGCCCTCCCCGTTGTTCAGAAATTCCCGAAAACAGTGTGTGTCCGCAGTACTATTGCGGCCACTTGTACCGAGACGTATCGTTCTTCTCGGCTCCGGAACACAGAGCTCTCATTCGGTCACCGGACAACCGTTCAGTATACTGTCAGCAACAGCAAAACGAGGATGATGCCCACGTCAGCAGTCCGACGCAGGCAGGGGTCAGCTTGACATCGTGTCGAAATGCCAGCCCGGGTCGGTCCCGGTCTTGTCGATGTACTCGGACCGACACGCGGGACAGCAGTCAGGAACCGCGGATTTGGACCTGGGAACGTACACCGCGCCGTCGCACTCCACACAGGCGTCTGCGACGACAGTCACGCAGTCAGAACAGAGATTGAAGTCGTCGACTGTGAGGTCTCGCAGGGGTTCGAGTTGTTTGTCCAAGAGGTACTCGTCGATAGCCGCCTGACAGTTTTGGCACAGTTGCATAGCGATCCAACTTGATGCATGATACCGTGACACAAATAGCTGCTGCCTGGTTATCGATTGTGAAGTTATCGGTGGATGGGTATTCGATGACGGCACCACCGAGAAGTGACAGATACGAAAAGAGCTACGGGGCACGGAACACGCGAATGGTGTCCCGGGACGTGGGTTCGCGGATTAGCTGCGCGAACCCGAGTTCCGAAAACACCTGCTTCCAGTTGCGGTGATACAGCGGGAACTCGTCGTCGACGTAGCTCACCGCAGTGTCTTCGCGTCCACGCTCGGGGCTGTTCCCCTCGTTTTCGGCGATGATGAGGAGGTCCCCGGCGATACGGGCGATCTCTTCAAACACCCATGCGTCATCGGGGTGGATGTGCTGGAGGGTTTCGACCGAGTAGACGACATCGAAGGCGTCGGCCTCGAACTCGGTGACGATGTCTTCGAGGGCACCGGTATGGAACGTCCCCGAATCCGCGAGCCGAGGGTAGTGCTCAGCCATCACGTCGAAGGATTCGTCGTTGATGTCGATGCCGGTGAGATTCCCGTATCCGTTGGTCTGCAGATGCGCCAAGTGGCGACCCGAGCCACAGCCCAGTTCGATGATTCGGGCGTCGTCGTGGACGTAGTGGTCGAGTACATTGACCAGCGTCTCACTCACCTCGTTCGGTCCGAGTTCAGCGTAGTACTCCGGCGAGAACTTCCCGGAACGGGAGGCCCAGTCGTTGCGAACGTCGTCCGGGTCCATACCTACCGTTCACCGTTGCGGAATAAATGCACCACGAAGTGCGTGCCGGACAGTCGATGGACGCAAGCAAGGACCATCCTTACTGTGATACAGGTGACACTCTATCCAGACTGGGAGCGGGTAGAACTGCCGGTGACGGGCTATGACTCGTACTGGAGCAATCGGTCAGCCCGTGTTTCAAGCTCCGCCTCGTCAATCTCACCCGATGCGTACTGTTGTTTGAGCGTTTCCAGTGAATCCGGCTCGACGGTCGCCTCCCCCTGAAGCTGTACGTACAGCAGAGCACCGACCGCGATAGCAGCGATGATAAATGCTGCGAACAGCAGCCACCAACCGCCCGGGGTCATGCCCATACCCATTCCCCCACCGTGGGGCCCCATCGGTCCGTGCTGGAGTAGTGCAGTTGTTAGTGAAAGCATCTGGGACACCTCTGTTTGTAGATACGAATCTTATGGCATAATTACGTGCGCTGTTTCCCATAGACTGAGAACACAGCGCGGGCGAAAAGCGGCGGCTTCTCCCCTGGGAGAGGAGTCTGTTCCCGGGAGTGTCCGTGGCTCTCAACACCGGTTTCACCCGACGCGGAATTCACGGCCGTGCCAGTCATCGATTCGAAGTTCATACGGCGTCGTCGTGGCTGTATCGTCCCAGCTAACTGGGTTCGGGGCGAACTGTGTGTTGCTGGCCAGCGAGGCAAGGGCCGGCTCTACCTCGTCGTACGTCGCCTCCACCAGTTCACCCGTGACCACGACGCTCCGCCACACCGATTTAGGTTCGGTTTCCTCGTACACGGTGAACCCGACGGTGGCGTCTGCAGTCAGATGCTGGTGTTTCTGGCTATCGTCGCTCTCTGACAGATGAAACGCCAAGCTATCCGTCGCTGGATCGTATCCGAACGCCACCGGGACCGGATACGGGGCCCCCCCAGTTGGACTGGACAGTGCCAGCACGCCGATTCCGTTGTCGGTGAGGACATCAACGACCGCGTCGTCACTTAGTTCTTGCATCCCGAATACAACGTTATCTGGCAACTACTTGGGAATTAGACCGCATTTTCACTCGGTGGGAACGTGAGAGTTACTTTTCAAATAATGGGTAACAGAACAGGTATGGGCACAGACTCGACGGGGGCGTTCGCCGAGTGGGACGAAGAACGGTACAGCACCAATATCGAGCGGTTCGACGAACAGCACAAGCGCCTGTTCGGGCTACTGAACGACCTCCACACTGCAATGAACGAAGGCCACTCGGAGGAGGAGGTCGGTGACATTCTCCGGGAACTGGAACGCTACACCGAGTACCATTTCGGTGACGAAGAGGAGTTCATGCAGAACTGTGGCTACGCCATGGACTGCAGCGACTGTTTCTACAACCACCGTGAAATGCACGAGGAGTTCGCCGACAAAGTGCGAGAACTCCGCGAGAAACACGAAAACGGGGAGTACGTCACGATGGAGGTCCTGACAGTCGCCCGAGACTGGCTGGATGCGCACATCGCCGCCGGCGACGAAGACCAGAACTACGCGGACTACTTCCAGAACGAGGTCAGCGATGACTACGAGTACGAACCCGGGCAGCTATATCAGGACCGCACGGCATCGGAAGACCCGGTCCCAGTTGACCGGCAGAGCGAAGCCGACGGGGTGCGCCTCGACAGCGACATCTACGACGGGGGCTCGCTTTCGGTCCCGGACGGGTCAGTAGCGGCCTGGTTCGAAGATGTCGTTTCGGAGCACGGGGATCGGACCGCGGCGCTCGTCCGAGATGACGGCGAGTTCGTTGAACGGAGTTTCGATGAGCTGGCCGAGCAGGCGAAAGCAGTCGCTGGCGGACTCCTCTCGACGGAACTGCGTCCGGGGGACCGGCTGGCAATCAGAGCACAGTCCCAGTACGAGTGGTCCGTTCTGGACCTGGCCTCTCACTTCGCTGGACTGGTCCCGGTCGCGCTCTACCCGTCTGCGAGCGACGACCGGGCAGCCCAGATTATCGAACGGACTGGCGCAACCGGACTTGTGGCAGCGGGAGACGTGACCGAAGACCTCGCACTGGCCGTCGAAACCGTGCTTGCTTTCGAGGACCTCCCGACAGCTGAGGCGAGAGTGCTTCCCGGCCTACAGACGGACGGTGACGAGGTTGCGACAGTTGCGTTCGACGTGGCATCCCCTGCGGAGAAGGCCGGTTGCGCGCTGACACACCGAAATCTACTGGCGGCCGCAGAGAGCCTCCGAGAGGCGCTTCCCACAGGCCCCGGAGCGACCGGAACGTGTTCGCTCCCACTGGCACACATCTATCAACGCGTCGCGACGTACTACCTCTGGGCGACCGGGAGCGCCGTCGCCTACCTCGGGACCGATGAGTTCGTCGACCAGCTCGCGGCTGTTGCGCCAGATGTGCTCGTCGGTGTCCCGAAGATGTACCAGCAGCTCTACGGAACGATTCAGGACCGTCTCGGCGATATGGGCTGGATGAAACGGAAGGTCGGCGGTCGAGTAGCGTCCTACGGAGAAGGAGTCGTCGAAGGACAGGGGACGCCGCTGAAATACAGAGCCGCCAATCGCCTCGTCTACAAGCCGCTCCGACAAGACGCGGGGTTATCGAACCTCACTTACGCACTCTCCGGGACCGGCCGGCTGGACGACCATCTGCTGTACTTCTTCCGGGGGCTGGGGGTTCCGATATGCGAGCTCTACGGCTCCGTCGGCACAACCGGTGTGGGGGCACTGAACCCGGCAGACTCCTACGTCGAAGGGTCGATTGGGGACCCGATGCCGGGCGTTGAAATCGCCGTCTCCGAAAACAGAGAGCTACTGGTCCGCGGCCCGACCGTCCTCGGCGGCTTCCTCCACGACGACCAGACCGGCGCGCAGACGCTCCGAGACAACTGGTATCACACCGGCGAAGTCGGTGAAGTGGGACCGGACGGCACGCTTTCGCTCGGTGAGTGAGAGCGGCCGTGAAGCCCGTGGCAGTGCAGTCAAGCGGTGCCGCGGTCACACGGGTCAGACGAGGCGAAACCCGAGCGCGACAAGCGGCACAAGGACGAGTAGGTATCCGGCCGCCGAGATCGCCCAGTCGCGTCTGATGTCTGGGACCCGGGCCGACGGCAGCCGGGAGCGTGGGAGGACGGCGAAGACAAAAAAGCCGACCATCAGCGTGTAGAGGACGGCGGCAGCGAGGACCGCTGCGACTATCGACGGCCCGCCCAGCAACCCTTCAGTGGTGAAAAGGACCCAGACGAACAGCGGGCCAGTGAGCCAGCCAGCAATATAGTGGACCACGCTCGCGAGCCGCTCGGGGGCGTTCTGCGGGGCGCTATCGGTCAATACACCGGAGGCAATGAACGGCGGCGTTTCGCCTTCCGGCAGTCTGGCCATCACTAGGTCCATCACAACCGTCGCGACGACACCAGCAGCCACGCCGATACCAAACCGGAGTGACACCGTAAGCGCCGTGACAAGAGGTACCGACTCCATGTACTATTGAGTGGACGGACCCGTATTCTGTCTGACGGTTCGGGCCGACAGCGGTACCGATTTATTGGGTGCAAAAGCCTCTAAGGCCGTCCGTCGTAAACAGTGCATGCGCACACAGGATGCGGGACACCGGGCGGCGGCAGTCGCCGCCATCGCTGACCGCGAGTACCGGCGTGCCGGCGACGAATACACGCGGGCAGGCTGGCGTGTTCTTGCGGACCCGCGGGACGGTATCGAGCCGTTCGCGGCCGACGAGAAGGGGTGGGTCGGTGACGGGCTTCAGTACCTTGCGACGAGCGCGGTCTGTTACCGCGTCGCCGGACAGGATACGCGCGCCACACGTCGCGGCGTCGAGGGCGTCGCCGTGGCCAAGGATGTGACCAACGGGCTCGAACATCCGGTTCAGCACGCCTGTCTCAAGGAATTCGTCGCGGACTTCCGGGCGGTCGGGGGCCTCGACGGGGTCGAGACGGCATACCGCGAGGCTGAGGCGGCATACAACGACGCCGGAAGTGCTGTCGACAATCCGCAGGCGTGGGGGACGACGCCCCTGTTCGAGGCCGCTGCGACCCTCATCCAGCATGTCGCTCGTGGCCCGGCTAACGGCGAGATCGCTATTCCCTGGGAAGACCTCCACGGCGCGGACCCAGACGACGCCGGCAGCTTCCTCGCACAGCGAGCCATCGTCAAGCGCCAACGGTTCTCGACTCTCGTCGAGCAGGTGATCAACGACGGCTTCCTCGCCACTCCTCGTGGAACCACGGAGTACGACACTGACCACCACCGCTGTCCGCACTGTGACTCAACAGATGTGAACTGGGTCGCAGAGAGCGTCGTGTGCCTGCGGTGTTCCCGACCAACAGCCGAAACAAACTAAGACACATCGTCTTCCCCCTGAGTATGACGAAACCTCGCAACGCCTCAGCTATAGTTTGATTTTTCAATAGCCGATGCTATCGTTATAATAGTGTCTACTGATTTGCCGCTTGTTCTGGCACTAGTCAGCCTATTCTGAACAGATTTGTATTTATCAGGCCAGCAAGAATTGACGGATGGAGAAAAACACCTATACAAGGACGGCGTCAGTCACGTTGTCGGTTCGGACGACTCGGGCAGTGAAGCCGAATCAGCACGCGCTTCCATCAGCAATCGGCGACTAACAATGTGGTCGACGACAGTGGTGCTGTCGAGAATTTCTGTTTCACCGGCGTGGGTTTCTGGGTCACCGGCGTACCGCCGTATCTTGAACGAATCCATCGCATTCCGGTTCTCCGAGACTGGTTCGATGACTTCGAGATGCTCGCCGGTGACGGAGTTGCGGTAGGTTTCGCCCGTGGCAAAGCCGACAACAGGGACATCCGCCGGCCATTCCCACGAAAACTGCCGAAGATACTGGTCGAACTGCCAGACGAGATGTGCCGGGTCGAGATCGTCGTCAAGCGCACCGACAGTGGCCGATTCAAGTGTCCGGTCCCAGTAGTCGACGACGCATTCCTTGAGGTCGTCTTGCAGACAGTCTTCGACCAGTTTCTGCTCAATCGGATAGCCGATCTCGATGGCAACGATGGCGTGTCTGTCAAGATGGGTGAGACAGCGCTGGCATTCGATCTCGAACACGGACAGGCCGAGCGGGTTATCAGCAGTCAAGTGCGCCAGTTCGTTCCCGCAACTGGGACACCAGAGAAACAAGACCCCGTTGTCCGCACCGGAGAGTTCGCCGAGCACGGTCAGATCATCGAAGGTAGTGTCGGGGTCTGTCATCCGGGTCTCGGATTGCGACTCCGGAACGGGCTCTGCGGCATCGTCCGCGTACTTGGCCAGCTTCCGGTCTTTCAGTAGCGACTTGATAACCGAGTCATGCGAGGAGTGCGACTCTGTATCACGTATTTTCTCTATCTGTTCTTTCGTCCAGTCGCGTACGCGGATAGTTGCCATTTATCACACATCCAGACCAGACTGCAAAAACATTTTCCTTTTATAATGAAGGTTAATCCTCCGAGCGACCACCGAGAGGGTCGTTACTGACTGGTGGCAGTGATACGGCGCTTGATTTCGGCGTTCGAGACACGGATCTGATTGGCAGCGAGCCGATGAGTGACGAGGTCAAGGAGATCAAGCTCCGACAGTAACCTCCGTGCGTGCGTCTGGCTCAACTCAAGACGCTGGGTTACCTCGTCCAGCGAAGTGGCCTGTGTAACGGTCTGTGCGAGCTCAGCCACGGTGACGTCCCGAGAGATACCGAGTCCATCGGCGACGAGATTGTCGTCGCTGTCCTGCGAGTCCGCCTCAGCGAGCAACTCAGCGACAGATCTGGCTCCCAGTCCGTCCGAACTTTCGGCTTGACTGGTGTCGCTCGGCCTGTCGTCAGAAGGGTCTGAGCCACCAGACGGATCAGAATCGGTATCGGAATCATCTTGCACGTCTGCGAGGGTGAGTCCGCCTGCCTGTGGCGTCGTGTCAGTCGGGTCATGGATATCGTACTCTACCATGTACCGACGGACCGTTTCGGAGGTCACATCGGCGTCAAGCGCCTCGGTCATCTCCGGGAACGTATCGCAGGCGTCGTAGGCCGCCCGGAGTGCCTCGGGGTCTTTGTATGCTGGCACGGAGTCCGACTGCGAGAGGGTGTCCGCCAGTTCGTTGGACGTGTCATTCTCCCCCTCTGATGGAACCGGTATGTCGGTTCCGACGGGGACGGTAACAGTCACGTCAATCTCAATCCGTTTATCAGTTACATCGAACTCCTCCGCGTCAACGGATACGTCATCGTGAATCGAGAGTCCACCGAATACCGGCGTTGCGAGCGTCAGGTCGGCGCTGATTTCATCGTTATCCGCGGTCGTCTGACCCTTCACTGAGACCGACTTGACCTCAGTGTCAGACGAGTCGAGGCATTCGAGTACCTGCGTGAAAGTCTCAAAGGCGTCACTAACTACCATATGCCACTCACGCACACAGCCCCACTATTACATATGGGAACCAGAAACATTTGCTACAATATACTGGGTAGACAAATTTGGCCCCTCATCTACGCTAGAGTGGAAATCCCGTGTGTACAGAATGTGCACATTGGCGGTGGAATCAGAATCCCAACCATTGATATACACCCTTAGGGTGTAAATATGTGCGCTGTCGGAGAGGGTCCTTCAGGAGGGATCAGCGGACTAAATTTACACACTTAGGGTGTTATTGAATTGGGTCAAATGACAACAGATGTGAACTACACCGGTCCGACAACGTGGTTATAACCGTTCCCAGAGTTCGGCACTCGCATCGCCGACGGCGGTCATGTCCGAATCGTCGACACCAGCGACGCCTGAGTTCTGGTCGTACACAGGTACCCCGTCGATAATCGTCCGGGTCACATCCCCACGGCTTGCGGCGCTGACAACGTAGTAGGGAGCACTTTCGTCCAACACAGGGTTCGGACCCAGATCCAGCGTGACGAAATCACCGCATTTGCCGACCTCGATACTGCCGACAGCGTCGTCCATCCCCAGCACCGCCGCACTGCCGATTGTCGCCCATTCGAGCGCGGTCGCCATGTCGAAGCCGCTCGGGTTGCGCTGCTTGAGTTTGTGTATGCCGACGGCCGAACGCATGGTCTCGAACATATCCGGATCCCACCCGTCGTCACCGAGTCCGATTGTCAGCTCGTGGGCTTGCATCGTTTCGACATCGGCGATACCGACAGCGTTGTTGATGTTAGAATAGGGGTTGTGAGCGACGCTTACGTCGTTTTCTGCGAGGATTTCGATTTCGGACTCGGTAGAATGGACGCAGTGGGCGGCGATGACTTCGGCGTCAAAAAAGCCCATGTCTTCTAACGCTGGTACCGGTCGTTTGCCGTAGTCGGCAATAGATTCGTGAACGTCGACCAGCCCCTCTTCGAGATGTATCTGGATAGGGCGGTCGTCGTCGGTGGCCCTGTCGACACACTCTCTCACGATGTCTTCGGTGTTGGTGAACAGCGTGTGGAGGCAGTAGTGGCCAGACACGGAGTCGTACCGGTCTTCCGCTTCGTCGATGAATCGCGTATTCTCCGCGATTCCGTCTCTGGCCTGGGCCTCGGAGTTACGGGCTGTCGTCTCGAAGGAAATCATCCCGCGGATCGGCGTCTGTGACACCCCCTCGGCAACGGCATCGAGACCGCCCGGCAGCGTGTTCGGCCCAGAGTAGTTGTCACAGAAGGTAGTGACGCCGCTCTGAAGCATTTCGGCGCAGGAACCCAGTGCGGACAGGCGAGCGCCACGTTCGGTAAACGCCTCGTCGACGTTCCACCAGATGTCGACAAGCGCTTCGTAAAAGCTCTCAGGTGACGCAGCGAGGGGCGCGCCGCGAATCGGGAGCGCGTACATATGAGTATGGCAGTTCACCAGTCCCGGGATGACGACTTCGTCAGTGGCGTCGATCACGTCGGCCCCCGACGCGTAGCCGTCCTCGATAGCGACGATGTCACCGTCCTCGACAACGACGTGTGCCTCCGACCGGACCGTGCGCGCATCGTCCATGGTGATGAGCGTCCCTGCGTTCAGTATCACAGGTTGGCGGTAACCGTCAATCGACTAAAAGCTACTCCGCCCCAGAACAGCCTTAGCAGCCACCGTAGCACAACAAGCGTGTGCGACGGATGTGGCGTCTCACACACCAACTGTTTTCGTCATTCGCCCGGGCTGTTACAGCATGACAGACATTCACATCAAAGATGCACAGGTGGTAACGGCGTCGGGCGTCCGGAGCGGTGAAATCACGATATCCGACGGGACGATAGACGCTGCCGGTCCCGTGTCGTCGGTCCCAGCCCCCAGTGACCCGGATGCTGTCATCGACGCTGACGGCATGGTCGCGCTTCCGGGCGCTATCGACGTACACACGCATATGCACGACGACGAGCTGTTTCCGGACGGGATCGACTTCGCGTCACAGACCGCGAGTGCGGTCGCCGGTGGAGTGACGACGGTCATCGAGTTACCGACACAGACCCCGATCACAACCCCAGATGCACTGCAAGAGAAAGCAGAGACGTGCTCCGCGCTGGCCCACGTCGATTTCGGCCTCGTTGCGGGCAACGTGCAAGACCCTGAAATCGACGTGACCGGCATCATGGACGCCGGAACAGCAGATTTCAAGACATTTACCGCTGACCCGTATCTGGCTGACGACGAAACCATCGCCCGGCTCATGCGGCGTGTCGGCGATGCCGGGGGAACAGTTCGTGTTCACTGCGAGACGCAAGGACTGCTCGACGACGCACGGTCGACTATCGACGGCGACGAACCCGACGTGTACATGGACTCACGACCGCTGGAGGCCGAACTTGACGCGATCTCTCGGGCGGGCTATTTCGCAGAATACGCCGACTGTCCGCTACACGTCGTCCACATCTCAAGTGGGAGCGGTGCGCGCGAAGCCGGGCGCTTCAAATCACGAGCCAACGTTCCAGTTACGCTCGAAACCTGTCCACAGTATCTAGCCTTCTCGAAAGATGACGTTGCCGACAGGGGACCGTTCCTGAAGGTCAATCCCAGCCTCAAATCCGACACCCAGCGGGAGCGGCTCTGGGATGCAGTACAGGACGGGACAATCGACATCATCGGCACGGATCACTTCCCGACCTACCGCGAGACGCGCGAAGCCGGCTGGGAGGATATCTGGGAGCCCTACGCCGGGCTCCCGGGCGTCGAGACGATGGTCGAGTTCCTCGTCAGCGGCGGCGTCCACGAAGGCCGGATATCTTGGCCGCGGCTCCGCGAACTCGTGTGTGCGGCACCGGCCCGGAGCGCTGGGATCTATCCGAAAAAAGGCTCGCTACAGGCCGGAACAGATGCGGACGTGGTACTCATTCGGACTGAAGAGTACGAGGTCACTGCCGACGACCAAACGTTCGTGGGAGACTGGACGCCATACGAAGGACAGCACTGGAACGCGCGTGTGGACACAGTCATTGCCGGCGGTGAGGTTGTCGCAACGGATCACAAGGTCCACTCAACGGCGGGTCGTGGGCAGTTCCTGGACCGCCCGCTGTAACAGTGGTATCATCGTCTGATATGACAAGCGAGTCACGCATTGATGTGTGGTGTGTGAGCTATGTGTGATGGTGTGCCAGTCACGACAGAGGCGATTCGCCTCACAATCGAGTTGGAGCCACAGTACGGTTTTATGCCCGGTTGTACTCAGGATGTGGTATGGGCATGACGCAAGTCACAACCCTCGAGTGTACACTCTGTGGGGCGGAGTACGACCCGAACCAGATCATCTACACCTGTCCCGAACACGAGGGCGTGAAGGGGATACTTGAAGTAACGTACGACTACGATGCGATTGACGACGCGTTCGACGGTGACCTCGGCGGACCGATACCGAGCCAGTGGAAATACGAGGCCTTCCTGCCAGTCGCAGCGGACGCCGATATCGTGACGCTCAACGAGGGCGGGACAGACCTCTTCGACGCGCCGAACCTCAGCGACGCGCTAGGCGTCGAGACGCTTGTCAAAGACGACGGGCGGAATCCAACCGGCTGCTTCAAGGACCGTGCCAGCGCTATCGCTGTCACGAAAGCCAAACACGCCGGTCGGGACATCATCACCTGTGCCTCGACCGGGAACGCCGCCGCGTCGCTGTCGGGCTACGCCGCCCGCGGGGGGATGGACTGCCGTATTTTCGTTCCCGGTGACGCTCCGACAGGAAAGCTCGCACAGCCGCTCGTCTACGGTGCGGACGTACTCGCTGTCAACGGCAGCTACGACGAAGCCTACGACCTCAGCGTCGAGGTCACCGAGAAGTACGGCTGGTACAACCGCAATGCGGCGATCAATCCGTTTCAGGTCGAGGGCAAGCGCACCGTCGGCCACGAACTCGCCGACCAGTCCGTCGCTCGCGGGCACGTCCCGGACTGGGTCGTGTTCTCGATGGGAGACGGCTGCACGATAGCCGGAGCCTGGAAGGGGTTCAAGGAGTTCTACGACCTCGGCTACGTCGACGACCATCCGAAGATGCTTGGCGTCCAGGCTGAGGGGGCGTCAGCCATCCACGACGCCTTCCACGATCACGGGGACATCGACGAAATCGCCGAAACGCTGGCCGATTCAATCGCGGTCGGACGGCCGCGGAACACCATCAAAGCCTGCCGCGCGCTGGAACAGAGCGGCGGAACGAGCGTGCTGGTCTCCGATGAGGAGATTCTAGAGGCCGAAACGTTACTTGGCAGCACCGAAGGGATCTATTCCGAGCCGGCGGGAGCAGCGCCAATTGCCGGCGTCCAGACGGCACTCGACCGGGGTATCATCGAACAGGATGAAACCGTCGTCGTAGTGTCCACTGGTTTCGGCCTGAAGGACACGAAAAGCGCCGAGAAGGCGACCGGTGGAGTAGACCGAATCGACCCCGAAATCGCGGAGGTCGAAGGTCTGTACGGCACGGCCGAGGAAGCCGCGGCCGACGACTGACGCTATCGACGGTTGCCCCAACACTGACCAGCACGCTGTCGTTTTACAATCAGACTCGACACACTGGCAAGCCAAGCAGTTGCAGTTCGAAACTGAAGCAGGTCGCATATGCGACAAATATCACCTGTTCGCGAGACATACGAATAGGTATCCAGGGTAAAGTTAAACACATATATTGGTATAAGGATTCTAGTAGGTGGATTGAAAAGACAGGCGGCTGGATGGCGTCCTATGAGCGGTCCGGAGGGAGAACGGCAGTCAGTCGTACTGTACGATATCGAGGATAAACCGCCGTTAGGGAAGGCAATCCCGCTCGGCATCCAGCACGTGCTTGCGATGTTTCTGGGCAACGTCGCGCCCCCGCTCATCCTCGCCGGGGCCGTCGGCTCCGTTACAGGGGAGACGACGTTTCTCGTCCAGATGGCGCTTATCGTCGCCGGCATCGCAACTATTGTTCAGGCGTACCCGGTCGGCCCCGTCGGCGCGCGGCTTCCGGTGGTCATGGGAACCAGTTTCGCGTTTCTCGGCCCGCTCATCGGCATTGGGAACCAGTTCGGTCTCGCCGCCGTCTTCGGCGCGTCGCTGCTTGCTGCGCCGGTCGAAATCATCATGGGCGTTTCGTTCGACCGGTTCAGGCGGTTTTTCCCGCCGCTGGTCACCGGCATCGTCGTGATGCTCATTGGACTGACGCTTATCCCCACGGGAATGAACTACGCCGCGGGCGCGTCGGCCGGCCCGTCAGCTGAGGGATACGGTTCCTTCGTGAACCTCGGCCTGGCGGGGCTCGTTCTGATTGTCACGGTCGGGCTAAACCAGTTCTTCGAGGGGTTTCTCCGCGTCATCAGCGTGTTCGTGGGCATCATCGTTGGGTACGCTGTTGCGCTCGCGCTGGGCGTGGTCGACCTCTCGGCCGTCGCCGCCGCCGGGTGGGTGACGGTCCCGGTCCCGCTCAAGTACGGACTCGCCTTCAAGCCAAGCGCCGTCGTCACCGTGGCGTTCCTCTACATCATCACCGGCATGGAGACAATCGGCGACATCTCGGGGACGGTGTCGGCTACCGGGCGGGACGCCACCCGTGAGGAAATCCGGGGCGGCCTCGTCGCCGACGGCGTGATGAGCGTTTTCGGCGCAGTGTTCAACGCACTCCCGAACACGTCGTTCTCGCAGAACGTCGGCCTGGTGAATTTCACCGGCGTCGCAAGCCGCTACGTCGCCGGCATCGGGGGCGTTGTGCTCCTGGCACTCGGGTTTGTCCCGAAGGTCGGCGCGGTCGTTTCGGCGATGCCTGACGCAGTGCTGGGCGGCGGCGCACTTATTCTGTTTGCGATGATATTCTCCTCGGGAGCGCGCCTCATCACCCAAAATGTCGAACTCGACCATCGTAACTCGACTATCCTCGCAATGTCGATGGCGCTGGGCCTTGGGGTCGCGTTCCGCCCCGAAATCCTCCAGAACTTCCCGTCGGAGGTCCAGACGCTGTTCGGGTCCGCGCTCGTCACCGGCGGGATGGCTGCCCTCGTTCTCAACATCGTGTTCCCGGGTGGGAGCGTCGGGACGGGGCCGACCGAGTACACCGCCGGGCTGGAGCCGAGTCAGGCTGACCCGGGGACCGGCGCGCCGCCGGTCGACGACTGAGCCTACAGGTAGCCGTCGGCGAACTCGTCTATCAGCAGCCGCCGGTCGTCGCCAAGCGGGTAGAGAATCGGACACTGACAGCCGGTCTCGGCGTACTCGCGGACCTTCTCGCGGCACTGTTCGGGCGTCCCGCTGGCGGTGAGCTTGTGGACCACGTCGTCCGGGATGAGGTGCATCCCCTCCTGGATGTCTTCGTGGTCGGCCGGCCACCCGCCGATGGTCTCGCCCACCTCGTCGATGAGGTCCTGGCTGACGCCGCTCGCTTTCATGATGTGGGGCTGTTGCCCGAGGTACTGCGTGATGAGTTCGCGGGCGTTGTCCAGGGCCGTCTCCTCGTCGTGGTCCATCGAGCAGACGACCAGCTGTGGCCGGTCGATGTCCTCCAGCGTCCGGCCGCCACGCTCGGCACCGGTCTCTAGGGCGTCGAGGGCCTTCTCGTTGTACTCGGGGCTGACGAGGTAGTTCAACAGCGCGCCGTCAGCGAAGTGACCGGTGAGTTCCAGCATCTTGAACCCGGTCCCGCCGACGTAGACGGGCACGGTGCGTGGCCCGTCGTCGCCGTGAACGACGTCCAGTTCCACGTCGCGCATCTGGACGAACTCGCCGTCGTAGGTGACGTTCTCCATGTCGAGCAGGTCTTGCGTCACCTCGACGCATTCCCGCATCGCCCGCAGTGCGCCGCTGCGGTCGATGCCGACCTTCTCGGCCAGCGGATCCCACCAGGCCCCGATACCGCACATGATGCGGTCCGGGCCGGCGAGTTCCTCCAGCGTGCTCATCGACTGCGCTATCAGCGCCGTGTTGCGCGTCCAGTTGTTGATGACACCGGTCCCGAGTTTGATGTCGTCGGTGACCGCAGCGTACGCCCCGAGTGGGGACACGGCGTCGCGTGCGAGTCGCGATTCTGCTTGCCAGATCTCGTCGATGCCCTGCTCTTCTGCGTACTGCACGAGTTCCACGTTCTCTTCTAGCGAGTGTTTGTCCTGTAAGTAGAGACCGACACGGTCGCCTCTCTCGAAGACCTGATTGGCGCTCATGAGACATGCTGAATTCTCCGAATATGGATAAATAGATTGGCCACACACACGGTCTGTGGAAGGTGTGGCCGCCGATACTGGCGCGCGTCGCGGACCGGTTAGTCCGTCTCGCGGCTATAGGACTGCAACAGCGCCGACGGGACCGCGAGCTGGTCGCTTTTCGTCCGGATGACGGCGTAGGCCAGCACAATAATCGTCGCCAGGTAGGGGTACGTCCCCATGATCTGTGGCGTCATGAGGAACTCGACGATTGGGTTGATGACCCCGGCGAGCGGCGCGTCAGGACCCAGCGTCAGCGAGATGGACTGCGAGCGAATGCGCAACGCGTCGAGCAGTCCGAACAGGTACGCCCCCACGAGCATCCGGCGGGGCCGCCACTGGGCGAAGATGACCAGTGCGACGGCAATCCAGCCCCGGCCCGCGGTCATGCCGGGGACCCAGAGCTGCGAGAAGGCCAGCGAGAGGTGTGCGCCCGCCGCGCCAGCAAACCCGCCACCGATAAGCACCGCGAGATACCGCAGCCTGAACACGGACACGCCCATCGTGTCCGCCATCTCCGGGTCCTCGCCGACGGCTATCATCTCCAGCCCCAGGTTCGAGTGGTGCAGGAAGTACCAGACCACGACCAGCAGGCCGAGTGCGAGGTAGTCCGTCGCCGTGCTCCGGAAGAGCGCCTCGCCGACGACCGGGACGCCGACGAGGTACTGCCCGACGAGCGGGAACGTCATCTGCGGGAAGCCGTCGATGGACTCCTCGACCCAGCCGGACCCGAAGAAGGTCGTGAGACCGGTCCCCAGGAGCGTCAGCATGACGCCGCTGATGACCTGGTTCGACTTCAGCGTGATACAGAGGAAGGCATGCACCAGCGCCAGCACCATCCCCAGGAGGATGCCGACGCCGAACCCGAGCCAGTGGCTCCCAGTGAGGACGGTCGTGATGAACCCGCCGAGCGCGCCGACGAGCATCATCCCCTCGACGCCGAGGTTGAGGACACCCGCCCGCTCACTGATGAGTTCCCCCATCCCGGCCAGCAGGAGCACGGTCGCCGCCTGAACGGTCGCATCGAGCAGGCCGGCGATGAACGTCACCATCAGTCGTCACCTCGCTGTGGCTGGGCAGGCGTCTCTGTTGGCCCGCGTTTGATGTCGATACCGACACGATAGCTCTTGAAGAACTCCGCAGTGATCAGAAAGAGGATGACGAGCGCCTGGATAATCTCGACCAGCGCCGCGGGCACGCCGAAGGCCACCTCCATGCTCGACCCGCCGACGAACAGCACAGCGAAAAACAGGCCGGCGAGCAAGACCTTGAGCGCGCTGTTGCGCCCGAGCAGGGCGATCGGGATGGCGGTGAAGCCGTAGCCGGGTTCGAACCCGGCACGGTACCGCCCCTGTGCACCGGCAATTTCGCTGATGCCGCCCATGGCCGCGAACGCGCCCCCGACGACGAACACGAAGAGATACACGTAGAACTTGCTCATCCCCGCCTGTCGGGCGGCCTCGTGGTTCGAGCCGACGAAGGTAATCTCGAAGCCGAGCCGCGTTCGCGTCATCAGGACGTAGGTCACCACGACCATACAGACGGCGACGAGCAGGCCGGCATGGACGCCGCTTACCAGTTCAGGAATCGTCGCGGCCTCGGAGAACCGCTCCGATTGTGGAAAGTTCCCGGTGCCGCCCTGCATCGGCCCGCGGAGGAGGTAGCTCTGGAGTTCGAGGGCGACGAACGTCAGTAGTAGCGACGTGATGATCTCGTTGACATTCCACTTCGCACGCAGGTACGCCGGGATGCCAGCCCAGATACCGCCGGCTACGGCCGCGGCGACGAACATCAGCGGGACCAGTGCCAACCCCGGGAGCGAGACGTTCAGCCCGATCCACGTCCCGGCAAGCGCACCGGCGACGAGCTGTCCCTCAGCCCCGATGTTGAAAAGGCCCGCCTTCAGCGGGAGATACACCGCCAGGCCAGTGAGAATCAGCGGTACCGCCTTCGTCAGCGTCTCGGTGAGTCCGAACTCGGTCACGAGCGTGTCGACGAACATCGTCGCGTACGCCGCAACAGGGTTCACGTCGAGGACGACCAGCGCGATGGCGCTGACCGCCAGCGCGGCGAGAACCGTGAACACGGGCGTCCCGTACGCCAGCCAGACAGGAATGTCTTCGCGCGCGTCGACGGTTACTGCGACGTTCATCAGCTCTCACTCCCCTGCGTGACTCCGGGCGAGGGCGGCGATGTGTCCACTTCGCCTCCGTCGTCGCCACCACCGCCGGTCATCTCCAGACCGATCCGTTCCCGGTCGGCCTCGGCCGGTGTCGTCTCGTAGACGAACTCACCCTCGTAGACGACGAGAATCCTGTCGCTCAAGTCAAATATTTCGTCCAGGTCCTCCGAAAGCAGGATAATACCGGTGCCTGCCTTCCGCTGTTCAAGCAACGTTTCCCTGATGAACTCAATTGCCCCAACGTCGACGCCACGGGTGGGTTGGTTGGCGACGAGCAAGTCCGGGTCGCGGTAGATTTCTCGCGCCAAGATTAGCTTCTGGAGGTTCCCTCCGGAGAGGTCGCCGGCCTTTGTCTCGGTCACGTCGCTGACACCTCTGACATCGAACTCATCGACCAGCGTTTCGGCGTAGTCACGGAGTGCCCCGTAGTCAAGGAACGGCCAGTCGCCGAACCCGCCGTCTCTGAAGTCCTTCATCGTGGCGTTGTGCATCACCGAGAGGTCCTCAGCACAGCCGTACTGGAGCCGGTCCTCGGGGACGAACGAGACGCCGCTGTCGACGAACGTCTTCGGTTTCGCGCCGGTGATATCTTCGCCGTTGACCAGTATCTCGCCGGCTGTCACGTCACGGATACCAGCCATGACCTCGGCGAGTTCTTTCTGTCCGTTGCCGCTTACGCCCGCGATACCGACGATTTCGCCCTGTCGAACCGTTAGGTCGACGCCGGAAAGAGCTTCGATATTTCGGTTATCAGTGGCCTTGACCCCGCGTGCGCGAAGGACCGGCTCACCGAGGTCGACCGCTTCCCTGTCTATTTCGAACAGGACTTCACGGCCGACCATCATCTCCGCGAGGTCCGCCCGGGAGACTGACGACACCTCGGCGGTCCCGACGTTTTGCCCCTCTCGGAGCACCGTTACCCGGTCGACGATAGCGTCGACCTCGGTGAGCTTGTGGGTAATGAAGATTATCGAGAGTCCTTCGTCGGTCAGGCGTTCGAGCGAGTCGAAGAGCCGCTCGGCTTCCGTCGGTGTGAGGACCGCCGTCGGTTCGTCGAGAATCAAGAGGTCGACATCACGGTACAGCGCTTTGAGTATCTCGACGCGCTGTTGCTGGCCGACATCGAGCTCCCAAATCTTTGCGCTCACGTCGATATCGAACCCGTACTGGTCCGCTAACTCCTGAATCCGTTGTTCGGGCACGTCGAGGCCTAACGAAAACTGCCCGGCAAGCGCTTGGACGAGACTGTTGTTTCGAACTGCCGCCGGAAGCCAGCTGTCCTCCGCATCGCTGCGGAACGCTGTGGCCGGTTCACGTTCGCCGAGCACGACGTTCTCGGCGACTGTGAGACGTGGTATCAGCATGAAATGCTGATGGACCATCCCAATCCCGGCGTCGATGGCGTCCTGTGGCGACTCCAGGTCGAGTCGCTCGCCGTCAAGGTAGATGTCGCCGTCATCCTGCGAGTAGAGCCCGTACAGAATCTTCATCAGTGTACTTTTTCCCGCACCGTTTTCGCCGAGGAGGCCGTGAATTTCTCCGCGCTCGACGGAGAGGTTGACGTGGTCGTTGGCGACGACCCCGGGGAACTCCTTCAGAATCCCCTCCATCCTGAGCGTGGTGTGTTCGGACATGCTCTCTGGTCTTGGGCGGGTATCAACAATGTAGTGGCATAATTGTTTCCAAAGGTAGCTATATTCGCCGTCCAGACCGTGAAATGCCGGACATTTGCCAAGTATCAGTTGTTGTGTGCTAGCGACTGTTGTCGATCTGGGTTGCGTTTGTCGACGCAGACAATAGTATTGACATATAATCCAGATAGTTGCCAGATATAGCTATATTAGTCCAGTTCTACAGCAGATATCTGGATAGTAGGGTAGCGAAAGCTGCGTGAACGGAACAATTTAAGTCACTGATTCTGCAATGGCTACCCGATTAGTCAATGGTTGACAAGAGTCACACTAGATCGAGACGAGAGTTACTGGCAGCGCTTGGGGCAGCAGGAATTACCGGGCTGGCCGGTTGCAGCGGTGGCGGTGATGGCGGCGATGGCGGCGACAGCGGGGGCGGGACCGGCACCGCCGACGGGGGAGCCGCTGCGGGGACCGCGACCAGCAGTGACGACATGGATTCGGTCACCGCCGCGTGGGTGTACAATTCCGAGGTCGGCGACCTCGGGTGGTCCTGGGCCCACAACGAGGGTCGGAAGGCAGTCGCAGCAGAGTACGACTGGTTAGAGACCGAGTACACCGAGGCTGTTGCCCCCGCTGATTCCGAGCGGGTGTTCGAGCAGTACGCGCAGGGTACTGCCGATATCATCTTCGGCTGTACGTTCGAGTATCAGGACCCGATGGCGTCCGTGGCGGAGCGATACTCCGACACCTATTTCGAACACAACACCGGCTACCTGACGATGGAGAACATGGGACGGTACATGGGCCGGATCTATCAGCCCCGGTATCTCGCCGGGCAGGCAGCAGGGACCGTAACCGAGACAGACACGCTGGGATACGTGGCGGCATTCCCGATCCCGGAGGTCATCCGTGGAATCAACGCCTACGCGCTCGGGGCCGCGTCTGTCAACGACAGCGCGACGCTGAAAGTCAGATGGACGAACTCCTGGTTCGACCCGCCGACAGAGAGCGAGGCGGCGAACGCCCTGCTGGACGAAGACGTCGACGTAATGGCCCAGCATCAGGACTCCCCCGCAGCGCTCAGAGCGGCCTCCGATGCAGGTATCTGGGCGACCGGCTACGACGCTCCGATGGGCGACATCGCCGGCGAGAACTATCTCACCTCCCCGATCTGGCACTGGGAGGAGTTCTACGGTCCGACTATCGAGTCTGTCAGGGACGGGACCTGGGAATCCGATGCGTACTGGGAAGGCATCGAGTCAGGCATCTGTAGTCTGGACGACTGGGGGCCAGAAGTGCCCCAGGAAACGAAAGATACCGTCTCGGAGTCACGGTCAGCGATACTCGACGGCGAGCTGGACATCTGGGCCGGTTCGGCGTTCGAAGGCGAGAGCGACGAGTTCCTCTTCCAGGAGATGAGTAGCTACGTCGACGCCGTCGAGGGTGAGGTCCCGAACTGATCCCGACACCGGTTTCGGGCTGTGGTAATCGCTTGGGTATTACTGTGGTCCGCAGGCACATATAACCACGTTCGTAGGACTATTCTGGATTGTATGATATTTTGTCCAACTGTAACCAGATCTATTCGTTCGCTGCAAGGTCAAGAATGGTATCGTTTAAGTAGGAGTTTCCGCTACCTCTACCCAGTTCAGTAATGGTGAATACCAACCGAACGATATCGCGGCGGGAGATCCTGGGCGCGCTTGGGGCAACAGGAGCAACCGCACTAGCCGGCTGTAGTGGCGGGAGCGGCGACAGTGAGACGACTGACGGGACAGCGACCGGCGGCGATGGAAGCTCCGGGTCGGACTCCGTCACCGCCGCGTGGGTGTACATCTCAGAGGTGGGCGACCTCGGGTGGTCCTGGGCCCACGACGAGGGCCGGAAGGCGGTTGATGAAAAGTACGACTGGCTGGAAACCGAGTACACCGAGGCTGTCGCGCCGGAAGATTCGGAACGCGTGTTCGAGCAATACGCGCAGGGCGACGCCGACATCGTCTTCGGGACGACGTTTGGCTACCAGGACCCGATGTTCAACATTGCGGAACAGTATCCCGACACCTACTTCGAGCACGCGACCGGCTATCGAACCCGGGAGAACATGGGGCGGTACATGGGTCGGATCTACCAACCTCGGTATCTCGCCGGGCAAGCCGCCGGGATGGTGACCGAAAACAACACCATCGGCTACGTCGCCGCGTTCCCGATTCCCGAAGTCATCCGTTCTATCAATGCGATGGCGCTCGGTGCGCGGTCGGTGAACCCGGACGCGACGTTCAAGATTCGGTGGGTCAACGCGTGGTTCGACCCACAGACCTCGAAACAGGCCGCCAACTCACTCATCGACGAGGGCTGTGACGTTATCTCACAGGAGCAGGACTCCCCCGCCCCGGTCAGGGCCGCAAACGAGGCGGACGTGTGGGCCTCGGGCTACAACGCGCCGATGGGGGAGTTCGGCGGCGACAACTACCTCATTTCGCCGGTCTGGAACTGGGAAGAGGTCTACGACCCGACCATCTCCGCGGTCCGGGACGGGACTTGGGAATCCGACGCCTTCTGGGGCGGCATGGAGACGAACCTCCCTGCGCTCGACGAGTGGGGTCCGGCGGTCCCGCAGGAGGTCAAAGACACCGTCGCGGAAACGGAAGAGAAGATCGTCAACGGCGACCTCGACGTCTGGGCCGGCTCGCCGTTCGAGGGCGAGAGCGACGAGTTCCTCTTCCAGGAGATGAACAGTTTCGTCGACGCCGTCGACGCCGAAGTGCCGGAGTAGCGCGGTCCGGTTCGCGGTTCGGTTTTCGCTTCGCGTCGTCACGGACCGAGAAGCTACCGACCAGCGCGCAGAGCGTGTCAGTCAGCTATTCGTCGGCGCGGTCGAGTTCGGGACGGGTCCCACCGCCCCACTCCTCGTAGGAGCGAAGCACCGCGCCGTTGCGAGCGCCGGTCTGCTCGCCGTCCCGGACGGCGATTTCGCCGCCGACGAGGACGTACTCCATCCCGTCGGTGTACTGGAACGGCTCCTCGTAGGTGGCGTTCGCGGACACGGAATCGAGGTCGAAGGCCACGAGGTCCGCGACGTATCCCTCGCGGACGTAACCGCGGTCCCTGAGACCAAGGATGTCGGCGGGGTTGCCTGCGGCCTTGCGGGCCATCAGTGCCGGCGAGAGCACGTCACGCTCTCGGACGTAGCGTTCGAGGATGCGGCCGAACGCTCCGATGGCCCGCGGGTGGGGTTTCCCGCCGAAGATGCCGTCGGTGCAGAACGTGCCGCGGTCGTCGGCGAGGAACCGCTCGATGTCTTCCTCGGCCATCACGAAGTCCGCCATCGTCACGTCCAACTCTTCCGCGACAAGCAGGTCACACATCGCGTCGACCGGTTCGCTGTCGACCTCCGCGGCGATGTCGGCAATGGTTTCACCCTGATAGCGCCCGCTTCCCGTCCGCGTAATGAGGATGTTATCCCACGAGCCGGCGGCGTACGCGAGGTTCTCCCAGTCGCCCGGCTGAGAGATGTCGGCGGCGATGCGGTCCCGAACTGCTGCGGAGTTGAGACGGTGACGGATGGCCTCCGAGTCACCCTGTCGCGCCCACGGCGGCAACAGCGCAGTGAGCATCGTCGATCCGGCTGTGTAGGGGTACTGGTCGAAGGTGACCCGCTGGCCACGGGCAACGGCATCGTCGAACAGGTCGAGGACAGCCTCTGAATTCCCCCAGTTCTGCTGGCCGCCGACCTTGAGATGGGAGACGTGGGCGTGACAGCCGCCGCGTCGGCAGATGTCCAGATACCGGTCGATGGACTCGACTACGCGGTCCGTCTCGTTCCAGACGTGTGAGATCATAAACGAGTCACGCTTGGCGAGAGTGTCCGCCAGCGCCACCAGTTCGTCGTCACGAGCGTAGGAACTCGGCGGGTATATCATCCCTTTGGACATACCGAACGCGCCCTCTTCGAGCGCAACTTCGAGCTCCTGTCGAATCGCGTCGAGTTCACCGGGCGCTGTGTCGTGGTCCGATTTTGGTCTATCCAGCCGGTGACCGGTGACTGGCCCGGCGGCGACAACGTGTTCACCGCTAAGTGGGCGGTCCTCGAATCCGGCCAGCATCGACCGGATGTTGCCGTGTGGGGCGTAGTACGCACAGTTGACGGCAGGTTCGGCGGATTCAAGTGCCTCAAGATAGCCGGAAACGGTGTGCCACGGCCACGTTTCGCCCAGCGTGCCGTCGAGCGATTTGACCCGTTGTGCCCATTCGTCGGTGAGGTTCGGCGGCACCGGCGCGACACTGACACCGTCTTGGCCGAGGACTTCCGTCGTGATCCCCTGTGTCAGTTTCTCCTTTGCCCCGGGATGTCCGAACAGCCGCAGTTCCGAATGCGCGTGCATGTCGATGAACCCCGGCGCGAGATACAACCCGTTGAGGTCAACGACGCGGTCGGCGTCCAGCGGGGCGTCGCTGATAGCGTCGATTCGACCGTCGGCGACACGCACGCTCGCAGTGAACGGAGGGCGACCGCTCCCGTCCAGCACCCGCGCGTCTCGAAACGCGATAGACGCGACACTCGGCTCGGTCATGTCTGCCGACTCGCGGAACGGTCGTTTGGCTCTTTCGGTGGTCCCGACCGTGTGTCACAGCGGGCGAGCGCGTGCCACACTGCGTCTGTCAATCTGTGTGGCACCACCCCGACGCAATCTTCAAGACGACACCGCGGAACAGCTACCCAATGCCATCGGTCAGTCTCGACAGCGAGCGGTTCAGACGGCGCTTCGATACGTTCAACGAGATCGGCGCGACGGAACGAGGCGGCGTGAACAGGCCGAGCCTGTCTGACGAGAACAAGGCGGCCCGGGACACGCTGGTCGAGTGGTTCCGCGAGGCCGGGCTGGAGGTCCGTATCGACACGATGGGCAACATCTTCGGTCGGCGGGACGGAGCGGTGGAGGACGCCGCGCCGGTCCTGTTCGGGTCGCACATCGATAGCCAGTACAGCGGCGGGCGGTACGACGGCGTTATCGGCGTCCTCGGTGGACTGGAAGTCATTGAGGCGTTCAACGACGCCGGGGTGACGACCGAACGCCCGCTAGAGGTCGTCGCCTGGAGTAACGAGGAGGGCGTCCGCTTTCAGCCGGATATGCTCGGCAGCGGCGTCTACTGTGATATTTTCGATCTCGACTACGCGTACGAGCGCGAGGACAAGGACGGGAAGCGGTTCGGCGACGAACTCGAACGCATCGGCTACAAGGGCGAAACGCCCTGTGAAGCCGACGACATCCACTGCTACTTTGAGATGCACGTGGAACAGGGCCCGTTTCTCGAACAGCAGGACATCCCAGTCGCCGCTGTCGAAGGCGTGTTCGGCTTTGCATGGCTGAACGTCACCTTCGAGGGGCAGGCGAACCACGCCGGCCCGACGCCGATGGATATGCGCCACGACGCCTTCGTGGCGACGGCGGACGTAACCCGCGCTGTGCGGCGAATCACAGCGACCGAAGGCACGGACCTCGTCGGCACGGTCGGCAGCGTCGACGTCTGGCCAAACGCCATCAACGTCATCCCCGAGACGGTCGATTTCACGCTTGATTTCCGCTCGTACGACGATGCCGTTGTCGATGCGGCTGTCGAACAGATCAGAGAAGAGATTGGCCACGCCGCCGAGCGCGAAGGCCTTGAATACGAGATCGAGGAAATCATGCGAGTCGATGCGGACCCGTTCGATCAGGACTGCCTCGACACGGTCGTCGAGGCCGCCGAGACGGTCGGCTGTGAGTACACACGGCTGGTCAGTGGCGCAGGCCACGATGCGAACTACCTCAACAAGATAGCCCCGACGAGCATGATTTTCGTCCCGAGCGTCGACGGGATTAGCCACCGCGAGAGCGAGTTTACCGAGTGGGATGACATCGTCACCGGAGCAGAGGTACTGCTGAACGCCGTGCAGGCGAAGGCCGCCGAATGAGCGGGTCCAGTCACAGAGAGTATCTGTCACAGATATGGCACATACCACACATTACCCCGCACGTCTGTCGTAGCTGTGTCAGTCTAGTGCCTTGTAGTGGGGCGTGGCCGTGATTTCTTCTGGCAATATTGCGATCACGCACCTGTGAAGCATACATATATGAGAGAGTGCTGTACAGTTGTTCACTAAGAGGCGCGTGTGCGTATCGCATACCAAAAACTGGAGGGACCTCTGTGGACATCGAACTCACAATCAACGGCGAGCGGACGACAGTCGAAGCCGGGTCGGCGGACGACCTGGCGACGGTATTGAGACAGCACGGTCACATCGGCGTGAAATGTGGCTGTGACGGCGGAACCTGCGGCGCATCGAAGGTGTTCGTTGACGGCGACGTCCGGATGGCTTGCGGAATGGCCGCAGTGGACGCCGATGGGAGTGAGATACAGACCGTCGCTGCGCTCGGGACGCAGGACGACCTGCACCCGGTCCAGCAGGCGTTCGTCGACAACTTCGCCGTCCAGTGCGGGTTCTGTATCCCAGGAATGGTTATTCAGGCGGTGGCACTACTGGATTCGAACCCAGACCCAACCGAGCGGGAGGTCCGGGAGGCGCTAGACGACAACGTCTGTCGCTGCACCGGGTATCAGAAGCCGGTCGAAGCCGTGCTCGACGCGGCAGAGCGAATGCGCGGGGCGCAGTCGGTCGCCGCCGACGGCGGCCACTCGGCCACTGTGCCGCCGAATGGGAACGAGTCGACCCGCTGCTGCGGAGGTGGCTGCGATGAGTAGCGACGACGAGACACCCACGGCCGACGGGGGGACGGCCTCGCAGTCCGAGGCTGTCGAGGATGGGCAGTCCGAAGAGCACCCGCTCGAATGGGACGAACCCGAGAACAACGACAAGGCACCCGACGAACGGGCCAGTGTCTCCCACCGGACAGAAAAGTACGACGACCGGAAGCTCGTCACCGGACAGGCGAAGTACACCGCCGACTACGAGGAACAATATCCAGATCTCGCGTATGCGGCGGTCGTCCGGAGCGACATCCCACACGGCCGCGTGACCGACATCGACACGAGTGAAGCCGAGGCAATGGACGGCGTCGACGCGGTCTTGACACCCGAATCCGACGCAGTGCCGGACGCAAAATACACCAGCGCCGGACAGTCCTATCCGGAACCGAGCCCGTGGGACATGCACGTGCTGAACGAACACGTCCGGTACATCGGGGACCCGATTGCCGCCGTCGCAGCGGAAAACCGGGCGACCGCGTCCGCCGCCGCCGAGGCTATCGAGGTGTCCTACGAGGAGGACGACTACGTCACTGACCCGGAGGAGGCCTTCGACGACGACGCGCCGCAGTTGTTCGAGGACGGCGAGGTAGAAAACGAAATTGTCGGCCACGACTACGACCGCAACCGGATGGCACATATCGGGGGCGAACTGGGCGACGTGGACGCGGCGCTCGACGGCGAGACCCATGTCCACGAGACCGAATGGGAGACAATCCGGCAGTCCCACGCCAACGTCGAGAAACACACCTCGTTGGCGTACACGAACGAGGACGACCGCCACGTCCTCATCACCAGCACACAGGTTCCCAACCACACCCGGAGACAACTCGCCCACCTGTTCGACATCCCCATCCGTGACATCCGCGTCCAGAAACCCCGCGTCGGCGGCGGTTTCGGCGGGAAACAGGCGATGGTCGTCGAGCCGATTCCGCTCTCGCTCTCGCTCGCCACCGACCGCCCGGTCCTGTACGAGGCCAGCCGCGAGGAGGAGTTCTACGCGATGCGGTCGCGCCATCCGATGAAAGTCAAAGCGAAGACTGCCGTCACCGACGACGGCGACATCGAGGCAATCGACATCTACGCGCTGTCGAACACCGGCGCGTACGGAAGCCACGGCATGACTGTCGCGGGCAACGTCGGCAGCAAGCCCCTGCCGCTGTACTCGAAGGTCCCCAACGCCCGCTTCGAGGCGGACATCGTCCACACGAACACGCCACAGACCGGCGCGATGCGGGGCTACGGCGCGCCACAGGGCACGCTCGCGCTGGAAGGCCATCTCGACGAGGTGGCCCGCGACCTCGGTCTCGACCCCATCGAATTCCGGCGGCGGCATCACATGGAAGTCGGCGACCTCGACGAGATCGCGGGGATGATGGGCGGCGAGGGGGCGAACCGCCGTATCCGCTCGTGTGGCCTTGACGAGTGTATCGAGCGCGGAAAGGACGCCATCGGCTACGACGACCTCGAACAGCCCGACGAGGACCACCTGCACCGCGGCATCGGGATGGCACTATCCGCACAGGGGACCGGCGTCGCTGGCGACGAACTCGGGGCCGCTCAGATAATGATGAACGAGGACGGGAGTTTCCACCTGCAGGTCGGCGGCGTCGACATCGGGACGGGCGCTGACACGGCGTTCCTCCAGATTGCCGCCGAGGTGCTGGGCTGTGACGAGGACGACATAATCGTCAAATCCTCCGATACTGATGTAACGCCCTTCGACTACGGGGCCTACGCCTCTTCGACGACGTACATCAGCGGCATGGCCGTCAAGAAGGCCGCTGAGGATGCGAAAGCGCGGATTCTCGACTGGGGATCGAAACTGCTTGGGGAGCCAGTCGAGGCGCTGGAAACCGGCGACGGGACCGTGTACAGCGAGGCCAGCAGCGATTCGGTCACACTCGAAGACATCGGCTACGAGGCCGCCTACGGCGACGACGAGCGCGAACACATCTTAGGGAAGGGGAGCCACTGCACCGAAGAGAGTCCCCCGCCGTTCGCTGCGCAGTTCGCCGACGTGACGGTGGATGAGACCACCGGCGAGTTCGAAGTTCATAAACTGGTCGTCGCCGTCGACTGCGGTGTCGCCATCAACCCCGGCATGGCCGAGGGCCAGATCGAGGGCGCGAATCACATGAGTTACGAGATGGCCGTCAGCGAGGGCATCACGCTCGACGACGAGGGACGGGCAGAGGTAGCTGATTTCGACGAGTACGGCCTGCCGCCGGCGACTGAGACGCCGCCCATCGAGTCCATTCTGGTCGAGACCCACGAACCGACCGGGCCGTTTGGCGCGAAATCGGTCGCCGAAGTCCCGACGAACACAGTCCCGCCCGCGCTGTCAAATGCCGTCCGGGACGCCGTCGGCGTCCGTGTCCGGGAGATGCCCATTACCGCCGAGAAAATCAAGGCACAGCTGGACGAGCGCAACCCCTGACTCGGGACGGAGTGCCAGTCACGGCAAAACCCGGTGTGGCGGCGTGCCATATCGCAAATCCGCGATAGCTATTTATCGTTCTGTTCGTCACGTACCTGACATAGCCAGCGAGCTGATGAGCCATATGGAAATCGAACTGGAAATTAACGGTGTGGAACGGACTGTCGACGCATCGAAATCCGATTCGCTTCTCGATGTCCTTCGACGGAACGGGTACACCGGCGCGAAGCGGGGATGTGACACCGGCGCGTGCGGCTTCTGTACGGTACACGTCGACGGGGAGCCGGTGAAAGCCTGCGTCGAGCCGCTGACGAAAGTGCAGGACGCATCCGTCGAGACAATCGAAGGGCTTGGTACACAGGACGATCTGCATCCGGTGCAACAGGCATTCGTGGAGAATACTGCGCTCCAGTGTGGGTTTTGCATTCCGGGAATGATTATGCGCTCGACGGCGCTACTGGAAGCGAACCCGGGCCCGACCGAACAGGAGGTTCGGGAAGCGCTCTCGGACAATCTCTGTCGGTGCACCGGCTACAAGAAAATCGTCGAAGCGGTGCTGGACGCCGCCGAAAAGATGGACAGCGGGACAGCCGTCGCCGCGGACGGTGGACGGGCACTCGATAGCGACGACGGCGTCACCACCGAGGCCACGTGTTCACGCACCGACTGCGGCTGCATGGAGGGCGAGCAGTGAGCGATTCCGACCGGGTCCAGGAGACAGGCGAGCAGCCCGACAGGACAGAGAGAGAGGCAGCGGAGTCTGCCGAAGCCGAGAAGGAGGCAGCGGCAGACATCGCACGCGAACCCGACCGGAAAGCCGAATCCGAGCGCGACGCGATTACCGTGAACGAAGAGAAAGACGACGCACGGAAAATTGTCACCGGGCAGGCCCGCTACACGGCGGACTACCGGGACCGGTTCCCGGACCTCGCTCACGGGAAAGTGATTCGCAGTGACATCCCTCACGGCTACGTCGAATCAGTCGACACCAGCGACGCCGAGGCGATGGACGGCGTCGACGCCGTCATCACGCCGTTCGACGACGTGGTTCCGGACAAGCTGTACTCCAGTTCGGGACAGTCCTACCCCGAGCCGAGTCCGTGGGATCTGAAAGTGTTGCGTGAACACGTCCGCTTCGTCGGTGACCCGGTCGCCGCAGTGGCAGCTGACGACCCGGAAACGGCCGACCGAGCCGCACGGAAAGTCGAAGTCGAGTACCAGGAACTGGACGCCGTCTTCGATCCTGAAGAAGCACTCGACGAGGACCCGCCCCAACTGTTCGAAGCCGACGACGTGGAGAACAAGCAGTCAGGCGCAGACTACAGCCGAAACGTCGAATCACACTTCGAAGGGGAACTCGGTGACGTTGACGCGGCGTTCGAACGAGCGGAGAGTGAAGACGACCGGCACGTCATCGAGACAGAGTGGGAGACACCGTACCAGTCCCACTGCGTTCCGGAACCGCACACGACCATCGCGTACACGGACGAGGACGACCGGCACACGTTCATCACAGCGACGCAGGTCCCCTTTCACACCCGTCGCCAGATAGCCCACTTGTTCGACATTCCCATCCGTGACGTGCGGGTGAAGAAACCGCGAATTGGCGCTGGATTCGGGTCAAAACAGGAGATGGCAATCGAGCCGATAACGTTCGCACTGCATCTGGCAGCCGACCGGCCGGTCAAACTGGAGATGAGCCGACAGGAGGAGTTCACCGCGCTTCGCTTTCGACATCCGATGCGGATGCGGATGCAGACCGCAGTGACTGACGACGGCGACATCGAGGCAATGGACCTCTATACGCTGTCGAACGCAGGGGCCTACGGGACCCACGGTATGACCGTCGCGAACAACGTCGGAACGAAGCCGCTCCCGCTCTATCCACGCGTCCCGAACGTCCGCTTTTCCGGTGATGTGGTGCATACGAACCTTCCGATGGGGGCAGCCATGCGAGGGTACGGCGCGCCGCAGGGCCATTTCGCCGTTGAGGCACACATGGACGAGGTGGCCCGCCGCCTCGACTTCGACCCCATCGCGTTCCGTCTCCAGAACGCGGTTCGGGAGGGTGACCGCGACCGAAGCGTCGCCATTCTGAAAGACGATGACCGGTTCACCCGGACGATTCGCTCGTGTGGCATCCGCGAGTGCGTCAAGCGCGGCAAGGAAGCTATTGGCTACGACGACCTCGAACAGCCTGACGAGGACCACCGCAAGCGCGGGGTCGGCATGGCGCTCATCGCCCAGGGAAGCGGCGTCGCGGGAAAGGAACTCGGCGCGGCACAGGTGCAGATGAACGAGGACGGGAGTTTCCACCTGCAGGTCGGCGGCGTCGACACCGGCACGGGCGCGGACACGATGTTCTCCCAGATTACCGCAGAGGTGCTGGGCTGCACGCCGGACGATGTCGTCGTCATCGCCGCCGACACCGACCTGACGCCGTTCGATTACGGCGCGTACGCCTCCTCGACGACGTACATCAGCGGTCGAGCGGTGAAGAAGGCCGCCGAAGACGCGAAAGAGCGGGTGCTGGAATGGGGGTCGAAACTGCTCGACGAGCCCCCGGAAGCGCTCGACACCGGCGACGGCGGCGTGTACAGCGAGCAGACCGGGAGCCGCGTCTCGCTGGCAGAGATCGGCTACGAGGCCGCCTACGGCGACGACGAGCGCGAACACATCCTCGGGGACGGCAACCACTCGACCGACGAGAGTCCACCGCCGTACGGTGCGCAGTTCGTCGACGTGACTGTCGATACGGAGACCGGCGAGTACGAACTCAACAGACTGGTGTTCGCGGCGGATTGCGGCGTCGCCATCAACCCCGCGCTGGTCGAAGGCCAGATTGAGGGCGGTGAGCACATGAGCCTCGAATACGCCACGAGCGGCGACCTGACCTTCGACGAGGACGGGAACCCCGAAGTACTCGGCTTTCGACAGTACGGGATGCCGCGGACGACGGACCACCCAGAAATGGAGACCATTCTCGTGGAAACACACGAACCCACGGGTCCGTTCGGCGCGAAGTCTATCGCGGAACTCCCGACAAACGGGGTCCCGCCAGCGCTTTCGAACGCGATCCGCGACGCCGTCGGCGTTCGGCTGACCGAGCTACCGTTCACTGCAGACGACCTGAAGGCGGCACTCGACGACCAGTCTGCCGATGGTAGATAGGTTTGTTTCGGGCAGTTTTCTTCCGTGTAATATCACACACGGAGTGTTTTTTCGGTGTGTCGAGCAAACTATTAAGAGCTGGTCGGGAAAACCTCGACAGTATGGCGTACATCGGTTTTCTGCTGACAGGGGGTCCCTTCGACAGTGAGCGGTGGCGTACCGCCTACGAACTGGGGCGGGCGGCGCTGGACCAGGGTCACGAGGTGAGTTACTTCCACTACCTCGACGGCGCGCTCGTTCCTGTCGCGGACCAGACCCTGCCGGGCTGTTCGGACAGCGGGCTGTACGACGAGATGCCGACAGAGAAGTTTCAGGAACTTATCGCGGACGGCGCGGAGGTTATCTGCTGTGGACTCTGTGTCGACGCACGCGGCATTGACGCGCCCGCCGACTACCCCGATGGCGTCGAAGTCGGACTGCTGCCGGACCTTGCGGACATCATCGGCGAGGTCGACCGGGTGGTCTCGCTATGAAACAGGATGTCGTCGTCCTGCTTACCCGTGCGCCGTGTGGACGTGTCCATATCCCGGAGGGGCTGCGCGCCGCCCGTGGTATCGCGGCCGGCTTCGACATGCACGACGTGACCGTGATATTCACACAGGACGGCGTGTACGGCGCTCGGGAGGCCGTCGACCGCAACGCGCTCAACATGAGCGGGCACGTCGCCGATCTGGAAGAACAGGACGGACAGATGGTCGCGGACGGCGCGGCGATGGCCGAGCGCAGTATCGAAAAGAGCGAAATCGACGACGACGTGGCCGTCTGGTCGGACGACCGCGTTACCGCCCGCATCCGTGACGCCGACCGAACACTGGACTTCTGACAATGCTGTATCTCATCGACAAACCGATGGCGGAAATCGGGCTGCGTACCGCCGCCGGGGACCCCGAGGCACGCGTCGTGCTGATTCAGGACGGCGTCTACCTCACGCCGGATATCGACGCCTCCGTCTCAGCGGTCGCGAGAGACGTAGACGTGCGTGGCGTTTCACTCCCGCCGGACATCGACCGGATATCCTACGACGACGTGGTCGAGTGCCTCGTCGAACAGGAGGTCAAGAGCTTCGTATGAGTCTGTTCGAACGGCTCGACGAACTGGCCGCGCAGGGAGAACCGGCAGCACTCCTGACTATCGTCCGCAAGGACGGCAGCGCACCGCGAGACGTAGGGGACAAGATGATAGTCACAGGCGACGACGAGTACGGGACCATCGGAGGGGGCACGGTCGAGCATCTCGCCGTACAGGACGCCCGGTCAGTGCTTTCAGGAGCCGACGACCCCGGCGTCCGGACGTACGAACTCGAACCCGGCGGCAACACGGGAATGGTCTGTGGCGGCGAGATGGACGTGTTCATCGACCGGGTTCGCGGGCAGGCACGGCTCTATATCGCTGGCTGCGGCCACGTCGGCGTCGAACTGGCCCCGCTGGCCGAGCGACTGGGCTACGCCGTCACCGTGGTCGACGACCGCGAGGCGTACGCCGATCCGGGGCAGTTCCCCGACGAGACGGACGTAATTCACGGCGGCTACGGCGACGTGCTCGGCGACCTCCCAATGGGGACGGAGACGGCGGTGGCTGTCGCGACGCGAAGCGGGACGTTCGATCAGGAGGCCGTCGCAGCGGCGCTGGACGGTGAGGCCGGCTACGTCGGCCTCGTCGCCAGCGAGACAAAGGCCAATCACGTCCTCGACTCACTCGCCGAATCGGGCTACGCCCGTCGGGAACTCAGCCGGGTCCGAACTCCGGTTGGACTCGACCTCGGCGGGAGCGGCCCGGCCGCCGTCGCGCTCTCGATCCTCTCCGAGGTCACCATGGACCGCCACGACGCCACCGGTAAGCGGTCGACACGACTGAACCTCGACGACCTAGTCGTCGTCCGCGGCGGCGGCGACCTCGGGAGCGGCGTGGTCTATCGCCTGCAGCAGGCTGGCTTTCCGGTTATCGTCACAGAGGTCGAACAGCCAACGGTAGTCCGGCGGGCAGTCGCCTTCGGCGCTGCACTGTACGAAGACGAAGTGACGGTCGAGGGACTCACTGGCCGGGCAGCAGCGGACATCGACGAGGCGCTTGAACTGCTTGCCGACGATGTCGTCCCGGTCCTCGTCGACCCTGAGGCGGCCGTCGCCGACGAACTCAACGCTGCAGTCCTCGTCGATGCTATCATGGCGAAAGGGACGTTCGACACCGGCACGCGACGGGGAGACGCCGACGTAGTGATTGGGATGGGACCCGGTTTCGAGGCCGGCGAGGACGTGGACGCGGTCGTCGAGACCGACCGCGGGCACGAGCTCGGCCGGGTGTTCTACGAGGGGGCAGCGAGCGAGTACGACGGCGAGCCCGGCGAGCGGCGCGGCTACACCCACGAGCGGGTGCTCCGTGCACCGACCGACGGTGAGTGGACCCCCACGGTCGCCATCGGCGATACTGTCACAGCCGGCGATGTGGTCGGCACGGTCGGTGAACTGCCGGTCGAGACAGAGATAGACGGGCTGGTTCGCGGCCTCGTTCACGACGGCCTCAGCGTCAGTGAGGGCACTAAGCTCGGCGACGTCGATCCCCGTGGCGAGTCTGTCGACCCAACGAAGATTTCCGACAAGGCACTGTGTCTCGGCGGTGGGGTGCTGGAGGCAGTGCTCCGGTTGCGGTAGCAGGCTCCTACTTGACGTTATGAACGAACTTCTTCAATAGTCGGGTCGTCAATCGTGACGCCGCGTCCGGCCGTAACGCGGCCGACAGCTCGATAGAACACGCCGGCGTCGTCGAACGCCGATTCGACGGCAGCAGTCGCAGCCGGTGGGACGGAGACGAACAGGCCGCCGCTGGTCTCCGCGCTCTCTCCGTCAGTTAGCCCGTATCCGAAAAGCGTCGAGAGACCGGGCGTTCCTGCGATGACCGGGAGGTGCGTCAGTTCGATACCGACATTCGAGCGGGCGGCCATCACGCGGCTCTGGCCGGCGAGGCCGAAGCCGGTAATGTCGGTTGCGGCGGTTGCATATTCGCGGCACGCGACCATTGCGTCCCGGTTCGTAGTCGTCATCCACGCGATGGCTTCCGAAGCAATACTGTCGAGCGGGCGCTCAGCGGCGTCGGTGACTATCTCAACGAACTGCTCGTCGGTTACGCGGGTCGCCCCCATCGCCGGTTGCGTCCCGAGCGGTTTGGTCAGGTAGAGTCGGTCGCCGGGGCTAGCCCCGTGTGAAGTGAGCAGGGCGTCGGGTCGTGCTGTCGCCGAAATCGCTCCGCCGGCGAAGGGCCACGGACTCATGATGGTGTGGCCACCAGCGATGACGCCGTCCATCGTGTCCAGCGCGTCAGCCATGCCGGCGAGGATGGGCGCTGCGCTCTCGGTTACGTCTCGCGGGAGGCCGAGAGTGACCAGACAGTCGATGTTCTCGACCGCACCTGTAGCGAACGCATCGCTAGCGGCATTACAAGCGGCGATACGACCGAAGTCGTACGGGTCGTCGACGATAGGTGTGAAGAAATCCACCGTCGAAACCAACGCGATATCGTCGGTAAGTTTCCGGGCAGCGGCGTCCTCGCCGATGCCGAACAGCAACGAGTCGTTCTCACCGGTGAGGCCGGCATCGGCGAGCAGCGAATCGAGGTCGCTCTGGCCGACTTTGCAGGAACAGCCGTGGAGTTCGGTGTACTCCGTCAGGCGCGTCGTCTCGTCGTCCGCAGTCGGAGCGTCGGTTCCCACACTCAGGCCTCCGATAGCGACGCCATCTCGGTCACCCGGAGTTCGAGTTCGAACTCGTCGGACTCGCCAGCGGTCTCCGCTGTCGTCACGTCGATACCGTGCGTCGTACACATCCTCCGGAGATTCTCTTCAGCGGGGGGGTAATCGCCCCGCACGACGAGCGTCTCACCGGTATCGAGATCCGAAAGCGCCTGTCGGACGATAAGCGCCGGACGGGGACAGATTTCACCACGAACGTCTACGCGAGCCATACCGGTACGTGTGTCATCATGTCACAAAAACACTATCGCCGCCACATACCGTTGCCCCGGTAAGCTATTTGTGTGTCTTCCGCGGAGCGACCGTATGCATCTGGCTGCTGCGCTGGGCTTGGGGTCCAGCGCCGCTGTCGCCTTTGTCGGGGCCGGCGGAAAGAAAACCGCGATGGGACAGTTGACGGTGGAGGGCACCGACGAGAGGTACGACGTGGGCTACACGACGACAACGGCGATGCCACCGCCGTCTGACCTGCCGCTGACGCTCATCGATCCGGACGCGTGGCGCGCTGACCTCGAAGCACACGACCCACCAATTGCCGTCGCTCGCGAGGAAGTACCCGACCCGGCGCGAGTTGACCGGAAGGTTCGCGGATTGGAGGCGAGTATAGTAGAACAACTATCCAGTGTTGGACTGTTCGACTGGCTCCTCATCAAGGCTGACGGGGCACGCAAGCGAGAGTTCAAAGCACCTGGAGATGGGGAGCCAGTCGTCCCGAGCACGGCCAGCCACGTCGTCCCGGTCGCCTCGGTCACCGCCGTCGGTGAACCGCTGACGACGGATGTGGTCCATCGGCCGGAGCGGGTCGCGGACATCACCGATATCAATGTTGGCGAGACGATCACGCCAGACGCTGTCGGAACAGTGCTCACACATCCCGACGGTGGCCTCCGAAACGCGCCAGCCGGGGCGTCTGTGATACCGTTAATCAACAAAGCGGATACCGAGCCACAGCAGCGGACCGCCAGAGACGTACTCACGTACTCGCTTTCACAGACGAAGCGGTGTTCTCAGGGCGTCATCACGTCGTTCACCTCCGATATCTGTGAAGTCGTCTCAGCAGCAGATCTGCAAGAGGAAGAGAGCGATGGCTGACTTCGTGGAAACAGCCAGTCTCGGTTCGAGAGGAAGGTAAGTATGAACTGTCAGGACCATTCCGGAGTCGGCGGTGTTATCCTCGCCGCTGGTCGGAGCGCACGGTATGGACCGGGTAACAAACTGCTGGCGACTATCGACGGAACGGCGGTCGTCCGACAGGTGGCCGAAACCGCCAGCCAATCATCATTGACGGACGTTGTCGCCGTCCTCGGCTACGAGGACGAGGCTGTCGCTGAGGCGCTCAATGGACTCTCGCTGTCCCACCGCCACAACAGCGATTACGCGGCAGGCCAGAGTGCATCAGTTCGACACGGCGTCGAGTTCGCCCGTTCGGCCGACTGGGACGCCGCCCTGTTCCTGCTTGGCGATATGCCGTTCGTACGCGTCGAAACCATCGAGACACTTATCGAAACGTACCGTACAGGCTCGGCAAGCATTGTCGTTCCCAAATACGATGGGCAGCGGGGTAATCCGGTGCTTTTCGACGGCTGCCACTTCGATGCCCTCGCCTCGGTCTCCGGCGACCGCGGTGGCCGAGACGTCATCGAAGCCAACGAGGAGACAGCGTTCATCGATGTTGCAGACCCTGGCATCCACTGGGATATCGACACTGCTGCAGACCGTGCCGAGTTCACCGACCGCCGCGACGGCCTGTGAATTTAAGATGCTGATGGTGGAACTCCAGATTGATGAAACGGATACTCAGCACGACCGATGCTCCCGATGCGGTCGGCGCGTACAGTCAGGCAACGACGAACGGCTCGCTCGTGTTCACCGCGGGCCAGATTCCGATGACGCCCGACGGCGACCTGCTCGACGACGAACCGATAGCGACACAGGCCGAACAGGCGCTATCGAACGTCGAAGCGGTGCTGGCTTCCGAGGGGCTTGCAATGAGCGATGTGTTGAAGGTGACCGTCTATCTCGACGATATCGACGATTTCGAGGCGATGAACGACACATATGCTGGCTTCTTCGACGACGCGCCGCCGGCCCGGAGCGCAGTTGAGGTCGCTAACCTGCCAAAGGGTGTCGGCGTCGAAATCGAAGCCATCGCAACGAGCGAGTAAGGGCACCCGCCGAGGGCCACTCAGGGCTTTTGTTCCTGTGCGGACTTGCGCTCGTCTTCGAGGTCCATCTCCAGCCCCATCGTCGAGGCCCGAGAGCGGACGGCGTCGGCGTCGATAGTCGTTACGTCACCGTGTTCCATGAGGACGTTCCCGTCGACCATCGTGAACCGAACGTCGTCGCCGTGTGCCGCAAACACCAGGTGGGAGAGCACGTCGTGCAGCGGCGTCGCGCGCGTGAGGTCCGTATCGAGACCGACGATGTCAGCGCGCCATCCCTCCCGAATCGCGCCGAGTTCCTCGAACCCAGCGGCTTTCGCGCCGTTTCGCGTCGCCATCTCGAAGATTTCTGCCGCCGGCGTCACCGTCGGGTCCAGCTGGTCGACTTTCTGGAGGAGACTCGCCTGTCGCATCTCGGTGAATGCGTCGAGCGTGTTGTTACAGGGCGGGCCGTCGTTGCCGATAGCGACGTTGATACCGCGGTCGCGATAGTCCCAGACGGGCGCGATGCCGCTGGCGAGTTTCATGTTTGATGACGGGCAGTGTGTGACGTGGGTTCCCGTCTCAGCGAGGACTTCGCGCTCGCTCTCGTCGGTCCAGACACAGTGCGCAAGGACCACATCCTCGCCGGTGAGTCCCACCTCGTCGAGCCAGTGGATGTTGCGCATCCCGGTATCCTCTTTCACCGTCTCGATTTCGCTCTGATTCTCACTGGCGTGGGTGTGGATGCGGACGCCGTCGTATTTATCCGCCAGTTCGCGCACGCCCCGGAGACAGGCCTCACTGCAGGAGACGGCAAAACGCGGGGTGACGGCGTACCGGATCCGGTCGTTGTAGGCACCGTGATACTGCTGAATGAGTCGCTCGGATTCGTCCAGTGCGGCCTGTGTCTCCTCTAGCAGGCCGTCCGGTGAGCGCTGGTCCATCAGCACCTTACCGAGCACGCCACGAATACCGATCTCGCCCGCTGCTTCGAAAGCGCGGTCCGCGTGTGCGACCGAGAGGTGGTCGATACAGGTCGTGGTCCCGCTTTCGATCATTTCCAGATAGCCAAGTTTCGCCGCGACCTCCATCTCCGCAGCGGTCAGGGAGGCTTCCATCGGCAGAATGTAGTCGAACAGCCAGTCGAGCAGTTCCGTGTCGTCGGCGATGCCGCGGCCGAGACTCTGTACGGAGTGGATATGGCCGCCGACGAGTCCCGGCAATAACACGTCGTAGGACTGGTGTTCGTGATCGGCGTACTGCGATTCGAGTTCGGCCCGTAAACCAACAGCCTCGATACGGTCCCCGGAGACGACGACCGCCCCGTCCTGCAGGACAGTCTCGGAATCTGCAACGACAGTCCCAGTGAGTAGCATACGTTCTGCAAGACGGTCTCTGTATAAAGAAGGTCCTCATATAGGGGCGACCACCGAGTGCAGACAAGCCGGGCACAGACGTGTGGCACTCCGTGTGTCGCGTGTGGTTCGCGGTGGTCTCACGTTTTCGGGCCGTTTCGTGTCCGTTTCTCACGGGTGATGTATCTGGTGAGTCGGGTCTGGGTACGAAACGAATCCACGCTGGCAAGTCGCTGAACGAGTCGAGTGTTTGTCTCGTACTGCTCAGTAAACAGTTCGGGATACTCAGACAGTAGCCTGTCGCCGGTGTCGATTATCTCCTGGGGGTCGGCCTGCATGGGTGTGAGAATCGCGGAGTATAGCTGTTAACTGCTTTGCTCACAGACGTACCACGGCGTGTCTCATACTGTTGGCCATCCCTCTTGCGGGAGATTTGCGGCCCCCGGGGTGGCGCAATACATCACAGGCCGACGGATGAAAGTGTCAGGTATCCATCGACGGCTTTGGCGGCGTGTGTCGCTTGTGGCGCGTGCTGGCACACCACTGAATCGTACGCTCGACGACAGATTCGCCAACACCGACTTTGTCGGCCACCATCGACGCGGAATAGTCTCTATCAATCGCGAAGTGGAGGATGCTATCGAGAGCTTGCTGGTCTATGCCCAGTTCCGCGGCATCGGTTGCACCAGTGTCTTTCACCGGATGTGTGGACTGGTTGAGGAGGTCCGATGGGACCGCAAGTGCAGCAGCCAGGGACTCGATCTCAGTCCGATAGAGATCGCCAAACAGTGAGAGATCCACGCCGTTCTCGCCGTGTTTCGCAACGGAGCCCAGCAGCCGGTCAGTCCGTGAGACCGTCCCGACGACCAGCTCATTTTTGCTGTTTGCGACGTAGTACTTACACGCCATTCGGACGCGCTCGCTGGCGTTTTGCATCGCCACGAGGTCGTCGGTCGGCTCACCGGTCTCACCGACGGCTCGTTGGAACGCCGTAAGCACTGGCTGCAGATGGATTCGGTGACAGTCGATGTCAAGCAGCGACGCGACGGTTTCAGCCGTCCGGGCAGGTCCTTCGTCGCTTAACTGTACCGGCATCACGAGTCCAGTCACGTGTTCGGCCCCGATGCCGTCGACGGCCAATGCCGCCGCAACCGCCGATTCGACACTGCCGTCAAGGGGCACGACAAGTCCATTGGCCTCCGCGTCGATGAGCTTCTTTTCCAGAAACGCTGGGAGAATCCCCTGTATCCGTCTCGTCGCTGCCGTCGACGTCGCCAATCCGTGTTGCTCACGCGGGAGTTTGAGCGTACGAGGGTGCGTTGATTTACTCACTGCTACGCTCCCGCCTCCGACAGACACACGGAGATGCGACTAACGAAACGCCTGCATCCAACCGGCCTAATCATACTGTGACGTAGGTCACTGGTACGGTATAACTGTTGTCGACAAACGTCATGGGTGTCTTCGGAAGCCTCGATATTCCTTATATCCGACGAGAGAATATCCACTAGGATACCGAGAATGCTACTCAGTGTCGAACCCGTCCGGGTATATGAGTTGAGATACGCTACACGGTACTCAGAGTGTTGTACAGAGTGCAGATCCCGGATCGGGCGAAGAGGGGGCCTTTCGGAGAGGGCGCTCATCTCGGCTCCCGCCAGACCAGTTCTGAAAGCTATAGTAGCCATTGGAAATCAATACACACCTGATCGCACGATGGCAGTGCGAAGTGTGTAAATCGTTTCAGTGTTACTATAGACCAGATCCACTGGCAATGAGCTAAGACAGGTACCGCGCGGTTCGCTACGTCGTGAGTTCGGTCGTTTCGATGGACTTATCCGTAACAACCAGCTCTCGGTTGACAATCCAGTCGACGAGCGTACTGCTGTCAAGCTGGTCCGAGATGACACCACCGTCCGCAGTGTAGCGTCTGATTTTGTAGGAGTCCATCGCGTTCCGGTTCTCGGTGACAGCTTCGACAGCTTCGATTCGCTCGTCAGTCACAGTGTTGCGATACGTGACGCCGGGAACAAAGCTGACGGTCGGGACAGCAGTCGGACAATCCCAGTCGAACTGCTTGTGGTACTGGTCGAACTGCCAGACAAGACGGGCAGCGGAAGGCTCTGTTTCGACCGTCTCAGTAGTTGCCGTCTTCAGTGTCCGGTCCCAGTAGTCCATCACGCAGGATTTGAGATCCGCCCCGAGCTGTCCCTCGATCATCTTTTGTTCGATTGGATACCGCAACTCGATAGCTACGATGGCTTGGCTGTCAAGGTGGGTGAGACACCGCTGGCACTCCATCTCAAACACAGAAAGACCAAGCGGCCGCTCGGCTGTGAGATGGACGAGTTCGTTCCCGCAGTTTGGACACCACAGGAACAACACATCGTCGTGACTCCCAGTCAGTTCCGCCAGCACAGTCAGGTCGTCGAACGCTTTGTCGATGTCCGCATCCTGTGACTGGGTGGACTCGCCTATCGCAGTGTTGGAGTCCTCGTCCGCGTACTTCGCGATTTTGCGGTCTTTCAGTATTGTTTTGATAACCGAATCGTACGATGAATGCGACTCCGCGTTCCGTATCTTTCTCAGCTTTTCTTTTGTCCAGTCTTTTACCCGTATGCTCGCCATTTGGCGGAAGAGTATGCCAAACACCCATAGTTCCTTTGTATAATTGTCCTAAAACTTGAGTTACACCTAGGAGTGTCCAGTCGTTTCTCAGACAACAGCGGTGTGCAGCCGAGCAAGAGACTGGGCGTCGATAATGAGATTCAAGGGCGAGAGAACTCAGTCAGCCGACGCCGCTTTCTCGTTCGCAACAGACCACTGTGTCGGGTCGATCTCGCGTCCGTCGAACGCAGTGTATTCCGGGTACGCAGTGAATACTAGATACTCGGTGCCCTGCCGCAAGTACTCGATGAGGGTGTGCAGATTGTCGTCATCGAGACCACCCAGCCCGTCAACGAGCATGAGCGGGACAGTGTCGCTAACGTCGAACGACTGGCGGCCGGCCAGCGCTGCTACAAAGCCGATGAGTTCGAGTTCCCCTTCGCTGAGGGCATCTAAGCTCGCTTCCTGGCCGTCGCGAGCGACCACGATATCGAAGTCAGCGGTGAGGCGAGCCGTTTCGAACCCCGTCCCAAATCGGGAGAGGATGTCCTGCATCGCGGTGTCGAACGCTTCCCGTGACTCACGCTTGATTCGGTCTTTCCGGTTTCGAAGTTCCGCGAGGTCGTCCCGGAGCGATTCGAGCTCAGTCTCGAGCGTGTCGACGCGGGCCGCTCTCGTTTCGAGCTGCGCCAGTTCGTCGGCAGTGTCTTCGAGCTCAGCCTCGCGGTACTTGATCTCACTTTCGACATCCGAAAGCTCCGCCACAGCCGCATCAACGTGGTCGGAAAGCCGCTCTACGTCCTCTTGAGCCTGTTCAAGCCTGTTTCTGGCTGTATCGAGGCTCTGTTTCCGGTCGGCCAGCGTCGTTTTCAACTCAGCGATATCTTCTTCTAAATCGGCCTTTCGCCGGCGAGCCTGACTAATTTCCTCGCGCTGTGTTTCCAGTTCCTCGACAGTATCTCGGTAGGTCTCCTTCTGTGCGCGAAGCGCTGTGAGTTCGCTTCCGATTGTGTCCAGTTGGTCAGACAAATCTGCTCGTGTGGTCTCACTGCCGCAGGTCCAACAGGCGACGGTGTCCCCGGCGATATCCCGCTCCACCTCGGCCAGCAAGTCGAGCCGGTCTTCGCTGAGTACCATCTCGGTGGCCGAGTACACAGACTGGAGCACCTCAGCGTCGCGCTCCACCTCCGAGAGCCGTTCCCGCGCCTCCGAGAGCCTGTCTTCAATATCATCGTACTCCGGGATTTCGAGGGCGTCGAGGGCGTCTTTGCGGTCAGAGAGACGCTGTTCCGTCCGCTCGATACTTTGCTCCAGTCGTTCGACGCGGTTCTTGGCCTGATTCTGTTCAGTCCGTGCTTGACTGAGCTGTCGGCGCACGGACTCAGAGCTGTCGTCGCTTCCCGCCTCGTCGTCGATTGTCTCGCGTCTGGCCCGCAGGTCTTCGATTTCGTCTTCCAGTCGTATCACTTTCTCCTGAACGCTTGGAATCCGCTTTTTCGCTTCGCGAGCCTGCGTGAGTTCCGTTTCAATCTGTTCGCGCTCCCGCTGTAACGTCTCGATCTGTGAGTCGATATTCTGGAAGTCGAGCGGCTGCAACAGCACGTCCTCCAAGTTCTCTCCTGCTCGGACGGCACGGCGGACCTCGTTTCGTTCGTCCAGGCACGCAAACAGTTCAGCGCGGATCACGTCGTACTCGTCACTGAGATACGGTTCACCCCGTCGGACCACGGTACCGTTCTCACGGCTGAGCGTCACATCGTAGGCACCGGTTGGCGTTTCGAGATGCACCGCACCGTCATCCGCCCCTTCAGTCAGTTCAGTAGAAGTGCCAAGGGCCGTCTTGATAGATTCGATGAAGCTCGATTTCCCCTGCCAGTTTGAGCCACGGACAACATTCAGTCCCGGTTCTATCGTCGCCGATCCGTCGAGTATCCCCGCGATTCGTTCGATTTCGATGGTCCAGCTCATGAGTTGTGTGCTGACAGGTTCGCGCTCCGGTGTTGCTTGCAGACGTACCCACGCTCAAGTGCGACAGCAAACGGAACACGGGTCGGACAATCCGGGCATCCGAGTTGTATCTGAGCCTCTATCTCCGCGGTGTCACCGCCGTCGATATCGCCCTTCTTCGCGAGCGAAGACAATGCTGTTTCGGCCTTCTGTTCGGCGACAGTTTTGGCCGTTGCCACACTTTCGCGCTCCCAGTTCTTTGTTGCCTCCCGGGGCTCTTTTTCCCCGTCGAGGCACTCGTTGAGATGCGTCCGCATCGTCCCCCACGAAACCATGTCATTGCGGATCGATGCACCCGGAATGCCAGTCGCCTGGAGTCGCTCTATCAGTTCGTCTCGTTGCAGATCGTCTTTGCCCCGTAATGTCTCGTAGTCACTGTCTATGCGGGTATCGAGGGCGTCACGCCCGTGTTCAGTGTAGACTTGTTTAAGAAGTCGTTTGTTGAACCACGCTGTCAACGACCGATACCCCATTTCGGTTCGGTCATCAGCACCAGTCCAGCGTGCGAGCAGCCCATCGTCGAGGGAGTCATAGACGGGGTCTGCCGACGCCAACGCGTACTTGTCGATGACCGCGTCTACTTTGCAACCGGAGTCAGCAGCCATTGTCCAGTTGTTCCGGCCTGCTCAGTAATAGTTTTTGACGGCGCGTGGCCACAGTCTGCTGTGCGTCGACGCTCCATATAAAAAGATACACCCTTAGTGTGTGATTTTGACACTGAGCTACAAAAATAAAGACGGAGTTTGTCTGCCAGCCACCATCGATGTAATATATGTGTTATGTATTCGGTAATGAATTTTACCTGATGTGTTAGCGGCACTAGTACACGTCCGCAATACGCGATACCGTATTCGTTTTTCAGTCACCTTCCGCAGAAAGGCTGTATTGAAGACAGACCACCACTCACCGGAAATGGATAATGAAAGGGTACTTTGAGTCTTCCAAGATTTCCAGACAGAGACCGGTCTGAGAGGAGAGGTCAACTAGAGCCACTGGTGCGAAAGTTGTCGTATCCATACACATTCTAAACGATAAGAACTGTTCACTTGCTTGTCAGGAGCCGACTTTTCCAAGAGAGACAGCTGCTAGCAGACGTAGAATCATGGCGGCGTTGTAACCAAGTCAAACGTTTATACCCTCTGTCTCGTAATTGATGTAGTATGCGGAAGTTGGCCGGTGAAACCGGGCCGGCATCAGCGGACAGTGGGACGGTCGCTTCGAGAATCAAGGTACTGTTAGTCGATGACTACGGGGAGTTCCGGCGGACGACAGCGGAGCTGCTGGAACACGAAAACGACCGTATCGATGTCATCGAGGCCGCAAGTGTCGAGGATGCACTCAGCTACTTCGATTCCGAGTCGATCGACTGCATCGTCAGTGACTACGAGATGCCCGAGACTGACGGGATTGAGTTCGTAGAGACGGTGCGACAGTCTAACGGAGACCTCCCGTTTATTCTGTTGACAGGCCAAGGGAGCGAGAAACTCGCCAGCGAAGCGGTTTCCGCTGGCGTCACTGATTACTTCGTCAAAGGTGGCGGTCCGGAGCAATACGCAGTGCTCACGAACAGAATCGAGAACGCGGTCGAGTCATACCGGTTCCGCCGAGAAACTGCGCGGCTATCACGGATTAACTCACTGTTCCGGGAGATTAATCGGCAGGTACTACGGGCCTCTACAGCAGAGGAAATCAAAGAAGCCGTCTGTGAGATTCTTACCAGTTCGGACGCCTACCAGTTCGCCTGGATTGGCGAGAAGGACGAATCGGGTGATATCGTCCCCACTGCGGGCGGTGGGGACGCCTTCGAATACGTCGAAGCAATGCTCTCTAAATACGGCCGCTCGGCGTTCGACGACGGGCCGTTCGGCCACGCTATCGAAACCGGCGAACATCAGGTGATGTCCGACATCCGGGTCGAATCGTCGGGCCAGCCCTGGCGCGAGCTCGCATCGGAGTACGGTTTCCGATCGATGATCGTCCTCCCGATCCAGTACACGGGATCAGTGCCGAGTGTCATTTCGATATACGCGGACACACCATACGCTTTTGACGAGGCGGAGCAGACCGTGCTGTCAGAGCTTGCGGAGATCGTCGCTGACGGGCTCCATTCAACAGCCACGCGTGCCGAGCTCGAAATGCGCGAAGAGGTCCTGCGGACGATTACCGAAGTGTTCACCACGCGAGAAGGGGCGCTACGAGAACAGATAGCTGAACTCATGCAAGTGGGCCGCAGCGTACTGGGAACCGAGTATGCGACGCTGTCGCAGATCAATGGGATGGAATACGGTTTCGAAGTGCTTCAGACACCTGACGAAACGATCTTTTCGGGAGGGACCATTCCGTTGTCAGAAACGCCCTGTGCGAAGGTTATTACGAGCGAAGAGACGGTCGTGATGACAGATATCAATGCCGAATGTGGCGGCAGTGGTCGAGACCACATATGGGACGGCGAAGTCAATCGGTACCTCGGGACGCCACTCACTGTTGGCGAGAGTATCTACGGGACGCTCTGTTTCTACGGATCTGGGGGCAGCGGAACCGGGTTCTCGGACTGGGACGTGACACTCGTAGACCTGCTGAGCAAGTGGGTCGGAAACGAACTACAGACACAGCGGGCGGAGATGGGCTTTACGCAGTTGTACGAAACGGCAACGGACCTCTTGGGTGTGACATCGGAAGAGGAAGCCGCGAAGATCGTCGTCTCCCGGGCGCGCGATATCATCGGGCTCCCCGAGGTTGTGCTGTATACGTTCGACAGCGATACGAACGCTTTCCGCCCGCTTGCGGCCACGGATACCGAAGGGCACAGAGCGATTCCGGCGGACGACGATAGCCCTGTGAGTTCGGCCTTTTTCGCCGAAGAAACGATAGTACGTGACGAGGAGTCGACCAGTGATGCGAATGAACAGGCCATAGCTGACGGGAAAGCCGTGTTCGTCCCGCTGGGGGACCACGGCGTCCTTCGGGCAGGTGACACCACCGGCGGCGTGTTCGATACCCAGACGCACCGGATTACAGAGCTCCTCGGGGCGACGATTCGAACGGCGTTCGATAGGCTAACCTACGAGACGGAACTCGAGGACAGGCAGCGCGATCTTGAGCAACAGACGGTTCAGCTTGAGCAGATGAATCGGTTGACGGAGCTAAGCCAGAAAATTCACGAGCGAGTGCTCAGGGCAGACAGTCGCTCCGAAATAGAGCAAGCGGTGTGTGATCAGTTGGTCGCGTCAGACATCTGTTCGTTTGCCTGGATCGGCGAATACGAATCCGATAACGATCGAGTCACACCACGGACGTGGGCAGGAACCGACCGTGGTTTTTTGCAAGAATCCCGCACACCCTCGAATGAGACGCCGCCTCCACCAGCAGTCCAGACAGCCCGGACTAACGAACAGACGCTGAACAACAACATCGCGGACGGCCTCAGGGGCAAAGGGTGGCAACGACGGCTACTGGAACGAGGGTTCCAGTCAGTCGTCAGTATTCCACTTAGCTATCAGCAACTCTCCTACGGCATCCTGACCGTATACGCGAAAACGCCGGACACTTTCGATCTGCCGACACAGTCGGTACTCGAAGAGGTGAGTGAGACCGTCGGATACGCCATTAATAGTATTGAAACGAAGCAAGGGCTCGTCGCAGATCGGGCCGTCGAACTCCAGTTGGAAGCAACGGAGTCCGACGATATCATTCATCGGATCGCGGGCATCGCCGATGCAGAGGTCACATTCGAGGGTATCGTTCCACAGGGAGAGACCAGCTGTATCGTGTTTTTCAGCACTGACGCTTCCCCCGATGACTTACAAGCGTGTTTGGACACCCTCCCCCGACTTGAGCGATTAGAGTGTTTGACTGATACAGAAGACACGAGGTTGTTCGAGGCGGCAGTATCGGGAACACAGCTTGCACTGACAGTCGCCGAGCAGGGAGGGGCCCCGCAGTTACTCCGGTCCGACGGTGAGACGCTAGAGATACAGCTTGAGGTCCCACAGACTGTCGATATTCGCCAGCTCATAGCCGAATTACGGCGTTCGTGTCCAGATATCGAGCTCGTGAGCCGTCACAAGCGGGAACGTGGTGTCCAGACCCGCGAGTCATTCCACTCGGAGCTGACGGCACAGCTAACCACCCGACAGTTCGAGGTCCTGCTTGCAGCCTACTATAGCGGGTTCTATCAATCTCCCCGAGACAAGACCGGACAGGAGATCGCCGATACACTCGATATATCACAACCAACGTTTAGCCATCATCTTCGGGTCGCTGTCCGGAAACTACTCGAACAATTGTTTAGCGAAGGTGGAACGACCCAGCATCTAGATAGTTAGCGTCTGTAATTTCAGTTTGCTAGTCTGATAGAGTATATCCTGATACGGTAGCACGTCCATACAAGGAATAATGAGTCTGGAGTGGAACGAGACAGAAACTGTCTTCTGGGCAAACCAGTACGAATCACCGAGTGAAGCGATTGTGACCGCGATAGCAGCCAAAGAATCCGTCACAGAAACGAGCCTCCCACCGTTATATAATCAGATCGACCCGGATGCCCTCGACGCGCTCGTCACAGGGCGGTCCAACGACGATATACAGATCAGTTTCACATACAGTGGGTACACCGTTCGGATCCGAGACAGCGAGACAATCGAGATCACGCCCACGTAGCTGGCTGGCAACTTCCTACTGTTCCTTCAGCGAGTACATAACCAGTGTCGTATATCCCCGATATATTATTAATAGGATACTACGTAATTTCTGTCTGCTCTCGGTAGAATCTGATAGTACAGTTCTAATACTTATATATGTATTAATAGAAGCAGATCCAGGGTCTGGTAGTGTGAATCAGAGGGGTGTCTCAACCGAGCACAAACTTACCGTACGGCGCTTTCGCCTTCATACTTACATGTTATCTATACTCAATTTTTGTGATTGCGGCGTGTAGTATAGCGAATACGTCCACATCACAGGTACAGAGATTATATGCTGACTGTGGCCAGTCAGTGACGGACAGAATTCTAGTACGTCATACAAGTAGCTATTTCTTACTGAGGAATTAGAGGGTAACGGGGGTGTAACAAAACGGTACCCCGGGTTTCGTGTATATATGTCGCTCTCGCGGCCTGAACATAAACCAATGCAGCAAGAGAGGTCATGAGTGCACCGATGGCAGAAGAAGAACAAGAGCTCTCGCGCGACCAAATGTTCGATATCCTCAGCAGTTCTAGGCGTCGATACACACTTTATTATCTGCGCCAACAGATGGAACCAGTACAGCTGACCGATTTAGCTGAGGAATTGGCCGCGTGGGAAAACGATACAACCGTTGAAGAACTCTCCTCGCAGGCCCGAAAGCGGGTGTACGTTTCGCTGTATCAGACCCATGCTCCGAAGCTGCAAGAGGCAGGGCTAATAACTTATGACGCCGATACGGGTGAGATAGCTCTTCGAGAGGATGCGCCGGAAGTTGAACCGTTCATCAGCAATGGCGATGACGAGTCAAAGTGGTATCAGTACTATGGCGCTGTAGCTTTCTTGAATGCCGTTTTGGTTATAGCAGCGATCGTCGGTGTGCCTCTGCTCAGTGCCGTTAATCCGTTAGTCATCGGACTAGTCGTCATCAGTTCATTTCTCGTGCTTTCTATTGCTCACGCGGTCTCCATGCGCCGAAGAAAAAACAATAAAACCTTCGACATCGGTGAGCCGTGAACGGAACTGTAGGCTGATCAAAAAGACACCCCCCAAGGGTGTGTTATTCTTCGTCGTCGGCCGCACTGTCCGGCAGTAACTGATCAGGCGACCGTTTGTACATCGGAGTGCTCGCGAATTCCGAGATCCGTTCCATTTCGCTGTCGGAGATATGTTCCGGCATACACCGCTACCTGTAACTGTTACAGTTTAGTAATTGAGTTCATATTTGAGGTAGTCAGCTTCTTCTAGACGGTTGTCAGTTGTCGATGTCCAGAGCATATTTGCATCGGGCTTTCGGGATTTCGTTATAAGTGTCTGAATTTTGTGATACTGTGAGCGCTTGTCCAGACGTTGGCTGGGGGAGTGGTCATACATATATTAGTAAGGCTGTAATATCTGTTCGTCAGTTACGATTTCGGGTGTCAGCCGCGCCTGGTCTGGTAGATATCAGTGACTTTCTCATGACTTGATTTTAATTTGAAGAGGACGGTAGTGACTCAACAATTCTTCGTGGGGTCGGCGAAGCCATAGCAAAGTGTCTGACGCCAGTAGGCATAGCTAAGGAGCTAAGACCGGAGTGAGCCGGAAAGGCGGTGTGAACGAAGCCGCTCCAGCTCACTGTCAAAGTGGAGAGAGCGATCCGAGTCGACAGCGACTATACAGGGCACGAGCGTCCCTGAGGGGGGTGGTAAGGATTGGGCCGGTGTTGTGGGTGTCGGGTAGCTGCCCTCTCCGTTAGACTCTTACACGCAAGGATGTATTGTTATAGTTGTGTTATTCTGGCATAGCTGAGCTTACCACCACGACGTACTAGAGCGACAGTAGCTGCTCAGATTGATTAAGTGCCAAAGCCAACGAAGGCACCCACTGACAGTATTTGAGAGGACGTTGTTGGTTTGGAGATTCAGGCGTAACGATTACAGTTAAAATAGCCCGCATGAGATTGTCAATTAGGACCCGTAGATACAGAACTATTGGTATGGATGTACAGAGAAGTTTGAGTGATCCTGTGGCTAAGTTCAGTATCCACATACGTCACAGAACAGTGTCATCCACAGTCCAAACCTAGCGAATAGCGAAGTAATTTGATCTTACTTCCTGGGATTATGAGTTTTGTTGAGTGCGAAGTCGCAGGATAGGCTGGTAAGTAACTGGGTTGTAATTTACATAAGAATGCTGTGTATATAGACACAATCTTTAATATAGTAATTACACCTTTCCGAGATATGCTCGATGTCAGCGCGGTAGAGAGAGAGTATAAATATCGTCTTAATATGAGATCAGGACTACTGGACCGGAGTCAGGATTCGCGGTTGACACACAAGTGTTTGAGTTTGTCAATATCGGGACATTTGAATGGAGTAGCGACTGAATGATGACCTCAGAGGAGTGGGAGGACGTAGCAACAGACCCGGACTGGGAATCGGACCTAGGTTACGAGATGGAAGAACTCACTGTTGTCAAATCTTCCACAGATTCACAGTTGATATTTTTGCCAGAGCACGAGTCACAACTTGGTGAAGAAGAGTTCATTGTTATTCATTCGGACTCACTTCGAGATCTACGCCGATAGCTGAACGGCGCTGGTGACCGAAAGGATGTGCGGTTTGCTTACATGTGATAAGCCCTGATTAGTAGCAGCATTACAATGTGGCACCTGGGAAAGCGTGTGAGTGATGAAAGCAGTAGTCCTCGCAGCTGGGAGGGGAACACGACTCCAGCCACTGACTGATAACCTTCCAAAAGCGTTAGTCAAGGTAAACGGAGAGCCGCTTTTGACACACTGTCTTGACGAACTCGTTTCACTTGATGCGGACGAGTTTGTTATCGTCGTCGGATATCGCCAAGAGCAGATTATCGACTACTACGGGAACTCGTACGATGGTGTCCCGATAACGTATGTTCATCAGGAGGAGCCTGCTGGGCTAGCACACGCTTTATTACAGGCCGAACAGGAAATTGAGAAGGATTTTATGCTGATGCTGGGAGACAATGTGTTTCGAGGAAACCTCGACACAGTCGTGCAACGACAACGGGAGCAACGCGTCGACTGCGCATTTCTGGTGGAAGAGGTCCCGGAGAACGAGGCGTCTCGGTATGGCGTTTGCGTGACGAATAAATACGGTGAGATAACCGATGTGGTAGAAAAGCCGGACGACCCTCCATCTAATCTGGTCATGACCGGCTTTTACACGTTTTCTCCAGCAATATTCAAAGCATGTCGCCTGGTTCAGCCCTCTGATCGGGGCGAGTACGAGCTCAGCGATGCCATTGATTTGCTGATGGACAGCGGAAGAACCATCGACGCCGTTCGTCTTAACGGATGGCGTATCGACGTTGGATATCCTGAAGACAGAGATGCTGCAGAACAGCGTCTTTCAAAGGAAGCAGCCGCGCCGCCCACTAGCGGCGGGAATATCCAACAATAGTCCGCCTCTAAAGCGCTCCCAAATCACCGTTGTGTTGGTCCCGGTGAGCCGATGGCGAATTGTATGTGATTCGACTCATTGTTTTCGGGCGCCAAATTCAATGATCCAATTTCTGTGGCTTCTCAGTAGTGCCCAAGCTAGAACATCGTACACCACAGCTATTCATACGGGAACTGCTACTGGAAGCACCGTTCAGATTATCGGCCAACAGCACGCGCTAGCAGTAGTATAACAAAACAGGAGGGGTATATTAGCGTAGCTATGTGCGCTAGCTGGGTCCGACAGTTTGTGGGTGTGTTCGTCGTCTGGCTATCGACGACGCTGGGAGGTATGATGTTTATTGGTCGGTGGAACCCGTTATTGTATTACTTGCTCAGCTATGCGGGGTTTCTCTTTGCAGTTGAGCTCAGTAAACCAGACGGCCCTAGGCCGAAGAATCACAGGCGACTGCGCTGGGTTTCCATGAGTGGGTTTGTGGTGTTTGTTTACGGGGTTGTATCGTGGGTACAGGCAGTTATTGCAACCATGCCGGCGTAGGCCAAACTCACGAATGTTGTGCCTAATAGTGACAGGTAGGCTATACTAATATATTGAAGGCGATATCAACTTCATAGAAGGATTACATGGTATCGGTCAGCGTTGTCATCGCGACACTGAAGCCGCGGGATGAGATTGAAGCAATTCAGTGCCTCGAGCAACAGGCATTCGACGACTTCGAGGTTATCGTCTGCGATGAGAGCCCAGTAACCAGAGCACGGAATGAAGGGATCAGACGTGCCTCAAGCGACAAAATCGTGTTTCTCGATGATGATTCACGAGTTCGACCGGGATATCTTCGAAAAGCCAACGAAGTCCTCGAAACAGAGGCGGCCTACGCCGGTCGAACCGTTCACCCAGCAGATGACGTATTTGCCCGACATTTCACCGGTCATTACGATTGGGGAGACGATGCGTGCTACGTCAGACACTTCTGGGGGTGTAACATGGGCGTTCACAGGGACGTATTCAGGACCGTCGGTGGATGGGACGAGCAGATGGGGTGGGGTCACGAAGAAAAAGAACTTGCCAGGCGAGTCAGCAGCAAGTTTGATATTCTCTACGATCCCGAACTCATTGTCGATCATCCGTACGCGTCTTCTATTACCGAATACTGGCGGAAGCAGTATAAACTCGAAACGAAGAGTCCATACTACTGGTCAAAGTGTAACATCTCGCGAGCTGATCAACTAAAGAACATTTCCTGTGAAGCATTTGACCCACTGAATTACATCAGAATAACGCCAACAGCTACCGTGGTAGAGGCGGGGAGTACCGTTGCGAAGACAGCCGGGCGTCTTCGAGGGTTCCTTAGTCACCCCCAGCAAGAAGCGGATAGGGGCGAGGTACCAGAGATTGATCGGCCTTCCCAGTCCGCAGACCCGTCAGAATAATCTTAGACTGATTCCGTCAGTGCTGGATTGGGGCAACCTGACAGCTACTGCAGCGATTCTATCCGTGGACAAAGTCGGAGGAGATTCTGTGTTAGTCACTCGCCGAAGCCATGTTCACCATATCCATCCTCACCGTATCCACGATAGAATAGCTCTCGCTTCACAAGCACTGCAGCGATAAACGAGAGACCAGTCGCGACGAGGGCAAGAACGGTCCGCCGGGTGGCCTGCTCCGACTCCATGGTCTTGGTCTCATCATCTGAAGGCATCAGTACCGTGGAATAGTCCTTCTTGCTCCTGTAGCTACGCTATGTCGGCGGCTATTTTGATCCATCGCTATCAGGAATCCAATGACGGGGCGCGTTTTAGTAAACAGGCCATACTGTCAGTCATGCTGTAGCATATCCTGCTGTTGATCGCCATGTGGTTTGGACATGGGCCTAGCTACCACGTATATAGAGGGCACAGAAAGTAAACGCCGACTTGTGGCTGTCGTCGTATGTGTACTCGAGAAGGGAGAATCAAGTCACGACCGAACATCTACGTAGTTGCTGATATGAGTGTTCTGATTGGGAGTCCGACAAGTCCGAGTTAGTAGTCATATAACCACACCGTGCGTGTTCCAAAACCCCATGAGATGGGTGCGTACTGATACAGAGTTTCAGATATGGACCCAGTCGTATTAAGAGAGCGGCCGGTTGTTGCAGACTGCCAGAGTTAGCAGTACGAGGTTACTACTATTGGGGCTACTGTCCCACTCTCAACCGATGACGTACACTGTCGCAGTCATTGGGACTGGCGCAGATCCGGACGACCCGGATACCGACGGGTTCGCAATGGCATACAGACATGCAGGCGCGTACAGGCGGCTAGGTTCGTGTGAAATTACCGCATGTGCCGACGTCGTCCCGGAAAATGCCAAGAACTTCGGTGAACGATGGAATCTCCCAGACGGAAACATCTACACAGATACTGAAAAGATGCTCGCTGCTGTCGAACCCGACATCGTCAGTGTCTGTGTTCCGCCCCATATCCATGCACCTGTCGTGATGACGTGTGCTGATAGCGGGGTAATGGACGCGATCCACTGCGAAAAGCCGATGGCAACGAGATGGGAGGACTGTCAGACAATGGTGTCGGCCTGTAAGCGGGCCGGCATCCAACTCACGTTCAATCATCAACGGCGATTCGGGAAGCCCTTCCGGAAGGCCAAGTCGCTGCTTGAAAACGGAAAGATAGGCTCATTAGAGCGAATTGAACTTGGTGGAAAAAATCTGTTCGACTACGGGTCACACCTGTTTGACCTCTGTGGGTATTTCACTGATCAAGCAATGTCGAAGTGGGTGATGGCTGGGATCGAATACAGCGAGGAAAACGTACAGTTCGGGGCCCACAACGAGAATCAGGCCATCGCGCAATGGCGGTATACAAACGGTGTCAACGGGCTTGCATCGACAGGGGACGGTGGCATTGTCGACTGTCATATGCGACTGCTTGGTACAGACGGAGTAATAGAAATCGGCGGCGAGGTTCCCCTACGGCTCCGGACCGGGAAAAGCTGGGCAACAATCGACACTGATGGAGAGGATGTGCATGGGCCCAACGAAACAATATTCGACGCTGCAAAACAGAAGCTCAGCGCTCGAATACCGGGAGTCACTGTAGAGAACACAAGACCCGAAACCTATATCGACCGTGCCATTGCGGACACCGTCGACGCACTTGCCACAGGCCGTGAACCCGAGCTTTCAGCAGACAATGCACTGCAGGCAACAGAGCTGATATTCGGGTGCTGGGAATCCGCTCGCCGGTGTGGGCGAGTCGATTTCCCGCTGGAAATCGACGATAACCCGCTGGAGTCGATGGTTGAAAGTGGACAAGTCCTCACCGCTGACAATCAGTAAACCCCAGTACACTCGACCAGTTGCAACCAAGAGGGGGTCGTCAGGAGACGCCCTGATAGTTCAGCGGTGTCGCAGTTATCCCGTTCATAACAAACAGAGGGTATCCAAAGTGTGTAGCAACGGAGAGTCTATGCAGGCACAGCAATATAGAGTATTACGTCGGCAGAACACATTTCAGTTTAGCAGAGTGGCTCGACACAGACGTGACGAGGAGTTTGGACGACGATGCTAGATAAACTAAAACGGCTGATAAAGCGACTGCTCCCTGCCAGTGACGATGTCATGGAACAGGCTGTCAAAAGTGGCGTTTGGGTCGGCGTCATGAACGTCACTGAACGGGGGTTAGAGTTGCTGTTGCTAGTCATCGTCGCTTCACTGTTGTCCCCACGTGCATTCGGGTTGATGGGAATCGCGCTGTTGACGCTATCCTCACTCAAGAAATTCTCGGAGTTGGGCATCAAGTCTGCTCTGATACAGGCCGAGGAGGACAATGTCGACGACGAACTCAACACGGCTTGGACAATTGAGACAGCGAGAGGGACGGTAATTGGCGTAATCCTGTTCCTTGGGGCACCGTTTATAGCTTCGTTATTTAACCAACCTGCGGCGACCGACCTATTTCGGGTCATCGCCCTTTCGCCGTTTATTGTTGGGTTACAAAACCCTGCTGTCGTCTATTTTCAGAAGAGTCTAGATTTCCACAAAGAGTTCGTCTACAGAGTCAGCGGTGCGGTGGCATACTTCGTCGTCACCGTGGGTATAGCTCTGTATGATCCAACCGTCTATGCACTGGCAATCGGATTCATCGCCGGCGATGCCGCCCGGTTTCTCGTCTCGTATATCGCAGACGGATACCGGCCATGGCCGTCGTTTGACCTCGGTGTTGCGAAAAAGCGGTACAGTTTCGGGAAGTGGGTTACAGCCAACTCGATCCTCTATTTCCTGTACAGTAGAGGGGATGATGCATTTGTCGGCTGGGCGCTCATGGCGAGTGCACTAGGGTTTTATCAGCTTGCCTACCGGCTCTCGAACGCACCGGCGACCGAAATCACACAGACAATTTCCAGTGTGACGTTTTCGGCATATTCGAAGGTCCAGAACGATGTCGATAAGCTCCGATCCGGATATCTCCAGACGCTCAGGATGACCACTCTGGCCTCGTTCCCAGCAGCTATGGGTATCGCGGCGGTCGCACCCGCATTCGTCGAAGCATTCTTCACTCCAGAGTGGCGGCCGATGGTCCCCGTAATGCAGTTGCTAGCTATCTATGGGCTACTGCGTTCGATGGGTGCGACGATGGGGCCAGTCTGGAAAGCGGTCGGACGGCCAGACTATATTGCTAAACTCTCCGCTGTACGTGTGACTCTCATTGCGATATTCATCTATCCAGCCACGATGATGTACGGAATCGAGGGGACCGCGGCCCTCATTACGGGCATCTACATCTTCCCGATGATGCCGATAGACACCTATCTTATTTCCCGGACAGTTGAGGCGTCTCCGGTTCGAGTGCTCAGGGAGGTCTCGTATCCACTGGCAGCAAGTCTCGGGATGGCAGCTGCGGTGACCTACGTCTATCAGACAGTGACTCTCAACGCGCCGGTATTGGAGTTTATTCTGATGGTTCTGGTCGGTATCGGAGTCTATGTGGCCCTGGCTCTGGCTCTCATGTTTAGTTTCAATTGGGAAGTCAAGCAGAACCTCGAATCCATATTCGATACGTTGGCGTGATCAAAATGAAACAGGTAATCCAGATCAATTGGCTCGGCGAACGGAAAGGTAAAGCGCGATGAAGCGTCGAACAGTACTTGCTGGTGTCCTCCCGTTCTTACAGGGTGGGCGCTGGTTAGATCAGCTGTTGCTCGTTAATCAAGGTGAGATCGTTCAAAAGCGGTTCGTCGGCATTGCAGAGGGGGAGACGACTGAAATCGCCTCCATTGACAATGACGAGACAACCGTTTCGTCAAAGCACGAGGGCCAACTTGGGCAATCACCCGGGGAGATCTCGACAGCGGTCGCAACTTCGCTGCGGGAAACATACGACTCTGTACAATTCCAAGTCACAGTCGACCACGCTGACGGTACTATCAACATGTTCAGCCGGACCGGATCGGTAGAGTACCGGGCGTCAAGAACGCTGTACAACGGAGTTACAGTGGGCGACCACATTTCGTTTCAAACATCTCTCCTGAACAGAGACACCATCATCTCGTTGTCGTGTCTGGCAAAGGAAGAAGAGTCGCTACAGCGTCGGTGCCGGGTTGACATCGAAGACCCGACCGGGTAATCACAGGAGCGTTCGGCGTCACCCCCGGGTCGTGGACACTGCACAGCGAGGACGAGTCGGGGGCGGCCTATCGCATTCGGATTGGGAGCGGGCCCGGGATTACAGTAGCAAAGTGGGCCGGTTTTAGACGGTATAACAATACGTCCGACAGCGGTCCCACCAGTCAGGGATGTACACGCTGGAGTCTTTGAAACATGGCCTCGATGAACCACACAAGATTTTCCAGGAGGTCAACCGCCTCTACTATCGCCGACTCCGGACGTGGCCGTACAACCGCGACGGCATCGACATCTTTGCTAGGGACTGGGACCACCTCCTCATTCTGGATGCGTGTCGCTACGACATGTTCAAGGAGCAGAGCTCGCTTCCCGGGACACTGGAGTCAGTAGAATCGAGGGCCTCCGACACAAAGGAATTCCTCAAAGCGAACTTTCACGGGCGCAAGTTCCTCGATACGGTGTACGTAACGGGAAGCCCGATGTTGCACAGGCATCGAGACAGGGTAGAGACGCGGTTTCACGACATCGTCGACGTGTGGAGGGAAGACGGCTGGGACGAGGAGTACCGGACGGTCCTCCCAGAAACGATGACCGAAGCCGCGATACAGGCGAAAGAGCGGTACCCCAACAAGCGACTGCTGGTCCACTACCTCCAGCCACACTACCCGTTCCTCGGGCCGACTGGACAGGAAAATTTCGACCTAGACAGGCTTAATTTCGAGTGGTACAAGCTCCTCAGCGGGGAAATAGACGTCTCCGACGAGGTCGTCGAGCGTGCGTTCAGGGAGAACCTCGACGTGGTGTTGCCCGAGGTCGAGCGGCTCTTCGACGAGTTTTCGGGGAAGACGGTCGTCACCGCGGACCACGGGCAGGTCATCGGTGAGCGGAGTTTTCCGGTGCCGATAAGGGAGTATGGACACCCGGGTGGGGTGTACGCCGACGGGCTGGTCACGGTCCCGTGGCTGACATACGAGCGCGGCGATCGCCCAGAAATCACTTCTGAGAATCTCGCCGGTTCCGACACGTCCGAACAGGACGAAGAGACCGCCCGCGAGCGACTCGGGCATCTCGGCTACGTGAACTGACTCGAGACCCAGGTCGCGTCGTCGCCGGACCGGAACCACGCGACTGAGGCCCGGTAAGCGAGTCGGGAACTGAGGTCGCCAGCGTTACACTCTGCCGCATCTTGCTGTTAATACCCTCTTACTTCTGGTCCTGCTCGGCAATATCGGCTGGCGTTCGATAGTTTTACTGTCATTTTCGTTTGTAATTTTCTTTTAATAATGATATGCAAGATAGATTGCATGGGTGGCAAGTACTTCAAAAGCCACCTAACCCGCAACAACGAATAAAATAGTAAATAGGGATTACCGGAGTGTGACCAACGAAGAACAGAATCGCTCGCACGACAGTGAGGAGGTGTCGCGGGAGGACAGGAGTCCGACAGACGCGACCGTCGTAGACCGCCGCACGTGCCTGAAATTAGCAGGTGTTGCCACCGCGGCCCTGGCGGGATGTACCGGTAAAGGTGGTCCTACCACGGGCAGTTCGGCGGCACAGTTCGGCTACGGCGGCGAGCCCGCAGTGACGTCCCAGCTCGCCGCGGTCGACGTTTCGGAGGTGGCCGGGGACGCCAGCGTGGCGAAGTCGGTCAGCAGCCTCGACGTGGGTTCTCGGCTCTCGACGACGCTGTCTCCGGGCTCGTCCGATCTCTTCGCGTTTCGGCCCGACACCGAGGACGTGACTGTCACGTTCACGCCCGGCCCCGACACGGGGCCCGCGGCCCTCGGGGTGTTCAACCCCGATGGTGAACTGGTGTCACAGGCGTACGCGAGTTCGGCGGCCCCGGTGTATCTCCCGGAATCACTCTCTACCAGCGCGACACATTATCTGCAAGTCATGGACGTCGGTCGGGGCGGTGGCGATTACTCGCTGGCCCTCTCGACCGGCACCACGACGCAGTCCCAGTCCCCGTACGAGGGGACGGTCCGGTCGATTCCGGGCCGTATCCAGGCCCAGAACTTCGACATCGGCGGCGAAGGCGAGGCGTATCACGACACGTCCGCCGGGAACATCTACGGGTCCGCCAGCCGGGACACCGACGTGGACATCCGACCGACCGGGGACGAGTCCGGGACGTACAACGTCGGCTACTTCCAGGCCGGGGAGTGGCTCGAATACACGACCGACGTCTCGCCGGGGACGTACGACATCAGCCTGCGAGTGGCGTCGGCGCTCTCGGACGGCCAACTCGAACTGTCCCTCGGCGACCGGACCCTCGCGACCGTCACCGTGCCCAACACGGGCGACTGGACCTCGTGGGAGACCGTCACGGTCGAGGACGTCGGGATAACGGCCGAACAGCAATCGACGCTGCGGGTCGAGGCGCTGGATTCCGGCGTGGAGTTCAACTGGGTCGAATTCGAGAAAGTCGACGTACAAGACCCGTACAACGGGACGGCCGCGACGATTCCCGGCCGTATCCAGGCCCAGAACTACGACACGGGCGGCGAGGGTGTGGCGTACCACGACACCACCGCCGGGAGCGAGTACGACACCGGGTACCGCGACACCGACGTCGACATCCGGGAGACCCAGGACAGCACCGGTGAGTACAACGTCGGCTACTTCGAGGACGGCGAGTGGCTCGAATACTCCGCCGACGTCTCGCCGGGCCAGTACGACATCAGGGTCCGCGTGGCGACGACCCGGGACGACAGACAGCTCCGGTTCACGCTCGGCGAGCGGACGCTCGGAACAGTCGACGTCCCCAACACGGGCGACTGGACGGCGTGGACGACCGCGACCCTGGAGGACGTGACCATCGACGCCGACGGACAGCAGGTCCTCCGGGTCGAGGCCGTCGGCTCCGGCATCGACTTCAACTGGGCCGAGTTCGTCGTCGCCGGCAACCAGCCGTACGACGGCGTCCCGGTTCTGCCGGGCCGAGTGCAGGCCCAGAACTACGACCTCGGCGGCGAGGGCGTGGCGTACCACGACACCACCGCCGGGAGCGAGTACGACCTCGACTACCGCGACTCCGACGTGGACATCCGGCAGACACAGGACGTCTCCGGCGAGTACAACGTCGGCTACTTCGAGGACGGCGAGTGGCTCGAATACACCGTGGAGGTGCCGGCCGGAACCTACGACGTCGACGTCCGCGTGGCGACGACCCGCGACGACAGGCAACTGCGGGTGTCGCTCGACGGCGAACGGGTTGGCACGGTGGCCGTCCCGAACACGGGCGACTGGACCGCCTGGGAGACGGCGACGCTGCCGGACGTGACGGTCGATTCCGGTGGCGAACACGTCATCCAGGTCAAGGCGGTCGGGTCCGGTATCGACTTCAACTGGTTCGAGTTCCGGGAGGCGACCGAAACGGAGACCGAGACCGCGACGCCGACGGAGACCGAGACGGCCACACCGACTGAAACGGCCACGCCGACAGAGACGGAAACGGCGACGCCGACACCGACGGAGACCGAAACCGCGACCGACGACTTCGGCAGCGAAGGCTACGGGATGGGTGGGTACGGGGGTACCCAATAAGACAATGGCAGAACGATACAACACGCCCGCGGAGGGCACGCTAGATTGGCACGTACCGCTCAACGAGAACTTCAAGAAGCTCGACAACCACGTCGAACTCCGGGACGCCGAATCCAACATGGACCAGTATTCGCCCAGCGCCGGTGCGAAGTTCCTGGCGACGGATACGGGGACAGTGTATCTCGGAGACGGCGACACGTGGAACCCCATCGGGGACATCACACCCTCGTCTACGGGGTCGAAGACCGCCGACGACGGGACGATAATTGCCCCGCCCGGCGACCTCCAGTCCGCAATCGACGACGCGTCGAACGGCGCCGAATGGGGCAAGCGGCCGACCCAGACCGTCCGGTTGGTCTCGGGCGAGAACTACACCGTGTCGGACACGATTAAGCTCCGGCGCGGCGTCCGACTGGAGTGCAACGGCGCCAGAATCGTCCCCTCCGGCGACTTCGACGTCATCGAGATGTACCGGGAGAGCCAGCTCATAGAGCCACATATCGACTCCCGGAACCAGGGCTGGAGTTCGACCCAAATCGTCGTCGGTGCCGACGACGCTGCGAAACTCGAAGCCGCGAACCGGGCCTGGGTCCGGGACGCCTACCTCATGGGCGACAAGGGAGAAGGAACGGGTCTCCAGTTCCGCGGCGGAAGCGGTGGCCCCTGCTCGATGCAGTGGGCGACCGGGACTATCAACGGGTTCAAGCGTGCGATAGACCTGTATGCGGCGGGTGGCGACACCAGTGGTCAGGGCGACTGGTCGAACGGCAACCACTTCGAGGGGCTCATCCGGAACTACGAAATCGGGGTCTCGATGCGGTCGGAAGGTGCAGCCGTCACAGGCAACTCCTTCCGCCTGCAGGCCCAGCCGAACCCGCGAGTCAGTAAATGGCTCTGGTACATGGAAGACGACCCCCGCTCCAGCTCTCAGCGCGGCGACTCCTCCTACGTGAAGAAGGGCAACGCCATGCTGGTGAAGTCCTGGGACAACATCAATTACGAAAAGAACCCGTACTACGACAGCAGTGACCGCAAGCCCCCGGTGTGGTACATCGGGAAGGGCAAGCAGTACGCGAACTCGCTGTACGACTTCGGTGGCCTGATGGGCAACCAGTACATCGTCAACAACGCCGACACCCCCGACAGAAACGGTATTCTCACCGGTCACGGCGGGCACGTAACGGGGACGACGGAGTGGAGCCAGCCGCCGAACTACCAGCGCAACGACAGCCGGAACTGGCACCACGAGTCACGGAACGCGTAACGCGTAACTCGTAATTCGTACCGACCGCTGTCCAGAAGCCCCCGGTTTCAGCTGTTCTCGGACTCCGGGTGCCATCTGCGACTATCGTTTCGGTCGTATGCGGGGTTGAACCGGAGCTGTGTCGTTCCAGTGACCTCGCCGCCGTGTGCGGTGAAGATTCCGTTTCGGTCGGGATTGTCGGAGTTGTTCACGATGAACTCGTTTCCCAGCAGACCGCTGAAATCGTAGATGGAGTTCCCGTAGCGGGTCCCTCGACCGAGATACCATATCGGCGCCCGTCGGTCCGCATCAGAGCTATAGGGGTTATTCGCGTTGTAGTTGTTCACGTCCCACGGGTACACGAAGAGGGTGTTGCCCTTCATCAGGTAGTTCTCGCTGTCTCGGTCGCTTCGGGGGTCGTCAGCCATCCACAGGAGCCATTCGCTCCGCTTGCTGTTTGCCTGTACTTGCGCCCTGACCGTGTTCCCGCTGACCGCCGCACCGTCCGACCGCATGCTAATCGCGACACGGTAGTTCCGAATAGTGCCCTCGAAATGGTTGCCGTTCGACCAGTCGCCCTGACCGCTGGTGTCGCCGCCCGCCGCGTAGAACTCCAGTGCGGTGTCGAATCCGTTGAGTATCCCGCTGGCTGCCTGCATCGAACACGGTCCGTCCTGTCCGCGAAACTGCAAGCCGGTGCCCCGTCCCGGCTCACCGAGCAGATAGGCGTCCTGTACCCAGGCTCGGTTCGACGGTTCTAGCTTGTCGGACTCCCTGGTTCCGACAAGGACTTGAATCGACTGCCAGTCCATGTTCCGCGTGTCGATGTGGGGACGGACTAGCTGTGTCTCACGGTGGAGTTCGAAAACGTTGAAATCGCCGGAGGGGACGATTCTGGCGCCGTTGCAATCCAGCCGGACACCGGATTTGAGGGTGATTGTATCGGATATTTCGTACGTTCGCCCGGAAACGAGACTGATAGTCTGTGTGGGTTGCTGACCGAAGTTGGAGTTCGTCGCGGTCGCATCTATTGCCGCCTGAAGCTCGCCCGGCGGAGCAATCACCGTTCCGTCGGCCGTCCGAGTGAAACCGTTCCGAACGACGTTGACCGATGCGCGTCGCTGCCACTCGTTCCCGTCGCCGATGTACACCTGTCCGGTGTCCGTCGCGAGGTACTTCGCACCGGTCTTCGGCGTGTACTGACTGCGGTTCTCCTCTGTGTCCCGGATTTCGACATCGCCGTCTATCCGCGAAAAGTTCTCGTTGAGCAGTACGTCCCAATCCTGTGCACCCCGGGGCGGTCGGTTGTACGCGTGGTTCGCTGTGTTATCGGCCACAATATCTGTGTGCAGGACTCCCCGGGTGAAAATTATAATACGGCTACCGAAACGCTGTCCCCGCTATAGATATCCCATCTCTTCGAGATGCTCCGCAGTGGCTGCATCTATGTCGTGTTCGCTGCCGGCTGTCTCGCCCTCGAGAATCGAGTCGATTTTCGACCGGGCCTCGGACGTGTCGAATCCGGGGAGCCCGTACGACGCGTGTCCGGGCGTGAACATCTTGTACGATTCGAAGACACGATTGCCGTGTCGGACCTGTTTCCCGAACGGCTTCTGTAGCAACAGGACGAGGTAGATGAGCGAGGCAGTGACCTGTGACCCCTCCACGAATACGTGACCACCGTTCGCATCCCAGAGACTCTGGATGGTCCGCTCAAATCCGCCGGTCAGCTGGAGCAGCCGTTCGAGCGGGTCGGCAAGGGTCCCGTACCGGATGTGCCGGAGGTGATTGTATCCAGTTTCGCGGTCAGCGCCATCGATAACCCCGTCCGTCTGTCCGATGTCGACGGGGCGTGCCATCGCGTCGGCGACGGTCGGCACCAAGTCGACGTGGTGGAAGAGCCCATCGGCCCGTCCGGGTTCGAGGTCGGGATGGATGAACGTCGTCGGGACGTAGACGACTTCGGGCGTGGCAGCGTGTGTGTGGCCGAAGAACCCGTACTCGCCGAGGAGTTCACCGTGATCGCTCGTGTAGACCACTAACGTGTCGTCGGCGAGCCCGCGCTCTTTCAGGACACCGAGGACACGCTGGAATTCCTCGAACGAGCGTTCCACGCCCTGCTCGTAATCGATTCGTGCCTGTTCGGGTTGATTCGAAATCCTGTCGAAGTATTCGGCGGCAGTCTCGTCCGCGTACTCGTACTGGTCCCACTCGAACCCGTTGTACGGCGCATGTCCGCCGGGACGGCGGACGACGTGGACGAACGGCGGCTTCGCTTCCTCGATAGTCGTCCGCGCCGGAGAGCCGAAGATATCTGCGATGCCGTCGTTCATCCCTCCCTCGGACCCCATCGACGTCTCGTGTGTCTCGATGTCGAAGACGGACCGTACGTCAGGGGGTACTGTGTGTTTGAAACTGTGGATTCCGCTCCGCGGCGGTAACAATCCGGTCAGTAGGCTCCCGAACGACGTCGGGGTATGAGTCGACGCTGCGATGGTCTTGTGCGTCGGCCCGAAATCAGACAGCGTGTCCGCAATCGAATCGTATCTAACAGCGTCGTCGACGTAAATGAGGACGTTTTCGACATCCAAGTGCATTCTATCTGTCCCCAAGACTATCGGGAGCAAAGTAAGAGAGGTGTTAATCAACTGTACGGACGGCGCGCGCGAGGGTTCGAGTTCAAGCCACGATTGCAACTGTAGCGAGCCGACCGGCAGTATTACTAGTCAGTTCCTACTTGTGGATGGTATCCGTCCTGACCCGGTGGAGCAGACTGGCTAGCGTGTGTGCCGCCCTGTAGGTGTACTTCCCGCCGTATGCGACGAGAGCGTACACGAGCCGCGATCTATCAAGTGGATGGTATCGGAGCGCTTTGAGGAGGTATTTTTTTGCATCAGCGTAGTAGCCGTTTTTCAGCGCCTCCTGCCCGAGTGATTCGGTCGTCGCGGCCATGAACGCCCGCTCACATCGCCACCCGTACTCCGCGGCGAGGTCCCTATGTTTTTCAATGAACAGCGGGTACGAGATGTCGCGTTTCTCCTCGAAGTTGTCGCTGATGCTGTCTTCTCCGGTCTTGCGGCGCCGAGTGGTGAGCGCCTCGGGGACGGTTTTGAACTCGCAGTGACGGGACAGGCGCAGCAGCCAGTCGCGGTCCTGCCAGCTCGGGAAGTCTGTATCGGGGAGCCCAGCGGCCCGAACGACATCCCGACGTACCATTAGGGTGGTAAATTCACCGAGGGAGCGACCGCGGAGCATCGCTTCGGTGACGTCCCCTTCCAGCGAGAAGGTGACGGTGCGCACGTAATCGTCGTACACGTACTCGGACCCCGTATAGACGACACCGACCTCCGGGCCGGCCTCGCGGAACGCCGCCACTTGCTTTTCGATTTTTGACGGGGCCCAGTCGTCATCGTCGTCGAGGAAAGCGATGTACTCGCCCGTCGATTCGCGTATCCCCGTGTTTCGGGCCTCGTTTGCACCTCTGTTTTCCTCGTGTCTGATTATCTCGACGGTCAGTTCGTCGAACGAGAGCGGACTGAGCGTGTCCGCCGCCGGGGTCGGTGAGTGGTCGTCGACAACGACGAGTTCGATGTGGCTGTACGTCTGCTCCTGAACGCTCTGGACGGCGTTGCGAAGGTTTTCTGGACGGTCGTACGTCGGGAGGACAACACTGACGAGCGGGTCGTTCATACCTGTTGGACGTGTTCTGCTGTGTCAGGAGACTCGGTCGAGTGTGCCGTCCGGTGCCACGTCGTGGGCCGGCGTCGCTGTGGTTCTCGTAGTATCTTGACGGTGCAGTGGGCGAGTGTCACTGTAGGTACCCTAGGTCTTCGAGGCGCTCTTTCTTGGTCGCGCTGATGGTGGTTTCGTCCGACGTGCCGCGAGCGAGGCGACCGAGTTCGTCTCGGAGGTCTGTCCCGAGGCGCTCACAGATGTCCGGGTGCATCGACGCGATGTCAATCCGTTCGGTAGGGTCCTCATCGCGGTCGTACAGTTCGGTGTCGCCCGGTGCCTCGATGAATTTCCAGTCAGTGGTTTTAATCGCTCGAAGCGGGCGGTCGAACCGCGTCGCGGTCTCATCGAACGACTCCACGGCCTCCCGGAGCGCATCCATCGACGGCTGCGGGACGAGATACTCGGCGATTGCGCTGTCCCGTACGGGGACGGTTCCGTCTCGGGGAACCAAACTGTGCGTCGAAACGTCCGTATCGGCCGGCGGCTCAGCGCCCGCGAGGTCTGTAACGGTTGGATACAGGTCCCGGAGTTCGACGGGTCCCGAAACTTCTCTATCGTTGAATAGTTCCGGGTATCGGATGATGAGCGGGACGTGAATCAGCGTCTCGTAGAGGCAGTACTGGTGGTCCATCAGCCCGTGTTCGCCGATGTTCTCCCCGTGGTCCCCGACCAGAATGATGGCGGTCTCGTCGAGAATACCCTGTTCGGCGAGTGTATCGTACAGCCGTCCGAGTTGCGTGTCAAGATACGCCAGTTCTGCCTCGTACAGGCTTTTGAATAGTTCTATATCCGCGTCAGTTAGCTCCCGGTCGCCGGCGACGTACTGCCAGGGGTCCTGGTCGAGGTTCGAGACGCGTGACGGGTCGGCACCGTCAGGCAGGTACTCGTCGAGAAAGGGTTCGGGCGGCTCGTAAGGAAGGTGGGGTTCGACGTAGTTCAGGAAGTAGAAGAACGGGTCGTCCGCCGTGCCGTTCTGCTCCAGCCATTTGACCGTCCGTGAGGTAGTGTGGCGTGCCCCATCGTCGTTGCGCTCCGCGAGGAACTTCGCGTAGCCGGTAGTAAGCGCGCCTTTGAGGAGGTCGACCGGGCCTTGCCCCCGAAACACGTCCAGAATGGTGTCGCCGGTCGCCGTCGTGTTCCGGTTGCTGATAACGCTCGAAAGCTCGGGGGCGTCCCAGAACAGGTCCCACTTCATCGAGAACTCGTCGAAGCCGGCATCGAAGCCGAACTCCGGACTTATCCAGACGTTGCCCGAGATGCCCGCCGTTCGGTAGCCTGCGTCGGAGAGTCGGGACGCGAGCGGCGCGGAGTCCGGGTCGAAGATGTGGTTCCCGGCGTGGACGCCGTGTGATGACGCGTACTTTCCAGTGAACATCCCGGCATGGGAAGGGAGCGTCCACGGTGCAGTGGCCGTCGCGTCAGTGAACGTCGTTCCGTCATTCGCAATACGCGACAGCGTCGGCATCAGTCCGGATTCGAGACCCGGAAGCACCGTGCGCGCACGTGCTGTATCGAGAACTATCAACAGCACGTTCGGCCGTTGCTTCGGTGACATTGGCACCCAGTTTTTCACCGACGGGTATAGTTATACGAGGTAAAACCGACCAATCTCCTGCTACTTCGCGTACAGTGTTTCAGCGACCGATAGAGTCTGCCGGCCACCGGCGGGAGAATCGCTGGACTTCACAGACGTGCGATGCACAGTCGGTGTACGTAGTCATTAACAATCAGCCAACGCCGAATCTAACGCAGTAATGAGCGAGTCAACTGCTCCGCCTAATATCATCTGGATTACTCTCGACAGTATTCGCTACGACCGCACCACGTTGGACGGGCACACGCGAGCGACGACGCCGAACATGGAGCGTATCGCCAATCAGCCGGACGGAGTCAGTTTCAGTAGTTGCATTGCCGCCGCGAACTGGTCGCTGCCGTCGGCAGCATCGATACTCACCGGAACCTTTCCCGAACACCACCGGACGGGCTACGGTACGAACAAGCTTCCAGAGGGCGTCAGCACCGTCGCCGAGCGACTTCGGGAGGTCGGGTATCAGACGGTCGGTGTCTCTGCGAACCATTACTTCAGCGAATCGACCGGCCTTTGCCGTGGGTTCGAGACGTTCAAACACATCAATCCGAGCGACCTGTTCAGAGAGGTCAGCCCGCTTACGCTGCTCCGGTTCCTCGGCAACGTGCGGTCCCATTCGGGCGGTCTCAGTACGGAGAAGACGAAACACCGACCCGACTTCTTCGTCAACGAAGTCGTAAAGAAGCAGGTCTCGTCCCGAGCCGGGACGGATGACCCGTTCTTCATATCCGCACACTACCACGGCGCACACCTCCCGTACTATCCGCCGCCGGCGTGGCAGGACCAGTTCGCGTCGGACCTCATCGAATCGCCACGAGCAGCGAGCGAGCGGGCCTTCGAACACACCGCCGACCTGCACCGAGGAATCGCCAACGTCAGCGAGTTCGGCGACGCGGACTGGAGCGCTTTGAACGTGATGTACGACACACTCGTCGCGTACTCTGATTCGCTGATTGGAGAGCTCTTCGACCATCTGAAGGCGCTTGACTTCGAAAACACCGTGTTCGTCGTGACCGCCGACCACGGTGACCTCCTCGGGGAGTGTGGCCTGCTCGGTCACAAATTCGTCCTTCACGACGGGTTGGTTCACGTCCCGGCCGTCGTACACGGGCTCGATTCAGTGGCCGGTAAACAGGACGAACTCGTCCAGCATGTCGACATCGTCCGAACGCTCGTCGAGTGTGCTGGCGGCGATACGACCGGTTTCGATGGCATCGACCTCCGGAACGAACGACGGACAGCGGCACTCAGCCAGCGGGCCGCCGACATCCAGGGCCCACTCTCGGCGATACAGGAGCACGACCCGTCGTTCGATACCGAGTACTTCCACGACGCGGCGCTCAGTTCGCTCCGGACCCACGAGTTCAAATATCAGCAGAGTTCGGAAGGTGACGTGCTGTTCGAACTCCCCGATGAACAGTCAGACGTCTCTATGTCGTACCCCGACCGCAGGGACGAACTCAAGGCGGACCTCCAGCGGCGACTGAGCGAAATCGACAGTCAGAAAGTCGACGGGGAAGCGGCCGAGTTCAGCGACGACATCAGAGACCAACTGTCCGACCTGGGATACTTAGTCGAGTAAGACCGCTCCGAGAGCAGCGTGCCGAGCCGGATTATTCGGCGGTCCCCTCATCTACTTGTGGCGATACTCTCCAAGCTGTGTACCCGCCGTTCACGTATATTTTGTTCGCCGTCGAGTCCCGTTTTAACTCATTCAGATGGGACTCGCCATACCGGAAGAGGAACTCCTGCTGTTCCGGGGTGTAGTGGGAAGCAGTGTGTCGTTTGCGGTCGTACGTCTTCGTCACGAGATACGCACTGCCGTACGTATCCGCCGCCCTCACATCCGGTCCGGTGTATCCCAACGCATCCGGAACGTCGTTTTCCGTAGTGATGCCTCTCGGCCACAGGCGGTCGTGATTGCTCGACAGCACGAACTCCTTCATTTTGTGTGACGTATCCATCGAGTATACGGGCTCTCCGAGGTCGTAGTTCGTCGACAGATACTGCGTCCCGTCGTACTCAGCGTGGGTGAGATGCCGGTTCGGCTCGTATGCCGCCTGGGCACCTAATCCAGCCGCAAGAAGCACGACGAGTGCGGACAAGACTATCAGAGATGACCGCTGTCGCTCGAAGAGATGGAGAATGAACATCCCGATAGCCACTGCGGCAAAGAGGATGGCGTAGCGTGACAGACGGATGTGGCCCTTGACGACGAGGTCACGGAGCAAGAAGAGCACTGCCAGCGTTACACCGGCCATGAAATGGGTCGCGCCGAGGCCCCAGTCGTAGCGGTTGTTTCTGCGGAGGAAGGCCACGAGAACGAGTAGGAGAAAGAGGCCCGCGATCAGGAAGTAGAGGAACACGCTGCCGTAGAGGTCGACGAACTTCCAAGCTAACTGCACCGGAGTGAACGAAACCGACGTGGCTTTCGCCAGTTCCTGGGCCGCCGGGCTCGGACCTTTGTCCGGTCCGAACATGTTGTACATGGACACCTTCGTTTGTCGGAAGCCCTGTAACCAGATGAACTGAAGCGGCAGGAAGAGGGCACCCAGACGGAGACTGAGCGTCTCGATTGAGCTATCGAAGAGGCCTCGGTACAGAATTGAATACGCCGCCGTCACCGTAATCATCCCAATCATGAACAGCGTCGTCATCGGGTGCATGTAGATGACCGCGAGACCCAGCGTAACGAGAAGTATGAGGTACGTCTTCTCGTTCGTCTGGCGGTACCGTTCGAGTACGAACAAAACGACCGGGAGTAGCATGAAGGACAAGATGGCAGGATGTGCCGAGAGGTGGAACGTGGTGTACAGGAGCGGCGCACCGACTGCTAGTCCGACTGCGATGCTCTCCCGCCGCTGACTGAACAGACGGATGACAGCCCCGATAGCCACGATATGTAGTAGAGTAAACGCGAAATTGATGCCGTACTGGGTGCTCGTCAGCGGAAGGCCCAGCATGTTTAGTTCCGCCATCAGAACGTGTTCGCCGGGATACCAGATGCCGGGGAGGCTCCCGGTTTCGACGATACCCTGGACGTCCCCGAGATGCCGAAGTTTGTCAGCCTCACCGCGTCCATAGAGCTTGTACCCTCGGGCAACTGGCAGGAACGTGTATATGAGGTAATTCGCCAGCAAGAGGGCCAGTCCGTGTCGCCAGAACGTGGTGCCAGTCGTAGCGGCGACAAACAGCAGTACGATGCTGCCGGCTAGTATCGCATAGAAGAGGAGCCAGTACGCCGACGGGAGCGACTCGACAATTGACGTTTCGTATCCCGTCGCCAGTTGGGTGCGAAGAAACAGCGCACCCTCTGCGAGGAGGAGGCCCGAGAGAACGACGGCGAGAGTCGCTTGCAGATGGCTATCGGTAAACCCGACCCAGTTGTCGAGACGGCGTTCGAGATTATTTACGATACTCATCGCTGGTGGAGAGAGATGAAGTCACTACCAGTGACACGGTTCACGTCCGCTTGTTCGGGTTTGTAACAATAAGTAAACGCAGCATAACGGGCCGTCGGCGCGGGTCGGCCAGGGTCGGCAGTGCCGCGGACGACAGTGTCGTGCATATCGGTGTCAGGCATCGTTTTCGTATTCTCCGGCGTTGTTCTCCCGTCCCTGTTGGCCGTCGAGAGAGCGATACAGCCGAGTGTAGCGGGAGACCATCTGTTCGACGGTGAACACGTTTCGGACACGGTCGCACCCCTGCTCCCCGTAGCGCTCCCGGGTCGCGTGGTCCGCGAGCTCTCGCATCGCCGCTGCCATCTGTGTTGGCTCATCAGGAGGAACCAACCGTCCGGTCTCACCGTCGAGGACGACTTCCCTCACGCCGTCGATGTCCGTGGCGACCACTGGGCACTCCGCGGTCATGGCTTCGAGGATAGTCACCGGCAGTCCCTCGAAGGCCGATGCAGAGACGAAGGCATCGGCAGCCGCGTAATACCCGTGAATCTCCGGGACGCGTCCGGTGACCGTCACAGCCTCGGACAAGCCCGCGCTCTGGACCTTCTCTCGGAGCGATGCTTCGAGCGACCCCCACCCGACGATGAGAAGGTGTGCCGACGGCACGCTGTCGATGACCTCCCCCATCGCCTCGATGAGCGTCGGCTGTCGCTTCTGGGGTTCGTATCGGGCCACGTTGAGATAGAGCGGGTCAGAGTCCGAAAGGCCCCACTCTTGGCGGACGGCACGTCCGTCAGCGGCGTCCACGGAGCCGGCGAAGGCGTCCACGTCAATCCCGTTGGGAATCGTGCTCCACTGCCGACCAGTATCGTGGTGAAAGACCTCGCTCTCACCGGTGAAGGCCGTCTGAACGCCCTCCGAGACGGCAACGGTCCGGGAGTCGAGCGGTCGGGTGAGACGTTCCGCCACCCGCTCGATTGGATGGTAGTTCGCCGGGACGTTGTGCTGTGTGCTCACGATGTGGTCGACGTCGGCCACGGAGCCGACGAGTCGTCCGAGCGATTGTGAGTACGGCAAGTGGCAGTGGAGGATATCGAACGATGTCCGGCGGAAGAACCGGAGCATACGCGGGAGCGAGCGTGGGTCGAACTGCGGGAACTCCCCGACCGCTCCGAAGTCGACCACGCGCGCGCCTGCGTCTTCGAAGTCCGTCCGGAGCGTGTCGTCACCGCCGAAGAAACAGACCGTGAAATCGAACGGTTGGTCTCGCGCTTGCTCGACGAGGTTCAGGACGATAGTCGGTGCGCCGTCAGGCGCGAGTTTGTTGATGAGAAAGCAGACGCGAACAGTCTCGTCCGGGGATTGGTGGGAGGCGTCGTCGTAGCTGTCGGTGCCCGCGGTGGGAGCTTCGTGTGTCGTGTCCGAGCGGCTCATTGCTCGTGCTCCGTGTTCGAGCCGGCGGGTATCACCTGCTCTTCGGCCTGGTCGCTGTCGACCTGCTGTTGGAAGGGCGTCGACGTGGAAATAGTACCGAGGGCCTGTGTCGTCTGCTCGACCGTTTCGGACCAGTCGTATTCTCGCATCACAATCTCCCTGCCGGCCTGGCCGAGCTTTCGTAGCGCATCTCTATCGTCGAGCATCGAAGACATGGCCTCGGCTAGTGCCGTCGTGTCCCCAACCGGTACCGTCTGGCCAGCCTGCTCGATTACCTGTTCCGTCTGTTCCAGTCGGGTGCTGAGAACGGGCGTGGCACACGCCATAGATTCCATGACGCTTCGCGGGAATCCTTCTGTTCTACTGGCAAGTACAAACAGATCCGCGGCGCGGTAGACCGCCGGCATCTCCTGATACGGAACCCGCTCCAGAAACCGTATCGACTCGCGCATATTCTCTCGCTCGACAATCTGTTCTAGCTTGTCCCGAAGCGGTCCGTCACCGCACAAAAACAGTTTGGCCTCGGGGATGTTGTCTTGGACTATCTGAAACGCTTTCAGAACGTCCCGAGGCCGTTTCCCTTCGACCAGACGACCGACGAAAACGACTGCCGGACCAGTCGCATCGGTTATCCGGTCGTACGTTTTGCCGACTGGCGTGAATCGGTCGACGTCAATCCCGTTGTGGATGACGCGGATATCGGACGAGACACCGAGGTCCCGGAGGCGCTCGCGTTCGAGTGCAGTGTAAGAGAAGAGTACGTCCGCCGCGTTGTATGTGAACCGTCCGACAGTGTTGAGGTGGAACCGCGAAAACCATTCGGGGACTCGTTGCGACATGAGTCCGTGACACGTGACGGCGAGCGGGATGTCGGTCACCCGGCTGTAAGCCGCCGTGAGGTTGCTCGAAGAAAACAGGTGTGAGTGAGCGTGTACCACGTCGTACTCCCGAGCGTTGCGGAGGTACTTCACCGTCCCGGCGAACAGCGCGTTACCGAACAGTTCGATACGCGGCGACAGACGGACGAGGGTGTACCCGGCTCTCTGTTCGGTCTGTGGCAGAGACTGGTCGTTCGAGACGGTCAGGACCGTCACATCGTGGCCCATCTCGGCCTGGTCGCGGCTTAGAGCGTGTATGTGATAAGGTGCTCCCCCAACTTTGTCCGGAAAGATATCTTGGGCGACACGTAGGATGCGCATTCTGTGCAGGACGCTTGCTGTCCGATACTTATTGTTAAGCCTGTGCTTTCCAGGGTATCACAGTCCTAACCGCGTAACTGCTCCGGAGCGGAATTCGCGCGTTGACGAGTTTGTCGCCAAATTCCGTCGTAGTCTCCCGACCAGTTTGCGGACCATCCCACAGCGTGCGGTACGGCAAAGATACGAGAGATGCCTCGGGGTAGGAAGATAGTAAAAAAGCCTACTGACCGAGACGATGTCGATATGACAGGGCAGAGGCCGCTGGCGTTCTACGTTCCGTCCCTGACGGTTGGGGGGGCTGAACGGGTGACGGTGACAATCGCAAACGGGTTGGCCGAGCAAGGGTACGACGTCGATCTCCTCGTCTCGTTTTGTGAAGGCGAGTTCAAGAAAGAAGTGCGAAGCGACGTTCGCCTCATCGACCTAGAGACTCCGTCTATCTCGGGAATCGGTATCGGTGCCGCTGTCCCGGCGCTCCGAAGGTATCTCAGGACCGAAACGCCGAGCATGATTTTCTCGCAGATGACATACGCCAACGATGTCTGTCTCGTCGCACACGGATTGGCCGGCTCCGATGCGGTCGCGGTTCCGACGGTCCACAATACCCTCGGCGTGCAGGACTCGCCGAAAGAGAAGTTCGTCGAGTGGCTCGCGGGCCGACTTGCCGACCGAGCGGACCAGTTCGTCGCCGTTTCCGAAGGTGCCGCCGAAAGCATCGTCGAACACGTGGGGGTCAGTCGTGAGGACGTGACCGTACTGCACAACCCGATTCCCGTCGAGGAGGTCCGCATGCGGTCCCGGGACCCGGCCGACCACGAATGGGTCGGCGTTCCGGAGTACGAGGTCGTACTCGGCGTCGGCCGCCTCGAGCCACAGAAGAACTTCGGCTCATTCCTCAAAGCGTTCAAACGGGTACACAAAGCGCGCCCACAAACGCGAGCAATCATCGTCGGTCGAGGGTCTGAGCGTGGCGAACTCGGGCAGTTGGCCCGGGATCTCGGAATCAGCGAGAAAGTCTCGTTTCCGGGCTACGTCGACAACCCCTACGGCTACATGGCCGGTGCATCCGTGCTAGCTATGTCGTCGGTACACGAGGGGCTCCCGACAGTGCTCATCGAAGCGCTAGCGTGTGGCTGCCCGGTCGTCTCGACTGACTGTCCTAGCGGTCCCTACGAAATTTTAGAAGGTGGCGAAATCGGACCACTAGTCCCGGTCGGGGACGATAGCGCCCTCGCAGATGGGATACGTACCACTCTGGCCGACCCACCGGACAAAGAGAGATTAGTCCAGCGGGCGCGCGATTTCGCCCCCGAGGCCGTGCTTCGGGATTACGAGGCGTTCATTCGAGCGCACCTGCCTACCGCAGCCCCGGCTCACAGAACGGCCTGACTCAAGCGGTATAGCGCCTCACCAGAGCTTCGTTACGACACGTCGAGCCAGACGTGGAGTTCCCGGTAGCTGTTCTGGGCCGTGGGCTGTTCGGGGACAGGCCCGTCGTAAAGCAGATACGTCAGTCGTAACCGCTCACCGCTCAGCAGGGGTTCGACCGTGTGTTCCTGCCGCCACGTCTCTTCGGCAGCGACTTCGTTTCTGAACGAATCCAGTTGCGCACGCTGGATTGCCTCTCCGTCCTCGTTCGTAGCGACGAGCGTAATCACGACGGTGTACTGTTTGGGTTGCATCTCACGGTTCGTGACCGTGAAATACAGTGTCTCCTGGTCGCCAACCGACATCTCGGACGGATAGTTGTCAGCGACGAGCGTCCCGTTGTCCGCCTCGGTGAGGAGCCCGAACTCCGTGTACCGCTCACCGCGGGGCGGGTCCAGTGCGACAGCACCGACGCTGAGTACCGCGACGAGCACAGCGACGGCAACAACGACTGAGCTGAGCTGTATCGAGTCGCCGATATTCGGGGTCTTGGCCCGGTACGAGGAGCCACCAAACGTAGTAGGGGAGGTCTCGTTGAGAGTCGATAGTCGGCGATACATCCCGATACTGGCCGCCAAAAGCGCTATCGACGACAGGGCGACCATCACTGGGGCCGCGGCGATATCCCAGACCGTGTACTCGAGATTCACCCCGACGATAATCGCGAGGGCGATGCTGGTAGCGATTCCCAGCAGAAGCGCCTCGGAGCCGAATAACTGCTCGCCGTCGAGTGACGAGCGCCGGTGTGGGAACATCGCCACCACCACCGAGTACCCCGGTGCGAAGAACAGAAACGGTATCGTCACCACGGTTCGGAGCAGTGACTCTGACAGGAAAGTTGCCGCGAGCGCCAGCACGGTAAGCAGAATGACGGCCACCAGATCAGCCACTCGCAACAGAGATGCGGACCACCTAGCCATGCGATACTGTCACCACTGGTCCGATATAAGTAGGAACTACATAACCGGGCGACGTATCATCTGAAGAACTTCTTACCGATTCGCCAGAAGAATCCTCGCAGGAGCAGCATAGACAGCTTCGGAACGAACGAACTGTATCTGATCCCACTTGATTCGTCGCCGTAAAACGCCTCCATCGGTACGTCCCGTACAGTCAGTCCATTGGCGTCTAACTGAATGAGCATATCGTTCAGGAACCCGTAGTCGTCAAACAAATCGTTCAGCGAGAGTTGTTCGAGCGCCGTTGCGGAAATCGCAGTGTATCCGTTCTGTGGGTCGCGCATCTTCCAGTGTCCGCTCGCGACCTTTGTCAATATCGTGAGGAGTGCGTTTCCGAAAAACCGCCAGTTGGACATCTGGGCACAGTGGCGTCGTGATATCAAGCGGTTGCCCTTCGCATAATCCGCTTCTCCTTCAACGACTGGGTCGAGAATCTCATCGAGGATGTTCGGATCCATTTGACCGTCGCCATCGAGGACTGCAATCGCATCCATGCCGCTCATAAGCGCGAGCTCGTAGCCAGTTTGTATAGCGGCTCCGCGACCGCCGTTTGTCTGATGACGGACCGGGACGATCCGCTTGTCGAGAAACGTCTGGCTTTCAGATATCGTTGTTCCTGCCCCGTCGGCAACAACTATTTGTTCGGCAGAATCACCGGTCACACCTGCCTGTGTCACTTCGGTATCCACGTATTCCTTGATCTCGGTCCACGTGCCATCTGTCGAGCAGTCGTCGATAACGAACACTTGGTCAACGTACTCCGGAAGTGAGTCGATGACATCACTAATAAATCCCTCCTCATTGTATGCGGGAACAACAACACCGATTGTCGAACCGTTATACACGCTATGTCCCCCCCGAGAATGAGCCGTGTCGCTTCGCTTCTGTCAGTTGCACAGCACAGTCGCATTGCTGGAGGGACTCCGCTACGGTTGACACAGAGTTATCGACAGGTGAACTACTCATCTGGGGTCGGCGTGCATGCCAGACCCACGCGCCAACAGCAACCTCTGGTTCAGTGGTAATCATGGTAGGTCGTAGGGCCGGTCACCGGCCACCAATGGGGCCCTCTCTGACGCCATGTTGGAGAAATCGATCTATTGTTATTCCTTACTTTCCAGGGTTAGCAGTCATATACAGTGACGCATCAAATCGATAAATATCTCATTAGGTCAATCCAAAAAGTGCCTGTGTACGTCGATTACTCGGTAACAGCGAGAGGGAGTTATTCGAATTGATCCTGATACGTCGTTCTGATGTCCGCCTGGCGACTAGCGGTCAGGTTCTCGTACGACGCTCCGTAGGTGTCGTTTGCCAGTTCGTCCCACGACTCGATTCGGTCACCGGAATCAGTCTGGAACTGTGAATCGAAGTCCGCTTCGACCCTCTGTTGTGTTTCAATATCTAATCCAGTGAAATTAAACTTATCGCCAGCTTTCACATCAGCTCCATACTCTTGCCGGGCGATCTCCTCACGCGTCCGCACCTCTGCAGCCGCAAGACCGTCCGCGAACGGCTGCCGTTCATGAATCTCTTCGATCTGGCGCTTCGTTTCGCCGCTAACCTCGTTATAGTAGAGTCCGTACTTATCCTGGGTTATTTCGTCAAGCGAGGCGCGATCGCCCTCAGAGACACTGGTACTGCTGCCGGAACTGCTGGACCCGCTACCGTCCTTTGCCCACGACGGTTTGACCGACATGGCAGTTGACGCACGCGCGTCCTCTGAGTAGATACCATAAACGTACGTCTGCAGACTTAATGGTTCTACTGGATAATCTGTCGAGTCAGTTACTGTGTATTCAATCTCGAAGCGAACACGGGTCGACTCACCAGGTGCAAGCGTAACGTTTCTATTGACTCCATAGGTCTCTGGTCGGTCGTCGTCATCGCTGTCGATGCGATGCTGGATCGATTGGGTCGCAGTTACGTTGCCAGTGTTCGTTACGCTCGCGGAGAACACAGCCGTATCACCGACGTACAGGACGTTCGGTCCGTCCAGATCCGACACCTCGAAATGGCTGTCCTCCACCGTCATCGAAACGGTCTCCTTGTCAGCAGCAGTCCCGAGCGAATGGTTGTGTATCCCGCGGCTCAAATTCGCCGTGTGCACCCCAATAGACACCGACGCCGACTCATTAGCAGCGAGTGAAACGGAGCGTGAGTAGGTGGTGTTCGTGGAATCACTGCGGAGCGTGACGTTGTCGGTACCACCCACATCGCCGACGTTCTCGACGACTACAGAGACATTGGCAGTTTCACCTTTCGTTACGTTAGCCGGTGCGGTCATGTTCTGTAGCCGGAACGTCGCCGGTTGCTGAACACTGAGGGTCCCGGTCGTTGTTGCGTTCTCCGTGGCGATCTTGTATTGATACTCATCTGGGGCCAAATCAGCAGTGTTGACCGTGGCAGTGCTCACCTGACTCTGGCCGCCCGCAAGCGAGTGTACGCTCTCGTTCAAGATTTCGGTATCGGAGTATTGGCCGTTTCGGTCAGTATCGACAGCGAATCGGACGGTCTGGACGCCGCGATATGCACCGACATTGGTCAGGTTTGCCCGGATAGAGGCGTTCGTGCCACGGACGATAGTAGCGTTTGCAGTGGTGTCGGCGAGTACAAATGTGGGGGGAGTGAGTACAACCACATTTCCAGTTGTCTCCGGGGACGACGAGTCACCGACAGCAACGGCGTACGTGTACTCTCCGGAACTGAGTTGCTCAGGCTCGACAGCCAGGGTCACTTCTGTCGGTTCAGCTGCCGAAAGCTCGACTTGTTTTGTTGTTACTGTTTCGGGAGACTGTTGCTCCCCGTCGCCGCTCAGCCGTAGCGCTACCTGTTTCGTTGTCGTTTCCGACCCTGCGTTCGTAATTCGAAGGCGTACACGCAACGGCTCGTCCGGCCGAATCTCGGCTGAAGACTGCACAGCGGTGATCTCCAGTTCGTCCTCGCCGGCAGTGGTCTCCGGATCTGCGGGCATATCAGCGAAGCCACCGATTCCGAGCCCTAACGTAGCACCTCCAAGGACCACCAGTCCAGCAACGCATCCAATCAGTAATTTTCCATAGCCTATTGACAACATGCGTACACAGGTATGTTACAAATCATTATTGTTACGGCTGTTATACCCGCTGGTAGACACTCTTTGTATTCAACATCGAAGAGCGGATTCCCGCAGTATAGACCTCAGAACAGGTAGCGTTCGTTTACCACCAGACACGTCCGTCAAAGTGACAGCGTCCAGCATAGTCGTAGTGAGTTGATACCGATCGTTGCTGTCTCAATTAAACGACTGCCGCATCTGGCTCCGCGGAAAACACACCACTCGTGATACAATCCCAGATCTAGTGTAACAAAGTATCACATACGCAAGAGCGTTATATTTGTTGTACATTCCTTCGATGGAAGAGAAGCACGGAGAAAGTTCTAAGCTGATGCGCTCGCACATCCTTGCTGACGCAAGTCCAAGACGTGACGGTTATGCCATGTTCTTCCGTTCGATTGTTTCCCAAATATCGACACCTTTCTCCGTGATATCGTACACGCGCCCTTTTTTTCGATCTTCCGAGACTAGTAAATCAACAAGTTCCGACTCACGGAGCTCTTGTAACGCACGTGAGACATGTGCAATACTCATGTCTCGATCGTCCGCGATCAACGACGGTGTCGCGGGGCCTTCTGACAATCGACGGAGAGTCTCGACTCGATACCGTGAACTGATCACGTAGCTCACTTCATCCCACTGATCAAAGTCTGCCATCGTATCTATTCGTATGCACGAGTGTCCCAGCTACCGTCTTTGGATACAGACTCGTGTACAGGGATATTCCATGTGCCTGTGGTTAATTGTTTCGCTCGTGTCGCTTGGTGTCGCTTCGTAACCATACACCATTCCGGTTGATTACCCTGCATACTGAGTATATGGTGAGTAATACCGTTCTTCAATCTAATTTGCGGATGGTGCGTTTCAACCATTCATTCGACCGTCGGAAGGTTCCTGATCAAATATGGTTACTTCAAAACCGGTAAGGTTGCAATTCCTGAGGACTTTCCATAGAAGGAGTTCGCCAGAGGCTTCGTATATCGAGGAGGATTTCAGCGATATACCTCGCCGCTCAATTGGGGGTCATAAGATTCCGTTACTTGTACAGCCCACAGGAACACTAGATATACGCTACGATTTATCTCAGACAATGTGAGGAAGAGAATTGCGGATAACCGCGATGTTATCGCGTTTCAGCGATTGTTACGGTCGTCCTGTTTATTCATCACATCTCACCGCCCACCGAAGCTCTAGCTTACCGAGGATCGTCAAAAATTGACTCAGAGAGCACCGTTACCCCTAGGATACCAATGCAACTACTGACTACCCTTATCGGTAACCAGCAAAAAATTATCTAATATATTACATAACAAAGTATTAAGTGGCAAGGTGATGTTGATTTGAAATGCTGGCTGACAGCGTAACGATCCGTCGATACAGCCGGGGGGCTGTGTGAGCGCGATTCCAGACGGGTGGACGATGTCGCAGCACACAGGAAGTGGGTAAATATGGGAGTCAAAGACACCGCACAAACGGAAGCAGAACCGGAGAGTAAACTAAGCGACGAGTCCGTCCCAGCGCCGAAGGGGAAGGAAAGCAGTGCCGACCAAGCGGCGACGCAGGAGCAGGACGATCCCGATATATCTCTGGATGTCATCTTTGAAATACTGAAAAACAGTCGGCGCAGAGAGGTCCTCCACTTTCTTCGGGAACGAGACGAACAGGTCTCTCTTGGGGAGCTTGCAGAACACGTCGCGGCTATCGAGAACGAGACCACGACTGATGCGTTGACGTCAAGTGAGCGCAAGCGCGTGTATGTCGGTCTTTACCAGTGCCATCTCCCAAAAATGGACGATATCGGCGTCGTTGATTTTAACCAAGACCGTGGGCATATCACCCTTACGCAAAAGGCCGACGACTTCGAAACGTACCTCGACCGCTCTGAGGATGGCGAGAGCGATCGACAGTGGCATCAGTATTACGCAGCCGTTTCGATGCTGGGCGCAATGGTCCTGGCTGCCTCTGTCGCCTTCTCACTCCCCGGGAACATGGTATTGGGACTGTTCTCCATAGTCGTAGGTGTTGCAGGCGCGTGTTCCGTGTATCACTGGTCCGTAGAGCGGGAAATGCCGGAAAGCGAGTAGCCGGATCAGAAGCGTTTGGTTCCGCGGCGAATTTTTACGCAGTACGCGTGGTGAGTCGGCTATGCAGAACGGTACACCTCATCGCCGGCAACATACGTTCGTACTATGGATGGTTCCGGGTTAGGATCAACAATAATAATATCTGCTCTTGCCCCACACTCCAGCCGCCCACGGTCGTATAACCCGGCAGCAGCAGCTGGTGCAGTAGAAACACGTAACATCCGGTCTATCAGAGAGTCATTGTTTTCAATGAAAACAGAGCTAAGCAATGATTGCGGCCGAAAGTCGCTGCAAAGGATGTCTACGACGCCGTCTTTGATTGCCTGAGACGCGTCGGGTCCGTCCCACAGACTCCCACCGCGAACCACATTCGGCGCGCCCATCGCCACGGTCAGGTTTAGCTTGGTCGCACGCTGTGCAACACGGTGAGAGAGCGGATACTCGCTGATGTCCACCCCGATGGCAGCAGCGTTATTTACACTCGCAACAGTTTCATCGTCGTGTGAGGCAACCGGTATATTTCTACTGCTCGCTAAATCTGTGATCTCTCGTGCGCGCGCCACTATTTCTGTGTCTGAAACATTGCTGCGGCGTGTCTCGAGGGTCTGAATGCCTGCCTCAAATTCCTTATCGGGGCAGTCATAGCGTTGTGCGATTGTATTTTCGCCAGCGAACTGACCCTGTCCGGGGATGTGTGAGACAAGAGAGACGAGGTCCCCCCCTGATCGGATTCCCTGCGAGACAGCGTCGACTGCCGCTTCATTTGTTAGCTCACACCGCAAATGTAGCCTGTTGTCGACACGAGCACCGGTTTTGCGGTCAAAATCCCGTATCTGTTCGGCGAGGCGACGGGCTAATTCGATACTCCGGTTATCATCTGGAACATCTTCGAACGAGATAGCATGATATTTTGTCGTAATACCTGCACTAGCGTTGGCAATATCACAGCGATCCAGAGCGATAGTCGTGTCGACACGCTCCCCGGCTCTCGGAAAGAGATGCCGTTCAATGTCATCACCGTGAAGGTCAATCAGTCCAGGCAGGACATAGTTACCCGTCGCATCAATATCGGGGGTGTCGTGAGGTTCTGCGTCCACTGAGACAATTTTACCGTCAGAAAACGTCACCGTCCCGTTCTCTATTTTCGCCGTAGGCGTAACAACAGTTCCTCCTGATATCAATGTCTGATTTGCATTATTACTCATGTTCTATGACTCCCTGTATGATAATCAATGTGGTAACACTTCACTGTCTAAAAGCATGAATATATGCTCACTACGGCTACGCTCTGGCCAGATATAGAGTCTATATTTATATAGAATAGGTCGCTGTAGCTGTAGTTTTACCAGATGGGATACTCGGAGACAAGCCAGTCAGTTGCACTCTTGAATCGTAAAAACGAGGCAGACCACTCCAGCAATCGATCATGACTTGAGTTGAGACCCCGCCCGCAAGATTCGAGACCAAATGGTATTCTGGACAGTTGCCCACATGTCAAGAGTTTATAGTTTGCAAGTCAGATTTATATAATATCATAATAGAGTTCACAAAATGCACGTAATTCTGTCGAATTCATATCCATTAGGTTACACCTACTCGCATAATACCGTATTAACTGGCCGGAAAAGAGCATTTGACCGGTGATTTCTCACTATTTTTCCGATGATAGGAGAGAGTATAATAACACCTATGTAAAGAACAAGGTCGGTTGTACCAATATCGCGGTTCCACAATGACCGATTCCGGCGATCCACCCACTCGCCACGATATCAGACGCTATCAAGCAACGTCGTCGAGGACTCATCGAAGTTATTGTGAGGTCCCCTGTGTTGCTACCACTGACATGGCGGTTGCATGTTCAGAACCCGAAGGTTTTAGCGAACAGCGTTTGGAATAAGTTCCTATGAAAGACTGGATTGATACATACAACGAGCGTGACTGGCAAACCACCACAGATGGGACCATTCGGTATGCACTACTCGGCCTCGGCTGGTGGACAATCGACTTGGCGCTCCCCGCGATTCAGGACTCTGAGTTAGGTGAGGCCACAACATTCGTCAGTAGCTCGGCGGAAAAAGCTGAACGGCTCGCCGATGAGAACGGCGTCAACCACGGGATTAGTTACGAAGAGTTCCACAACGGGGCAGCTGCCAACGCATTTGATGCGGTCTACATTGGAACACCGAACGCCCTACATCTGGAATACGCCGAGACAGCCGCAGAGTTAGACAAAGCGATCCTGTGTGAGAAACCAATGGAAGCGACGGTCGGACGGGCAGAGGAAATGGTCGAGGTCTGTGAAGACGCCGCTGTGCCGCTGATGATTGCCTATCGGATGCAGACTGACCCCGCTGTCAGGCGCGCAAAGGAGCTCATCGAAGACGGATTTATCGGGGAACCAGTATCCGTATACGGAAACAACAGCCAGCCACTGCTTGAGATGAATCCGGACAAAGACCAGTGGCGTCTCGATCCGGATCTGTCAGGATATGGCACCTCAGTGATGGACTTGGGGATTTACTCGATTAACACGACTCGGTTCTTGCTTGACCGGGAACCACTGGCGGTGCAATCGCAGATGGATTCGTATGAGGAGGCGTTTGAAGACGTGCCCGATGAACGCTCTGGGGCCTTGCTTGCGCTGGAGGACGGTGTCAAGATGGTCACGACCGACAGCCAGAACGCCCACAGTGATACACAGCTGAAAATAACTGGCACCGACGGACAAATCGACATCCGTCCAGCGTTCCACGGGAAGGCAAAACTCCATCTGTCTCGAAACGAGACCACAATAACTGTCGAACACGAGAGTTTTGACGCGGAGGACGAAATGCGTGAAGAGTTCGATTACTTCGCTGACCGCGTTCTGACCGAAGCCGACATTGGTCCGGACGGCCGCCATGGTCTCCAAGATATGCGAGTCATCCGGGCAATTCACGAAGCTGCAGAGAGCGGTGACGTTGTCGAGTTGTAACTAAGTCGTTCGAGTTTTCTACTCCTACCGCTTGTTCATTGGCTCGTGACCCGTTCCCGTGTCAATAACGGCTCGTCTAATTCCAGTCCGGAGTAGATATAGCGCTATCGCAGTATGGTATTTCGAATAAACTTCCGGCTGAAAGGTTTTATATTACCCACTGATCCGGAATTGAATATCAATTTTTGGAGACCCAGTCAACTGAGAGCTGTAGCGAAGGTTGACAAGATATCGGACTCCCCGTCGGGTAAAAAGCTATCACCTAGTGATGGGATAATAATATAATAACATCTGTACAGGCGTTATATTTCGCCAGCGACCCGACACGCTATCGGCGGATAGTGGTCTGGGGAAGTTTTGCTCTTGGTGATAGCCTACTGAATGGACAGGGCAGCTTCTATACAGATTTAAAATTGGTTATATTTTCAGCTGCAGATATCTCGTTTGAATCTGATAATATATGGAAGTATAAGCACGATATTTCATCATTGAAACCGAATCTACAGATTAAACTGGGCCGATTTACCCCACATTCTCCAGATACATATATGAACAACGTGTTTGTAATTTTAACACAGGGAATATTGACTTATACTCATTGCAGTGATGGCACGATCAGTCGCTTGCACTGCAAGCAAGTCAGAAGCCATTCTTGGTTAGGCCATTACCTTTCGTGAACTAACTGGCACTGACAGTCCGAACTGACTGTCCGGGAGTCATTGGGAACTTCTCTGGTGGGACCGTTCAGTGACTAACTGCGTTATTGAGAGGAGTTGCTCAGAGGACTGCTGTGACAAGCACTAATCAAGAGTTGCAATCGGATCTGCTATTACATCTCCGCCATAGACAGCTATGTAATGCGAAAGTCATATAGGGAGTATTAGGCCAACCTAAATCATGGGCAAAACAGGAGATACTGGGAGCTTCACCCGGCGCCACTACCTCTCCGGCAGTGGGTTGCTCCTCGGCACTTCGATCGTTGCTGGCTGTTCCGGCAACGGTGCTGAATCAGCGAGGACAGCTACATCAAGCAATACCGGCACGGACGGAGCAGCGCCATCAGATAGCGGCTCATACACTGCGTCGGTTTCCCCTGTCGGAGAAGTCGAGTTCGACTCCGTTCCGGAGAATGTCTTCACGATGTACAATCAGTACGCAGACATGCTAGTGGCACTTGATTGCGATGACGCGATCAATTCGATGTTCGTTCCAGATATGGCCGGTCCATCGATGAACCACTACTACGAGCGACTTTCGGGTGTCTCTTTTGACTGGGAAGACCTTCCAGATCCTTACGATAATTTCAGTAAGGAGTTTTTTTACAGCCTCGATAGCGACATTCACTTCCTTGACCCCGCATGGGCGATTACCCAGGAGAACTGGGATATGGGCGATATCGAAGAGGTTATCCACAACATCGGACCCCTTTTCGGAAATTTCTATAGCGGAACACACGGTGATCCGCAGGAACCATACAGTGAGGACTACCAGTATTACACGCTGTGGGAGATCTTCGGTCGTGTCGCCACCGTGTTTCGAGAGCGAGAGCGTTACGAACAGCTCAGATCCGTTCACGAAGGACTCATACAAACCATCCAGACGAACCTTCCACCGCAGGAAGAACGGCCGACAGCAGTTCGGGTTACACTTGGCGACGGCCAGTTTTGGACGTATCACCTCAACCGTCCGGGATTCTGGCTCGCCGACACGCGTCCGCTCGCAGCCAACGACGCTTTCGAGGATGAGACGTGGGACGGTCTCTGGGGTTCGGTTGGCTACGAAACGATGCTGGAGGCAGACCCTGACGTAATCCTCCATCTCTGGGGAATGACACCGCGCTACGACATGGACGACGTCCGGAGGAGACTTGCCACACACAGCGTTGGCAAAGATCTCACGGCAGTCAAAGACAACCGCGTGTACGCGCACGGGATGAGATACCAGGGTCCGATCATGAATCTCTTCCAGATCGAAATGACTGCCAAACAACTGTATCCGGATGTCTTTGGCGAGTGGCCTACCTACGAAAATGAGGACCACTATCCGGAGATTCCACCGGATGAACAGCTTTTCAGCCGCGACCGCGTTGCTATGATCATTACAGACGAATAATGAAGTCGAGGCGCCTCTGAAAGCTATGGCGCATTCCAATCGTATCGCATGACGAGGTCGTCCTCGTCGATTTCGCTGGCGAGTTTGTCCACGAGCTCGTCCTGTTCGAGATCGCCGAACTGCTCCAGTTCGTATGGCTTGACCGTCACTGGCGAGGACTCACCCTCGGCGATGCGCTCCTGTAGCTTGGCGACGCCGTAGATGAGTGCCTCGGGGCGTGGTGGGCAGCCCGGGACATGGATATCGACCGGAATGACTTGCTCTGCACCCTTGATCACGTTGTATCCCTCCTGGAACGGGCCACCGGATATGGTACACGACCCCATCGAGACGACGAACTTCGGTTCGGGCATCTGGTCATAGACGCGCTTCATCCGCGGTGCGAACTTCGAAACGATGGTCCCCGGGACGATAATCAGGTCTGCCTGTCTCGGCGATGCCCGGGGGACTCCAGCAGCAAATCGGTCGAGGTCGTGTTTTGTAGCGAGAGTGCCCATCATTTCGATGGTGCAACAGGCAATTCCGAACTGCAGCACAAACATCGAAGAGCCTCGAACCCAGTTCATGAACGCGTCGAATTTCGTGAGAATGAACGGAGACGAGCCAAGGACCTCCCGAAGTGTAGAATTAAATCGGTTCTTCGTGGTTCTGCCGCGGGATATTCGCTGGTCAGACTGTGCGTCGTCCATATTTCGCCGATCACTGCTCATGAACAGAGAGAAATAGCCACTGAGAATGAATACGCAAACTGTCGTATGCACTAGTGTGTTTATACGGGAGCCGTCTCAGAACTCGCCTATGAGATATCTCCGCTTGGAGATCAAGTATGCATCGGAGTATCAGCGTCCGATGCACCGTTTCATGACTGAAAGCGAGGCAATCAAGCGCGAATGGCTCGTTACATGGAAAGTGGGCGTCGAGGACAAGATCGCCTATACATTGTTCTATGTCGTTGGGGACCAGGAGGCCTACGAATCGGCGCTTTCTACGGTTGAAACCATGGAAAGCTACGATATTACACCCGTTCGGGACGAGGCGTTCTACGCGTTCGTCCGTGGCAGAGAGACTGACCAATCACGGCAGTTCTACACGGCGTTCGAGCAACCGACGCTAATGGTCGTTCCACCGGTTGCCTACCGACCGAACGGGACTGTGTTGTTTGATGTCGTTGGGGAACCTGCTGTTCTCGAAGACGTCAGGAGCGAACTCCCCAACGGAATTACCGTAAATGTCCGAAAAGTCGGTGAATACGATGCCAGTCCCGGAACATTCGAAACCGACCTTACTGCACGCCAGCGCGAGGCTCTCGCTACAGCACGGGAAGCCGGTTACTACGATGTCCCACGAAATGGGAGCGTTGAGGACGTCGCCGAGGAGCTCGGTTGTGCGCCCAGTACCGCGTCGAACCATCTCAGGAAAGCGGAGGCACAGCTTGTCGAACGTGTGTTCCGATGACAACTGTAACAGAGACAGGAAGATATCGGTACTCCAACTTGTAACTGAATTGTTCGACTGTGGAGGCAGCAGAATCCATCAGTTGGGTATCGTGATGACGGGCAAACAGTCTATTACCGAACGGTAAAGCAAGGTAGTATTCAGTGACGATTTGGGTCCAGTAGTGGGCAGGGTGGATGTTCGAGAGCGCTGCACCGGCCACTACGAGTTGCCAAGCAAACAGCAGGACACAGAGTACACCACAGTGTCTGCAGTAATGCTGTGTTAGAAGTTCTATACCGCCACATTACTGCGGACATTGTGGTGTAATTCCGGTGTAGCCACACCACGATGTCCGCTGTTCTGGCGGCCGGACGGGAGAACAGCGGACACAATGGTGTGTCCCAGAACTACGTTACCGCTATGAGGTGTGCAGAGAGGGGCTAACAAGTATGAATTCGACAAATGGCCGGAGCGAAGACTCCCACCCCACTTTGTCCGCTGTTCTTCGAAAAGAACGGGGAGGGGGAAGCAGAGACGGCAATTTTTGAGTTGGAATGTAGTTTGTCTAGTCTAGACAGCCTACCACATAACACTGTAGTGGTTTGTAATACGACTGTAAAATTGCAGTACGGTCTAGCTCTACGCAAGAGGATATAAACTTTTCCTCTAGTAATGGTCAGGTTCTACCCCCTCTCCCCTTCTCTCCTAGTTACTGCGGACATAGTGGGGTGGGAGGGTACCCCGGATTACTTATAAAGAAAAGAACAGCGGACACTCCGGACACTCCGGACAGGGGTGGTTTTATATGACTTCCTTACAATACATCAAGCAACGACTATGGGGATGTTCGAACGCGACACCGAAATTTACCTAGATCGGGATGCCCTTCGAGAGGACTATCAGCCTGAGAACCTTGTTGGGCGTGACACTGAACTAAACCGGTATCGAGCGGCTCTCCAGCCCGTAATCAACGGTGAACAGCCAAACAACATCTTTTTGTACGGTAAAACGGGGGTTGGAAAGACCGCTGGCACGCGGTATCTAATCGACCATCTCGAAGAGGACGCGGCGAAATACGAGGATATCGACCTCACGGTGAAGATGCTAAACTGTGATGGCCTTTCCAGCAGCTATCAGATCGCTACCCGACTCGTCAACGAATTCAGGGACGAAACGAGTCAGATCAGTACGACTGGATATCCTCGTGCGACGGTGTATGATATGCTGTGGACCGAACTCGACTCCTGTGGCGGTACTATCTACATCGTTCTCGACGAAGTCGATCACATTGAAGATGATAGTATTCTCTATCAACTCCCGCGTGCGCGAGCGAATGATAATCTAAGCTCTGCGAAGATCGGTATCATCGGTATCTCGAACGACTTTTCTTTTCGCGATGATCTCTCCCCAAAAGTCAAGAGTTCGCTCTGTGAAGAGGAGATCCAGTTTCCCGCATACGACGCAAAGGAGTTGATCCAGATCCTGCGACAACGCGCTGACGTAGCGTTTCACGATGGCGTTCTCGAAGATGGTGTCATCGAACTGTGTGCTGCATACGGCGCGAAAGATGCGGGTGACGCGCGACAGTCACTCGACTTGTTGATGAAAACGGGTGATCTGGCCCGCGACAAAGCCACCGACACGATCTCGGAAGACCTTGTTCGAGAGGCACGCGACGTTCTGGAACGCGGTCGGATCCAGGAAGGGATCTCGGGACTGACCCAACACGGTCATCTGGTCGTGTACGCAATGGTTACGCTCGACCAGGAGGGGAAGACGCCGGCCCGGACACGGGACATCAGACCTCGATACACGAACTTCGCCGAAAAGGCGGGAATCGACCCACTCGTTCCACGCCGAATGCGTGACCATCTCGGTGAACTGTCGATGTTAGGCATTATCTCAGCAATCGAGCGAAACGAGGGACGACGTGGGGGAACGTATCGCGAGTACTCTCTCGAGATGGACCCGGAAATGATCCTCGCAGCACTTGAGAAGACCGTCGACGACGTTGGAATTCACAAATCCGTCACTAACCTCGTCGACAGTGAAGCGACGCTCTCGGATTTCCAGTCCACTTAGGAACGGCGGACATTGTGGTGTCGAACCCAACCGATACGGGGCCATTTTCAGGATATAGAACAGCGGACAGAGTGGTGTTGTCACCGACGACCGGGAGTTTCTATACTTTAACATATAAGTCGTAGAACTCCGGACACGGTGGTGTCTATTAGCGACACCACTGCTTTTGCTGCGATAACTCCTCATGTGTAGCCTATCGGTACTACATTTGAGAATTACACGTGAGTAATATGTATAACCAAACTATCTTTCACTATGGACTGGCCGAACGTTGTTTTCGCGTCAAATGATTGTTTATTTGAAGAAACTAGAGATAATTTCGTCTATCTCTTGGCTCGTCACTCACACCTGCCAGGGGCTTTTGACACACCCCAACTCATACGTCTTGTCAGGTCCTCCGATTCCTCCTAATGTGACAGCCTCCGCGTCGTGAACGACGCGGCTTCCCTGCATGGGAATACCAGCTAATCGCTGGTAGTGGGTTCTGACCCGAACTCACCGAGCGTCATCTACTCTGATTGGCTCTGTTCGGTGTGGATCGTGGTGCTGTCACAGCCACTCCCGTCCTGTGGCGAGTCATTGTTTGCCGGTTTCAGTAGCACACTCTCTCCCCACGGGTCTGCCCGTTGTGCGATATTGATAGCGCCGTTTATATCGCCTTCAAACGTTGTGACGCGACGGTTGATGCGAAGTGGTATCCAGAAATTCGGCCCGTGTCCGGGTTGGGGTACTTCCCCACGTAGCTGTGGTTCCGGTCCGCCGAATAGTCGAACCGGGCGGCACGGTTGACCATCCGTGTCGGGTGGTCGTCGTCCAGCTCCGAAGCGTTGTACGTGTCCCGCAGTTTCGGCACGTAGCTCTTGAGCGCGTCTTTGACCTGATACGGCAGGTCGTAGGACGTCACAATGTCGTTGACTGCCGACTTCGTATCAGCGCCAGCGCCGAACGCCTCGTGTAGCCCCTTGTGATACAGGTCGTGGATTTGTTGTAGCTTTCGCTCTTTGTGGGCTGTCGGTGGTGCGAGTGATGCTTTGAGCGTCTTAGTCGGCATCAGCTGCCTCTAATCCCTTTTCGATTAGCTCGCGGTATGCTCGTGGGTGACGGACACCGTTCTCACGGACATACTCTTTGACCCGTTCGTGGAGGTTGCCGTCCCGCTCCATGTCTACATCTGTTCGCACAGAGCTGTGTAAGTGACTGTGTAACTAAACGCTGACATCTGGTATTCAGTCAGGCGACAGTCCCGGCGGTTGTCGCCCGGAGCTTACGCGATTCCCACCCGCCCTGTTCGCTCCTCGGTTCCGACCAATCGGAACACTCGTCACTCACGGGAAGGGCGGGATTCTCTCGCTGTATCAAGATGTTGTTTCCTACCGAGTGGCGGTCCGACGTTTGGTCCGCAGTTCTGGTGTCGATCAACCGGCTTAAATATCTATCGAGGTACACAAGCGACAATCTACTGAGCCGGACGGACCCGTATCATTGCGATTAGTCCTGCTTTCCGCTGCTATTGTCAGCGGCTGACAGCTGTATCAGTCCGTCAGCGCGAACTGTCACCAGAACACCCTGATATTGGAAACTGATGGTCTGCGTTGCTGGCCCGGTCGACCGGTTCGGTGGTGAACCAAATAGTAGTGTCTCAATGGCTCCGATATCGATGTAGTCGTGCAACGGCGACTCATGATACGTGTTTATTTCTCGCCCCGTCAGATCAGCGATAGCCTGAACAATGACCCAAGCAAGCTCCTGCTCGCTGGTTGGGTCGTACCGAACCTCAGTTAGAGTGCCCCCTGGTGGTTCAAATAGGCCCGTATCCCTCCCAGCCTCGTCGGTTTGGCTCTCGTCAGTCATTTATCTAGTAAACAACTGGAACGTACATATAATACGTGTATGAATATTCGGGCATAGCGAGCAGTTTATTGCTCCACTATTTCCTAACAGAATAGTCAGACTGTTTGACTATTCTATATAGCTATACTCAAATTCTGCCGTCTGAGTCTACACACAACACGTGAATCTACTGGCGAATATATCGAAATACTTGATAACAATAGTCATGCACTGTCGGGTAGAATCAGACTGTTGAGGTGTCCGTCTCCATGCACCAACTATCCAGACGCCAGTTACTCGGAGGCGTGTGCTCGGGAGTAATTGCACTTGCCGGTTGTAGCGGCGACCAGAACAGCGGCTCAGACGCGACAGAGAGTGGCGGTGGTGCCGAATCAACGCCAGAACCCGCTGCGACAACCGCTACGGATAAATCGACCGTCAGCGGAACCGACGACAGACCGACACAATTCGGTCAGATCGCACGGTTCCCGGAATCGTATGCGATGACAGCCACGATGCAGTCTGCGGGACGGACTGTTGAGATGACTGGTCGGTTCTATCAGGGGGATATGTACTGGTCGTTCGACCAGCAAGGTCAACAGATGGAGCTGTATCACATTGGAAACAGCACGTATACCGTTGCTGGCGGGCAGTGTTTCCGAGGAACGATGCAACAGGGGATGGACCGTGACGAGGTTGATCCAAGCCGGTTCTCCAACCGGCCAGAGGAAAATCCAGACGTCACGCCGGCCGGCCGTGACACCATCGATGGTGAAGCGGTGTTGGTGTACGAAATCTCTCAGAGTCGCTCCCGACGGCCGGTTACATACTATATCCTCGCGGACTCCGGATATCCGCGCCGTATTGAAGCTGGGTCAATGCAGTGGGACTTCCACTCCTGGGAGTCAGTCGAACCGATCCAGAAACCCGAAGGAAACTGCCAGTCGATGCCCGGTGGCGGCACGATGGCTGACGGTGGCAGTTAATCGTTCAGTTAGACGTGACTTGATGGAGCTATTCGGAGAGCAAATGCTCTTAACAAACTCTTTAGGATTCTTACTGGGAGTCGGCCCCAACTGTCGACCTGTGCCAGTGTACAGGAACTTCCTTTGATAATATACGAAGGTCGGCAACGGAAAGCGACGCGACTGAGTATCACCGTCTGTCCGCTCGATGTGCTACAGTCAGTAGCCGAGGTGATCCCGGATGAGGACCACGGTCGTACGGCCCTCTTCGAGTTCTTGACGGAGGATGAGTTGCTTGGCGATTGCGGAGTCGACGCCGTACGCCTCCTTCGCACGCTCGTTTTCAAGTGGGTACGCGACGCTCTCCAGTCGGTCGAGCGCGTCTTCGAGCGTCGGCACGATTTTGTTCACGCCACTGACGATGACGACGTTACTGGCCGCGAACGGATACGCTCCGATGCGGCTCCCCGAACGGTCCGCCGCGACGAGTTCGCCGGTCTTGGAAATACCGTTGATGCCACCGAGGAAGTAATCGGCCGTCTGTGACTCTCGGCGGGCAGCCTGGCGCTTCGCGTCGTCATCGATACTCCAGATCTGGTCCGGCAGACTTTCCCACTCGTGGTCCCCCTCGGTCAGGTAGTCGACAAAGCCAATCTCTTCGAGCGTCGTTGAGTGGCCGTTCATTACAGACGCCTCTGCCGGGATGAGCGACTGCAGTTCCGTGAGCGCCTCGTCGGCTGAGTCAACAACGATGACATCGAACCCGTTTGCCTCTAGGTTCTCGACAGTCTCTTCGATGGTCTCTTCGGAGGCCAGCTCGTCCAGCGATTCGTCGATGTCCGCATCGTCCGCGTAATCAGATTTCTGTTGAGACATATTGTGTTATGTGAGTGTAGCAGCATCAACATGGAAGTGTAGCTACCACAAAAGTGCTCGCGGACACCGGTGTCAGGTAGTTACATTGGTGATACTCCATTCTCAGGTATGATGTACTGCGTCGATAGACTCTCCGTGAACACCACTGTCTAAGGTGCAGATTTTCAATCCCAGCGTGATCAGACGCGCCTCTGTCCGAAAACAGCAGGAGGTCTCTGATTGCCCACTCCGATATCAACTGCTGAAAACCGGGGGGTAGCATATATTGCCCCGCATTCCTCATGTTGTGCTATCAATGCAAATGGCTCGTAAGGAACCTACAGACACTTTCGGGACACCATCGAAGATGGTACTGTTCTGCCCGGACTGTGACTTTGAGAGCGGGATGGTCGGGGGAGACTGGAACGTTTCGAGCACCGGATATACGACTACTTATCACTGCCCGCAATGTCGGCACTCGTTCAGCGTTGGCAACCGCCGGTGACACACAGGCAGAGTCTGTCGGACGCAGAGAGATAGTGGTCATGCAACACCGAAAACCGGGTAGCTCCGACAATCGAGTACGGCGGAAACCCGTGGTTTAGTCGTCGCTCGGCACAGCTGAAAGGGAATTCTGATTCTCGCCCTGCCAGCTAAAGAAACTCGCCAGCGCCGGTCCCGTGATGTTGTGCCAGACGCTGAACAGCGCGGGGATGAGCGCGGCTGCAGGCTCGAACAGGGTCGTCGCCAGCGCAACCGCCAGTCCGCTGTTCTGTAGGCCCACCTCAAACGCACAGGTCCGAACCCGGTCTTTTGACATCCCAGTTGCCCGACCGACACCGTATCCCGAGCCAAGCCCGATAGCGTTGTGAGCAACGACTGCCACCAGCACGAGCAGACCAGCCGTGAGAATGTTGTCCACGTTCGCCCCGACGACGCCGGCGACAATCGCGACGATGGCAGCGACACTGATAACGGGGAACACGTCGGTCCCGATTTCAGCGGCTTTCGGCGAATAGCGGTCCAGCAGATATCGGAGCGTGAACCCGAGCAGCACTGGAATAATGACGATCTGGATGATGCTCTGGAACATCTCTGCAAAGGTAACGCTGATCTGCTCACCGAGAGTGAACACTACCCAGGCCGGCATCACGATCGGTGCTGCAATAGTCGTGAGGGTCGTGATGGCGACAGACAGGGCCACGTCGCCTCGACCGAGATACGTCATCACGTTCGATGCGGTCCCACCGGGGGCGGCACCAACTAGAATGAGACCGATACCGACAGCATCTGGAAGATTGAGCAGAACGTAGAGCCCGTACGCAGCGGCAGGCATCACCAACCACTGCGTGACCGCGCCGATGCCAATGTCCACCGGGTCCTCGATCAACCGCCGAAAGTCTGCCGGCTGAAGCGTCAACCCCATTCCAAGCATGATTAGCCCGAGCAGCGGGGTCACGTAATTCAAAACTGGGACGAACGGATCTGGCCTGATGAGAGCAAAGCCTGCCAGAATAATAACCCAGACGACAAAGTATTTGCTCGCAGCACGACTCACCGCTCGAAGCGTCGATATCGAAGTCACATATCTGGATGATGAACAACGTAAAAAAAGTTTACTCCGGATCGTCGTAACGCCGACTCACGAACTCGCGGCTGGAGGCGAGTACTGCTCCGTCGGCATCCCGGTTGATGGCTAATTTCAAAACTAATCCGGATATTTGATACAACGCTTGAGAGTGAAACCACTCCTGTGGCTGAACTGCTAAACTCTGATTCTCTTTTTAGAGATACTCTGATTCACCCACCTCTGGCTGTCTAAAGACTTCTACTAGCTGAATAGACTGGAAGGCACCGAACCAATCAGCAACGTACAGCTGATGTGATATACTGCTAATAGATACGATATAATCGACTGGTTCGGCCATGCTCTACACTGTTACTTATCACCGATTGATGAGTCACTGCTGTCCAAGCGTAACCAACTAGAAACTACAATTAGTAGTATATACCAACCAGGCTGGGGCATGACCAATCAACCCTCGCTACTGCTACACTGGGAGCGGCACCAGTACAGTGCCACAGTTACAGCGGAGGTGAGCCGCCGGTGAGCACCCTTGCACGCAATATCAGCTCCTGGCTCCTCATCGCCACTGTGGTTGCCACCAGCGGGATAGTCGGAACAACAGTTGCACTCCAGGATTCTGCACAGGACGTACAGACAACGAACGAAGCCCTTCGCGCTGAAAACGAGGAACTGCGCGAACAGTTGAACGAGACCCGTGAAGACCGACAGGCCGCGCAAGCCCGTGCTGAAGAACTCAACAATCAGTTAGAAACACGCAACCAGGACGTAGAAAGACTCGTTTCGGAACTAGAGAGGAAAGAAAAAATACTCAATGCCAGCCAGGCCCGGCTTGCGGAGTCCCGAGAAAGTCAAACGGGTATGTCGCGATCTGAAATGGAAAAACGGCTTGATTACCTCTGTGCCCAACCAGAGAACAGGGAGAGATTCGGCTGTCAAGAGTTCGGTCACGATGAGTGACAACTACGGGCCGGCTTCAAAACTGCTGAGCGTTGTTCCACACTGTTGCGGGACGTGCTGGCTATCGAACTCTCGCGCCATCAGCACGTTATCGACGTCGACGCGCCTTTCAGCTGAATCAAGCACATCTTCGATGATTTCCAGTCGTGACTCGCTTTTCCGTACCGGGCGGGCATCGAGGACGAGTGGAACAGCGTTATCGACCAGCTGGACTGTTGCCCACTGGTAAGCGTACTCGTCTGTCTTCTCTTTCGTCCCGATAATCTCATCCTCGTGGCCGGTGTGGTTGCTGGCGAAGGGGTCCGTTCGCGAGGCACTGTGGCAGTTGGTAATCGAAGCAGATTCGAACGGTGTCGACGTTTGGGGCGGCTGGCCGGCCGAAAGAAGCGATGCCGAGCGTGCGTGGGAACTCGAGAGTACGGAGATTTCAAGACAATCTATTGTAACGACAGAAAACTCGGAGTGCCCCGCATCAGCGCTCCGCAACGCAGGTGCGGCGAACCGCGAAGGCGATTCAGGAGGAAGCGGCGACCAAGGCCGTCGATGTGCTTGCGCCGAACGCGAGTCAGTACGGTGAACGAACGCTCGGTGCCGTGTTTCGGGATGTTGATGGGATTCCGTCAGAGGTGCTTCGAGAGCTGGCGCTCACTAGGGTGGCGTTACAGCCGACGCTGTCGCAAGCTGACTATCAGCATGTTGCGGCGACGGGTAGAGCGCTACCAAACAATCGCTGGCTGGCCAGGCCTCACGACTGTTGGGTCGCCAACGACCGATTGGTTTCTGGCCATCGTTTGTTGCCCAAGTAGTTCCTGAAACCACCGCTCAGTAGGCGTGCAAAGGGACACTGCTCTGGAGAAGGGCGAGTAACAGGGACTCAGCGCGGGTAGTGGTAACTCACTACAAGAACGAGCCCAAACACGAGGTGCGTGAGCAGGCCCATCGCTCCGAGGTTCGGCAGCGGCGGAGGGCTGGGGAAGCCGACGGCCGACAGCCACAACGGCATAACGACGCCGGCGGCGACGATCCAGAGGACCGCGGCGCACCCGAGACCAAAACCGACAACGCCGCCGACCGACTCCCCGACGGCTGCCAGTCGCGGCTGCGGTAGCGCCGCCGCGAAGACGACGCCGAACACCGCGCTGATCCTCGCCGGTTCACGTCCGGAGATCGCCTCCAACAGCTCCGGATTTTTGGCCTGAGGAGACGACTGCATTCTGCGCACGAGCCAGCGTTCAGCACTGGCTGGCCCCCGTCGAGGCCTGCACCTTTTCGTGCGGCCTTGATTCGGTTATGAGTGTGCGAGGTGCTTGCTAACACACCCTGACTGCTCTCACTGTCTTTTTTAGCCCGACCAGGTAATTACTGCTGGGACTCACCGCCGTCTACCGGTATCGTCTGTCCGGTAATGAACGACGCCTCGTCCGAGCAGAGCCAGAGGATAGCGTTTGCCACTTCTTCTGGCTGTGCAGGTCGCTGCATCGGTACTTTCGATATGATCTGGTCCTGCTCTGATTCAGACAGTGACCGTAAGGCCGGCGTGTCGACGATTGTTGGGCAGACTGCGTTCACACGAACGTCCTGATCTGCAAATTCAAGTGCAGCCGATTTCGTCAACCCCACGATACCGTGCTTACTTGCACCGTACGGTGTTCGGCCAGGGCTGCCACGTATTCCGGCCAGTGAGGCGACATTGACTATTGCACCGCCACCAGAGTCCTGCAGCGCTGGAATCTGGTGTTTCATCCCTCCCCAGACTCCCTTCTGATTGACTGTATTGATGCGATCCCATTCATCCTCCTCAATGTCAGTTATGGGGGCAGGCTCGTTCCCCGTCGCTGCGTTGTTTACGACGTAATCGAGCTGTCCGTACCGGTCGATAGTTACCTCAACTGTCGACTGAATTGACTCTAAGCGGCCAACATTTGTTTCGAGAAAGGTTGCGGTCCCGCCCCGGTCCTCGATCTGTGTGACTGTTTCAGAACCCCCGTTCGTATCGATGTCAGCGACAACGACAGACGCCCCCTCTTCAGCGAAACGCGTTGCCGTTTCTCGACCGATACCGGATGCAGCGCCGGTAACAAGTGCGACAGCCTCTTCCATCTCGTACATACTTTTATATATTGAATATTTTGTCAAAAAGGTTCTGATCGATCCCAGCAACAGACAATCTGGGCGCTTAGAGCGAACGCAGCGACTCTAACGGAAATACAGATACTGCACGCCGGTATCGCAACCGAACTCAGTTGCTGGCGGTATCTCAAGAACTGATGTACCTATTCCGGCGAAGAACAACGTATCCAGAGTTAGTTCGAATCCGTCGTGATTCGCTCAATCTGCGTATTAATTGCAGTCCGCAATTCAGCGATGGATTGCTCGGGCTTGTATACGGTGAGACGGCGGGTACGAGTGCCTGTCAAGATGGACAAGAACAGCTCTGCTTCAACAGCTGGATCAATGTCGGTAAACTTGCCAGAGTCGACGCCACGCTGAAAAATCGACTCAAGCGTGTCCTTGATCTCTCTATCGACCTGTAGATACTGCTCACGTGCCGCTTCGTTGTGTGGTCCGTTTACGCGAAGTTCAAACATGGCTAGTTGGACTTGATACACGTCTTCATCCAGTGTTGGCGGGAGAAGCGTCTCGACAAGTGTTTCAAGCTCTTTTTGTGCTGACCCTTCGCCATCCGGTAGTTGCTCAAGAAAGTCATGGAGGACGTACTCAAGGAAGTCAACCAGTAGATCATCACGACCGTCGTAGTGATAGTAGAGCAGTGTCCGACTCCGTTCAAACTCGTCGGCGATATCCTGAATAGTGAGGTTGTCGTACCCGTGCTCACTCAGCGCTTGATACGTCGCCTGCATGATTGCTGTCTTGGTCGACCCGAGTTCATCAGGACCAGTGTACTGAGTCACTACCCGAGTAATACTCTCACTATGAAGTGGTCTTTTCGGAGTCTCGGTCAATCACACTGAGTTAGAGAAGTGCTTGGTTTGAGAGTGTGTGCAGCCTGCTGAATTGATTGCAACGAATGCAGAAACACTGTATTCGTCGCAGGCACAAGGCGGAACAACAGTACTGGAGTGAGTATGCCACAGCGGGATATCTCGAAGACGCGATAGGATTTGACCTACCCGCCGAACGGACGGCACTTCCCGACGTGCGGTCTGGTGCTGGTGGCTTCGACGAAGCTCGGCAGAATCCAGACTAACTGACACCAAGTTCACGATGTTTCTCCCTCTACTACTCACATGCTCACTGATACATCCGGAATCCACCACATCATAGGCATCGTTCGTGACGCCCAGAAGAACGTTAACTTCTACAGCGACGTGCTCGGTCTCCGACTCGTCAAGTAAACGGTGAACTTCAACGACAAGTTCACACGCCATCTCTTCCACGGTGACGAAACTGGCTCACCGGGCACTGCTCTTACCTTCTTTCCGTATCCCACCGAAGACGATGGTCGTCCCGGCAAGCCACAAATCAGCACCGCTGCGCTGACCATCCCGTCGAACTCGGTGTCCTACTGGCAGGACAGACTAGCCGAACACGATGTCATCGTCGAGGGACCACTCGATCGGTTCGATGAGACAGTCCTTCGGTTTTCCGACCCGGACGGCACGCAACTCGAACTCGTCACTGGCGAGTCGGCTGTAGAACCGTGGGCGAAGGGTCCGGTTCCAGATCAGCACGCGATTCGTGGCATCCACGGCGTAACGCTACTATCGACGAGCATCTTTGTCACTGCGAGTGTACTGGTGACACTGGGATTCGAACTTCGCGATCAGGCGGGCGACCGAGTTCGATATCAGACACAGGGAGAGCGTGCGTCCGTCGTCGGTCTCCTCGACCGGGACGCCGAGTCTGGGCGAGAGGGTGCTGGATCTATTCATCACGTTGCTGTGCGGATCGCTGAAAAAGCCCAACTCTACGAGTGGCACGTCGCTCCTCGAACGTGAGCCGATGGTAGAACTCGTCAACGAGTGGCAACTGTGGTAGCGCCCCAATATGTTCCATCGAGACGTTACACCCAGCCATCCGGCAATCGTTCTCCATGGCGCTGGACTAACTCGAGGAACGGTTCGATCTCAGCGAACCGAGGCCCTTGACTAATCTCATAGGTCTGCTCATCCAACACGATGTAGCCAGCGTCGGCCAATTTTGGGAGGTGGAGATGGATATATTCGGCGTGGATCGGCGTCCCAGTGTTTGACTCATCGGTTCGGACTTCTGTGAAGTGGACTGTCTCCGTCGGTTCCGTGGCAGCTAAGCCTGTCAAGACCCGCCGACGAGGTTTCGCTTTGAGACACTCACAGAGTGTGTCCCAGGGATTGTGTCCAGTCATAGCCACGCCTCCTCCAGCGTCGCGGCCACGATTATAGTGACAACCTGTCTTGCGAGAACCGTGGCTGACAGCCACGAGAAGCCAGCTAGTGCGGACAGATGATGCTGCATCTTAACTGCCGCTGTCGCCAGTGGGCTGGCGGGGATGACCGCAACGAACGCCCCGAGTCCGTATTTCTCATCAATCTGCCCGCGCTGCCGGTTCTGGTTAGTATACGATACCCTCTCCATCGGTGTACAGCGGTCCGCACTATTTTCGGTCGCTTCCATCGACACCTTTGCCGACGATGGTAGGGGACAAAAACCGGGACGACCGTTTTAGATCTTCTACCGAGGGTTTATGACTATCAAGAGGCCCCTGTATCAGCGTCAACCCATACTTCTTGCCTTTATTACCCAGGTTGTCTAACCAAATCGTATGGCTCGAGTCCCGTCGGCGTTCGCTGATGAATTCGACGCCAAAGGAGACCGGTTTTTCGCGATTGCCGAGCTGTTGTACGCCAACCCCGACCGGCAATACACCCAGCAGGAACTCGCCGAGCGATTCGACTGCTCAACGACGACAATCAGTAATCACACCGGCGAGATGAGTGAGTGGCTCGACCGTCGCGACAGCCAGACCACCTACGCCTGGGACGTCGACGTCCACGATCCAGGCCACACGGAGACCACTATGGCTGTCCAACGGTTCTATGCCGACCTCTGGAATCTCCTGAAAAAACACTCTCGGACTGGCCCGGGGGCGTTCGCCCTTTTTGGGTTCATAATGCTTCTCACCGGGAGCGTCGTGTTCTCGTTCTACGTGGGGTTCACGTTCAATCTTTTTGCCGAGTCAGCACTCCCGGTCAGTGTCTATCTGGGTATTGCCATTGGGTGTGTACTCACTGGCATCATTGTGACACTCTGCTCACCGTATATGGCCTGGGTGAGCGGATTCCTGTGGCCACGGCTGCCTGAGGGCCCGTTTGGCAAGGACAAATGACGATGGTCATTACGGACTGTCAAAACCCAGTCACTCTGTTTGATTAGTCCTGGCCGGGCTCGTCGGTATCAGACTCTCATACGAATGGAAAAGCAGTATATAAGACTTCAGTGACATCCTCTATTACGTCGTCGAGTTCAGAGAGAGTATCCAAGACTGACAACGATATACTCAACCTGTTTCTTTCCCGTCGTATATAATCGGTTCAACGCAGACTACCCTTTAGGACGGTGTGAGAAGATCATCCATCTTTGCGAGATTCCATAGCGACCAGTGCTCGTCGAGTTGATCTTCGAGTCCTTCAACGAACCCACTCTTTGAGAACAGTGCGAAGCACTCTTCCCGATCATCTGGCCCCCATCTAACTGTCCCTGCTTTTGCCTGCAGGTCATTGACGAGCTCCGTCCCGACTGGCTCCGATGTCCACTTGCACTCGGCGAACAGGATTCGGTTATCGTTCGGTGCGAGCCCCACAATATCGACCTCGTCTTCCCCGTACCACCACCGCCCGACCTCCGAGTACGGTTCGAACTCACCGCGTCGAATCCCCTCCCACACGGCTTCCTGACATATGTCCTCGAATGCGGTGGCGACGTGCATTGGAAGATCAGGGGCGATCGTACCGTCGTAGACGATATCCGGTGCTTCTTCGATACTGGAGCGGTTCGGCTCAACGTACCGGAACCAGAACCGAAGGAACTCGTCAGCGACGCGGTACCGCGACCGCTTCGACTTCTTTCCGGATGCTGTCACAGGGATTTCCCGATCGATCAGTCGGAGTTGCCGCAACGTCTGTAGATACTTCGATAACGGACCGGCATCGATTCCCGTCGCTCCTGAGATCTCGTTCGGCGTCGTGTGCCCTAGCGCCACCGCTTCGAGAATACTCATGTACCGCGCGGGATTCCGGAGCTCCGTCCGAAGCAAAAACTCCGGCTCGTTGTACAGTACTGCTGACGGCGATAGCACCTGTGACCGGACGTTCTCCGCGAGCGATCGTCCGTAATCGAACAGCGTGAGATACATCGGCGTCCCACCGGTAATCGCGTACGATCGAATCGCGTCCGCGATCTCGTAGTCGATGACCTCACGAGCCTGCTGAAATGAGAACGGTTGCACGTCGAGTTGTCCCGTACGACGACCATACAATGGGCTCTCGTGGCCGAGTACCTCAGATTCCATCGTACTCACACTAGACCCACAGAGAATCAGCATCGAATCGGTCTCTTGGAGTTGTTCGTCGACAAATCCCTGTACGTAGGATGGGACTGAGTCGTTCTCCGAGACAAGATACGGGAACTCGTCGATCACAACCACTACCTCCTCAGAACGGAGTTTCTCCCCGAGGTAGTCGAAGGCCTCGTCCCACCCGTCGATCCGTGGAGTACGATCGTCGAAGAACGCTGCAACTTGGTCGATGAACTTCTCGCGCTGCCGATGCTCGGCTTCCTGCGCCGCGAGAAAGTAAATATGCGGCCGATCAGTACAGAACTCCTTCAGCAACTCCGTCTTGCCGACACGCCGACGCCCGTAGACGACGAATACGTCCGAGCCAGGCGACTCAAACGCAGTTGAAAGCGCATCAATCTCTTCTCTCCGGTCATAAAAAGTCATACTTTGAATAATGATTACTACGATAATGACTTATGCATTTTGGCGTGATCCTCCAACGCGTTGTGCAGTGCTTCAAGACCCTGCTCAAGCTCTTGGGCAACGTCGGATTGGTCCACTTCTTCCTTCGCAAGTGAAATCTGTTTCAGTGCTTCTTGTAGCTTGTTTTTCACTTCCATCAGTGAACCGCTCACTCTCTTACCATGAGTAGTACGGGGTGAATTCACACGGGTTCTGGTCAATCGATTATTCCAGAGTAGCTGACGTAGTAAAACGCTTGTCAGTATTTTTCACGACGGCAGCAAGCACGGCCTGGCCCATGTTGGGGGACGCACTCAGTCTAGTGATCGGAGGAGGAGTTTGAGTGCCTGGTGAGGGTGCCCCGAGTCATGTAGTTTCTCAACCTCCTCAGCGATTTCGGGTGGTATTTCGTCTGTGGAGATGAACTCTTCAACAAGTTTGGCAATCTCTTGTTCATCTGAAGTCCATCCAGATCGGGCTTCTTCATCATCTGAATACTGGTCGTCCCCTCCCATGCTACTGATTCACATGAAACTGTCACCCAGATCTTCATAAATCTATGCCATAATATGAGTGGTTGTATCACATGTGTAGGCCCAGTGGAGAAGAGAGTACCTGCTACGTTCAAATAGCAAAATAGCGTATAACATGTTTTTAATATATATCTAGCAAATAACCAACAAATATATGAGATTACAATAAAACACAGGAATGTGCCCTCAGAAAACGTCGAAACTGAAACCGACAACCCCGTAGAAAAGCACATTCGGCACGCTCACCAGCAGACGGATGATGACGAAGTGCGCTATCACCTCCGTGAAGCCCTGCAGCTCGTCTACGCCAACGAAGAATAGATCCGAGACAGCTCACTCGTAGGAACTACCCCGTGCAACAATCTCAGCGAAGGCGACGTTTTCTCTAACATCAGTAATCTCTACAGTAACACGCTCCCCAATCTCGGTGTCGGGCACAATCACTACGAACCCTCGCTCAACACGCGCGAGTCCGTCGCCCTGGTCGCCGAGATCTTCGATGTCGACGGTGCGTTGTTCACCTTCCACGACCGGCGGGGTCTGTGGCCTGCGGTCTCTCTGTAGCTCTGTCTCACTCTGTGTGGGTTCACTATCTGTCGGAGGCGAAAGCAGTGCAACGCGGTACATTGCACCGGCCTGCAGAGACCCAGTCTGTAGTTCCTGTTTGGGCACTTCAATCACATAGGAGTCGTTGCGTTCTTCGACAGTACCAGCAAACAAACAGCGTAGTTGAGGCGGAATATCCATCGTCATATCGTACGCAGTGTACGTCTTCAGCAGCATTTGAGTCTATGGTCTATGACTACGCTGGTCCAGCGATTTCGTTGGATCCTCCGGGCGATGGTCTCCGTATCGGTTGCTCCGTTCCATCAGTCCTGCTTCCACTTCGCGCTTTCGCGACTGTCGTCGTCGCGCTACAGTCACCGAACTGCCTCTCCCAGAACGGCCCACTGCCTCTGAGAGGGGTTACAAGAGCCACAATAGCGACACACAAACTCACCAGCAACTGACTGTCCCGCAGCTGGGCTCATAGGGGCAGGTGTGGTACATAGTATTCCATAGGGCTATACACTAATGTCTCGATTAGTGGGTTTATACGCCTTGAGAACGGTGTTCTAGATATGATTCAGCGGGTGTGGGAAACGGTCAAACAGTACCTTGAGTCGGGTGCAGACAACCACGCCGCAGTTGATGCGTGCATAGAATGTGGGGACCCATCGTTCCCGGGCGCTGGCCGGTGTGCTGATTGTTTGGACAACTAACGAGACCAGTCCTGAAGGGCACTGTTCCTCACTTGTGACAGCAGCGCCAGCACCCAAGAGATGCAGTGAGACGTCCGGTTCCAGTATACATTCATGCTGCAGTCTGGCAAACACTTATCCTCGACGCCGGTCGAGTTCTGCACGGAAAGAACACTGTCACACGCTTCTTCCTCCCCGTTCCATGCCTGATGACACGCGAAGTCTCGGCCGCTGCCCTAACTGTGACGAGCGTATCACGAGTCCGTGGATTCTGGTCGAATATGAGCGAGACGATGGTACGGAGGACATCTGGGCGGAGTGTCTGACGTGTGAAGATGTCGTTGCGCCGGAGTAATCACAAGTTCAGTCTGCGTACTCTCCGGGAGAAGTGGCCGATAATGGTGTTTCAGCTATCCGCGTTGAGGATTCGACGCAGCGGTCTTCGTACCGAGTTTTTCGTATCTCCGATTTGGTCAGTACAACTCAAGCAGTAAATGAGCTTGAAAATTGGTCGGACTGGACGACTCAATATGGGTGGGAAATCTACTGTATTTACGGGAATATTTTTATTCTTTCCCACACTAAGGCTGAATACGTCATGTCGAAGACAACAGACGAACGAGGACGGATCTACCTCCCGAAGGATGTCCGCGACCGGTTCGGTGACCAGTATCGTATCGTTGAACTCCCGAGCCACGTTGCACTCTTCCCAGTTGACGAGGACCCGCTAGAGGGCCTCCGAGCGGCCGTTGGCGATGCCTTTGCAGAGACAGAGGCCGACAAGCTGAAAACTGAATCGCGGAAGGCGATCTCACGAGAGATTCAAGAGGAAGCGAAAGACCGGCCACAAGATGGCGAGGCGTAAGTCGTGTACGTTGACACTGACTTTCTCACCGCACTGTTGAAGAACGACGATTGGCTTCAGGACGCCGCAATCCGCGCCCTCGAAGAGCATGATGACATACATACCTCGATACTCGCGTACGCTGAGGTTCTGGTGCTGTTCTACGACCGTGAGGCGGCCGAGTACGAGATCGATGCACCGCGGGCAATTACCAACCTGCTCGAACTGGTTCCAATCGTGCCGGAAGAGCACGAGGACGCGGTTCTGGCCGCCGCAGCGTTCCTCGACGAGTACGATCTCTCCCCGTTCGATGCACTCCACGCTGGACTCGTCACAACCGGCGAAGAGCGAGTCCTTTCGACCGAGCAGGACTACGACACTGTCGGCCTCGACCGCACATCGTTGGAACCTGCGCCCTCTGAGTGAAGATGGTAGATACGCACATCTACTGACTGGGTATTTCTGGTGAGTTTGTGAGAAACAAATGGCAGGCGGAAATCACTCGGTTCTTGGCTAACCAACAGTCGTGGGAGGTCTCCTTTTTGTTGGTTAGCGACCTTCACTATACTGTCGCGGCCACATGCTGATACTCGGCCTGGGACGGCGTCGGCTGCAACGTCAACCAAGCCAACGCTAACTCCCTAAGCACTTCCGGCGGCACACCCTCCGCGTCCCGAAGCACGGCGTCGAGCGTCCATGCACCATACTAACTCGCGCTCGGCGCAAGCATGTCCACGGACTCAGTAGCCACCTTCTCACGAATCGCCCGTGCAGCACGCCGCACCCGCCGCCGTTCCTCGACGGTGCAGCTCATGCCTCAACACCTCGCACGAGATCGCCGACAAGCGATCCACCGACGTGCGGCCCAGCGTCCCAGCCGCGCTCACCACGCGCGTGTTCACACCACTCTCCGAGCGTCTCGAAT
>NZ_QPLQ01000002.1:0-890643 GCF_003665985.1 Haloarcula sp. Atlit-47R | reverse complement strand
GGAGACCGACCGAGACCGGTATCCTCGCGGTTCGATTCCGCGACTCGGCGTTAGGCGGCCACAGCGGCGGGGTTGCCTCCCGTACCCATCCCGAACACGGAAGATAAGCCCGCCAGCGTTCCGGGGAGTACTGGAGTGCGCGAGCCTCTGGGAAATCCGGTTCGCCGCCACCATTCATACCTTACACAGCCCACCCGGGAGAGACATCTCTCCCGGGTGGGCTTTCTGTATTTATAAGCAGTAGGTAACTACACAATCGCCCCGAGTGTGTACTGTATGAGTCGCGAAGTCAAACTGAATGAAGCACTTCTCGAGACGGCGACGTACCCGCTCTCGGTCGCAACTGCGCGGCAGGAGTTTGAGGATGTACGGCTCGTGTACGCAGACGGTACCGAACCGTTAGCTGCGGTACTGGATCGGGTCGAAGACGAGCAGTTCGACTCTCCCGACGAAGCACAATCGTCGATCTATAACTCTATCCCGGCTGAGGGAGTCGGCGAACCGGGCCAGTCAGGGGGCGAGGGCTGATCGAATCCGCTACCCTTAAACGAACGAATTGAGTACTTCTATTTGCGCCAAGGTGGCAGAGTCTGGCCTAACGCAGCGGCCTGCAGAGCCGCCCATCGCCGGTTCAAATCCGGCCCTTGGCTTTTGACTTCTTGACACGTCGGAGACCCAAGTAGACAATCTGGATGGACTCGCTTGCTGACGCCACAAAGTCACCTGAGATCACTTTGTGCGCAGGGCAGAACAGACTAATGTGACCACTGGCTCATCTGGAATAACCTTTGGGAGACGGTAGTTAGTATAGCCCCGGAAACTGTGTCCTGGCAATATAGGGAGTCATGAACCCCAGTGCGTAGCCGAGGAAGTGCTCATACAGATTTAACACACCGCTATCAACCTGTGGGCTAGCGGGGAACGCGATAATTGGAACAACGAAAAGTAGCAAAACAGTGAGTAACAGCAGGTCGGTGTACCCGGTTGCCCGCATTGCAGATTTGATCTTCGTCCGTGTATTGTCGGTCTGATCGTACACCGAAAGGCCATACAATACTGTACTGAGCACCGCCGCTAAAACCAGACCGGCGGTGCCCAGCAGTACTGTTGGGTTCTGAAGGAGCACGGACTGGAGACCCAACACTGCAATAAACCCCAAACTTGCAAAGAATAAAGTTGGCGCGAACACGCTGACTGGACCGATATCGAAGTTCGTGTCAACGTACTCACTCACTGCCAGTGGGAGGTAGCCGGCAAAGACCATGATGACTCCTGAGGCACCGAATGTTACAGAAGACCTGGCAATCGCGAGATTCAGATACGAAAGAACAGGAGGAAACGCAACGAAGGTCGTGAAGGCAAACACTCGGAACTGCTGCTGACGACCGCTCAGGACGCATAGGACATACAGTACTGGAATCAAGAGGACGTACAACCCGACGTTCGTAATCAGGTGTCCGAACTCGAAATGAACGAACGCAGACGTAACCGCTGCGAGCAGTGTGGGATTTCTATAATCAAAAACGAGCGACTCACTGATGTTCAGTGGAAGGCTGTATCCGAGCCACAGAAGTAGTGGAAATGAAAGTAGAAGGGCAATATCGAAGAGCCGTACCTGCTCAGAAACGGCTTGTCGTACCGATTTTCTCGTCCGCTTGTCGGTAGTCGTATTGATATCAGTGTATACCCGTGTTATTTAAATAAGCACTCGGCTACGGATATCAGACTTGATTCTGTGGTAGTATCGGACGTATCCACCAGTTATGTCTCTGATCGGTGGTGTTGTAGAATCACAGATAGCACTGCTGACCTGGTATCAACTCTTATTTGTCGGCACCAGTATTACAGTTGCAATGGGGTTGTTGGGACGGGAAACACGACGGACAGTCGTCGACAACTACGAATTGCTACTGATTTGTCTGGTTGCCATCGCTGCGGCTGGCGGATATCTCACGTATACGGGGCATGTTGCTCCAGGAACGGAGACAACCACGCGACAGGTATCGTCGTGGCAATCGTCTGGATCGTTCTCGCATAACGCGACAGTTCGCAACGGTACCTCAGCGTTTCCCGAGGGTGAAGTGCTCGAAGACCAGCCCGTGTACCTCCGAAAGGTCGCTCCTGTATTGGACGGCGTGTTTGCATACACATACAGCGCTAGTAACGAAAGCGACCTCACCGCCTCGGCTGACATATTCGTCCAGTATCGATCCGTCGAATCGACGCAAAACGGCGAGCTCGTTTACTGGGAGGTAAAACGCCCACTGACACAAGACACCGAGCGCTCGTTGGCTACGGACGAGCGTATGGCAGTCCCGTTCTCGCTGAATGTCAGTCGCGCAGCTGAAACTGTTCGGCGTATCGATTCGGAGCACGGCCAGACACCCGGCCGACTGGAGATCGCGGTGATTTCTGAGCTTGCTCTCTCGGGAACACGTAACGGGCGGTCGGTCGACACAGCTCGCACGTACCGACTCCAGATTATTCCGAGCCAGAGCAGTTATCATGTTGCAAACGCCGGCCCGGTGACGAACGGCGGTGACCAAACTGTCGAAACACAGGTCGAGAAGAGCTACGGACCGCTCTGGATGCTCGGTGGCCCAGCACTCCTCTTTGGTGGCCTTGGTTGTGCTGCTGCTCTCGTCTACGGGCGCATGACCGACTATCTCACACTGACTGATGCCGAGTGCCGGTGGCTCGTATACAGGTCTGCCCGCGAGGAGTACGACGAGTGGATAACCGTCGGCCGGGCTGATCCAGTCGACGACGATATCTGGACCACTTCCGTTGATTCGCTTGTCGGTCTCGTAGATATCGCCATCGACACCGACGAACGTATCATCGAGTCGGATAGTGATTCTACTCTTATCGTGTACACAGGCGACCGACTGTTCCGGTACGAACCTCCGCCAGAGCCCGGGGCTGCTGTCACTGCCGGAGATAGTGGCGCTGAATCGTCGGACTGAGTGAGTATTTTATTGCTTTTCCGTGCTGCTGTCAGTGGCGTTCGGCCCGGGCGGTGCATCGAGCTTTGGGAGCAATCGATACCCGGTCACCGTGCCGGCTGCAGCGGAGAACGCGAGCGCGGCAACTAGTTGCGGGACTGGGCCGAAGCCAGCGCTCGAAACCGCTGAGACGACAAGCACCGTAAGCACGATTCCGGCGAAACCTATCGCCGCTTCACGGACAGCGACGTGGCGGAACCGGTGCCGGCGGTCACTCGGTTGTGTCTGGAGTACCGGGAGGACATCATGATATCGCGTTTGCACGAGGTAATTCGTCACTACGGCGAGAAGGCCAGCGATGAACGCCCACAATCCCCAGTTAATTCCGAATGCAGGGTCGAAATCGGGTGCGAATCCGCTCGGCTCGGCCGGCTGTTGGTTTTCGGGTTTCGACGGCGCGGGCTCGGCGCCACCGCCGGCCACGGTTTCGGTCTCTCTGTCGCTATCGGCGGGTGTCTCGGTCGGTGTCCCGACGCCAGTACCGCTGCCATCGCCTCCTCCGTCAGCGGGCGTTTCGGACTCGTTCCCGTCCTCGCCTGCGGCCCCGTTCGTCGAGCTATCGTCCCCTGGCGTTGGCGTCGGCGTTGCGGAATCGCTTCCGTCCTGCGTCCCGCCGCCTCCGTCGCCACCGGGTGAGATACCGCCACCACCCCCGCTGGTGCTCTCGTCGCCTTCGGTTGACTGCTGTTCGGGAACAGGGACGGTGATAGATACTGTTCCAGTGAAGTTGCGTTCTGCTGGTGTCACTGCCAGCCCAAAGCGCACTGATTCGTCTGGCTGTAACGAGACAGTATCACCGGCGACCCGTGCGCCAGTGTCCATCCGATATATCCGAACTGTTTCCGGCTCGCTGTCCAGCTCGACGGCAGCAGCACTACTATTTCCCTCGTAGCCCGCAAAGCCAACGACAAACAGGTCGTCGACACGGGTCTGACCGTTCGGGAGCACCGGTGCGAGACTGATACGTAGCTGTCCCGTCTCGTCGTATTCGGCGTACTGGTCCCCGTTTGCAGTGTCAGCGGGAGCCAGATAGATGCCGGAGTTCCGGTCGGGTGCCACTTCGTCGCCGGTGATGAAAGCACCCGTCGCCATAGCGGTCCCTGTCAAAAGGACGACCGCTGCCATGACGGCGACGAGTGTGCGATTCATAGGTGGTTGTGTTGTCCCGGCTACGTCGTGTCTTCGTGTGGGCCTGTATCTGGACCTGTTGGTCGACAGTCAGCGTCGGACTCGGGTTTCACTTACTGTTGGACCGCCTCGACGATGAAGGTCACATCGCTGATACTACTGAGGTTACTGCCATCAACACCGTCATCTCGGAGGTCGACAACGATGTCTATCTCCACGGTGTCGCTATAACCCCCGTCTGAACTCCCCCCGTCGGGGTCGAGCGTGATGGCCTGCGCTGAACCGACAATCGATGCATCAGTGCTGCCCGCGCGGAAGTCCAGAACCTCACCGTTTGTGGGGTCGTCCCCAATGCCAGTGGTGCTATCATCGATGTAGAGACTGACCTTCGACGCACTGTTGTTGTCGACCTGCAGGGCGTTCTCGAAGGTGGTCTTCGCTCGTTCGTTGAGGTCCGTCTGTTCAAACTTGATGATGTCAACCGATTCACCTGAGTCTGTTCCGATGATGCCTGTGGCACCGCTCCCCGGGCTAAACCCCACCTGTGCTGACCCGGTATCGCCGGTGACTTGCAGATTGACGTTCCGGTCTGCTTCGATAGAAGTGAACGCACCGGAGCCAAACACCGCACCAGTCCCCACACTGGCTGCACCAATACTAAGGAGAAAGCCACGCCGATTCATTGAAGCGTAGTTCACGGCATAGCGGCTTAGTACTGAACAGCGTTAGCAGCTTCAATGAGTGCTTTAGCCGGGCTAATGCAACAAAATAGTAAGTAGTAACCTCTCGACGAATGAACTGAACATGAAACTGAACCGTAGAAGCGTACTCGGTCTCATCGGGACAGTCGGTATCGGATCCGGCGCGGCGTTCGGCTCTGGTGCATTTAGCAATGTCAGCGCAACGCGTGAAGTCGAAGTCAATGTCGTCGGTGCTGACGGCAACGGCTCTGAGATCGCAACCGAATTTACCGACGTGCTTGTCGACGCGTCCGCCGCTGAGGTCGCGCTTCGGAATAGCGACGGCACTCTTGTTACCGATGCCACGACCCTGTTTCCGACGAGCTCTGACTCCCTAACTACCGACGGCGGCACGACTGTTTCGACCGACTACGTAAGCCTCATCGCAAACGATGTGTCTGTTGTCTTTGGCTACGAGGACAGTGGAACCGACGAGCGACTGATGCCAAACAGCACGTACGACTACTCGAGCGGGTTCTTCAAACTAGTCAACAACGACGACGGAAGCGGAACGAACTTTAACGTCGATCTGGATACTGGGAGCGGTCTCCTTACCGGAATTGGCGGTAGTACGGATTCCTACAATCAAGACGTGTCTGCTGGCTCGGTTTCCGATCTCTCTGCGACTCTCGAAACGGGCGACAGCGCCACAGAAACTGAAGATCTGACGATCACAATCACTGAAGCGTAACGCCTGCCCTGCAGGTCGAATCTTTCCCTTCACCACGCCCTGCCGCCGCCAGACGCCTGTCCCTGACGGTGGCTGTCTACCGTGGAAAACCATTTACTTACCATTTAGAATCAAATACGAACAAAAAATCTATCAAGTAGTACAGTATAAGCAGAGATATGGGACAGGTGGGGGTTAGCCGACCAGAAGAGCGACAGCTATCGCGCGATGACGTATACGATATACTAAGCAACCAACGACGTCGGTACGCTTTGCACGCAATAAAACAAGAGAACGAGCGTGCTGAACTCTCTGACCTTGCCGAGCAGGTCGCTGCGTGGGAAAACGACAAGTGCATTCAGGAGATCACGTCCACGGAGCGACACCGCGTGTACACGTCGATGCAACAGACACATCTCCCGACGCTTGAACGCGCGGGCGTCATCACGCACGACAACGGCACCGTAACGCTGACCGACACTGCTGACGGCCTTGATGTGTACCTCGACGTTGTGCCGGGGGATTCGATACCGTGGGCGGAGTACTATCTCGGACTCGCCGCTGTCTCGTTAGCGCTCGTCGTCGCTGTCTGGGTCGGTGTCTTCCCACCGTCGGTTCCGTCGCTCGTGTGGCCGACAGTGATTACGCTGCTATTCCTGGTCTCTGCGGCGTACCACGTCAAGGAGACTCGCCGGCTGCAACTCGGCGCGGCGGATAAGCCGCCGGAGCTGCTGGAATGAGTAAAAAGTGGACCCGGCGCAGTGCACTCGCGTTCATCGCCAGCGGTGCAGGCCTGCTTGCGGCCGACACATCAGGTGTCACTACCATTGACGCAGAGCGGTCCAGTAACCTGGGGACGGCCAGTGACAGCGATGCGCTGCTTGGTGTCGACATCGACCCAGTCAGTGGAATGGACGGCCAGCAGGTGATACTGGCAACACTCACAAACAACTTCGACCAGCAGCTCACGAGTGTTAGCGCCAGTCCCGGCCCGGCTCCGCCGTTCGAGACCGTCCAGACACCGAACAGGCTTCTGCCGGGCGAGAGCGGCGATGTCACAACGACGCTTTCCTGTGATTCAGAAGGGACGACGACTGTCGCCCTCGATATCACTGCGACCGGTCCCGACAGGCGTGTCGAACTGAGCCGGTCGCTTTCAGTCGAGTGTCGCGATCCCAGAGTGTCGTGGTGGCGCTTCGAAGACGTTAGCAGAACGGTTGTCCCGGATTCGTGGGCTGCCGGCAACGATGGTGAGCGTGCGTTTCGTCCCGGCAGAGGGTCCGACTTCCTTTTCGAACCTGACCTAGTAACATCACAACTGGGTCGCGGCGAAGTGCTGAATTTTGATGGTGACGATGCTGTTACCGTTCCCGACGACGAGACGCTTGACTTGACCGACGACTTCTCGCTCTCCGCCTGGGTATTCCCGCGAACCCAGGGCGGCCTCACGCGATTGTTCAGCAAATGGAACTCCCGTAACGAGAATAGCTATCAGTTCGGCTTCGGTGGCGGTTGGCAGGGCTCTGACGACAGAGAACTGCTCATTGAAACCACCGACGAATACAAGCTCACGGGTGTCTCACTGACGGAGAACCAGTGGGCACACGTCGTCTGGACCCACGGTTCACAGGACAAGGTGTACGTCAATGGGACTCAAAAGGGGCAGACGTTTTCACTCCCCGATGCGCAGGCGTCCACGCAACCGCTTCGAATCGGGACCGGCATCAACCCCGGTGGGAACGCTATCTACGGATTCAACGGCGCCATGGACGAGCCTAAAATATACGACGCCGCACTCACTGCCGACCAGGTGAGCACACTCTACAGCTCAAGCACGGCAAGTGCAGGCGGTGGTGGCGGCGACATCACCAGCTAAACTTGCCATCACTCACGTCCGAGCAGGCGACGTATCTGCCGCTTCAGCGGAACCGACCGGTCCCGGCTTCGCTTGCGCGTCGTTCCGAACCCGAATGTCGCCCCAACTGCCGCTGCAAGGCTTCCGAGAACCAGGAAATTGAACGCTCCGATGGCCACCAGCGGGTGGACTCTGTGCAGCCCTGCGATGACGCCCGGCGGTGCTAGCAGGAAGTAGCGATGCTCTTCAACGGTCACGACTGCCCGTTCGCCGGGCGGCGGGGCAGTCACCGACAGCGTTGCCGTCGCCGACCCGCCGCGCTGGACGACAAGCCGGTTACGGTCCATCGTTGCGTCCGGGTGTGGGGATTCGAGGACGATGAGCATCGTCACCAGGCCGCCGTTTTCCGCAGTGAATTCGCTTTCGACAGGCTCGCCCGGTGTGACCTCTTCGCTCGCACTATCGATGGTGACGCTATGTGTGCCGCTCGGAGCGACCATCGCGGCGTTTGCCGGCACGAGAATCAACACTGCCAGTGCGAGTATGATCGTCCAGCCGTTGATCGCGTCCCCATCGCGCGACCGAGTTCGGTCTCTGGTTCGCCCTTCACTGGCCCGGAAGCTGTCAACGAAGACGAGTAAAAACAGCCCGAGCCCGATAGAGATGAACAGTCCACTGAGTCCCTGCCCGCTCGTCAGGTCGCTGTTGCTTGCACCGCCAACCAATACCAATCCACTTTCCGCCGCCGTTCGAGCGGAGCTGATTGCGGTCCCGAGGCCGGGGAGCCGGACGACCTGTCCGTTGACCTGTAGTGCTGTCGCGACGACTCGGTCGTCAGTGACGACCGGCTCGCCGCCGCTCTGGTCTCTGAACGGGTTGTTGTCCCCTTTCGTGATGTACCCCGCTTCGGTCTCCGCGACGACCCGGTGTGTGGTCAGTCCGCCGCCCTGTAGCTCGACCGCTTCGAACACAATAACGTCTCCCGGCTCAATCTCGCCAGCGACGGGTGCAGGAACGGCGACAAACGCGTCACCCGTATTCAGCGTCGGCGACATACTTCCCGATGTCACGTACCCCAGCAGGATCGGCTGTCCGAGGAGTTGTCCGATAACGAGGGAGAGAACGACGAGGACAGCAAGCAGGGTGAACGCGTCCTCGACGGCCTGCCGCAGCATACCTGTAGTAACCGGCCACAGGTTTTCAACCCTCCGAACAGCGGAGGAGTCGCGGTGTGTCGACCAGTTATCGGTACGGTTCGAAACCGTGCGTGCTGTCTCTGGACGCAACGCGCTGCCGTCTGTTGACCGCGCGGCAGGGGTTGGACTACTCCCGTCTCGATTACTCCCTTTCGACAGGGATCGTGTGGACCTGCCGAAGTGGCTCGATGTGTGCTTTTGCTGCCGTGTCCAGTGGAAAGGTGCCGTGGATATCGGCCGGGACCTGGCCGTGGATGAGACGCCCGAACGGCGCGGCGGCGGTGGGATACACCTGCTCGGCCAACCGAGCGACGGGGGCCGCGACATCGAGTCCTTCCAGCGCTTCCTTCACAGCCGCTTCGCCGACGTGGACGGACTCGCCTTCGATCAAAATGAACGCGAACGGTGGGTCGTCGAACTGCGCTTGGAGGAACGCCTGAATGGCGTCGGATTCCCAGGGGACCGGCGTGATGTCCGTGGCACAGCGGGTTACCGTCTCGGCAGCGCGCCGGAACAGGTCGGTACTGCCGTCGTAGACGAGAAGCGACTGAGTCACACCAACTGTACGGGTCTGGGCCGTTTGAACGTTGTGTCGTGTCACAACGGCTTATACGTCTGCACCTCGACCGTCCTGTATGGACGCGCGGGACGAACCAGTGGCAAAACTCGCCCGCCGACTCGAAACGGCACTGGCGCGCACACTCGATGATAGCGTGTCGTGGACGGTCACGACTGACAACCCAGTCATCGCTCGACTACCCGACCGCGAGTTCGTGTTCGAACAGCGCGATGGGCCGGACGGATACCGGTTGACAGTCGTGTTGCGCGCGGACGGTGCGGTTGTGAGCAAGTTCGGGCAGTTCGAGACCATCGATAACGCAGTCGAGAAGGTTGTGTCTCTTGTCCGGGCCGACGTTCGGTACACGGTTTGCTGTGACGGCTAGCTGTCACAGTGCTGGACCCGGTCTGTGTGGCTAACTCGGTGCCCCCGTGTCAGTCAGCAAACACCGCTTGGGGGTAATCTCTATACCAATCCCACACCAACAGTGGGCCGTATGAGTCTGCTCAAGAGCAAGCATCTCCTCAACGGAATCGTCTCGCTGGTGGTGAGCGTCGCTATCACTGTCTGGCTGGCTGATGACGAAGACGCGCCCTGGAGCCTGACTGATATGGCCATGGCCGTCGCTGTTTCGTCGTTTCTGTCCGGCTTTTTCACTAGCTACTTCGCTGACTGATAGTCGGACGCCTCTGTGCAATGGGGGAACACCGATGCCGTTCCGGTCCGTTTCCCCAGTATGGATGAGCCAGACCCCGTCGACAGCTGGCCTCACCGCCCCTTCTCACCGGCGGAAGCCAGTGCCCTGCTGGACGACATTGACGGTGCTGCTGCGGTCTGGGTGATGCACCACGACAACGACGTTCGGTCAGCTATCGTTCTCGATAATGCTCCCGAGGACGCAGCCATCGACATCATCGTCGAGACCGACGTTGGCTTCGAGATGTACAGTTACACGAGCGGCGTGTGGCTGAACTACGGTACGCAGCGGAAAGACGACCCGGATGCGCCGCCGATGGCAGGGACGCTTGACAGCTACGACGTTCTCGCGGGGGAGTCCGATACAGCCTGATCGGTGTGATACATCGGCACCGTCGTTCCGGAGCGAGAGTCTGTGTTCCCCACGTACCAATGCGCTCGAAAAGTAATCATTAAACGGCGCGGCGACTGACCGTCCTGATATGCAACGACGAGCCGCGGCGGCGTACTTCGCGTTCTTCCTCGTTATCAGTGTTGCTGCGTACGCCTACATCGGCGTCGCGGAGAGTCAGCGGCCGACGGTGTCGCTCGACGCTGACGCCGAACTGACCAACGAGAGTACGTTCACTGTCGACGGAACGGAATACACAGCCACGAACATCCACATGTCCGGTGGCGGTGGCGGCCACGGCGGCGGTGGCGGGGGCAGTATGGCAGCTGACCTCTCGTGGACGAACGAATCGTCACAGTACACTGCGACGTTAGAGCACAACGCCACGACGACGTATCAGAACGACACCTACCGCGTACACACTGACAGCAACGAGAGTACGGTGACTCTCGAAGAGGAACTCAACGTCAGTGCGCTCCTCGCCGAGGACGCCTCGGTCAAGAACACGCTGGCAACCCAGAACGGAACTGAGTACGTGGTCTACCGGTCGAACAACACGCAGGTCCCACTGAGTGAATGGCTCCCTGAGCCGGAGACAGTGACGTTCTCCGTCGGTGATACCTACCCGTACGCGACCGACAGCGGTACCCAGGAGACCACTATCTCTGAAGTGACCGCCGACGGTGCAACGCTCGAATGGTTCGCCCCGCGTGAGAACACAGTCGAACTTTCGGAGGGTGGAAACGTCACGCTGAACGAGCAGCAGTTCTTCGCCCACTTCCCGGACCACAGCACCGTCCAGATCGTCCCGATTCAGCAGTACGACCAGTACCAGGCGACGCTTGACAAGCAGGACTACTTCCACGAGCGCAAGAACGGTATCTGGGGCGTCTCGATCCTCTCGGGCATCGCGGCCGTGCTGATGTTGGGAATGGCGTATATGCCCGTCCGCGGATAACAACGACGTCTGTTTCCGGCTTTTTTCAACGACTGACTTACGCGTCGGCTGCCCAGGTGATGTACGCCAGACCGACTCCGATCACACCCATCAGGCCCGCCGCGACCATCTGTACAATCGCCGCTGCCATTGAGGCGTGCGTCTGCCAGGGTGTGCCGGCGACCGCCGCGAGCGTCGCGACGACGAGCAATACACCGACAGTGACACCTAGCGGGCGCAACGGCTGCGTGAGTACGCGTTGAACCGTACCGGTCGTTCCGTCCATACTGATGCCATTCGCTGTCTGGGTGGTAAATGAACCGGTCTCGAAGTATACACTGCCGCGCCGCTTGTCCATAGAACAGCGTGTTGGGAGGGAGTTGAACCGACTCGCGTTGCTCAGCGGCTCACTGTGCGGGCCGGGAGGTGGTTGAACCGGAGCCAGACGTGCTCACTTCGTTGCGCGCGACTGGCAGGGTTCAACGCCCTCCGTAGCGCTACCACTATTCACTGTCGTTCATAGGGTGACGGGCCGGGAGGGAGTTGAACCCCCGACCATCTGGTTAAAAGCCAGACGCTCTGCCTAACTGAGCTACCGGCCCTCGCTATTCGCTCGGGGGAGCGGCGATTAAGACCTTACGGTCCGTCGTCGAAGTACGATTCGATAGCTTTACTCATGACCTCACCTGGGGACGCCCCGTCGAGTGCGGCCTGCCGGCGGAGTCGACAGTAGGCGTCGCGGCCGAGTTGTGTCCGCATCTCACCCAGCGCGTATCCGTTTCTGGCGAGTGCCGCGTCTACGGACGCGCCGTCGTTGACGCTGCTGGCAACGGAGCGGATCTGGCGGACAGTGAGGTCGTGGTCGAGGGCGGCCCACGCCAGCAGGAGGCGGGATTCGCCGGAGACTCTGGCGATGTGCTTGGCCGCCGTCGGCGCAATCTCTCCCTTGGCGACGTGAATGCGCACGGAGCGCGGGAGATCGTGCACCCGGGACCACTTGCGGATGAACGAGACCGACGCCTCGCCACCGGCCCGCTCGGCAGCGGCCTTGTAGGACCCTTCACCACGGACCAGGGCTGCACACGCGGCCGCGCCTCGTAGAATGAACACGTTGTCGTCGGCGCCGGCGGTGTTCTCGGAGAACTTCTCGACTGTTCTGGCCGCGAGTTCGAGACTCTCGGGGTCGTCGGGATCGAACTCGATTGCCTCCTCGGGTCGCTGGCCGGTGAGTGCCGGGTCACCGCGGATGACCGGTTTACCGACCGGTGATTCGCGGTCGGTCGATGGAACGTCGTTGTCGGGCCCCTCAGGCATCGATACGTGTTTGGGGAGCGCCGCACAAAAGTATCCCGTACAGGGGTGTCATGCAGGCTATTGTAAGTAATTCCCGGATGTCACCGACCCGGTGTCGGCGCAATCAGTGCCCAGTCTGTATCAGTCGTCAGATGCGCTCTCGCGCTCTTCGCTCATGTGCTCCCAGATTTCTGTGCAACCGCAGCCGTCCTCGACGTTATCGAGGTGGTCTGTGGTCGGCTCTTCGCGTTCGGCGTCATCGTCGTGGGTCTGTTGTGCGTTCGTCATCGTTTCAGTCACAGCAGCGACCTACGTGGCCGCCACGTGGTGTCGTACTCCTCCATAACGCCCCCATTATCTTAAACACGGACTCTCCTGTAAGCTTGGCCCGCACTGCGACTTACAGGCAACATTTAGTCCCATCTCGTACAGAACCCAAGAAATAGTGGGCCATTATATTTGATGCAGTTACCGCATGACTGCGACGGATTCGACCCGACCGCGGTGATACTTGCGACCGCCGATGTCCTCAGGTGTCTCGGGAATCTAATGAGATGTAATGACGACTGACGTTCACCAGCTCGACGACGGGGCCTGGATCTCCGTCAACGACTCGCGGGAAGTGAACGTCTCGGACCTGTGGCTGCTGGCTCGAAGCGGCTTCTGCGGGTGTGAGACGACGGATTTACTCGCTGAGGGGTTCGTGGAAGTGGGCGTTGATTACCCGGACATCCAGGCACGAATAGCCGGCCAGTGCATCGCCTGCGGTGAAAGCGGCGTTACCGACTGGTTGACCGTCGGCCGCGTCGTAGATCCCGATTCCGGCGAGTTCTACGGTGTTGTCCACGAGAGCATCCATTTTCCGGAGAAACGAACCCGGCTTGCGAACCCTGAAGAATAGGCAACAATCTCTTGTTTCGGGGAGTGGGGGAGACGGTTGACGGCAAAGTGTGTTGTATAAGTCTGTGAGACTTGTGAGAGAACACATTAGCTATGCCCAGTAAAGTCGAGAAATGGAAAGACGAGGTTTACGGCAACGAGATACGGGAGCATCTGATGGAGTTCGCGGAGAAGGGCTGGGACGCCATCCCGGAGGACGAACACGACGCCTGGTTCGAGCGCTTCAAGTGGTGGGGCCTGTACCACCAGCGCTCCGGGCAGGAGTCGTATTTCATGATGCGTATCGGGACGCCCAACGGCGTCATCAAGCCGGGACAACTGGAGGTCATCGGCGAAATCGCGAAAGAGTACGCGACCGGTCCCGCCGACAACCCCGAGTTCGGCGAGGCCTACTGCGACTGGACGACCCGCCAGAGCATCCAGCTCCACTGGATCAAACTGGAGGACATTCCGGAGATCTTCGAGAAGCTCGAAGCCGTCGGCCTCGGCACACAGCAGGCCTGCGGTGACTCCTGGCGCAACATCGTCGGCTGCCCGGTCGCCGGCAAGGACAAGCACGAGCACGTCGACGCCTGGCCCGTCGCCGAGGACCTCCACGAGACGTTCAAGGGCAACGACGACTACTCGAACCTCCCGCGCAAGTGGAAGGTCGCCATCGCCGGCTGTGACGAGGGCTGTGGCCAGGGCGACATCAACGACCTCGCTTTCGAGCCCGCAGAAAAGGACGGCGAACTCGGTTTCAACGTCCGTATCGGCGGCGGCCTCTCCCGCAAGGAGCCGCGCCTCGCCCGCGATATCGACGTATGGGTGCCGCCAGAGCAGGCCGCGGACGTGGCCCACGGCATGTCCGCGCTCTTCCGCGACCACGGCGACCGTGAGGACCGCTTCAACGCCCGCATCAAGTTCCTCATGGACGAGTGGGGTCCCGAGAAGATGCGCTCGGTCCTGCAGGAGGAGTACGTCGACTTCGAACTCCCGACCGCCGGCGAGGACATGCGCGACCAGTACAGCTACAACACCGGGTCCCAGGACGGGCACAACGACCACGTCGGGATTCACGAGCAGAAGGACGGCAACTACTACGTCGGCCTGAACGTGCTGGTCGGCCGCATGGGTGCCGACGACGTGCTCGAACTCGCCGAACTCGCCGACGAGTACGGCTCCGGCGAGGTCCGTCTGACCCAGCGCCAGAACATCATCGTCACCGACGTGCCCGAGGAGAACCTCGACGAGTTCACCAGCGAACCCCTGCTCGAACACTACTCCCCGGACCCGTCGCCGTTCATGCGCGGCTCCATCGCCTGCACGGGCACGGAGTACTGCTCGCTCTCTATCGTCGAGACGAAGAACCGCCAAGTTCGCTACGCCCGCTGGCTCAAGGACAACGTCGAACTCCCCGATGACCACAAGGACTTCCATATCCATCTCTCGGGCTGTACGGCCTCCTGTGCCCAGCCCCAGATAGCCGACGTGTCCCTGCGCGGCATGAAGACCCGCAAGGACGGCGAACCGGTCGAGGCCCTCGACATCGGCCTCGGCGGCGGCCTCGGCGACGACCCGCGCTTCGCCGACTGGGTGGAGATGCGCGTCCCCGCCGACGAGGTGCCCGGCGCTATCAAGAACCTCGTCAACAACTTCAAGGACGCCCGCGAGGGCGGCGAGACGTTCCGCGACTTCGTCGCGGACCGCGACGAGGAGACGCTGGCCGAGATGGTCGAACCCGAAGAGACGGACTACGACGACCCGTACATGCACAACACGAAGATGACGTGGTACCCCTACGCCGAGGACGACGACATGCAGGCCTCGCCCGCGCCGACTGACGGCTCCGGCGAGCCCCTGCCGTCTGACGACTAAGACGTACTACTGGGCATTCGCGCCTCGCTTCTCGCGGAACCGCGTGGCTGTCCACGTTTTGATTGCTCTCTGTCGCTTCCTGTGGCCGGGAGCGCGCTCCGTTGCGCGACCCGCCGTCAGAGCTGTGCTCTGACGAGCCTTCGTTCGCTTCGCTCACGAAGACGGGGAAGGGCAGGCGTGCCTGAGCAGAATACACAAATTTAGTGGCCGCTGTCGGTAAGCATACCGCGAGCGAAGCGAGCGGTTTCACGCGAATCGCGGCGCGATTCGCGCTTTTTTCATCGACGTTTTTTCCCCGGGGTTGAGCGCTCACCACCGGCGAGCGCGATGCCCCGGCGAAAAAAGGTCGTTGGTAAGTCTTATTCACGGCACTGGCGTACCCATTGGTGGCAGCGGGAGGCCGGCTCCCGTGGCGCAAGCCATGAGGAAAGTCCCCCCACCTGTCGGACAGGTGACCGGGCGCAAGCCCGGGGCGGGAGACCGTCGGCTCTGGAACAGCAACGACACGTCGTCGCCGGACCGATGAGGTGTGCGAATCCCGAGCGAGGCGACTCGTGCCCCACCAGACGGTGCGGCACGCCGCCAAAGCGAGGGAGAGGTAACCCACCGAGGGCAGTTGCGACCCGGTGACTCCGGGGCGCATTCCGTGGGCCGTCTCTGACGCCCCACGCTTCCGGCGACGGACCGATGGAACGGCGAAACCTCACCGGTGCAAGGCCGCGTCGACAGGTAGTCCGACGCTGCGCGCAAGCGCTGGACGTGGCCGCTCAGCCGAATGCTGGCCCGAACAGAAGGGGGCTTACTCCCCGCAGCCACACTACCTCGGTAGCGGCGGGTCCGATGGTTACAAGCCCGCGCCGGCCACATGCTGGAGTATGACTGCAGCCGACCTCATCGACGCCGTCCGTGACGACCAGCAGACGGAACTCTCCCGACTGGGCTCCTCGAAGACGCTCTATGCCGACACCCGCGGCGAGATGGACCCGGACGTGGTACTGGCGGCGGCGGCCGCCCGTGAGCAGGCGGCGCACGCAACCTTCGACGCTTGGAGCGACGACGACGCCGACGACGACGCGGCCGCGCTGTTTGCCGACGCGGCGGACGAGACGGCCGAGCGCGGTGACAGCACTGATGCCGAACCGGTCGACCGGACACCGGCGATGCACGACGTACTCGACGACCTCGATGGGACCGTCCAGCGCCTGGGCGGGTTCGTCGGCTGGTCGCTCGTCGACAAGAAAGTCAAAGAGCAGTACACCGGTTTCTTTACCGGGCAGGCGGACCCACAGACTGCGAGTACGTTCCGTAGCGCTGGCAGCGACGTGGTGGACCTCCGCGAGGACGCTGCCGACCTACTCGACGCAGTCTGTGAGAGCGACGACGACTGGGACGCCGCGGAGGCGGCCGCTATCGACGTTATTTCGACGGCCTACGACGAGTACTTCGAGACACTTGAAGACCTCGGCGTGAATCCGAAGCCGGTCTGCTAACTCTTTACGAACCACGCGGCTCAAGTCTATCCAGCCCGATATGTGGGTAATGAGCGACACCGGCGGCCCACTCTCTATCGACCGACCAGATGTCGACCGCGAGTTTCGTGTCGATGCCCCGTTCGACCCTGCGGGCGACCAGCCCGAGGCCATCGAACAGCTCGCGTCGGGCTTCCGGCAGGGAATGGACCGACAGACCTTGCTCGGTGTGACCGGTTCCGGGAAGACCAACACCGTCTCCTGGGTCGTCGAGGAGATCCAACAGCCCACGCTGGTCATCGCCCACAACAAGACCCTCGCGGCCCAACTGTACGAGGAGTTCCGAGAGCTGTTCCCGGACAACGCCGTCGAGTACTTCGTCTCTTACTACGACTACTACCAGCCCGAGGCCTACGTCGAACAGACGGACACGTTCATCGATAAGGATGCCTCCATTAACGACGAAATCGACCGCCTGCGCCACTCGGCGACGCGTTCGCTGTTGACCCGCGACGACGTGATCGTCGTTGCGTCGGTGTCGGCCATCTACGGCCTCGGTGACCCGCGCAACTACATCGACATGTCCCTCTCGCTGGAGGTCGGGCAGGAAATCGAGCGCGACGACCTCCTCGGTCGCCTGGTCGACCTGAACTACGAGCGCAACGACGTGGACTTCACGCAGGGAACCTTCCGCGTGCGCGGGGACACGCTCGAAATCTACCCGATGTACGGCCGCTACGCCCTGCGGGTGGAGTTCTGGGGCGACGAGATAGACCGGATGCTGAAGGTCGACCCGCTGGAAGGCGAGGTCAAAAGCGAGGAGCCGGCTGCGCTGATTCACCCGGCGGAGCACTACTCGATTCCTGAACAGCGACTCCAGCGGGCTATCGAGGAGATTGAGGAACTGCTGGACCAGCGCATCCGCTACTTCGAGCGCCAGGGCGACCACGTCGCCGCCCAGCGTATCGAGGAGCGGACCACCTTCGACATCGAGATGATGCAAGAGACGGGCTACTGTTCGGGCATCGAGAACTACTCGGTCCACCTCTCGGACCGCGAGACGGGCGAGGCTCCCTACACCCTGCTGGATTACTTCCCCGACGACTTCCTCACCGTCATCGACGAGTCCCACCAGACGCTCCCGCAGATTCGCGGCCAGTTCGAGGGCGACAAGAGCCGCAAGGAGAGCCTCGTCGAGAACGGCTTCCGCCTGCCGACGGCCTTCGACAACCGTCCGCTCACCTTCGAGGAGTTCGAGGAGAAGACCGACCAGACGCTGTACGTCTCCGCCACGCCCGGCGATTACGAGCGCGACCACAGCGACCAGGTCGTCGAACAGATCGTCCGCCCGACTCACCTCGTCGACCCGGCCGTCGAAATCGCCTCCGCGACGGGGCAGGTTGAGGACCTGCTCGAACGCATCGACGAGCGCGTCGAGCGCGACGAGCGGGTGCTGGTGACGACGCTGACAAAGCGGATGGCCGAGGACCTCACGGAGTACCTGGAGGAGTCCGGCGTCGACGTGGCCTACATGCACGACGAAACGGACACGCTGGAACGGCACGAACTCATCCGGTCGCTCCGGCTTGGCGACATCGACGTGCTGGTCGGCATCAATCTCCTGCGGGAGGGCCTGGACATCCCAGAGGTCTCCCTCGTCGCTATCCTCGACGCCGACCAGGAGGGCTTTCTCCGCTCGGAGACGACGCTCGTCCAGACGATGGGGCGCGCAGCTAGAAACGTCAACGGCGAAGTGGTGCTGTACGCCGACGAGCAGAGCAACGCCATGCAGTCGGCCATCGAGGAGACCCAGCGCCGCCGCCGCATCCAGCAGCAGTACAACGAGGAACACGGCTTCGAGCCGACCACCATCGAGAAGGAGGTCGGCGAGACGAACCTGCCGGGGAGCAAGACCGATACCGGCGGTATCTCCGGTGACGGGGCAAGCGACGCCGACGAGGCCGCCCGCCAGATCGAACAACTGGAGGAGCGAATGCAGGAAGCCGCGGACAATCTGGAGTTCGAACTGGCCGCGGACATCAGAGACCGCATCCGCGAGCTGCGCGAAGAGTTCGATCTCGACGGCGGCGACGACAGCGACGGCGTGCCGGCACCCGGGCCGGAGTTCTGACGGTCCGGTTCGGACCGCTCATCTGGGGAACCGGTTTGTACCCTGAAGTGAAATGGTACGTATCTCGATGACTGTCCCGTCGGAAGAGGCCATGCTCGACTCTATCCGTTCTCTGGGCGGCGGCATCTCGCCGTCCGGACTCGTCGTCGCTGGCATCGGTTTTTTTCTGACCCGATTCACGGTCACGCTGGCGGTCAGCGACGGCCCGGTGGCGTTCGTCTTCGGCGGTGTGTTGCCGCTGATGCTCGGTCTGGGGCTGTCTGCATTCGGTGTCGCCCTTGCCGTCGGCGAGTTCGAACGCGCCTTCGTGCGGACGGTCACGCTGTGGTGTCTCGCTGGCACTGGCGCGATGTTCGTCCTCGTTCTGGTGACGCTGGTCGGAAACGGCGGCATGGGGCCGCTGTCCGCCGGAGGGAGCCGGACGTATCTCTCAAACTTCCTCATCGGTGGCGGCGTCGGCGGGGCGCTCACCGGCGTCTACGCCGGTCGGTCGAACCGGCAGCGACACGAACTCGAACAGCAGGCCGCCAGGCTGGACCTGGTCAACCGCATCCTGCGTGACCGGGTGCTGAACGCGCTGACGGTCATCCGGGGCCGGGTCGAGATTGCGGAGTCGCGAAACGGTGTCGGCACGGCCGACGTCCTGCCGGTCATCGACGACCGGTCGGCCGGCGTCCAGCAGGTCGTCGAGAACATGAAACACATCACCCACGGCGGAGCCGACCTGTCGCTGGATGCCGTGCCTGTTGTCCCCTGTGTCGAGTCCGGCGTCGACACAGTCCGGGAGACGCACCCGTCGGCCGACTACGACCTTCAGGCCGACGTACCGCCGGACCTTCGAGTGCAGGGTAACACGATGCTCGATAGCCTCGTCGCGCATCTGGTCGAGAACGCGGTTGTCTACAATGACAGCGACACGCCCCACGTTGAGGTTGTGGTCACTGCTGCCGAGGACACTGTCACCATCAGCGTCAGCGACGACGGACCGGGGCTACCTGAGCGGCAACTCGACCTGCTGGACCGCGGCGAAATCGGCTCCTACGAGGACCGCTCGACTGGCTTCGGGCTGGACCTCGTTCGCTTGCTCGTCCGGAGCTACGGCGGGCAGACGGCGGCGACCGTTACGGACGGCGGAACGACAGTCACGCTGACGCTGCCGCGCGTTTCGGTCGAGGAGGGCGTCGTGAGGGCCACATCCGACGAGGTGCTGGAACTCTCACCGCGCCGTCTGGGCCTCGCCGTCGGAGCGTCGCTCGTCGCCGCCGTCGTCATGGGCGTCCCGATGCAGGCCCTCTCCGGTGGTGTCCCCGTCATCGGAGCGCTGTACGGCGTCCAGAACCCACTGGTCGGGTGGGTCACCCACGGCTTCCACAGCGTCGTCTTCGGACTGGTGTACGCCGCACTGGTCAGAACCGTGCCGGACCATTTCTCCGACAGACGCCGATACTACGGGGTCGCCCTCGGCTGGTCGGTCACGCTCTGGCTCGTGGCAGCCGGGATCGTCATGCCGGTGTGGCTCTCACTTGTTGGTATCGAGGCGAGCCTCCCGAATCTCACCGCGACGGCACTCCTGTCTCACCTCCTCTGGGGCGGGTCCCTGGCCGCGCTCTACCGCTACGGCTGCCGTGTCTGGCCTCCCTGACCCGCGGACGCGACCAACGCCAGTCGCCGAACCCTGCTATCATCTGCATTTGGACTAATACAACCAAAATTGTTTTACGCGCTACTGTAGTTGTATAGCGTGATGTCCCGCGTCTCGCTCCCACACGATGCGAAGGCCGGTCCCACCAAACCGGAGGTCCGGGCCGTCCTCGCCAGCAAACTCGCTCTCACCGGGTCCGACCACTTCGCGGAGGTCGGTTCCTGTACCGGTGCCGTCACCATCACGGCGGCGCGCCGGGCCGGGCGGGTCACTGCGCTCGAACGCAAGGGGAATCGACTCGACGTGACTCGCAAGAACCTCGCCGCCAACGACGTCGACGCCGACGTCGAACTCCGCGAGGCAGAGGCCCCGGAGGGGCTGCCCGACGACGCCGACGCCCTCTTCCTGGGCGGGTCGCGCAACTACGAGGCCGTCCTCGACCACGCGGTCGAGACCGGCGTCGATCGAATCGTGATGAACGTCTCGCGGCTCGAAGTCGCCGGCGCGGCGACGGAGGCCTTCCGCGAGCGCGACATCTTAGAGGAGGTCGTCCAGTTCCAGGTGAGCCACGGCTACGAACTCGCCGGCGCGACGAGCTTCGACTCGGAGAACCCCGTGTATATGCTCGTCGGCAGCGCCAGCGAGGACGTGGCCGCTGACGGCGCAGGCGGACCGAGTGACGCCGAGACGGCCGACGGAGGGGCGCGATGACCCTCTACGGCATCGGTCTCGGCCCCGGCCAGCCGGACCTCGTGACGGTCCGGGGCAAGCGCGCGCTCGAATCGGCCGACGTGGTGTACTCGCCGGGGCGGCTCTCGCGGTCGGTCGCGACCGAGCACGTCCCCGAGGAGCGCATCGGCGACCTCGACTTCCCGATGACACGCGACGAGGAGAAGCTCCGGGCGGCTTGGAAGGACGCCGCCGCCGAGATCGCGCCGACGGCCCGCGATGGCGACGCCGCCTTCGTCACGCTGGGGGACCCGAACGTCTACTCGACGTTCGGCCACCTCCGGCGGACCCTCGCCGCCTTCCACCCCGAGGTCGACCTCGAAGTGGTGCCCGGCGTCAGCGCCATGTCGGCGTTTGCGACGGCGCTGGGCGTCGAAATCACCGCCGGCTCCAGCCTGGCCCTGCGAGAGGCCGACCGCGGCGCGTCCCCGACCGGCCCCGACCGGATGATTCTGTTCAAGGTGACCGACGCGCCGGCCACCCACGAGGGGCTGGTCGAGGCCGGCTACGACGTGGTCTACGGCCGCCGGCTGTTCATGGAACAGGGCGAGACGGTCGTCACCGACGACCCGACCGACATCGACGAGCGAGACTACTACACGCTGGCCTACGCCGAGAAGCCCGAGACCCGCGTCGAGCAGGCGACCGACGCCTTCCTCGAAGCGGCCGACGAGAGCGGGGTCGTGACCGACGGCGGCGAAAACGGGTCTGAGGCGGTAGTGCGACAGGAGCGCTCTGAAGCCGCCCTTTGCGGCGACGAGGTGCAGCATGACTGACGAGACTGGTGAGACGGACCCACAGACGGCGATTGACTCCGTCGCCGGGAACCGAGACGACCGCGTGTACGAGTACAGTGCCGGCGACGAGCAGGAGGGCATCCCCTTCGTCGGGGCCGGCCCGGGCAACCCTCGATTGTTGACCGTCGCCGGCCGCGAACTGCTGGCCGACGCCGACCTCGTGGTCCACGCCGGCTCGCTCGTCAACAGCGAACTGCTGGAGGAGTACTGCGACGACGCCGAGACGGTCTCCTCTATCGGCAAGGACTTGGAGGAGCTGATTCCGCTGATGCGGGACGCCTACGAGGCCGGCGACACCGTCGTTCGCCTCCACAGCGGCGATCCCGCCATCTACGGGGCCGCGCTGGAGCAGATGGACGCACTGGAACACGAGGGCGTTCCGACCTACATCGTCCCCGGTGTCACCTCTGCCTTTGCCGCCAGCGCAACGATGCGCACGCAGTTGACGCTGAACGAGGTCGCCAACCACGTCGCCTTCACTCGCCCGCAGGGCAAGACGCTGGACGAAGACGAGGACCACATCTCTGAGTTCGTCGGCATGGGCGACGTGACGACGTGCATCTATCTGGGGACCCACGCCGTCAGCGAGACCATGGACCGCCTGCTCGAAGACGGCCACGACCCCGAAACCCCGGTAGCGGCTATCTACCACGCATCCTGGCCCGACGAGGACGTCATCGAGGGGACCATCGAGACCATCGGCGAGAAACTGGAAGACGCCGGCTATCGCGCCTCGGCGATGGTCGTTATTGGGGATGCTGTCGGCGGCGAGGACTACGAGCGCTCCTTCCTCTACGGCGACTGGGCCAACCGGGGGAGCGATGCGGATTCACAGGAGGCTGACGACTGATGAGCACTGACACAGACAACGAATCCAGTTCGAACAGTTGCAAAGCACCCGATTCAGACGGCGAAGTAGCCGAAGACATCGCCATCGTCGCCTTCGAGCGGAAGATGGACACCGCCGAAGATATCGTCGACGGCATCGGCGACCGCTACGAGTCTATCGACATCCTCGAATACCACGGCGACGTCTTCGAGGAGCACTGGGGCGAGTACGACTGCTTCATCGGCCTGATGGCGAGCGGTATCGCGATGCGTAAGACCGCACATCTGCTCGACGACAAGTGGGACGACCCCGCAATCTGTGTGGTCGACGAGGAACTCACCTGGGCCATCCCCATCACCGGCGGCCACCACGGCGCAAATCAGGTCGCCGACGACCTCGCAAGCATGGGCGCGGTGCCGGCGATGACGACCGCAAGCGAGGCTGCCGACAAGCAGGGCGTCGAGAAGCAGGCGAAAGCGCTCGATGCCCACGTCGTCAACGGCGACTCGACCGTTGCGACGAACCTCGCCGTGCTGGACGACGAACTCGGCCCCGTCGAGCGCCTCGACGGGCCGAAGGCCGTGCTGGTCGACGACGACGTGACTGTCCTGAAGCGCAACAAAGACGACGGCGTCGTGCTCGGCTGTGGCAGCGTCGCCGGCGCTGATGTCGAGCAGTTCCACGCAGCCTGGGAACAGGCGCTGAACGAGGCCGACCTCGACCGCGGGGACGTGGAGTTCGTCGCAACGGGCACCCGGAAAGCCGACGAGGAAGGCATGCTCGCCGCTGCCGAAGAGTGGGGGCTGGGCGTCATCGCCTTCGAGAAGGAGACTCTGGAGGAGTTCGAGGGACCGACGCCCTCCCGGTCGAAGGAACTCATCGGCTGGCCGGGCATCGCCGAGGCGTCGGCTATCGCCGCCGGTCGCGACCACGACCTGCTGGCCGAGAAGACCCGCTACGACGAGGCCGTGACCGTCGCTATCGGGGAATAGAGTCCCTTCCCTTCCGAGAATTGGTTTTTAGTTCCGATTTTCCGTCGCCGAGCGACTGCTGAACTATCTCTGGCGGCGACTGTACGACTGTTCCGAGTTCCTGTCTCCGTACAACTCTCAACTTATTTATTATGTGCACCTGTGGTGATAAATGGCGCATGACAACACTACTCGAAGACAAGACGGCGGTCGTCACGGGCGGCGCGAGCGGGTTCGGCCGGGCCATCTGCCGACGGTACGCGGAGCACGGTGCTGACATCATTGTCGCGGACCTGCAGGAGGCACCCCGTGAGGGCGGCGGACCGACACACGAACTGGTCAACGCTGAGACCGACCGCGAAGCGCACTTCGTCGAATGTGACGTGACGAACCCCGACGATCTGGAGGTAGCCGTCGCTGCGGCCGAGGAGCTGGGCGGTATCGACATCATGGTCAACAACGCCGGTATCTCCGAGATAGCGGACTTCTACGAGACCACGGAGGAGGACTACGACCGGCTGATGGACGTGAACACGAAAGGCGTGTTCTTCGGCGCGCAGGTCGCGACCGAGGCGATGCGGGAGAACGGCGGCGGCACTGTCATCAATATGTCCAGCTCCGGCGGCATCCGCGGCACCGGCCTGCTGGTCAACTACTGTACTTCGAAGGGCGCGGTCCGACTGTTTACCTACGCACTCGCGGATCGTCTGAGTAACTACGACATCCGAGTCAACGCTATCCACCCGGGCTACAGCAAGACCCAGATGTTCGAGGACGAGCGCATCGACGACACGACGAAGATGATGCTGAAGGAACTCATCCCCTCAGGTCGCTTCGGCGAACCCGAAGAGATCGCCGACGTGGCGACGTTCCTTGCCAGCGATATGGCCTCCTACGTCAACGGCGAGAGCCTCGTCGTCGACGGAGGGCTGTCGAACACCTGACCGCGGGGGTATCGAACTGTTTCCGGCGTGAGTCACCGACGTGAGTGTGATTGGACAGCCACTGTTTTCGACGCTTCTGTGACTCGGGTACAACCAAACTACTTCCTCTCAACACATACGATTGAACTAGTACAAGCAAAATTGTTTTATGCGAAAGCGGCGTTGTACTCACCATGCGCCACAGTATCGAGATTCGACCGGCTGCCCTCGGAGACCGAGGATGAGTAGCGACGGACGCCAGTCGACAGCGGCCGCGGCTGAGGCGACGCGTCCAGCCGACTACGGGACGCTGTACGTGGTCGGTATCGGGCCGGGGCTCCCCCACGACATGACCCAGCGGGCGAAAGACGTTATCCAGACCGCTGACTGTATCATCGCCTCGAACCTCTATCAGGAGTTCCTCCGGAAGGACGGCACGCTCCCGCCCCAATCGGCTGAACTCGACGGCGAAACCGACGACGGCGCGGTCGCCGACGAGGAGGGAACCGTGCTGGAGCGGCCCGACGGCAGCCGCCAGACCCTCATCCGGTCGTCGATGGGCAAGCAGGTCGAACTCGCCCGCGAGGCCTTCGAGCGGGTCCGGGCCGGCGAGGACATCGCCCACGTCTCCGGGGGCGACCCGAACGTCTACGGGAAGTCCGACCTCCTCTTTACGATGGCCGACGCCGACGACGCTGACGACGTGCCAATCGAGATCGTCCCCGGCGTGACCGCGGCGCTGTCGGGCGCGGCCAACCTCGGCGCGCCGCTGTCGAACGATTTCTGTACCATCTCGCTGTCGGACAAGTGGCGCGGCTGGGACGAGATTGAGGAGAAGCTGCGCGCGGCCGCAATCAGCGGCTTCGTCGTGGTGCTCTACAACTGTTGGCGCGACTACGAGCGAGCCGTCGATGTTCTGCGGGAGGAACGGGCCGACGACGTGCCTGCCGCCATCGTCAACGACTCCGGCCGCGGCGAGGCCGGGCGCAATCTCGACGACGAGACGGAGACGATTACGACGCTCGGCGACCTGCCCGACCACGACGACAAGGTCGGTGGCATGGGTTCGTCTATCGTCGTCGGTACCCACGAGACCGAAGTCTGGCGCAACGACTACCAAGAATTCCTCGTCACCCCGCGTGGCGGGCGTGACGTCGACGACTTCTGACAATGAGCACTGACAATACTACCGACGCAAGTACCGAGACAGAATCGAAGTGCGGGGCAAGCGAGGCGAGTTCGTCCACAGAAACGACACCGGACACGGGCGACGATACGGCCTCGAAGTGCGGGGCCTCGTCGTCCACGTCCTCGTCGTCCAGCAGCAGTTCCTGCGGCGCGTCCTCCTCCAGCGACTCGGACGAGGAGGAGGTCGGCGCGACGGTCGACGACTTCGACGCCGAGCCGGGCCAACTCATCGCCGTCGGCCTCGGCCCCGGCCAGCCGGAGGGGATGACCGCCCGCGCCCGGTCCGCTCTCATGGACGCCGAGCACATCGTCGGCTACACGACCTACGTCGAACTGCTTCCCGACGAGGTGACCGACGCCGCGGAGGACATCTACAACACGCCGATGTGCGGTGAAGTGTCTCGAACGGAAGAGGCAATCGACCGCGCGCTGGCGGGCAACGACGTCGCCATCATCGGCAGCGGCGACCCGAACGTCTACGCGCTGGCGGGCCTCGCGCTGGAGATAATCGAATCTAAGGGCGCGACGGCGACGATGCTCGACTTCGACGTGGTGCCGGGCGTCCCGGCGGCCCAGTCCTGTGCGGCCCGCGTCGGCGCGCCGCTGGTCAACGACACCGTCTCCATCTCGCTGTCGGACCACCTCACCGACATGCCGACCATCGAATCGCGGCTCCACGCCGCCGCCAAGGAGGGCTTCACCATCACCATCTACAACCCGTGGAGTCGCAAGCGCCGGGACAACTACGAGAAGTGCTGTGAAATTCTGCTGGAGCACCGCGACCCCGAGACGCCGGTCGGCGTCGTCCACGCCGCCGGCCGAGAGGACGAGCAGGTCGAAATCGTCGAACTCGGCGAACTGCCCGAACTCGGCGAAACTGACCTCGTGGACATGACCACTACGCTGCTCGTGGGCAACGAGGACACCTACGTCTGGGACGACCGGATGGTGACCCCGCGGGGCTACGAAACCAAGTACGACTACTGATGTACCGAATCACTATCGACCGCAAGGCCTGCGACGGCGTGTTCGCCTGTCTCGTCCGTGACGCCCGCTTCGTCGAGGATAGCGAGGGACTGGCGGCTATCGAGACGGACGACCAGACGGCAATCGAGGCCACCTTCGACGACGACCGGCGGGACGATGCCGAGCAGGCCGCTGCGGCCTGTCCGCTCGATGCGATTCACGTGGAATCCGTCGAGGAGGACGCCGGGGCCGCCGATACACCTGCCGCCACCGACCACGAGGAGGTCCAGCCATGAGCGTCGAAACGGGTGCGCCAAACGATATGCTCGCAGCCCACCCCGAGACGGCGTACTTCTGGGGTCGGGTCACCGGCGACGGCGAGTGCGAGGACAGCTGTATCACCGTCCGGACGAACGACGAAACGGCCGCTCGGCGGCTCGCTTCCATCGCTGGTGCGGAGCGAGCCGACCGCCGCATCGTCGAGCGGGCGTATGCCCACGACACCTCGATTACCCGTCAGGAGGAGGAGTTCACCGTCCAAGTCGTCGGCGGGCTGGCCGACCGCGCCAGCGCGGCGCTTGGCCTGCCGTTCGAGGGCGACTCGGGCGGCTACCGCTTCGACGCGCTAGCCGACTACGACCGGCAACTCCTCCGGGGGCTGCTCGAAGGCTGTGGCACGGTCTGTTTCAAGTCCGACGACGACGCCGTCGGCATCTCCTTTGTCCACGAAGACGAGCGACTCCTCCGGACGATACAGACGCTGCTCGACCGCTGTCCGGTCGACGCGCCCTACGATGACCTCTCGGAAACGTCCTCAGGCTACTGGTTCGGCGTGGACGACGACGCGGCACCTGCCCTCGGCGACTGGCTGTACGAGGGTAGCGAGGAGACGGGGCTGTTCGCGCCCAGCCGGCGGCGCAAGCTCCGGAAGAGTATCGAACGAGTCCGATGAGCGAAGCCATCAGCGCGCCGGAGACGCTGGACGACGAGGCGGTCCTGCTCGTCGGCCACGGCTCCCGGCGCGAGAAGTCCAACGAACAGGTCCGCGACCTCGCGGTCGAACTGGAAGGGCGACTCGGCCTCCCCGTCGACGCGGCCTTCCTCGAACTCGCGGAGCCGGCCATCGACGAGGCCATCGCGGGGCTGGCCGGGGCGGTCTCGGAAGTGTCGGTGGTCCACCTCTCGCTATTCGCCGCCAGTCACGTCAAAAACGACGTGCCCCTGGCCGTCGAGCAGGCCCGCGAGGCCCACCCCGAACTGACCATCAACAACGGCGCACACCTGGGCGTCCACCCGGCGCTGCTTGACCTGCTGGACGATCGCGCGGCGGCCGTCGAGGCCGAACTGGGCGTCGACCGCGAAGACGACGACGTGGCCGTCGTGGTCTGTGCCCGCGGCTCCAGCGACCCGGACGCCAACGCCGACGTACACAAGCTCGCCCGCCTGCTGTACGAGGGCCGCGAGTTCTCGCGGGTCGAGGCGTCGTTCATCGGCGTCACCGAGCCGCTACTGGACGAGACGCTGCACGACATCGCCAAGAGCCGGCCCGACGCCGTCGTCGTCGTGCCGTACATGCTCGGCGACGGCGTGCTGACCGGCCGTATCAAGGACGGCGCACGCGAGTTCGACGAGGAGTATCCCTATGTCGACGCCGCTCCCGGCGAACCGCTGGGGACCGACACGCGCCTGCTGGACGTGCTCGGCGACCGCTGGCAGGAAGCCCGCACGGGAAGCGTCGAGATGTCCTGTGACACCTGCAAGTACAAGGTCGAGCTCGACGGCTACGAGGAGGACCAGGGCGGCGCTCGCGCGATGCTCCGGGCGCTGACCCACCAGGCCGAACACGCCGACCGCGAGAACGTCGACGACGACCCGCACGTCCACGACGCCCCCGAGAAACACGTCGCCGTTTGCACGAACCAGACCTGCGCACAGGACGGCGCGCCGGCGGTCCTCGAACGGCTCCGTCAGGCCGCCCGCGACAGCGACCAGTGTGACGCCCGCATCACGCGGTCGTCGTGTCTCGGCCGCTGTGGCGAGGGACCGATGGTCGCCGTCTATCCCGACGGCGTCTGGTACGGCGGTGTCGAAGACGAGGACGCCGCCGACATCGTTTCCTCGCATCTGGACCGCGACCGCATCGTAAGCGAACTTGTCGACCAGACGCTTTGAGACTTACAACACTACTACATCCATGAGCTGCTACGAAATCGAGGCCCTCCGACTGGGCCTCATGAACGTCCTCGGTACCGAAGACGACCACGCCCGCCAGCACGCCGAACAGGAGCTGGAGGGCCACATGACCGGCCCCATCGAGGCCCTCGCGGGCGCGGAGACGCTGGCCGCCATCGAGCGCCACCTCGACGCCGCACTCGTGGACCTTGAAGAAGAGATCGCCGCGACTGATGAGGACGACCCCGAATACGACTACCTCCGGGGTCGACTCGTCGCCGTCCGCGACGCCGAGCGGGCGGTGTCGCGCATCACCATGCAGGGCGAGGATGTCCTCGCCGGACTCGGTGAGGCCCACGACGTGCTCCACGAGGCCTTCCCGGTCGATGAGTAGCCAGCGCACCCCGACCGTCGACCTCGGGGACGTGACACCGGCCCGCTCGCGGCATCAGGGCCGCCGCTCGGCGGTCACGCTGACGAATGGCTTCGCGGTCGTCGGCACCGCTGACGGGGACCTGCAGGCGTTCGACGCCGCGAGCGATGGCCCGCCACACCGGCGCTGGCAGTACGACACGGACGGCGAACCGAGCGTCGTCTCGGCGGTGCCCTTCGACGGCGGTGTCGTCGTCGGCGAACGCAGCGCCCGCGGCGAAATCCGCTGTCACGATGCCGACGGAAACCTGCGCTGGCGCTACGAAACCAGAACAGACCTGGGCGAGGCGCAGCAGGAGACGCGCTTCCTGCTCCCCTTCGTGGCCAGCCTCGCCACCGACGGCGACCGCTGCTACGCTGCCGCCCGGCGGTACGAGCGTCGCACCGACGACGACGGAACCGACCTGCGCCACTTCGAGAGCGTCGTCTACGCCTTCGGACCTGACGGAACCGTCGACTGGATGTACCGAACCGACGGCTCCCCCATCTCGCTCGACGCCGACGAGAACCGCGTCGCTGTCGCATACAACCGGTGTCCCGGAGACCACCAGCACGGCCTCGTCGTACTCGACGCCGACGACGGCAACCCGGGCTGGATGTGGGACCCCGGGACCGACGGCCAGCGCCGCATCGGCGATGTCGCGCTGCTTGACGAGGGCGCTGTCGTCTCCAGCCACGGCGACTACTGTGGCTACCGGCTCGACAGCGGCGGTCGGGAACGATGGCGCGTTCCGCTGGCGACGCCGACCGACGTGGCCGGCGACACCGTCTACGCGTACCCGAACCACGTCCACGCGACTGACGGGGGCGCGGTGTTCGTCACCGGTAACACCTACCCCGAGGACGGCCGCGAGACGGACGCCCGCCACCCGAACGAGCACACCGCCGTTGGTCTCTCACTCGACGGCGACCGCCGCTGGGACGCGCCCGTGGGCGGTTTCGCCAGCGGGCTGGGGACTGACGGCTCGCTACTGGCTGTTCCCGGCGCGCAGAACTTCCGGGACCGCGACGCCGACGACCACGCGCTTCGGCTGTTCGATGTCACAGACGGCCCTGTCGACACGCTGGACACTGACGGCGTCGTGACGGCGGCGGCAGTCTCCGACGGAACCGCCGTCGCCGTCGAGGAGCCGGTCGTCTACCACGACGAGGGCCGCGAGCGCGGCGCGTATCGGTTGCATCGAGTCGGGCTAGCACAGCCCTGTCGCTGACGCGCTGACGTCCCACTCTGGACCGGGAGCGGTCTGTCAGACTGCTTTTTACGTCGACGTGCTGTCCCCGGTTTGGCTCCGATTACTGTGTTATGTGGTGTCAAACTAACCATTCGCCAGTCGTAGTGTCTCGGTACCGGAGTCCAGTATGGCCGACAACACAGACCCGGACCACGAGGAAGCACAGCCAGCGGCGGATGCCGAAGCCGACGACGACAGCACCGCCGATCACCCTACAGAGCGCGAGCGGGAGTTCGCACAGATGCAGCGACGGCTCAACGAGCGGGAGATGGGTCTCGACCAGCGGGGCGCGGAACTCGACCGGCGCGAAGAGAAGATTGACGCCCGCGAGGACGAACTCGACCGCCGAGAGACGGAACTGGACGAGCGGGAGTACCAGCTCGATGAACGCGAAGCCGCGCTTGAGGACCGTGAGACCGCCCTCGACGAGCGTGAGGCCGAGCTGACAGAGTACGACACGCAGCTTTCCGAGCGCGCCGCGGAGCTCGACGAGCACGAGGAGACGCTGCACACCTACCTTTCGGGGCAGATGGCGGATGTCGAGGCGTCTGTCACGGAGACGATGCAGGACGCACTGGACCGGTACGAGGCGGACCGGGCGGCCGGTCAGTTCGGCCCGACCGGCACGATGCTCGTCGGGCTGGCCGGCGTGGCGCTCGTCGTCGCCGGCATCGGGTTCGGCGCACTGGCATCTGCCGGTACGGCCCCGTTCAGCGCCGGCGGAACGACAGCTGATCTCGCTATCGCTGCTGTCGTCGGTATCGTCGGGCTGGCGCTGAATCTCGGGACGGTTGCGGGAAAAGTCTGAGCCGCGTCGTCAGTCTGCCGTCGCGGGATAGTCCAAGCTGTCCGTGGCAGGCGTCTCACGGTCACCGAGCCATGCGTGAACACCAGCGATGGTGGCCCACAGCACCAGCTGGCCGAACACGACTGTCCAGCGGTAGGCCGCGACGAGCGCGGCAGGAACGTCGCCGTGGACCGGGTTTGCCGGCGCGAGCACGACCGGAGCCGCAAGCAGCGCGAGCGGCAGCGCCGTGGCTCCGAGTCGAACAGCGGTGTGGCGGTGTTCCGTCCGCTGATACGCGAGCCCGGCAAGCACTGCGACCAGCGCCCCCAGCGCCATCAGGCCGGCGTACCACGCAAGGCGCGTCTCCGTTCCGAGCGCCTGCTCGACGCCCGGTGGCTGCGGCGGCAAGACGAGCCACGGCGCGCCGGAGACGGTGAGAAAGCCGGCTCCCGCAAGCACCAGTCGCTTCGTCGCGCCCGACCCGGGAATCGCAGGTTCGAAGAAGAAGTACGCCATGCCGAAGGCGGCGACGCCGAACAGCAGGCCCCAGAGGACGCCGCCGCCGATGCTGGCGACCGTCGTCGTCAGCTCGGAGACGGCCGGCCCGCCGCCGTGGCTGTGTCCGTGTTCGAACGTCTCCAGCCCGGCGGTGAAGGCGTTCCCGACCGTCGCGACAAACAGGCCGTAGACCAGCCCACCCGCCACGCCGGCTATCGCGCCGCGTTCGAGGTAGTTAGTCGCCATCAGTGGCAGGTGATGCCGGCGCTGTGTCGGAAGTTGTGCAGTGAGTCGTGCAACATTGGGTCTTGCACGAACAACAGCGTGAAGCCGAGCGCCGCCACCAGCGCGACGGCGATGGCGACCTGTGGACCAGTCAGCGACGCTCTGGCGCGTTCGATACGGTCGTGCACGCTGTCCGTTGCGCGTGCAGTGTCAGTGTCGTCCTGCATTGAAATCTCGTTTGTCTTAAGAACAAGTAAGATTGTAAAACTTCCGCCTGACACAGCTTCGGGGGTTACTGTTCGCTGGCGACGGCATCGACGCGTTCGGCGGTCAGCGCGTCCAGCGGGACGACTGATGCGTCTGTTTCGTCTGCAACAAGGTCGAGCAATCCAGCGCGCCCCTCTTCACCAGCATTCACGATAACGGTCCGGTCGGCTGCTTCACCGAGCGTTCGCGCCGCGGTTCTGGTCGCTGCAACCGGACTCCCGTCGGCGGTGTTCGCCCGGCCGTCGGTCACGACGACGACGACGCCGGCGTCCGGGTCGGCGCGGTCGAGCACCTCGCGGGCGGCGGTCAGGCCGGCCGGCAGCGGCGTCCGGTCGCCGGTCGGCAGGTCCTTGAGGTGGCGGGCGGCCAGCGAGACGCTGTCGGTCGGCGGGAGCACCACGTCCGCGCTCTCGCCGGCGAAGGTGACGAAGGCGACCTGGTCGCGGGCCTGATAGGCGTCTTTCAGCAGTTCCAGCACGGTGCCTTTTGCGGCCCGCATCGCCGGGCGCATCGACGCGCTCGCGTCGACAGCGAACACGACCAGCGTCTCGGCGTCGCCTGCGCGAACGGACTTGCGGAGGTCTCGCGACTCGACGCGGCCGCTCCCGCGGCTGGCTGCTGCCCGGACCGACGCTGCAGCGTCGACCTCGTCGTCGCGGCCGGCACGCTCGGTGCGGACCGTTGCGCCGCGGGTCGTGCCCGTCGCGCCCGCGCGGCCGCTCGCCGCGCCGCCGTCCGTGTCGACCTCCGGGGCGTCCACGTCGGGCGCGTCGCTGTCGCCGACTGCCGCACGAGACTGGCCGGGCAGGAGCGGCGTCGCGTCCTCCGGGTCGTCGGGGCTGCCGTCCTCGTCACGGTCGTCGCCGGCATCCGATTCGGCCTCACTCCCCTGACCCTCCCCGTCTCCGTCTGCCGACGCGGGCGCTGGACCGCCCGGTTCGTCTCCCCCCTCGCGGTCCTCGGAGCGCTCGCCATCGTCGGGGCGCTGTTTCTGTGGGCCACCACCGGCATCGCCGTCCGAGTCGTTTCCGTCAGCCGCTGACTCGTCTGCGTCTTCTCCGCCCGCCGTCTCGTCATCCGCTTCACTCTCCGATCCGTCGGCTTCCTCGGTGTCGTCTCCGCTTTCCTCGTCTTCGCCCTCGTCGTCATCGAAGTGGTCGTCCAGCACGTCCTCGACGTCCGGCGCGTCCTCGAAGGGTCGAGAGGTGAGCCGGTGGGGCAGCGCGAACTCGGCGGCGCGCTCGATGTCTGATTCGAGAACCGTCGTCCGCCCGTCCAGTGCGGCAAACGTCCGGGCTGCTCGCGCTGTGGCGATATCGCCACGGTGGCCGTCGAGGCCGGCGTCCCGGCAGAGTTCGGCGATTTGCTCGCGGAACTCGCGGGCGAGGTCAACCTCGGGGAGAATCTCACGGGCGGTCCGCAGTCGCTCGCCGGGGTCGCGGTCGGGTTCGGTCCCGTCTCCCCCTTCGTCGCCCTCTCCGAGCGCCCGGTCGATGATGGCGACCCGGTCGTCGAGGGCCTCGCACGCGCTGACCTCGGTCTGGAGGGCGAAGCGGTCCCGGAGCTGGGGCCGCAGGTCGCCCTCCTCGGGGTTCATCGTCCCGACGAGGGTGAACGCGGCGGGATGCGTGACGGTGACGCCGTCGCGTTCGACGCGGTTCACGCCGCTCGCGGCGGCGTCGAGCAGCACGTCCACGAGGTGGTCGTCAAGCAGGTTCACCTCGTCGACGTAGAGGATGCCGCGGTTCGCGCGGGCCAGCAGGCCGGGGTCGAACTCGTGGTCGCCGTCCAGTGCGTCCGCCACGGAGAGGGTCCCGACGACGCGGTCCCGCGTCGCGCCGAGCGGGAGCGTCACCAGCGGGACCGAGCGCGTCTCGACGGGCGGGTCCGCGCGCGCCCGGCAGTCCTCACACTGGGCCTCGGGGCGGTCGGGCGGACAGCCGTAGGGGCAGTCCGCGACCGCGCGCTGCTCGGGGAGCAGGTCGGCGAGTGCCCGCACCGCCGTCGACTTCGCCGTGCCCTTCTCGCCGCGGACCAGCAGACCGTCGAGGTCATCGTCCGTCGCGACCGCAAGCAGCCCCTCTTTCAGGTCGCGCTGGCCGACGACGCCCGCGAACGTCGGCCCCTGCGAAGCTTTTTTGCCCGCGCCGAATACAACCATACTTGTATTAGTGTAAACGGAGATTTAATAACGTTATGCCACAGCTAGGACTCTACACCGCGACGGAGAACGAACTCGGGGCCGTCCAGCGGGCCGCGGGCGAGGTGGACGCGGACCTCGTCGTGCGCTCGGAGAGCGACCTCGACGACGAACCGGCGGTCGAGGCGTTCGTCGACGAACTGACCGACGCCGACGCCGTAATCCTCTGGCTCCACGGGGCCGAGGACAGCATGCCGGGCTACGACCTGGCTGTCGAGCGCCTGCGCGAGGCCGGCGTCCCGCTCGTGGTGAAAGCCACTGGCGACGCCTTCGCCTTCGAGGACACGTCGGTTCCCGACGAGCACCGCGAGACGGTCTACGAGTACTTGGAGAGGGGCGGCGCGAGCAACGTCGCCAACTGCGCCCGCTACCTCGTCGCGCAGTACGGCGACGCCGACCCCTCCTACGACGACCCGGTGACACTGCCGACGGAGGGGGTCTACCACCCCGACCATCCGGGTGCGAGCATCGAGGAACTGCGGGCGACGTTCGACCCCGCGAAGCCGACCGTCGCCGTCTGGTTCTACGAGTCCCACTGGACCCACGAGAACACCCGCTACGTCGACGCGCAGGTCCGAGCCATCGAGGCCCAGGGCGCGAACGCGCTCCCCATCTTCTGCGAGCCGGCGACCGACGCTGAGGGCCAGTGGAACGCCGAGCAGGTCACCGAGGAGTGGCTACTGGACGCCGACGGTAATCCGCTCGTCGACGCCGTTTGCTCGTCGTTCATGTTCTCGCTGTCGATGGACGAACGCGGCCGCAGCGCCGACGACGAAGGACAGGACGCCGAGGACGTGTTCCTCGACAAACTCGGTGTCCCCGTCATCCAGACCGTGACGACGATGCGCTCGCGCTCCCGGTACGACAGCAGCGACACGGGCGTGATGGGCTTCGAACTCGCGCTCTCGGTCGCGCTGCCGGAGTTCGACGGCAACGTCATCACGCATCCCATCTCGGGCAAGGAGCGCACCGACGACGCCGCCGACATCGGCAGCGCCCCGAAGCAGCACTTCCCAATCGACGACCGCGTCGACCACGTCGCGCGCCTCGCAGTCAACTGGGCCGAACTGCGCCACACCCCGAACGACGAGAAGCAGGTCGCCGTCGTCCTGCACAACTACCCGCCGAGCGACGACGGCATCGGGACCGCCTTCGGGCTGGACTCGCCCGAGAGCACGGTGAATCTGCTCGAAGAACTGGACGCCCGTGGGTATGATTTGGGAGATACGATGCCCGACAGCGGCCAGTCGCTCGTCGAACGCCTCACCGCACAGCTGACCCTCGACGACCGCTGGGTCGCGCCCGAGGACGTACGCGAGATGAGCGTCGACACCGTCTCGCCGGCCCAGTACGGCGAGTGGTTCGAGGCCCTCGACGCGGACTTCCGCGCGAACGTGGTCGAGGAGTGGGGCGACCCGCCCGAGCGCCCCTTCGCGATTCCCGGGGCGGAGTTCGGCAACGTTCTCGTGACGGTGCAGCCCCCGCGCGGGTTCGGCATGGACCCCTCGAAGGTGTACCACGACTCGGACCTCCAGCCGCCCCACGACTACGTCGCGTTCTACCGCTGGCTCCGCAACGCCTACGAGGCCGACGCCGTCGTCCACCTCGGGACTCACGGCAGCCTGGAGTGGCTCCCCGGCAAGACGGTGGGACTCGACGGCGAGAGCGCACCCGACCAGCTCATCGACGACATCCCGAACGTCTACCCCTACATCGTCAACAACCCCGGCGAGGGAACGCAGGCGAAACGGCGCTCCTACGCCGCTATCGTCGACTACCTGACGCCGGTGATGGCCAACGCCGGAACGTACGACGACCTCGCCGACCTGGAGGAACTGGCCGACCGCTACCGCGAGGCCGGCATGGAGGACGCCCGCAGCGACGACGGCGAACACCTCGCCGAGCAGATTCGCCGGACGGTCGACGAACTGGACCTCGCCGTTGAACTCGGCATCGCCGGTGAGATTGACGAGAAAGCAGACGTGCGGGGACCAGACGAGGCCGGGTCGACGCTCGCAGAGGGAGACGTCGAAGGCGACGACCTCGACATCGACGCACTCGTCGAGCGCGTCCACGAGTACCTCACCGACGTGAAGACCACCCAGATTCGCAAGGGCCTGCACACGATGGGCGAACCGCCGGCCGACGACCGACTGGTCGACTATCTGGTCGCGCTCACCCGCCTAGAGAACCCCGGCGCGCCGTCGCTGCGCGAGAGCGTCGCGGGCGTGCTTGGCGTCGACTACGACAAACTCCGCAACGCCCCCGGCGAGTACGACGAGGCCCTGGGGATGACCTACGCCGAGGCCGCCGACCGCGTCCACGAGACCAGCAAGGACCTCGTGGGGACGCTCGCCGAGTACGACTTCGACGTGCCCGTGAGCGAACTCGACGACGGCGACTCGGAGGTCAACATGAACCTCCTCGTCGTCGACATCGACCCCCTCGGGGACGCCCGCGCTCGGTCCGGCGCGCACGACGACCTCCGCGAGGCGCTGGCCTACATCTGCGAGGAGGCCGCTCCGCGGGTGGCCGGTGCGGCCGACGAGATCCCCCGCACCGCCGACGCACTGGCGGGCGAGTACGTCCCGCCCGGCGGCTCCGGCGCGCCGACCCGCGGCGGCGTCGACCTGCTCCCGACGGCCAGGAACTTCTACACGCTCGACCCGCGGAAGGTCCCGGCCAAGACCGCCTGGGACGTGGGCAGCGAAGTCGCATCCGGCGTGCTGGAACGTCACGAGAGCGACGAGGGCGAGTACCCCGAGGAAATCGGCGTCGTCGTCTGGGGGACGCCGACGGTCCGGACCCGCGGCGAGACCATCGCGCAGGTACTCGCGCTGATGGGCGTCGAACCGGTCTGGTCCGACGCCGGCCGCGTCGAGGACGTGGAGCCGATTCCCTTAGAGGAACTCGGCCGCCCGCGTATCGACGTGACGACGCGCGTCTCGGGCCTCTTCCGGGACGCCTTCCCCGCGGCGGCGGGCGTGGTCCACGACGCCGTCGACGCCGTGGTCGACCTCGACGAACCCCACGAGATGAACTACGTGAAAAAGCACGTCGAGGCGGAGACCGACGACCTCGTGGCTGACGGGATGGACGAGAGCGACGCCCGCAGCGCCGCCAAACACCGCGTGTTCACGACCCGGCCGGGCGGCTACGGAGCCGGGACGAACAAGGCCGTCGACGAGGGCAACTGGGACGACCGCTCGGACCTCGCCGACGTGTACGTCCAGTGGGGCGGCTACGCGATGGGCTCGCGCGGCCGCGTCAGCGAGGCCCACGAGTCCTTCGAGCGCCGCCTCTCGTCGGTCGACGCGACGGTCAAAATCGAAGACACCGCCGAGCAAGACGAGTTCGACTCCTCGGACTGGTACGCTTTCCACGGCGGGTTCATCTCCGCCGTGACCGAGATCGCCGGCGAGGAGCCGAACTCCTACGTCGGCGACTCCGCGGACCCGGATAACGTCGACGTCTACACCAACGAGGAGAAGGTGCGCAAGGCGATGCGCGCCCGCGTCCTCAACCCCGCCTGGCTCGACTCGATGGAGGAGCACGGCTACAAGGGCGCGGGCGACCTCTCGACCACGGTCGACGTGGTGCTGGGCTGGGACGCCACCACCGGCGTCGTCAGCGATACGCTGTGGGACGACGTGGCCGAGCGCTACGCCTTCGACGAGGACCGCCAGGACTGGCTCCGGGACGTGAACCCCTGGGCGCTGGATTCGATTACTGACACGCTGCTGGAGGCCATCGACCGCGGCCTCTGGGACGCCGACGACGAGACGCGCGACCGCTTGCGGGACCTGAATCTGGAAGTGGACGGAGACCTCGAAGCGCGCAACAGCAGTGCGGAACGGACGGAGGTGGCTTCAGATGACGACTGACGGCGCGACCCCGGAGGGGTCGCGAGACGGAGGCGGTGAAACCGCCGACGCAGACGACGCGACGGACGGTGAGACGAACGACGAGGACGACTTCGAGGAGTACGCCGACCTCGGCGCGACGACGGAGAACGCGATGGACATCGCCGAGACGTCGATGGACCGCGTTCGCCGACTCGTCCCCGACGAGACGCTGGCCGACCGCATCCGCCAGAAGTCCGTCCACGCGACCGGCGACCCAGAGTTCCAGCACCTCGTCCGCTTCACCGGCGCGGACGACGACGAACCGGTCCGCGCGGGGGCACAGGCCGTCCTCGACGAACAGCCCATCGTCACCGACATCACGATGGTCAAAGCGGGTATCACCGGCCGCGGCCACGACTGCCCGGTCCGGAAGGCCATCGGCAACGGCGCGGAACTGGCCGCCGAGACCGGCATGACCCGGACGGCCGCGTCGGTGCTGGAACTCGACCGCGAGGGCGTCTACGACGGCGCTATCGCCGTCGTCGGGAACGCGCCAACGGCGGCGCTCGCGCTCGCTGACTGTATCGAGGACGGCACCCGGCCGGCCGTCGTCGTCGCGACGCCCGTCGGCTTCGTGAAGGCCGCCGAGAGCCGGGAGCGGCTCCGCGAGGTGGCGGCCGAGCACGGCGTCCCGGCCATTACGAACGTCGGCCGCCGCGGCGGGAGCGGGCTGGCCGCCGGCCTGACGAACGAACTGGTGCACGTCGCCAGTGACGTGCGGGAGGGCGACGTCTCCCTGGATGACTGAAGGAGACGACTACGACCTCGATAGCGGGCCGGACCCCGCCGCCCTTGCGGCGAGCGCGCCCGAGGACCCCGCCGCCGACCGGCCGGTCAACGCCGTCGGAATCGGACCGGGGAACCTCGACTTCCTCACGCCGCGGGGCGAGCAGGCGATTCGGGAGGCCGACGTGGTCGTCGGCTTCGAGACGGTCGTCGACTTCGTCGCCGAGCGCACCGACGCCGACCTGCTGACCTGTGGCTACCGCGACGAACTCGATACGCTGGAGGCCTTCGCCGAGCGCGTGGCCGCCGGCGAGCGCGGGACGGCCGTGTTGATGGGCGACCCGAACCACTCGGGCTACCAGTTCGTCGGGAAGGTCCAGCGGGCCGTCGACCGCCCCGTCCGCGTCGTGCCGGGCATCTCGTCGCTCCAGGTCGCGGCCAGTCGCGCCCGAACGCCGATGGAGGACACGACGTTCGTCACGCTGCACAAGAGCGGTGACCTCTCGGCCGACCTCGACCGACTTCGGAGCGATGTGGGTGACCGACACCTGCTCGCCCTCCCGCGCCCGTTCGACCTGATGCCCGAGGACGTTGCGACTGAGTTGCTCGACGCCGGCGGCGACCCCGATCTGCCGGCGCTGGTCTACGAGCGACTCACCCACGACGACGAGGCCCGCACCGCGACGACGCTCGGCGACCTCGCACAGGATTCCGGCGGTGACAGCAGGGAGGACACGCGGTTCTCGGACTTGTCGGTGTTCGTCGTGCGGCGAGAGTGACGCGCGCGCCTCCAGTCCTGTCTAGCTAATTTCGGCCGTCCATCCCTGCCGTCGCCTGTACTCGCTGATAAGCCGGAACGCGAGCACGTAGCCGACAGCGGCGAACACGACGGCCAGAACGACGTTCCCCGTCCACAGTCGGACCAGCACGTCGCTCCCCATCGAGACCGAGACACCGTCAAACGACAGGCCGGGCACCGGCCCCAGAATCTGGTTCCCGAGCCAGAAGCTCGTCGCGTACACGCCCCACTTGACCGGCGGGTTGAGTATCAGTACAGACGCGAACAGCGCAACCTTGCTGAGTTGTTTGAACAGGTACGCGAGAACGAGGAAAGCGAGAAAGCCAGTCCCTAGCGTCGGGAGCGCGGTGAGGAACACGCCCACACTGAAGCTCACCGCGACTTCCCGCGGCGAGTGGTCTTCTATCAGCGCAGCCACGAGCTTCTCTTTGACCTGTTCCCGCGTCTGCGCTACTCGTCGGCGAACCATCTACGTGTCAGGATGTACCGTGGGTACAAATCGCTTCCTCTCGTTCGGCGTCCCCGGTTCTGACGCCGCGCCAGCCCTAATCGCCTTCACCGTCGGTCGCCATCGGCCGGTTTGTCGCGGCCAGCGTCGCCTCGAACGTCTGTGGCGTGCGTGAGTCGGCCATCGTCCGTGCCGTCTCGACGGCGGTTGCGACGGCCTCGGTGACAAGCGGGTGGTCGTCCAGCGTGTCGGTGTAGGCGAGTCCGCCCCTGTCGAGGTCGAGCTTGGCGGGAATCTGTGTCTCTGTCGCGTCAGTCGGCGCGAGAAAGAGCGGCACAGCGACGGCGTGGTCGTGGGTGAGATTGTATCGGACACATTCGACAGCGGGGTTCTGAAGCAGATAGCACGGCTCCACCTCGCCGAAGGCCGAGCGCTCGCGCAGGCGCTCGGCGTGGTATTCAGTCACTTGACGCTGGTACGGCTTGCCGCTGGAGCCGAAGGCGACGAGCGCGACGGAGGTGTCGGGGGCCTCCGGGACCGCAGCGGCGGCACGGTCCCGGAGCGCTTCGGTCAGCAGCGGGCTCCGCCCGACTGGTTCACAGTAGTGCGTCTCGGCGTTGACCTCGTCGAGTACCGCTGGCACGTCCGTGACTGTCGCGTGGTCGTGAGCGACGGTCATCGGCAGCGCGAACACGCGGTCGGCGTCGATGGCTACCAGTTCGTCGCGTAACTCCCGACGGGGTTCGTGGTCGTAGGTCAGCACCGCCACGTCAGTAGCTACCCCACGCTCGCGCAGCCGGCGAGCGTGTGTCTCGTAGGGCGTAGCGCGTGGCGTGTCCCGACCGATGAGCAGGAGTGTGTCGTGTGGCATTGGTAGCGTCCGACGCTAAAACAATCTGAGTTGTTTTAGCGAAAGTTGGCTTGCCTGAACGTTGGCAGGAATCCACTAATACCTTTGGGTCCTGCCGCTCGGGCGTCGGCGACCCGCTATCCGAGCCCGGGCACAGGGGCTTATACGCAGTCGAGCGCAATTCCGGGCTATGGACGTGACAGAGACCGACCTGCCTGGTGTGGGAAAGAAACACGAGGTGGACATCGGCGGCGGGCAGCAACTGGTAGTCGTGACCCACAACACGGGTACACGCGAACTGTACCTCAAAAAGGACGAGGACGCCGACTCCGAGAAACTCCTCGAACTCTCTGACCGGCTGGCGCGGATGGTCGGCACGATACTCGAAGGCGCGTACTTCCAGCCGGTCGAATCCAGCCACGTTGAGACGATGCTGTCGGAGGGGACGCTGCTGGAGTGGTACGCGGTCGAGAGTGATTCGCCGCTGGTCGGCGAGACGCTGGCGGGTGCGAACGTCGGGCAGCGGACCGGTGTCACTGTCGTCGCGATACAGCGCGATGACAACGTCATCGCTGGCCCGTCGCCTGACATGCAGATCGAAGCCTCGGACACCCTCGTGGTTATCGGCGAACGCGAGAACTGTGAGCAGTTCGAGAAGCTCCTCACCGGAGACCTGTAGATGGCTGGGACCGAAGCGCCGGAGGCCCGCCGTGGCTGACCTGCTCGGCATCGGTGTCTTGTTCGCCGCCGTCGCCGCCGCCACGCTCGTCGCTGTGTGGCTGAACAAGTCGGTGATCCCGTTTTACATCATCATCGGGATGCTGCTGTCGCCGTCTGTTGCGGGGCAGTTTTCCGTCGCCGGCTACGGCCTTCCCGTCGTCGAGTCCTCGGAGTTCGTCGAGCTCGGCGCGGAACTGGGTATCGTCTTTCTGCTGTTTTTCCTGGGGCTGGAGTTCAACCTCGACCGGCTGCTGGAGAGCTGGGAGCGCATCACCAGAGCGGGGACCATCGACCTCGCCATCAACTTCGGTGCCGGTCTCATGCTCGGGTTCGCGCTGTTCCGGGACCCGCTCGCGGCCTTCCTCACCGCCGGTATCGTCTACATTTCCTCGTCGGCCATCATCACGAAGTCGCTCATCGACCTCGGCTGGATCGCCAACGACGAGGCCGACCCGATGCTCGGGACGCTCGTGTTCGAGGACCTGTTCATCGCCGTGTACCTCACAGTCGCAGCCGCGCTCGTCACTGGGGGATCTGATGTGGCGGCCGCCGCGACCTCCGTCGGCATCGCGCTGTCGTTCATCGTTGCACTCCTGCTCCTGGCCCGCTACGGGACGCCGTGGTTCGAGCGGGCCTTACAGACGACTTCGAACGAGTTCACGGTGGTCCGGGCCGTCGGCATCACGGTCTTGGTCTCCGGTTTCGCCCTCGCTATCGGCGTCAGCGAGGCCGTCGCCGCGTTCTTCGTCGGCATGGCCTTCGCCCCGACCACTCACACGCACAAACTGGAGAGCCTGCTGGAACCGCTCCGCGACACGTTTGCGGCGGTGTTTTTCTTCTGGATCGGCGTCGAGACCGACCCGCGGCTGTTCGCCGGCGTCGCGGGGCTTGTCGCCGCCGCTATCGTCGTTACGACACCGACGAAAATCCTATCCGGCTATCTGAGCGGCCGCGCCTACGAGCTCAACCCCCGGCGGTCGATGCGTGTCGGCCTCGGGATGGTCACCCGCGGCGAGTTCTCCCTGATCATCGCCGCCGTTGCGCTGACCGGCGCAGGCACGTCGCTGTCGACAGCGCTGGCCAACGCGGTCTACTCGTTTACCGTCGCCTACGTCCTTCTGATGAGCATTCTCGGAACGATGCTGATGCAGTACTCGGCCCCTTTCGAGCAGTTCGCGACAGCGCGGTTCGGAACGGAGTAACGAAAAAAACGCGAGCCGGTTCTACAGTTCGCTGTCGGGAACGACTACGACCTTTCCGAAGCCCTCGCGGTCCTCGATTATCTCGTGTGCTCTGGCGATTTCGCTCATGGGGAGCGTCTCGCGGACCCGTGGTTCCATTTCTCCTTGCCAGACCAGCTCCAGCACTTCGTCGGCCTGACCCGGAGTGGCCATCGTCGAGCCGATGACCTGCAACTGGTTCCAGAAGATGCGGTTGAGGTCCGTCTCCGGGTTGCCACCGGTTGTCGCCCCGCAGGTGACGACGCGACCACCCTTGACGAGGCTCTTGAGCGAGTCCTGCCAGGTCTGTGCGCCGATGTGGTCGACGACCATATCGACGCCGCGGCCGTCGGTCAGGTCCCGAATCTCGCTCGCGAAGTCCGCCTCCTCGTAGTTGATGGTGTGATCCGCACCCAGTTCTTCTGCGTAGTCAAGTTTCTCCCGGCTGCTGGCGGTCGCAAACACCTCCGCGCCGGCGTGGTCTGCGACCTGGACGGCAGCGTGGCCGACGCCGCCGGACGCGCCGAGAACGAGGACGGACTCGCCGGATTTCAGGTCGCCGCGGTCGCGAAGCATCCGCCAGGCGGTCTGGAACACAAGCGGCGACGCGGCGGCTGTCTCCCAGTCGACGCCTTCGGGGACTGGCGTGAGGTTCTCGGCAGGCACAGCGGCGTACTCGCTGTGGACGCCCCGGACGTGTTCGCCGATGATGTGGAAATCCGGCGCAAGTGTCGGGTCACCCTTTCGCGTGAACTCGTCGCCACCGCCGCTTTTGCCGGCGAGGACGGCCACCCGGTCGCCGGGTTCGAACCGCGAAACGTCGTCACCGACTTCGTCGACGACGCCCGCGGCGTCGCTGCCGGGGATATGAGGCATGTCGAGGTCGACGCCGGGAAGGCCGCGCCGGGTCCATATGTCGAGGTGGTTCAGCGCGGCCGCCTTCACGTCGATGACCACCTCGTCGCGGTCGGGTTCGGGGTCGGGAAACTCGCCATACTCGAGCACATCACGGTCGCCGTGACTGTCGAACTGAACGGCTTGCATCGTCACCACTTCCCGTGGCTTGGTTATAAACGCCAGCCTCCCGGACGATACTAGTCGTGGTTGCACTACTGCGGTCGTACACCTGTATCTGGATACATCATAATCTATCTACTTACGGGAATTATATTCTCATAATACGGGCAATATTTAGATATAGCAGAGATACGGTGCCCTATTATATCTAGTGCGTCGAGAAAAGCTAAATATAAACTTGAATAGTGGATATTTCTCTACTAATAACCGAAGAATCTACTTACAGGGCTTCGTTTCTCGGTAGTACAGCCCTCTCTTGGGTTGGTGTGTGCTACTCCCCACCACTGCTGGCCCGATGAGGAGCATACTTACCGCTCGAACCCGTTTTCTACGCCACCAATGACACACACTGCAAACACACTCTCTGACCGCTCTCGGGGCGATCTGACATGCGACTGGGTGGCTCCTCGCGGCAGGACAGTGGTGACCGACCGATGAATCTCTCACTCGTTATCGTCGCGACGATGACCGGTGTCGCTACCGGCGTTGTGTTCGGACTGCTGGATGTCCCCATTCCGGCCCCGCCGAACCTCGCCGGTGTCATGGGTATCCTCGGCATCCTCGTCGGCTATCGCCTCATCGAGTACTTCGACGTCGGCGTCAGCCTGCTGTCGCTGCTGAAAGTCTGAGCAACTACACGGCTCTTTTCGCACCGAATCGTCTCATATTTCGCTCCCAGAACGACGGCGACGGCAGCGACGACGCTGCCGCCGTCAGTGGTCCGCGTGTTCTGTCCCGTTGTGGTGCTGGTGCGTGCTTTCGTTCTCGCTGTGGCCGGTACCAGCGTGGTCGTGACTGCGAGTGAGGCGGCCATGATACGTGTCAAGGGTCCGTTCGAGCAGCGCGGTCCGCGTCTCGTGGCCCTCGGTGACTGGCTCGACCCACCGCGATTCGGTTCGCCAGTAGCCCATCACCTCGCCGGACGGCTCGATCACCTCCGCGTCGAGACCTTCGACCCCCCAATCGTCCGTGTACGCCTGGATGAACGAGACGACGACTGTCTCGATGCCAGCCGCGAGTTCGTGGCCGCGCGCGCTCTTCGTGACGTAGGTCAGCCTGATGCGGCCGTCTTCGACGGCGAGGGAGTCGATGTCGACGAACCACTTCCGCAGATTGGACTCGAACGCGGCTAGCTCGGTGTCGGCCGAATCTGCTGCTTCGTCGTCGCTGCCGGCGTGTTCCCCGCCGTGGCTGTGTCCTTCACCGTGGTCGTGACCGCCGTCCGTGTGCGTGTGGCCGTGCGCCTCGTCGTGGTGTGCCCCAGTGTCTGCCTGTGTGGGCGTTCCCTCGGATGTTGCCGTCGAGCCGCCAGCTCCGGTGTTGCCCGGCTGGCTGTTCTGGGTGCCGCCGAGGCTGCTACAGCCTGCGCTGGTCACCGCAGCCAGCGCGAGGGTTCCGAGGAACCCACGCCGACTCCGTCGCTGGCTGGTGTCCCGCATGGCTCAGGTCCCCCGTCGCGTTGCGAGCAGCGCTGCGCCGACGAGCGCGAGCAGTGTGACGACGGCGGTGAACCCGGGTCCGGACGCGGCGGTCGTCTCCGACTCCGCGGTTGCAGTGTCTTCGGCCATCGTTCCCGCCGACTCGCCCTCGGTGTCAGGCGCAACAGTCGCCGTGGTACCGCCGGACTCGCCGTTGCCGTCAGTCCCGGATTCGGCTTGCTGGCTCGTCGAAATCCAGACCGGGCTGGTCAGCGCTCGGTCGCCGTCCTCGTCGACGACGCGGAAGGCGACCCAGGCGTTCCCGTCGATGGCAACGTCGGTGCTCATAGTGTCGTTTGTCCCGTCGAGCGTGACGTTCGAGACGGTCGTGCCGTTCCGGATGACCTCGGCGTACGCGAGTTCGTCGAGGTTCCGAACCGTCGCGGACGCCTCTACGGAGGACCCGGCGGTCGTGTTCACGGTCTCGCCGGGCATCCTGTCGTCGACGGTGAACTCGACGGCCGGACCGTACGTCGCGTACGTGTGCCCGTCTTTCACTGACTGGGCCCACTTCTCGGGCGTGACTGGCCCCTCGACGTATGCCCGGGTGCGGGCACTGCCGTATTTCGCCGGGAAGCACTGCGAACAGTGGTCGTCGCTGACACCGGTCGCCGTAATCTCGTAGCCGTTGTTCCAGAGGGTGAACAGCCCGCGGACGCTGGCAGCGTCGGACTCACCGTACGGACCGTTGTACGCTTCGATGGCGTCGACCATCGGGAGGTACTTCTCGTGTTGGCCGGGCGCACTGTCGAGGCTGACGAAGCGGTCACCCGGATGGTTGACCTGGAACACCGTTGCGTTGTGTCGGGTCCGGGACTCTTCGATGAACTCCACCAGGGTCCCGTCGGAATCAATCATCTCCTCGCCGTGCATCGGGTAGGGGTTGAAGTGCCCGAGGTCGCCGGTGGTGATTTCCTCGCTCCGGATGAACATGATGTCGCGCTCTGCGGCCTGTGACTCCATCGAGCCCCAGCCGCCGATGGCGTTGTGGTCGGAGATGAACACCGCGTCGACGCCCGCCGATTTCTGGATGGCGACGAAGTTGTCGATGGGCGTCTTGCCGTCGAAGCTGACGCTGCTGTGGGCGTGGGGGTCGATGCCGACCCAGTTGCGCTCGCTGGGGTCCAGCTCCTCGGTGAACGTCGCGTTGACGCTGACTGCCTCGCCGGGCGTCACTGAGACGTTCTTCTCGACCGGGTCGGCGATGTAGCCGGTTCCGTGGTTAAACACCAGCGTGTAGTTGCCGGGCGGGAGCTGGAACGAGGCAGTCCCGGCCGGCGTCGTCTGTGTGTAGACGGTCTGGACCGCGGTGCCGTCGTCGAGCACCGTGATCCGAGCGTCGGCGGGACTGACCTCACCCTCGTCGTCTATCGTTGCGGTGACGTTGACTGGTGCCGGCCCCTCCAGCGAGTCGAAGTCTGCGGTGGCTGTCTCGCCGCCGGTGACAGTGACGGATTTTGGCTCTGATGCCGCAAATCCGCTGGCATCAGCCGTCAGCGTGTACTCGCCGGCGGGGAGTTCGAGTTCGTACGTTCCCGTCTCCGAGCCGACGGTGTAGGTGAACGCACGGTCGCCCTTCGAGGCGGTGACTGTGGCCTGTGAGACGGACTCGTTGTCCGTACTCTCGATGCTGCCGGTCACCGTTCCCGTCTCGGTGCCATGCTGCTTGTTGTAGTACTCGCTGGTCGCGCTACTTGCGCCCTCCGAGCCGACGAAGAGGGCGAACTCTGCTGACCGCGTTTCGCCGGGGTCGAGGCGGTGTTCGAGCCACGGGTCAACCCATGTTGTGGAACCCGTGTACGACGTAAAGGAGCCGTTCCCGCCCCAGACGCCGTAGCTCACGCGGTCACCGGTGAGCGCGGCCCAGGGCTGGTCGAGTGTGTCGGCACTCACCGGCGGCGAACGCGTCTCTCCGACCGTCCCCGAACCGGGGAGCCAGGTTGATTGCCCCTCGGAACTCAGTGCCGCCCCGCTCTGGAGGCGCTCGGAATCGTTGACCGGGAGGCGCTGGTCGCCGCCGTTCTCCATCGTGGTGTTGATCCAGATGTGGCTGGAGTTGGCCGGCAGCGTATACGTCGTCGTGACGGACACGTTCGAGTTCGTACTGACGTGGCCGGTCGCGGTGACGACTGCTGCGCCGCTGGGCCCGGTCGCGTTCTGGTACTCGAAGGACTCGTAGTCCGGCCACGTCCCGAAGTTGTTGAACGCGAACTCGGCGACGCCGATCTGGTCGGTCGTCAGCCCGTACGCGTTGGCGTCGTAGATGCCACCGGGGAGCGTGCCGAAGGGACCGTTTGTTTCGGTGCCGATGGCGGCGGCGACTTCACTGTTTTTCAGAACGATGGTTTCGTTCGCTGGTGTCTCGCCGCCCTTGATTCGCTCGCCGGTGACGGCGACCGGCTTGTCCGGTCGCTCGACGTGGCCCGACGAGGCCAGCCACTTCACCGTCCGGAAGAGAAACGGCCGCGTATCGGTTTGCTGGTGTTCGGCCTGCCACTCGTCGGTGAGATACGTCGTGAGCGACTTCTGACTGCCGAAGGCGACGACGCGGCCGTTGTCACCGATGTCCCACGTCGCGGCCGCACCGACGATGCGCTCGCCACGGGGATACTCCGTCTCTGTCGTGGAGTAGGTGTACTCGTAGGTGTCGCTGTCACCGTACAGTAACGGGGCCTGGGTCCCGTTTTCGGTATCGGTCACGTTGAGACTGACCCCGTCGTACTCCACGGTGTCGACGGTGTTCATTATGGGATGCTGGCCCGTGTTGTGCAGAATGACCCGCCACTCGTAATCTGCAACTGTCTTGTTCGTCGGATCCTGAATGTTCCGGAGCCACTTGTCGCTCTCGCCGTTGAAGTGGAGTCCGTACGGGTCGGTGATGTCGTTGAGCTTGCCGGCGTGGCCCTGTAGTGGTGAGGTCCAGTCCCCGACGACGAACAGGCTGCCGCCGTTTCTGACGTATTCGTCGATTGCGGCCTGCTCGGACTCGCTATAGGCCGTCTGGGGGACGGGAATGATGACCACGTCGTAGTCCGACAGCCCGTTCGCGGCCGAACTGTTCCACGAGGTCAGCCCGCCGCTCGTCGACCGTTTCGTGTCGACGTCGTACCCGCGTTCGCTGAGTCGGTTCGCGAACTTCGTGAACGTTGAGCCCTGATGGCTCCCGTCGATCAACACGTCGACGCCGGCACCGCTGTTGTTGAGATCGACTGACCCATCAGGAACCGGACAGCTCCCGTCAAGCTGACAGGTCGCCCCACCAGCTGTGGCCGTCTGTGCCATCGTCTGACTGTTCACCGTTGCCACCTCGCTTTGCTCGCTCGGTGCAGCAGCGGCACTTCCGAGGAAACCGGTGCTGACAACCGAGAAAACGAGTAGTACGCTGAGTAGTACTGGCCGTATGTGATTTCTATCCATCACTTTCTATACCGTATTGTGACTATATAGTTAAAATTTACCATGGTCTCACTATTCTCGGATACTGACTGTGTTCTGTAACGAATGACCGACTCTTGTCTGTGCGAACTGTGATCCGGATTCCCACCTCGGGTCGGGCCTGTTTTAGCTGTCCCCTAATGTCACACCCCTCGGCCAGTATAAGCTGAGACTGACACACCCCATCTGTCGGCCACACATTTCGACACACAGGTTGTGGTCACAACGACAGCCCGACAGATAACCCACAGAACACTTGCAGTCTGTCCACAGCGGCGCTTCCGTGTCAACTCCGGGACGTACCAGCTTTTAAGACCCGGTGGGCGGAACTCCGAAGGTATGTCACGGAAAGTCTTCTTCGATACGGACCCCGGCTGCGACGACGCGGTCATGCTGGCAATGGCGCTCGGTCACGAGGCAATCGATGTGGTCGGGCTCTCGACTGTTTGCGGAAACACGACTATCGAGAACACGACGCGAAACGCACACGCGATACTGGGTCTCGGTGGCTACGATGTTCCGGTGTCTCGGGGCTGTGGTCGCCCACTCGTCGACGACCTCACGACTGCCGAGTGGATTCACGGCGAGAACGGACTCCACGGCGATATCCCCGACAGTGAGGGCGACACACGTGATATCCACGGGGCCGACGCAATCGTCGAAGCCGCCCGCGAGTACGGAGACGAACTGACGATTGCAGCCGTCGGTCCGCTTCCGAACCTGGCAATGGCACTGGCAAAGGAACCCCGGTTACCCGACCTCGTCGAGGATATCTATCTCATGGGCGGGGCGGCGATGACGACCGGAAACGTGACACCGATGGCCGAGGCCAACTTCCACAACGACCCCGCGGCAGCCAGTCGCGTCCTGCAAGACGCCACTACCCGGATGGTCGGGCTAGACGTGACTAACCGCGCTACCGTCGCTCCCGAGTTCATCGAGGAGTTCCGCACGGCCGGTGGCATCCGGGGGACCGTCGCCGAGTGGCTCGACTACCGGCCCGACTCCGGAACCTACCCGCTGGCCGACGCGCCGGCCATCCACGACGCCGCTGTCGTCGCTGACATCATCGACGAGTCGGTGCTCACTTTCGAGGAGTACTACCTCGACGTGGACACGACCGGCGGCCCCTGCCACGGGGCAGTCATCTGCGACGAGTACGGCACGACCGACAATGAGCCAAACAGCGAGGTAGCCGTCGACATCGACGTGGACCGCTACCGTGAGGTTCTCGAAACTGGCGTCAGAGCGTACGCAGCGGACTGATTCACCCCTTAGCCTGTGACGGCTGCTTGCGGCGCTATTCGTAGACGTGGACGCTTCCGGTAGTGTTGTCCGCGATGTAGTCCCAGTCGTACTCCACGCCGAGGCCGGGGCCGTCAGGAACACTGACCGTCCCGTCGTCGTCGACCGCATCCATCAGGTCGGAGTAGCCCCCCTCGTACACCGGCGGCTGGGTGTTCTGGCAGTCCGGGTGGACAAGCGCCATTTCGTAGTAGTTCGAGTTCCGGCAGGCGGCGATGCAGTGGCGCTGGGCCGGGCCGGGCGCGTGGAACTCCACGTCCAGCCCGAACGCTTCGGCCATCCGGGCCACCTTAATCGCGCCGGTGATACCCGCATCGTACTCGGGGTCGGCCCGGAGGAAGTCGGTCGCCTCGCTGGCGGCGAAGTCGGATTTGATCTCCAGTCCGCGGATGTGTTCGGTCTGGAGAATCGGCGTATCGAGTTTCTGTGCCAGCTTCTTGTGGGCGTGCTGTGAGATACCGCCGTCGCGGAACGGGTCCTCGTACCAGAAGAAGTCCTGCTCATCGAGCGCCCGGCCAAGTTCCAGCGCGTCGGCGAACGTCTCCAGTTCGCAGGCCGGGTCGTGCATCAGGTCCATCTCGTCGCCGACCGCGTCGCCGACAGCGTGGACCGCCTCGACCTCGCGGTCGAGACTCCGGGCGTCGTCGCCGCCGCCCCAGCCGTGAATCTTGAAGCCGCCAAAGCCCTCGTCGCGACAGTCTTCGGCGAAGTCGGCGAAGGCCTCGGGCGAGTCCAGTCCGCCGGCGTCGTCGCCGTGATACGTGGAGGCGTAGGCGGGGATGCGCTCGCGGTAGGTTCCGAGCAGTTCGTGAATCGGCGCGTCGTAGTACTTGCCGGCGAAGTCCCACAGCGCGATGTCGATTGGGCCGATGCCCATCCGGTCGTATTTCCGGAGTGCGCGCTTGCATTCGGACCAGTGCTTCTCGCGTTTCAGCGGGTCTTTACCGATGAGGTACTGTGCGATGATGTTGTACTGGGCGGCTGCCGGCGAATTGCCGCCGACGTACTCGCCCGTGATTCCCTCGTCAGTATGAACCTGTACGCCGAATAGTTTCCGCGTGGTTGTCTCGCCCGGCGCATAGACCAGATTGAAGCCGTGCTTGTCGGTCCCCACATCTTCGAGGGGGTACTCGAACTCTCGGCTTTCGATTTTCGTTATCGTTGGCGACATTTGCCGGACATACTGTGGTGGGGGTATTAAAGCTACCCCGTGACAAAACGCCGTCTCTGCTTGAGCGGCTGCCACAGCAGCGACTGGACCGCCTGTCTCATTCAGTCCAGCGCGTCGAGGCGACGAATCCCGGGCTCACCCAGCCGCACCGAACAGCCGATGTACAGCGGTTCGATGACCCGGGGGTAGTCGAACGACACCGCGTGCTCGTGAAGCACCTTCGGGTCGCCGGCCTCGCCCTGCCACATATCGTGATGCGCGGGAAGCAACCGGGATAGCTGCAGCTGGTTCGCGGCCTCGATGATCTCGTTTTCGTCCATGTACCACTTCGTTCTGACACCGCTGTCCGGTTCAGGCTCGTAGATAGAGCCGACGGTTCCAAACGCCAGCGCGCCCACGTCGATGTCGAACCGTTCGCCAACGCCGGTAAACCCCTCTGCGGGCCGGCTGTCGCCGGCGTGGAAGAACGTCCCGGCGTCGTGCTCGATGACGTACCCCACCGGTTCGATGGCGTCAGGGTCGTTCGTCCCGGTAACGTGGATGGTGAAATCACCGACAACGAACTCATCACCGACGGCGATTTCGTTGCGCTGCCCGTCAGGCACCCGCATCTCACCGTCGTAGTCCGGGGAGTCATACGATGCCGCCGGTGCATACAGGTCCGCGTCGAGGTCCTCGACCAGCGGGCCGTACGACGGCGGATGCATGTGGTCGATATGTTCGTGCGTGACGAGTGTGGCATCACACTCGGTCGCATCGGCGGGATCCATCGGTACCGGAATCATGCGGATGAGGTTCGGTGGGTCGCCAGTCCCGAAGTAAGGGTCGATGTACAGCGTCGTCGACTGCGAGCGGAGCACGAAACCGTTACAGCCGAGATACCAGACCACGACACCGTCGCCGGGGTCTGTCGCTTCAATCTCGTCGCGGACGAACCAGTCGTCCCACGTTGACTGAACCATGTGCCGAACTATGCCTGGCCGGGTCAAAAAATCTCGCACCGCGTTCAATCGAGCGTGACCGTCGACTCTGTCTCGGAGGCCTCGTAGACGGCTTTGATAGTGTTGATGTCGACGAGGCCGTGCTCTCCGTCGGCGTAGGGTTCGGTGTCGGTCAGTAGACAGTGGGCGAAGTACTCGAACTCCTCTTCCATCTGGTCGATCTGTTCGAAGCCGATGTCGACAGTCGTCCCCTCGTGAGACAACTGGAGCGCACGGTCGTCCCATGGGTAGAAGGCCGGTTCGACGCGGACCTTGCCTTCAGTTCCGAGTACGGAGATGTGGCTATCGAGATGTGCGTTCTGGCTGGCAGTACACACTGCGTACACGTGGCCGGGGAAATCTAGCTGGAACGCGCCGTGCTCGTCCGGCACGTCGGCGAACTCCTCCTGCACCGATGCGACGGTTCCCCGGACGGCCACGGGGTCGGCATCCAGCAGGAATCGGCTCGTGTTCAGCGGATAGATGCCGATATCCATGACGGCACAGCCGCCGGACAGCTCCCCGTCCAGCCGCCACTGGTCGGGGTCGGGGACGAGTTCGAGGATCGGCTCGGTCATGTTGCCGTGGACGAACAGCGGTTCGCCGATGTATCCCTCGTCGATGAGATCCTTCGCTCGCCGGACGGCTGGCTCGGTGTGCATCCGGTAGGCGATCATCAGCGTCGCGTCGTGTTCGTCACAGACGTCGACCATTCGCTCGGCACGCTCGATGGTGGCCTCCATCGGTTTCTCACAGAGGATCGCCTTATCCAGTTCTGCTGCCGTCTCGACGTACGGGAGGTGGAGCGCGTTCGGGGTAACGATGTAGACGGCGTCGTATGCGTCACTCGCGACTCCGTCGTGGAACTCTTCGTAGGTGATCGCGTGTTCGACCGTCTCCGAATCAGCGGCTACATCGGCTGCCTTTTCGCGGTCACTGCTGACCAGTACCGTTGTTTCACAGAGATCTCCCGCGTCGACGGCGGGCATCGCCTGTTCGGTCGTCCACCAGCCGACGCCGATCATCGCAAACCGAACGGGGTCGTCAGTTTCTGTCTGTTCCTGCCAGTCTCGACGGTCGAACCCTCCCGTGAGCGCGTCAACGTTCATACGGGTGCCGTCTCTTGGCTGGATATTATTTTTTGTGTTGGCATCCCGTGTCAGCCCATGCTGTCCCAGTGTATCGAATGACAGTTCATACATTAAGTAAATAGATCCCTGCAAATGAGATAATTGTTCGATATTGCAGAACAAAACAACAGTCTAACCGGTAGTATTCCACAGCCGTCAGTCGCTGCTCCGAATGGCAAATGCTGTTTTACGGCCCGTCTATGGCCTTTTCTCGTCCGTGCTCTCGGGTTCAGTATCGAGAATAACGGCAGTACAACCGTTACGGAAAGCGTTCCGTCATACTGAATGGTCGGTCATCACGGAGTGATAGGGTTCGGTCGACAGTTGGCTGGCTTGAAACGCTATCCTGATCGTTGTGGCCACGGTTTGCAGTGACTGACGATACCGCGGTGTTGTGTCCAACCGGACGCCGGGGCGCGCATCCCGAGAGTGGGCCGTCTGTACGGGATAGACAGTCCGATGTTGGGGCTGTTCCACAATCGTCGGTCGGGCCACGACCATGACTTTGCACGCTCACTCTTGCGGTTGACAAAAGCAACAGGGTCTAAAAACCAGTACGAAATAACCGTTCTGTAACAGAGCTCACACTCCGCAGACAACGACGGTGGCCGCCTCGGTTAGCTGTTGCGGTACACCGTCTTGATGTAGCTGAAGAACTCCAGTCCCGCGTCGCCCTGCTCGCGGTAGGTGTTCGTCGAGGAGCGCTTGAGGCCGCCGAAGGGAACGTGCAGTTCTAGGCCGGTCGTCTTCTCGTTGACCTTGACCACGCCGGACTCGGAGCGTTCGATGAACTCGTTTTCCTCCTCGATTCGGTCGGTGACAATGCTGGCCGAGAGCCCGTAGTCGATGTCGTTGGCAACTTCGACACCCTCGTCGAAGTCGGAGACGGGAATAACAGCGAGCACCGGTCCGAACACCTCTTCCTGTGCAATGCGCATATCCGACTCGACATCGGCGAACACCGCCGGCGAGATGAAGTTCCCGGCGTCGTACTCGCCGCCGGTGAGTTCCTCGCCGCCCGTTTCGAGGGTTGCCCCCTCCGACTGTGCGATGTCGATGTACTCCAGGCTCCCCGCAAGCTCGTCCTCACTGACGTGGGGACCCATACCGGCTCTGTCGAGGCCGTTTCCGATTTCGAGGGATTCGGCGTAGTCGACGATGGCCTCGAGGAACTCGTCGTACACGTCCTCGTGGACGATAGCTCGGGAGGTCGCCGTACAGGCCTGACCCGTTCCGCCGAAGGCCCCGGCACCCACGATGTCAGCCGCCTTGTCCACGTCGGCGCTCGGCATGACGACGGTCGGGTTCTTCCCGCCCATCTCCGCCTGGGCGCGCTTCCCGTTGCTCGTCGCCTGTTCGTAGACGTGCTCGCCGACCGAGGCACTGCCGGTGAACGAGACCACGTCAACGTCGTCGTGGGTGGTCAGCCGCTCACCGACCTCGCTACCGGGGCCACAGACCAGGTTGATAGCGCCGTCCGGAATCCCGGCCTCGTCCAGCGCCTCGACAATCATCGCGCCGACGGTCGGTGCCTGCATCGCGGGCTTGATGACAACGGTGTTGCCGACCGCGAGTGCCGGCGCAATCTTCCAGGCCGGGATCGCGATGGGATAGTTCCACGGCGTAATGAGCGCTGCGACGCCCATCGGTTCTTTTTTCGTCTGTAGGCCGGCACGGCCGCCGCTGGGCTGTTTGACGGTTCCGCCGAAGTCGCGGGCCTTCTCCGCGTAGTAATAGAAGATATCAATCGCACGCTGAACCTCGCCCTCGGCCTCGCCGAGCGGCTTTCCCTCTTCGCGGGTCAGTGTCTCCGCCAGCTTGTCTTTCCGGGATTTCAGGATTTCACCGGTCTCACGCAGGATCGCACCGCGCTCCGGACCAGACATCCCGGCCCACTCATCCGTCGCACCCGCTGCGGCCGCGACTGCCTCGTCGGCGTCTGCCGCCGAGCCCACCGGAACCGTGCTGACGATGTCCGTTTCGTCTGCTGGATTCGTGACGTCCTGTGTCTCCCCGGTTCCGGTCCACTCACCGCCGATATAGTTCTCATACGTCTGCGTCATACGTTTGAATCATCTCATTCCCAATACTTACGCGTTTCCCATCCTTCGCTGTGTCGCGACGTTCGACGGTGTGGAACGACGGCGACAACGCTGAACAACAAGCGTCGTAGTCACCGTAATCAGCGTTTCCAGAATCAGAGTTTCGATGACCGACTGCAGAATCCCAATTGAAGCCGGTAAAATAGCTACCGCTGTCAAACAACAAGACAACACGAACTCTGTGTGTTGCCAGATGTGTCACATCGCGAGGCGTGGCTGCGTTGCGATGCTGTGTTGTTGGAAATCCTACTCTCTGCACGTATCTCTGTTCCTGTGTTATCTGCGCTCTGGTGTCGTCACTATGACCGATCCATGATGGGCGATATTCTAGTATATAAATGTACTCCATAGTATAACACGTGTATGTATGTTATCGGGCACGCTGTCGACAGTCGCTACTGCTGGACCAGCGGTCCCGGTATGACCACCTGTTGTTTAATATAGTGTTGACTGGTTTATTGACGTAAACAGTGCAGATCAAAAGATTGCAGTTACTGCACTTACGACGACCCAACTCTCTCTTGAATCAGTTGCGGCTATTCTGCCAGCGGCACTATTTCACTATTCGATCACAGAAACAAGATAATAAGTGGCCGAATACGAGCACAAATTTTGTGATAGCTTTCTAAAAGCCTACAATTTGGTACTACTCGAAGACACTCTCGCCCGTATCGAAATTAAACACGGATTTATCCGTCACCGTCAACGCCTTCGAGAAGTGCACCAGCAAGTGCACTCTTTCGGTGTGAGACCAGCAGATGGCAGTAAATATCATTTTCACTGTCTGCACCACAATTACACAGCGGGCATCCGTATGTGTGGTTCTTTGCTGTATCGGTGGCTCGCTTCGGGATGCTGGCTTGCATACATTGACAGACGCTCCGTGCAAATATAGCGATTTCTAGGACTCCTATGTCGCCCTCAATGGATATATGGAGACTCTCTTCAGGGTGTACTCCTTCCGGAAGCAACACATACCATGATTTACCTCATGTCCGGTCCAGCGTCGCGATAAACTCCACAGTCTGCGTGTTCATGTTGCGCACCAAACGAGACCTCGTCGGTTAGACAGCCTTGCCGAAATGACATACCGCGAGCAGCATCTGCCACGAAAATGCCCGCTACTTTCCTCATATCTCCCCAATATGTTTGCTGAATGCACCCGTATATAGCTGAAAAAGCTGGTTCGAATATATGGCATCTTCGGGCGTCGATCAACAGCGCAGCTACCGACGGTCGTTCGATAGTTCGCGTGCTCTCATAGAATTACCCTGCACCCGCTCCTGTAGCCGCTGTATTCGCTCGTCCATCGGCGGATGCGTCGACAGGAGGCGTGACAGATTGCTGTCCGTTTCGCCGTGAACGTATAGTTGTCGCAGGAGTCCCGGATCCGGCTTCGACGCCTGTTCGATTTTCACGAGGGCCCGGGCGAGCCCAACGGGATTCCCCGTAACCTCGACCGCGCGGTCGTCGGCTGCCAACTCACGACGTCTGGAGTAGCTGAGTATCAGCAGTGTCACGGCGAATCCGAGACCGGCAACGACCTGCAGCGAGTACCGCTGTGTCCGCCCAAGCCAGGAGCGCGACCACGACGACGGGTCGCCACGCACCAGTGCGAGCGACCGGGCGACACCACCGACCAGCACCACGATGGGAAATAACACGAGGCCGACGAGTCCGACAAGCGTCTGGACGAGGCTGTACGCGACGGTCTGAACGAGTGCATCACGGGTCTCCAGATGCGCGAGTTCATGCCCCAGAAGAGCCTCGAATTCTGCTGGGGACAACAGCTGGAACAGCCGTCTGTCGAGGACGATAGCTCCGGCTCCGCCACCGATGGCAAACGCGTTCGGGACTGGTAGCTCCGCCAGTAGCAGCGTCGGTGTGTCGACATCCATCTGATCGACAAGCCCGTCAAGACGGCGGTGGAGTTCCGGTGCACGCGTCCGCGAGAGTTCGACTGCATCGAGGGACCGCTTGAGTTGCGCTGTTGCAGCCCAGTAGTTCAAGATGCCGAGAACGATCGCGGTCCCGAGAATGACCAGCGCGGCCAACAGTGGTGACGGGCGGCTGTTCCACACTGGCAACAGCAGCACGTACCCCACGTATGCAGCCATGAGATAGACCAGCAGCGACACCAGCCCGACGATGCCCACGAGTAGCCGTCGGGTCACAGCCATGTATGGCGGTACGCCGTTGTGCGAAAAACCGCTTTGGTGGGTGACTGCCGGCTACGCCTACACACTTCGGTGTCACGTTCCCGGGATATTTGATATAGCGATATTAGATTTATTATAGCTCCAAAAACGGGTCGCCTCTCGGCTGAAACGGCGGCAAAAAAGCATTTCGGCCGTGACCGACGATAGCTGTCGATTGGTGCACACTGTAGCCGACACGCCTTTTTCACCGCCACACAGACGACTCAGTATGCGAATCGCACGACTTCTGACGGACCGTGGACCGGTTACCGGCGAATACGTCGACGGCGTCATCCACGCTGACGATGGGCAGTACGTGGTTGGCCGCGACGGGCGGCTGCTCCCGCCGTGTGAACCGACCGCGCTGTACTGCGTCGGTCGGAACTACGCCGCTACGAACGACCAGATGGATTACGACCGCCCCGAGGAACCGGACTTCTTCATCAAGCCGCCGGCGGCGCTACTCGCCCATGAGCAGGACATTCCTTACCCGCCGTTCACCGATGAACTCACCTACGCAGGCGAGCTGGCCGCAGTCATAGACAAGCGGTGTCACGATATCGATCCCGCTGACGTTCCCGACGCGGTCAGGGGATACACGGTCCTGAACGATGTCGATGCGCTGGACCAGCAGGGTCGAACCGCGCGAAAAGCCTTCGATGGTTCTGGGCCGCTGGGGCCGTGGATCGAGACTGACGTTGATCCCACCAGCACCGATATGTACACGGACATCAACAATGAGCGCCGCCAGTCCGCCAACACCCGCGAGATGCTGTTCGGGCCCCACGAAGTTGTCGCGTACCTCTCGGAGCGGTTCACGTTCCGCCCCGGCGACGTCATCGCCTTCGGTAGTCCGGCCAACCCGGGGACTGTCGCGCCCGGCGACACAATCGAAATAACCTACGACGGCGTCGGCACGCTCCGGAACTCGGTTGTTGAGCCGTAGCGTCGACTGAGCACTAAAAACGCAGCAAAACGGCTTTTGAGGTCGTCTACGTGCAGAATGGTGGGCTTAGTAGTTGACTGGAATAAACTACTATCCGCTATACAAAATCACTGTAGCCGAGTCCGAATCGTTTCCGCGGTTTGCTCGCCGATACCGTCGATGGCCGTCAGTTCCTCGTCGGAGGCCGTCCTGACGTTGTCCACGCTGCCGAAGCGTCGGAGCAGTCGCTTCCGCGTCTCGGGGCCGATTCCGGGCACCTCGTCCAGCGTCGTCGACACGTCGTCCCGCAGCGTCTGGTGGTACTGCACGGCAAAGCGGTGTGCTTCGTCACGAACCCGCTGAAGCAGGTGGAGTTGCGGGGCGTCGTCGTCCCAGTCGTACACGCGGTCGGGCGTGATGACCATCTCCTCGTCTTTTGCGAGTGCGACGGCCGGCACGTCCCAGCCGGTCTCGGCCAGCGCGTCGCGGGCCGCCCCAAGCTGGCCGTCGCCGCCGTCGATGAGCAGCAGGTCCGGGTCCGGGCGGTCGTCCCGCCCTTCGATGGCACGCGCGGCCCGCCAGCGAACGAGTTCGCGCATGTTCGCGTAGTCGTCGTTTCGCTCGGTGAGCCTCTTCCGTCGGTAATCACTTTTCTCGGGCGTCTCGTCGACGAAGGTGACGTTCGAGCCGACGGCCGACCGGCCCTGGGCGTGGCTCACATCGAACCCCTCGATGCGGCTCGGGTGGTCGATACCCAGCGCGTCGGCCAGACGGCCGCTCTCGTCGTCGGTCCCGCCGCGCTGACGGGCGTTCTTCAGTGCGAGGTCGACCAGCGTCGCCTCCCGACCGGCCCCGGGCACCCCGAGCGTGACGCCCTCGCTTTCCAGCCACGCCTCGATGTCCGGGTCGGCGGGGGACTCGGCACAGAGAATCCGGTCCGGGAGGTCGCGTTCGGCGTAGTACTGCGGGATGAACGCCCGGTACACGCCGGCGGTTCCCTCGCCGTCTGGCGCTTCGAGCGTGTGGCGGTCCCGTTCGACGAGCTTGCCGCCCTCGGCGTGGAGCCGGGCGACGATGGCGCGCTCGCCCTCGATGGCGGCCCCGAGCACGTCCGTCGTCTGGGACCCCCCGGAGTCGCTGACGGCGGTGTCGCCCTCGCCGTGGAGCGCCTCGACGGCCCCGAGCTTGTCCCGGAGGTTCGCGGCGCGCTCGAACTCCTGGGCCTGTGCGGCAGCTTCCATCTCGCGGCGCAGCGGGTCCGCGAGAACGCCGGTCTCGCCTTCGAAATATCGGGTGACGGCTTCGACGTCCTCGGCGTACTCGGTCTCGCTGATCTCGCCGGTGCAGGGCGCGGTACAGATGCCCATCTCGTAGTCCAGACAGGGTCGGTCCCGGTTGCCGTACTTGTGGTCGGAACACCCCCGGAGCCCGTACGTCTCCCGCAGTGCCTTCACCACTGTCTCGACACGCCCCTTGTCGGTGAACGGCCCGTAGACGGTTGCGCCGTCCTCCGGGTCGCGTGTCACCTCGATTCGGGGGACGGCGTGGTCTGTCAGCTGGACCAGCGGGTAGGACTTGTCGTCTTTCAGCCGGACGTTGTAGGGCGGTCGGTGGCGCTTGATGAGGTTCGCTTCCAGCAACAGTGCCTGTGTCTCGGTGTCGGTGACGGCGAAGTCGATGGTCTCGGCCCGTTCGACCATCTTGGCGATGCGCTCGCTCCGCGGATCTGCGTAGGAGCGCACGCGGTCGCACAGGTCGACGGCTTTCCCGACGTAGAGGACCCGGCGCGTGTCGTCCCGGCCCTGTTCAAACAGGTACACGCCGGGCTCCCGTGGCAACGACCCCGCGCGTTCTCGGACCTCGTCGGCGTCCATTAGCTCAGGGTTGGTGCTCGGCGGGGTTGAACGTCACGGGAGTGGGTCGTCGGACGGCGGCTGTGCCGTCTCTTCGGCATCTGAAGTGGGCGTCTCGGGAACGATGGCGGCTTCGATCCGCTCGACGACGCTCTCGTCGTCTGGTGCGGCCAGTTCGATGTCGTCGTCACCGGCGACACGCACGACGAGCAACCGGTCGCGACTCCAGAGATAGACTCCGAGAACAACGGCGGCAAAGGCCAGCGCAAGGCCGCCAAACAGTCGCATTAGGTCGTCAAGTTGCGCCATCAGCGTCAGCATCGTCTGGAGCATCCCGAGCATCCCACCGATGCCGACGGCACTCGCAGCACCGCCGCTGTCCAGTGAGACGTTGCCGACGAGGCTATCGAGACTGACGGTCATCCCGGCAGCTACCAGCACGATACCGACCACCAGCGCTTTCACGCCGAGTTCGAGGAACGACCAGTCGCCGCTCGTGGTAGCGTCGACGCCCTCAACGTTAGGGCGGTCGACCTGCCGGTAGTTCGGTCCCTCGCGGTCCGGCGTGAACACGAGGACGCGGTGGCTCGTCACGACGACGCCACCACGGTCCAGCCGAACGTCCGCTTCGATTGCCTCGCCGTCGTACAGGAGGCTCTCGGCCCGTGCGACCCAATCCATACTTCCCGTTTACTGTGGAGACGTGTATATTCTCCCCCCGTAACCGCTAACTGTGCCCCCTCGAACATGACAGTATGACCGCCGATCCCCGCTGCCCTCACTGCTCGGAGAAAGTCAGTGCGACCGCGACGTGGTGTATGCACTGCGGCCGGGACTTCGAGAGCCCGGTCGACGCCGGAACCGGGACAACGGTCCTTGATGCCGACGGCAGCCAGACCACGTCTGATCTTGAAGCGGCACTCAATGCCGGTGATCTCGACGGGATCCAGAACGCGCTCACCCAGAGCGACAACGGGCCGACAATCGTTGGTGTTGTCCTCGCCGGTATCGCCCTGTTCACGCTCCCACTCGTCTCGCCCCCGGGCGCTGCGCTGTATCTCCTTGTCGTCGCCGGCGTCGGAGCGATTGCTGCGACACAGCCGACGTTCGACGCGGCGCTCAGAATCGGCGGGAAGGCACTTGCGCTCGCTCCCTTCCTGCTGGTGTTCATCGACGTGTTCCTCGGATATCTGTTCAGCGGAGCGGTGGCGACCAGCGCGACAGTTCTGGTCGGTCCGGCGATTTACGCCGGGCTGGTCATGTACGGTATCCGCTGGTATCGTCGTCGCTGAGCGGTTTACGCTGGCTCGGTTGCGAGTCGGCGTGCATCTCGGCCAGCGTGTCGGCGACTTGCGCAACCGCTCTATCGGCGATAGCCGCTCGCTGGACGTCTGTGAGCGGGGTGTGGCGGCCCATGTTCGAACCTGATTGTCCAACTGATAAATACTTCGTGGCGAGGACAATTGATCTGTGCGTATTTTCCCCGTGAGCGGTCTACCCGTTCAGGACGCTCGCTGATTCGCTTGGTATCAAAACTACCATGCCTCCCGGATTCGAGAGTGTACCTACTACAGGTGGTTCTGTGACCGAAAAACGCGAATACAAAGACGAGTATCAGGACAAGACGCTGTATCTTCCGGGGCCGACAGAGGTGCGCGAGGACGTCATCGAGGCGATGGCCGAGCCGATGTTCGGCCACCGGATGGACCGGATGACCGATCTCTACACCACCATCGTCGAGGACACCAAGGAGTTCCTCGGTACCGACAACGACGTCATCGTGCTCACGGCGTCGGGCACGGAGTTCTGGGAGTCGACGACGCTCAACCTAGTCGAGGACAGCATGCTCGTGCCGACCTCCGGCGCGTTCAGCGAGCGCCAGGCCAACGTCGCCGAACGCCTCGGCAAGGAGGTCGACCGCATTGAGTACGACTGGGGCACGGCGGTCAAGCCCGAAGACGTCCGCGACGCACTGGAATCCGGCGACTACGACGCCGTCGGGGCCGTGATGAACGAGACCTCGACCGGCGTCCGCAACCCTATTGAGGAGATCGGCGACGTGGTCGCGGAGTACCCGGACACCTACTTCGTCGTCGACGCCATCTCCTGTCTCGGCGGCGACCAGATCGACATCGAGGCCCACGGCATCGACGCCATCTTCACGTCCACGCAGAAGGCCTTCGCCATGCCGCCCGGCCTCGCCGTCTGTGCGGTCAGCGACGACGCCTACGAGCGGGAACTGGAGAAGGAGTCGGCGTCGTGGTACGGCGGCTTCCAGCGCTGTCTGGACTACTACGACCGGAAGGGCCAGACCCACTCGACGCCGGCGATTCCGCTCATGCTCGCCTACCGCAAGCAGATGAAACACATGCTCGACGAGGGCCACGACGCCCGCGACCAGCGCCACCAGGAGATGGCCGAGTACACCCGCGAGTGGGCCCGCGAGCACTTCGACCTCTATCCCGAGGAGGGCTACGAGTCCCAGACGGTGACCTGCATCGAAAACACGCAGGACATCAACGTCGCCGAGACGGTCGAGGCCGTCTCCGAGGAGTATGACATGGTGTTCTCCAGCGGCTACGGCGACATCAGCGAGGAGAGTTTCCGCATCGGACACATGGGCGAACACACCGTCGAGAGTATCAGGGAACTAACCGACGCAATCGAAGACGTCGCCGATCTGTAACACCGGTGAAAACCGACGAAGACCGAAGCTATGGCTCGATCTGGAGACCGCTGCTGCTACCACTTGGCGTTTTCACAGTTTGATAATGCTGGGAAGACTATATTACTGCTTGCTACTTTGATGCAGATAGACAAACCGCATGAGTAAAAGTAACAGACAGAGTACGGACAGCGATACCGCAACACCGATGAACGTGACCAGAAAACAGCTCGACTGGAGCGAGACCCGACCGAGTGCGGCCGTGACCGAGTACATCTCCGCTATCACCGGGCGGGAACAGACTGATTTCGCACCGCTGTACGAGACTGTCGACCCCGAAGCGCTCGACTCGCTCATCGACTCCTCGAACCGTTCGACACCTGTCAGTATCTCGTTTGAATATGCCGACCACTCGGTCACTGTCCGAAGCGACGGGGAACTCGTCATCAAGGCCCCCAGTTCCAGTATCGGCCGATAGCCGGACGTTTCTGCACTATCTCTATCTCGTCATATCGGACAGTAGCCGTCGGAAACTCACTCACAGCTTTCGTCTGTTGTTCTCCCGACCTGAGGGGCGGAGCAGAGCCGTTTTTGTATACGAGACGTAACTCTGGGTCAGCATGACCACTGCCGAGGATGTCGCCGGGAACCCCTACATCTCCGATCCGCGGACCGAGTTCGAGTCCGTCGAGGACGTGGACGCCGAGACCGCTCGCGAGCAAGCCGCCCAGTTGCGCGAGGCCATTCGCTATCACGACTACCGGTACTACGTGCAAAACGACCCGGTCATCGGCGACCGGGCCTACGACGCGCTGTTTACCCGGCTCCAGTCGCTCGAATCGGTGTTCGACCTCGACACCGACGGCAGTCCGACCCAGCGCGTCGGCGGCGAGCCGCTGGACGAACTCCCCGACGTCGAACACGTCGCTCGGATGGGCTCTATCGATCAGGGTGGCGACGAAGCGGACGTGCGGGAGTTCGACGAGCGGGTCCGAGACGGACTCGACACCGATGAGGTGCAGTATTTCTGCGAGCCGAAGTTCGACGGCCTCTCCGTTGAGGTCGTCTACGAGGGCGGCGTCTACCAGCGGGCCGCCACCCGCGGCGACGGCGAGGTCGGCGAGGACGTGACCGAGAACGTCCGCACCATCGCCGCCGTCCCCCAGCGCCTGCGCGGCGACTGCCCCGAGTATCTGGCCGTCCGCGGCGAGGTGTACATCCCGCGGGACGCCTTCACGGCGTTCAACCGCGAGCGCGTCGAGCGCGGGGAGGACCCCTTCGCCAACCCGCGCAACGCCGCCGCCGGGACGCTCCGCCAGCTCGACCCGTCGGTGACCGCCGAGCGCCCGCTGTCGGTGTTCTTCTTCGGCGTCCTCGATGCCTCCGTCGACTTCGAGAGCCACAGCGAGATGCACGAGCGGTTCCCCGAGTGGGGGCTGCGGGTCTGTGACCGGACGGGCGTCGTCGGGGACATCGACGCCGCTATCGACTACCGCGACGCGCAACTCGACGCCCGCGACGACCTCGACTACGAAATCGACGGCGTCGTTATCAAGGTCGATGACATGGCCGCCTGCGACGAACTCGGGTCGACCTCCCGCGCCCCGCGCTGGGCGTTCGCCTACAAGTTCCCGGCCCGCAAGGAGGAGACCACCGTCCGGGACATCGTCGTCCAGGTCGGCCGGACCGGGCGGCTCACCCCCGTCGCGCTCATGGACCCCGTCGAAGTCGGCGGCGTCACCGTCTCGCGGGCGTCGCTGCACAACCCCTCGCTCGTCGCCGACCTCGGCGTCGACGTGGGTGACCGCGTCCGCATCAAGCGGGCCGGCGACGTCATCCCGGATGTCGTCGAAGTGCTCGACGACGACGGCGACGGCCACTTCGAGTTCCCCGAGACCTGCCCGGCCTGTGACAGCCCGGTCGAGCGCGACGGCCCGATGGCGTTCTGTACCGGCGGCCTCACCTGTCCCGCCCAGCGCGAGCGCAGCGTCGAGCACTACGCCAGCCGCGATGCGCTGGACATCGAGGGCCTGGGCGAGAAGGCCGTCCAGCAACTCCTCGACGCTGGCCTCGTCTCCGACCCGGCGGACCTCTACGAACTCACTGTCGAGGATCTCACCGATTTGGAGGGGTGGGGCGAGACGAGCGCGACGAACCTCGTCGACAAGATGGACGCCGCCCGTGAGCCGCCGCTCGCGGACTTCCTCGTCGCCCTGGGCATCCCCGAGGTGGGATCGGTCACGGCCCGGAACCTCGCCCGGGAGTTCGGCACCTTCGAGGCGATACTGGAGGCCGCCGACGAGGGCGACACCGACGCCTTCGAGGCCGTGCCAGACGTGGGACCGACAGTTGCCCGCTCCATCGTGGAGTTCTTCGAGGGCGCGGGCAACCGTGCCGTCATCGACCGCTTGCTCGACCACGTCGACCCGCAGGCCGCCGAGGAGACGGGCGGCGACGCTCTGGACGGCCAGACGTTCGTTTTCACTGGCACACTCGACGGCTACACCCGCAGCGACGCACAGGAACTGGTCGAACGCAACGGCGGGTCGGCGACGACCAGCGTCTCCGGCAACACTGACTATCTGGTGCTCGGTGACAATCCCGGCCAGCGAAAACAGGATGATGCGGCCGAACACGATGTAGCAACACTCAGCGAAGCCGAATTCGAGGAGCTGTTGGCCGAGACCAGCGTGTTGTGAGGGTGGCGGTTGAACTGCAGACCGGCCCTCTGTGGTGTGGACGCTGGTTGTGGTATCGAATGCTGCTGGACCTTGTCTAGAGCACTTCGAAGTGACTCTTTTCCGACCGCGTCTCGTGCAGTAGCTGGAACAGTTGCCTGAAGAGGTGATTCGATGATTCGATTTGCGTGTCCGGTTTGTAGTGCCAGTGTGCGTACGCCCCGAGACTTCTGAACCGACCGTTCAGCGCATGCGTGAACTTGAACACCGGCTGCGTCCCGAACGAATTGATGAGCTCTGTCATATTATCTATACAAATGGTGAGATTGTCAACTGATTTATCGAGGTCAGTTAGTATGTCGTCAATCTCTTTCGCAAGCCCGTTCAGGTCGGCCGACGTGAGTTCTGTGACTCCCAACGGCCCGTCGATAAAATCCCCATCGCTGACGACGTCTTCTGCTGGAAGCTGCGCTGTCATGTTGGGTGTGAGGATTTCGAGTCGCTGTGGCCAGTCCCCAACATTGTGACGCCACGCCTTGAGTTTCAGCGCCGGTGACTTCGTAACAATAAGCACGCCTGTGTTAGCGGACCCGTTCACACTAAGATGCCGAACACACGCATCCTGTGCCTGATCGCTATCTGGTGTCTCATGCAAGAGAAGGCTGCCGCCCGCTTGGCGCTGGTGGCTTCGAATCCGACGGAGCAGGTCCCGGCGTGTCCCTGCCACGGCCGCGAAATCGCCGTGATTACAGGTCCACTCTGGAGGCACAGTAGTATGTCACCTTTTTCGAATAATACTGTTGTGTTACTGGCCGTTCAGAGGTCCTTGTTCTCAAAGACGTAGTAGCCGGCGACCAGCGGGGCGACCAGCCACAGCAGGAGATAGCCGATAACCGCGACAGTGCTGTACTGGGGCGGTAAGGCGGCGTTGGCACACTCGGCACCGGCCTGTGTCACTTCGAGCGTTCCACCCAGCATTTCCTCACACGTCACCTGCGGGTTCGACGTCAGAAGGAGCCGCGAGCGGATCGGCGAGCCCTGTAGTACCTCTTTGACGAGCGTGCGGTACGCTGCAATGGGGCTCAGCAGCGAAACGAACAGCTCGACGTGTAGCTGGGTCACTTGGTCGATGTTCGCGTGGTCCGACAGCAGGTTCCCGAGGCCGGCTCCGAGGTTCGACCAGAACACCTGCAGGTACACGTAGATTCCGAGCGATGCCGCCATCGCCCGGCGAGCGGTCTTTAGCGCCGCCGAGAGGCCGATAGCGAACGCCGTGAACACAACGCCGTATGTCATCGTGGCGAGCGCGAACAGCAGGAACGATTCCCACGCGATTTCGATTTCCGACGGGAGCAACACGAGCAGGGTCGTCAGGAACCCGACCGTCACCGGGATGAGCGTGATGGCGCTCCGGCCGACGAACTTGCCGGCGAGCAGTTCGCCGCGCGTGTACGGGAGCGACAGCAGTATCTTCAGAGAGCCGCGCTCGCTCTCGCGGGCAATCGCCGCGTAGCCGATGACGATTGCCACAGCGGGGAGCAGCGGTGCCGCAATCGGCAGCGCAAAGCGAACGTACGCGTCTGTCGTCAACGACGCCCCGGCTTCGGCGAACTGCTGGCCGATGTTGAAATACAGGCCCAGCACCGCCGGCAGGGCGAACAGCACGATGAAGATGAGCGAGAGCACCCAGATCCACGGCGAGCGGACCGTGTCCCGGAACTCCTTTTTCGAGATGGGGTACCAGTCGGCGAACTCGGAGTTCTTGATGCTCGTATCGATGTCTCCGAGGAAGCGCTTGACGGGGTTCTGCTCGGCACTCATGCGTCGGCCTCCGCGCGATCTTGGTCTTGCTGCTCGGTGTAGGCGGCGAACACCTCATCGAGCGAGGCCTCCTCGGTCTCGAAGTTGGCGACCTCGCTCCCGCTTTCCTCGACAGCGTTAAGAACGGCCATCTTCGCGTCGCTGTCACAGCCGACAGTGAGCGTCGTTCCGTCCGCGGTTACCGTCGACACCTCGTCAAGGCCCTCGATAGCCGTGACCGCGGCGTCGGTGCCGTCGCCGTCAGCCAGTGTCACGCGGAGGACGGTATCTCCGGCAGCGGCCTCGCGAAGCCCGGAAACGCTGTCTTTCGCGATGAGGCGGCCGTTCTGGAGAATACCGACCGTGTCACAGACGGCCTCAACCTGACCGAGGATGTGACTGGAGAAGAAGACAGTCGCGCCGCGCTCGTTCTCCTCGCGGATGATTTCACGCATTAGCCGTGCTCCGTTCGGGTCTAGTCCGGTCGTCGGCTCATCGAGGATGAGGAGGTCGGGCTTGCCGACGAGCGCCATCGCCAGCACGAGGCGCTGTTGCATCCCCTTGGAGTAGCCGCCGGCCTTGCGGTCGAGGGCGTCGGCGATGCCGACCCGTTCGGCCAGTGCATCGGCGTCTTCGTCGGCATCTTTCGATTCGATGACAAAGGAGAGGTGTTGCCGACCGGTGAGCCGGTCGTACACGTCGTAGCCTTCGGGGAGGACTCCAGTGCGGGCACGGATTCGCTTCGGTTCTTCGTGGATGTCGTGGCCGAGCACCGTCGCCGACCCGTCGGTCGCGCGGACGAAATCAAGGAGGATGTTGATCGTCGTCGACTTCCCGGCCCCGTTCGGGCCGAGGAAGCCGAAGATTTCGCCCTCCTCGACGGTGAGGTCGACCCCTTGCAGCGCGGTGAGACTCCCGAACTGCTTGGTGACGCCATCCAGTTCTATCGCTGCCATACGGCCGGTTTGTGACGGCCGCGTGTATAGTCTTTCGTGTTCCAAATATCAATCAAAAAACTCGATAGACGGGCCGTAGCTGTCGAAACGCTCGCTTACACTTCGGCGTCGGGGTCGTGGCGCTCGGCCATCCGCTGGGCCTCCGTGGCGTAGCGCTCCTGTGTCTCCTCGTCGGTGACGGGTTCGAGTCGGTCGGGTTCGACGTCGATGGCCGCCGTGATCCGCTTGCGCCTGAGCAGGTTCGGCGAGAGCTGCTTGGTCAGGTGGCGGTCGCCGTCCGGGGGCGCGTAGATGAGCGTCACCATGCGCTCGTCGCCGTAACTGGAGCGTTCGACCAGCCAGCACTGGACCGTCTCCTCGTCGTCGGTCATTGCCGTATCGTTTGCGTGCCGGCGGTTTATATCTTACAACCCCCTCTCACATCGCAATCTCGAACTGCCGTCAGCGGGTCACGTTCAGTCCCTGCTCGATGCCCGCGGTGTACGTCTCGTCGATGTCGATTGCGGTCCCGGCGTTGCGAACCGTGTTCGTCGCGACCACACCCGCGTCGCCAGACCGGAGTCGGATGCCGGCCGCCGAGGCGTCGCTGACTGTGTTGCCCGTGATGGTGAAACTGTACGGGCGCTTCGCAGTTCGTGCGTCGGTGTTGTCCGCATCCGCTGGAACCGTGCGAGCAAGGATGCCGACCGGACAGTTGTCGACCTGATTGCCCGTGATGGTGATATCCGACGACCGGGCTTCGGGGGTCCCGGCTACCTCGTCACGGAGATGCGTCTCCTTGTACTCTATCTCGATGCCCGCCTCGCCGCCGGGGTCGGGTGCGAACTCGGTCAGGTCTCGACAGACATTCCCGACGATGGTTCCGTGCTGGGCCGGCGAACACGCGATAAGGCTGTGGCCGCCGTCGACGGCGACGTTCCCGATGACGGCGAAGTTCGCCACATTGTACGGGGCGATGTTGTTGAATTTCACGCCAACGACGCGGTTACCGGCGACGACAACGTCGCTTGACTGCCGGAGGTCCCGGGCGCTGCCGGTCGGTGCGGCCCGGCTGGTGATACCGTACCAGTTCGGATCGACAACCTCGTTGTGTTCAACCGTCACACCAGTACACCGCGTGAACGACAGGGCCATCTGGAAACCGCTCACCGTCCGGTTGCGAGCGATATAGACGCCGTCGCACTGATCGGCCTGAATCGCCTGATTATTCAGTTGCGTCCCGTCGGCGTCGAACTCGATGTCGGTGATGGCAGTGTTATCACCGCGCACGCGGATGAGGTCGTGGCCGGCCGGTAGCGGGTTCGACTGGGATTCAGACGGCGCGGGGTCCTCAGCTGTGCCCGTCTGCGAGACAACGAAACGGGTTCCCTGCTGTCCGATCAATGCGGTGTTGTCGCCCATCGTTGCCGGGCCGCCAAAGCGGAAGCTGTCGGCGCTAGCCATAACGGCCCCGCCGCTGTCAGGCACGTTGTCGAAGGCGTACTGGAACGCTTCATCGGCAGTACCGTCAGTCGAGAACGCGACACCGCCGCTGCCGTCAAGCACCAGATACTCTGTCCCATTGCCGTTCCCGTTCGACTGGCCTGCTCCGGTCGTGACGAGATAGGCCGCTCCTACTCCCGCCAGCCCAGCGCCCGCCTGTGCCTGTCCGGTTCCGCTGAACAGTCCGATACCGGCTGCAGCACCGATACTCGACAGCACGGACCGACGTGTCGCCTGCCAGCCCGACTGCTGTGACCCAGTCCCAGCGCCGTTTGTGTCAACTGTCATGCACTTACAGCTGCCCGGCCGCTCGCAATAACCGCTTATAATAGCGGTCTGAATCATACGTACCGGTCAATACCTGAACTGTCCGGCACAGCTACCGCTGATTGGTGAGCTATTTGTTGTCGACGTAGCGTCCAGACGACAGAACAAGACGCCAGGCCGCACCCGCACCGCCGCTGACAGCAGATTTATGCCGACAGCGCCGGGACGATACGATAATCCGACGTGGGCTCCGACGACTCGCCGTTCGACGACGTATCGGCAGACCGGGACTACCTCCGTGTCCTCCTCACTGCTGTGTGTGTCGTCGCTGTGGTGCTGGCGACGGCGACGCTCCCGGTTCTGGCACCCGGTGGGACACAGAGCCCGCTGGAGTCTCTTATTCCGCTTCCCCAGGAGAATCCGTTCGGTGAGGCTGGCGGGACCGCAGCCGGCGGCAGCGGCGGCCAGCTCGGCGCGCTGAACCCGGGGAGCCAGACCAGTGTTGGCGGCTCGCTTGGCGGCGGCGACAGTCCGTACCAGTCACAGAACACGGACCCGCATTTCACCGTCACGAGTTCGGAACCGGCGTACTGGCGGACTGGCGCGTACGAGACCTACACCGGGACGGGCTGGGACGGGCGTGCGGACCCGCAGGCCTATCAGGGACCGATGGCGGTCGACGGGATGGCCGACTCGACGGTCGATTACGAGGTGCGACTGGCCAAGTCCGCCACGTCGCTGCCGACCGTCTGGCGGCCGAAATCAGTGTCTCGGGACGACGTGATGGTCACCGAGTACGGCGCGGTCACGTCCGAGCGACCGCTTCCTGCCGGAACGACATACAGCGCGACCAGCGTAACGGCTCCCGACGACCCAGCGGTACTTCGTACGAGCGGCCGGGATTACCCCGACAGCGTCGAATCGCGCTACACGGGCGTCCCGGCGTCGACCTCGGCACAGGTGGGGCCGTTTACTGACCGACTGACCGAGGACAGCGATTCGCCCTACGAGACGGCAGCGACCATCGAGCAGTGGCTGGAGGCGAACAAGAACTACTCGCTAAACGTCAGTCAGCCGCCCGAGGACGACGTGGCCTCGGAGTTCATCTTCCAGATGGACGAGGGGTACTGCGAGTACTTCGCCACGTCGATGGTGGTGATGCTGCGGAGTCAGGATATCCCGGCGCGCTACGTCGTCGGCTACTCCACTGGCGAGCGGACCGGCCAGAACCAGTACACCGTTCGCGGAATGAACGCCCACGCGTGGGTCGAGGTGTACTTCGAGGGCGTCGGCTGGGTGAAGTTTGACCCGACGCCGGGGCAGGAGCGTCTGGAATCCGAACAGCAGGCGATGCAAAACAGTAGTCAGGCCTACAGCGCATCGGAGTCCGGAAGTCCCGACGAGGAGTTCGCCGTCGGAACACCGACGGGCGAGACGCAAACCGAAGCCCCGACTGGCGATGAACAGGCGGCAGAGAGCGATGGAGTCGAGGGCACTGAGACGGGTGCAAACGGGGCCCGTGACGGCGACGAAACCGGCGACTCGGGCGACGGACAGACTGTCTCGCAGTCCGGCGAGTTCGTCATCGAACTCAATCGGACGGCGACGCCGGGCGCGGCGGTGGCCGCGACGGTGACACGCGACGGCGCCCCGGTCGAGGGCGCGATGGTCGCGTTCAACGGTGACCCGGTCGGAACGACAGGTCCGGACGGCACTGTTTCCGGGACCGTCCCTTACGAAGCCGAGCTGACGATTTCCGTTGAGGCACCCAGCAACGAGGAATCACTTGTCGCTCCCTCGGTCCCGCGTGACAGTGCTCGCGCCTTCGCCGTGGCCGGCCCGCAGGCCCAGCAGTCGACAAACGCGAGCTACGAACTGAACACGACCGCGTCGGTGAGTATCACCGGCGAACAGGTCACCGGCGGCGAGGTGACCGTCACTGCGACCGTCGACGGCGTGCCGGTGCGGGACGGGGATGTCCTGCTCAGTGGCGAGCAGGTGGCAACGACGGACCGGCAGGGGCGGGCAACGGTCACGCTCCCGACTGAACCCGGCAACGTCTCCGTTGCCGTCGAGCGCGACGCCGTCAGCGGTAACACAACTGTCGTGCTTGAGCGGCTCTCCGTAGCAACGTCGCCGTCGCTCCCGTTGGCCGTGCCCGTCGCTGGCCAGACGGTGAACGCGACGATGGGCGGGGACCCGGTCCCGAACGCCACAGTTGCCCTCGGCGGGGAGCCGACAGCACGCACCGGTGCGGCCGGTCGGGCAACCGTCGGGATGCCGGTCGCGGCAAGCGCCGAAATTTCCGTCTCGAAGTACGGACAGACGGCCACGACGACCGTTGGTGGTCTGTTCGTCAACGCCGCGGGCGTCGTCGGCGCTCTCGGTGTCCTCGTTGCCGGAACGGTCGTCGGCGCTCGGCGGCGGAACGTCACGCCGGGGACGCTCTGGGACTGGGTACGGGCCGTACGCGAACTTGCTGTCGGGGCGCTTGTCGGCGTTGCGGTAGTGGCCGATGACTTACTGGGCCGTTTCCGAACACGACTCGAACTCACTGTCACGGCGCTCCGTGACCTGCTCGCCGGCCACCGGTCGCCGGCGACACTGCTCGACGCGTTGCGAGCGTGGATTTCTGAACGACTCTCAGCAGCCGAAGACGCAGCCAGCGATGCGGTGGCGGTTGTCTCCACGACTGCATCCAACGAGGGCGACGGAACGCCTGCGGCTCGCGTCACCATCCGCGAAGCGTGGACGCGCTTCCTGACCCACGTTTCCCTTCGGCGGTACTGGACACGGACACCCGGTGAAATCGCGACCCACGCAATCGAACGCGACGGTCTCCCGCCGGCTGCGGTTCGGACGGTCCGGGATGCGTTCCGGGCGGTCGAGTACGGCCAGCGGGACCCACAGGAACACGTCGCGGCCGTCGAGGACGCAATCCGGACCATAGAGACGGCTGCCGGACAGCAGTCCAGTACGACCGACGACACTGACGACGCAACGGAGGGGCAGGCCTGATGCGCCTCCGAACGGTCGTCTTCGGGACTGTGGGGCTGCTGGCGACCGCTGTCGCAGCCTCCCTTCTGTTTGCGCCGACGGCCGCCGGCGAGTCGCTGGTCGCCGTGGTCGGGAGTGTCGCCCCGACGACCGCCCTTCTCACTGGAAGTCTAACTGTGGGCCTCTGTGCGGTCCTCGCCGGCTGGCTCGGCGGGCTTCTCGGCGGTAGCTCGCCGACTACCTTCGACGTGGCCCTCGACAGTCCACCGGAAGACGTGACAGCGACGGAGAGCCGGCTGTTCGCCGCTGACATAGACGCGGCTATCGACGACGCTGTCGCTGGCGACGACGCGGCGATGGACACGGTTACCGAGCGACTTACCGCGGCAGCAACGACGGCCTATGCCATTGGAGCCGGCGTCTCGCAGGCGTCCGCCCATCAGGCAGTCCGTGCGGGGACGTGGACCGACGACGCCGTCGCGGCGGCGCTGCTCGCTCCCGACGAACCGCAGTCGCTGCTGGCCCGGCTCCGCCTGTGGCTCGACCCGGAGAGCGAGCGCCGCCGCCGCATCCGCCGGACCGTCGACGCTATCGAGCAGGTGTCTGGAGGTGAGCGCTGACGATGCACCGCCGCGTGCGGCGCTGGAGTGGCGGCCTCGCAGCCGCGCTGTTTCTCGTTAGCGTCTCGCTTCTGACCGCCGAGCCGCTGTTGCTCGCGGCGACCGCAATCCCGCTCATCTACGTCGCGTACGGCGCGCTCTCGCGGCTCCCGGCGGGAACTGACCTGCAAGCGACACGGTCCGTCTCCGACGCCCAGCCGACGCCGGGCGAACCGGTTACGGTCGAGCTCACACTCGCGAACACTGGCGGCAGTTCGCTGACCGACGTGCGGGTCATCGACGGCGTGCCCGAGGAACTGGCCGTCGTCGAGGGGTCCCCGCGGCTCTGTACCTCGCTGCGGCCCGACGAGAGCGTGACGCTGTCGTACGCCGTGATGGCAAAGCGGGGGACCTACACGTTCGACGCCGCCGCGGTGCGGGTGCGGACGCTGTCTGCCAGCGACGAGGTGACTGTCGACCTGACAGTGGCCGGCGACGGGACGCTGACCTGCTCGAACACCGTTTCCGAAGTACCGATGGCCGACGCCACGCTCCCGCGGGCGGGCACACTCCCGACAGACACCGGCGGGAGCGGCCTGGAGTTCCACTCGACGCGGAGCTACCAGCCCGGCGACCCGGTCAACCGCATCGACTGGCGGCGCTACGCAAAGACCGACGAGCTGACCACCGTCGACTACCGCGAGGAACAGGCCGTCAGGACGGTGCTGGTCGTGGACGCGCGGCCGCCGGCCCGGGTGACGCCGGAGCCGGGGTACCCGACCGGAGCCGAACTATCGGCGTACGCGGCCGAGCGTCTGTTCGACGCGCTCTCCCGGACTAGCGTCGTCGCAAGCGTCTGTGCCGTCGGACTGGCCGAAGAAGATGTCCCCGGCGGGCTCGGGCCGGACGGGCTGGCGTGGGTCGACGCCTCGGGCGGTCACGCGGCTGCCCACGCGAGACAGATATTCGACAGCGTGGGCCGCGCCGCGGCCCGGCAGTCGGACGGCGAGACGGCCGATGACGCCGACGCGTCCGAGGACGGGCGACCACAGCAGTCCCGGGGCGAAGCGGCGAAGGTGACGACGGCTGACGGTGGCACCATCGAGGACCCGGCCCTGCTCGCCGTGCTCGCCCGACTCCCGCCGACCGCGCAGGTGGTCGTGTTCTCACCGGCCGCCGACGACTGGCCCGTCTCGCTGGTGTCGTCGCTCGCGGTCCGTGAGTACCCGACGACGCTCGTCAGTCCGTCGCTGGCCCGCGGCGACTCGCTTGGCGCGGCTGTCGCGAGTACCGAACGCGCCGCCCGCCTCCAGCGAGCCGAACTGTCCCGCGCGACCGTTATCGACTGGGACCTCGACAGCCCAATCGACGTGGCGCTTCGCGCCTCGCTTGCGGACCTGTTCAGCGTGTAACAATGGACACTCACACCACACTTCCGACCCGAATGCCCTGGACAAGCCTCGCCATCGTCGTCGGCGTGACGGCGTTACTGGTGGCGGCACTGCTGGAAACCGTGTCAGCCCATCGGGCTGCACTCGTCGGTGTGGCCACCGGCGTGTTGCTGGCGCTGTCCCTGTGGCTGAACGGGTGGGACCGCTGGCAGGCAGTCGGCACCGTTCTGGCTAGCCTTCTCGCCCTGCCGGTCGCCGTCGGGCTTTCCGTTGCCACTGGCGGCACAGTTGTCTCACTCGGTGCCGAACTGTTCCCTGCCCCCTCGCAGGCTGGCGTCCGACCGGCAGTCGTCACGCTCCTGTCGCAGGTGTTCGTCGTCCTCGGTTGTCTGACCGCTGTCTTCGGCGCGACCGCGGCTACCCGCGGTGTCGTCGACACTGAGCGGGTGGAGACCTACGGTGGCGTCGTCGTTCGGACGACCGCCGTACCGTTCGCTGTTGGGCTTGTGCTGTTTGCGCGTGGTGCCGTCGACTTCCTGCAGTCCAACGCCGGGACGCCGGGTATCCAGCAACTGACCGGCGAACTGCTCACACGGGTGCTGGACCCGATTTTCGACCCGGTCCCCGGGCGGACCCATATCACCATCTTCAGCCTGTTGCTCGCCCTCGCCGCCGCGGCACTGGCCCGCGGACTCGACGCCTTGCCGTTTTCCGAACTCGTCCCGGAAACGAGCGATGCGCCCGATGTCGACAGGGCCGTCGCCGCCGTCGAACGAACGCTCCGGTGGACGGGCCGACTCGCCCTGCTGGTCGCGCCGGTCGCCGGCCTGTTCGAACTGGGTCTCGGTCAGGAGTCATTAGCCGGACTGCTCCCGGTCGGGCTGTACGAACTCATCGTCGCAATCACAGCCGCACCGGGCCTTCGCGGCCTCCTCTGGTGGCTGTTCCTTATCGGGACGGTCGCCACAGTGGCTGTCTGGTTCCTCCGGCGGACGGTCCAGAGTTCGGCCGACCGCGTGGGGACCGTCCTCGCACCGTACGTCGGCGGCGGCGTCATCGCGCTGGCCGCGGTTGCGGTCGCGGGGCCGGCAGTCGATGCTCTCGAGACGGCGCTCCGGACGACGCCGGCCGCGCCGGCTGTCGAACAGTTCCTCGTTCCGATACTGGACGTGTACGGTCCGGAGACGGTCACGCTGGCGCTGGCCGTGGTGGCGCTGTTTTTGGCCATCGGCGTGACCGGACAGCTGTGGCTGGCGCTGGCGACGAATTACCTGCGTGCGCGGACGGCCGGCGTCACGCTCGCCGCGGCCGGTCTGTTCGGTGCAAGCGCGTTCGCCGCGACGCTTTCGACGCCGACGTGGCTGGTGCTCGGAGGTCTGGTCGGTGCCGTCGTCGTCTGGGACGCCGGGGCATTCGGGACGACGCTGAGACACGAGGCCGGTACCGGGGCCGCGACGCGCCGCACCGAACTCGTTCACACCGGCGGAACTGTCGGGGTAGGCGGCGTCGGTGCGGCGGCGACGCTGGGTCTCTCCGCCGTCGCCCGTGGTTCGATAGCTGTCGAGCCGTCGGTCGCCGTAGCCGGCCTCGTCGTCTGTCTCGTCGCCGTGTTGGCGCTGGTGGCTGCGATACGGTAGGCCCGCACCGAACAATCCATTGTGGTGTGGTGACAAGCCAGCAGTATGACTGACTGGTCTCCGCTGGGCCGAGCCAGAGCCAACGCGACGGAACTCGCCTCGCTGGGGGTCACCGGCTTCTGGCTCGTTGCTCTTTTTACCGGGCAGGAGTGGTGGCTCGCGGCGCTGCTCGTCGGATATGTCGTGGTCGTCCCGCTGACCGAACTGCTGTACGGTGAGCCGGACGAGGCGGAGGAAGATATCGAGGGAGCGGACCCAGCGCCGTCAAGCGATGCCAGTGACGAGTCACCGCTGGAGCGACTGCGCCGCCGGTACGCCGAGGGGGAACTGACCGACGAGCAGTTCGAGCGGAAACTGGGGCGGCTGCTGGAGACGGAGACACTGGAGGGCGTCGAGGACGCGACTCGGGACGAGTCGGAACGGGAGTTCGAGCGGAACTGAGGGGGTGTAGCGTCGCCGGTCGGTGTCGTTCTCACTCCGAGCGGGTGCCGGGCATCGATTTCTCCCGGTGAAAGCTATGGATTCCACCGCCAATCCTGCTGAGTCAGTGGGCGGCCATCGACGACAGGACGTTGAGGCAGTAGACGCCGGCGACGATGAGTGCGATCCCGACGACACCAACCGGGTCGACCGGTTCGTCGAACACGACGGTTCCGATGGCCGCGACACCGACGATACCCAATGCGGCCCACGTCCCGTAGACGACGCCGATGGGGAGTTCCTCTAAGGTCAGCGAGACGAGGTAGAACGCCGCGCCGTAGCCAAGGACGACGCCGAGGCTGGGAACGGGATTCGAGAACCCCTCCGAGAGCTTGAGCGCGGTCGTTCCGAGTAGCTCCGAGGCGATTGCGGCCCCGAGCAACACGTACGGATTCATACTGAGAACGCCGGCTGGCGGGGGAATGAACGTACTGAAACGCCCCGCCACTTTCGGTGTGTTTCGGCCGCTCGGCGGCTCTGGCGGCGCTGGCGGTGGCAGGGAACCCACACGGGGGCGCTCCTCGCGCCGACCGCACCCGCGTCGAGGCCGGTCCTGTGAATCTTTGTACCGGCCGCTCGACCACCCGACGATGACCGAACTGGCCGAACTCGGGCTCTCGAACTACGAGGAGACGGCGTATCGGACGCTGCTGGTGACCGGTGCGGTGTCCGCGAGCGATCTCTCCGACGCGAGCGGCGTCCCTCGGGGACGGATCTACGACGTCCTCAACGGCCTCGAAGCCCGCGGGATAGTCCAGACCCAGCCGACCGACCCGACGCGGTACACCCCCGTCGACCCGGAGACGGTCGTCGACAGGCTACTCGCGGAGCGGACCCGCGAACTGGCGTCGGAGCTCGATCGGTACCGGTCCGTCGCCGCGTCCGTCAGGGCGGACCTCCTGCCCACACCGCCCGTCGACAGCAGTTTCTGGCTCGGATCGCTCGGAAGCGAGGAGATGCGGGCGGCGATGAGACGGCACGTCAGGACCGCCCGAGAGCACGTCCGGGCGACCGTCGGTCCGCCGTACGAGCGCGCGTCGTGGGAGACGTTCCAGACTGAGGTTGACGCGTTTCTCGACGGCGTGGACAACGGTGTACGGGTCGATCTGCTCTGTAGCGAGGCGGTACTCGACGTGCTTCCCGAGTCGTTCCCCGACCTGCTCGCCGACCGCAACGCGGCGGTCCGGGCGGTGCCGACGGTCGGGGTCTCCTTCGACGTGATCGACGCCGCGGCGGTGACGGTCGACGTTCCGGACCCGCTCTCGCCCGCCGACAGGCTCGGCGTGGTCGGGATCACCGATTCGGAGGTCGCGGCGGCGTTCGAGGCCCGCTTCGAGCGACTGTGGGCCGAGGCGGAGCCGCTGCTGGGGCGGTAATCCGGAACCGACCGGCGGTGCCCGGTCTCAGCGGCCGGGGCTGACTGCGGGCACCTCGACGCGGTCAAGCACGTCCTCGACGACGGTCGCCGGGTCGACCCCGCGAACGCCCGCGTCGGCGGTCAGGACGAGTCGGTGGGCGAACGCCTCCTCGACGACGCTCTTGACGTCGTCGGGGACAGCGTAGTCGCGGCCGTCGAGGACCGCGGCGGCGCGAGTAGCCTCGAACAGCCGCTGGATGCCACGTGGGGAGACGCCGACCTCGACGCGGTCGTCCTCGCGGGTGGCCCGGCCGAGCTCGACGACGTAGTCCCGGAGCGTGCCGTCGACGGTGACCGATTCGACTGTCCGCTGGAGCGCCGGCAGGCGCTCGCCGTCGATGACGCTGGTGACGCTCGGAGCCTGTGCTGTCCGGTCTGCCCGCCGGTCGATGAGTTCGCGTTCGCCGCCGAAGTCGGGGTAGCCCATCGACGTTTTGACGATGAAGCGGTCCCGCTGGGCCTCGGGCAGGCCGAAGGTCCCTTCTTGTTCGACGGGGTTCTGCGTGGCGATGACGAAGAACGGGTCGGGGAGGTCGTGGGTCACGCCGTCGACGGTCACCTGCTTCTCGCCCATCGCTTCGAGCAGCGCGGCCTGCGTCTTGGGCGGCGCGCGGTTGATCTCGTCGGCCAGCACGACGTTGGCGAAGACGGGGCCGGGCTGGAAGTCGAACTCGCCGGTGGCCTCGTTGAACACGTTCGAGCCGGTGATGTCGGACGGCAGCAGGTCCGGCGTGAACTGCACCCGCTTGAAAGAGAGGTCCAGCGCCGTCGCGAACGACTGGGCGGTGAGCGTCTTCCCCGTGCCTGGCACGTCTTCCAGCAGGACGTGCCCCCGAGCGAGAATCCCGGTCATGACGGTTTCGAGGAAGCGGTCGTCGGCGATGACGGCACTGCCGACGGCGTCGAGAATCTGTCGGCTGGTTCGTCCGGCAGTGTCGTGGTCCATACCGGCGTGTAGATAGCCACCGACAAATACCCTCTCCCTCGGTTCCACTGGCCGGCGGGCCGATACCGTGCTATCCTATCACAATAAGAGAGTATTGCCGTAACTATGAGTTATAGATAGCTAGAGATATATGCATACTGCACATGACCGACGACTACGGATTCGGGACGCGCTGTGTCCATGCCGGCCAGGAGGAGCCGGACCCGGCGACGGGGGCACGCGCGCCGCCAATCTATCAGACCTCGTCGTACGTCTTCGAGGACGCCGACACCGCGGCCGACCGGTACGCGCTGGATGACGACGGCAACGTCTACTCGCGGTTCGACAACCCCACTGTCAGGATGCTCGAAAGCCGCATCGCTTCCCTCGAAAACGCCGTCGACGCCGTCGCGACGGGGTCAGGGATGGCCGCGCTCGACGCCGGGACGTTCGTCCTCGCGGCCAACGGCGACAACATCGTGACGGCCTCCTCCATCTACGGCGGCACGCACTCGTACTTCTCGAAGGCCGCCAGTCGGCGGGGCATCGAGACGCGGTTCGTCGACACGCTCGACCCGGACGCCTACGCCGAGGCCATCGACGAGGACACGGCCTACGTCCACTTCGAGACCATCGGCAATCCCTCGCTCGTGGTCCCGCCGATGGAGGAAATATCCGAGGTGGCGCACGACCGCGGCGTGCCCGTCTTCGTCGACAACACGTTCGGGACGCCAGCGCTCTGTAACCCGCTCGACCACGGCGTCGACCTCCTCTGGGAGTCGACGACGAAGTGGATCCACGGCTCCGGGACGACCGTCGGCGGCGTCCTCGTCGACGGCGGTTCGTTCCCCTGGGACGAGTACTCCGAGAAGTTCCCGGAACTGGGCGGCGAGAACGAGGCCTTCGGCAAGAACTTCTCCGAGGCCTTCGGTGACCGCGCGTTCTCCGTCGCTGCCCGCCAGCGCGCCCTCCGCTCGCTGGGCGACGGCCAGAAGCCCTTCGACGCGTGGGCGACGCTCCAGGGTGCTGAGACGCTCTCCCTGCGGATGGAACGCCACTGCGAGAACGCGATGACCGTCGCACAGCACCTTCAGGACCACCCCGAGGTCGCCTGGGTCACCTATCCCGGGCTGGAGAGCCACGAGACCCACGACCTGGCACAGCAGTACCTCTCCGGCGGGTTCGGCGGCATCGTCACCTTCGGGCTGGAGGACGGCTACGACGCCGGCCGACGGTTCTGCGAGGAGACGGACCTCGCCCAGTTCCTCGCCAACATCGGCGACGCGAAGACGCTGGTCATCCACCCGGCCTCGACCACCCACGCCCAGCTCAGCGAGGCGGAACAGCGCGCCAGCGGCGTCACGCCGGACCTCCTCCGGTTCAGCGTCGGCATCGAGGACTCAGCGGACATCATCGCAGACATCGACGAGGCAATCGAACGAGTCACATGAACGTCGAACACAACACTGTCTCGCTGGGCGAGTTCGAGTTCGACTGCGGGGAAACGATTCCTGATCTGGAAATCACATACGAGGCCTACGGGGAGTTCGACGGCGACAACGCGGTGCTGGTCTGTCACGCCCTGACCGGCAGCGCCCACGTCGCCGGTCGGGACCGCGTCGACAGCGCCGACCAGGCCCGCGCCTGGTGGGACGACATCGTCGGGCCGGGCAAGGCCATCGACACCACGGAGTACTACGTCGTCTGTGCGAACGTCCCGGGCTCGTGCTACGGCTCGACGGGCCCGAAAAGCGAGAACCCGGAGACGGGCGAGCCCTACGGCACGGACTTCCCGCCGGTCACTGTCACGGACTGGACCGAGGCCCAGCGCGCCCTGCTCGACGAACTCGGCATTCCGCACCTCCACGCCGTCGTCGGCGGTAGCGTCGGCGGCATGAACGTCATCGAGTGGGCCAAACGCCACCCGGACCACGTCGACCGCATCGTTCCCATCGCCGCGGCCGCGCGACTGGACACGCAGTGCCTCTCGCTCGACGCCATCGCCCGCCGGGCCATCACGACCGACCCGAACTGGAACCAGGGCCACTACTACGGCGAGGACGACGAGCCACCAAGCGACGGGCTGGCGTTAGCCCGCCAACTGGGCCATGTGATGTACCTCTCGAAGGCGTCGATGGAGCGCCGCTTCGGCCGCCGCGCCGCCGGCCGGGACGCCGTCCGCACGTTCCCCACCGACGCTGCGGGCGCGTTCTTCCCGTACCGTGACGTGGAGTCGTACCTCGATTACAACGCCGAGAAGTTCACCGAGCGCTTCGACGCCAACAGCTACCTCTACCTGACGCGGGCGATGGACAACTACGACCTCGCCGCCGGGTTCGAGTCCGACGCGGACGCGCTGGCGGCCTTCGACGGCGACGCGCTGGTGATGTCTTTCACCGCCGACTGGCACTTCACCACTCAGCAGGCCGAGGCGCTGGCTGATTCGCTCCGGGAAGCCGGCGCGAACGTCGCCCACCATGTCATCGACTCCGACCACGGCCACGACGCCTTCCTCGTCGAACCGGACAACGTCGGGCCGCCGCTCGCGGACTTCCTCGCTGCTGGTGTCGACGGCAACGCCGTCACCGACTCGGTGGTCGAGGACAGTCAGGAGAGCGATTTCGCACCCGTCCACAACAGCCTGTTCTCGCGGTAGCGACGCTGGCGTGCCGTCTGTCAGCCCGCGGGCTTGCTGACCCCACGATTCGGCTCGTCGATCATGCAATTCCTGATTCGCGGTAGCATTTAACACATCTCGGACCGACTAGCTCTATGTATGGCTGACATGACCACGAACATCGAAAGCGAGGAGTATTCGTTCGGACAGACGGTGTACGACGGGGACGGTAACGAACTCGGGACTATCCGCGGATTCGACGAACACGGGTTCTACGTCACAGTCGAAGACGGCATCGAGGCGATGTCGAGCGAGCACTTGCGCGCCGGGGCCGCGGGCGAGGCCGAACTGATGTGGCGCTGCTGGGAGTGTGGCGAAATGGGCCAGATAGCGGACATCCCCGACGAATGCCCGTCCTGCAACGCGCCAAAAGAGGACATCTACTACTGGCAGGAGGATTGACGGACCGGTGGCTGTCTGGACCCACCGACCACAAATGTGGGCCTACGCCTGCTCGAATCGCTCGGCGACGGCCGGTCCGACTGTCTCTTGCACTGTCTCGGCGGCCGACGGCGGGAGCGAGAACCGGAGCGTCGTCCAGTCGAGTTCGAGGATCGCCTGCCCGTCTTCGTCACCGATGACCACGTACACCAGCGTGCCGCCGTAGACCCGCGCCAGCGCGTCGAACGTTTCTGGCGTCATCGGCACCGTTCCGGTCGTGTGCGTATCGGTAGCCGAAACGTCGGTGTGGCCCGCGAGCGTCTCGACAGCGAACCGCTCGTGCTGTGGGGTGTCTCGCCGCCCGACACCGAGGTGGACGAACGCTTTTTCAGGAGACCGCGGTGACGCGTCCAACACCGCTGCGAGCACGTCTAGCCCGACCGCTTCGTCCGGTTCGGACAGTTCGAACCGCTGTGTGGTCTCCTCCTGTGGCCAGGTCGGCCCCGGTTCGGCGCCGCCACCGATCCCCTCCCACGCCGTGACAATCGTCTCGGTCAGTTGGTCGATACCAATCTCGTCGATGGCCCGGACTACCGCCTCGGCGTCGTCGGAGTCGCCCATGCCCACTCGTTCGTCACTCGCGGCCAAGTGCGTGCTGATTTCGCCTGCTGGTGATGGGTTTTTGTCCCGGCCGTCCCTGCGAGATGGTATGGATATCGTCGTCGTCGGGGCAGGGAGCCTCGGCAGCCTCGTCGGTGGCCTGCTCGCCCGCGAACACGACGTGACGCTGGTGGGCCGTGAGCCACACGTGGGCACCATCTCCGAGGACGGACTCTCGGTCGTCGGAGCCGAAGAGTTTCGGGTCCACCCGAACGCACAGACGACAGTCCCACAGGGTGCCGACCTCGCGCTGGTGACGGTCAAGGCCCACGACACCGCCGCCGTTGCAGCGGACCTCGCGGACTGCACCCTTGACGCTTGCCTCTCGCTGCAAAACGGGATGGGCAACGAAGCGGAGTTAGCTGCCGAGGTTGACTGCCCGGTGCTGGCAGGGACGTGTTCCTACGGGGCACGACTTCGAGAGCCGGGCACCGTCGCGTTCACCGGCCGCGGCGAGGTTGTGCTGGGGGACCGCGACGGCGGCCGGTCCACAGTCGCTGACGAGGTCGGGTCAGCGGTCGGTGCGGCCGGCATCGAGACGACCGTCGCGGCGGATATGCCGGCCCGCCTCTGGGAGAAACTCGCGGTCAACGCCGGCATCAACGCGGTGACGGCCCTCGCCCGCGTGGAGAACGGCGCACTGGCCGATTCGCCGGCCGACGCCATCGCCGCAGACGCCGCCCGTGAGACGGCCGCCGTCGCCCGCGAACAGGACATCGACCTCTCCGACGAGCGTGCAGTATCGCTCGTCGAACGTGTCGTCGACGACACCGCCGCCAACCACTCGTCGATGTACCAGGACATCTCGGACGGCCGCCAAACGGAAATCGACGCCATCAACGGCTACGTCGTGGCGACTGCGACGGCACCAGTCCCGGTCAACGAGACGCTTGCCGGGCTCGTCCGTACGTGGGAGCGACACCGCGAGCGGTAGGTTCTGGAATCACACAACGACTATATACACGTCTCCTATGTGTGTCTCACATGACTCCACAGACCGACAGAGCGCGGCTCGACGCGCCGCGTAGTGCTCCCAGCGGGACTGCTACTACAGCGAGGAGACCACTGGTATGACAGCGGACGACGCGGGTGGGAACCGAATTGTCGACTACGAACTGTTCGAGGTCCCGCCCCGCTGGCTGTTCCTGCGGCTGGAGACGGCCGACGGAACCGTCGGCTGGGGTGAACCAGTCGTCGAGGGCCGGGCACATACGGTACGCGCCGCCGTCGAGGAACTCCTCGACAGCTATCTCGTCGGCGAAAATCCCGAGACAATTCAGGACCACTGGCAGGCGATGTACCGCGGCGGCTTCTACCGCGGCGGCCCGGTCCTGATGTCCGCTATTGCCGGCATCGACCAGGCGCTGTGGGACATCAAGGGCAAGCAACTCGACACACCGGTCCACCAGCTGCTTGGCGGGCAGGCCCGCGACCGGATTCGGGTGTACCAGTGGATCGGCGGCGACGAGCCCTCGGACGTGGCCGACGCCGCCCGCGAGCAGGTCGAGGCAGGGTTCACGGCGCTGAAAATGAACGCCACGCCCGAAATCGAACGGGTCGACACTCCGGCGACGGTCGAGGCCGCCGCGACCCGGCTCCGGGAGGTCCGCGAGGCCGTCGGCCCCGAGGTCGACATCGGCGTCGACTTCCACGGCCGCGTGACGAAGCCGATGGTCAAGCGGTTGGCCTCGGCGATGGAACCGTACGACCCGATGTTCATCGAGGAACCGGTCCTGCCAGAGCACAACGACGCGCTGCCGGCGCTTGCCGCCCACACTGACATCCCCATCGCCACGGGCGAGCGGATGTACTCGCGGTGGGACTACAAGGAGGTGTTCGAGGACGGTGCCGTCGACGTGATTCAGCCCGACCTCTCACACGCCGGCGGCATCACCGAGGTGTACAAGATAGCCGCGATGGCCGAGGCCTACGACGTGGCGATGGCTCCACACTGCCCGCTCGGTCCGGTCGCGCTGGCGTCCTGTGTGCAGGTCGACGCCTGCTCGCCCAACGCGCTCATTCAGGAACAGAGCATCGACATCCACTACAACGAGGCCGCCGACGTGCTGGACTACCTCGCAGACCCGTCGGTGTTCGACTACGAGGACGGCTTCGTCACTGTGCCCACTGACCCCGGCTTGGGCATCGAAATCGACGAGGCGTTCCTCCGGGAACAGTCCCAGCAGGAGGTCGACTGGCACAACCCCGTCTGGCGACACGACGACGGCAGCGTCGCCGAGTGGTAGGCCGGCGGCGATTCCACCGCCATGCTCCCTCGCCAGTGACTGCGTGGGACACAGCACGGAACGCACTAAAGGAAAGGGCTCATATCCCGCGCCCGACACGTATCTGTATGGCCTCCTCAACGTCGTGGAAGCGCGATTTCGCGAGCGGCCTTATTATCCTGTTACCGCTGCTGGTGACGGTGTACGTTATCATCTATCTCTACTCTATCCTCGCGTCCGCGGCGGTTATCCCGGCGATTGACGCCGAACTGCTAGCGGCGCTCGGGCTCCCCTCGGGAACGTCGTCTGTCGAACTCGCTCGGGTGTTTACGACGCTGATTATCTTCATCCTCATCGTGTTCTCCATCGGGTACCTGATGCGGACGGCCTTCGGCGACATCGTCGAACGGGCCATCGACGACGCAATGAATCACGTCCCCGGACTCCGGGTGGTGTACAACGCTTCGAAGATGGCGGTCGAGACGGCTGTCGGGGGAACCGAAGACCTTCAGGCGCCGGTGAAACTCGAAGTGTGGGACGGGATGCGGATGACGGCGTTCAAAACGGGACAGACCACCGATGACGGCCGCGAGGTGCTTTTCCTGCCGACCGCACCGAACATCACGACCGGCTACGTCGTCGAGGTCGAACCACACCGCTACGAAGAAATCGACGAGCGCGTCGAGGAAGCGCTGACGCGCATTCTCAGCGCCGGCTTCGGCGACACGGACCGCAGCAACGCCACGCCGATTCCGGTCGCCGACGAGGACGACCTCGCGGACGACTGACCGCGCCGCTCACCCCGCTCTCAGACGTAGTGGAACCATTCTTCGCGGTTGCCGCTCTCGATGACGTCGAAGAAGGCCGACTGGATGTCGTCGGTGACCGGCCCTTTCGTCCCCTCGCCGATCTCGTTGTCGTCGACGCTCCGGATCGGCGTGACCTCCGCCGCCGTCCCAGTGAAGAACAGTTCGTCGGCGGTGTACAGTTCGCCACGGGAGATGGTCGCTTCCTCGTGGACGGTGTAGCCCATTTCTTCGGCGAGCGTGATGGCGGTGTTGCGGGTGATGCCTTCGAGGATGCTCTCGGCCAGACCGGGCGTGTATATCTCGTCGTCCCGGACCATGAAGATGTTCTCGCCCGGCCCCTCGGCGACGTTCCCCTCCTTGTTCAGGACGATGGCCTCAGTGTAGCCGTTGCGGCGGGCCTCCTCGCCGGCGAGCATACTGTTGACGTACAGGCCGGTCGTCTTGATGTTGGTCGGGATCTGGCTGGAGGCGTGCTTGCGCCAGGACGACACCATCACGTCGACGCCCTCCTCCAGCGCTTCCTCGCCGAGATACGCGCCCCACGGCCACGCTGCAATAGTTGTCTTCGTCGGGCAGTCTTTCGGGCTCACGCCGAGCGAGTCGAAGCCGTAGTAGACGATGGGGCGGATGTAACACGACTCGAACCCTTCCGTCTCGATGAGTTCGGTCGTCGCCTCGGTGAGTTCCGCCTTGCTGAACTCGATATCGAGGTCGTAGGGCTTGGCTGATTTGTACAGGCGGTCGAGGTGCTCCTCCCAGCGGAAGATGGCCGGTCCCTGCTCGGTGTCGTAACAGCGCACGCCCTCGAAGACGCCGGTGCCGTAGTGCAGCGCGTGCGTGAGGACGTGGGTCTGTGCGTCCTCGAAGTCGACGAACTCGCCGTCCATCCAGATACGGTCGGTCCCCTCGAACATCTCCGGACGGTCGCTCATCGCACGATCCCTCCGCTGAGTCGACAGTCGCGATGCCCGCGGGTGGTGCCTCCTGCAGTCTCGTCGTGTGTCATATCTACCCCATTGATTCCCGTGGTTAAGAGTGTTGACGGTCCACGAGAGAGCGCCCTGCTCCGATCAGGGTCGCGCTCATTCAGCCGGGAACGCCAGTCCGCGTCTCACCGCATGCTCCCGGTCTCGCCGGCGCGGACGACGACCGTATCCGCGACGATGTCTCCGAGCCGTTGCTTGCGGTCTGTGACGAGCACGGCGACGATGCCGATAAGGTAAAACGCCGGCAGCGCGTCGACGATGCGAAGCACAGTCCGTATCGCTGCCGGCCCGTACTCGATTGGGTCGCCGTCCTCCGTCACGACGACGATGTCGAGGGCCATCTTTCCGACCGTCTGACCGTACGTTCCTTCGAGGTAGATGTAGTAGCCAAAGCCGATGACGAGTCCGAACAGGCTTCCAAGGAATGCGAGCCGAACCTGCGCTAAGATGCCGCTGATGACTGACGAGACGATGGCGATAAGCACGATGTCGATTATTATTGCGCCAATCCGCCGCCCGACCACGTCGCCTTCCGTGCCCATCTCGGGTGCTGGGCGTTCAAACCAAGCCATACGCACAGAATGACATGCCACTGATATAAATCTGGGTCAGACATCGCGTATCTCTACAACAGAGGCCAGTACACGCCTTTTCGGTCAATTACTGCCGAGACAGATCTCCGTTGCCGTCAGTCGAACCGCTCTAGCAGGCTCGCACCCTCGACGTAGACCAGCCCCTCCCGGTCGGCGTAAGCCCGCGCCGCTGCCGGGGGCAACGCTGCACCCGTCTCGTCGTCCAGCATCTCACAGACGACGGCGGCCTCCGGCAGGTCGGCCGCGTCGGCGAGTTCGAGCGCGAGTTCGGTGTGGCCCTCGCGGTCAGAGAGGCCATTGGGGGCCGCCCGGAGAAGGTGAACGTGGCCCGGTGACCGGAAGGCATCGCTGAAGGCCTCGGGGTCGGGGTCCGTCGCGGCGGCGGCCAGTTCCTGAATCGTCAGCGAGCGGTCCTCGTCCGTGATGCCGGTGAAGGTGTCGCGGTGGTTCACCGTCAGCGAAAACGAGGAGCGCTCGTCGTAAGCGAGGTCGTGGTCGGCCGCTGTCGGGTGGTCGAGCACCTCCTGCATGAACGGCAGTTCGAGCGCGTCGGCGACGCGGTCGGAGAGGGCAACACAGACGAGGCCGCCGGCGTCGTTGCGCATCCGGGCGACGGCCTCGGGGCTGACGGCCCCGGCCGGGTAGACGAGGTCGGTCTCGCCTTCGCGGTCGGCGGCGTCGTGGATCAGCACTGGCTCGCCGCGGGCGAAGGCGGCGACGGCGTCAGCCACGCTGTCGGCGTCGACGGCGGCGTCCTCACTCCGAGACATGGACTATCACCTCGTCACCGTCGGCCAGTTCCAGCACCTCGCGGAGCTTCTCGGGCGCGATGACTTCGAGTTGCTCCTCGCCGTGGTGGGTCCGCTCGGGCGCGATGACGTGGGCCGGCTCGTACTCGCCGTCGCTGCCCTCTATCGAGGCGGGGTAGCAGTACGCGGGGCCGTAGGTCCGCTCGTCGTCCTCCCAGCCCTCGATGGTGACCGGCTCGATAGCGCTCATCCGCGCCCGCTTGCGGACGCTCTCGGCCGTGAGTTCGAGGTTGAGCGTGCCCGCGAACGGCTCGTACCCCAGCCGCTCGATGAACTGCTCCATGTAGCCCGGCAGCGTGATGTAGTGTCGTCCCTCCCCCATCCCCGAGGTGACGACCCCGGTCAGGTCGACGCTGGCGTCGGCCTCGAAGATGCGCCGGTAGTCGGCGTACTCCGACTGGAGGCGGCGCTCGCCGTCGCCGGTCAGCTCCACCTCCTGTCCGTCGCTGACCATGTCCCGAGAGAGAAAGCCGGCGTCTTCGAGTCGCTGGAGCCGCCGCGAGGCGGTCTGGTTCGACGCGTCCAGCCGGTCCCCGAGGTCGGCACAGGACACTTTCGTCGGCTCGTCGAGCGCGCCGTCGAGGGCGAGCAGTTTCAGCGTCGCCAGCTCGTCCCGACCGACGCCCTGTCCCGTTGATTCAGCCATACGCCGACGTAGGGAGTCGTGCCGGATAAGCATACCGAAGGTGGAATGCATCCCACTTTTGGAACGGCTAGAAACTATTTCGGCGTTGGTAACGGGAGCGTACCACTGTTTGGGCCGGACACAACTTAAACTGCCGTCTAACACGTTCAAATCTATCACACTGTTGTGATGACGCTGTCTCGTTTGCGATACAGTCAGTACTCCACGAGTGCGTCCCGCTCCCAGAACTCGCTCGACTTCTCCAGTTTCGGGACCCACGTGTTCTCGTCCTCGGCGAGCATCGCCACGCGGGAGTCTTCGACCTCTTTCAGTACGTCGTGGTCGGGGAGGTACTCACTCATCTCTCGCGTGAACTCGCGGACCTCGCTGTGGTCGGGCATCGAGTCCCGGTCGAGGCGGCCCCGCGAGTGGCCGACGTGCATGTACGCCTTCATCTCGACGAAGTCCGCGTCGGCCCGGTCGCACATCGCCGCGTACCACTCGGGGTGGTGCATGTTGTGGCCCTTGACAAGCGTCGTCCGGATGACGGTGCGGGTGTCGCCTTTCTCGGCCAGCACGTCCAGCGTGTCGATGAGCGAGTCCCAGGCGTCGTCCTCCATGGCTTGCACCGTCGAATCGAACGTCCGGCGGTCGGCGGCGTCGACAGAGACGTACAGCTGGGTCGGGTCACACCGCTCCAGCATCTCCGTGTTGGTCCCGTTCGAGACGAGGAACGTGGTGATGTCGCGGTCGTGGAACTCCTCGATGAGTTCCGGCAGGTGCGGGTAGAGAGTCGGTTCGCCGTCCAAGGAAATAGCGACGTGGCGCGGCTCCATTGCCTGTTCGAACACCTCGCGCGGGACTTCGTCGTTGCCGCCAAAGCCAGAGAGGAGTTTCCGCTGGAGTTCCACGGAGGCGTCGGCGACCGCCGCGGGGTCGTCCCATTCCACGTCGCCGAGTTCGTAGGCGTGGCCGGCGTGGTCGCGCCAGCAGAACACGCACCGCTCGTTGCATTTCACCACCGGCGTCATCTGGATGCAGCGGTGGGACTCGATGCCGTAGAAGATGTACTTGTAGCACTTCCCCTCCCCACGCAGGGCGTTTTTGGTCCAGCCGCAGGTCTGGGCGGCCGTGTGGTTCTCGCTGTGGTAGGCCGGATCCGAGACCTGCTTCGGACCGCCGTCGGCGTCACTCATTGGACACTGATTCAACAGCCAGCGGCAAAAACTCCCGGATGTTGCGCGTCAGCAGCGATGCTTCGGGACCGCGGTGCGCTTATGTCAGTTTGACGATGGGGTTGCTCATGTGGTGGCCGACGACGTTGCCATTTTCGATGATCCGGTCGTAGCCATCGTCGTCAACTTCGATTCGCGTTTCGCTGTCTTTCTGCATCAGATAGAGTGTTTCGCTCATACATCTGTGGATGCCCCTGATACGCAAGACAAGAACTACTAGGTGTATAGATACGCGCTGCGATGGATGCTATATGTATCAAACTGCACCGGAAATGTACTTCAGCCGGAAGATTTTGGGGGTTCGATGTTGAGTGTACTAGTATGGGTGTAATTGACACGGTCTCCGAGCTGTTTGGCTCCGGAGGTCGACACTACAGGTTCCGCTGTGATGACTGCGGGACCGAGTTCGCACAGCGTGCGGCGACGGTCGAGGACCTGACCTGTCCGGAGTGCGGCGCTGGGTCGGTACAGCCCGCGGAAGCGGCGTGAGGCCGGGTGTCAAACGGACCGGCCGCGTCAGCGGCCCAGGTCGTAGAAGTCGTCGTTCGGGCGGATGTCGGCGAGCTGTGCCAGCCGGTTTGAGAGGTTGAAAAAGGCGGCGACGCTGCCGATGTCCCAGATGGCGCGGCGGCTGTAGCCGTGTTCCGCCAGCCGTTCGAGGTCCGCGTCCTCGATGCGGGCGGGCGACTCAGTCAGTTTCACTGCGAAGTCGAGCATCGCCCTGTGGGTCTCGTTGATATCGGCTGTCCGGTGGTTTGCGGCAACCTGTTCGGCGAGCTTGGGCGCGTCGGCGTAAATCCGCAGGAGCGCACCGTGGGCGACGATACAGTAGAGGCAGTCGTTGACGCCGCTGACGGCGACGATTATCATCTCGACTTCCTCGCGTTCCAGCTCAGTCTCCTCGACCAGCGCGTCGTGGTACGCAAAAAAGGCCCGGAAATGCGAGGGACGGTACGCCATCGCTGGGAAGATGTTCGGTGTGAAGCCGGCGCGGTCGGTCTCCTCCTTGATGCGGTCCTGCAGGTCTTCGGGGAGGTCGTCGATGTCCGGGGTATCGAACCGTCTCATCACTGTATCGGAGTCTGCCATACCACCTGTCCGTCCGGCCTCGGCTTGAAAGTTAGTTGCCTGTCAGGCCATGGCCGGTGAGAGCTGGTGTATAGCTCTTGCGGGGCCGTGGCACAAGGTCGAACAGCCACGCTGGCTCTTTTGTCAGACGACACGACGAGTCAGATGCATGTCAACGACGACAGAAACGACGCAAACGTACGATCTCGGTACCGGCAACTGGAAAGCCGGCGTGCTCGGCGGCATCGCCGGGAGCGCCGTCATGGGGGCGCTGATACTGGTGATGAATCCCCCGACGCTCGCCGTCGCAATCCCGTCGCTGTACGGGCTCGCACCGCCGCCGAGCCCGGCTGCTGGTCTCGTTGTCCATCTCTCGCACGGGGCCGTACTGGGCGTGGCCTTCGCGGGGCTTGCGAGTGCCCTTGACCTGGATACGTCCGGGCAACTGTTCGGACTCGGCGTCGGCTGGGGCGTCGTCACGTGGGCGGCCTTCGCCGCGCTCGTGATGCCGGTCTGGCTCAGTGTGGTCGGCTCGCCGGCATCGCCGCCGTTCCCGAACTTCGCCCCGCCGTCGCTGCTGTGGCACGTCGTCTACGGGGCCGTCCTCGCCGTCGTCTACGCCGCGACCGCCGACCGGCTCTGACCGGCCCTACTCCTCCTGGAACACGGTCCACTGGCGCTCGTCGGTCCCGGCGTCGGCTATCGCCTCGACCTTCTCGCGTTGCAGGTCGCTCAACTCCGCGGTGGCCAGCCGAACCCACGCCAGAAATTCCCCGCGGAGCCGCTCCCGTACGACTTCGGGCGGTTGTGGCGTGTAGACGTACACGTGCCCACCCGAGGGCCTGATTCGGCGGCGCTTCTCGACGACGCCGAACTCGGCGAGGTGGTTGAGGTGGCGCGCGACGACGCTGCGGTCGTAGCCTATCTGCTCGGCCAACTCCGCCACGGTCAGTTCCCCGCCTTCCATCACGCAGAGGCAGACGTCCAGTTCGGTGCCGGACATGTCGAAGACCGTCCGCAGCAGGGTCTCAAGCGACGGCTCGGCTACCGCCGCCTCCGCCGTCTCGACCGTCTCCATCGGCCCGTCACAGCACTCCGGGCGGTTGTCGCCGATGCCGACGCCGCCGCAGGTCTCACATTCGAACAGCCGCGGTCCGTCGGCGGGTGGTGTCATACGACGGGGTACTCGCCCCGCCGATAGAAAGTTCAGGTATGGTCGGGGTAACTGCGGGCCGTGAGTTCGCCCCCGTGAGAGAGATGTTAGTCCAAAGGTCTAAGCCCTCCCGGGACCGAATACGAGTCACTATGAGCACTGACACAGAGGACGCCAACGACCTGCGCGAGCGAATCACGAACTTCCTGCGCCGCAACTTCCCCCAGATCCAGATGCACGGCGGGAGCGCGGCCATCGAGGAAATCGACCGCGAGGAAGGCAGCGTCACCATCCGCCTCGGCGGCGCCTGTTCCGGCTGTGGCATCTCGCCGATGACCATTCAGGCCATCAAGACGCGCATGACCAAGGAAATCCCGGAGATAAACGAGGTCACCGCCCGAACCGGAATGGAACAGCAGGAAGGGATGTCCGGCGGCAGCGGTGGCATGAGTCCCTCGTTCCCCGGCGAGTCCCGCGGCGGCGACGTTGGCGGCGACGACGACGAAGGCCCTGAAGCGCCGTTCTGAGGCCAGTTCTCGATCTTTTTTAGATTCGTGGCTAGCAACGGGTGTAGGCACGCCCGTGTCTACACCGGGTCTGTGTCTACTGTCACCACCCGCACAGCAGCGAGTCACACAGATTAAGACGACGGGGGCAGACGGCGGGGATATGGAGACGGTCGATACGGTCGTCTGGGCGCTGTGGGCGATGTTGCCGGCGTACATCCCGAACAACGCCGCGGTGCTCGCCGGCGGCGGCAGACCGATAGACGGTGGCCGAACGTGGAGCGGGCGGCGAGTGCTGGGCGACGGCAAGACCTGGCGCGGGACGCTCGTCGGCACCGCCGCGGGAACGGCCCTCGCGCTCGGCCTCACTCAGGTCGGGCCCGCCGTGAGCGCCGCGCTGGGAACGGACCTGCCGGCGTTTCCGTTCCGCGCGGGACTGGGCCTCGCCTTCGGCGCGATGCTCGGGGACATCGGCGCGTCCTTCCTCAAGCGCCGCACGGGCCGGGAACGCGGGGCCGCGTTCCCCGGCTTAGACCAGCTGGATTTCGTCGTCGGGGCGTTGCTCTGTGCCTTCGTGGTCGCCCCGTCGTGGTTCACCGAGACGTTTCCCCTCCCGGTGCTCGTCGTCGTCGTCGTCGCGACGCCGGTGTTACACGTCGTCACCAACGGCATCGCCTACCTGCTCGGGCTGAAAAACGAGCCGTGGTAGGCGACCCGTAGACCTACGTGCCAGCGCACGACGTCACTCGTGATGGCCCTGACCAATTCCCTCCCAGTCGTCAGCCGCGCCCCGCCGACCGTCCGACGCGCGACGGCCGCCGGCCTGCTCTGTACTGCGCTCTTCCTGCCGGCCATGTACGTCCTTCTGCACGCGTACGTCGCCCTCACAGTAAGCGTCGGCCCCGTTCACACGCTCAACAGACTGATTGACTTCGCCCTCGTCGCCGGCGGCCTGACGACGTTCCTCGCGGGATTCGTCTCGCAGTTCCTCACTGAGACTCTCCTCGCCGAGACGCCCGCGTAGCGTCGAACCGACGAAGAAGTGCGTTTTTACGCGCAGACCGTGGAGTGTCGGGTATGACAACACGCGGGGAGACACTGCAACTGGCGACGCGGGGCTCTGACCTCGCGTTGCGCCAGGCGGCGACGGTGCGGGATTCGCTGAGCAGTCGCCGGCTGTCGGTCGAACTCGTCGAGGTGGAGACGACGGGCGACCAGATACGGGACGAACTCATCCACCGGCTCGGCAAGACCGGCGCGTTCGTCCGCAGCCTCGACGAGAAGGTACTGGAGGGCGAACTCGACGCGGCGGTCCACTCGATGAAGGACATGCCCACCGAACGCCCCGACCGCCTCGTCGTCGCGGCGGTCCCCGAGCGGGCCGCCGCCGAGGACGTGCTGGTGACGCCCGACGGCCGCTCGCTGGAGGAACTACCAGAGGGCGCGACCGTCGGCACGTCGAGCCTGCGACGCAAGGCGCAGTTGCTCGCCGAGCGCGAGGACCTCACCGTCGAGCCGCTCCGGGGCAACGTCGACACGCGCATCGCCAAACTGCTGGCCCCGTCGCTCCAGCGGGAACACCAGGAGCGCCACGAGGCCGAACAGGAGCGGAAGGGCAACGCCGGCGATCCCGACACCGACGAGGAAGAAGAACACCCCTACGACCGCACGGTCGAGGAGTGGTTCGACGACCTCACTGAATTCGAACGGCGGGCGATGGAGCGGGACCCGGACACCGAATACGACGCCATCGTGCTGGCGAAGGCGGGGCTCCACCGGGCCGGCCTCACGCGCTACGTCGGGATGTCAGACCTCGACCCCGACCGGTTTGTGCCGGCTCCGGGCCAGGGCGCGCTGGCGGTAACCGCCGTCGACGGCGACCTCGCGCTGGACATCAAGGACCGACTGGACGACCCCCAGACGCGCGTCGAGACGACCGTCGAGCGGACGATTCTCGAAGAACTCGGCGGTGGCTGTGTCGCGCCAATCGGTATCCACGCCCACCTGGAGGGCGGTGTCATCCACACACGAGTTCGCGTCCTCTCACAGGACGGCACAGAGGAGGTGTCGGTCGGCCGTGACATCCCGGCTGAGTACCACATCGACGCGGCACAGGACCTCGCAGCGGAACTCGCCGAACAGGGCGCTGACGACCTCATCGCCGAGGCCAAGCGGGACTCGACGGGCGCGGACGATGACGCTTCAACGGTGCGGGAGGACGACGAGGAATGACGGACGCTGCACCCGGCAAAGTGTACCTCGTTGGCTCCGGTCCCGGCGACCCGGACCTGCTGACGGTCAAGGCAAAACGCCTGCTGGAGGAAGCCGACGTGGTGTTGCACGACAAGCTCCCCGGCCCCGAAATCATCGGGATGATTCCCGAGGAGAAGCGCGAAGACGTGGGCAAACGCGCCGGCGGCGAGTGGACACCGCAGGAGTACACCAACGCCCGACTGGTCGAACTTGCAGAGGAGGGAAACACCGTTGTCCGACTGAAGGGCGGCGACCCGACGGTCTTTGGCCGCGGCGGCGAGGAACTGGCCCACCTCGTGGAGAACGACATCCCGGTCGAGGTCGTCCCCGGCATCACGAGCGCCATCGCCGGCCCCGAGGCCGCCGGCATCCCGGTCACGCACCGGGACTACACCTCCTCAGTCTCCTTCGTCACCGGCCACGAGGACCCCACGAAGGACGAATCCGCTGTCGACTGGGATGCGCTGGCCGCGACCGGCGGCACGCTGGTCGTCCTGATGGGCGTCGGCAAACTGCCCCAGTACACCGAGGCCCTGCGCGAGGCTGGCATGGACCCCGACACGCCCGTCGCGCTGGTCGAACGCGCGACCTGGCCCGACCAGCAGGTCGCCACCGGGACGCTCGACAGTATCGTCTCGGTCCGTGACGAGGCCGGCATCGAACCGCCCGCCATCACCGTCATCGGCGAGGTGGCCGGCGAGCGCGAGCGGGTGGTGGAGTTCCTGGAGGGGTACTGATGCGCGAGGAACCGCGCCTCCGCGTGGCCGCGTTTCGCCCGGCCGATGACCGCCTCGACGACGCGGTCGAACTCATCGAATCGCTCGGTGCTGACCCGGTTCCGGACCCGATGCTGGCGGTCGAACCAGCGGCGGCCGGCGACATCGACGGTGACGGCGACGACGGCCCGGTCACGCCGCGCACCGACGCCGACTACGTCGTCCTGACCAGCAAGACCGGCGTCGAACTCGCCGCCGAAGCCGGCTGGGACTCCGGCGAAGCGACGGTGTGTGCCATCGGCGAGTCGACCGCCGCGGCGCTCCACGAGGCTGGCTATGGCGTCGACATCATCCCCGTCGAGTACTCCTCGACGGGGCTGGTCGAGACGCTGGCCGGAGCGGTGGACGGCGCGCGGGTCGAAGTCGCCCGGTCGGACCACGGCTCGGCGGTGTTGACCGACGGGCTGGAGGCGGCCGGCGCGTACGTCCACGAGACCGTCCTCTACCGGCTTGTCCGGCCGCCCGAATCGGGCGAGTCCACGGAGCTGGCAGCAAGCGGTGACCTCGACGCGGCGCTGTTTACCTCCTCGCTCACCGTCGAACACTTCCTCGATGCGGCCGCCGAGCGCGGGGTCCGCGAGGCCGCCGTCGACGGACTGAACGAGGCGACCGTCGGCGCAATCGGTGAGCCGACGCGGGAGACGGCCGAGGCCGCCGGCATCGCCGTCGACGTCGTCCCCGAGCAGGCCGATTTCGAGGCGCTGACCTGCGAGACCGTCGAGGCGGCCGCTCCGACACACCACGAGTAACGTGACCGCGTGCGGCTCACTCCGCCGCTTCTCTGGTGGCCTCTCGGCTCTCAACCTCGGTCCGGAGCGTCGCCAGTTCGTTCTCGACGGCCCGCTCGCTGGAGAGTCGGTCGAGTTCCTGGTCGATGGAGTCGCCCTCGTCGAGGACGGATTCGAGGTCGCCGCTCGCTTCGAGTTCCTCCAGCGCGGCCGCGCGGGCCTCCATCTGCTCGGTGCGCTCCGTCGCGCGCTCTATGGAGCGGTGGACGTCGGCCATCGTATCGCCAGCGCCGGTAAAGGCCTCCGAGACCCGCGCCGACGCCTCGGCGGCCTGATAGCGGGCCTTCATGGTCTCTTTCTTCGTGCGGAACTGCTCTATCTGGCTACTGAGCTCGGCCCGCTTGCCGACTAGCCGGTCCTGTGTTTCCTGCAGGTCGTCTATCTGTCCCGACAGCTCCGAAATCTGGCTGACGTTGACCTGCTTTTTTTCCAGTGCCCGGCGTGCGAGGTCCTCACGGCTCTCCTGCAGGGCGGCCCGGGCCTGCGTGTCGTGTTTCTCGACGTTGGACCGCAGCCGCTGGCGGTGTATCTCCAGGCGTTTCTTCTGGGTCGTCACGTCAGCGATGCCGCGGGTCACGTCCTGTAGTTCGTCCCGCATCTGTTCGTAGGAGTAGTCCAGTTCCGCCGCCGGGTCCGACGTGCGGTTGAGCAGGGCGTTGAGCTTGGCCCGGACCGCGAACGCGAACCGCCGGAGCAGGCTCATCGCGCCCGCTCCCGACCGCCTGCGGCTCGAATCGGTCCCGACCGTGGCTCGGCTGTGACAGCGTGCATGTCCTCTCGTATGATTGACACCGTTATAATAACAGGGTGCCACCCGGTGCGATACGCGACTGCGCGGCGAAATCGGGAGACAGTCGCGGCGATTCGACCGTCGCGCCGGCCCCCACCGAGCGACCGCACGTCTGAACGTTTTTATTCCGGAGCGCACCAATCTCCGGTACGATGACTACGACCGGCCCCGTTCCGGCGCTCGCTGATCGCGCGGCCGCCTGTGCCGACCGACTCCGGGCGGCCGAGCGCGTCCTGCTCGCGTCCCACATCGACGCCGACGGGCTGACCAGCGCCGCCATCGCCACCGCGGCGCTATCGCGGGCCGGTATCTCCGTCGAGACCGTGTTCAAGAAGCAACTCGACGCGGCCGAAATCGAGAGCATCGCGGTCCGCGAGTACGACACTGTCCTGTTCACCGACTTCGGCTCGGGCCAGCTCGACGTCATCTCCGAGCACGTCGCCGCGGGCGACTTCGAGGCGGTCGTCGCCGACCACCACCAGCCGTCGGACCCGGCGGACTGCCACCCCGACGCCGTGGTCGACACCGACGGCTACGCCGACTTCGAGACCCACCTCAATCCGCTGCTGGAAGGCATCGACGGCGCGTCGGAGCTTTCCGGTGCTGGCGCGACGTACGTCCTCGCCCGCGCGCTCGCGGCCGACGACACCGACAACCGCGACCTCGCCGCGCTCGCGGTCGTCGGCGCGGTCGGGGACATGCAGGCCGTCGGCGGCGAACTCGTCGGAGCCAACGCCGGCCTCGTCGAGGAGGGGGTCGACGCCGGCGTCCTCGAAGAGGGAACCGACCTCTCGCTGTACGGCAAACAGACCCGTCCGCTGCCGAAACTGCTCGAATACGCCACCGAAGTGCCGATACCGGGCATCTCGAACGACCAGGCCGGCGCGACCCGGTTCCTGGAGGGGCTCGGGGTTGACCTGAAGACCGACGGTGACTGGCGGACGTGGGCAGACCTTTCTGACGACGAACGCCAGACTGTCGCCAGTGGGCTGGTCCAGCGTGCCGTCGAGCGCGGCGTCCCGGCAGACAAGATCGAGACGCTCATCGGCACGACCTACACGCTGACCACGGAGCCGCGCGGGACGGAACTCCGGGACGCAAGCGAGTTCTCGACGCTCCTGAACGCCACGGCCCGCTACGAGCGGGCAGACGTGGGACTGGCGGTCTGTCTCGGCGAGCGCGATGCGCCACTTGAACGGGCGCGGACGCTGCTGTCGAACCACCGCCGGAACCTCTCGGAGGGACTCACGCTCGTCAAGGAGCGTGGCGTCACGCAGGCCGGCTCGGTCCAGTGGTTCGACGCCGGCGACGCTATCCGCGAGACTATCGTCGGCATCGTCGCCGGGATGGCGCTGGGGACCGACGGCGTCGACTCGGACAAGCCGATTATCGCGTTTGCCAGTACTGACGAAGACGAGACGAAAGTATCATCTCGGGCGACCGGCCCGCTGGTGGGCCGGGGCGTCGACCTGTCGGTCGTGATGCGCGACGCCGCTCAGTCCGTCGGTGGTGACGGGGGCGGGCACGACATCGCGGCGGGCGCGACCATCCCGGCCGGGAAGGAGTCGGCGTTTATCGAGGCCGCCGACGAGATTATCACTAACCAAGTGTCGTAATCGAAACCCATCAAACCGCGCGGTAGTGAAACTGACGACGCTGTCACCAGTATCAGCAATAAAAGATATACGTCCGCTTCTCCGAACACCCCACGATGGACTCTCGGGACCTGTTCGATCTCGTGCTCGTCGTCGTTGCCGGCCTGCTGGCTTACACTGAGACCTTCGGGTTTGCGAACCCGCGGACGACGCTACAGGAGATTATCGCAGCTATTGCCGGACTGGACATCCGCGTCTTTCTCGTCATCGGTGGCATCTTCGGCATCTGTTTCGTCGCGTACCTCACGATGTATCTCCCCCGGAAGGACGCACGCACGATACAACGCTGAACATCGGGCCATCTTTATCCCCAGCCCCGTACCGTTCTGGCAATGACAGAGTTCGATCCCGAGAAGTTCGAAGACAAGTACGCGAACTACTTCCCGGAGCTCCAGAAGGCCTACAAGAACGCCTTCGAGCGGATGAACGACACGTACGACTCTGAGCTGGTCCACGCTATCGACCAGCAGATCCTCAACGAGTCGGAGCCGTTTTATGATGACGGCGAGTTCAGCGTCGAACTACCCGAGGACCCGACGGAGCGGCTCTCAGCGGTCATCGTCGACGACGAGAAACTCGACGCCGTGCTTTCCGAATATCTCGACGAGATCGAGCGCGAACTGCACCGCGTGTTCGATCTCGACGACTGACTGCAGTCGCCGCGGTTCGGCGGTACCTGTCTACCAGTACTTCCAGCGAAAACGCGTGGTGATGTCTTACTCGTCGGACATCACAGTCTCGTTCGGGTCGGGCGCTGGGGTGGCATCCGGTTCGGACGGCAGTACACCGCCGCTGCCTGTTCCAGCACCGGGGAGCGAGCCGCCAGGTCCGGAATTACCCGATTCTGGGGGCCGCGGTGCGTCTGCGGGTGATTTTTCGCCTGTGACGAGGAAGTCAAGCAGATTTCCGACCAGTTGCTCGTTGTCGGCCCGGTAGAGGAACTCCTGCGTGAACACGCTCGTATCACCAACGGTGGCGACGTTCCCCGAGCGGGCAACGACGCCGTACGTGTCCTGTCGCCGGGTCTTCGAGAGCGTTGTCTGTTCCGTCGTCGTGAGTGCGGTGTCACCGCCCTGAACGGGGATCGCGGCGTAGAAGACCGCTCGGTCGACGCCCTCGGTGAGTTCCGTCTCGCCCGTCGGCGTCGCGTAGACGTTCTGGTAGTTCGTGTCGTACTCGTGCATATTGTACAGGTAGCCGTTCCCGTACGAGAGGCCGTACTGGCTCGCCAGTGGGGCCATCGGCTTGGTTACGCTATCCGACCGAATCGGGCCGAACAGTCCCAAGCCGGCGGGACTCGCCTGTGACGGCTCGTTCAGCAAGAGCACGCGACCGCCCGCATCGCTGAACGCGGAGAGGCCGTTCAGTTCGCTCTTGGTGTAGCGCTGTTCTGCGCCGAGAACAACGAGGGCGTCAGCCGAGCGGAGGGACTCGTTGAGTGGGCTCCCGCTCTGTCGCTCACCGACGTGGTAGCGGACCGTCGCTCCGTTCTCGGTCAGGGTCGAGACGAGCGGCGTGAGCGCTTCGCGGTCGATATCACCGGCGTGAGCGACATCGATAACGACGACCTTCCCGGACGCGTCGGCCGACATCGAGAGTTCACCGCTCTCGTCTGCCGGCGTTGCGACGGACTCGCCGCTGTTGAACGACGGGGCGTTCACCTGGGACACATCTGGGGCTGATTGTGCGCCGCCACCAATCGCGACGGTGCCGACAATCACCGACAGGACGAGTATCCCAGCGAAAAACCCTGCTCGGACGACTGGACTCGAACGTGAGCTATCGGCTGACATTTCAGGCACCTCCCTGTGCGGTACTGTTGTAGACGACCTGTTGATTCTCCGGCGTGCCGTATATCATGAGGAAGTGGACTGTGTCGACGCCCTGGAACGTGTACGGTGCGCCCTCGGCGACGACGGTCGCGTTCCCACCGGCTTCACTCCCGCCGGCGAGGAGGAACAGCCCCTGTGGGTCCGCGGGGTTGTGGTACACGACCTGATACTCCGAGAGGCCAGCAGCGTCGGCTGCGCCGGCTATCGCGGCTTCGAGTCCGCCGACTTCATCTGCGTAGCCGGTCTGGACCGCGCGACCGCCCTGATACGCCGAGGCTTCGGCGACAGTCTCTCGGGAGACGTTGAGCCTGTCACCGCGTTCGGTCATGACCGCACCGACAAAGGCTCGTTTCATCGACTCGAGGCTGGCGTAGTACTGGTCCCGTGTCATTCCTCTATGGGCCTTGTCGGGGCCAGTAGTGGCGGCGGGGCTCAGTCCGTCACTCGGTGCAGTTCCGATGACGCCGACGTGGCCGACGAGGCTGGCCGGCGTCACGTAGATGCGGTCGCTCGGGACCGCGGTGTAGTACGCGCCGGAGGCGGCGTACTGGTCGACGCTCGTGTACACCGGCTTCTCCGCTGCGAGCCGCTTGACGGCCAGATACATGGACTCACTGGAGGCGGCGCTTCCCCCGGGACTCGATATCCGGAGGACGACCGCTTCAACTGACTCGTTGCTGCGGAGTTCACGGAGTTGCTGTACCGTGTCCTGCGAACTAGAACTGGAGATTGTTTCGTCGATATTCACTACAGCGACGTACTGTTCGTCACCCTCGGCGACCGACGCCGCATACGGTACGACGGCGGCACCAATGAGAATGGCAATAACCGCAAGTACCGTATATGATTGGAGGGCAGTCGCGACCCGTCTATCGATTGGGTTGTTCATACGACAACATCGATTCGCGGTCACGTCGGACTAATAAAAGCATAGCCTGAACTGCTGGCCCAGAAGTCGCCATCCCGGAACGACATGGGAAGTTTCCTTACTATCGACCTGTAACCGGCGACTATGGACCAACGAAAGCCGCCAGCCACGGAAGAGGGCTGGTACGCGCTGCACGACTGCCGGAGCATCGACTGGGACGCCTGGCGCGAGGCCCCCCAGCGAGTCCGCGACCGTGCGCTCTCTGAGGGTATCGGCTTCCTCGACGCCTACGAAGCCGTTGAAGACGCCGACGAGGGCCAGACGGCGGTGTACACCGTCATGGGCCACAAGGCCGACATCATGATCCTCCACCTGCGGCCGACGATGGGCGACCTCGACGCGGCCGAACGGCACTTCGAGCAGACGGAGTTCGCCGCCTTCACCGAGCAGGAATTCTCTTACGTCTCCGTGACGGAGGCGTCGGGCTACACAGAGAAGTCCCGCGAGTACTTCGAGGGCGAGGTGGACGACGACTCCGGGCTGGCCCAGTACATTCAGGCCCGGCTCCATCCCGACGTGCCGGACGAGGAGTTCGTCTGTTTCTACCCGATGAGCAAGCGCCGCCAGCCCGACCAGAACTGGTACGACACGTCCTTCGAGGAGCGGGCGGCCCACATCAAACGGCACGGCGATATCGGCCGCGGCTACGGCAGCGAGGTGAGCCAGATGATAGCCGGCTCCATCGGCTTTGACGACTGGGAGTGGGGCATCACGCTCTGGAGCGACGACATGCGCCACATCAAAGAACTGCTGACCGAGATGCGCTTCGACCCCTCGACCTCGCAGTTCGCAGAGTTTGGTCCCTTCTACGTCGGCCGGAAGTTCGACCCGTCCGAGTTGCCGGCCGTTCTGGCTGGCCAGCGGGTGCCGACCGACGACGAGTCGGTTCCGGAGACGCCGGCGGATGTTGCGGAACACGAGCATGTGCCCACCGACACCGGCGCGAGTCACGGCCACGGCGAAGAGCCAGCGGCAAGCGGTGCACAGACGGGGGTACACGCCGGTGGAGACACCGACAGCCACGGCGGGACCCATCCCGGAAGCGCCGGCGAAGGTGACCACCCCCACGCCGAGGAGTCGTCCGACGAGGACGCGGATTCCGGCAGTAGCTCGGGCGGCCGGCCTGACGTTTCGGCCGACTTCGAAGAGATAGACGACGCCGCACAGCGACTCGGCCGGCTGGGGCTGCACGAGGGCGACGCGTATGACGCCGGCGACTACGCGCTGGTGTTCCATTCCTCGGCCGATGCGGAGGACATCGTCGACGACGTATCCGACCTCGAGAGTAACTTCGACCACTACGACCGCCACGTCCGGACGGCTGTGCGCGCCGACAGCGGGCAGACCTACGTTGTCAGTATCTGGACGGCGAAAGACGCCGCCGAGACGGCAGCCGGGTTCCTGAAAGACATCGACGGCGTTGACGAACAGCTCGGCGGCTCCCTCGGCGAAGGGGCCGCAAGCGAAGAGACCGAGGACGGCAGTGACGCCCAGACCGCAGAGTCATCGCAGTCTATCCGCGAAACGCTCGAATCGGCGGGCGTCTACGCCGGACAACCGCACGGTGAGGACGTGTACGCTCTCGTGGTGTACTCCGAAGCCGACGCCGAAACGCTCGACGCGGAAGTCGCGGACCTCCGGAGCGCGTTCGACCGCTACGACACCCACGTCCAGACGACAGTGTATGGCGATTCCGACGGCAACCTCTCGGCCGTCGCATCGCTATGGGACACTGAGGACGCCGCACAGACCGCCAGCGACTACCTCACCGACCTGCCCGGCGTCGTCGGCCGCCACGGCGAGGGCGACGGGTTCGGGACGATGGGGATGTTCTACACGGTCAAGCCCGAGTTCCACGACGACTTCGTCGAGAAGTTCGACACGGTCGGCGGCCTGCTCGAAGAGATGGACGGCCACCGCGAGACCTCGCTGCTGTTCAACCACGACGACGAGAACGACATGTTCATCGCCAGCCAGTGGGACTCACAGGAGGACGCGATGGCCTTCTTCCGCTCCGACGACTTCTCGGAGACGGTCGACTGGGGCCGTGACGTGCTGGCCGACAGACCGCGGCACGTGTTCCTGGCCTGACGACCGGCCGTCAGTCCACTTCTCCGCTACTCGGCGACAAGCCGCCAGAACTGTAGTTCGCCACCGTCGTTTTCGACCCGGGTCGCTCGTCGTAGTCGTTGCCTGGCATAGCCTGCGCTATCCTGGACTGAAAGGCAAGAGAATAGCAGCGGTGTTTCTACCCGTCTTAGTCGTCGTCTTCGGTCGTCGTCCGGTCGATGTCCTTCTCGCCGAAGTAGATCTCCGCGCCGTCCTGTGCCACCTTCTCGGCGAGGACGGCGCATTTCACCCGCATCGGCGAGATGTCGACGCCGAGCATCTCCGTGATGTCGTCGCGGTCCATCGCCTCCAGGTCCTCGACCGCCATCCCAGCCAGTTCCTGTGAGAGCATCGACGCGGAGGCCTGTGAGATGGCACAGCCGTCGCCCTGGAAGGCGACCCGCTCGATGGTCTCCTCGTCTTCGTCGAGGACGACATCCATCCGTATCTCGTCGCCGCACATCGGGTTCTCGCCGACGTGGGTGAACGTGGGGTCCTCGATTTCCCCGTAGTTCCGGGGGTTCTTGTAGTGATCGAGGATCTGCTGCCGGTACATATCCGAGCCACCGATACCCATAATTGAGCTATGATACGGCTGTCAGTCGGAAAAGGGTTCCGAGCCACCTTTTTCTGCGTCGGGTTCGAGTCGCGCTCTCCGAGCGCGTTCGAACCACGTCTGGAAAAACGTGGTCTTGCTGAGCAGCGCGAAGCAAGGCTCGAAAGACGAGCAAAGCGAGTCCTTCGGTGGCGAAAGAGGCCGGACGCTCACTTCGTTCGCGTCCGGGGGAAACCGCGCGCCGAGGGCGCGCGATAGAGATTGATTACGCGAACAGCTGACGCGCGTCGTCGATAGCCTCAACCAATTTATCCACTTCCTCGCGCGTGTTGTAGATGTAGAAGGACGCACGCGCAGACGCCGGGACACCCATCTTGTCGTGGAGCGGCTGGGTGCAGTGGTCGCCGGCGCGGATGGCGACGGCGGAGTCGTTGAGAATCGAGGAGAGGTCGTGGGCGTGGACCGAATCGAGGTTGAACGCGACCAGACCACCCCGTGCCGTCCCCGCGGGCGGGCCGTACGTCTCCACGTCGCCCTCTGCTTGGAGCTGTTCCAGCGCGTACTCGGCGAGCTGTTCCTCGTGGCGCTGAATCCGTTCCATGCCGATGTCGTCGAGGTAGTCACAGGCCTCCGCCAGCGCGATGCCCTGGCAGATGACCGGCGTTCCGGCCTCGAACTTCCAGGGGAGGTCGTTCCAGGTGGCGTCCTCGAAGGTGACCTTCTGTATCATCTCGCCGCCGTAGAGGTACGGCTCCATCTCTTCGAGAATGTGCTTTTTTCCGTAAAGAACGCCGATACCGGTCGGACCGGCCATCTTGTGGCCGGAGAAGGCCAGGAAGTCGGCGTCGATGGCCTCCACGTCGACCGGTCGGTTCGGCACCGACTGGGCGCCATCGACGAAGATGTAGGCGTCATGGTCGTGGGCGATGTCCGCCAGTTCTGAGACGGGGTTGACCGTCCCGAGCGTGTTCGAGACGTGGACGACGCTGACCATCGCGGTGTCGTCGGTGATGAGTTCGCGGGCGTGGTCCATGTCCAGCGTGCCGTCCTCCTCGACGCGGATGTACCGACAGGTCGCGCCGGTCTTCTTGGCGATCTGCTGCCAGGTGACCAGCGAGGCGTGGTGTTCCATCTCCGTGAGCACGACCTCGTCCTCGGGGCCGAGTTCGTTCAGGCCCCAGGCGTAGGCGACGAGGTTCTCGCTTTCGGTGGTGTTCTTGGTGAAGACGATTTCCTCGCGCTCGCCCGACGCGCCGATGAACTCGGCGACGCGGTCGTGGGCGTCCTCGTAGGCGACGCTGGCCTCCTGGCTGAGTTGGTGGAGCCCGCGGTGGACGTTGGCGTTCGTCGTCCGGTAGTAGTCAGCGATGGTCTCGACGACGGGTTCGGGCGTCTGCGTGGTGGCTGCGTTGTCGAGATACACCACTTGTTCGCCGCCGAATTCGCGCTGGAGGATGGGGAAGTCCTCGCGGATACGCTCCACGTCCAGTAGTTCAGATTCAGCGTGTCCCATTACTTCTGTTCAGGGGCTCAACAGGCAACATTCCTTCGGTTCACCTAGAACTCTTTCCACCCGGTAGCGGCCGTTCCTCGCCCTATTCGGAGTCAGACTCGGACACGGATGTGGCGGCCATCGCGTGTTGTTCCCGGTAGGTCTCCAGCAGGTAGTTGTCCCAGACGAGGTCCCCGAGGACGTGGGCGTACAGGACGAGGGCGGTAAACAGCGATAGCGGCTCGGAGACGAGCCAGAGGCTCCCGACCGCGAGACCGCCGATGAGGTGGTGGCTGAGGAGCCGCTGGAGCGGCCAGAGGTCCTGCGGGCCGAAAATTTTGTCTTGGTCAAGCAGCACAATCTTTGGATTCCGGAGGCAGCGGCGGAGCGCGGCCCAGTCTCCGCTCTCCAGTCGAGCCACGGCGAAGTGGTCGACGTCGATGGCGACGCCGACGACGACCGCATAACCGACAGCGGCCCACCAGGGGAGCGAAAGGGGCAGGACGACAACGCCAGCGGCCCCGACGGCCGCGGAGACGATGGCGTGGTCTCGAGAATACATACGTACCCCTGTCGACGGGCGTGTGCAAAGACTGTCGGGGTCGGGCGTGCGGTGGCGCTACATCCAGAGCAGTTGCGCGTGGCGCGTCTCACCCAGATCGAGGACGTTCTCCTCGTCGACGAAGCCGTGTTCGACAGCGACGCTGACGGCGTCGTCGCCGACGATGTTGGCGACCGAACACCGGGTGAGGCTGTCGACAATTTCGTCTTCGGTAGCCGTTTCGCCGCCGTAGAACTCCTCGTTGACGGTGAGTGACACGGGGCCGTTCTCGAACGTTTCGCCCATGATGTCGGGGTCACAGACGGAGACGAGCAACCCCTCGTCGGTGTCGCGTTCGTTGAGTATCATTCAAGCAGTTGCTGTTCGGCCTCCTCGCGCATCTCGTCGACTTCCTCGGCCAGCTCCTCGGCGCGGTCGAACTCGCCGACCTCTTCGAGGGCGCGGGCCTTCTCTTCGAGCACGTCGGCGTTCCGGAAGCCGAGTCGGACCGCGTTGTCGAAGGCGTCGATGGCCTCGTCAGCCAGCCCGCGTTCGAGCAGGAAGAAGCCGCGGTTGTACCAGCCCTCGCCGAAACGGGGGTCGATTTCGACGGCGCGCTCGGCGTGTTCGAGCGCCTGCTCGGAGCGGCCCGATTTCCACAGCGCGTACGCGAGGTTCGTCTCCGCCGTGGCGGCGTGATCGGACTCCTCGTCGAAATTGAGGGCTTCCTTGTACGCGCCGATAGCGGCGTCCCACTCCTCGAGTTCCGCGTGGGCCGCGCCCTTGTTCGTCCAGGCTTCCTGTTTGAGCCGCTCGTCGTCCGTGTACTGGGCGACGCGCTCGAACGTCTCGGCGGCCTGTTCGTGACGGTTGATGTGCATGTACTCCAGCCCGACATCGAGCAGCTGCTCGGGGTCGACGGCGTCGGAGGAGATGTTCCGCTGGTCCAGCAGGTCAGTGACGACACGGGAGTCGACGGGGTCGACCTTGTCCGGGTCGACCTCGAACTCCGGGGGTTCGAGGTCGAACCCCTCGTAGGGGTCGTCGAACCCCTGCCCCTCGGAGAAAGCGTGGTCGTCGTCGTGGTCTGTCATGCCTCCTGATTGACGGCCAATCCGGTTAAGGGCTACGTCCACGGCTCGTGAAGATATAGGTGTCCTGCGGTCGAATTCCCGGATATGCGGGACCCACTGGCAGTAGACGCGTTGCTCGTCTTCTCCGGGGGTGTGTTCGCGGTCGTCGGCTGGGCCGCTATCACCGCCAACGCGGTCCCGCTGTCACTGCCCGCTGCCGGAGCGGGCGTCGCTGGAACGGTCGTTCTGGCGGCTCTCGTCGGGCAGTACTACGCGCAGCTATCGAGGTTCTGGCGCTGGGTGTCCAGTCCGGCAGAGACGCCCCGAGAACGAGCACGGGTGGGTCTCCTGCTCGTGGCGGCCATCCTCGCTCGGCTCTCCCTCACACTGCTGCCCGACACCGCCGTCCCCGCTCTCTCCGGCATCGCGGTCGCAATGGTCGCTCTGGGGCTCGGACACAGTCTCTGGCGGTGGTATACGGCCCCGGAGCACAGCAGCCACTGACCCGTCGTAGCTTTCTTGCGGACACGACCGGAACCGCTAGCTATGGCCAAGCGCCTGTTCGTCAGCGTCGACCTGGACGGGCTCGAAGACGCGGTTGCGAACGTACAGGCGCGCTTCGACGGGGTATCGGGTCTTCGACTGACCGACCCCGAACAGGCTCATATCACGTTGAAGTTCCTTGGCGATACAGACCCGGACCGTGTCGGTGACATCGTCACCGCGCTCGAAACCGCGGTCGAAGACAGCGGCATCGAGCCGTTCGAAGCCGAGTTCGGCGGTTTCGGCGTCTTTCCGTCGCTGTCCTATATCAGCGTTGTCTGGGTTGGCGTCCGCGAGGGCCAGGGTGGCACGAGACTGACTGCGCTGCACGACGCTATCGAAGAGAGGACCGCCGCGATGGGGTTCGAGCCGGCAGACCACGAGTTCACACCCCACGCGACCGTCGCCAGAATGGACCATGCCGGCGGCAAAGAGACAGTACAGAACGCAGTCGAGAACGACGACCCCGACGTGGGTCGCCTGCTGGTCGAGGAAATCCGACTCAAGGAGAGTGAGCTGGGCCCCGACGGACCGACGTACCGGACCGTCGAATCGGTGCCGCTGTAAACGTGTGTCGTCACAGTCAGACGGCTACGCCGGTCCGACTTCCAGACAGACGGTTCTGGCCGGCGCTTATTGTAATAATATTTATACGAGCTGCGCGACGGCGTTGCGACCGCTGTAGCATGGGCGGTATTCCTTCCAGGGGCGTCAATTAGACCCCCGAGTAGCTATCGACAGCGTCTGGCTGCCCGTTTAGGTTAGCCAAAACAAATCAGGTTAGTGACAATTTTTATCGGTCCGAGTGGCGTAGGACCGATATGGTCGCCGTTGAGAACGTCGTCTTCGTGTTTGTCGCGGGGTTGCTTACGGCACTCGCCACCGGCCTCGGTGCGATCCCGTTCTTTCTGGTGGATGAGTTCTCTGACCGATGGAACGTCCTGCTGTGGGGGTTAGCCTCGGGGATCATGGTCGCCGCCTCGCTGTTCGGCCTCGTCCGGGAAGGGCTGGCCTACGGGTCGCCGGTGCTGCTGGTTCCCGGAATCCTCGCCGGGGTCGCGCTTGTGGCCGTGGCGCACGAACTTCTGGACGACTTCGACAGGTCACCCAAAGAGTTCGAACAGGCGGATTTCACGAAACTCCTGCTGATTCTGGGCATTTTGACTGTCCATAGCTTCCCGGAAGGCGTGGCTGTCGGCGTCTCCTTCGCGGAACTTGGGCTGGAATCGGCGACGCCAGACTCCGCCGTGAGTCTCGTCGGTGTCTCCGTCCCGCTGCTGGCAGTGTTCATGACGGTCGCCATTTCTATCCACAATATCCCCGAGGGGACTGCCATCGCCATCCCCCTCCGCTCGCTGGGCGTCAGCGAGTGGAAGATGGTCTGGTGGGCAGTGTTCTCCTCGCTGCCACAGCCGCTTGGGGCCGTTATCGCGTACTACTTCGTCACGCTGGCGAAGGCGTTTCTCCCGTTCGGCTTTGGCTTCGCCGCCGGAGCGATGGTGTATCTCGTGCTCACGGAGTTCGTCCCAGAGGCGCTGGAGTACGGCGGCGGTTTGCCGGGTGGGGGCAAACGCGAACTCCTCGCTGGCGTCGTTGTCGGAGTGCTGGCGATGGTGCCGCTGGCGTTCGTTTAGAATGGGAGCCTGTTCCGGATGACGGTGAGATCGACGAAGGCCTTTAGCGGGTCGTCGTAGTCGTCAACCCGGGTTTCCATCCGGTAGTTCGAGTGGTCGACGGCGAAAAAGTACGGTCCGGGCTCGTCAAGTGACTCTCGTGCGCCGCCGTCGTCTGTCGACGCCTGATAGATATCCGACCCCTTTGGCTGAACTGCTGTCTGGCTGAATTTGGGGTTCCCCGGCGGTGTCTCGTCCGGTTCTCGACCCTTGATGTACGCATCGTACTGCTTGAACTGCGCACGGTCAGTGAAGAAGTACACGTTGAACGGCGTCTCAGACTTGACAATATACTGTAGCTCACCGCCGGGGTCAGATACGTCCGGAATCCGCTCTTTTATCCACGCCTCGTGTGGCTCGACTCTGACATCCTGCTTCACGCTGACGACGACTTCGCCGCCACCACCCATGCAACCAGAGCCGACGGCTGTTGCACCGACACCCACTGTCTGGAGGAATCTCCGGCGCTTCATCCATTGATAATCAGGGTTGCGCTCTACTTAGTTCTACGTCCGCAGTTATAGTCGCTGATAACGGGTTCGAAAAGGAAGGAATTTAAACCACGGCACGGAACAAGCACCATACCATGGGTAAGAAATCGAAGGCTACGAAGAAGCGACTGGCCAAACTCGACAACCAGAACAGTCGAGTCCCGGCCTGGGTCATGCTCAAGACGGACCGCGAGGTCCAGCGCAACCACAAACGACGCCACTGGCGGCGCAACGATACTGACGAATAATGAGCGCCAGTGACTTCGAGGAGCGTGTCGTCACCGTCCCGCTCCGAGACGCGCGAGCCGAACCGAACCACAAGCGCGCAGATAAAGCGATGGTCCTCATCCGCGAGCACCTCGCCAAGCACTTCTCTGTCGACGAGGACGCCGTCCGTCTGGACCCCTCCATCAACGAGGCGGCCTGGGCCCGCGGTCGCGCCAACACGCCGAGCAAAATCCGTGTTCGCGCCGCCCGCTTCGAGGAAGAGGGCGAAGCCATCGTCGAAGCAGAGACCGCAGAGTAACGTTGCTCCGCGCGGCTTTCTCCGGGTCGTCGTACGTGGGTGTGTTCGCCCGTGCGACCGACGACTGCGTGCTGGTTCGCCCAGACTTAGACGAATCGCTGCTTGACGACCTGAGCGACGAACTCGACGTTCCGGCCGTGCCGACCACCGTTGGCCGCTCCGGGACCGTCGGCGCGCTCGCAACCGGCAACGAGAACGGGCTAGTCGTCTCCCAACGCGTCCGCGAGACCGAAATCGAACGGATTCAGGACGTCGTCGACGTGCCCGTGACGCGGCTGCCCGGCCGGATCAACGCTGCCGGCAACGTCGTCTGCTGTAACGACTACGGTGCGTACGTCCACCCCGACCTCTCCAGAGAGGCCGTGCAGGCGATCAAGGACGGGCTAGACGTACCCATCGAACGCGGTGTCATCGCCGGCGTCACGACCGTCGGGACCGCCGCCGTCGCCACCAACAAGGGCGTTCTCTGCCATCCGAAGGCCACGGACGGCGAACTCGATGCCCTTGAGGACATCCTCGACGTGCCGGCCGACATCGGGACCATCAACTACGGTGGCCCGCTCGTCGGCTCCGGGCTGGTCGCGAACGACCACGGCTACGTCTGTGGTTCGGACACCTCCGGGCCAGAACTGGGCCGTATCGACCAGGCGCTGGGCTACATCGACTGACGCGACTTCTCTTTCACCACTCAGGATGGATGCTGGTGGCTGAGTTTCTCTGCCACCACGCCTGGAACGGGTAGTCCACAGTCAGCACACGCCCAGGACCGGCTGGTCCCGCCCCGCTCCAGCGTCAGGTCTTGCCTGAACCGTAGCGTCGCACCACACTCACACTGGTAGGTTGTCTCGCTCATATCTCAACGTATGTGGTGTCCGGCCAAATCCGCCGGGGTCAGTGACCATGATAGATCGTGTCAAAGAATAATATAGTGCGTTCCCAAACATCACGTATGGTCCAGCGAACACCGACTGCGGAAGACCAGAACCGCCTCGTCTGCCGGAAGTGTGACTACTCGACAGGTGTACTCCGGCCGTCCTGCCCGGAGTGTGGTGGTGATATGGTGTACGCGCCAGAACCCAGTGAATAGAGGTATTTCGCCCGTTTCTTGATATGTCGGTACCGGACTGCCCGGGTCTGAGAGTGGTGAATACTGGTTGGTTCTGTCGCGGACAGTTGCGTTACTGGAAAAAGGCGGAAGGGGAAGATACTTCCCTGCCCTGCCCGCATCTGCGTGTATGAGCACGTACACTGTTCGCGGTAGTTTCCCGGCCCGAGACGGCCCACAGGAGTTCGAGAAGGAGGTCGAGGCGCCAAACGAGAACGTCGCTGAGGAGCGCGTTTACAGCGACTTCGGCTCCCAGCACAACCTCAAGCGCACGCAGATCACAATCGAGGAGGTGGCAGCATGATGGGCGGTGGCGGCGGTGGCGGCGGTCAGATGCAGCAGGTCGCACAGGAAATCGAACAGATGGAGCAGGAAGTCGACGCCATCGACGAGGAAATCGAACGCCTCCGCGAGAAGCAGACGGACATCGACGAAGCCATCGAGGCCATCGAAACGCTCGACTCCGGCTCCACGGTGCAGGTCCCGCTCGGCGGCGACGCCTACATCCGCGCGACTATCGAGGACATCGACGAGGTTGTCGTCTCTCTCGGTGGCGGCTACTCCGCAGAGCGCGAACAGGACGGCGCTGTCGACACGCTGGAAACCAAGAAGGAAACGCTGGACGACCACATCAGCGACCTGCAGGAAGAGAAGGCCGAAGTCGAGACCGAGATGGAGGAACTCGAACAGCAGGCCCAGCAGATGCAACAGCAGCAGATGCAGCAGATGATGCAACAGCAAGAGCAGGAAGACGAGTAAGGCCGCCATGTTCGACGGACTGAAGGACAAACTCAGCGGGTTCACGAGCGACGTCGAGGAAGATGTCGACGACGACGCGCTCGAAGCGGAGGACGAACCGGACGCCGGCGAGGCAGATGGGGACGTGCCTGCCGATGCAGAGACTGAATCCGAGCCCGCACCGGACGCACAGCCGTCCGAAGACGACACGCGGGTGGCGGAAGCGACAGCCGAGACCGACCAGCAACAGGCTGACGCTGAACCGCCAGCAGCGGACTCTATGGCGACAGAGGAGTCAGCCACAGCGTCGGCTACGGAACTCGAAGACACGGACGCGGTCCCCGACGACGAGTCACAGTCGGACACCGCCGCGGCGACCGAGGAGGACTCGGAGTCCGAAGCCGATTCGGAGTCTGAGGAAGACGACGGTGGCCGCGGCCTCGCCGCGAAGGCGAAGCTCATGGCGACCGGGAAGACGGTCATTGAGGAGGAGGACCTGCAGAGCCACCTCGACGACCTCGAACTGGCGCTGCTGTCGAGCGACGTGGAGATGAGCGTCGCCAACGAAATCCTCGACGGCGTCAAGGAGAATCTCACGGGCCAGACCCGCCGACGGCTCTCTAGCACGGGGAACCTCGTCCGGGACGCACTCCGAGAGTCGCTGTACGATGTCATCAACGTCGGCCAGTTCGACTTCGACGAGCGCGTCCAGCAGGCGGACAAGCCCGTCACCATCGTGTTCACCGGCGTCAACGGCGTCGGGAAGACGACCTCAATTGCGAAACTCGCCCAGTACTTCGAGGACCGTGGACTCTCGACGGTGCTCGCCAACGGCGACACCTACCGCGCTGGCGCGAACGAGCAACTGGAGAAACACGCCGAGAACCTCGACAAGAAGATCATTACCCACGAACAGGGGTCGGATCCGACGGCGGTTGTCTACGATGCCGTCGAGTACGCAAAGGCCAACGACATCGACGTGGTGCTTGGTGATACGGCTGGCCGACTCCACACCTCCGATGACCTGATGGCCCAACTGGCGAAGATCGACCGTAACATCGACCCCGACATGACGCTGTTCGTGGACGAGGCGGTCGCGGGTCAGGACGCCGTCAATCGGGCGCGCGAATTCAACAACGCGGCTGAGATAGACGGGGCGATCCTGACGAAAGCTGACGCCGACCCGCAGGGCGGTGCGGCTATCTCCGTCGCCCACGTCACCGGCAAGCCAATTCTCTTCTTGGGGACCGGCCAAGACTACGACGACCTCGAACCGTTCGACCCCGAGGAAATCGTCGACAGTCTCATCGGCGAATAGGCCTCTTACTTTGCGGTTATTGTTGCCGCAGCCTCCGGGCTGTGCGTAGCTATTGTGCACCCTGTGCGTGGAAAACACGGAGCGGTCACACGCTTCTGCCGAGGGCCCACTGCACTCGATGCGGCAAATATTACTACATGAGCGGAGGTGTGGTCGTTTTCGCCGACAGGAGCGCGCTGAAGTCACTCGCTGTGCATCTCTGACGTACACACTATCGTAGCGTGACACCAATGCAGACAACCGAACGACGCGACGTTTCCAGCGATGTTGTCAACGGGGGAGATAGCGATGTCTGACGGCCGCTACTGTCGGCAAGCCGCGCCGGCTGATGTCGCACCTGAACTCGTCGGGCCGTCTCCGGATGATCGTCCTCTCCCTGTTGACGAGCAGCGGTCGTAACTGGCGGGGGCGAGTTGCTGCCCGCTGTCTCAGTTGGCAGTGACGAGAACTGCGGCGATGGGAGTTCCCGCAGGCTGGAGACTGCTGCTGGACACACGCGTTATTACGTTGCTAAACGGGGCTGAGTGGATGAGTTCTGACCGGTGAACGGCTGTCCGTCACAGTGCGGAGCAGGCCGGCATTCCCAGAGGCGCAGATGTCTATGTGTTTGATAACTGCTTGGGAACAGTATGCATACATATAAGCCGGACACCGAACAACACCGCGACACCTCAATGTCTGGGCAATCAAAGCCAGAACTCCCGGTGAACCGGACGAAATACTGGCTTTGAACGAATCAGGGTCTGGCACAGACTGTTTATCGTTGTTCTGTGGACCGGCCCACCTTCGGATGTGTCTAATTCGTTCCGTCGGCTCCCTGTCAGACGCTTAGCAGGCCATTCATAAACTGCCCTGGTGGTCTTCGGGCAAACGCTATGGGACGACTCACAACTCGACGAAACGTTATCAAAATCGCAGGCGGCGCACTCGTAGCGCTCGCTGGCTGTAGTGACACTGGTGGTAGCGGCGGGAACGGCACGATGGAAACTGACGGCGGAGGTGGTGAAGCCCCGAACACACCCACGGCAGCAGCGACTGATGCGATGACGGAAGACGACACAGAACCGGCGATGGAGACTGCGTCCGACACCGAGGGCGAAACTGGAACCGATACCCAGACGGAATTCGACGAAAACGAGACCGGGATGCCGGACGGCGAAACCGACATACCCGGAAACGATACCGAGGGGCCGGGCAACGCAACAGACCTGCCAAGCAACGAGACCGAACTGCCGGATAACGAAACCGGTCTGCCCGGTAATGAGACCGACACGGCCGGAAACGAGTCGGGCAACGAAACGACTGCCAACGAAACCGGCACATAAGCCGCTGACGCCGTGCCGGACCGCGTTCTGTCCGGCCGGGTACGTCTGGTGTTACTCTCGGGCGGCTTCAACGGCGTCGACGAATGCCGCGGCCTGCTCGCGGACGCCGTCCATGTCGTCGTTTTCGATGGCCTCGTAGTTGACCAGCGCCGAGCCTGCGCCGACGGCGACTGCGCCAGCGTCGAAGTACTCGTCGACGTTGTCAGTCGAGACACCACCGGTCGGCATAATCGGGACATCGCCCAGCGGCCCCTGCAGCGCGCCGATGTGACCCGGGCCGACAGTCGAAGCGGGAAACATCTTCAGGATGTCCGCGCCAGCTTCCATCGCGTCGGCGGCCTCCGTCGGCGTCATGACGCCCGGAATCGCGAGGACGCCCTCGCGGTTGCAGACGTCGATGACGTCCTCGTTGAGATTCGGCGCGAGGACGAACTCCGCGCCCGCCTCGATGACGTTTCTGGCGGCGGCGGCGTCCATGACAGTGCCGGCCCCGATGATGGCGTCGGTATCGTCGAGGGCCTTGTCGACGGCGGCGATCATGTCCGAACAGCGCTTTGCGTCGGCCGTCAGCTCCAGCGCCGTGACGCCGCCCTCGTGGACCGCCGTCGCCACGTCGACCATTTTCTCCTCGGGAATCCCGCGCAGGACTGCCGTGACGCCGCTGTCGACCAGTTCCTGTTGTACCGCCTGTTTGCTCGTCATAGGCGCAACTGTGGTGGGGTGGCTGAAAAGCGTGTCTGAACCGCCGGCTCACTCGCTAGGCGTCCGGGTTGTACGGGCGCGCGATATCGGTCGGCGGCGCGCCGACGCCCAGCACAGTAACCGACTCGTCGGCATCAGCAGGGTTGTGGGCACGGTGTGGGCTTTCCGGTTCGGCGACGAACGCTTCGTCGGACGAGACAACGTACTCCCCGTCGGGCGTTTCGACGTGAAGTGTCCCCTCAAGGACGTAGAACAGTTCCTCGCGCGTCTCGTGGTAGTGGTAGGTCCGCGAGAGGTCCTCGCCGGGGGCCATCTCGTAGGTGGCCGCATGGAGCGCGTGGAGTTCGGCGGCGTCGGAGATGCCGCGCCGGTCACAGGGGTAGTCCTCGGTTTCTGACAGGTCCCGTGGGTCGATCTGATGATAGCCCATATCGTCGGTGGGGGCGTCGGCGGGCAAAAGCGTGCCCACGGCGCAGTGTCAGGTGAACAGCCAGACGAGAAGCGAAAGCGTTCCGATGGAGACGACCGTCGACGTGAAGACGTTTAGCGAGGCAAACGCCGCGTCGCCGCCGAGTTCCGTCGTGTAGACGTACGTCGACACCGCCGTTGGGGTGCCGAGCATCACGACCGCCGCGCTCAGCGCCGTCGTGTCCATCGACAGCGAGGAGTACACCAGCCACGCCAGCGCCGGCATCCACAGCACCTTCAGCCCGACGACGCTGACGGTCTTTTGCAGGTCCGCCATCGGGAGGTCCGTGTCAAGCGTCGCACCGATACACAGCAGGGCCACGGGGAGCGCCAGTTCAGCCGGCACGCCGAGTGCACCGATGAGTGACTCCGGAACGGATAGCGACAGGACCGAGGCTGTGATACCGGCCACCAGTGCGATGAGAACGGGGTTCGTGAGGAGTTTCCTGCACTCGCCCAGCAGCGAGGCGTCGCTGCCGTTGATGCGGACCAGCAGGAACACCGTCACCGGGACGTGAGTCACCGCGCCGATGCCGAGGATGACGCTGGCGACGGCTGTCGCTTCGCTGCCCATCGTCGCCGCTACGAGCGGCAGGCCGAGAAACCCCATGTTGCTGTGATACGACTGCACGACCGACACGCTCCGGCGACCCGCCGACTCTAGCCGTCGATGGACGAGCCAGCCCAGCGCTATCGTCAGTCCGATGACGGCCCAGAACCCCCCGAGGAGCGCCGGCGAGATAATCTCCTGTAACGGGCGGTTGTAGGTAGACCGGAATATGAGCGCCGGCAGCGCGACGGTAAAGACGAGTGTGGTGAGGATATCCGTCCGCCGCTCGGTCAGCAGCCCGAAGTGACCGGCAGCGACGCCGGTCGAAAGGAACGCGACCATGAACCCGAACTGCCCGAGAACGGCCATGTTGGTGCCCAATCGGTTCGAACGCTTGACCCTTTCGTCACAGGCGAAAGCGAATTTTAATCATGTAGTTCCCGCGCGGAGGGAGTCGGTTCCGCTCCCAGCCAGGGCGTGGCGGCCCGACAACAAGCCTTTACCCGCACCGTCGCGTATCTCGCGCCAACAATGGTACTCGACAATCTGGGGAGTTCACTCCGGGGGACACTTGACGACCTCCGGGGGAAGTCCCGGCTCTCTGAAGAAGACATCGAGGACATCGTCAAGGAGATTCAGCGGTCGCTGTTGCAGGCCGATGTGGATGTCGGGCTCGTGCAGGACCTCTCCGACAGCATCGAAACACGCGCGCTGGATGAGGAACCGCCGGCGGGGACGACCCCGCGGGACTGGGTTCTGCGAATCGTCTACGAGGAACTGGTCGACCTCGTCGGCGAGTCGACCGAACTCCCGCTAGAAGAGCAGACCATCATGCTCGCCGGCCTGTACGGGTCGGGGAAGACGACGACGGCTGCGAAGATGGCGTGGTGGTTCTCGACGAAAGGACTCCGGCCGGCTATCATCCAGACTGACACGGACCGGCCCGGTGCGTACGACCAGTCCAAGGAGATGGCCGAACGAGCTGAGGTCGACTTCTACGGCGACCCCGACGAGGACGACCCGGTGAAGATCGCCCGCGACGGGCTGGAAGCGACGGCGAACGCGGACGTTCGTATCGTCGACACGGCAGGTCGTGACGGCCTGAACGAGGAACTCATCGAACAGATCGAGCGCATTGAGCAGGAGGTCCAGCCCGACCGGGACCTGCTCGTGCTGGACGCGGCGATGGGCCAGAGCGCCAAGAGCCAGGCCGCCGACTTCGAGGAAGCCATCGGCATCGACGGCGTCGTCATCACCAAACTCGACGGGACGGCGAAAGGTGGCGGCGCGCTCGCCGCCGTCAACGAGACCGATTCCACCATCGCCTTCCTCGGTTCCGGGGAGACGGTCAAGGACATCGAGCGCTTCGAACCGTCGGGGTTCATCTCTCGACTGCTCGGCATGGGCGACCTCAAACAGCTCACCGAGCGCGTCGAGCGCGCGATGGAGGAGACCCAAGAGGGCGACGACGAGGACTGGGACCCCGAGGACATGCTAGAGGGGCAGTTCACCCTCAAGGACATGCGCAAGCAGATGCAGACGATGAACAACATGGGGCCGCTCGACCAGGTGATGGACATGATTCCCGGCCTGGGCGGCGGGCTGATGGATCAGCTCCCCGACGACGCGATGGACGTGACACAGGAGCGGATGCGTGACTTCGACGTTATCATGGACTCGATGACTGAGGAGGAACTGGAGAACCCCCGCGTCGTCGGTCAGTCCCGGACCGAACGCATCTGTCGCGGCTCGGGCAAGCCCGAGGAGCGCGTGCGTGAACTCCTCCAGCAGCACAAGCAGATGGAGCAGATGCTCAAGCAGTTCCAGGGCATGGGCGACGGCGACATGGAGCGGATGATGAAACAGATGCAGCAGGGCGGTGGCGGTGGTGGCGGCATGGGCGGTATGGGCGGCGGTATGGGGCCGTTCGGCGACTGACGCCGCTGTGTCGAGTCGCGGGCTGTGATGCCCTACGCTATTTTGATGATTTATATTCGAAATCCGGGCCAGAACTAAGGGTTGGCCCGTCCTACGGATAAAGCGAGCATGTACGAAATTGTCGCTGGGATAGACAAAAGTGAGGCTCGTGGGACCGCCATCGCGGAAGCGATAACCGAGATTCCGATGGACGCCAGCCAGGTCCGCGTCACGTTGCTACACGACTTCGAGGAGAACCCCGAAGGTGCGTCCGTCGATCAGGTGGCCTCTATCCGTCGGGCACGGGAAGTCCTCGAAGAGGCTGGCGTCGAGGTGGCTCTGGAGGAGTCGAGCGGCGAACCGGCTGACGCCATCCTCCGGCTAGCTGACGAGCAGGACGCTGACATGATTGTCGTCGCCGGGCGCAAGCGGACGCCGACGGGTAAAGTGCTGTTCGGCAGCGTCACACAGAGCGTGATTCTGGGCACGGACCGCTCCGTGCTGGTCTGTAGCGGCGAAGAAGAGTAACGCCGCGGTCAGACGCCGTACACTTCTTCGACCCGCTTAGCGAGCGGCGACGGGTCCGTCCGGCCAGTGATCCGCTCGACGGGGTCGCCGTCCTCGAATAGCACGACGGCGGGCGCCGCGTTGACACCGACTGACCGACAGAACTCCGGCGACCGCTCGCCGGCGACGCCGCCGACCGGAACGCCGTCCGGGAACGCGGCCAGGACGTCGTCTAACTGTTCTTTCATCGCTTCGCAGGGGTCACAGAACAGCTTCCATACGGTCACGACACACCGCTCGTGGGCGTCGACGAAGGCCTCGTAGCTGTCGTCGTCTAGATGTTCGACCCCGTCGGGGACCGGCGTCTCCGGTCCCAGTTCGGTCGCCATCTGTGCCATCGTCGTCAGTTCCACGGTGGTGTAGGAGCCGTCGACGTTCGACCGCAGGGTCAGGAACGTGGCGAACTCCTCACGCGAGACGTCGAGTTCGTCGACGCGCTCGGCCGCTTCGGCAGCCGAATCGAGGCCGAACACGTCGGCGACGGACTCGTGGAACTCCGCGTCGCCCATCGTGACGTAGGTGTCGTAGTACACCTCGCGGTCGGCCTCGAATGCCTCTGTCGTGCTGACTTCGTCCGTCTCCTCGTCGATGACGGCAACGCCTTCCGACTGCAGCGCGTCAAGCAGCGCTTCGGGAGAGCTTGTGTCCGACATTCAGACACCCAGATATTTGTCGCGCGTTTCTTGATCTTGCTGTAGTTCCTCGGCGGGTCCCTCGAAGACCACTTCTCCGCGATCCAGCACGTAACACCGGTCGGCAATCTTCATCGCCGCTACGGCGTTTTGCTCGACCAGCAGTATCGTCGTCCCGTCCTCGCTGATACGTTCGATGGCGTTCTCGACGGACTCGATGATCTGGGGGGCCAGCCCCTCGTACGGCTCGTCGAGCATCAACAGGTCGGTGCTCTGATGGAGCGCGCGGGCGATAGCGAGCATCTGCTGCTCACCGCCCGAGAGCGTGCCGGCCTTCTGGGAGCGTCGCTCGTCGAGTCGCGGGAAGTACTCGTAGATCTCCGCCGTCGACATCCCTTCGTCGCGGAAGTCGAGCTTCCGCCGCCAGGTGTTCGACTTGTTGCGGACGGTGTCCGCGAGGTGGAGGTTCTCGGCGACGGTCAGATCAGTGAACACGCGCCGTTCTTCCGGGACCAGCGAGATGCCGCGGACGGCGATGTCCTCTGGCGGCTGGTTCGTGATGTCCGTTCCGTCGAACTCGATACGGCCGCTCCGGACATCCGGCGGCGTCGCCCCGGAGATACACCGGAGTGTCGAGGTCTTCCCCGCGCCGTTTCGGCCCAGCAGGGCCGTGATTTCGCCGTCATCGACGTTCATCGACACGTCCTGGATGATGTGGCTCTCGCCGTAGTAGCCGTTGATGTTGTCCACGTCGAGCAGCGTCATTCTTCGACACCTCCAAGATACGCTTCCTGTACCGCAGGATCGTTCTGTACTTCCGTCGGCGTCCCTTCCGCGATGACTGCTCCGCGGTTGAGGACGACGATTCGGTCCGAGATGTCGAAGACGATCTCCATGTCGTGTTCGACAAGCAGGAAGGTCAGGTCGAGGTCCTCCTTGACTCGCTTGATGAGCTTGACGGTCGATTTCGTTTCGTCGGGGCTCATTCCGGCAGTCGGTTCGTCCATCAACAGCATATCCGGCTCGGCGGCCAGCGCGATGCCGAGTTCGAGCCGGCGCTTGTTCCCGTAGTCGAGGCTATCGGCCTGATTCTCCCGCTCGTCGTACAGGCCGACCGACTCGAGGACCTCGTTCGCCAGTTCGTCGACCGCCGGGTAGCTGTTCTGATTCCGGAAGAAATTGAACCGGAACGAGCCGTGCTCGGCCGCCAGTGCCGCGATGGTCGCGTTCTCCTTGACGGTTAGTTCAGGGAAGATAGAGGCCGTCTGGAAGGACTTGCTCATCCCTCGCTGGACGACCTCGTGTGGGTCCATCCCGATGATGGAATCCCCCTGGAACGCAATCTCGCCGTAGCTCGGTTCGAGCCGCCTGGTGACGAGGTTGATGAACGTCGACTTCCCCGCGCCATTGGGGCCGATGAGGCTCACGCCCTCCCCCTGTTCTATCTCCAGGTCCACCTCATCGACGGCCGTGAGGCCGCCGAACTGCTTGGTGAGCTGTTCCGTTTTGAGGACCGTCATTCGTCCTCACCCCCGACAACCATGTCACGAAGGTAGTCGATACCGCCCCAGATCCCGTTGGGGAAGAGGACGACAGCGACGACGAATACGATACCAAGAATGAGGTGCCAGAACGGGCCGAGCGTCTCGAACCCGCTGACGATGTTCTCGATGTACAGATACAGGCCGGCACCGAACAGCGGCCCGAACAGCGACCCGACGCCGCCGAGCACAGTCATGATGACGACGCGGCCGGATTCGGTCCAGTACAGCGACTCCAGTGGCACGTAGTTCCCCTCAATGGCGAACAGGCTCCCGGCGATGCCGGCGAAGGCAGCCGAGATGATAAACGCCATCAGCTTGTACCGCCAGACGTCGAGGCCGACGAACTCCGCCCGCCGCTCGTTCTCTCGAATCGCGCGGAACACGGTCCCGTACGGCGAGTGGAGGATGCGGTTCGCCATCGCGACCGACAGCACCGTCATGACGGCCACGAACACGTACAGCATGTTGTCGACCAGCATCGACAGCGGGAACGGCACGCCGCCGTGGATGTCGATGACGCCCAGCAGGCTGCCGATGTCCACGGAGGTGAAGCCGTTCTCACCGTTCGTCAGGAAGGCCAGCGGCGAGGCCGCCAGGTAGAACGACATCTGGCCAAACGTCAGCGTCAGGATGGCGAAATAAATCCCACCGCGGCGCAGCGACAGGAAGCCGACGATCCACGCCAGCAACACGGCAAACGCCGTGCCGGCGAGCAACACCAGCAGCGGCGAGCTACTGACGCTCGCGCTGAAGATACCGGCGGCGTAGGCTGCGCCCCCGAAGAAGACGGCGTGACCGAACGACAGCAGGCCGGTGTACCCCAGCAGGATGTCGAACCCAACGGCGAAGATACCGTAGATGAGAATCAGCGTCGCCAGCTGCGTGTAGCCGTTGAGGTAGTTGTTGAAGAGGAACGGGAAGACGGCCACGCCCACGACTGTGAGCAGTACCGTCGATATCTCCCGGTCGCGGAAGCTGGCCCACCGGTCGGCGAGGCCGCCGGTGACCTCCGCCTCAGCGTCGGCCGCTGCCGTGGCGGTCGCGTCACCCGGTTCGTCGCTCATGAGACGTCCACCTCCGAGCCCAGCAGACCCTGCGGACGCACCAGCAAGACGAGTGCCGCGAGCGCGTAGATACCGACCTGACTCCAGGCGGCGTACCCAGTCTGGATGAGGAGCACCTGTAGGGTTCCAAGCATCAGCCCGGCCACGACGGCCCCCTCTATTTTCCCGACGCCGCCGATAACGACAGTCAGAAACGCCGGAACCAACTGTTCAGTCCCGATGTTCGGATTGACATTGGCGAGCGGACCGCCAACGACACCAGCCACGCCGGCGAGTGCAGCACCGATGCCGAACACGACGAGGTACGGCCGGCTCAGTTTAATTCCCAGGAGGCGAACCATCTCACCGTCGAGGGTACCGGCCTGGACGATGAGTCCGAAGTCAGTGTACTCAACGAGGCCGTACACGCCCAGGACGAGGACTGCCGTAATCGCGATGACGCCGAGTCGCCAGCGCGGGAAGTTCCCAACGACGGGCAACGCGATGGGGCCGGATGCCCACGATGGCTGTGGGAACGGCTGGCTGTTCCCGCCAAGCAGCGCCCGGAGCAGTTCCTGGACGATGATTGCGAGCCCGAAGGTCACGAGAATCTGGTCCGTGTCGGGGCGGTCGTAGAACGCCTGTGCGACGAATCGCTCCATCAGGAGGCCGACGACGAACACGACAATCGGCACGATGATGAGCGCGGCGACGAACCCCAGACCGATGCCGTATGACTGGATGCCCCACTCTGCTAACTGGCCGTTGTTCAACGGGACCTGACCAGTTATGAACAGCCCCAGATACGCGCCGACGAGGTACAGTGCCCCGTGGGCGAAATTCACGAACTTCAGTGTCCCAAGGATAATCGACAGTCCAACCGCGAGTAGGACGTAAATCGCACCCTGTTGCAACCCGTTTAGTAAGATAGTGAGGATGTCCGCGAGTAGCGTCACGTCGGACTCCCCCCACTGCACTCCGCTCGTACTATCTGCGTATTCCTAATCATGCTAGTTTTTGTGTATCAAGTAAGGCGACCTCATGAACTATAAATCATGAGGGAAGCGGTCCCCTGTCGGGATTATGGCCTATTCGTCGCCGTATTCGCCGAGTTCACACTCCGCGGCCGGCCCGGAATCGCACGCGTATCCGACATCGTCCCGGGACGTGACCTCGACGATTTCGATGAAGTTCCCGTCGCCCTGTTCGCTCTCCGGGAGTCCGCGGGCAACTGGAATCGCTCGCTGGGCCTGGTGGTCGCAGGCCCGCATCGTCTCCTCGCCCATGCCGATATTGTTGTAGTTGTAGTCTTCCAGTTCGCGGATGACTTCCGGCGGGTAGAACGTTCCCGCCCGCTCGGCGGCAGCCGCGTACTGGAGCGTCTGGGCGTAGGCGAGCTGGGCCGGGCCAGAGGGAACACGGTCGTACTCGTTCTGGAACACCTCCGTGAACGCGTTCGAGGGCTCGTTGTCGATCTGGGAGTCCCAAGCAATCGTTCCGAAGACGCCCTCGATAGCCCCGCCGGCGGCCTGTGCCATCGGTCGGTTGTACAGCGGGACGACGATTTCCATGTCCTCGTCGATACCGGCATCGACGGCCTGGGAGACGGAGTTCGCGCCGTCCAGCCCGTAGTGGTCGAGCAGCAACACGTCCGCGCCGCTGTTTGCTGCCTCCGAGAGGTACGACGAGAAGTCGCTGGTCCCGAGCGGCGTCGGCACGCTATCGACCTGCTCCCAGCCGATTTCCGAGAGGAACTGGTTCATCGACTCCTGGACGGTCTGGCCCCAGGAGTAGTCGGCGTACAGCTGGTAGAAGGAGTTATCCGAGCCGTACTCGCTTTCGAGCACCGGCGCAAGCGCCTGTCCGGTCATGTACGCGTTGAACATCTCCCGGAAGCCGTACCGGGCGCAGTCTTTTCCGGTCGTGTCGTTGGAGTGAGTCAGGCAGGCCATGAACATGACCTTCTCCTGCTGGCAGAGGCCCTGGACGGCGATGGCCACCGCGCTGGAGGAGCCACCAGAGATCATCACTACGTCATCCCGGTTTATCATCCGCGAAGCGGCCTGTCGGGCGGTGTCGGCGTCGGTCGCTGTGTCGCCGTTCACCGACTCGACCGTATAGCCAAGGACGCCGTCTCCGCTGAGGTCCTCGAAGCTGTCCACCCAGCCACCCCCGTTATTGAGGTGTTTCTGGGCGAGTTCGTACGCCCGGAGTTCGTCTTGCCCCTCAGACGAGTAGGGTCCGGACTGTGGCACGTTGAACCCGAACGTGACCGTGTCGCCCTCGACCGGGAAGTTCCCGAGCGACGGGTAGTCGTCGCCGCCGTCGCCACCGTCGCCGCCGTCGCCACCGTCGCCGCCGTCGCCACCACCGCCGTCGCCACCGGAGCAACCGGCCAGTCCTGTTAGCCCTGCCACACCTGCGACGCCCGTACTCTTCAGCAACTGTCGTCGGTTGACCGATCTGCCATTAGTTGGCATGTTCCATACGGTGTGTGTATATATCATAATAGTTTCGGTAGGTTAACTAACGATTTAACATCTACAGGCCGACAGATTCCGGGTAAATTGCGATCCGCAGACTTATTTCGATCTGAATGGTTTGTTATAGCATGGCGAGGAACGCAGGGTGGCAGCTACTCGTCCTCACCGTCGTCGTTACCGCAGGCTGTGGGGGATTCGGGTTCAGCGGCGGCGACGGCTCGCCGACGCCGGTGACGCCCGCTCCGGTACCGACCGACTCTGCGACCGCGTATCCGGCCGGCGTTGGACCGACGGGTGTCACCAGCCCATCTCTGCTTGGGTCCGCACACGGCGACCGCCTCAACGGAACCGGGTACACGCTGACGATGACCCGCACCGTCAGATATGCAAACGGGTCGTTGCGGTCCCACCTTCGAGTCCACGTCGCGCTGGACAAGAACCGGACACATCTCGCGAACATCTCTGTCCGTGGACATGCAGCCCCAGTGCTCCTCGGCCGACCGCCGGCGACCGCCTCGTTCTGGTCCGACGGCGACACGTATCTCCGTCGACTTGTGCGCGACAACCGCACGGTCTACAACGAGTACGACCCGCCGGACAGCTACGCTGGTACGTGGCAATACTGGGTCCACACCGCCGCGCTGAACGGGCGTCCTGCCGCCGACGTCACTCGAACTGTTGCTCCGTTCCACACTCGGACCTCGCGGTCCGGGCGGTCCGACGGGGCGGTCTACGTCATCAGCGGTGACCGACTGTGGGACAACGCAACGTCGACAGTGTGGGCGAGCCGGAAGAACGCGACGCTCGTCGCCCACGTCACCCGGTCGGGACTCGTCCGCAACTACCGGACCGAGTACACGACGGTCACGGACGGCGGCGACCCGATCACCGTCACCAGAACTGTTCGGTTTACCAAGGTCGGGAACACGATGGTCGGGCCGCCGCCGTGGCGCGACAGGGCACAGTCGACTCCCGACTGAGCCGTCGCCAGCGCTATCAGGGGGCTTTTTTTCACTCGCCGTCCTTCGGCCTGCAATGACTGTCCGTGAGGTGGCACTCGAAGCCTACCGGGAATCGCTCCCGGTACTGGCGCTCAGTGCAGTCGGTGGCCTCTTCGCGGGCGTCGTCCTCGGCGGCATGGACGCGGAGTTGCAGGACGTTGCGGGACTGCTCGTGCTCGTGCCGGCGTTGCTTGCCACCCGTGGGAACGTCTACGGCTCGCTCGGGGCCCGTCTGGGGTCGGCACTCCATCAGGGACTCATTGACCCGCGGTTCTCCTTCGACGACGACCGCATCAACGCCGCCGTCGCGGCGGCACTGGCAAACGGCGTGCTCATCAGCGGCGTCGCCGCGGTGATGGCTGTCGCCCTGCTCGCGCTGGTCGGGCGACCGTCGGCCCCGCTCGCGACCCTCGTCGCCATCGCGCTCATCGCGGGCTTCGTCTCCGGGCTGTTGTTGACTATCGCTGTCGTCTCGGTCGTGTTCGTCGGCTACCGCCGCGGGCTCAACCCGGATACGCTGGCCGGCCCGGTCGTGACGACGACGGGCGACGTGGTCGGGGTCGCGACGCTGCTGGGTGCAACCCGCCTCGTTCTCGCGCTGGGGGGTGGCTGAGTGGCGGAGTTCGCCTCCCAGTGGTCGGTTTCGGGCATCATCCGGACGATGTTTCCCATTCTGATCGTCCTCACTGCTATCGAACTCGGGAGCGGCCTCGTGCTGGATACCTTCGAAGGAACACTGCTGCAGTATCCGTCGCTGCTCGTCCTCGTCCCGGTAACAATCGGAATGGCGGGCAACCTCGGCAGTATCCTCGCGGCACGGTTCTCGACGGCGTTTCACCTCGGCCTCCTGTCGTTTACGGCGACTGACGACCGGTTGGCCGGCAACGCCATCGCTACCCTCGCTCTCGCGGTGACACTGTTCCCGCTCGTCGGTGCCGGCGCGTGGCTTCTTCAGACCGTCATCGGCGGCGCTGCGCTCCCGCTCCGGACGGTCGTGCTGGTCGCGCTCGTCAGCGGCAGCCTGTTGGCGGTGCTGGCTATCGTCGTGACGACGGTGACGACCTACGCCGCCTACCGGTTCGAACTGGACCCCGACGACGTGGTCATCCCTGTCGTCACGAACGTCTGTGACGTGTTGGGCGTGGTGGTGCTGTTCGGTGCCGTCCGCGTGTTCGTGTGAGTGGCGACTGACGCTACCGATGGGCCTTTGCGGGACAGGCCGCTACGTCGAGCCGTGCAGTCGCTCGCCGCCGTCCTCGGGCACCCGGCCGTCTCGGTCCTCGGAGAGGTTGCCGTCCGTGTCCTCCGTATCACGCTCTTCCTCTCGTTTGGCGTGTTCCTCGCGGAACTGGCGGTCGCGTTCGGGCTGGTCGAAAAAATCGCCGTCGTCTCGCGCTATCTCACCTCGCCGGCGAATCTCCCGGACGAGGTCGGAACCGCCATCCTGACGACGACCGCGTCGACGACCGCCGGCTACGGGATGCTCGCCGACTTCCGGGAGTCCGGCGTGCTGTCCGACCGTGCGACGCTCATCGCCGTCACCATCAACACGTTCTTCGGCTTCGCCCAGCACATCATCACGTTCTACGCGCCGATACTCATCCCCATCCTCGGCTTCCGCGTCGGGGTGCTGTACGTCGCCACCCGCGGGCTCGTCGCGCTGGCGATTACGCTGACCGGCATCGCCGCGGGCGCGGTCCTGCTGGACCCGGCCGCCGTCGGCCGGTCGGGTGCCGGCGCGGGACCGGCCCCCGACGGCGGGACGGCCGACGACCCCGCGGACGTGTTCGACGAGCGCCCGGCCACCCGCCGGGCGGCCGTCAGGGCGGCGTTCGACGCGACGGCCGAGAAGGTCCGGGACATCCTGCCGCGGCTGGCGGCCATCTACGCCGTCGTCTCCCTGCTCGTGGCCTACGGCGACGAACTCCTGGCGCTGGCTGGCAGCGACGGCGCGTCCGTGACCGCCGCCGCCGACGGGTTCGCCGGGCTGCTCGGCCTGCCCGGCGCAGCCATCCCCGTCATCGCCGCGTACGCGCTAGATACCACCTCGGGGGCAACGGTCATCGCGCCGCTCATCCGGAACGGGACTTTCACCGCCCGGACCGCCGTGGCGACGATGCTCGTGGGCGGCATCATCTCGTATGCCGTCTCGACGTTCAAGCGCTCGATTCCGTTCCAGTACGGTATCTGGGGCCGGGAGTTCGGTTCGAAAGTTATCGTCGTCAACACGGGGCTGAAAATCGTCTGGATCGCGCTGGCGCTGGTCGTCCTGCTGTAGGCTCACTCGAACGTGTAGGCCATCATCACCTCGTCGACCTGCTCGCCGTCGACGGTGTAGTGGTTCCGCCGGATTCCTTCGGTGTGCCAGCCGTGGTCTTCGAGGAACACCATCGCGTTCTCCGTTATCGCCGGCACGCTGTTGTACAGTTTCCGGTAACCGTTGGCCCGTGCCCAGTCCAGCCCGCGTTCCATGAGTTGGCTGCCGATGCCCTGTCCCTGCCGTTCCTCCCTGACGCCGACGGTGAGCTGGGCCGTCTCGCGGAGCTTGTCCAGTTGCGGGATGTCGAGGTGACACCAGCCGACGACCTCGCCGTCGATTGTGGCGACGAAGAACACCCGCGACTCGACCGTGTTGTGCCGCGTGACGGCGTCCTCGTACAGCAACTGCTCGGCGACGCTCTCGGCGACGACGTAGGTGCCGTCGCTGGAGACGTTCCGAATCGTCTGGACGAGCCCCTCGAAATCGTCGTTACGGGCCGGCCGAATCGTGTACGTCAGCCCGTCCGTGGTGTGTTGCTCGACGGAGCCGACGTCGAGCGCCAGCGTCAGGGTCCCGCCATCGTCCTCGATGTATCCCTTCGACAAGAGGTGTGTCAGGGCCTCCTCGAATGCCTCCGGCGATAGATCCACCGCCTCGCGGACCCTGTGGCGCGCCGCGGTCCCGTGTCGCTCGACGTACTGATACACCTCCATCGCCGCGCTCGTCTCGAAAGTCGGCCGTTCAACAGCGTCCATGTCGAGCATATATACTAGCAGATTATTAACAATTGTTGTTTGGTAACACAAACCATTGTTGCGGTGGTTTCCTGTGCGATCAGTCCCGGCCGAGCGTGCCGAGGCGGGCTTACCTGTCAGCTCAGGCCGTGTCCGGAATCGGGTCGGAGATGACGACGGCATCGCCCTCGATGACGCAGTTCCCCTCTGAGTCATCGACGGCTGTGGCCAGCCGGAACCGGTTGTCCTGTATGCGCTCGACGACCTCACAGCGGGCCGTGACCTCCTCGTCGATGTCGACGGGTCCCTGATAGCTCAGCTCTTGCGAGAGGTAGATGGTCAGCCCGGGGAGCCGGGCCAAGGCCGCGCTGATGACGCCGGAGACGAGTGTGCCGTGAACGATTCGGCGGCCGAACCGTGTCCCGTCCGCGAATGCCGTGTCGAGGTGGAGTCTGTTCGTGTCACCGCTGGCCTCAGCGAAGGCCTCCACGTCGCTCTGCGTTATCGTCTTGCTGAACCGGACGTGGTCACCGACGTCGATACCGTCGGCAGTCCCGTAGCTCTCGAAGGTCCAGTCCTCGTCCTCGTACAGCGTGTCCGGCCGGGTGAACCGCTCTCGCTGTGACGGCTCGTCAGTCGCTCCCCCTGCCCGCCTGAGGTGTGGGATGTAGTCAGAGATGTCGGTTGTTGTGACAATCCCGACAAGTTCGCCGTCCTCGACGACGGGCAGTTTCTTGACGTTGTTCGTCCGGAGCCGTTCGACGGCTGTTTCGATGTCCACTTCGGGGGTGACCGTCACCAGTGTCTCGGCCATCACGTCGCCGACTGACAGCGCTCTGGTATCGCCCTCGGCTGCGGTGACAGCGACGATGTCACTCTCCGTGATGATGCCGACGCAGCTGCCGCCGTCCTCGACGACGAGCGAGCCGATATCCTCGTCGCGGAGGCGCTGGGCCGCCTCGATGACCGGAGCGTCAGGACTGATAGTCTTGACCGGTGTCCGCATAATCTCTCTGACTGGCAGCGGGACGAGCATTGTACGGACACCCACTCGTGGCAAACCTATAACAGTCCGCCCAGCGGCACCGTCACACTTGTGCCGCCGGCCGACAAGGTCTATCCGATGCGATGGCCCGTGTTCGGTTTCGTCGTCGTTCTCGTGGTGGCTGCCGGCTGTAGCGGCTTCGCCGGCTCGCCGTCGCAGTCGACGGGGGCCGCCGCTGACGGCCAGTCAGCAATCGACGTGCCACACGCAGTCGTCACCGTTACCGTCACGGCCGTCGTCGACGGCGATACGATACAGATTGCCTACGAGAACGGGACTGGCGACACGGTCCGACTCGTCGGCGTCGATACTCCCGAAGTCCACACCGAGACCGACCCCGCGGAGTTCGAGGGCGTCCCCGAGACCGACGCCGGGTCGGCCTGCCTCCGCGGGGCCGGCACGAACGCCTCGGCGCTCGCCAAACAGCGGCTCCTCGGCGAGACAGTGGGACTCGCCTTCGATTCGAATCTGAACCGGCGGGGCTACTACGACCGACTACTGGCCTACGTCGTTCACGAGGAAGTGCTGTTCAATTACCGACTCGTCGAGACTGGCCGCGCGCGTGTCTACGACAGCGAATTCACGCGAACCGAGCGATTTTACGCGGCCGAGGACGCCGCGCGCTCCGACCGGCGCGGGCTCTGGCACTGTACGGACCCGGGCGCTACGACCCGGACGGATACCGCCGACAGCGGGGCTATCACCGAGAGCACCAGCGGTGTCGAAATTGCGACGATCCACGCCGATGCGGCAGGAAACGACCACGAGAACCTGAACGACGAGTACCTCACGCTCACGAACGCCGGCGACGAGTCGGTCGACCTCTCCGGGTGGACGGTCAGCGACGCTGCGGGGCACCAGTACACGTTTGCGAACCTGACCCTCGGCCCGAACGACTCGGTCACCCTCTACACCGGTCGCGGCACCGACACTGTGACCGAGCGGTACTGGGGCCGGAACGGGGCAGTCTGGAACAACGACGGTGACACTGTCACGGTCCGAAACGCCAGCGGTGAGCCGCTCCTCCGGCAGTCGTACTGACGCCGCTGCGCTGTCACGGCAGTATAAGCCGCTCCGGTGCTAACCGGTACCATGGCCATCCACCGGCTGACGCCAACGCCACGGGCGGTCGACTGGGGGCTGTTCGCGGCGGTGGCGACGCTGCTTGCCACAGGTATCGCCACCATCTTCGCAGGCATTCCCAGCAGTGCGTGGATAATCGACCTCCACGCGCTCTCCGGCGTGGTGCTGACGCTCCTGCTGCCGGTGAAGCTCCACCGTGTGGTCCACCGTGTCGCGCCGTCGCGGCTCACTGCGGCCCGTGTCCTCTCGGTCGGTCTGGCAGCGGTCACGCTGGGGGCGCTTGGCACCGGCGTCTGGTGGATATTCGGCGGCACGCTCGACCTCGGTCCGTGGGGGCTGTTTCACCTCCACGTCGCGCTCGGCCTGCTGGTCCCGCTGCTGTTGCTGATGCATCTCCGAACCCGGTTTTACTCCCCAGCAGAGGCCACCCGCGGCGGCCGCCGTGACGTTCTCCGGTACGCTGGGTTGGTAACCACGGGGGCACTGATCTGGCGACTCCAGGGGCCAGTCAACGACGCACTCGGTACGGCCGGCGCGGACCGCAGGTACACCGGCTCGCGGGAGGACGGGACCGGTGACGGCAACCGGTTCCCAGTCACTAGCTGGGTCGCCGACGATCCGGACCCGGTCGACGCGGCCGAGTGGTCGTTGTCGGTCGGTGGCCGGGTCGCCAGCGAGACCAGCTACGCCGCAGCCGACCTCTCGCCGGACGCGACCGAACCGGCGGTGCTTGACTGCACGAGCGGCTGGTACTCCGGTCACGAGTGGCAGGGCGTTCGCGTCGGTGACCTGCTCGACGCCGCCGACCCCGACGACGCGGCGGCGTGGGTCCAGTTCCGCTCTATTACTGGCTACCGGTGGAGTCTCCCGCTCTTAGAGGCCCGCGACGCCGTGCTGGCCACACACGTCGACGGCGAACCCCTGGCCCACGGACACGGCTACCCCCTCCGACTCGTTGCGCCCGGTCGTCGGGGGTTTCAGTGGGTGAAGTGGGTCGATTCGGTGCGGGTCAGCAAGCGCCGCGAACTCGGGGAGTGGATCGCGATATTCGTGAGCGGATTCTGAACGACGCCCACACCCTTCGAAAAGAGAGCTTACCGGTGTAGCTGTCATTGAAGCTACTACTAACGAAGTACTGTGTCGCGGTACCGGGTGGTATGAACTGGCGACACCCCGCCCGACTCACCGGTCCCTCGAACACTGCCATTGCTCTGTGGGCGGTTGCCGTCGCCTTTTTCGGCGTCGGCGACCTCGTCACGACGCTCGTCGGCTACAGTATTACCGGGGTGACGGAACTCAGCCCCGTTGTCAAGCTACTGCTTGCACAGCATGCGGTGCTGGTGTTGACCGGCCTGAAAGCCGCCGTGTTCGTGGGCTTTTTCGCCATCTGGAAGTACGTTTCTCGGCCGTACTCAATCGGTGTCCCGCTCGGGCTGGCGCTACTCGGCGTCGTGGTCACGGCGTGGAACACCGGCGTTATCCTTACCGCTGTACTGACCTGATTGTCGGCCGCTTCCAGTACGCCGCTCCGTACCGATGGCTCCGTGCGCTACACCAGCGCGTCGATAGAATCCCAGAGGTCCGGCCCGCTGTCATCACCCGACTCGTAATGAATCGGCACGAAGCCCGCGTTACGTGCGCCTTCGACATCGGTTTCGTACTCGTTGCCGACCATCACGTATTCGTCGGCCGGTAGCTCTTCCCGGACCCGGTCGAACGGCGCGCTGTCGGGCTTGTGTGCGCCGACCTCGTAGGAGGCGACAACAAGGTCGAACAGGTCGGTCAGCCCGTGGTGGTCGAGCTTGGCGACCTGCCGCTCCCGGATTCCGTTGGTGACAATCGCGAGCCGATTGTCGGTGGCAAGTGCGGTCAGGCTGTCCCGGGCTGTGTCGGGGACGGTCGTCGACGCGAACTCGGTCTGCTTGAGCGTCTCGACCAGCGCATCGAGGTCAACGTCTGCCCCGGCCGCTTCGGCGACCGCGGCCATCGACTGGCGGTACGGGTCCGGCTCCAGCGCCTCGAAGGCCGTATAAAATACCTCCTTGCTAACGGCCCGAAGCTCGTCGGTGTACTCGATACCATGGGCTTCGACGGTCCTTCGGATAATGTTCTTGTACGGCTCCGGATAGTGGACGACTGTGTCGTCAAGGTCGAAACAGATGGTCGTCGTCATGAGTCTTCGTCGTAGACCGGCTGGCCGTCTTCGGTCGGCGGCGCGACGTAGTCGATATACTCCTCGGCCGACGGTTCGTTGACGGTCACGTTCACGCGGATGTCACCGAGTTCGGAGGGGTCACCGACTGCGAAGTTTATGCGTCCCTCGAACGCCGCTTGCTTCTTCACGTCGAACGCGAAGGTGTCCCCCTCCAGATTGTCGAAGAAGACAGACCGCGCCGTATCGAGGATTTCCCGCCGGTGGAGTAGCTCAGAGAACCCGTCCATCGTGTGGACCTCGGCGACGAGTGCGCCCTGCTGGTGTGTCGGGTCGGCCTCCGGGAAGAGGGTCCGAACTGCGTCTGCAACCCGGTCGGTTACCTCGGTGTCGTTGACGGGCGCTTCGATTTGGATGTCGACGGCGTAGACGGCGCTCATTGGTTAAGCGCCTCCGACCCGTCCCGAATCAGTGTGCGAACAGTCCGCTGGAACGCGGCCAGCGTCTCCGTGTTCTCGATAGTCAGGTCGGCCATGTCCATGGCCTCGCCCATCCCGAAGCCGAGTTCGCGAGCGTCACGGTCCTCAAGCGACTCGCCGCCGTCTTCGGCCGAAGTGTCCCGCCCCCGGATGTCGAGTCGCTCGGCCCGCAGTTCGAACGGGGCGTCTATCTCGACGAGCAGGAACGCGTCGCCAAAGGCCGATTCGAACGCTTCAACCTCCACGTCCGACCGAATACCGTCGACGAGGACGGTGTCATTCGATTCGAGTTCCGCCTCAATCATCGGTAGCGAGCGCTCGGCGATGGCGGCAGGGCCGTTCTCTTCTCGAAGCGCCTTCGCGACCGCTCCGTGGTCCGATGCGGGGTCAAGCCCGCGGTCACGGCACTCCTCACGGATGACGTCGCCCATCGTCACGACCGGCACGTCCATCTCGGCGGCGACGTTCGCTGCCTCGCTTTTCCCGCTGCCCGGCAGCCCGACGATACCGATAACTGTCATTGCCGGGCGTAATCGAGCAGCGGGCAAAAGCCCTCCCGTTCGGGCTCACCGCTCGCGGACGACGACGAACTCCGCGAGGTCCCGCAGGTACTCCATCGACTGGGACTCCGGGGCGTCGATGGTCGATAGCGACTCCAGGGCGGCGTCGGATTCAGCCCGCGCCCGCTCGTTTGCCTCCTCGGTCGTCAGCTCCGTCACTTCCACCAGCGACGGTCGTTCCATCTCCGCGTCGGTCCCGGCCGGCTTGCCCAGCGTTTCGGCGTCGGCTGTCGCATCGAGCACGTCGTCACGCATCTGGAAGGCCACGCCGACCCGTTCGGCGTACTGCCCGACCGCCTCGACCGTGTACGGGTCCGAGTCGGCCGCGATTGCCCCCAGTTCTGCCGCAGCGCGGAACAGCGCCCCGGTCTTCCGACGGGCCAGTTCCATGTACTCCTTCTCGTTGGAGGGCTCTGCGACCAGCTCCATGGCCTCGCCTTCGCCGAGTTCGACCATCGACTCGGAGACGGTCTGCATGGCGCGCTCGTCCGTCGAAAAGAGATTGAACGCTTCGCCGAGCAGGCCGTCAGAGGCGATGATAGCCGGGCCGTGGCCGAAGGCCTCCCAGGCGGCCGGAGAACCCCGCCGGAGCTCTGACTCGTCGATGATGTCGTCGATGACCAGCGAGGCGTTGTGGACGAGTTCGATGCCGACCGCGAAATCGACGGCATCGCCCGGCTCCCCGCCCAGCGCCTCACAAACCAGCACTGTCACCGTCGGCCGAACTCGCTTTCCCCCGGAAAGCGCCACGTGACGCACTTCATCTGCGAGTTCATCCGGCTCCACGCTGTCGAGAACCGCCTCCAAGCGCTCCTCGACCCGGTCTCGCCGGCGCTCGAGATACTCCATTACCGCCCCCTTAGGACTACCATAAAAAGTACCTTGTCACCCGCGATTCAGTGGGTCGCGGCTACTGGAACTGCTCGATGAGTGCCGGGACGACCTCGAACAGGTCGTCCTGAATACCGTAGTCGGCGATGTCGAAGATCGGTGCGTTCGGGTCGGTGTTGATGGCGACAATCGTATCCGAGCCCTTCATCCCGGCGACGTGCTGGACGGCCCCGGAGATACCGATGGCGATGTACACGTCCGGAGTAACGACCTTCCCGCTCTGGCCGACCTGGCGGTCCTTCTCCAGCCAGCCATTGTCGATGAGCGGCCGTGAACCCGACACCGTCGCGTCCAGTGCCTCGGCGAGGTCGTGGATAATGTCGAGGTTCTCCTCTTCTTCGATACCGCGGCCGACGGACACCAGCACGTCGGCGTCAGTGATGTCGATGTCGCCACCGCCGACCTCCTCGAAGCCCTTCACCGTGGACTTGACGGCACTCTCATCGATGGTCGCGTCGAATGCCTCGATTGTGGCGTCACCGTCCGCCTCGATTGTCGGCCACTCGGCCGGGCGGATGGTCACGGCCGCCTGCTCGGCGTGCACGTCGATTGTCGTCTCGGTTTTCGAGCCGTACAGCTCTCTGGTCGCGGTGAGGCCGTCTTCGGCGTCGATGTCGACCACGTCGGTCACGAGCGGCCGGCCCAGCCGGTTGGCGACTGCCGGCGCGTAATCGAGGCCGTTGACGCTGTTGGGCATCAGGAGAACGGTCGGGTTCAGTTCCGTGGCCAGCTGGGTGACGGCCTGCGTGTACACGTCGTGGTTGAACTCCTCGCCGATATCGACGGTGTGGACAATATCAACGCCCTCACGGTTCAGATCCGATCCAAACGCCTCGACATCACCGCCGATGACGGCGGTGTGTAGCTCGCCGCCGAGTTCGTCTGCGAGAGCGCGACCGGCTGCTAGCTGTTCTAGGCTCACCGGTCGGAGTTCCCCGCGCCGGTGTTCGGCGATAGCGAGGACCGACATTAGCTGGTCACCCCCTTCTCCGCGAGCAGTTCAGCCAACTCGGCCGCCGTCTCCTCGGGACTCCCTTCGAACACCGTCGCCTCGCCCTCGGTTTCCGGCTCGTACAGCGAGGTCTGTTCCAGCGGGCTCTCGATTTCAGCCGCGTCTAGTCCGACATCTACTAGGCTGTACTCCGCGAGTTCCTTGCTCTGAGCTTGCCGGATGCCCCGAAGGCTCGCGTAGCGTGGGTCGTTGATCCCGGTCTGTATCGTCAGTACAGCGGGGATTTCGATATCGGTGAGTTCCTCGACGCCGCCTTCCAGTTCACGGTGGACGCTTGCAACACCTGCCTCCAGATCGAGGTCGAGGTCGTTGACGACAGCGCCCCATTCCATGTCGAGTTTATCGGCCAGCGTGACACCGGTCGCCCCGAATCCGTCGTCGGCGGACTGAACGCCAGTCAGCACCAGATCGGGGTCTTCCTCGGCGGCGACAGCGGCCAGCACCTCGGCCTTCGTCTCGGGGTCCAGCAGGCCGGCGTCGGCGAGTGCGTCGTCCCAGACACGGATCGCGCGGTCGGCCCCTTTCGCCAGCGCCTGTCGGATCGTCTCGTCGGTTTCGGACGGGCCGATGGTGACGGTGACGACCTCGACATCGTCGTGGGCCTCCTTTATCTGGACGGCCTCTTCGACAGCGTACTCGTCCCACTCGTTGAGGTCGGCTGTGACATATCGGTCGTCGATAGCGAGTCCGTCGATCTCGAACTCGTCGTCGACGGCTGCCACCTCCTTCACCGTGACAAGAATTTTCATATCGGCAGTCCGATCGGACAGCGAATAAACGTTTCCGAACCAGAAACCACGCCCGGCTTGTTTACGCTCAGGCTGTCCTGTGGCTCACTCGTCGAAGTCGGTGATATCCTCGTCCGGGAACGAAATGAGGTTCTCCCGGCCGATGCGGAGTTTGTCGATCCGCCCTTCGTCGTCCATTGATGAGAGCAACTGGGACACCTTCGCGTTCGACCAGCCGGTCTCGGAGACGATGCGCGCCTGCTTCATCCGACCGCCGTTTTCTTCGAGGAGCCGTTCGACGCGTTCCTCGTCGCTCAGCAGTTCGACATCGACATCATCTGAGGCCGTGGTGTCGCTCGTTGCGGCTGCCGTCCCAGTACTGTCGTCTCCCTCGTCGTCGGTCCCGGCTGCGATTGATGGCAGCCCGTCAGTGTATCCCGTTTTGAACATGTACCCGACGGCACCAACGAGTAGCAACATCAGCACAACGCCGCCGATCCAGGCCGAGCCGATGCCACTGAAGATCGACTCCGGGGTCCCCGTCGGCGTTTCGGTCGTCGGTTGTTCGCCAGTGTACACGACGGACAGGTATCCCGGCTCGAACGTCCGACGCCCCTCGAAAACCAGCTTTCCGTCGTCTACGGCGCTCGGGGCGCTCTCTACACCGTACCCAGCCGGCGGCGAGATAACGAGTCGCTGGTCTGCAGTCAGCGTCCCGAACCACGTGCCATCCGTTGAATTGAACGCGTCACCGACGACGACGTTCTCGCTGGTGACAACCGCGAAGTTCGTCCAGGTAAACTCGAGGATCAGTTGCCCTCTGCGGTCTGACACCTCGTACCGACGGTCGACGTTAGTGATCTCCATCTCACGACCGGTGACCGTACTGGCCTCGTCTTTTGCCTCCCGAAATGCTGGTAGCCATACCGCCTCGCCGTCGCCAGCGAACTGCTCACCGGTGTCTCTGAACGACTCAGTTTCGCTTTCGTCAAGCGCGTAGGTGTCTGTTATCGTCCACTTGGCGTCGCCGTTCGATTGTATCTGGAGGGCGAACGTCGTGTTTTCCGCGACCGGTGCCGGCGTCCCGGTTGTCTGTTGTGCGGAGACAGTATCCGCTGTCGCCGCTGTCGCGAGCGGCGGGGTCGCAAACAGGGCAAGCAGGACAAGGAGGAGGAGGGCACCTGAAACCCGCGGGGTCATTCTCGTTCATCGATGAACGTTCTGGGGGCAAAACCCTTTCCATCCGAGAATAAAACGTCAGCGGGCGCTTTGAAACGTCTCGTGCCTTCTTAGACGATTATTGATATATGGAGAATGGGGAGATTTTTGTACAGTGGGTGAGTATTTGTCGGTGATGCGTCCCCTCCCCGCAGTCGGTGTGATCCTCCTCATGGTTGTTTCCGTGGCTGCCCCGGTGACTGGGGCAGCCTCGCCAGCCCAGACCGCTGACGGCAGCGATCAGTTACCACAGATCACGGCCGTCGACAACACGACGAACCATCTCGCGATCTCAGCCAGTGATGTCAGGTCAACGACGTACAACCGGTCCTCAATCGACGTCGGCGTCGCGGTTGCAACCGGATCCAGTGACCTCCGGAGCGATTACGCGACGACGACGTTTGAGCGGCAGTTCTTCCAGCAGGACAGCGAGGCCGCTCGCGACCGCCTCGTCGACGAGACGCTGACCGATATCGAAAGCCAGCGAGCGAGTCTCGAACGACGGAATCAGGCCGCCATCCAGCAATACGCCAGCGGTGTGATAACCGCGACAGAGTTCCTGCGACAGCGTGCACTGATCGACGCTGAGTCACGTCAGTTGGCCACCCGGCTCGACCGTATCCGGGCCACCGCCGGCACCGCGCCGGACTACTCGCTCTCACCGGCGCAGCGCTTCCGCCTGGAGAACAGCAGAGGCGTGCTCAAGACGTACCGCGGCCCGATAAGTCAGCGTATCAGCGACGAGACCGCCGGGACGGTCGAGCCGAACGCGGTGTACGTTGAGGCGTCCTCAGAAGGGTATATGTTGTCTACAGTCGCAGACGGCCAATACACGCGTGAGACGTATCTCGGACAGGACCGCGAACAGACGGCAGTTGACCAGTTCGCACAGACCAACGACTCTCTCGGTGCGGTCAACACGCGGGCAGAGACCCTCTATCCGTGGCTCTACAGCGAGCAGTACCCGTCTGTTCAGACATACGGTCGGAGTGCCATCTACCAGATTCAGGCTGATCACTCCAACGGACAACTGACGGCCTATCTCGACGGCGGGACGACGAACGTCTTCTACGAGACGCAGACTCTCGAACTGACGACGGTCGACCGGTCGGAAGTGGCGGCGGGTGTGAACCAGTCCGTTCGGGTTCGAGTCCAGCAGTCCTTCGAGTCCGGCCCGCTGCTCATCACGGCCACTGATAACAGCACGGGCTCTCCGACCGATGCGACCGTCAGAATAAACGGTAAGCGGATCGGTACGACCGGGACAGACGGCACTCTCTGGACGGTCGAGCCCCGTGGGGAGTACACGGTTACCGCCACCACACAGGACGGCGAACGGGTTCGAGTGCCTGTTAGCGGATCGGCGTAACGACGTGAGAAGGTAGAAACTCGCTGTTATTCGGGGACTTCTGCGATTGTCGTAATCGCACGCGGGCTGCCCGGTCGGGACTGCTGAATGTGGTGTTCGAACTCCTCGAAGCCGGCCTCAGTGAACATCCGGTCGGCCTCTTCCTCGTCGTAAAACAGCATGATGGCATCGGCCATCTTCTGGAAGACTGTCGAGTTCGGGTAGTCGGGACCGACGATGAGGACCTTGCCACCGGGTTTGGTCAGTCGGCGACACTCAGCGAGCGCGTCGACGGGGTTGGGCCAGTACTCGATGGACCCTGAGGACCACACCGCGTCAAAGCTGTCATCTTTGAACGGGAGTCGTTCGGCATCACCGAGGTGGTAGCGCACGTCACCGAACTTGCCGAACTTCTCGAAGGCTTTCGAAAGCTGGTGGGGGCTCTGGTCGAGCCCGTACACCGTATCGACGTGTTCGAGCAGTCCCTCGGTGGCGAAGCCGGTGCCACAGCCGACATCGAGGACTCTGTCGTCGGGCGCAAGGTCGAGCATTGCGATCGCCTCGTCGCGCATCCGTTCGTCCCAGATGAAGGGGTTGATCTGGTCGTACACCTTCGAGAGATACTTGTAGAACGTCCGCGCGCGGGCTTTATTCTCGAGGACTCCCATTACCCCCAGCTTAGGACTTGGCGGTCATAATTCCCCGGATTTTGGCCGGTGTCTCACACGGAGAAACTTCGCAACTACCAAATAGCCGCTCTGGCAACGCTCACATGATTAGAGAATGCCACGGCCAGAAGTTCTTGACAGGATACAGGAGGCCGAGCAGGAGGCCGACGAGATCGTCGCAGAGGCCGAACAAGACCGCGAAGACCGCATCGCGGAGGCTCGGGAAGAGGCCGAGGAGATCCGCGAATCAGCGCGGGATGAGGCCGACGCGGCCGCAGAAGACCGTCTTGAAGCGGCTCGCGAAGAGATCGAGGCCGAGCGCGAACAGATCATCGAGGACGGCGAGAGCGCTCGCGAAGACCTCGAACAGCAGGCCAGTGAACAGATCGACGAGGTAGTCGAATACGTCACAGACCTGTTCGAGGAGGCGGTGCATGCTCAGACCTGAGAAGATGTGCCGCGTCTCGGTGACGGGGTCGAAACGCGCGATGGAGCAGACAATCGAGGCCGTCCACGACCTCGATATGCTCCACGTCACCGAGTATGACGGCTCCTGGGACGGATTCGAACCCGGGAACTCGCTCGAGGGAACCAACGAGGTCTCGGATAAGCTCGTCACGGTTCGCTCGCTCCAGTCAATTCTGGATGTCAGTGAGGAGGACGCCGGTCCGACCCGAGTTGTCACTGACGAGGCGATCGAGGAGCAACTCGACGAGGTGCGGACGGCGGTCAACGAACTCGACGACCGGCGCGACGATGTCCGTGATGAACTCCGGGCCGTCGAGGACCGGATCAACACGATGGCCCCGTTCGTCACGCTTGGCATCGATCTCGACCTGCTCCGTGGCTACGACTCGCTGTCAGTCGTCGTCGGCGAGGGCGACAGCGACGAGATCGAGACCGTCCTTGCAGCTAGCGACATCGAAACGTTCGAGCTGTTCACCGAGGACGGCGTCGTCGCCGTGTTCGCACAGGCCGACGAAGACGCTCTGCAGGACGCACTGGTCGGGGCGACGTTCTCCCGGCTCGAAGTCCCAGAAGGCGACGGCGACCCGACGTCATATCTCGAAGAGCTGGAACACGAGAAACAGCAGCTCGAATCGAAGCTCTCGACCGTCGAAGACGAACTCAATGAACTCCGTCTCGACCACGCCGGATTCCTGCTCGCAGCCGAGGAGAAACTGGCTATCGAGGCCCAGAAGGGCGAAGCGCCGCTCACCTTCGCGACGACGGAAAACGCCTTCATCGCCGAGGGGTGGATTCCGAACGAGCGCTACGAGGAGTTCGAGCAGGCCCTTTCGAGCGCTGTCGGCGATGCTGTCGACATCGACAGGATCGAAATCGCCGAGTACGACAGCGACGGGCACGCGGAGTCTCACGAGGAAGTCGAGCGCGAGGGCGGCAACGGCGGCGAACCGGTCGGCAGTTCGGTCGATGCTCCCGAGCCGGAGAGCGAGCGCCAACCGCAGGAAACCGTCGCTGACGGCGGCGTCATCACGATGGGCAGCGACGACCCACCGGTCATTCAGGACAACCCGAGCGGCGTGCGACCCTTCGAGGACCTCGTCGAGGTCGTCAACCGACCGAAGTACGGCGAGTTCGACCCAACGGTCGCCTTCTTCCTGACGTTCCCGGCCTTCTTCGGGTTCATGATCGGTGACCTCGGCTACGGGCTCCTGTACCTCGCACTCGGATACGGGCTGTACTCGAAGGTTGACAGTGACGTGCTCAAAAGCCTGGGCGGCGTTGCGATGTGGGCCGGTGGCTTCACCGCGCTGTTCGGTGTGCTGTACGGTGAGGTGTTCGGCTTGCACACCATTTCGAACGTCTTCTGGCCCGCGCTGGGATTCAAGAGCGCGCCGATGCACAAGGGACTCCAGCCGCACTACGCCGACTACGCGCTGGCGTGGCTGACAGTCAGCCTGCTTGCCGGGACGGTCCACCTCGCTGCGGGCTGGATATTCGACTTCATCGAGAACCTGAGCCACAGCCTCTGGGACGCCGTCACCGAAAGCGGGTCGTGGCTGCTGATGCTGTTTGGCCTCTGGGCGTGGGTGTTCTCCGGCGCGAACGGTGCAGCGCCAGACTTCCTCTATACCGCTGAGGCAGGTGTCTTCGCAGGGAATCCGTACGCATGGGGATTCACTGGGCTGCCAGCGATCAATCTCTTCACGATTCCGGGACTGGGTGCGCCGTTCTCGGCGTGGCTCATCCTCTTCTTTGCCGGCCTCGTGCTGCTGGCGCTCGCCGACCCAATCGAGGTCGTCGAGTTCCTCAACGTGCTGGTGAACGTCCTGTCGTACACGCGGCTGGCTGCCGTACTGCTGGCCAAGGCAGGGATGGCCTTCGTGGTCAATCTGCTGTTCTTCGGCGCGTACTCACACGACGGTGAGTTCCACTTCCTCATCGGGCACGGGCCTGAGTGGGCAATCTCCGAATACGGCGCGGAAGCGATCATGTTCCCCGGGCTCATCCACTCCGGTATCGCCGCCGCGCTGGTCGGGGTTCTCATCCTGGTCATCGGGCATCTACTCGTGCTGGTGCTCGGCATCACCAGCGCCGGACTCCAGGGCGTCCGACTTGAGTACGTGGAGTTCTTCGGCAAGTTCTTCGAAGGCGGCGGGAAGCGGTACAACCCGTTCGGCTACGAACGCACCTACACGACCGAGGACTGACCGCGCGCTTCCTTTCTATTCGGGCTAATCGCCGCTGTTTACTGCCGGTTTTGCCAATTTCGTTGCGGGTGTCGACTGCTACACGCTCACAACCGACCACAGCTGAGCCGCTAAACCGCCCGAACAGCACGCTGACGAACCGTTTTGGGAAGCTTTATGAACTACGTGGATTCACATACGCCTGTTCGGACACGAGCAATTCCAGAGACTACACATCCATGATCGAAACCATCGCACTCCTTGTCAACGCAGTACTGCAGGAAGGTACCGCCAGTGCTCCAGCTATTCCGGCTTCAGCCGGCGCAGCGCTTGCCGTCGGACTCGCCGCGCTCGGTTCGGGGTATGCGGAACGTGGGATCGGGGCCGCCGCCGTCGGCGCAATCGCAGAAGACGAGAGCATGTTCGGCCGCGGACTCATCCTGACAGTCCTGCCGGAAACGCTCGTCATTCTCGCGCTTGTCGTCGTCTTCGTCGTCTAACAACACTCCGTCTTTTCCAATAATGAGCCTTCAAACAGTCGTAGAGGATATCCGCGACGAGGCCCGCGCGCGTGCTCAGGAGATTAGCGACGAGGCCGACGAACGTGCCGAGGAGATTATTGCTGATGCCGAGGCCGACGCCGAGCAGATCCGAGAGGATCGCGAGGCAGAGGTCGAGCGGACCATCGAGCAGGAGCGAGAGCAGCGGCTCTCCTCCGCGAAGCTCGAGGCCAAACAGGCTCGGCTCAACGCCCGGCGTGACATCCTCGAAGACGTTCACGGTGACGTCGAGGACGCGCTTGCGGCCCTCGAAGGGGACAGACGAGAGGAACTGACACGCGCACTGCTCGACGCCGCTGTCGAGGAATTCGGCGACAGCGACGAGCTGTCGGTGTACGGCCGTGCGTCGGACCAGTCGCTTCTCGAGGATGTACTCGATGACTACGACGGCGCGACGTACGCCGGCGAACGGGACTGCCTCGGCGGCGTCGTCGTCGAGAGCGGTGAGTCACGGGTCCGTGTGAACAACACGTTCGATTCCATCCTGGAGGACGTCTGGGAGGACAACCTGAAAGCAATCAGCGACCGCCTGTTCGAAGACCAATGAGTTCGCGAACGGGAACGAGCGGCCAGGGAAGCAACTACGAGTACGTCATCGCACGGGTTCGTGCCCGCAGCGCATCCCTGTTCGACGATGACGACTACCGGAAGCTGGTCCGCATGGGGACGGGCGAAATCGCCCGCTTCATGGAGGAAACAGAGTACGAGACCGAGATGAACGCGCTCGGCTCCCGGTACGACGGCGTCGACCTCGTGGAGTACGCGCTGAACCGTAACCTCGCGAAACACTTCGACGACCTGCTTCGCTGGTCCGAGGGGGCGCTGTACGACTACATCGCCCGCTACCTGCGGAAGTTCGACGTGTGGAACGTCAAAACCGTTATCCGCGGGCTCTACTCGGACGCAGAGCGGACGGAGGTCGAGGACGACCTCATCCGGGCCGGCGAGTTCGCCGACCGCCGCATCGAGGACCTGCTGAACGCCGGTTCTATCGAGGAGGTCGTCGAGCAACTCGACGACACCATCTTCGGCGAGTCACTGGCCGAGGCGTTCGACGTGTACGAGGAAAGCGGCGTCCTCGTGCCCCTGGAGAACGCGCTCGACCGCGCCTTCTACGAGACGTTGCTGTCGGGACTGCCGGACAACCCCGAGGTCGACAGTCCGACCGGGCTGTACGTCGAGTTCCTGGAGACGGAAGTCGACTTCCGCAACCTCCGGAACGCGCTCCGGCTGGCCCGCAGCGGCGCGGACATCGACCCCTCGGAGTACTTCATCGAGGGCGGCCAGCTGTTCGACGCCCAGGAGGTCGCACAGCTGTCGACGAATCTCGACCAGTTGGTCAGTGCCGTCCGCGAGAGCAAGTACGGCGAGGACCTCGATCAGGCGCTGTCGGCGCTTGAGGAGGCTGACAACCTCATCGACTTCGAGCGGGCGCTGGACGCGGCGCTGCTCGAATACGCTGACCGGCTCTCGAACCGCTATCCGCTGTCGGTCTGTCCGGTGTTGTCCTACGTTCTCGCGAAGGAACGCGAGGTCGACAACATCCGGGCCATCGCCCGCGGTCGCGAGGCCGGTCTCGGCCCCGACGAGGTCGAACAGGAGCTGGTGATACTATGAGCCAGGAAATCGCTGTCATCGGCAGCCCGGAGTTCACGACGGGCTTTCGGCTAGCTGGCGTCCGCAAGTTCGCGGACGTGCCTGCCGACGAGAAAGACGAGCAACTCGACGAGGCCGTCGAGGAGATGCTCAACGACGACGACGTCGGCATCGTCGTAATGCACGACGACGACCTGTCGCACCTCTCACGCGGTGTTCGGCAGGACGCGGAGACGAGTGTCGAGCCAGTGATGGTCACGCTCGGCGGCGGCACTGGGAGCGGCGGACTGCGTGAACAGATAAAACGAGCCATCGGTATCGACCTGATGGACGAAGACTAACCATGAGTCAAGCAACAGACACAGACGTCCGCGAGGACGGCATTATCGAAAGCGTCTCGGGACCGGTCGTAACGGCTCGGGACCTCGACGCCCGGATGAACGACGTCGTTTACGTCGGCTCGGAAGGGCTGATGGGCGAGGTCATCGAGATCGAAGGAAACATCACCACGATTCAGGTGTACGAGGAGACCTCCGGTGTCTCCCCCGGCGAACCCGTCGAAGGGACGGGCTCGCCCCTCTCCGTGGACCTCGGGCCGGGCATGCTCGACGCCATCTACGACGGCGTCCAGCGCCCGCTCGACGTGCTCGAAGAGAAGATGGGGTCGGCGTTCCTCGACCGCGGCGTCGACGCGCCGGGCATTGACCTGGAGAAGACCTGGGAGTTCACCCCCGAAGTCGAGGAAGGCGACGAGGTCGAAGCCGGCGATATCGTCGGCACTGTCCCTGAGACGCCCAGTATCGATCACAAAGTGATGGTCCCGCCCGACTCCGAGGGTGGCGAGGTCGTCGCCATCGAATCGGGCAACTTCACCGTCGAGGAGACGGTTGTCGAACTGGACAGCGGCGAGGAAATCCAGATGCACCAGGAGTGGCCGGTGCGCCAGCAGCGGCCGACCGTCGAGAAGGAGACCCCGACGGAGCCGCTCATCTCCGGCCAGCGCGTGCTGGACGGCCTGTTCCCGATTGCGAAAGGCGGGACGGCCGCCATCCCGGGTCCCTTCGGCTCCGGGAAGACGGTCACCCAGCACCAGCTCGCCAAGTGGGCCGACGCTGACATCGTCGTCTACGTCGGCTGTGGCGAGCGTGGCAACGAGATGACCGAGGTCATCGAGGACTTCCCGGAACTGGAAGACCCGACCACCGGCAACGCGCTGATGGACCGGACCTGCCTCATCGCCAACACGTCCAACATGCCCGTCGCGGCCCGTGAGTCCTGTGTGTACACGGGAATCACCATCGCGGAGTACTTCCGTGACATGGGCTACGACGTGGCGCTGATGGCCGACTCCACCTCCCGGTGGGCCGAGGCCATGCGCGAAATCTCTTCCCGGCTCGAGGAGATGCCCGGCGAGGAGGGGTACCCCGCGTACCTCTCCGCTCGCCTGAGCGAGTTCTACGAGCGTGCCGGGTACTTCGAGAACATCAACGGTACCGAGGGTTCGGTCTCGGTCATCGGGGCCGTCTCGCCGCCGGGCGGGGACTTCTCGGAGCCGGTCACCCAGAACACGCTGCGTATCGTCAAGACGTTCTGGGCGCTGGACGCCGACCTCGCCGAACGCCGGCACTTCCCGTCTATCAACTGGAACGAGTCGTACTCGCTGTATCGCGACCAGCTCGACCCGTGGTTCGAGGAGAACGTCCGGGACGACTGGCCGGAGACGCGCCAGTGGGCCATCGACACGCTGGATGAGGAGGCCGAACTGCAGGAAATCGTCCAGCTTGTCGGGAAGGACGCGCTGCCGGAAGACCAGCAGCTGACGCTGGAAATCGCCCGCTACCTGCGCGAGGCGTGGCTCCAGCAGAACGCCTTCCACGACGTCGACACCTTCTGTGAGCCCGAGAAGACCTACCGCATCATGGACGCCGCCAAGACGTACAACGATGCGGCCTTCGAGGCGCTCGATGCCGGCGTTCCCGTCGAGGAAATCACCGACATCGACGCCGCGCCGCGGCTCAACCGTATCGGCGTGCAGGAGGACTACAACGAGTACATCGACGAACTCGAAGACGACATCGAGTCACAGCTCAGGGAGCTGTACTAACAATGAAAGAGTACCAGACAATCACGGAGATCAGCGGACCGCTGGTGTTCGTCGAGACCGACGAACCGGTCGGCTACGACGACATCGTCGAAATCGAGCTCAGCGACGGCGAGACCCGCCGTGGCCAGGTGCTCGAATCTGCGAGCGACTACGTCGCCATCCAGGTGTTCGAGGGGACCGAAGGTATCGACCGCGACGCCTCGGTTCGCTTCCTCGGCGAGACGATGAAGATGCCCGTCACCGAGGACCTCCTCGGGCGGGTCATGGACGGGACCGGCCAGCCCATCGACGGCGGCCCGGAAATCGTTCCTGACGAGCGCCGCGACATCGTCGGCGAAGCCATCAACCCCTTCTCGCGGGAGTACCCCGAGGAGTTCATCCAGACGGGCGTCTCGGCCATCGACGGCATGAACACGCTCGTCCGCGGCCAGAAGCTCCCCATCTTCTCCGCCTCCGGCCTGCCCCACAACGACCTCGCGCTCCAGATTGCGCGACAGGCGACGGTGCCGGAAGAGGAAGACGGCGAAGGCGACGAGGGTTCGGAGTTCGCAGTCATCTTCGGCGCGATGGGTATCACGGCCGAAGAGGCAAACGAGTTCATGGACGACTTCGAGCGCACCGGCGCGCTGGAACGCTCGGTCGTCTTCATGAACCTCGCGGACGACCCGGCCGTCGAGCGGACGATTACGCCGCGGCTGGCCCTGACGACCGCCGAGTACCTCGCCTTCGAGAAGGACTACCACGTCCTGGTCATCCTGACGGACATGACCAACTACTGCGAGGCGCTGCGCGAAATCGGTGCCGCGCGTGAGGAGGTCCCGGGCCGCCGTGGCTACCCCGGATACATGTACACCGACCTGGCCCAGCTCTACGAGCGCGCCGGTCGAATCGAGGGCCGCGAGGGCTCCGTGACCCAGCTCCCGATTCTGACGATGCCCGGCGACGACGACACGCACCCGATTCCGGATCTGACCGGGTACATCACCGAAGGCCAGATCTACATCGACCGCGACCTCAACAGCCAGGGCATCCAGCCGCCGATCAACGTCCTGCCGAGCCTGTCGCGGCTGATGGACGACGGTATCGGCGAGGGGCTGACCCGCGCCGATCACGCCGACGTGAAAGACCAGATATTCGCCGCGTACGCGGAGGGTGAGGACCTGCGCGACCTCGTGAACATCGTCGGTCGCGAGGCGCTGTCGGAACTGGACAACAAGTACCTGGACTTCGCCGACCGCTTCGAAGAGGAGTTCGTCGATCAGGGCACCGACACGGCCCGCAGTATCGACGAGACGCTCGAACTCGGCTGGGACCTGCTCTCGATGCTCCCGAAGGATGCGCTGAACCGCATCGACGAGGACCTCATCGAAGAGCACTACCGCGAGGACGAGACCGCAGAAGCCGTCGAAGCGTAACGACGGCCCTACATCTCACGGCCGCCCGTCGTTTGTACCTAATATTTTGGGTATGCCACTATTTGCCTTTGAGTGCCTAATGTAAACTGCACTATGCCAGCACCAGGGAGCGAAGGAATTTGGCTGTGGTTAGGTACAGCGGGCATGTTCCTCGGCATGCTATACTTCATCGCGCGTGGCTGGGGTGAAACCGACAGCCGGCGCCAGAAGTTCTACATCGCGACAATACTTATCACGGCAATCGCGTTCGTGAATTACCTCGCGATGGCACTTGGCTTCGGGCTGACAATCGTTGAGTTCGCCGGTGAGGAACATCCAATTTACTGGGCGCGGTACAGTGACTGGCTGTTTACCACGCCGTTGCTGTTGTACGACCTTGGACTGCTTGCAGGGGCAGACCGTAACACTATCACGTCGCTCGTCAGCCTCGATGTGCTGATGATCGGGACCGGTCTGGTTGCGACGCTGAGCGCAGGCAGCGGCGTGCTGTCGGCCGGCGCGGAACGGCTGGTCTGGTGGGGCATCAGCACCGCCTTCCTGCTGGTCCTGCTGTACTTCCTGTTCAGCTCGCTGTCCGGCCGGGTCGCAGACCTGCCAAGCGACACGCGTAGCACGTTCAAGACGTTGCGCAACCTCGTCACCGTCGTCTGGCTGGTCTATCCGGTCTGGTGGCTCGTTGGTACCGAGGGAATCGGCCTCGTCGGTATCGGGATCGAGACAGCCGGCTTCATGGTCATCGACCTCGTCGCGAAGGTCGGCTTCGGTATCATCCTGCTCCGGAGCCACGGCGTGCTTGACGGCGCGGCCGAGGCGACCGGAACTGGCGCAACGCCTGCAGACGACTAACCGCTGCCGTTCGTCGACCTCGTTTTTTCGGTGTCAGTCCGGAAGCGGCAGCGCTCGGACCGAAATAACTGGAAACCGTTAACTGCCTACGTCGAAAAGAGGCCCGTAATGGCTAAGGACGTCAAACCCACGCGCAAGAATCTGATGCAGATCGAGGACCGCATCGAGCTGTCCGAGCGTGGGCACGACACGCTGGAGAAGAAGCGTGACGGCCTCATCATGGAGTTCATGGACATTCTGGATCAGGCGCAGGACGTCCGTGAAGATCTCGACGATTCCTACGAGCGGGCCCAGCGCGCGATCAATATGGCCCGGGCGATGGAGGGTGACGTGGCTGTCCGTGGGGCCGCTGCAGCGCTGAAAGAACACCCCGAACTGACGACCCAGTCGAAGAACATCATGGGCGTCGTCGTCCCGCAAATCGAGTCCAGCAAGGTTCGAAAGTCACTGGACGAACGCGGCTATGGCGTTATGGGGACCTCGGCCCGTATCGACGAGGCTGCCGAGGCATACGAGGAACTGCTCGAAAACATCATTCTCGCCGCCGAAGTCGAGACGGCGATGAAGAAGATGCTCGAAGAGATCGAGACCACGAAACGCCGTGTCAATGCCCTCGAATTCAAGCTCCTGCCCGACCTCTATGACAATCAAGAGTACATCGAGCAGAAACTCGAAGAGCAGGAGCGCGAAGAGATCTTCCGCATGAAAAAGATCAAAGCAAAGAAAGAAGAGGAAGAAGACACGCTCGCGGCCGAAGAGGCAGCGGAAGAAGAGCCCGAAGCGGTCACTGCTGACGACTGAACAGAGAGCCCGTCCTGACCGGTATCGTTTTTGCGGTTTCCCGTCCGTGGATGAGTATGTCCTGTCCCGACTGCGGTGGCGACCTCGTCTCGATTCCGGTTCCGGCTGATCTCCAGCAGTATCTCCCCGGCGACGCACCGGGGGCCAGCGTCTGCCGGTCCTGTCTGGCACTGCACCCAGAGACGGAGCCGCCCGCTGATGTGCCCGACCTCACAAGACTCGACAGTGCAATCCCCACTGCCGATGGGGCAGCGATCCCGGTGGTGTTGCTCGTCGGTCTGCTCGACTCGCTTGCGATGCACCGCGAGGAGATCACCGCGCTGCTAGAGCGAATCGAGCGCGAAGGCGTCGACCCGCTGCTGGTGCTGGATCGGCTTGCCGCAAGCTACGGGGAGGCGGCCCATGTCGACCTCGGCCGTCGCCGTCGGCAACTCGAACAGTTGCTATAACAGAACTGACGGTGTGAACGACGCGTTAGACGCCTGTCGAGTAACGCAGCAAGCCGGCGACGCCGCCAAAAGCGGTCAGCAGCTGTTCGCCTTTTTCGAAGTCAGTCGAGATGAACACCGTCTCTGTGCCCCGCTGGTCGGCCAGTTCCATCAGGTGGTCGATGGCGTCTTCGCGCTCGCCGTCCTCGGCGTCGACGGTGGCTTCACAGCGGGTACACTCGTGGTCGTCGGTCGCCGCGTTGCTGTTGATGAGGTCGTACTCGTCGTGGCCGTTCTCGCAGGTGTAGGCGACCACGTCCTTCCGGAGGTCCTCGGAGATGAGCAGCTGTTCGACCGCACCCATGTTGAGGTTCTGGCGGGTCTGGTCGAAGCCGTAGGTGGCCTTGTCCCCGTTGTGGAGCTGCTTGAAGAAGTCCTCCATGAGCTCCTTGTCCCGGAGCATCTCGTGTTCGGCCAGCACCTCGTCGGCTGCGTCCACGAGGTCGTACAGGCCCGACTCGTCGGTGTAGGCAACGTCGAACTTCCCCAGCACCATGTCCTGTAGCTCGTGGTGGAGGTAGTCGCCGTCGAGGAACTCGTCTTTCGTCGGTGAGGGGCCACCGACGAGGATACCGTCCAGGTCGTGGCGGTCGGCGACGAACAGGTCGTTGGCCATCCCCGCGACCTCCTGATAGAAGTTGTCGATAGCCTCTAGGCGCAGGCGGGCGAACCGCTGGGCGGACTGCCCACCTTTCCGCTGTTTGCCCGGCACCAGCGAGGAGGCGGACTTGACGGGTTCGACCCGTTTGCCCTTCAGCCAGCCGACGTTGGCCTCGCGCCGGTCGAGCACGATGAGGCCGAACAGCCCCTTGTCGGCTAGCATGTGCTCCAGTGGCTCGGTCAGGAACTCCGAGTCACAGTGGTAGCGGAACGACTCGATGGGGTCGGGCGGGGATTCGAGGACCTTGGTCACCATGTCGGTCCGGCCGCCGCCGGTGTCGAACGCCCCCGAGAACAGCACTAGGCCGTTCTCCGGCGGCGTGTTGTCGTAGTATCGAAGCCGGTCTTTGATCGAAGTCAGCGCGTCTTGGACCGCGGTGCGGGTGTCCTTCGACTTGATGTTCGAGGCCTCGGAGTGCTCTTGGGTGACGTGGGCGACGACGTCGCTTATCTGCTTGTCCTCGGGGACGTAAATAGAGACCAGCTGGGTGCCCGAACCCTGGTACCCCTTGAGTTCCTCTATGACCTTCCGGAACTCGTATTTCTGCTTGTCAGATTGTTCCTGTTCCTGCTGCTCGCTCATTACTCTCTGTTGGCCGAGGTGGCGTAAGAACCTGTTGACAGCGAGGGGCGCGAACGGAGTGAGCCGTCCTCGTGCCGGAACGGTGACCGGTGGGTGCCGTGGAGGAAGGGGCGAGGGGCACGCGAAGTGCGGTCCTCGGATACCCAGCGGGAGGAACGACCTGCGTGGCCGTGGAACTGACTAGTCTGTGCGGCGCCTCCCGGAGCGGTTCGACAATTGACAGTCGCATTTATATGACTGCCTGCATTGTACCCAAGCAATCAGACTATGGCGGGGTACGTGTGTACGATTGCGGGCGGCAAGGGCGGCGTCGGGAAGACGACGACCGCGGTAAATCTCGGAGCTGTCCTTCAGGAGATGGACTACGATGTGGCTGTCGTCGACGCGGATCTGGGGATGGCGAACCTCGGCTCGATGCTCTCCGTGGAGCCGGAAAAGAGCCTCCACGAGATTCTGGCCGGCGAGGCTGCCGTGAGTGAGGCTCTGACCGATGCACCGGGTGGGCTCACGGTGATTCCGGGTGAACAGTCGCTCGAAGCGTTCGCGGACGCTGACCCCGCAAAGCTCCGGAAAGTCATCAAGACGCTCCGAAATGCCTACGACGTGGTGCTGATCGACACTGGGGCCGGACTGAGCCACGAAGTTGCCGTGCCGCTCGGGTTGGCCGACGGAATCGTCCTCGTCACGACTCCCGACGACGTTGCGGTGGGTGATACGGTCAAAACGGCCCAGCTAGCGAACCGAATCGACGGGATCGTCCTCGGTGCGATCATCAACCGTGCGACCCGCCACACTGATGTCGCGTCCATCGCCGAGCAGATGGAGTTCCCGCTGCTCGCGGTCATCCCGGACGACCCGCAAGCGACGACCGAAGAACCGCTTGTGCTCAACGCCCCCGAAAGCACGGCTGCAGACGCCTACCAGCGGCTGACCGAGGCGCTTGAGGGTGTGTTCTTCCGGGGCGAGAGTCCCGAAGTAGATGTTGAGACCATACTTGATGATGAGTGGTTCCTTGACGACACCGACGACCGCTCAGATGTCGACGACGACGAGGACTCGGGCGGCGTGTTTGGCCTGTTTAATTGACGGTTCTGTACCGCTTGCTGTTCCGGTCGCAGCCCGCCGCTCCGACCGCATTTCACTACGTTTGGGTTTCCGGAAGCGGCGGCCACAGCGTTGCGACCGTTTCCTGGATGAGCTGGGTCTGTGCTCGGCGCAGTCGTTCGGAGAGCGACGACGCAGAGATGTCCAGTTCCTGTGCCACGGCAGCCAGTGGTGCACGTCGCGGAATCTCGAAATACCCCATTTCGTATGCCGTCCGTAGCGCTTCGAGTTGGCGGTCAGTGAGCCCGTTACCGGGCGGCTTCGGCTCCGCATCCCGTGTCAGCCGCTCCAGTTCGAAGTCCGCGTTTCGCTGCCAGAACGAGGCGAACTCGGTGAACGCTGCTCGATCGGCGAACCAGCCCATTTGCACCCACCCATCTGCAGTCACGGTTATCTGCTCGATACTAGCGTCTGCTGTGGCGAGTGCTTCAAGCCCGTCCAGGTCGTCAATTTGGTCGCCGAGTTGCGCCTCGAAGCTCAGCGCCGGCACTGCCTGATACCGCTGGGTATCGCCTGCCGTCCCGATGCGCGTCCACTCCTGTACGTCGTAGGCGTCAGTGAGTGCCCGCTCGACAGCTTGCTCGGAGCTACCCGTCACCGTGGCAAGAAACAGCGGACGACGGCCGTGGTTGTACTGGAGGGAAAGGGTAATCGACGCTTCGGGAACCGTCTCTGCAACCGACACGAGCGGCAACGCATCGCAGTATATCTGAAACTCTGCAACGAGCCCCATACGCTAGCGTTTTTTGCGAGGGTGAAGCGACTGTCGGAACAGAGCGCCAGCGGGGGTGTGAGTCCTGACTTTGACACCCCGTTTTAAACGGCCCAATCACTGAGAGAACGGCTTAGCCCGACCGCGCTCGACCGTACTATTGTATGCAGCAAGCACAATCCACAGACGAGATCGATGTCGAATTCGAGCGTTACGGCGACGGCCAGCCACTCATTCTCTTACACGGCGGGATGGCCCCCACCGAGTACTGGGAACCGGTCATACCGGCGTTCGAAGGCTACAGCGCTGTCGTCCCCCAGCGACCGGGGTTCGGGACCTGTCTTGACTCTCCCGCAGAAACGAGCGCCGACGAGGTACTGGCTCGCGAGGGCAGGTACGTCCGGGCACTTACCGATGCCGTCGACGGAGACCCAATCTTGTTCGGCCACTCCTACGGCGCGCTCACCGCTATCGAGGCCGCGGCGGCTCTGTCGGTCGAGGCAGTCATCGCGTACGAACCGGCAGTACTTCCTGCTGAGTACCGGGCCGATGCCGACCTCGCCGACCAGATGGCGTCGCTCATACGGGACGGGGCGCGCGAGGAGGCGGTGAAACGCTACATCGAACATGTCCTCCACCCCGACGGCATCGACGACCTCGACGCCTGGCTAGCGGACTGGCCGGTCTGGCCTGACTGTGTGGACCTTGCCGAGGAGGTCGTTCGGATGAACCGGTCCGTCGAACAGTACCAGCTCCCAGACCGCCTCAATGTCGACGCGCCCACTCTCGTTCTGGCCGGTACCGACGGGCCGGACTTCCTCCGACAGAGCGCTCGGTCCGTTCACGAGGCACTGCCACGGAGTCGATTCGTCGAGTTCGAGGGCGTCAGCCACAGCGGTCCCGCCGAGGCACCTGCACTGATCGCGGCGGAAGTCGACACGTTCCTGCAGAACTAGGCCGACTCGACAGACGTTTCGCGGCAATCGCGTCCGTCACACCGGATCCCCGGCCCAGACCGCTCCTACATCGAGGTCGGTGCTTCGACGCCCAGTGCGTCAAGCGCGTTCGCAATCGCGGTTCGCGTCCCGTCGACGAGCGCCAGCCGCGCAGCGCGGGTCTCTGGGTCGGCGTCGAGGACCGGGCACTCCCGGTAGAAGGCGTTGAACGTCTCAGCGAGGTCGCGAGTGTAGGTCGCGACGGTGTGTGGCGTCAAGTCGTCTGCGGCCGCCTCGATGACAGCGGGGAACCGGGCCAGCTCGCGAAGCAGGTCCCGCTCTTCCGGGTCCGACAGCGGGTCGAGTGCGGGCTCGTCGGGGATGTCAGCCTCCACGTCCGAAAGAATGCCACAGCACCGTGCGTGGACGTACTGAACGTAGGGTGCGGACTGGGCCTCGAAGTCCAGCGCGCGGTCCCACTCGAAGGTGATGCCCTTCGTCGGCTGTTTCGAGACGATGTCGTAGCGCACCGCGCCGATGCCGACTTGGCGAGCGATGCGGTCGATGTCGTCCTCGTCGAGGTCGCCGCGGGTCCGGTCGTCGAGTCTGGCCTCGACCTCTTCGCGCGCGCGGTCGATAGCCTCATCCAGCAGGTCGTCGAGGTCGATACCGGTCCCCTCGCGCGTGCTCATGCCGCCTTCCGGGAGGTTCACCCAGGAGTAGAACACTTGCCGGAGCTGGTCGGTGTCGTTGTCGAGCAGTTTGAGCGCTGCCGAGAGCTGGTCGGCCTGCAGCTTGTGGTCTTCACCGAGCACTGTCACGGCGCGGTCGTAGGTGTCGAACTTCCACTCGTGGTGGGCCAGGTCGCGGGTCGTATACAGGGAGGTGCCGTCAGAACGCAGGAACACGAGGTTCTTCTCGAAGTCCGGCAGGTCTAGCTGCCATGCGTCCTCCTCGTAGACGGCGCAGTCGAGCGCTTTCAGGCGGTCGACCAGGTCGTCCGTATCGCCGTTTCGCATGAACCGCGTTTCCTTGACGAACTCGTCGAACTCTGCCGGGAGCCGACCGAGTGTGTTCTGCATCCCGCCTAACACAGTGTCGACGACCTCGGCGACCCGTTCGTACGTCTCCTCGTCGCCGTCTTCGAGACCCTGCAGAATTGACTGTATCTCGGTCTCTGCTTCCTCGACTTCTTCGGGGTCCCCCTCTTCGAGGACGGTGTTGCCCTTCCGATAGTACCGGACCATCTCGTACTCCGGAGAGTCGCGCTCGGGTTCGGGCAGGGCGTCCTCGTCGAAGGTCTCGTAGGCCCAGGTGAACACCGCGATCTGTCGACCTGCGTCGTTGACGTAGTAGTGTCGGTCAACGTCGTAGCCGGCGTAATCGAGCACCCGGGCGACGGCGTCACCGATGATGGGGTTACGCGCTCGCCCGACGTGGACCGGGCCGGTCGGGTTTGCGGAGGTGTGTTCGACGACGACGCTAGTGTCGCGGTCGGGGAGCCGGCCGAACTCGCTCTCCGTGACCGACTGCAGGGTCTCGGCGAAGTACGTCTCGCTCGGGAGAAAGTTGACGTATGGTCCCTGTGTCGTCACGTCGCTGACGTAGGTGAGGCTGTCGGCGTCGATTGCCTCGGCGATGTCGCCGGCGACGTTCGGCGGCGCGGTACCGACCTCGCCGGCCAGCCGGAAGGCGACGCTCGACGCTAACACAGCGTCGACATCCTCCGGTGGCTCCTCGATACCGAGGTCTTCAGCCGGCAGGTCGAGGGTTGTGAGTGCGTCGGCGAGGGCGTCCTCGACCTCCGCACGGAGCTGCAGGAACATACGCCCGGCTTTCGCGGCGGGGAGTAAATGGGTAACGAAACCCCGACCGTCACAGAGGCCCGGTCGACTTTACAGCCACAGTAACCGCCGCTAGTCTGGCAGCCGTCGAGCGAATCAGAGACGACAGTCCGCCTCAGGTCAGGAGCCGCGGGCCAAACACCATTAACAGGAGGCCGCTGATCATCGACACCGTGATGGCAATCGAGACGGCCGTCGTCACCCGCCGCCCGTCCGAGACTGGCAGCCGCGAGACGAACGATTCAGTCGACGCCCGAAGAATGTGGCCCCCGTCGAGCGGGAACGTTGGGATGAGATTGAACTGGCCGATGACGAGGTTGATCCAGCCGGTCCAGAAGAGGACGTTTGCGAGCAGGAACACCGGCGTCGCCCCGAGCGCCCCGAGCGGGCCCTGAACGGTGTAGAAGTTCGTCGCGATTCCGGTGAAGCCGGCAAAGTTGTAGCCGAAGCCGCCAGCGACGCCGATGAACGGAAGCAAGAGCGTGCTGAATATCCGCTGTGCGAACGAGAACTCGGAGACCGATGTCGGTGTGTCAGGCGAGCCGCCGATGAATTCAAGAAACGCCGCCGCGGGGTAGGCGTCGATGCCGAAGTCACTGACCTGGATGCCGCTGATACCCTGCTGGATGCCGACACCGATGATGCCGTTGTCGACCTGTTCGCTCTCGGCCATCGTTAGCTCGTAGGTTTCCCGCGAGCCGTCGACGTAGCCGGTGACCGTCACTTTGTCGCCGGGCTCTCCACCTTCAAGCGCCTGGATCAATGCGGCCCCGCTGTGCGTGCGCTCCCCGTTGACCGCGGTGATGATCATCCCTTCGCCGCTTGGCGCTCCGTCCCCGGCGAGCGGGCCGTCTTCAGCGACCAGCACGTACGCGCCGAGTGGAGTCGTGACCGTCTCCCCGGACTCAGTTTCGAGCGTCGCGACGGGATGGGTTCGGGCCGCCTGCTCGAACTCACTGCGGGTCGCCACTGCGGTCCCGTTGACAGAGACAATTGTCTCACCAGTTCCGAGTGGCGCACTCTGAAGCGCCGCGGAGACGACAACGGAGCGTTCGACGGTGACGGGTTCGGCATCTTTTCGGGCCACTTCGACAGTCTGTGCATCGCTTTCGCTGAGCACCGATTCGAGTTCCTGCTGGTTTTCGACAGACTGGCCGTTGACCGCTGTGATAACGTCACCTGACTTGATGTCCGAATCAGCGGCGGGGGTTCCACTGATTGGGCTTCCGACCGGAACGCCATCGACGACAGAGATAGCACCGGCAACTGGTCCGAACAGCAGCAGGAGCGTGATGATAGCGAGCGCGAAGTTGTTGGTCACGCCGGCCGTGTACATCCGGGTTTGTGAGCCGCGGTCGGTACGGAGGAGTTCGTCTTCGTCGGGTTCGACGAACGCCCCGATCGGAATAATCGCCAGCAGGGCAAGCCCCATCGACTCGATGCTGATGTCCTCGACCCGACAGAACAGTCCGTGGCCACCCTCGTGGACGACGAGGCCGAGCAATAGCCCGAGCACGATTTCGGGTGCGACCGACAGCGGGAGGAAGTCGTTCACGCCGGGAATCGCCAGCGCGTTTCGTGGCTCGTTCAGTGCCGAGGGCTGTGGGTTGACGAGCGCCTGGTAGGCTCCGAGCGCAACGAGGAGAAACGAGCCGACCATCACGACGAGGCCGAACCCGACGCCGAGGTTCCCCCAGGCGCGCCAGAACCGCTTTGGCCGCGCGAGCCAGTCGAGAACTGCCTTGCCCTTCTGCGTGTGGATCGTCGTAATCGGGCCGCTAAAACGGATATACTCGGGTACAACGCCGCGAGTCCGTAGCGCCATCGCGAGGAGGGTGTAGGCGACAAGGCCCGCGAGGACCCACGTCAACGTACTCACCATTTATCAGAAGATAGGTTTAGCCAAGCAAGAGGGTTTGGTTTGGGACACACTGCTGGCACAGAGCGGCTAACGGTGAAGTGACCTCGCCGCAAACGACCACACAATGTACGACCACATTCTCATTGCTGTCGATGGGAGCGACGAATCCGTCGCCGCCGCACGGCGTGGCCTCGAACTGGCGATGGACTTTGACGCGACTGTCGAGGCGGTGTATGTCCTCAATCAACGAGCGCGCAGGCTTACGCGAACGGACCCCGAGAGCGCCCGTCTCCGAGACCACGGCGAGTCGGTCCTCGCGGAAATCGAGTCACTCGCAGCCGATATCGGCCAGCCGGTCACGACAGAACTGCTGGCGGGAAAACCGAGCGTGCAGATAGACACGCGCGCTCGTGATACTGATGCCGGACTCATCGTTCTTGGCCGACAGGGGATAACTGGCCTCGGGAAGCGACTCCTCGGTGGCGTCACTGAACAGGTCTTACACCGGTCCGCGGTGCCTGTCCTCGTCGTTTCAAACGGGCCACAGCCGGACGACTTCGATTACTCCCGGCTACTGCTGCCGACTGATGGCAGCGAGAACGCTAAGGCGGCGACGGAACACGCTGCGGAGGTTGCGGGCCGGTACGACGCGACGGTACACGTGCTCAACGTCGTTGATATCCAGGCCGCCGGCGGCGCGTTCAACGCTGGCGGGCTGGATCAGACGTTCCTCGAACGACTCGACGAGAACGGACGTGACGCCGTTGCAGCAACCGCCGACGAAATCGGACAGTTCGCCCCAGATGTATCGGTTGCAACCGCGGTGGAACGAACGGACTCCCTCAACGGCGTCGCCGACGGCATCCGCGAGTACGTCTCGGACCAAGATATCGACCTCGTCGTGATGGCATCACACGGCCGCTCGAACCTGAAACGTCAGTTGCTCGGTAGCGTCACATCGCGACTTGTCAGAACTACCGATGTCCCCGTACTTGTGACACCCCGTTCGACCTGAGCAGGTGGACGAACCACCTGTTCTATGTATCGTGGGAACGTACCGCAAACCGGTGCCGGAACATGCCAGAAACATGTGGAATCTGTGGCGAGATGGTCCCTTTCGACGCGACCGTCCATGCACTGATTCACACGCATAGCGAGACCGGCGTCATCGACGCGTACGTCTGTGAGGACTGTTACGACGAACGGCTCGGACCGATGTTCGACCGACCAGATACGCAGCAACAGTCGTCCTGAACGCGCCGTTTCGCTCTGGTGGCAGCTCGGTAAGACCTGCTTACTCAGGCTCACTCGTTCTGACGGAACCGTTCCACGACGAACTCTCGGTCCAGTTTCGCGATGAACGTCCCGAGCTGTGGGCCTTCGGTGTCGTCGAACAGCAGCCGGTAGCCGGCCGAGAAGAACTCACCGATGTCGATGTCGTTTCGCTTCGCCGTCTCGTAGATCTCCGACTGAATCGCTTCTCCGTCGTGGCCCTCTGCGATGAAATCGGCCAGTTCGTCCAGCGCGGCCGCCGTCTCGTCGTCGAATGACACGTCGGGCATCTCGGCGCGCTTGAGTTCGTAGTTGAATTCGTTGTTCGTTAGGCTGGCCCACTCCTGGGCGCGTTCGACGCGGGCAAGCGCCTGCTCGACGGCCCACTCTGGCGCGTCGTCCGGGATGTGACCTTCCTTCCGGGCGATCTGCTCCCGGAGCGCCGGGTCATCCGTCATCCCGAGCACGGCCGCGAACGTGTAGGGGATCCGCACCCGCTGTTCCTGCGGTTCGTCTACGACCATCGGGTAGGCCTGCTCAGCGAGTTCCAGTTCGTCATCACTCCCGTCTGTCTCACCGAAGTAGCGCCGCTCAAACCGGTCGAACTCGTCGACGAGCTGGTCAACGTTCTCGACGGAGAAGTCCCGCTGCTTCCGCGGGTTTTTGACGAAGAAGTACTTGAACACCTCCGGTTCAAGAATGTCGAGCACTTCGTCGACAGTAATGACGTTGCCGGATGACGAGGAGAGCGGCTCGCCGTCGAGCGTGAACCACTCGTACACCATCGGGACCGGCGGCTGGATGTCAAGTACGTTCTCGGCAACATCTTCGCCGGAGGGCCAGGACCCCTCGGCGTGGTCCTTGCCGAACGGCTCGAAGTCGACGCCCAGAATCTCCCACTGGGCGGGCCACTCGAACCGCCACGGGAGCTTGCCCTCCCGGAGCGAGGCCGTGCCTTCGTGGCCACAGCCCTCAATTGTCTGGTCGCCGGCCTCGACGTCTTCACAGACGTACTCGATTTCGCCCGCGTCTACGTCGACCGCGGTGACGCCCTCGGTGAGCTTCCCGCATTCGGCACACTGTGGCAGGAACGGGACGTAGTCGTCGCCGACCTTGTTCTGATACTCGGCGAGCACCTCGCGGGCGCGGCCCGCGCGTTCGAGCACGCGGCGCGTGACTGCTTCGAACTCGCCGTCGGCGTACAGCTCCGTGTTCGAGACGAACTCCACGTCGACGCCGACCAGTTCGGCGCTCTTTCGCAGGAGCGTCGTGAAGTGCGCGCCGTAGGAGTCACAGCAGCCGAGGGGGTCCGGGATGTCTGTGTAGGGCTTCCCGAGGTTCCGCCCGAGCGCGCCGGCGTCGACCTCCCCGAGGCCGACGACGTTCCAGTCGAGGTCGGCGAGCTGTCGGGGGACCGCACGCAGGCGGTCTTTGTCGTCGGCGGTGAACACCTGTTGGACCTCGTGGCCGCGGTCCCGCAGCGCCTCGGCGACGTAGTAGCCCCGCATAATCTCGTTGAAGTGGCCGATGTGGGGGACACCCGACGGCGAGACGCCGCCCTTGATGACGATTGGGTCGTCGGGGTCACGCGCCTCGATGGCGTCGGCGACAGAATCGGCCCAGAACGCACGGGAACCGCCCCGGCCAACCTCGTAGGGGTCTTCCGCCATCTATGCCTCCGGGAGGATCTCAGACCCTTCGAACTCGCCGTCTTCGACCGCGCGCACGACGCGGGCTGGGTCAGCGCCGTCGAGCACTATCGTCCGGATACCGGACCGCTGGATGATTTTCGCGGCGAGCAGGTCGACCGGTGCGCTGCTACCGGCATCCATTTCGATGTCGGCGATCACATCGACGAGTTCGTCAGCGCCGAGTACGTCGAACCGCGTCGCGTCGCCGTCCTCGTTCGGGTCGGCGTCGTAAACGCCCGGAACAGACGTAGCATAGACGAGCAGGTCAGCGCCGACGTACTCCGCGAATGCGGCCGCCACGGCGTCGGTGGTCTGTGCGGCGACGATCCCCCCGAGAACAGGGATGTCCCCGCGACGGATGGCTTCTCGCCCCTCGTCGTAGCTCTCCGCGGGTGTCGGTGCCGCGCGGTCGTCCAGGGCGGCGATGAGCAGGCGGCCGTTCAGCCGCGTGACGGCGATGCCGAGCTGGTCGAGTTCGATCTCGTTGGCGCCAAGGTCGCGGGCGCTGCCGATGTAGTCACGTGCGGTCGGCCCGCCGCCGACGACGGTTCCGAGTGTATGCCCCTGTGCATCGAGCGACTGGATGGCGTCGGCGTAGTCGGCGACCCGGTCCGCATCGAGGTCCGGGGCCAGTACGCTTCCGCCAATGGAAACGACGACTTTCATTAGCCCGCCGTAACCGCGATGCACTCTTAAGGGTTGTCAAGGCCACTGACTGCCGTCTCTATAGACGGCCCCTTCTGGCCCCCACAGCGACTGCTATCCGCCGCGTACCGGCGCGGAGCTCCGTATGACGTGTGCCCGACGTGCTGACGCACGTCTGACGGCTCTGGCGTTCTACCAGCGAAACATGCCGTTTGTTCGGGTCACAGAGGGTGATATCTCTCTTTTACAGACCGTTCAAACCGCCACGAAAGTAGCGCCCAGATATCGGCTAAGAATACTTCGTAAAATGTCTAAAGGAATTTGAAACGGTTATAAAAAATGCGTTTTAGCTCGATTTGTCCTGAAAGTGACCGAAGTGACCTGAAGGTTCCTCCCTTTATATACTCCCGGCGGGGTTACGGAGGAGTGAGGTGACAAAGATGAGCGCTACCGCAACGCCCTCCGGCGAGGAAGAGCCCTCCAAAGAAGAGCGCCTGAAGTCGTTCCTCGCAGAGAAGGCAAGTGACGGCGAGATGTATTTCAAGAGCAAGTTCATCGCCGACGAAGTCGGTCTCTCCCCGAAGGAGATCGGTGCCCTGATGGTCAAGCTCAAGGACAGCGCGTCCGAGATCAACGTCGAAAAGTGGTCGTACACGAGCGCGACCACCTGGCGTATCGAGCCGGCGTAGGCGACTGGTCCCCGTGTACAGTTTTCGGACTCGTACCTGCTAACTATGTGATCGTTCGCGGAGTATTTGTGCCCGCATCGTTTACGAGTAGTCGATGAGTGGCTCTGCCGATGACCCGCCGTCGCCCGACCGACTGGCTGGCGTATTTTCTGTCTCGTCAGTGCGGCGGGAAGACGGCACCGTTCAGTATATCGGCGACCCGCTAGTGCCACCAGCCGCCGTCACTGAGCAACTCAGGCCGGTGTTCCGACAGCAGGGCTATGACGTTCGGCTCGAAGAACTCGGCCCCAAATCGGCTGTGACGGCTGCCACGACGAGCACTGGTGGCACTGCTGTCGTCAGCCCCGGAGGCGATGACACCGGCTCCGGTGGGCCGCTGGGCGCGCGCCGGAACCAGTACGCGTTGATTGCGGAACCAATCGACAGGGACGTGGGCGTCCCGTGGCTCAACATCGGGCTTCTGCTGGCGACCATCGCCTCGACGCTGTACGTCGGCGCGAGTGCCTGGTACTACATCCCGGTCGCTGAGACCCCATTTCGCATCTTCGAGGCCTGGCCGTTCGTCGTGGCGATGCTTGGCGTGCTCGGCATCCACGAACTGGGCCACTACGCCGCGGCCCGCTACCACGGCGTCGACGTGACGCTCCCGTATTTCATCCCGTTCCCGTCGTATCTCGGCACGATGGGGGCGGTCATCAACATCCGCGGCCGCATCCCCGACCGCACGGCGCTGTTCGACATCGGCGTCGCCGGGCCGCTGGCTGGCCTTGTCGCGACAACAATCGTCACGGTCATCGGCCTCTCGATAGATCCGATTACGGTCCCGGAACGCGTGGCAAACAGCGACACCGGCGTCATCATCACATTCAATTACCCGCTCCTGTTTCAGGCGCTGGAAGCGCTGGTGAACGCGCTGGGGCTCGGGACCGAGGTCGGCCCCGGCGAGTCGGTCCATCCGATCGTGTTCGCCGGCTGGGCCGGGATGTTCTTTACCTTCCTGAATCTCCTCCCCGTCGGGCAACTCGACGGCGGCCACATCGTGCGGTCCATCGTCGGACAGCGCCAGGAGACTGTCGCCGCCGCAGTGCCCGGTGCACTGTTTGCACTCGCCGGCTACCTGTATTTCACCCGCGACCCGCCGCCGGTCGGCTTCGGCGTCTGGGGTCTGTGGGTGTTCTGGGGCCTGTTCGCTACCGGACTCGCGTATGCGGGTCCCGCCAGACCGACCGTGGACACGACGCTGGACCGACGGCGGACGCTGCTGGGGCTGTTTACGTTCCTGCTTGGGCTGGCCTGTTTCACGCCGGTTCCGTTCGAGATCAGCGCGATCTGACCGGTCGCTCGCGTCGCTGACGGCACGCTCTCAGTGTGAATACCCTTGATCTGGAAGCGGCTCGCCGTCGAGCGTGACGCCGCGCTCGGTGGCCGTACCGATCCGGTGAAGCGGGCACGGCACTGCCGCTCTGGCTCCGGACATGGCAGACTCGGGCAGCGTACACACCAGCTCGAAGTCCTCGCCGAAGAACACACCGAACTCCCTGCGCTCCTGTTCAGTTTCCGCGAGCGCGTTGGCCTGTGCGTCTATCGGCAGTGGCTCCTCGATAGCGAAGCCACAGCCGCTGGCCTCGGCTAACTGGTGGAGCGAGCGGGCCAGCCCGTCGCTCGAATCCATCATGGCTGTCGCGTGCGGTCGGAGCGCGACGCCAGCGCGTACGCGCGGCTCGAACCGGAAGAGGTCGTTCGCCCGGCCAGCCTCGCCCCGGTCGAACAGTTCGAGGGCGGCGGCTGAGCGACCGAGCGTGCCAGTGACACAGACCGCGTCGCCCGGCGTCGCGCCCGAGCGCCGGACTGGGGCAGCCGCGGAGCCGATGGCTGTCGTCGCGACGGTAAACTCGTCGTGGCTGTCCAGGTCGCCACCGACGTACTCTGCGCCGACCGCGTGACACACGTCCTGTGCGCCGTCGATGAACGCGCCGAGTTCGTCCCCCTCGAACGTCGGCGCGCCGTACGCGGCCACCGCGGCGGTCGCGTCGGCCCCCATGGCGGCCACGTCCGACAGCGAGGCCGCGACGGCTCGCCAGCCAGCCGTGTAGCGGGTCGTCCCCGCCGGGAAGTCCGTCCGCTCGTGGAGCATGTCGGTCGTGATGACCTGGTCGTCCACGACGGCGCAGTCGTCGCCCGCGTCGGGAAGCCGGTCGGCGAGGTCGGCGAGTGCAGCCCGCTCGTCCATACCCCGTCGTCGAGTCCCCGGGGCAAAACCCCCGTGGATATCCCTCGGCGAGACAGGGTCGGTGGGTTGAAATCGGAGACTGCCAATCCCATCCACATGGATGGGAACCGGATGGCGACTGTCGTCGGGTTCGCGGCAGCGCTCGCCGTCCTCGCGGGGCTGGTGTGGCTTGTCGGCATCGACGAGACGGTGGACGCGCTCGCGACAGCGGACCCGGCGGCGCTGCTCGCCGTCGCAGGCATCGCCATACTGTGGCTCGTCTCGTGGGGGTTAGCGCTGTGGACGGTCCTGCAGGCGCTGGGTGCATCGATGGCACCACACACTGCCGTGCTTGTGTTCGTCGCCGCCGTGTTCTCGAACAACGTCACGCCCTTTGGCCAGGCCGGCGGCGAGCCGCTGAGCGCGCTGTTGATTTCGACGGCCGCCGACTCCGAGTACGAGACCGGGCTGGCGGCTATCGCCACTGTCGATACGGTCCACTTCCTGCCGTCGGTCGGGTACGCCATCGTCGGCTTCACGTTCGTCGCCGTCGGTGCGGTCCAGTTGACCCGTAACCTGGCGTTTGCCGCCGGTGCTGTCGCGGTACTCGCGGTCGGCATCCCCATCGCCGCCGTTCTGGGCTGGCGACACCGGGACCGCATTCAGGCGGCGGTCGTTCGCGGTGTCGCACCCGCCTTCGCCGCGCTGTCGAGCGTCGTGCCCCGATGGTCACCGCCGTCCGCCGAAAACATCGAGGCGCGAATCGAGGGGTTCTTTTCGGCCATCGAGCGCATTGCGACCGACCGCCGGACGGTCCTCCAGACCTTCGGGCTCTCGGCGTTTGGCTGGGTCTGCCTGTCGGCGTCGCTGTGGACGTCACTGTACGCCGTTGGGGTATCGGTCCCAGTCGAAGTTGTCCTGCTTGTCGTCCCCGTCGGCAGCATCGCCAGCGTCGTCCCGCTCCCCGGTGGGTCCGGCGCTATCGAGACGGTGCTCGTGACGCTGCTCGTCTCGACGGCCCCGGTTTCGGCCGCACTCGCTACCTCTGCAGTACTGATCCACCGCGTCGGAAGCTACCTGTTGCCGACAATTATCGGCGGCGGCGTCGCCGCTGCACTCAGCGTAGACCAGGCGACTTCGCTTGAGGAGTGATTGCCGCGGTTCGTGGTATGAGCATCGCTGTCCTACGGGCGAGTGAACGGTTCACGCCCGCCGACTGCGAACGACGCGTTTAAATGACGGCGACGGAAAGCATTCTGCAATGGCTACACTCTACGACGTTCCCCCCGAGGAACTCATCGAGGCACTCACGGAGACGCTCGCAGACGAAGACGACATCGAAGCGCCGGACTGGGCCGAATACACGAAGACTGGCGTCGACCGCGAACTCCCACCCGAGCAGGAGGACTTCTGGGCCCGACGCGCAGCTAGCCTCCTCCGGAAAGTTGCCGTCGACGGCCCTGTGGGCGTCAACGCCCTCCGCTCCGAGTACGGCACCTCGAAGCAGGGGACGACCCGCTACCGCGTCCGCCCCCACCAGAAGACCAAGGGCTCGGGCAACATCATCCGGACGGCGCTCCAGCAGCTCGAAGACGCCGGCTACGTCGAGACCAGCGAGAACGACGGCCGCCGCGTCACCGGCGAGGGTCGCAGCCTCCTTGACGACACCGCGGGCGACCTCCTGACCGAACTCGACCGTCCGGAACTCGAACGCTACGCGTAACTGACGCCCTTCTGGCTGTTTTGCACCTGTCCTGTAGTCCCTGCTCCGAAATCGTTTTCCGACCGACCCCAGTATTTTTACACAACTATGAGTGGCGACCCCAGCGAGGAAGAACTCGAAGAGCTCCGGAAAAAGAAGATGGAGCAGCTCAAGGAACAGCAGGGCGGCGAGAGCGAGGGGCAGGAGGCCGCACAACAGCAGGCCGAAGCCCAGAAGCAGGCGGTTCTCAAGCAGAACCTCACGGACGGCGCTCGCAAACGGCTCAACACGGTCAAGATGTCCAAGCCGCAGGTCGGCGAACAGATAGAACAGCAGGTCGTCGCGCTGGCCCGCAGCGGCCGTGTGCAGGGGCAGATAGACGAAGACCAGATGAAGGAACTCCTCTCGGAGCTGACGCCCGACTCCAAGAGCTTCGACATCAAGCGCCGGTAGATGCGCTGTGCCCTGTTGTACAGCGGCGGCAAGGACTCGACGCTGGCGGCGCTCTTGCTCGACCCTTTTTACGACGTGACGCTCGTCAGCGGTTCGTTCGGCATCTGCGACACCGACCCAGCTCGGGAGAGCGCGTCGGCCGCCGGCTTCGATCACGTGACCGTCGAACTGGACTTGGACGTGGCTCACGACGCTGCCGAGCGGATCCACGACGACGGCTACCCGCGAAACGGTATCCAGCAGGTCCACGAACACGCCGTCGAAACCGTCGCCAGCGGTGACTGGCTCACCGATGCTGATGGTATCGACACAGTTGCTGCCGTGGCTGACGGCACCCGCCGCGACGACCGGGTGCCGACGGTGGACCGCCCGCTCGCCCAGAGCGTCGAGGACCGCTTCGACGTGGACTACCTTGCGCCGCTTGCGGGCATCGGCCGCGGCGCTATCGACGCGATGGCCGCAGACAAGCTCATCGTCGAGAGCGGCCCCAGCGCGGAGGTTCCGAAGGCAGACTACGAAGTCGAACTCCGCGCACTCCTGCGGGAGCGCTACGGCGAGGGTGCCGTGGCCGACGTGTTCCCCGAGCACACGCAGTCGCGCGTCAAGGGTCTGCGGTAGCCGTTGGCCCCTCTAGGTACCCGCCCGGTCAGGCGATATCTCGCGTGGTATCCACGCTGATGCGGTCTGTGAGGTCGAGACAGATCGGCTCGGTGAGCGCTCGTCCCCCGCGGAACTTCGGAATATAGAGCCTGTTTTCGATGGCGTCGTCGCGTCGCTTCGTTTCGAGATCGAGCACGATGTCGCTCGTGTACTCCGTCCGGTGGCGCTGAGGCGGCGTCCTGCCGTGTTTGAGCGCGTACAGGACTGCGATGCTGCCGGTCTGTGTGAGTCTGGCCTGCAGCGTTTCGAGGAAGGCCCGATACTCCCCCGTATCGGCGCGTTCGAGTGGCTCAACCGGATCGATGACGAGGAGTGATCCGTCGGTGAGCCCCTCAACATGCGCAAGCGCATCGCTGACCGGGGCCTCACGGTCTAGTTGACTGACCGCGAGGTCGTCGTAGGTTTCTCTCCGCGACCGCAGCGCTGACGTGACCGTCGTAGGTGCCTGTTCGCCGGAGAGATACACCGTCTCTTGTCGGGCGACGAACTCGGAGAGAAACAGCTCCGCCTGGCTCGCCGGCTCAGCGAGCAGCGTGACGAGGCTTCCAGTCGGAATGCCGCCGTTGAGCTTTCGGTCCAGCGCCCGGACACCCATCTCGAATCGCTGTGTCACTGTCTCACCCCGCGCCGCGTCCATCGAGCCGCTGCCCATCCCATACGATATCTCTCGGTGGAGGCGACCTTTGTTGTCGCCTCTCTAATACGGGCCGTGTCTCACCTAGTCTGTCTCTACCTCTCTTACCGCCAGCGTGCACTGGCTACGCCGCCTGTGATAGAGAGGGGGCTGGCAAACGCAGTAATGGGCACACCGTAGCGAGTCGCTACCCGTCCCTCATCTGTGGTTCTGGTCAGCGTGAACGAACAGGTTCAAGCGCGCCCTCGCTGTAGGCGCGGGTATGTACGACTCCGTCAAGGGCTTTCGCGACTTCTACCCCGAGGAGATGCAGGCTCGGCGCTGGGCCATGGACACGCTGGAAGACGTCGCACGGCGGTACGGCTTCCGGGAAATCGGCACACCGGCGCTGGAACCGACCGAGATGTACGTCGACAAGAGCGGCGAGGAGATTGTCGAGGAGCTGTACAGCTTCGAGGACAAGGGCGGACGCGAGGTGGCTCTGACGCCGGAGCTGACGCCGACCGTCGCGCGGATGTTCGTCGCCAAGCAACAGGAGCTGTCCAAGCCAATCAAGTGGGTGTCGACGCGACCGTTCTGGCGCTACGAGGAGCCCCAGCAGGGCCGGTTCCGGGAGTTCTACCAGACCAACGTCGACATTTTCGGGTCGTCGGAGCCGACGGCCGACGCCGAAATTCTGGCCGTCGCCGTGGACATGCTCACCGACCTCGGGCTCACGGGAGAGGACTTCGAGATTCGCGTCTCCCACCGGGACATCCTCTCGGGCGTGCTGGAATCGTTCGGGGCCGATGTGGACGTGCCCGAAGCGATTCGCGCGGTCGACAAGCGGGCGAAAGTCGACCACGACGAGTACCTCGACGCGCTCGTTGAGGCGGGACTCAACTACGGCCAGGCCGACAAGTTCGACGAGATGCTCCAGATTGACGCCGAGGAAATCGAAACGCTCGCGGACCTCACCGGCTCCGAGGATGTCCGCGCGGCGACTGACAACCTCCAGGCAGTGCTCGATGCGGCCGAGGACTTCGGCGTCCGTGAGTACCTCACCGTCTCGCTGACGACCGCGCGCGGGCTGGATTACTACACCGGTATCGTCTTCGAGTGCTTCGACTCGACGGGCGAAGTGTCACGCTCAGTGTTCGGCGGTGGCCGCTACGACGACCTCATCGAGGGCTTCGGCGGCCAGCCGACGCCGGCCGTCGGGTTCGCGCCCGGCCACGCCACGCTCCAACTCCTCTGCCAGCGGGCCGGCGTCTGGCCAGCCGAGGAGCTATCGACGGACTACTACGTCCTGCAGGTCGGCGACACGCGTCCGACCGCAGCCCGCATCGCCCGTGACCTGCGCGAGCAGGGCCACGTCGTCGAGAGCGACGTTGCCGACCGCTCGTTCGGTGCGCAGATGGGTTACGCCGACGGCATTAACGCCGAGACGGTCGTCATCGTCGGCGAGCAGGACCTCGAAAACGACGAGGTGACGCTCAAGGAGATGGACGACGGCGAGCAGGTCAGCGTCCCGCTCTCCGAGTTCCCGGGCGACCACGACCGGCCGACGTTCGATGACTTCGCGGAGTAACGCGGCCAAGCGGCAGGCAAACGACAGTAGCTTTTTGCGACCGCCGTGTTGATTGTGCGACATGCAGCTCCCCTCCATCGCCCTTCCGAGGTGGAAGCTTGTCGCGACCATCGTAATCGTTTCGACGGGCATCAGCATGCTCGCAGCCGTTGTCGGACTCGGCAACATACTTGCACCGGCCTCGATTATCCTCGGCTGGTTTATTCTGGCTCCGCTCGTCGGCCTTCTGGGATCGAAACTACCGATGGTTGAGCCGCCAGAGGGTGAGCCAGAGACGGACGATGGCGACACGACCATCCCCTCGGAATCAGCGGTGGACCCGGTTGACCAGCTCCGGGAGCGGTACGCTCGCGGCGAACTAACCGACAGCGAGTTCGAGCGACGGCTCGACCGGCTGCTGGAAACCGAACCTCTCTCAGCGAACAGCGGAACCGAAAACAAGGCCCGTGAAACTGACAGGGAAGTATCCCTCGAAACCGAGTGACGGCATCAGGGTCTACTGCCACGTACCACTATCCCTGCGTGTGGCTGTCCGTGAGTGGTCCAGTCAGAGCGCCCGTTCCATCTCCATCTCCACGCGTTCTTTGGCAATCGTCTCGAAGCCGACCGACTCGTACAGCGCCCGGGCGACGTGGTTCGTGTTCGAGACGGAGAGCCAGACGCGGTCGAGCCCGTTCTCCTGTCCGTAGCCAAGGAGGACACGGATGAGCCGCGAGCCGATGCCAGCGTGCTGGTAGTCCGGATGGACGAAAATCGCCAGTTCCGAGGTGTCCTGATACGGGACGAGGACAGCGTGGCCGACGGCGCGACCCTCGTGCCAGACAACGACGTTCAGGCCGTCTCCGACAAGGTTCGGTAGCCAGTCGCGGATGTCCGCTTCCGTCCGGGGTGGGACGCCCTGTGACCGGGAGTCGGGCCCGAAGTCAACATACATCTCCACCAGCGGGTCGATGGCGCCGTCATAGGCCTCGATTGTCACCGTCCGCCCGTCGTGGTCGGTGAACGTTTCGGGCGGGCGGGGGAAGTCGTGATCCGCCGCAGCGGCGTTGGACATACCCCATGTTTCGTTCTCAGCATGCCTAAGTTCGTCTATCCTTCCCAGCGACTGAGATTCGGGTGAGACAAGTGGCTCGCAGTCGACAAATCGGTATGCGCGCCTATCGCGTGGCCTACGACGGTCGACCGTATCACGGGTTTCAACGCCAGCCCGATGCCGACACCGTCGAGGGTCGACTGCGCTCGGCGCTCGTTCGCCTCGGTGTCTGTGAGCGCGGCGGAGAGCTACCCGAACGGTACGCGGCCGCCGGCCGGACTGATGCTGGCGTCTCTGCGCGGGCACAGACCGTCGCCTTCGACGCCCCGTCGTGGCTCTCGCCGGCGGCGTTCAACGGCGAACTCCCGGACGACATTCGCGTGTGGGCAAGCGCTGACGTTCGCGACGACTTTCACGCGACCCACGACCCCGCTGAGCGCAGCTACACCTACTACCTGTACGCACCGACGGACGCCGACCGGCCCGGACACGACCCAGTCGACGACCAGCGGTGGGCCCACGCTGTCGATGCGCTCGCCGGGACACACGACTTTCACAACCTCACGTCCGACGACACCGGCACTGAGCGGACCGTGGACATCGACTGGCACCGGGACGGCCGGTTCCTCATCGTCCGCTTTACCGCCGGTGGGTTCTGCCGCCAGCTGGTCCGTCGCCTCGTCTCGCTCGCGGCGGCTGTCGCGGACGGCTCGGCCCCGCTGTCGAAGGTCGACCGCATCCTCTCGCCCGACCCCGTCGACGGCCCCGACGGCGTCCCGCCGGCCCCGCCCGAACCGCTCGTACTTTCGGACGTGTGCTACCCGGAGGTGACGTTCACCCGGGACGAGGACGCTGCCGCGGACGCACGAGCGGTCTTCGCGCGTCGGCGCGCGACCGCTCGAACAACTGCACGAGTCGCCGACCACATCACTGACGGACTGTAGCTCCCCGCCGCTGAAACGAAGGCTTACTTCGACCCCGCTCCAAGGGCGGGCTATGAGTTCGGTACCCGCACGGAGCGACATCGACGAGGCGTACAAGTGGGACCTCGAATCCCTCTACGCCAGCGACGAGGACTGGGAAGCCGCCTACGAAGAAGCGGAGGAACTAATCGAAGATCTGTCGGCCTACGAGGGGCGAGCCACCGAGGACGCCGCCACCCTGCTAGAGACGCTAGAGACCTACGAGGAGCTGATGCGGACGGTGTCGAACGTCGCCGCCTACGCCCGGATGCGCAAGGACGAGGACACGACGGACGACACCTACCAGGCCCTGACCGCCCGATCGCAGTCGCTGTCTTCGGAGGCCAGTTCTGCGGCCTCGTTCCTCGACCCGGAACTGCAGGACTTGGACTACGACGACATCGAGGCGATGATCGACGCGGAGCCGGCGCTGGAACCCTACGAGCACTACTTCGACGACGTGCTCCGGATGAAAGACCACACCCGCTCGGCCGAGGTCGAGAACCTGCTCGCGGAACTGGGCGAGGTCACCGGCGCGCCCGGCGAGGTGTACAACATGCTCGCCAACGCCGACATGGAGTTCCCGACCGTCGAAGACCCGGACGGCGACCAGCAGCCGATCACGCTCAACAACTTCACGACGCTGCAGAAACACCCCGACCGCGAGTTCCGCCAGCGTGTCTACGAGGCATTCTACGACGAGTGGGAGACCGTCCGCAATGCCGTCGGCACGGCCTACAAGAACGCCGTCAAGACCGACGTGAAGATGGCCAACGCCCGCAACTACGACACCGCCCGCGAGGCCGCGCTGGACGGCCCGAACGTCCCTGTCGAGGTGTACGACACGCTTGTCGACACCGTCCACGATAATCTCGATACGCTCCACCGCCACGCCGACCTCAAGCGAGAGTCTATCGGTGCGGATGAGCTTCGGATGTGGGACCTCTACGTCCCGCTCGTCCAAGAAGAATCGCCTGAAATCGAGTACGAACAGGCCTGTGAGTACGTCACCGAGGCCGTCGCGCCGCTGGGCGATGAGTACCAGTCGCGGCTGGCCGAAGGACTGGACTCGCGGTGGGTCGACGTCTACGAGACCGAGCACAAGCAGTCCGGCGCGTACTCCGGGGGCACCTACGACTCCCAGCCGTTCATCCTGATGAACTATCAGGACGACGTGGAGTCGATGTACACGCTGGCCCACGAACTCGGTCACTCGATGCATTCGGAGTACACCAGCGAGGAGCAGCCCTTCGTCTACTCCGGCTACGAGATCTTCGTCGCCGAGGTTGCCTCGACGGTCAACGAGACACTGCTGACCCACCATCTGCTGGACACCGTTGCGGACGAACGCCTGCGTCGCCACATCCTCAACGAGTATCTCGAACGGTTCCGCTCCACTCTCTATCGGCAGACGATGTTCGCCGAGTTCGAGCACCGAACCCACGAGATGTCCGAGGCCGGCGAGCCGCTGACGCCTGACCGACTGGACGACCTCTACCGGGAGCTGAAAGGCGACTACTATGAGCCCGCGGCGCTCGACGACCGCATCGCCCGCGAGTGGATGCGTATCCCACACTTCTACCGGGCGTTCTACGTCTACCAGTACGCGACGGGCATCTCGGCGGCCGTCGCGCTTGTCGACGGGATCCTCGATGAAGGCGAACCCGCTGCCCAGCGGTACATCGACTTCCTCCGGAGCGGCTCGCGGCAGTACCCGCTGGAACTGCTTCGCGATGCTGGCGTCGACATGGCCAGTCCCGACCCGGTCGAGTCCGCGCTCTCGACGTACAGCGACTATCTCGACGAGTTCGCCGAGCTGTTGTAGGGCGGCCAGCGGCGACTCGCTGCCTGCCCGCCTGTTCGAGCCACCAGTCTCACTGACCGCTACAGCCCCGCCTCGACACGGATAACTGTTTCACCCCCCCCTGTGACCCGAAGGCACTTTGTGTCTCAACCGTATAGTACCGACCATCCAAATGTCGCGCAGTCCCTCGCTTCCGGAACGACCACGGTTGGAACTTGATCCCGATATGACGCCCGACGAGCGTCTGGAGGCACTCCGGGAACATTTCAAAGAAATAGTACAGGTCAACGAACAGCTGACTGAACAGCTTGACGCCGCCCGTGACCGGCAGCACGACCTCACGGACGAGGTCGACCAGCTGGAACGTGAAAACGAGACGCTCAAGACCTCCTCGCTGTACATCGCGACAGCCGAGGAGCTGACCGACGACGGCGTCGTCGTCAAACAGCACGGCAACAATCAGGAAGTGCTGACGGAAGTCTCGCCGTCTATCCGCGACGGGCTGGAGGCCGGCGACCGCGTCGCCATCAACGACTCCTTCGGCGTCAAGCAGATTCTCGACCCCGAGACCGACGCCCGTGCGCAGGCGATGCAGGTCGATGGCTCCCCCGACGTGAGCTACTCGGACATCGGCGGCCTCGAAGAGCAGATCCGCGAGGTCCGGGAAGCCGTCGAGGAGCCGCTGGTCAACGCCGACCAGTTCCGCGAGGTCGGCATCGAGCCGCCGAGTGGCGTCCTGCTGCACGGCCCGCCCGGCACCGGGAAGACGATGCTGGCGAAGGCTGTCGCCAACGAGACCGACGCGACGTTCATCAAGATGGCCGGCTCCGAACTGGTCCGGAAGTTCATCGGCGAGGGAGCGCGACTGGTCCGGGACCTGTTCGAACTCGCCGCCGAGCGCGAACCGGCTATCATCTTCATCGACGAGATAGACGCTATCGCGGCCAAGCGAACGGAGTCGAAGACCTCCGGCGACGCCGAGGTCCAGCGGACGATGATGCAACTGCTTTCGGAGATGGACGGCTTCGACGACCGCGGCGAAATCCGCATCATCGCGGCGACGAACCGCTTTGACATGCTCGACCGCGCCATCCTCCGCCCCGGCCGCTTCGACCGCCTCATCGAGGTCCCCAACCCCGACCGCGAGGGCCGCGAGCGCATCCTCGAAATCCACACCGAGGAGATGAACCTCGACGACGACGTGGACCTGGGCGCGTTTGCCACCGAGACCGACGGGCTCTCCGGCGCGGAACTGGCCTCGCTGGCGACCGAGGCCGGGATGTTCGCTATCCGCGACGGCCGGACCACCGTCCAGCAGTCCGACCTCCACGACGCCCTAGAGAAAATCGAAGCCGACGACGACGCAAGCAGCGTGCCGGTCGCGTTCGCCTAACCACCTTTTTCAGCGTCGGGTCGCCTTTGGCGACCACTCCTTGAAAAACGTGGGCGAAAAAGGCCGGTCGCTCGCTCCGCTCGCAGCCGGGGAAACCGGGGCCGTTGGCCGCGGTATGCCAACCGGGCGATGCTATCTCTCTTACTCTGTAGCAGTTTCGCCCTCTCGCTGGACCTGCTTGCGCTGCTCTTGCTCCCACTCCACCAGCCCTTGCTCCCACGCGATTTAAGCCACCCCGCCCGGTATCGGTGTCCGTGACAGAGCGCGCACGGACGCGACGGGCGTTTCTGGGGACGCTCGCGGCGACGACGGCCGGGTCGATTGCGGGGTGCCAGTCACAGTTCAATCCGCTCGCGTCGACGGCCCTGGACGAACGCGCCGCCACGCAGTTCCGGCAGGGACTCCTGAACCAGGGGTATCAGGACGCGTCGATTCCGGACGCTGTCGAGCGGGCCTGGGAACTGCCGGCCAATCGCGGGGACCACACCGCGGCAAAGGGAAGTCCCGCGCCGGCACCGACCGGCGACCTGATTCTGGCAGACGACACCGGCCGCGTGCGGGCCATTGCACCGGACGGTGAAGTCCAGTGGTCGACGACGATTACGCAGGCAACGCGCGGGAGCCACGGCACGCCCGCCATCGCCAACGACACCGTCTACATCGGGGCCTACGACGGCGCGCTGTCGGCGCTGGACCTCGAAACCGGAAAGCGGCGCTGGCGGACGGAACTGGGCGACGCTATCGGTGCGAGTCCGACCTACTACAACGGATCGCTGTACGTCGCCGTCGAACACGCCGCCCCGAGCGGCAGCGTTGTCGCTGTCAACGCCGCGACCGGTGATGTGCAGTGGCGAGACAGTCGGCCGACCGACCACCCCCACTCGACGGTAGCGCTGGACCGCGAACACGGCCGCCTGTTGTTTGGATCGAACGACGGCTATTGTTACGCCTGGTCGTTTCCGGCCCTCGAACGGGTCTGGCGGTACAACACTGGCGGCGATGTGAAAGCCCCTATCGCGGTCGCTGACGGGACCGCTATCGTACCATCGTGGGCCGAGACCGTCACCGCCATCGACGTGACCGACGGCTCGGAACTGTGGACCTTCGAGGCCGACGCCGACGTGATGTGTGCGCCGGCGGTCGACGACGGCACCGTCTACGTCGGCAGTCACGACGATCGGGTGTACGCAATCGACCTCGACAGCGGCGAGGAGCAGTGGCGCTACGACACCGGCGGCTGGATTATCGGGAGCACCGTCGCCACCCGGAACCACGTGCTCGTCGGGTCCTACGACGGCCGACTGTACGCACTGGAGCAGGACTCGGGTGCAGTGGCCTGGACCACGGACAACCGCGGCCACGTGACGAGTGCGCCGCTGGTGACCGCTGATGGCATCTACTACGCGGAGCGTGCCGTCGAGGGCGACCCGGACCGGCCGGGGATGTGTTACCGCCTCGTCCCGACGTAGCGAAGCGAAACCCCTTACCCCGCGGACCGTCGACAGTCGGCTATGAGCACCATCCGGGTCGTGTGGGGGACTGCGACCGGCCCGACCGCGCTGGCCGCGTACGACGCGGCACTCGCAGATGCGGGCGTCCACAACTACAACCTCGTCTCGCTGTCCTCTGTCATCCCGTCCGAACCGACCATCGAAGTGACGGGGACGGCACCGGACCTGGGGCCGCCCGGCGAGGCGCTAGAGGTCGTCCAGTCCTCGGCGACCGCGTCGCCGGGCGAGCGCGGGGCGGCGGGCGTCGGCTGGGCCCGGAGCGAGGACGGCCCGGGCATCTTCTACGAGGTCGACGGGGCCAGCGAGGACGCGGTCCGGACGGAAATCCGCGAGGGGCTGGCCGCCGGTCGGGACCTCCGTGACTGGGAGTTCGTCGAGGAAAACGTGTACGTCGAGTCGGCGTCCGACGACGCCGAGTACGCCAGTGCCGTCGTGCTCGCCACCTACGGCGAGAGCCACCCGGTCGTGTGAGCCGCCCGCGACCGGACCCGGACAGCCCTGTGCCGGACCCTGGGTTTTTAGTCTTCCCCCGCATAGAGACAGAGAACGTTCATGTACGGCAATACGTCGTTTGGTGGGGAAACGGAAGAAGTAACGCTGACCGCGGAACAGCGCGAGGAACTCCGACAGGACCTCTCGAGCGTCGCCGCCCGGACCCGCGAACTCCTGCCCGGCGAGTTCGTCGTCGGTTCGGAAATCAGCAACAGCACGACGGGGCCGCGGGCCACAATTGCGGTCCAGCCCCCGGTCGGATCGGTCGTCAGCGCCGACTACACGCCCGAGGACCCAGAGAGCGCGAGCATCTCCGACGCCGAGCGCGACGACCTGGCCCAGGGTATCGCCGCCTCCGCCGCACTGCAGGTAAAGCAAGTGATGGGCGACGACACGTCGCCGACGGCACAGTAGCGCCGCTTCAGTTCTCTTCGACGCGCCGCGAGCAGACCGTCAGGCGCGACCGCCGCTGGCGACTGGCGGATTGTAAAACAGCGCATAGCCGATGGAGCCGGTCGCCGGGAGACTGCCGGCACTCAGCGCCGTCACGAAGCTGATCGAGGTGACGACTGCGCCGAGCGACGCCAGCAGCATCGAGAGGGCGATGCTGGCAAGCACGAGGTCGGGCATCGACGGGGACCCAGGCATTCGTGTCTGTACAGAGACACGCCTCCTAATTAAATATTATTACTCGCGCAAAAGCGCACTGAGTATCGTCTACTTGCCCCAGAAGGGGTCGCGGTTCCGGTGTTTCTCCAGATACATCGACAGCGCCTCGCGCTCGTCGACAGAGATGTCTTCCTTGAGTTCCTGTTCGAGAATCTTCGCGTGCTTCTCCGGGATTTCGACCCAGAGGTCGTCGCCTTCCTCTATCTGGCGGCCGACGGTCGGCCCCTGAATCGAGACGGCCATGCGCTCGCCGGCGCGGGCCGAGTCGACGTCTTCGCCCTCGTCTTGAATCGTCTTGAGGGTCCCGACGCGGTTCGGCTCGCCGTCGTCCCACCTGACGACGTTGACGTTCCGGCGGAGTTCACCCGAGAGGATCTCGACGCCGACGACAGCGGGGTCGGACTGGCGGAAGGTGTGGTCCTGCAGAATCCGGAACTTCGCGGGACGGGTGATGTTCTCCAGAATCTGCTCTTGCTGGGCCTCCTCGATGGCAGTAACGTGATCGTCGTAGGACTCGACGAGCTGGTAGATGACGTCGTCCTCGAACAGTTCCACGTCCTCCTGTTCGGCGAGGTCCCGCGCGTCGTCAAGCACCTCGACGCTGAACGCCAGAATCGCCTGGTTCGTCGATTCACCTGCCGTCTCGGCGACTCGCACGTCCCGCGGTGCGACCGCGCCGACCTCGGCCCGCATGACCGGGATTTCCTCCTCTTCGAGCGTACTGGAGAGGGCCTCCAGCGAGCCCAGCGTGTCGGCCTTGATAACGACGCCCTCCTCCTGTGTTGTCACCTCAATCTCGGCGAGTTCCTGCTCCACCTCGGCGATGACCTCGCTGCGGTCGCGGTCGCGGATGACGCGGATCGGCGCGCCGGCCATCGCGTCGTCGAGGTCCGGTGCGGCGATCTTGACGCCGTCGGCGGCCGCGACCTGCTCGACCTGTTTGAACTCCTGTTCGGTCCGGATTTCTTCGAGCGGTCGCGGACGGAGCAGGGCGCGTACGTCGGTGACGATTGGCCCCTGCAGTCCGCCGACGACGATGGTGTCGTCGTTGCGGATGGTCCCGTCGTAGATGATGGCGTCGAGCGTCGTTCCAAAGCCCTGGGTGTCTTTCACTTCGAGGACAGTCCCGACACCGGGGCCGGTGGTGTCGATTTCCATCTCCTCTTTCATGTACCGCTGGGACAGCCCCATCATCACCGTCAGCAGGTCGGGGATGCCCTCGCTGGTTTCAGCCGACACCGGCACGACGCCGATGTTGGCCTGAAAGTTCTGGACGCGCCAGTACATGTCTGCGGAGAAGCCGTTGTCCGAGAGTTCGCCGATGATCTCGTACAGTTTCTCGTTTAAGTCGGACTGGACGCGGTCGGACTGGGCGTCCATCGTCTGCTGGACCGGCTTGCCCTCGTTGGGGTTCCAGCCGGGGACGGTGTCGATCTTGTTCGCGGCGACGATGAACGGCGTCTGGGTTCGCTTGAGGATATCGATGGCCTCCAGCGTCTGTGGCTGGAAGCCGTCGTTGACGTCCACGACGAGGATGGCGATGTCGGCGAGTGCGCCACCACGGGAGCGAAGCGTCGAGAAGGAGTGGTGGCCCGGCGTGTCGATGAACAGCAGGCCGGGCAGGTCGAAGTCCGTCGGGTCGACCAGATCGCCGGCGATTTCGGAAATCACGTTCAGCGGGACGGCGGTCGCGCCGATGTGCTGTGTGATCGCGCCCGATTCGCCGGCGGTGACGGCCGACCCCCGGATTTTGTCGAGCAGGCTCGTTTTCCCGTGGTCGACGTGGCCCAGAACGGCGACGATGGGCGTCCGCAGGGTGTCGTCGGTGGCTGTGGTGGGGTCCGTGTCAGACATAGATGGCTCCAGAAGTTGTCAGAACCGAGTCGTCGGTGGCAGTTAAGTTCGTCGTCATCAAACGCGCGCGACCGAACGTCGGGCTAAGCGGGCGTCACTCGGTTATAGTGAACGACCCCGTCATGCCGATGCTCTGGTGTGGGACACAGTGGTACTCGTACTCGCCGGGAACCGCGAAGGTGTAGGCGTACTCGTAGCCCGAACTGTACGTCTTTCCGTCGTCTCCGGGCGTCCCGGACCAGTCGCTCTCTTCCGGCGTCGCGGTCGGTTTGACGTTGTGGCCGCTGCCCTCCCACACCCACAGCACGGTGCTTCCGACTGGGACCTCGAAGGACACGGGCTCGAAGACAAAATCGCCCGGCGCGACGGCGACTTCTTGATCGGCGTCTATCGGCGTTTCCGTCGGTGTGGCTGTCGGTGTCTCGGTCTGTGTTTCGGTTGGAGTGGCGGTCTCCGTTGGTGTCGTAACCGAATCGGCCGATGTCGTCGCAGTACGGGTCGGTACTTGCGTAGCGGTGGCTGTCTCTGTTGGGGACGGCTCACCGCTGTCGCCACCACTGCAGCCCGCGATAGTCCCGGTGACGACGGCTGTGACCGCGCCGAGAAACTGACGCCTGCTCTGGTCCATGCGTACTTGTGTGGGTGCCTGTCGCTTAGGGCTGCTGCCTGCTGTGACTGTTGTGACCTCCGTTTCCGCCGGTGTTTCTCAGTGACTCCGTCAGCCGCCGACGCGTCAGCCCTCGGCAACCGTTCCGGTACCCTGCTCTCCCCTCGGACATCCCCGTGGCGTTTATGTAACCTCGTTCGGAACATGGGGATATGGCCGCGATACTTGCGGAAAACCTGTCGGGCAAAGACGTGATGGGGACTGACGGCGCGGAAATCGGCAGTCTCTACAACATCACGATGGACTTCTCCTCGGGCGCGCTACACAACCTCGTCATCGACCCCGCGGAGTCGCTCCGCAACACGAATTTCGAGTACAGTGACCAGGGCCGCCTGCTTGTCCCGGTTGAGCGGGTCAAGGCGGTGAAAGACCACATGATTGTCAAACGGTAGATGTACGTTCTCGATTCCTCGGCATTTATCAACGAGTACCACACCGACGAGCAGATAGCGACGATTCCGCTCGTCAGAGAGGAACTGGAAGACGAGGCTGCCTATCGCTTCGACGCCCTCGAAGGCTCGGGGATGCACCTTCACATTCCCGAGGACAACACCGTCGAGCGCATCGAGCGCGCCGCCGGTGAAACCGGTGATCTGGCGGAGCTCTCGGAGACCGATATCCGACTGATTGCGGCCGCGTTCGAACTCGACAGCCGACTCGTCACCGACGATTACGCGATGCAAAACGTCGCGGAGAAACTCGACGTGGCAGTCGAAGTCATCGCCCGTGAAGGGATCTCCGAACAGCGGGAATGGCTGTTCCAGTGTGCCGGCTGCGGCCGTGAGTTCGACGAGAATCGCGACCGCTGTCCCATCTGCGGTAGCTCGCTATCGCGGAAGAACCCGGCTTAGACGGTCTGTTCGTCTCGGGCTTCGAGTCCGAGCGCAACCAACTGTGAAAGGACTTCCTCCTCTGTGATGCTGTAGCGTCGCGCAAGCGTTTCGATAATCCGCGCTTGGTCGTCATCACAGACGACGGTGAACCGCCGAGCCATGCCATCGCCTACAACGGTATGTCGCATAAACACCCGTCAGACAGCAGTCAGACGGCTCAGATTGCCGGATTTCCTGTAATCTCGATGTACAATGTGAGGAACTGGATAGCGTTGAACGCCCCGTGAATAAAGACGGGCACGAGCAGGTTCTCGGTCTTGAGGTAGCTCAGGCCCAGCAGTGTCGACAGGACGAACACCAACAGCAACGAGAGGACGGTCTGTGTCGGCGTCCCAGTACTGTACTGTCCGAAGTGAACGACGCCGAACACAGCACTGGTGAGTATAATCGCCTGTAGGTCGCCGAAATCGTCGTAGAGGTACTTCTGGATGAGGTTTCGGTAAATAAACTCCTCACTTGGCGCGATGGTGAGAAACGCCAGCGGGACCATCACGAGCAGGAACGACGGGTCTTCGCGGGCCAGCTCTTCGACGCTGCTCCGAGCGGCTTCCAGCCCGAGCGCCTGAATGAGGTAACTGAAGCCAAACAGCGCGAGCATAAGGACGACGACGCCGCCGACGCTGTAGCCGATGTCGTGGAGGCCGGGGCGACGGAGGTCAAGGTCGGCCCAGGTTCGGTCCAGCCGGCTGGCAACGGCCGCCCCGAAACCAACGAAGCCGACGCCGATGCCGATAGTGAGCGTGATGTACGTGGGTCCGGTGACCGTCCCGCCTTCTAGTGCTGCGGCGCTGACTAACCCTCCCGCCGCGGCCCCGAGAACGACGAACTGGGCGAACACTGTGCCCACGAGGAAGCCGGCCAGTCCGATTCCCGTTGCGACCGAGAGCGCTCTGGCGACCGTGTACAGCCGGTCGTTCGGCACGCCGGTCGACAGCGCCCAGCCCAGTGCGACTGTGAGGCTGCCGGCCAGCACCGAAAAATAGACCGCGAGTCCGACAGTCGCCTCGACGCCAGTACGGAATTCTGGCCCGAAGAACGCGATGAGCGTCGCGAGGGTTGCGACGATGCTTGCGCCTGTCGCGCCCAGACCGGCCTGTCTGCGGCCGAGTGCGCCGTGGCGGACAAGTGAGAAGACGAGGGCGGCGACGACGAAGCCGGCGGCGGCGACCTGTCGGGCGGTAACTGGGCCGATAGCCGTCGCTGGTGTCATCCAGCCGACCACGCCGGTTTCTGTGGCGACGAGTACGACGAGACCGAGGCCAGCAGCGAGCACACCCCAGTTCGCGGCAGTGTCGTCCATTACCGGCAGTCCGTTGCGCCGGCCTAAAGGGACTCCGTTTCGCCGATCCGCAGGCGTTCGCGCTCGTCGATGACCGCCGTCTCGTCCGTCGTCTCGCCGCGGATGAGCGCCCGCGTGGCGTTTTTGCCCCACTCGACGGCCGGCTGGGTGAACGTCTCCACGTCCGCGAGTTCGCCGACGAGGACGCAGGCCGCCTCCATCGCGTACAGCAGCTCCCCGACGCTCTCGGCGTCGAGGCGGTCGATCTCTACTTCCAGCGCCGGCCGGTCAGCCGCCGGCAGACTCGCCACCGTCGCCTCGTACTCGGCGTCGATGAGGCCGCCGAGGTCGGTTCCAGCGAGATACGACAGGTCCTCGTGGTCCGGGTCGGGAATCGCCACGTCGGCGCGCTCGCGCGGTCGGACGAACGTGACGACCTTGTCGCGGTGGCCGGCGCGGTACAGCTGGAGCTGGGAGTGCTGGTCGGTCGCGCCAAGCGCCCGTGCCGGCGTCTGGCCCCGCTCGTCCTTGCCGAGACTCTCAGCCCAGAGCTGTGCGAACCACTCGCCGAAGGACTCCAGCCGTTCGGCGTAGGGCATAATAGCGTTGACTATCGCACCTTCTTCTTCGAGTGCGTAAGCCATCGCGCCGTAGGCGTATGCCGGCGAGTCATACAACGACGGCGCGAGATCGTCAGCCGCCTTTTGACCGCCGGAAAGCAGCCCCTCGATGTCGATACCGAGGATGGCTGGCGGGACGAGCCCGACCGCCGAGAGCGCGCTGAAGCGGCCCGGAACGCCCTTGGGAACCGGCAGCGTCGGCAGGTCGTGTTGCTCGGCCAGCGACCGTAGCGGGCCGGACTCACCCGTCGTGACGACGATTCGGTCGGTCCAGTCGACACCGTGGTCCTCGTAGGCCTCGCGGACAACGAGGAAGTTCGCCAGCGTCTCCGCCGTCGTCCCCGACCGTGAAACGACGTTGATCGCGGTGTCGGCAAGCGAAAGTCCGTCAAGCGTCCGCCGAACGTGCTCCGGGTCGACGTTGTCCAGCACGACGTGGCTGTCCGGGTCCTCGGCTAGCGCCTCCGTGATTGTTTTCGCCCCTAGCGCTGAGCCACCGATGCCGACAGTGATGACAGAGTCGGCGTCGGCGACCGGTGCGACGGCATCGCGGATGGCCTCGGCGTCGGTCGCTTCGGGGAGGTTCAGCGACGCGTAGCCGAACTCGTCGTCGGTTCGCCCCTGCTCGATTCGCTCGTGGGCCGCGGCCACCCGCTCGTCCAGCTCCTCTAGCGTCGCTCGCTCGACGCCCGGGTCGGCGGCACTGGCAAGCGCGGCTCCGATATCGACATGCATACTGTGGATGTCGACGGGCGGGTACAAACAACTCCCGGACAGTATGGCAGGCAGCTGACGCGGGTCCACAGTCACCGCCTGTCGGACAACACCGCGCTTAACCACGCGCTCGCCTAACAAACAGATATGACAGATGCGACGGCAGAGCAGTCCGTCACAGCCGACGACGACCGGCCCGAACCGTACAACGGGCTCCCCGGGGCGTTCCCGTACGCGTTCCGTGCCAGCGACTCGCTGCTGTTCAAAGCGTACGTTCCGGTCGCACTGTTACTGTCCGTGGCGATTACGCTCGTGTTCTCCTTTGGACTGATAACGCAACTCGCCGAAACCGGGAGCGTCCGCGGCGGGACGTTCACTTTCTCCCGGAGCTTTTTCCTGTTCGTTGGACTGTTGCTCGTCGCGCCGCTGCTGGCTCCGGTGCTCTCTGTCGCGCGCCGCCACCGACGAACGGAGTCATCGGTCGCCTACGACCGCGCACTCGCCGTTTCGGCGTTCCTGTTCATCGGGTCGATATACCTCGCGCTGTTGACCTCGGCTCCGGCGGCGCTTCGCGAGCCGACACAGAGCGCTGTCGTCGGCTTCTTCTACTCGCTGCCGCCGACTGCCGGCGTCGTCCCGCCGCTGCTTGCGACGCTGGTACTCTATCTGACTCATCGGCTGTTGAAGTAGTGCTGTAGGCCTACAGTCGCCCGCTCCTCCCGAGATGACACGACAGTCCGTCCCCGGGTCGAAACGGGCAAGAACGCCCGTCACGAATCTGAATCTATGACAGCAATCGAAGGGACATTTCTTGTCACAAACGCTGACGACGCGTCGGCGACGCTTCGGAACGTCGCAGACTCGCAAGTACTGACACTGTCGGACAATCCCGGCGTTGAGACCGGCGAGGTAGTAGAGGGGACAGTCGAACCGGAGCCGCCGATGGAAGTCACGTACACCCTTACCGAAGTCGAAGAGCGGCGAACAATTCCTGTGGAGACGGTCGACCTCGCGCCCACGGCGCAGACGACCGAAATCGCGGCCGAACAGGCCCCCGGCGAGCTAACCACGGTCGAGCGCGCCGGAGAGGGTGAGGTACACGTTCTGACGGTCCCGGACGACGAGACAGCCGAGGCTGCGGCAGATGTCGTCGAGGACGAAGCCACCCTCTCACGAGCGGCCAGACTCGGCGTCGACCGCGTCGAAATCCGAACGACTGACGGCGTTGTCAGCGTGCGCTACCTCCCGGACTGACGCGTTCTCTCACCCGCTCGCACTCCTTATTCGGTCGGTCCGGCAGCGCTCTGGACTTGCCAGCCGCCGGCAACACCACACGCCTCGCGCTCGGTGTACACGAACTCGGTGTCTTCGGTCACCGCTGTGCCGCCGTCGACGGATTCGACCCGAAGCGGGAAGTCTAGCGTGTCGCCACAGCAGCCGACGCCGACGAACTCCGTCCACACGTCGCCCGGTTCGGCGCTGTCGTGTGTCTTCCGAAGGTACGCACGGAACGGCGACCCGTCGATCTTGTCGCGACCCCACCCGCTGAGGTCTGCTGGATACGAGAGTTTGACCCTGATGGCGCGCTCTGACATACCGGATATACGTGACAGACTGTCATAGATGTACGGCCATGTCGGATGTCAGCGGCAGTGATTGAGAAGGCTTATTCGCGCCCGTCTCACATCGTTCGGTCATGTTCGAGTTCGAGGTCCCGGAAGTCGATTACACCCAGTACTCGAACCGCCAACTGGTGGCGGTTCCGCTGGTGGTGCTCGGTCTGGCACTTGCGGTGCTCGGTGGCTGGTATCTGGTCACCGGTGCGCCGGTCTCTCCGAGCATCGACTTCACGGGCGGTTCGGAACTCACCGTCGAGTCGTCTCTCTCACAGGCGGAACTCAGGGACAATACGTTCGACGAGCCCGTGGTTTCTGTCCAACAGGTTGAGGGTGAGAACCGCTACATTATCACGTTCGATTCGTCGAATCTGGAGCCTATCGAGGAAACCGCGCGGTCGAGCGACCAGATGGAGTTCCTCGGTAGCGGAACAACCTCGCCGATATTCGGTCAGGAGAACCAGCGGCTCGCGGTCGTCGGCATCGGTGTCGCTTTCCTCGGAATGAGTCTGCTCGTTTTTGCGATGTTCCGGTCGATCGTGCCGAGCATTGCGGTTGTCCTGTCGGCGTTTTCCGACCTTGTCATCCCGCTCGCGGTGATGAACCTGCTGGGAATCAAGCTTTCTCTGGGAACTGTCGCCGCGCTACTGATGCTCATCGGTTACAGCGTCGACTCAGATATCCTGTTGAACAACCACGTCCTCCGGCGGTCCGGCGGGTTCTACGAGTCGACATACCGCGCGATGCGGACCGGTGTGACGATGACACTGACGTCGATGGCGGCGATGGCGGTGATGGCGATTTCGGCGACGCTATTCGGTATCGAACTGATGGCCTCTATCGGGTTCGTTCTCGTCGTGGGACTGGCTGCTGACCTGATGAACACCTACATGCTCAACGTCACGTTGCTTCGCTGGTACAAGTACGAGGGGGTCAAACGATGAGCACACTCAAGGAAAACTGGCGCGTCGTTGCGCTGGTCACGCTGTTGCTACTCAGCGCCATTGCGCTGTTCGTCCCCGGCGTTCCGCCAGGGACCTCGGATACTGAAGGGGCCGGGGCCGCCGACCAATCGACGAACCTCCAGTACGGCATCCAGTTGAGTGGCGGCACACGCATCCAGGCACCAATCGTCGGTACCACTGCGGAAGGTGTTGACGTTGCGCCCGCGGACGAAGCTGATCTTGCCCAATCTATGTCGGACCGGTTGGGTCTTGATCCAATAGACGTGCGCGTCTCGAATCGGACCGAAACCGTCGAGGTGTTCTCGAACGATGTCACCACCTCGGAGGTCGAGTCTGCACTCGAAGCAGAAGGGTACCAACCGGACGAGGTGCGGCCCGGCGTGACACGAGAGACCCGGGAAAATATGGTATCGGTCATCGACGACAAACTACGCGAATCAGCGTTAACAGGAGGCTCCGTGCAGCAAGTCAGTTCGCCGGGCGGTCGGAGCTTCATTAGCGTCACCGCCCCGGACAGGGGGCGCGAGGAACTCATCGGTCTGCTGGAGGAACGTGGCGTCGTCCGCGTGTACGCCGTCCACGACAACACCGAGAACGGCTCCTACGTCCGCGAGCAGGTCCTCTCACAGGGTGACTTCGCCGGTATCGGGTCGGCACAGCGAACCGAGACGCAGGGAACGCACGTTCCCGTAACGGTCAAACAGAGCGTGGCCGAGCGCTACGCGAACGACATGGTCGAGGCCGGCTTCGGTAGCGGGTCGACCTGCCGTCGCTCGGATTACGACCACGATAACCTCCAGAACTCGCAGGCAGACTGTCTGGTGACGACGCTGAACGGCGAACCGGTGTTCGTCGGCGGCGTCGACCCGGGACTTGGCCAGTCCTACCAGAACGGTGAGTTCGTCAACAACCCGCAGTTTATCATGCAGACCAGCAACATGTCCGAGGCGACCGAGCTGGAACTCGCGCTGAAGGCCGGCCGGCTGCCGGCTCCGCTCAACTTCGACAACGCCGAAAGCCAGACGCTCTCGTCTGCGCTCGCTCAGGAGTTCCAGCAGCGCTCCCTCCTGACGGGCATTCTCGCCGTCATCGCGGTGAGTCTGGTAGTGTATCTCCGGTACGGGCGTCCCGAGGTCGCCCTGCCGATGATCGTCACGGCGCTGTCGGAGGTGTTCATCCTCCTCGGGTTCGTCGCCTTCGTCCAGTATCCGCTGAACCTCTCGCATCTGGCCGGGTTCATCGCGGTCATCGGCACGGGGGTGGACGACCTCATTATCATCGCCGACGAGATACTTCAACAGGGGAAAGTCGAGACCGGACGCGTGTTCCAGAGTCGCTTCCGCAAGGCGTTCTGGGTCATCGGCGCGGCCGCAGCGACGACCATCGTCGCCATGAGTCCGCTGATGGTCCTCTCTCTGGGTGACCTCTCCGGGTTCGCCATCATCACAATCGTCGGCGTGCTGGTCGGGGTTCTGGTGACACGGCCGGCCTACGGTGATATCCTCCGGAGTCTCGTGCTGGACGAGGACTGACCGCCCGCGGCCCGTTTTTATGCCCCGTCTCCAGTAGTCCGGTGCCGACTATTTTCATGTGGGAGAATATCAAATTCTTTTAGATTGACTTATTATTCAGCAGGTTTAATGGATATATCCCGCCAGATGCGGGGAGCAATCGGACGACGGGTCTCAGACTGTCCACACAGGACGGAACGGGACGCGTTGGGGGCAACAACCGAGCGGTCCGTCAAACGACTCCGAGGTGAACGCTCCGAAGGAGAACCGAAACAGCCCACCGCCGGCCCGGCCGGCCGGACCGGTGCGAAGGCCAACTACCGGATGTCACGTAAGTGGCGTTCGGGAATCCAGCACATCGACAAAACCCGGTGCGAGCCCGGGTAAAGCCCGAGAGGGCGAGGCCGGTGCAAGTCCGGCTACAGTCGGACACGTGCTGGAAGGGCCGTACGGGCTGTGGAAAACAGCTCCCGTCCGACTCCAAGCCGCGTCTGCGGGGATTTTCGGTATTCAGAACTCGCCCAGCGACGCCTGTTCCGCCGCGGCCAGCACGTCGTCACACGTCGACCACGACCGACGAGCACACGCCGGTAGCTCGCCGTGGCGCTCGACGTAGTCCGCCAGGAACGCTCGCGTCGTCGGGTCGCTGGGGTAGCCCGACCCCACGTCGCCGTACTCACCGGCCAGGTCCGCGACGTGTGTGTCACGGGCCACCTTCGCAATAATCGAGGCCGCGCCGACCACCGGGTCCGTCTCGTCGGCCCCGTGTTCTGCCCGCACGGTTACGTCGGCGCCGACCGCCTCCGCGACCCGGTGGCCGAACCGCACCGCGTCGGTGTCACCGGCGTCGACCATGCCCGACAGGTCGTCTCGGGCCACTTCTGAGAGTGCCGCTGCCTGCCCCTCAACAGTCAGCGTGTTCATGTCCGTCCCGTCGGCGTCGATGCGTTCGACCGGAATCTCGGCGACGCCGACAGCGTCTGCCAACTCGCGGATTTCCTCGGCTAACCGTTCGCGTCGCTCCGGTCTGATGTCTTTCGAGTCACCAACACCATCGGGTAGGACTGCTGGGTCGGCCCTGACAGCAGCGGCGAACATCGACCCCAGAACCGGCCCTTTGCCGGCCTCGTCGACGCCAAATTGCATGGCTGGCACGTCGATGCCGGTGTAAAAACAGGTTCCGGTCCTAGTTGTTGGGGCCGCGTCCCTTCCCGCCCGGGGGGTTCCGGAGGAACGGTTCGAAGGCGACGTTGCCGACGACGTCGCTCCGGTCGTCGTCGTCCGCGTCTTGGTTGAAATCGGCTTCTTCTGGCCCCTCGGGACTCCCCCAGTAGTTGTTCTTCGCGTCGACCTGTGGGTCGCTCGACGGGTCGCGATTCCCGTTGTCAGTCCCGTTCCGGTTGTTCAGCCCGACCGCGACCAGCAACTGGTTCGCCCGGACGGTCAGGCCACCGCCGTCGCCGTCGACTTTGATTGCTTCCGGGAGAATCGTCTCCGCGCTCGTGACGTCCTCGATGATGTTGTGGGCGAGAGTCGTCTCGCTCGTCGCGGGCGACGCGATGTTGATACCCTGTGCGAACGTGAAGCCGAAGTCCACGTCGTCGGACGGGTCGGAGTCGGTATCGTCCGCGGCTACGAGGTCCCGTATCTCGTTGTTGTTGATGTCGACGCCGTCGGTCTCGTGCTGGACGACGATGCCGAGCGGCGCGATGTCGCTCTCGATGTCCCGAATCGTGTTGTTGTTGACCGTCGTGTCGCTCACAGTGCCGGGGCCGCTGTTGTCGGCGTCGAAGAGTATCCCGTTGACTGTCGGGAACCCCGAGTCCTCGGTGGTCTCCTGGTCCAGGTTCTGAATCGTGTTGTTCACGATTTCGATACCCGCATGGTCGCCCTGGCCGACGACGACGCCGGTCACGCCGAGGCGACCGGTCGGACCGACGTCTTCGATTGTGTTGTTGCTGATAGCCGCGTCGTCACGTCCGCGCTCGACTTTCACGCCGAGCAATCCACCCGGATTCGTGACGGTGAACCCGTCGAGCGTGACGCTGTCTGCGTTGATGCTCACCGCCGCGCCAGTCCCGCCGTCGCCCTCGATTGTCGGACTCGCGCTCGTCTCAATTGTCACCCCGACGTCGACGGTAATCGGGTTATACACCGCCGAATCGATAACTGTGAGCGTCTCGCCGTCGCTCGCGTCGTCGATGGCTGTCTGTAGCGCGTTGCCGCCTCCGGAAACTGTCGTCGCCGCGCTCGCTGTGCCCACTGTGATTCCCAGCACGCCGGCCGCGACTGTCCCGTGGCGTAACACCGCTCGTCGTGAAAACGTGGTCTGCTCTCGTGTCATGTGTCTCCCCGCAGCACCGTTGATATATCTGGGATACGAATAAAACGCTTAGACGGTTCACAACCGTTTCGTCTATAGTGACCTCCTACTGCGACGCCGGTGGGCCGGCGCTGCCAGTAGCAGGCTGCTACTCCTTGAGGTACTCAGCTGTCGCGAACGGCTCGTCCTCGCCCTGCACGTCGATTACGTCGAGCGCCGTCACTACGGCGTCGGTGCCGAGCAGACCGGCCAGGCTCGGCTCCGTGCGGCCCTCGTCGCTGGAGACGAGTTCCTTCACGTACAGGCCGCCCTCGCCGTGGATGCGGAGTTCGGCGTGGCGCTCGTCGGTCAGTTCGCCCTCGGCGTCGTACACCGTCCGCGTCCGGGTGATGTCGGCCCGGCGGTGGGTGACCCGCTGGGGTGTCTCCTGCTCAATCGTGGTGCCGTCCAGTTCGGCAAGCGCGTCCCGCAGAGCGTCGGCGTCGACCGGCTCCCCGAACTCCACGTCCATCCGGTAGGTCTTCGAGGCGTCCAGTTCCTTGACGCGCTCGACCATCTCGTGGGTCGCCAGGTGGAGGTCCGTCACCTCGACTTTCCCGTCGGCGAAGGCGTTGATGTCGGCTTCGAGGTCGTCGGTGTCCACGTCGCGTTTTCGGGGCTCCATCACCTCGATGACGAACGGGCGGCCGGAGTCGAGCATCAGCGCGTCGACGTCTTCCCGACCGGCACCGTGGAACACGGCTTCCTCGCCATCCATCGCCTCGCGGACGACAGGGGCGGACAACTGTTCGACGCTCTCGTCGTAGCGATACCCGCTACCGCCACAGCCGTCGCAAGGCTCGCCCTGCCACAGCCCGGTCCCGTTGCAGTCGTTGCAGGGCCACTTCGTCTGTGGAATGTCGCGTTCGAGCTTGCGGTAGCGGCCGTAGACAAACGCCGAGTTGACGTGTGTCTCCACTTCGTCCGTTGCGAGGTCGAGTGTGAGCTGGACCGCTGGGCGGCCAAACTCCACCTCCGCGCCGGTCAGGTCACCGATTCGTTTGCCGACCTCGCGGTTGAGTTCGGTCTTCAGCGCTTCGCCGGCGTCGGGGTCGAGGCCCACGTCCTCTCGGAGCAGTTCGTCGTTCTCTTCGAGCAGCGGCGGCACCTTCGTCCCGACCTGATAGGTGTCGAACTCGTAGCCGCGGACGGCGCTTGCGGCCTGCTCGGCCCACCAGTCGAAGCGGTCGCACTCGCCTTCACAGACCCAGCAGTCCTCGCCTTCCTCGAAGGGGTCGTCGTCCGCGAGCGCGACCGTCACCCGCAGGGCGTGGCCTCGCTCGGCGTTAGCCAGCCCGAAGCTCCGGTCGGCGAAGAGCCGGCCGAGACAGGAATCACATAGCGGCCCGGTCGCAAGCGCCGCACGGGCGTCCTCAAGTATGCTCATTGCCTGAGCCGACGCGTCGCCATCGTAACTGCGTTTCGACCTCTCCGTCGCTGGGTCAGTGGGCGCTGTGACTGTGCTTGCACTCACTCGCCGGTCATGCCGCCGTCGTCTGTGGCTTTGCTCTTCGACTGCGCCTGATCGAATAGCTCGCCCGGAATCTCTTCGGCTGAGATGGAGATAGACCGCTGGGGGAACGGGATTTCGACGCCCTCGGCCTGGAACCCCTTGTATATCGCGCTGTTGAGTTCGTGTGTCGCCCTGGCCGTCAGGGCCGGGTTGCCGACCCAGCACAGCAGTTCGAAGTTTAACGCGGAGTCCCCGAACTCCCGGAACCGGACTCGCGGGTTCGGTCGGTCCTGTACGAGGGCCTCGGCTTCGGCTAATTCTAGGAGGATTCCTTCGACCCGGTCGATGTCCGTCCCGTAGGCGACGCCGACGGGGACGCGAATCCGGCGCTTGCGCCGCGGCGTCGACTCGTTGACGATGGCGGCGTTGTTGAGCTTCGAGTTCGGGACAGTGACGAGGATGTCGTCGCGGGTGCGGATGACCGTCGAACGGACGGAGATATCCTCGACGCGGCCGCGTTCACCACTTTCGAGGACAACGAAGTCGCCGACTGCGTACGTTCCATCGAGATACAGCGACAGCGAGCCAAAGAAGTTCGCCAGCGTATCCCGGGCCGCCAGGCCGACGATGATACCCATAATCCCCGCCGAGGCCAATAGCGGTGTGACGTCGATGTCCCAGAGGACCAGCAAGAGCAGGATGCCCCCGCCGGAGACGACCGCGCTCCAGATGTTCTGGAGGATGGGGACCATCTGGCGGTCGATATACGCCGAGTCCGTCGCGATGGCGGACGCCTGGCGGCCGATGCGCAGCAGCGTCACCATCCAGACGATGACGACCAGCGAGAGTGTGCCGGCTCCCAGTGAGACAGCGACGGCCGGGCGTACGTCGTAAATCTGTGCCCCGGCGTACGCGCCACCGAGACCGACCGTGACGTACATCGCAGTGTGAATTCCACGGAAGACGATGTCGTCGACATCGCCCTCGATGCGGGGCGTGACCTGTCTGAGCAGTCGGTCGCCGACCACGCGAATGCTCAGCGCGAGGACGACCCCGCCGCCGACGAGTAGCAGAAACCCCTGCCAGGCCGGCAGCCCCGACAGCAGGTCCACCGCACCGCTTCCCAGTTGCATACCTCCGATTGGACATCGGAGCTATATATACTGCCACGTCGACGCCCTGAACCGAACGGCCTTTGTCCCGCGGCGTCCGCTCCGTGGGTATGAACCCGATTCTCGTCGCTATTCTGCTGGGTCTGCTGCAAGGGGTGCTTGAGTGGATTCCGGTCTCCAGCGAGGGCGGCGTCGCACTCGCCTCGACGGTGGTCACGGGCGTCTCGCCCGCCGCTTCGACCCGCCTCGCGCTCTTTCTCCACGCCGGGACGGCGGTTGCGGCCGCGGCCTACTACCGCACTGAGGTCCGAACCATCCTCCGTTCGATTCGACGGCTCTCCCGTCGCCCGTTCGCCGACGAGACGGCCGACCTCTCGTTTCTCGTCGTCGCCACGGCGGCGACCGCCGTCACCGGCCTCCCGGCGTATCTGGTGCTCGACGCGGCTGTCTCAAATCTTGAAGGCGGGCTCTTTCTGGCGCTGGTCGGCGGCCTGCTCGTGCTGACGGGCCTGCTCCAGCGGTTCGCCGTCGCGCTGTCGCTCGGCGAGCGGGCGGTTCCCGACTGGGTCGACGCCGTCCTCGTCGGGGTCTTGCAGGGGCTGGCTATCCTCCCCGGCGTCTCCCGGTCGGGGACGACGGTGAGCGCGCTGTTGCTCCGGGGCCACGAGGGCGAGTCGTCGCTTCGCCTCTCGTTCCTGCTGTCGATTCCGGCCGCGCTCGGCGCGAACGCGCTGGTGCTGGTCGACGACGGCATCCCTGCAATCGACCCGCTGCCGGCTGTCGTCGCCCTGGCCGTCAGCGCTGTCGTCGGCTATCTCACCGTCGACGCGCTAGTCCGACTGGTGCGGCAGGTCCCGTTCTGGGCAGTCTGTACGGTGTTTGGTGGTCTTGGCGTCGTCGGCGGCCTGCTCGTCGCGCTGTGAGAGCGGTGCTGGAACTTATTTACCCTTCGGCGTCAAATCTCTAATATCAGCGGCCATGAGTGGTGACGAACGCAAGCTAGTCGACACGTCGGGGGACTTCCAGTACGTCGTCCGTGACGGCGACCCGGTCTCGGACCCGCAGTGGCGCTCCTGTCGACTCATCGTCACCAACAAGCGGCTCATTCTGGCGACGAACGGCTCGAAACAGCCGATTCCCCACGCCAACATCTCCCTCCCGTCGAACCCAGACGATCTGGTTCCTGACGGTGGGACCGGCGGCGCGACCGCACTGGAGGTCGGCAACAACGTTCTGCTGGTCGATACGCCGAATCTACCCGACTTCGAGACGGAGTACGTCCGCGCGACTTTACAGGGCGAGGTCATCCTCGCGCGACAGCAAGCGGTCGTCGGCGGCGTGGTTCAGGAGGACGCCGAGTGGAGCAAGGCGCGGTTTCAACTGGACGACGACATCATCCGACTTCAGTTCCCCGGCGGCAAGAGCATGTCATTCGAAATCGAGGACGTCGGTACCATCGAAATCGGGACCAGCACGGTGATGGGTCAGGAGCGGGAGGTCATCGAAGTCGAACACACTGACGACCAGGACCGCAGCGTCGAAACCCACATGTCGGGGATGGACCACCATACGCGGGCGCTGAAGACACTCTTTACCCGCGTTATCGAGGATCGCGAGGACGATTACGAACTCTCGGAGATGGAGAGTCAGGTGCTGATGGCGCTGTATTCCGGCGTATCACCGTTTGAGATGTCTGATTTCGTCGGGACGACACCTGACGAGGTCGAAGAAATCTATCAGAAACTACTCGATATCGGTGCAGTTGACGAGGTCCGGGTTCGGACCGAGGTCGCGTTGAACGCGCAGGGGCGAAATATGGCGAGTGAAGCGATGAGTGAGAAGTAGTGTGGCGCTACGCGCCACAAAACGACTGCTCTCGAATACCACTCGTGCGCGAACCAGTCCCGAGCCGAGCGGTAGGGCAGCACCGACGAACGACACACTCAGTATGACCCGGAACGGCGGTTCGTCTGCGGGGATTGCTGTAGCACCGACCGCTCAGACGGCCTCGCGGCTGCTCCTGTCTTGCCGCCGTTACTCGGGCAGGTACTCGACATCCTCAGCTTCCGTCACCGATACTCCGTCGGGGAGCTCTGATTCCGGGACTGGCGTCAGAGTGAGGATGTCACCTGCCTCGGTCTGTACCCATTCCTGTCCTGTCGCTTGACTCCAATCGTGCGGTTCCCAGTACCCCGATTCGAAGCGCATCCAGATGTCGAGACCACTGTAGTACTCTCCTGTTGAACTTTCGTATATCATTGCTGACTCCACAGCGACTGCTGCCATCGAAAAGGTCAATGCACCTACATGGTATTATTACTACCGGCAGGGCCGAAATTCGCCAGGCTTGAGCATAGAAGGGTGCCTGGATAGTACGGGTGTCGCGGCGACTCGGTCGCCGTCTGTGTGGTTCTCAGGTGGTCCTGCGAAACGGCTGGGGGACCCATCGCCATCGCGCAAACAGAGGGCGACTTACTGCTGTTCCATCGCCATCTCAAGCGACCAGAAGAAGCCGTAGTACGCGACCACGCCGGCGGCAAGCGTCAGGTAGTACGCCCACTGAGGTACCGACAATAGGTCGAAGATGACGCTCACGGCGGTCACCCAGGCGATAGCGAACACGAGGTCGACGAACATCCCCCGCTTGTGGTCGTGTACGTGGTCGCGAAGGGTGTCGACGACGCTCATCGGCGACCTCGCGTCGTCCGTGGCGGTCGGTGTCGGCTCTGTCCCATGCTAGTCACGCCTCGATGTCCGTGTCACCGTGCACGTCGACGACCAGTATCGGCAGCCGCGTTCGGCGCAGTACCTTCTCCGTGACGCTACCGAGAATGACACGCTTGAGGCCAGAGCGACCGTGTGACCCCATCACGACGAGGTCGATGTCGTTGTCCTCGACGAACTTCCGGATGGCGCGGGCTGGCTCGCCGGCGGTAACGTGTTCTTTGACTTCGATGCCGTGTTCGGCGGCCCGGTCGCGGACGTAGCCGGTGGCTTCGTCTGCGTCGGCTTTCACCTCGGTCATCTCGTCGAGGTACCCCTGTCGGATACGGTCGACCTGCTCTGTCCCCAGCGAGTAGCTGGTCGCGTCGACGTCGACGACGTACAGCGCATGGACTGTCGCGCCGTACTTCGAGGCGATGTCGACTGCTTGGTCGACCGCGTTTTCCGCGGTTTCGCTGCCGTCCGTCGGAACGAGGATGTTGTCGTACATTGGTTTAGTCGTCTGCGGGGGTGCCGCCGCCGGTGTTGTCGCCGACGACGTCTGCGGCAGTCTCCTGCTGTCCCATTGGTTCGGGGCTGTGACACTGTCGCACCATCTTCTTCGTCTCCAGTGGCGGTTCGGGCGTCGCAAGCGAGACGGCGATAGTGACGATGAACACGAGCGGCGTCCCGATCAGCGCAGCGCCGATGGGTGGGACGTACTGGGCGTATATCGGAACGAGTGCCCCACCTTCGCCGGCAATCGCTTCGAGCGCGCCGATGTAGCTCGGCAGGACGCTGTTGATGATCGAGGTAATCCAGATGAGCAGGCCGAGCACCATCCCGGCCAGTGCACCCTGTCGGTTCGTGTTCTCCCACCAGAGGCCGAGGAAGAACATCGGGAACAGCACGGTGCCCGCGAGTGAAAACGCGTAGGCGACCAGTTCGCCGATGAGCGCCGGTGGGTTGAACGCGGTCACCGTCACCAGCGCGCCCATGCCGATGATCGTTCCGCGACCGATGAGCACCTGCTGGCGCTGGGTCGCGTCAGGGTTGATCAGTTCGGTGTAGATGTCGTGTGCGACCGCAGAGGAGGCTGTGATGAACAGCCCGGCGGTCGTCGCAATGGCGGCGGCCATCGCACCGGCCGCGACGAGGCCGACGAACCACGTCGGGAGGTCGGCGAACTGCGCGGCGAGGACGACGATCACGTCACCCTCAGCGCCAGACATCCCGCCTTCAGCAGCGTATGCGCTCGCGCCCGTCGTCGTCTGGAACAGGTCGACGCCGAAGGCTGCCATCGCGGGCGACGCCCAGTAGAGCAGGAGGATGAAGAACAGCCCCCACACACAGGACCAGCGGGCGACGCGCTCGCTCCTGACCGTGTAGAACCGGACGAGGACGTGCGGGAGGCCACAGGTCCCAACAATGAGCGAGAACGCTGTCGCGATCCAGAGGTAGAACGGCTGGTTCACGAACGGTGCGGAGAACTCGCGACCGAGGTCGGCAATCAGCGCGCCGTACTCTATCTGCGGGAGTATCGTCGAGTACCCCTGCGAGAAGCCGACGACGTACACGCCGGCAAGGAACGCGACGATGAGGATGGTGTACTGGACGGCCATGTTCTTCGTCGCGCCCAGCATTCCCGAGAGCGCGAGGTAGCCGACGGTAATGGTCATCATCACGACGATCATCGGGATGATGTCAAGGCCGAAGACGTACTGACCGACCAGCCCCATGCCGCGGGCCTGACCAACGGAGTAGACGTACGCGATGAGTAGCGTAGTGAACGCGGCTAGCGCGCGGGCGGTTGGCGAATTGAACCGGTCGCCGACGAAGTCCGGCGCGGTGTACTTCCCGAACCGGCGCATCTGTGCCGCCAGGAATATGAGCAGGACGAAGTATCCGGTCGTCCAGCCGACGATGAACGCCAGCCCGTAGAAGCCAGAGAGCGCAACTAGTCCGGCGAGTCCCAGATACGAGGCGGCGGACATCCAGTTCGCACCGATGGCCATCCCGTTCTCGATGTTGCCGATGCCGCGGCCCGCGACCCACATTCCCTCCGTGTCGGCCACTTTGAACACGTAGCCGATGACGAGGAACGAGGCCATCATCAGGAAGACGATGATCGCCGGGACGAGCTTGAACGAGATGTCGAGCGCTTCGGCCTGTAGCGGGACCGTCACTGTTCGACACCTCCGTCAGTGGCCGCTGCCTCGCCGGTCTCCGGAGCCGTACTCTCGACGGCATCGGGGTCGATGCCGTACTTCTGGTCGAGCCGGTCCCGGTAACGGGTGTAGACCGTCGCCAGGATCAGCGCGCCCGTGGGCGCACCGAACGAGACGAGGAAGTAGTGCAGCGGGAAGCCGAACAGGGGCGTCTGCACGGTCATCATCTCCGGCGCAAGTGCGGTCAGCGTCACCGGCCCGAACACGACCAACGCCCAGAGCACGAAACTGCTCCAGATGATCTTCAGATGGTCGCGCATAAACGGTGTGCTTGGCCGTAACAGGTTCACCTCCCTGTCGAGGTAGTCGATGTCCTCATGGGCGGGCTCTGTACCACCGTCCGGTTGGATAATTGACTCTTCTCGGTCCGCAGGCGTGTCTCTTGACATGGGTTTGAAATGGTGAGAATTCGTGGTGCTGTTCGCCGCTACGGCTCAGTCACCCTGGACTTTGGTTTCGATATCACTGACAACGTCAGGGTTTCGCAGCGTACTCGTATCGCCCAGTTCCTCGCCGTTCGCGATGTCTTCGAGCAGGCGGCGCATGATCTTCCCGGAGCGGGTCTTCGGCAACTCGGGCGTGAAGATGACTGCTTCCGGCCGAGCTATCGGCCCGATAGCGTCTTCGACACCGTCGATAATCGCACTGCGGAGTTCGTCGGTCTCTTCGTAGCCGTCCTCGGTGATGACATAGGCGTACACCGCTTCGCCCTTGATATCGTGGTCGCCGCCGACGACGGCGGCCTCGGCGACGCCTTCGACGCCGACGATGGCACTCTCGATTTCCATCGTCCCGAGCCGGTGACCGGAGACGTTGATGACGTCGTCGACCCGTCCCAGTACGGTGATGTAGCCGTCCTCGTCGATTTTCGCGCCGTCTTCGGGGAAGTACACCCAGTCGTCGGAGTCGTCGCTGTCGGTGTCAGAGTACTCCGCCCAGTACTCGCTGATGAACCGTTCGTCGTTCTTGTACAGCGTCCGGAGCATCCCGGGCCACGGCTTGTTAACTGTCAGGTAGCCGGCGCGGCCGGGTTCGACTTCGTCACCCTCAGTGTCGACGATGCGCACGTCGTTGCCCGGTAGCGGCGGGCCGGCTGACCCGGGTTTCATGTCCTTGATGCCGGGGAGTGTCGTTATCATCATGCCGCCGGTTTCAGTCTGCCACCAGGTGTCGACGACGGGACACTCCTCGCCCCCGATGTGTTTGTAGTACCATTTCCAGGCCCGGGGGTTGATCGGCTCGCCGACCGTCCCCAGCAGGCGCAGGCTGGAGAGGTCGTGCTGCTCGGGGTACTCCTTGCCCCACTTCATGAACGCGCGGATCGCCGTCGGTGCGGTGTACAGCTGGTCGGCCTCGTACTCCTCGACGATCTCCCAGAGGCGGTCCTTGTCGGGGTAGTCCGGCGTCCCCTCGTACATCATCGTCGTGGTCCCGAGCGCGAGCGGGCCGTAGACGATGTAGGAGTGGCCGGTAATCCAGCCGATGTCGGCCGAGCAGAAGTACGTGTCTTCGGGTTTGATATCGAGCACCGCCTGCGAGGTCCAGGCCGCCCAGGCGAGGTAGCCGCCGGTGGAGTGTTTGACGCCTTTCGGCTTCCCGGTCGTCCCGGAGGTGTACATGAGAAAGAGCATGTCCTCGGCGTCGCGGTCGACCGGCTCGACAGTCGCGCCCTCGTTGTCGGCGATGACGTCTTCGAAGGCGACCTGGTTGTCCGCGTAGTCGTGATCGAACTCGTCGCCGTCCATCAGGCGCTCGGCGACGATGGCGCGTTCGACCTCGTGGTCGACGCCACTCAGGCCCTCGTTGGCCTTGTCGAGGTGATCGAGCGGGTCGCCGCGGCGGTAGTAGCCGTCGCAGGTAACAAGATACTCAGAATCAGCGGAGTTCATCCGCGTCGCAAGCGCGTCCGCAGAGAAGCCGGCGAATACGACGGAGTGGGGCGCGCCGATGCGGGCACAGGCCAGCATGGCGATGGGGAGCTGCGGAATCATCGGCATGTACATCGTCACGACGTCGTCTTCGCCGACACCCATCTCACGCAGACCGGCCGCGAACTCGTTGACCTTCTGATGGAGTTCCTCGTATGTGTAGGTGATATTGTCTTCTTCGACCGGCTCACCGACCCACTCGATAGCGGCCTCGTCGCCGCGCTCCTCAAGATGGCGGTCGAGGCAGTTGGCCGAGGCGTTTAGCGTCCCGTCCGTGAACCACTCGTAGAACGGCGGGTTCGAATCGTCGAGTACCTGATCGTACTCCTCCTCCCAGTCGAGAAGGTCGGCGGCACCCTCCCAGCACTCCGGCCAGTTCTCTTCGAACTCGTCGTAGATACCCTCGTCCGTGACGTTCGCCTGCTCGACGAACGACTCCGGGGGCTCGAAAACCTCCTGCTCTTCGAGCCGTGCTTCGAGTTGGACATCTTCATCTGACATGGTCTATCATCGATATTTCACAGCGGCCATATAAACGGGGGGTCTAACTACGATAACATGAAACAGGGTTTCAGTTGTCGGCCGGCTGTCGCGGCTCGGTCGGCCGCTCGTCGAAAAACGCGGTCAGAACCTTCTGCTGGGCCTTTCTGAGGTGATTGTGCAGCGTCGGCGACGAGATATCCAGCGAGTCCGCTAGCTCCTCGGCAGTTGAGCCGCGGGGCCACTCGAAATAGCCGCTGTGGTAGGCCGCCTGCAGGACGGTCTCTTGCCGGTCTGACAGAGTGTCGGTCAGCCGGTCGCGGAATCCGGTGTCCGTCTCCGCCGGCCGTTCCGTCTCTCGCTTCGCTGCCAACGATGTCTCTGGATAGGCGTCGGTGACAGCGTTGACTGTTGGTCTGATATCGGCCTCGCTGGGAAGCTCGACTGCGATGGTCGCGACCCCGCCGGTGGCTGTCACAGAGCGAACCCGGCCACCGCTTTCGACGAGCTGGAGTGCTGGCGTGTCGGTGACCACGACTTCCAGTAGTACGCCGTCGCTGTGCTCTTCGAGGAGTCTGGCGTCGGCCACGCCGTCGTCCTCGTCCGCATATGAGAGGATCGCGTCGGCCGAGGCGCCTTCGACCATCAGGTAGTACAGCAGCGACTGGCCCGCAACGGGAACGACCCCGGACAGTTCGACCGTACACTGTAATGCCCCGGATACCCCGGCGGTAAAGGTCCGCTCGTCCGCACAGTGGAACTCTAACTCGGTCACCGTGTCAGCAAGCAGGAGGCGTTTGCGCTCGGCGGCGATCTGTGCGTGCCCGACCTGCACACCGAGCGCGGACAGTACGGCACGTTCGGTATCAGTTAGACCCCCATCCGCTGCGACTCCGACGACACCGGAGATGGTGTCTTCCCTGACGAGTGGCACCAGCGCGACCGATCCACTGTCGTCGTCGACGAGACGAACCTCACCCACGTCGAGCAGACCAGTGACTGACTCGATGTGGGTGTCGATCTGCTGCTCGACAGCCGTTTCCGAGATTTCTGCCGTCGTGTGCGGTGTCAGTCCGTCACCGGTCCGTTCGGCGAGCCAGGCGAACTCGAAGCCCGCTCCTTCTGTCAGGTGGTCACAGACTGTTGTCGCAATTCCCTCACCGGTCGCGGCGACCGCAAGCGCCTCGCTGACCGCCGTAACCCAGTCGACCGGTCGCTGTGGCCCGCTCGGAGCCGCCCGCTCGCCGGACTCACCCACGGCTGCGACGATGGTTTCGCGGTCCGGTTCGTCAAGCAAGGGGTCCAGTCGGTCGAGTCGGTCCCAGCCGCCGAGCGCACAGACGACGTCCGGCGCGACACCGTCGTCCAGCAAGCTCGCCGCGAACCGCCACCGGAGGTCACGCGAGGAAACGTCTTTCAGGTGCGGTGTCGTCTCGGCGGCTCGGTCGGCTACTTCGCTGACGAGCATCTGGAGCCGACGTGCGGAGACGGAAAACAGTGGCTCGTCGTCGGCCGCTCCAGCCGCGTTTGCGTATTTTCGCATATCGTGTTCGACTGAGTCTGGAAGATAGGTCTCGCGGACCACCTCACCGCTTTCCCGAACAGCAAGCAGGCGATGCCCATCGAATTCGGTGATGTCGGCTAGCCGTACAGCGGTCATCTCTGCCGGGCGGAGCCCGATCTCTGCGCCGAGTCGGAGCACGAGGTCGGACCGGTGTGTCTCGGCCGCGCGTCGAAGCTGTTCGTACCCCCGCTCGCCGATGGGATCAGTTGCGCCGTCCATCTATTTCGGAAAGTCGAAGAATATCGAAATAAGCATTACGACCAAGGCGCGGCTGTCTGCGAGAAGAGCGAAGCGAAGGGGCTGTGAACGACGACGCTGGTACGAGAATTTTCGCAAATACCGAAGAAGACGAAACAGCTTATTTCTGTCTCGTCGTCGACTGGATTTCACCGAGGATTTCGGGGTTACGCAGCGCGCTGGTATCGCCCAGTTCCTCATCGTTCGCCACTGCGGTCAGCAGGCGGCGCATAACCTTACCCGAGCGCGTCTTCGGCAGGTCGGGCGTGAACACGATTTCTTTGGGGCGGGCGATACCGCCGATAGCATTGACGATAGCGTCTTCGATGGCTGCCCGGAGTTCACTCTCGGCGTAACCGTCCTCCGGGGAAGCGAACGCGTACACTGCCGTTCCGGTCGTCTCGTCGTCAGCACCAACGACGGCGGCTTCTGCGACGCCCGTGACGCCGGCGACTGTCGACTCAAGTTCCTTGGTGCTGAACCGCCGGCCAGCGACGTTAATCGCGTCGTCAATCCGGCCGAGGAACGTGATGTAGCCGTCATCGTCGACCGAGACGCTGTCTTCAGGGTAGTACCGCCACTCCTCGATGCTGTCTGGGACACTGCCCCAGCCCGTCCCATCGAGCAGCGCGCGCGGCATTCCGGGCCAGGGGCGCGTCACGACGAGCTCGCCGGCCGAATGAGGCTCGGCCGCCGCACCTGAACGGTCGACGACGGATGCTTCGATTCCCGGCAGCGGCCGTCCCGCGGCTCCGGGTTTCATCTCGTCGACGCCGGGCAGCGTCGATACGAGTATCGCGCCAGTCTCGGTCTGCCACCAGGTGTCGACGATGGGGCACTCGCCGCCGCCGATGTGTTCGCGGTACCACTCCCAGGCGCTCGCGTCCATCGGTTCACCGACGGTACCCAGCAGCCGCAGGCTGGAGAGGTCGTGCTTGGCGGGGTACTCTTCGCCCCACTTCATGAACGCTCGAACAGCCGTCGGTGCGGTGTAGAACACGTCGACGGCGTACTTTTCGATAAGTTCCCACAGCTGATCTTTTTTCGGGTGGTCCGCTGTGCCGTTGTACAGTACCGTCGTCGTCCCGAGTGCGAGCGGCCCGTAAACGATGTAGGAGTGACCGGTGATCCAGCCGATGTCGGCCGAACACCAGTAGGTGTCCTCTGGCTTTATATCAAGCACTGACTGGGCGGTCCAGGCGACGTGTGCGAGATATCCGCCGGTCGTGTGCGTGACGGCTTTCGGCTGGCCGGTCGTCCCCGACGTGTAGATACGAAAGAGCGGATCGTCCGCCGCCCGCGAGACGGGTTCGATTTCGGCCCCCTCGTGTGCTGCCAGCAGGTCGTGATAGTCGTCGTAGTCCGCGCCCAGGTGCACGTCACGGCCCAGTCGGTCAAGCACCACGACCGACACGTCGTGGTCGACGGCGATGCGCGCGTTATCGGCCTTGTTCTTTTGTGCGACGGCGCTACCGCGGCGGTAGTAGCCGTCGCAGGTGATGAGGTACTCCGACTCGGCCCGCTCCATCCGCGTCGCAAGCGCGTCCGCAGAGAAACCGGCGAAGACGACGTTGTGTGGCACACCAAGGCGTGCACAGGCCAGCATCGCGACCGGGAGTTCGGGCACCATCGGCAGGTACAGCGTCACCACGTCGTCCGGGCTGACACCGTGTTCGCGTAGCGCTGCGGCGAAGGCGTTGACTTCTCGGTACAGTTCGAGGTATGTGTAGGTGCGGGACTCGCCAAGGTGGCCCTCCCAGACCAGCGCGAGCTGGTTCTTCCGCTCGGGTAGATGCCGGTCGAGGCAATTGTAGGCGGCGTTTAATCGGCCACCGGGGAACCATTCGAACGGTGGGCCGTCCGTTCCATGGAGTACTGTCTCGAACGGCTCCTCCCAGTCGAGCAACTCAGCGGCCTCGCGCCAGCAATCGGGCCACTCCCGCTCGAAGCGGTCGTAGACAACTGAGTCTGTCACGTTCGCCTGTTCGACGAACCAGTCCGGTGGTTCGACTGTCTCTCGCCCCGGCTGGGACTGACCCCGATCCGGTTCGTCACCCCGTGTCATCAGTTGACAGTATACCGCCGCACGCAAAAAATATCCTATCTAATTGTGCACAATTCCGCTATGAGCGACTCGCCAGTGCAGTTGGCCGTTCTCAGTTTCGACACTGGCGACGGAAGTTATATTGAGTCCTGCGGACAACGGAGGTACGAGAGGCCGGTACGGGGCATGAGCGACACCGAAAAGAAGATCGCCGATACAAAAGGACAGTTCCTTCAGGCGGTCTCACAGGGCCAGCGCCTCACCGACGCCGAGTGGCGAAACTGTCGCATCGTCCTCACCACCGAGCGAGTCGCCCTGCTGGGCGACGACAAGCGACAGATTTCACTGACCGATATCGACCGTATCGCCGACCGGTTCGACGTGAACCAGCAGAGCGCCGGCGTCTCCGATTACGTCGCGCTCTACGTCGGCGAGGATGTCATCCTCGTGTCGGCATCGGACCACGAGGCGTTCGAAACTGACTTCTACCGGGCGAGTCTCGACGGCGCAATCGTGCTGGTCCAGCACCCCGCGCTCAAAGGCGGCGTCGTCCAGTCCGCCGAGTGGACGAAAGGCCGGCTGAAAGTCGGCGACGAGGCGCTAAAGCTCGCGATGGCCGATGGGCAGGCCGTCGTCGTCGACCGCGCCGATATCGGTGATCTCGCTGTCGAAGAGAAGCAGGTCAGCGGCGAGGAGCGGACAGTCATTCAGGTCGAGCACAGCGAGGACGACATCAGCGTCGAAACACACCTCGCGGGTGAGGAGTTCCACGCCACTGTCCTCCGGACGATGCTCGAAGAAAGCGCCGAACAGAACCAGGCTGATCTGGACCTGAGCTCGACGGAGAAACGGGTAATCATGGCACTTCACTCCGGCGTATCGCCGTTTGACATCCCCAACTTCGTCGGTATCGATGTCGACAAGACCGAGGAGATTTTCGACCGGCTGATTGAACTCGACGTAATAAGCGTGCTCCGGGAACGGACCGAAGTGAATCTGACGACGAAGGGGCGTCGCGTCGCCGGCGAGCGGATGGGCGAGCAGTAGTCCGTAGCTCTGGACTGCGAAGCGTTGAGACGGCTGGATGTCACAGCCGCCTGATACGTTTGATTTTCCCACCGCAATCTGGACATGCGTGGCAAGTAGACTCCGACGAATCTCGGTAAGGCCGCCATATTGAAGCCCCTCCTCCGTCTGCAACAGGTATGCACATCGATACGGCTGTGGTCCTCGCTGCGGGTGAGGGAACTCGCCTCCGGCCGTTGACGCGAAACCGGCCAAAACCAATGCTGCCGGCCGCAAACCGGCCGATTCTCGAACACGTCTTCGACGCGCTGGTCGAGGCGGGCATCGAGAAACTGGTTGTCGTCGTCGGCTACAAGCGCGACCGCGTTCAGGACCACTTCGGTCCGACGTACCGTGGCGTTCCGATTTCCTACGTGAGCCAGACAAAACAGTTGGGTAGCGGGCACGCACTCCTCCAGGCACGAAGCGTTGTCGACGGCCCGGTTCTGGTGATGAACGGTGACCGTCTCGTCGACGCGGCCACTATCGAGGCGGTAGACTCCTCCTATGCAGAGACTGCGCACACGAGCATCGCTGTGGTTGAACGGCAGGACACCAGTCGGTACGGTGCTGTCGAGGTACAGGACGGTGACATCGTCGACATCGTCGAAAAGCCACAGCACGACGAGTTCAGGCTCATCAACGGCGGCGTGTACGCCTTCGACGGTGATATTTTCGAAGCGATCGACGAAACGACGCGCCACGCCGGCGAACTGGCACTGACCGACACAATCGAACTCCTGCTGGAATCTGACCGTGTCCGCGCGGTCGAGGTCGACGGGATGTGGGTCGACGCGACATACCCATGGGACCTGTTGACCGTTGCCCGCGAGGTGCTGGCGCGGGGGCGGGTCGTCGAATCGGCTCGCGACGAGCAGGTCTGGGTCGACAACTCCGCACGTGTCCACGACGAGGCGACTCTCCAGTCGCCGGCCGTCATCGGCCCGGACTGTGAGATCGGTCCGGACGCTGTCATCGGTCCGAATGTCGCACTCGGACGCAACGTCACTATCGGGGCCAACAGCGTCATCCAGCACACTGTCCTCGACGCAGACACGCGTGTCGACCCGAGCTCGACTCTCGTCGATACTGTCACCGGTCAGGACGTGAATCTCGGCGTCAACACAGTTGTCCCCGGCGGCCCGGCTGACGTTCAGGTCGGTACAGCGGTGTTCGAGGACCAGCGACTGGGCGCTGTTATCGCCGACCGTGCCGTCGCACTCGGTGACGTGAGTTTCGTCCCCGGGTCGCTTGTGGGCCCCAACGCTCGGCTCGCCACCGGCGTCACAGTCGACGGAACTGTCCGCGAAGACGCGGAGGTGGTCCGCTGATGTGCGGGATCATCGGCTGTGTCGGCCGCGGCGACGAGACGCTCGACACGCTCGTTCACGGTCTCTCGAAACTGGAGTATCGTGGGTATGACTCTGCTGGCGTCGCGCTGGCGAACGATCACATCGACCTCTGCAAACACTCCGGTAAAATCGCCGACCTCCGCGAAGCGTTGTCCGATCGGACGCTCTCGGGGTCGGTCGGCATCGGCCACACCCGCTGGAGTACGCACGGGCCGCCGACCGACGAAAACGCCCACCCACACCAAGACTGCACCGGCGATGTCGCAGTCGTCCACAACGGGATCATCGAGAACTACCAGTCGCTGCGGGACGAACTCGTCAGCGCCGGCCACACCTTCACATCCGACACCGATACCGAGGTCGTCCCACATCTGATCGAGGACGCGCTGGAGACGGGAGCCAACCCCGAAGACGCCGTCAGAGAGACAGTCGACCGACTCGAAGGCAGTTATGCCGTCGCCGTCGTCATCGCCGGCTGTGACTCGGTGTTCGCCGCACGGAACGACTCGCCGCTCGTGTTAGGCATCGACGACGACGCGACCTACCTGGCCAGTGACGTGCCCGCCTTCCGGGACTTCACCGACAAGGTCGTCTACCTCGCCGACGGGGAGTTCGCCCGACTCAACGGTGCCGGCTGGACCGTCACCGACACCGACGGCAATATCATCGAGAAAGACATCGATACCGTCCAGTGGGACCCCGAGGAGACCGGCAAGAGCGGCTACGACCACTTCATGCTCAAAGAGATCCACGAGCAACCGCGCGCGCTTCGGCAGTGTCTGCGGGGTCGGGTCGACGAACTTGCCGGCACGGTCGACATCGGCGATCTCGGCGACCTCTCTCCGACCGGCGTCCAGTTCGTCGCTTGTGGCACCTCTTATCACGCCGCTCTGCACGGCGCACAGTTGTTCCGCGAAGCGGACATTCCTGCCCAGGCATTCCTCGCTAGCGAATACGCGACTGCGACCCCACCTATCGGCGACGCGCTCGTCGTCGGCGTCACCCAGAGCGGGGAAACCGCCGATACCCTTTCAGCGCTTCGGGCGGCCCGCCGTCGCGGCGCGCGCACGCTGGCCGTGACCAACGTCGTCGGCTCTACTGCGGCCCGCGAGTGCGATCATGCGCTGTACATCCGAGCCGGCCCGGAAATCGGCGTCGCCGCCACCAAGACCTTCGCCTCCCAGCTAGCCGCGCTGAACCTGCTTGCCCTCGGCACGTCGACGACCGGCGACGCCCGGCAGGTCATCAGCGCGCTCCGCGATCTCCCTGGTCACGTTCAGGAGGTCCTCGACGAATCTGCCGCCCAGGAGGTCGCTGAGTTGTATCAGGACGCCAGCGCGTACTTCTTCATCGGCCGCGGGTACCAGAATCCCGTCGCGCTTGAAGGCGCACTGAAAATGAAAGAGATCACCTACAAGCACGCTGAGGGCTTCGCTGCGGGTGAGCTAAAACACGGCCCGCTGGCGCTGGTGACCGAGAACACGCCAGTGTTCGCTATCGTGACCGGCGACGACGAGCGCGCCCGCAAGACCATCGGAAATGTCAAAGAGGTCGAGGCCCGCGACGCACCGGTCGTCGCGATCACCGATGGACAGAGCGACGTTGAACGATACGCCGACCACGTGCTCCACATTCCGGAGACCCACCCGCGGGCCGCTGCCGTGCTGGCGAACACGCACTTGCAGCTAGTGTCGTATCACACAGCCGCGCTGCTGGGGCGGAATATCGACAAGCCGCGCAACCTGGCAAAAAGCGTGACGGTCGAGTGAGAGGGCGTAGCTGGCTACTCGCGCTGGTCGCTGTTTGCTGGTGGTTCCGGCGGTTCCAGGAACTTTGCCGCCAGCTTGGCTGTTTTTGAACCAGAAAGGACGTTTTCGATAGCCCGTGCTACTGCGGCGAGACGAGACATTTCACAGAAGCGTGTGACTTGAGGTGTGGCAGCATCGAGAACAGCGAGTACTGGACCGACGCTGTGCGTTTTACGTAGATCAATGACGATACTCATCGACTCCGGTTCTGTCGTGAGCCAGCGATAGAGTCTGGATGCTCTCGTTCTCTCGAGGAGCAGAGTCCAGGCTCTGCCGAGCGTCGAGTGCTCGAAACTTCGTATAAAATCATCGGAAACCGACTTGAGCGTTGAGTTCTCGACAGCCGACTGGAGCCGCTGTTTCACCATTGTGACGTCGCTGTGCTTCTCATTGATGCCCTGAGACCACGGTCGCTTTGACTGTCATGGTGTCTAGATCCAGTGTCACGACGCGCCCCTGCTGGAGTGTTTGGCCTTTGAATGTGACGCCGGTATCCGTCTCTCGAACAGAGAGGTTTGCGGTGACGGTGACGTCTTGATTTATCGGATGTGTCCGCTCGTATATTTTTCCGTTCTGTCCCCTAGTAATAATTGTCGCATTCTGGCGCTGGACAGCCGAAATCTGCGCGATTGTTTCACCACCGAATGACTCTGTCATCCCTGGAGAGATGCTGTTAGCGAGTAACGGTGACACGTTAGAAAGCTGTAACTTGACCTCGCGCGTGGCGGGCTGGCCGCGTTGCGTTGTCGCACCGACTCGCGTGATTTTCCCCTTAACAAGGCCCGCTTCTGTCGGGAGTGAGAGGCTTACTCCCGGCCGGATTGTCGTCTCGCCGAACACCTGCTGTTCGCTGTAGGTCACGCTCTGGAGTGTTAATCCGAGGAAGACGGTCTTTGTATCAGGATCGTCGGTCCCGTATGCCGTTACCGAGTCGATGGTAGCTACTTCTCGTCCTTGCACACGGATCGGTTGCCCGGCGCTGAGACGACTGGCGTCGGTTTCTGACAGATCCGCTCTGACTACTACCTCTGTCTCAGTCGTGGTCAGTTCGGAGCCACCACCAACGTCACGAATCGTCCCTGTTGTGGAGTACGTCTCAGTCAGGATCTTGAGCTGTCGGCCGTGTCGTGGCGGTGCGCCGCTGTACTGGATTGTCTCTCCCGAAGCCGGTGCCGACAATTCGGCTCGAACTACCGCCCGTGTCGATCCATCTTGTGGAGTGAAATACACATCTGTGATCGTCACGTCCGAATTCTTCGACGGGCTGTAGCTGTCACCGGTCGATATTTGAGAAGTAATATATTCAGGTTGGGTACCGAGATCCAGTGTCACATTGGTTGTCTCGGTCGTCGGGGCTGAACTCGAATCGCTATCGTCTGCCAGTACCAGGCTGGTTCCAGCGACAAGTGCAGCGAGAACAAACACGACGACGAGGGCATCAATAATATTGACAACGCCAAACAGATTTCCCTCGTCGTCGATGATACCGTATGGCTCTTTCATCGACTTCATACAGGGGCATTTCCCGGCCAGTGTATGGCCTTTTCGCTTGGTCCCTAAACCTTACGACAGATCTCTGTTCATCAGTTCGCACGCAGCCTGTCATTGACCCCAGGGCATTTTCACGAACTGTCTGTGCTCCTCGTAACTGGTCTCACTCATGACTGGACTGAGTGAGTTCTGAGACCTGGTACCAATCCCTCCTGTTATTGCGTCCATTGCCCGCCGAAGGAGTATACGACGTACAATCGGTTCTACGGATCTCTGTACGCGACCAGTATATCGATAATAACACTCCAAATCTGCCTCGAAACGAGTTTCATATCGTAGCTAAACGACTGGTCGCGCACGTACTCTAGGTCGTACCGCAGCTTTTCGCCCGGCTCTTTCCCAGTTACGTGATTGACCTGGGCGGGTCCGGTCAGTCCCGGCTTGACGAACCATCGCTTCTGCCAGTCAACGACACCGGTCTGGATATCCGAGTCAAGCTCCGGTCGTTCTGGCCGTGGCCCGACAACGCTCATATCACCCCGCAGTATCGACCAGAGCTGTGGAATCTCATCGAGGTGCGTCTGCCGAAGGACTCGCCCGACTGATGTTACGCGTGGGTCGACTCCACCCGCATCCTCGTCACTGATCTTCGCACCGGTCTCGTCCTCCGCGTTCTCGATCATCGATCGGAACTTGTAGATGGAGAAGGTTTCGCCGAACACCGCTGTCCGGTCCTGCCGGTACAGTATCGAGCCGCCGTCTTCTAGCTTTATCCCGACTACGATCCCGAGAATCACCGGCGATAGCGCGATCAGCCCGGCCGATGCAAACGTGACATCGAATGCGCGCTTGAGAATGTAGTCCTGTATGTCCCAGGGTTCGATCTCTACGTCGACTAGGGTTCCGACTCCACCGCTGGCGGTCAACACAGAGTCTGCATGGTCGCGGTGGACTTTCGCGTCGAGACCGTACTCGTAACAGGCGTCGAGGGCACCGAAGAACTCCGCCCGGTCGGCGTGTTCAAACGCCAGCACGACCGTATCGATATCATACTCGACGAGCACGTCCTCGATTCGCGAGAGGCCACCTAACCGTTCCAACCCACTCGGGTTAGTGCCGCCGTCAGCGATGGCTTCGGTCCGTTCGATTGTCGTCATTACACTCGTCGGACAGAGATAGCCCAGGAGCGTGCCGTCGACCTCGCTTGCCACTTCTTCTATCACACGGAGATCATCGCCGACGACGATGGTCCGCTCGCCGTTTGACGACGGCCGCTTCCGAATCCACACAAACCACGCCGGCAGTGCGACCAGTAACAAAGGGGTCACTAACACGACAGTCAAACGCGGCAGCTTGTACGAATAGTCGAAGTAGCCGATTGTCGCCAGAACGAGAGCCGCCACGAGCACCCGCTTCTGGGCCAGTGCTATCGCGTCGAGAATTCTTCGCGGGCGGGGCTTGTACAGCGGGAGGAACACGCTGACGACGACTGCGATTGTGACCAAGAGCTCAATCGTGAACTCTGGCCCCGTTGGGGGGTCGGTCGGCAGCCGACTGAGTATCGGGAGAGTTGTCGCTATCGACTGGATGCTAGCGTTGTTAACAAGTGCGACGGCGACCGCTGTCAGCACGACAACGCCGGCTACACTTGCGACCCGGTACCGCCAGCCACTATCCATTATCACTGTGATTGCCGAGTTCCGGGATAAGTCCTGCGTCCCGGGACTCAAATACTGAAGTGACCGTGTGTGGACACGCAGCCCGACAACCCTGTACGGCCGTCGTGTTACTGAGAGCGAGTGCTACACGAACCGCGTTCGCGAGGCGACGTACCCACAATGACCGTCTCACCCCAGTCGTGTCGACTCTCGAAACGCCGAGCCAGCGTTCGTCATACCTGCCCTGTTTAACGGTGTCCGATGGAGATGGGATCACGGTGGTGGTCCAGCCTTTCGATTGAAATCCTATCCGACTGTGAAACATACCTGCCCGTGCTGTCACACTGGTAACTGGCGGGATGATACGGTTTCGTCGCTCACTCGCTTGCGGCGATGTTTTCGGCGGCCATCTCTGGGTTAATCTCGCCCTGTAGCCGCTTTTCGGCCTCGTCGCGGTCCTCGGGATAACCGATATCGTTTCGCCAGCCGTCCATGCGGATCGCATCGATCGTTCGCCCGGAGTGCAACAGGAGGTCAATCGCGTCACTGATCTCGTACTCGCCGCGATTAGACGGTTGCACCAGATGACAGGCGTGGAAGATGGCCGGCGTGAAGGTGTAGAACCCGGTCATCACCAGATTCGATGGCGGCTCTTCCGGTTTCTCGACGACTTCGGTTATCTCGCCGTACTTGTTGGTGTCACAGACGCCGTAGCGCCCGGCCTCCTCCCAGGGAACTTCCTCAACGAGGAAGGCGGCGTCGGCACGCTCCTCCGCCTGTCGGTTGACGACGTCTTGGAGGTTCGCCTCGAAGATGTTGTCGCCGAGCATCAACATGAAGTCGTCGTCGACGTGCTCTTCAACGGTCAGGAGCGCGTGGGCGAGGCCGTCCTGCTCGCGCTGGTGGGTGTAGGTGATCGGGACGCCTTCGAACTCGTCTTCGTAGTGATTAATGATGGCCTGCTTCTTGTAGCCGACAACTACCAGAAGTTCGTCGGCACCCAGTTCGATCAACTGCTCGAAGCAGTGGGTCAGGATCGGTTTCCCCGCGACCTCTACCATTCCCTTTGGCTTGTCTTCGGTCAGCGGACGGAGACGGGTCCCCTCGCCAGCGGCGAGTACGACAGCTTTCATATATCTCAATTCGTTGGCCGTCCGATAAAACTCTTGTCGAATTATAAGACCCGAATTATAATATCCGCTTCTCGACTATCGTCTCCTGATGAACGTCAGTATTGTCGGAAGCGGATACGTTGGGACGACGGTCGCGGCGTGTCTTGCGGACCTTGGACACGAAGTCGTAACGATAGATATAGACGAGGATATTGTCGACGCGGTAAACGACGGCGAGTCGCCGATACACGAACCCGGACTCGACGAACTCGTCGCTGAACATGGCGGCGGTCGCCTTCGGGCAAGTACCGACTACGCCGAGATTCTCGATACTGACCTGACGATGCTAGCGCTCCCGACGCCCTCGAACGACGACGGGAGTATCGACCTCCAGTTCATGGAAGCCGGTGCGGCATCCATCGGCGAGGCGCTGGCTGGCGCTGAGAACGCGGCAGCGGACCCACACCTTGTCGTCACGAAGTCGACTGTCGTTCCGAACACGACCGAAGACCGCCTCGCTCTCCGTATCGCCGACGCCGGTCTCGAACGCGGCACGGACTTCCTCGTCGCCTCCAATCCCGAGTTCCAGCGTGAGGGGACCGCTGTCGCGGACTTCCTGAACCCCGACAAACTCGTCTTTGGGACGGACGACGACCGCGCGACCGACCTCCTCCATGACCTCTATGCACCGCTACGTGAGGCCGCTGACGACGACGTGCCGGTCGTCGAGACCGGTATCGCCGAGGCCGAGATGATAAAGTACGCCAACAACACGTTCCTGGCGACGAAGATTAGCCTCATCAACGACATCGGGAACATCTGCAAGGAGTTCGGCGTCGACGCCTACGAGGTGGCCGACGCCATCGGTCTCGACGACCGCATCGGCGAGCAGTTCCTCCGCAGTGGCGTCGGCTGGGGCGGCAGTTGCTTCCCGAAAGACACCGACGCCATCATCGCCGCGGCGCGGGAGCAGGGCTACGACCCCACAGTCCTCTCTGCGGCCGTTGAGCTGAACGACGGTCAGCCAGAGCGCCTCCTTTCCCTCCTCGATGACCATGTCGACGTGTCTGGGAAACGCGCCGCTGTGCTCGGACTGGCGTTCAAGCCCGGGACGGACGATATCCGGAACACGCGGGCAGCACCGGTCATCGAGGGACTGAAAACGCGGGGTGCCGATGTCGTCGCCTACGACCCCGTGGCGACCGAGAACATGCGCGAGCGCTATCCCGACATCGAGTACGCCGACTCCCCGGCGGCCGCCCTCGACGGCGCGTCCGGCGCTGTCGTCGTCACCGACTGGGACGAGTTCGCGGCGCTCGACGCCGAGTTCGACGAGATGGCCGACCCCGTCGTCGTCGACGGCCGCCGCATCATCAAGCGCCGGGACGGCATCACCTACGAAGGGTTGACCTGGTAGCCAACTCAGTCACGTCGTACTCGCCTGTCGAGGACGGCGACCGCACCGGCCGCGAGAAGCGCTACGACGAGTACGGTCGGATCCGAAGACACGTACAGGCTCGGTGTCGGCGGCCGCCAGTTCGTGAACGGATACAGCCAGGCGCTGGCCCGACCGTCGGCGTACACCCGCAGCCCATCGAGCAGGAGCGAGGTGAGACCGCCGAACGTCACGAGGCCGAACACCCGTCCCCAGTACCGTCGCTCGAACGCGACAGTGATAAGACCGGCCAGTAGCAGAACTCCGCCGAGTGTCGAGAGGGGCATGTAGGTGAACGGCACGCCGAGAAGTGCTCCGACTGTCTCTTCGTTCACCACGATTCTGACTTTCACTACATCCGGAATCGCCGCACCACCCATCCCAACCACGACCCAGCGCTGGTCGAGCCAGTCGACGCGCCAACTCGCGACCGTGAGAAGGATGTACGGAGCGAGCAGATGTGTCAGCAGGTCAGCCATTGCGGGCCTCCAGCGTCCACGTGTCTCGATTGATGCGCCAGTACCGGAAGAACAGCAGCAGGAATCCGAGCGCGCCGATAGCCGAGGCGCCGTACTTGTAGAGTTCGGCCCACCGGCTGCTGTTGACGACTTCGACGCGCTCGGCCGCTATCGTTTGCTCTGGTCCGACCGTCCCGTACACTTGGACGACGCCGCCTGATTCGACGGCTGTGCTCGTCTCAGTGACTCTGAGTGTGATTGCCGTCCCGTCGCCCTCGACTTTTATATACAGCTCGCCGTCGCCGGTCTCTGTCACTGTTCCAAACACCATGAGTTGCTGTCCGACGTACGACTCGTACCCGGTCGAAAGGTCCGCAGCATCTGGATACGGTGACCGTTCGTCCTCTGTTATCTCCGCGTGGACGAACAGTCCTCCGAGTGTCACACACAGCACAAGCACGATGCCGACACGAACCCAGACGCGCACACCATCTGTTCTTTCGGTGAGGACAATGGTCGTTTCGCTTCAGACCCACAGCGTGTCTGTCTCCAAGATCACTCGACAGTGATATTGCCGCCACTGTACACCATTTCTTCGGTGACTTCGACGGACGTTTTATTCCCGCTATCGGTAGTCACGGCGTACGTCCCGGGGTTTGCGACGGTAACAGTGAAGTCACCATTCCGGTTGGCCGTCGTCTGGCGCTCGTAGTCGACTTCTCTGTCCGAAACAGTGATGGTCGTTACGACCGAGACGGTCGAATTCGGGGCCGCAGTCCCCCGTATCTCTCCACCCGGAACAACCGCGAACGCCTTGTGGCTCCCGTCTTCGCTCGCGAAGAGCGGCCGGTAACGGGCCAGTCCGTCCACATTTCCGTTACGGCTTCCGAAGTGCTGGTGTAGCCGAGCGTACATCGTGGCCGGTTCCTCGATGTCGGTCGCTGTCGTTACGACATACCCGACTCGGTTGGAAATCCGACCGTGGGCCGCATCGGGGTCCGTTGCTGCGACGAATGGCCCGTACCTTTGGCGGGCGTAACTGAAGCTCCGTGACTCGCCACTAACGAAGTAGTTGTACACGCGGTTCTGTCCCCAGCGGCTGAGGACGTAGTTTTCGGGGTATTCGAGTCCCCGCTCGGCGGCGTCGGCTTCGATTGCAGTCGCCGCGTCGTACGTCCCGTCCTCGACGAGTACCTGGCTCGTCTTCACAGGGACCTGCACGATCCCGAGGGACCCGAACAACAGGAACAGCACGAACAGCGACGCAACCGCGCGGGTGTCCGGAACGAGCACGTCTCGCAGGTCCCGATCCCCGGTCGCTAGGACCGGTCGGGCGAGCTCAACCCACGAGGCGACCCAGATGAACGCGAGGCCAGCGAACAGCGCGAGAAACGTGGCCAGTTCGCCGACGAAACGGACCTGAATCATGGCGAGGCCGAACAGCACCCAGACGTAGCTACTGGCGACGAGCCAGCCGCTCTGGTCGCTCCGCGCGAGGTCGAGTCCCCACACCATTGCCGGAAGCGCCAGGAACAACGTCAGACCGAGCAGGAACAGGAAGCCGAAGGCGTCCGTGCTGAACAGGCCGTACGTCTCGGCGATTGCGTCGGATCGAAACAACAAGTCGAGCCGGCTATTGAACGTGTCCCACTGTTCGGTGAAGCCAAAGCGGAAGACGAGGAGGCCAACGACGCCAAGTCCGAGATCGACCACAGCCAGTTGTCCGACAGTACCACCGAAGCGCCGGGCTACCTCTGCTGTCGCAATGACGACGACAGTACCCAGCGTCAGTAGTGCTGGCGCGCTAGTGACGAGCGCAGTTTGCCAGCCGGTGACAGTATGAACACTCCAGGCGAGTGTCGCACCGAAGCTAACGCCTGCAAGGACCGGCGCGTTGCTGACCAGTGCCGACCGGTCGTTCGAGACATCCAGCAGTGTCTGTCCCAGCACCACCAGACTGACCGGCAGGACAAGCAACGGCCCGGCCTCCCACGCGAGCACCTGGCCGGCAGTCCCGACACCGATGCCGACCGCGGCAATCCACGGCTGTGGTCGACGAAGCGACGTTCGATTCGTGGCCGTCGTTAGCGCGATGACGAGTGCAAGGGCGGAGAGTCCCAGCCAAGGATAATCGAAGGCGTGGTGATCCGCGAAACCCAGGCTGGTCCGGAAGGCGTGGCCCGGCATAAACGCGAGGAACAGAACCGCTGCGAGGCCGACACGCCGGTCGCTGGACACCCGAACTGCGAGCAGATAGAGCAGGACGCTCGTGACGAGTGCCGACACGACTGGATACCAGGCGAGAACGTGGCCGATAACTTCCTTGCTCCCGCCAAAGAGGCTGGAAACCAACCAGAGTGTCGCGATCATAAGCGGCTCTCCCTTGGTCACTGCGTCCGGAAGCACGGAGAGCGCCCCGAAATCAGCCGCGCTGCCGGCGTTCGCCGCGACCTGTTCGACGTGGTATCTGTAATAATAGGGGTCGTTGCTCGAGAGAACGATATCGCCGTCACGATATACTGACCCGATGATGTAGGTTCGGGCGACGAGCACGACCGATAGGGCGGCGACGAGCAATCCGGTTGCTCGCGCGTCGAAATCAAAACGCAGTGCGTCACCGAGCGCCAGCCCGTGTCCGCTGTCGCTACCGGCCTCAGGCTCGCCGTTGAGCGCGGCCCGTACAGCGTCTGGATCGGCGACTCGATACTGCTCACCGTCTTTCTCGACGATGCCCGCGGAGACGAGTTCGCCGAACTGCCCCGAATCGATAGGGATGTCATCGAACGTCCAGCCGTCCTGTTCGTCGTCGACGGCCAGAACCGCTTCTGTCGCATCTCGTAGCTCGGGCCGGTCATCGAGTACCGCTCCCGCCCCGGGCGTGTCGCTCATGTCTCTTCTCTTTCCGGTCTGGCGAATAAATCCATCGGGACTCGATGTCTACGTGGTCGCCGATTCCAGTGCCGCCCGAATCGCTGACTCTACGTCGTGTTCCGGGGTCCAGCCCAGCACGTCAGCCGTACGGTCAGTGTCGACCGGGAACGAATCGACGAGCGTCTCGTCGTCGCCCCGCGGGTTCTCGACCAGTTCCACGTCGGTATCGATGTCAGCGACTGAGGCGGCGATGTCGCTGACGAGTTCGGCGACGGTGTGAACGCCCGGGTCCTCGTCGCTAGCGATCTCGTATTTCTCGACGCCGGTCTCACCGCGGTCCAGTTGCTCTAGCAGTCGTTCGCAGCTATCGACGTAGGCCCGGGCTACGTCCTTGACGTGGATGAAGTTCCGGGACTGCGTCCCGGGCTCATAGACGGTCAGCGTCTCGCCAGCGAGTGCTCGGTTCACGAAGAAGTTGATGACGGTCCCCTTCGAGACGGTCTGGCCGTCTATCTCGTGGCTGCCGTAGAGGTTCGATATCATGAACTGGTGGGCGGGGAACGCGCCGGCGGCGTACGTTTCGATATCGCGTTCGTTGAGTAGTTTCGTCTGGCCGTACCAGTTCAGCGGGTCCCGTGGGTGATCGACCGTAATAGGGAACTCCTGTGGGTCGCCGATGACCGCCATCGAGAATGGGAAAATTAGCGCTGCGCCTGTCTTGCGACAGAACCAAGCAACGTTGTCAGTTCCCTGAACGTTGACCTCGTAGGCCAGATCCTGCTTTGCTTCGCAGTCGTCGACGCCGGAAATCGCGGCGAGGTGCATCACGACGTCGGCCCCGTCTAGCGCCGCCTCCAGACGGTCCCGGTTCCGGATGTCGACGTGTTCGATATCGACACCGCCGACGGTTTGCACGGTCCCGAGATAGAAGTTGTCGATAGCGGTGATTTTCCAGTCGGGGTGGGCCTGCTGTAGTTCGTGGATGACGCGGCTGCCGATGTAGCCCGCTCCGCCGGTGACGGCGATGTTGGGCGTCTCGCTGGTAGGTTCTGTTTCAGACATTGGTGGTAAATTTCTCCGCGAGGTCGCGGACGCCCTCGCGGAGCGTCCACGATGGTTCGAAGCCCGTCCGACCCAGTCGGTCGAAGTTGACGTGATAGGACGGCCCGGGGTGCTCATCTTCGAGATATGTGACGTCGACCGGCGCGACCTCGTCGGCGACGATATCGGCGATTTCGGCTATCCGGTAGTTCCCGGCCGCCGAGCCGACGTTGTAGACGGGTTTATCCCAGGACTCGGGCTCGCATGCGGCCGCCGCGTAGGCGCGGGCGGCGTCCCGGACGTGGATGAACGGCCGCCAGTTCGAGCCGTCGCCGTAGACGGTGAGCGGGCGACCGGTGAGCGCGCGGAACACGAAGTAGTTCACGACGAGGTTGAACCGGATGCCCGGCGAGTGGCCGAAGTTCGTGGCCATCCGCAGGGCGGTGCCGGTCATGTCGAACTCCTCGCAGTACTCCCGGAGCAGCGTCTCGGACTCCAGTTTCGTCTCCGCGTATGGGTTGATGGGGTCAGGGTCAACCGTCTCGTCGATGTCGGTGCTGGTCGCGCGGCCGTAGACGTTACACGAGGAGGCGAAGACGACGTGATCAACGCCGAGCTTGCCCGCCGCGGTCAGGACGTTCTCGGTGCCGTCGTAGTTGATGGCGAACGTCTCATCACGGCGTTCGTGGGTGCTCGACGCGCCGGTGATGGCCGCGAGGTGGATGACGCGGTCCACGCCGCGCATGACGCTCTCCACGTCGCCGTACTCGCGGACGTCGCCCCGCCGAAATTCGAGGCCGTCCCCGAGCGTCCCCAGCAACGCGCGCGGCGACCCTGAGGAAAGGTCGTCGAAGACCACGACGCTGTCGACACGGTCGTCGTCGCGCAACAGCGGGAGCAGCGCGCTACCGATGTAGCCACAGGCTCCGGTGACCAGCACGTCCATCGTCAGTCCTCGCTGAGAACGCCCGGCAGGAACCGGTCCTCGTGGGCCTCGATGGTGTCGGCGTAGCGGGTCAGCGTCTCGAAGATGTCGGCGACGCCGTCCTCGAAGGACTGTGACTGGCCGCCGATGAGGTCGGCATAGCGGTCGTTCTCGATTTCCATCTTGTGGGTCTCGTCCTCGTCGCGGGGGTTCTCGAAGTGCTCGACGGCGACGTCGAGGTCGAACTCGCTGCCCACGTCCGCGATGGTCTCGGCGATTTCGACGATACTAATCGCGCGCGTGACCTGATTATAGACGGTCAGCCCGTCCGGTCGGTCGTCGGGGTCGGCCAGCGCGACTTCCGCCAGCCCCTCAACGGCGTCCTCCAGCGAGATGAACGGCTTGCGCTGCTCGCCCTTGCCGTAGACGGTGACCGGGTAGCCCGCAACCGCCTGCGCACAGAAGCGGTGCGTGACGGTCCCGAAGTAGTAATCGAAGTCGAAGCGGGTCTTGAGCCGGTCGTCCGCGCGGGTCTCCTCGGTCTCAGTCCCGTAGACGATGGCCGTGCGAACGTCCGAGATCGGGATGTCGAACTGCGTGTGGGCAAGCCGCATGTTCTGTGCGTCGAAGCCCTTCGTCGCGTGGTACCAGCTCCCGCCCATGTTGGGGAAGGGCACGTCGTCGCGCTCGTCCTGGTTCTCCATCGTCGCGCCGCCCTCGGGGATGGGGAACTCCGGCGCGCCGTAGACGCCGGTCGTCGTCGTCTCGACGAAGTGGGTGTCCGTGAGGTCGTGCTCGTCGAGGCCCCACAGGAGGTTCCGCGTCGCCTGAAGGTTGTTGTGCTGGGTGTAGTTCGCCCGTTCGCCGTTGATCTGGGAGTACGGCGCGGAGGGCTGGGCGGCGGTGTGGACGACGACCTCGGGTTCGTGGACCGCCAAGAGTTCGTCGACAAAGGACTTCTCGGCGAGGTCGCCCTCGACGAAGGAGAGGTTCGTCAGGCCGTGGACCTCGCGGGCCGCGTCGAGGCGCTCATCGATGCTGGCCACCGGTGTCGCGCTCGTCGCGCCCACGTCTTCGACCCACTCTCTTCGGGCGAAGTTGTCGACAAGCAGCACTCTGTCGTCCGTCCGGTCTGCGATTCGCAGCGCGGCCGGCCACCCGACGTAGCCGTCGCCGCCAGTGATGAGGATGGTCATGGTTACTCAGATAGTGAGTAACTGCGGCGCGTAATCAATCTTCTGTTCGGTTGCCTGCTAGTCTTGTACAGCCTGCCCGCTCATCAGACACGCATTCGTCCTCAAAACAGCAATTCCTCCTCTACTGGCCGACGTCGAACCGTTCGAAGTACTCTGTGACGTACTGGTTCGCGTCCGCCGGTGGTTCCGTGACGACGCGATAGGCGTCATGCTGGTCGTCAAGTGCTATCTCTGCTCCGTCCTCGGGTACGACTCGATACACAACCGGTATCGTGTGCCGGGATGCGACGCCATCGACGGACGACGCGTCCCAGAAGTGTTCGCTGACGCCGAGCCGTTCCGTCGCAACCGATGTGAGACCGAGTTCCTCTTCGGCGATGCGCACCGCCGCGTCGTCCAGTCGCTCTCCTTTGTAGAGGCGACTCCCCGGCCAGAACCACTCGCCTTTGGCTGGTTCGTTCTGTCGCCGTGTGAGTAAGATACCCTCCTCGTACTCAACGACGAGGTCGACACAGGGCTGGGGCATGTTGTCGAGACAGGTGGCGAACGTCTCCGTCGGAATGCGTTCGTCGTGGCGGTCCATACTTCGCCCTTGCGGGCTACCGGTGAAACCGCTCCGCTTCTCGCTGTTTCGCAACCGTTAAAACCGACCCTGTCCTCTTTCCGATTGCTATCGCACGGGCCGGTGGGGTAGCCTGGTATCCTTCGGCCTTCGGGTGGCCGTAACCGCGATTCGAATTCGCGCCGGCCCATTTCTATCGCAACGCAATCACGAGGAGCGACAGCGACGAGTGTCCGTTGTGAGGAAATGGCTCCGAGAATTCGAGCAGGGAAGTCGCAGCGCGAACGAAGTGAGCGACCGTCTTCCCGTGTTCGACATTCGCGCCGGCCCACTTTTTCAACTACGGTACTGAGAAGCAAAGAGGTCACCACACTCGTATCAGCTGTCGACCCGGCCCCGCGTGGCCTCGTACGCCTGTCCGCGGAACTGGAACCGTCGACTGTTGGAATCGTATCCGAGAACGTCGTCCACAGCCCGCTCGTCAGTCTCGACAACGACCCGGGATACATCGTCTGTTAGGAACGGGAGTGCGTTGCGAAGCCCGCCGTCCGACGTGGCGAACCGATCGCTCGCCATCACCTGTTCGGCGAGAACCCGCTCGCCCGCGCTGTCGGTGCGAGTCAGCGAGAACGTCGCGTCGGCAGGACGCGCCCTATCGCCGTGATGGTCAGTCGTCACGGTGACAGTGTCGCCGTCGCGCGCCGTCGACACGCTGTCGGTTGGCGTCACGGTAGCGCGGTCGCCGACCAATTCGAACAGCGCACCGCTGTTGGCAGTCGCGTGGCCGTAGCCGGCGACGACGGCGTACTCGCCGCCGCCGAGGTAAGCCTGCGTGAGGCCGTCACAGTGGCAGTCGCCGGTGCTGCATCCGACTGCCTGGCCGTTGAACGCCCGGAGTCCCCACTGTTCTTGGCGGCCCGGTGACAGGAGGCGACAGTCCGTGGTGTGGACTGTTGGTGCGATGTGGAACCATTCGGCATCGACGAGTTTGTAGAGGTTCCAGTGGCCACATTGCAGTCGTTCGTGGCTGTTATTGACCATCTCGAAACCGACCTGTGCATCAAGTTCCGCCCGCTCAGTACTGGGCCGAACGAAGGCCGGGGTCGTCTTATCTGCGTTGTGGAACCACTGGATACCGTCGTCGTCGGGAAACGACGGGAGCGAGCGGCCAGTGAACCTGGACTCTGTTTCCGGGCCGGGTCTTCGCGTATCCCAGACGGAGAGCGAGAGTGGGCCGTCCCGGCCGCGGAACTCGTAGGTCCCGGTCGGCCGCTCGAACTGACCCGGCTCGCCGACAAGGGCGTACTCCAGTTGGACCCAGTCTCCAGGGGCCAGTCGGTGGGTGTCAGGCATCCACGGCCCGACGTCGTTGACGCGCCAGTATCCCTCGTCTGTTCGGCCGAGTGAGGGCACTTCGTCGGCGAGGTCGTTGTTATCCGTGGGCGCGAAATGGAGGCGGGCTTCGTGGCTGTAGCTGCCGGGCTGGCGGCTGTGTGTCTGTCCGACGCCCGGGATCCACTCAATCCTGAACGTGTTCTCGAACTCGTTGCCGTTCTGGAGCCAGCCGCGAATCGTGGCCGGATGGTCGTCGGTCGCCGTCTGGTCGAACCAGAGTCCGACTCGCGCCCCGTCGTCGGTGTGGAGTCCCGGCGAACTGAGGGCGTAGGTTCGCGGCCCGGTTTCCAGTTCGATGACAGTCGTCGGGTCGTCCGGTCGCGGCGGGTCGCCGGCGTCTGTCGGCGTCGCTGTCCCGCTGTCGTTCGCATCGGTCGCTGACTGCGTCGGGCGCGGGGCGGGCGTTACGTCACCAGTCTCGTCTGAGTCAAGAGTGCCGAACGAACAGCCGGTGAGTCCGGCCAGCGCTCCCGGGACCGACGCGAGGAGGGCACGTCTGCGCACAGGTAGCGATTCGCCGCTCCTGATAAACCCTTTCTGGACGCTTAGACAGCGTTTGTAGCGTTTCCGGTATCTGGATCCGTCGATACTCGCCCGCCGCATCGATGGCGAGGACTGTGACACTTCTCACTGACGTTACCTACAGTGCCCTCTGTGTGACCGCCAGACGGTGCGGCTTCGAAACACGTCGGACAGCGGTTGACCATGCTCGTGAGACGCTGTATCTCGCGGTACGGGTGGCAACACTGGACACAGACGTTCGCCTGCCTGTCGCCGGTCCAGCATGGGTGCCAGTCATTGCGACCGCTACGCGCTGGCTAGCTAAACGATTTCAACACCTCTCGACCTGTGACTGTCACCCTTCGGCGAACATCTCGACGACGCGGTCCAGGTCGGGCGACAGCTCCTGCATCACGTCTGTGGTCGTGAGGATACCGACGCCGTCAGTCTGTCCGTCGATCACGAGGCGCTTGATGCTATGCTCGACCATCGTATCGATTGCCTCCTCTAGCGGGGCACCGGCTTCGATGGTTTTCACGGGCGTTGTCATCAAGTCACCGACCGGCGTCGTATCCGGGTCGATGCCATCGCGGAGGCCGGTAATGATGTCCGTTTTCGTGAGTATGCCCTGCCCGTATTCGGTTTCAACGACGACAGAACCGACCGCCTCCGACGCAAGGAGTTTCGAAACGTCTCGGACGGAAAGCTCGCGGTCGACGGTTTTTACTGGCTTTGTCATCACCTGCTCGACCGGTGTGTCAAGTGAATTCATACCATTAGTTAGCAAACGAACATCATAAGTCATTTGACTCCCGAAATCGGTGCCGAACTGGCCTTACCAGTCAAAGTCCTCGTGAATTGACAGTCCTGCCTATTGACATATTGGCCCCACGACCTCGGTGACGCTGGAAAGAATTTGCCCAGAGCGAACGGACACCTCGTGGCCGCTGAAACGGTTCATCTCCTCACTGCTGACGCTGTACACGACTTTGCCGAGGCCGGCGTACCGGAGTCCGCCGGCGCACATCGGGCACGGCTCGGTGCTCGTGTACAGCACTATCTTCGCGCGCTCGTCTGAGTCACACTCGCGCATTGCTCGGTGCGCCAGTTGGAGTTCCGGATGGCGTCGCACATCCGATTCAGTGCGGACGCGGTTCGACGCCTCCATGACGATCTCGTCGTCACGAACGAGCACAGACCCGAACGGCCGGTCGCTGCGGTCGACAGCGGCCCGAGCCCGCTCGAACGCGCGTTGCATATGCGCTTCGTGGTCGAACTCGTCGAACGCTGAAACGGGCATAACGGCGTTTCGACCCGCAGTGGAAAATCGGCACGGCAGGGTGACCTCAACAGTGGACACACGCGGTCTCTGACCCCTCGTCGACACGAATGGGTGCAGCCGGCTTCGCGGTCGATGCACGTAAGTCTCTGACCGGCTTCGGACCCGTATGCGCCAGTTCGTCATCATCGGCCACGACGCCCCGACGACGCCGGAGTTCTCGCTCGACGACTTGGCCGGCGCTGCCGGCCGGCTCGACGTGCTCTGTCGGTGTGTCACCAGCGCGTTCTTCCTGAGCCACGCCATCCGCGAAGACGTTCGAGTTCACCTGATCCTGGCGGATGAGTACACTGTCACGTTCGACGGGAGCGACCTCCGCCGGCTGAACCCCGACGAACGGTCCACGGCAGCGCTGATGCGCAAGGCCCTCGAAGAGCGCGCGGAAGCAATCGGTCACATCCCGGTCGAAACCTCGCCCGGCGTGTCGCTCACACGCCGGGGGTTCGAGGGGACACTCGACGACGTGGCACGCCGCGGAACCGTCGTCCAGCTGCACGAAGACGGCGACCCGGTCGTCGACGTTGCACCGCCGTCGAACCCGGTGTTCGTCCTCTCGGACCACCACGACTTCCGGGATGAGGAAGCGGCGCTGTTGGCCGACCGGGCCGACGAGCGCGTCTCACTCGGGCCACGGGCCCTCCATGCCGACCACTCGATTACGGTCGCGCACAACTACTTGGACACGGCGGGGTTTGAGCAGTACTGACTGGACACCGGGAGACCGCCAGAAGGGTTTTTATCCGCGGTTCGCTGAATGGCGTATGGAATTCTTGGGTTCGGAGACAGCGACGGGTCGCGCTGTCCGACGACGTATCGAAGCGGTGAGGGACCGATGACCGACCGGGAACATCTGTCCCGTCGTGCGGTTCTGCAGACCGTCGCCGGGACCGGTGTCGCGTCGGTCGCCGGCTGTTCGGCGCTCGAAAGCGAAAGTGACGACGCGGCCTCGACAGTCGAGGGCGACCGTGCCGCGGAGCTCGCCCAGCGGTTCGCGCCGACGCTATACTTCGACCGGGCGGAGCCGTGGTTCCCGACGGACCCGCGGCCCTACACCAGCGAACAGGACGGGGAGACCGTCGTCAACGGGTTCGACGCCTTCGACGGGTACCATGAGCGGATGACCGACGGCGAGCCGCCGGCCCCGACGGTGTTCTACCACGTCGTTGAGTACGAGCAGTCGCCGCTTGCCGTCGTCCAGTTCTGGTTCTACTCGGCGTTCGACCAGTTCACGACGAACTTCCACTGGCACGACTGGGAGGTCCTGCACGTGTTCGTCGACACGGAGTCGGGCGACCCGCAGCTGTACGTCGCCAGCTCCCACTCCCGGAAGGTGCCCAACAACGAGTTCCTGGACCCGGACCCGGAGATGGTGCCGCGCATCCTCTCGGAGCTGGGATCACACTCCAGCGCGCTGTCGGTCAACGACGCCCGCGACCGGTTCACCCGGCTGCCGGAGGGCGACCGGTTCGCGGACATCACGAACAGCGCCGTCGAGACCATCGAAGACCTCGCGGAGATTCCGGTCGCCTACGGGCTCCCGCGGGACGAGGGCTCGCGGCTCCCCTACCTCGTGCCGGAGTACGAGGGCGCGCCGCTGTACGAACACGAGCGGCTGCCGTCGGTCAGCCGCGAGGACCTCGTTCCCGAGCGGCTGACCCTCCGCTCGTTCGACAGCCTCTCGGCACCGCCGACGGACCTGCCGACGCGGGAGACCGGCCTCGTCTTCCAACACACCGACCGCGGCGAGGCCGACCCGGACATCGAGTACGACCTCGTATCGAGCAGCGAACTGGAGCACATCGCCGATTTCACCGGGCCGCAGTTGAGCTTCGAGTTCGCCGTGCCCCAGTTCGCCGAGGACGCCGTCGCGGGCCACATCACGACGACCGGCGCGCCCTGGGACCAGCCCCGGTACGACAACCCCGCCGCGGACATCTCCGAGCCGAACCACCGGGCGGCGCTGGCCGAGCGCTACGACGCCATCGGCGCGCCGGCGGAGATACGCACCGTCGTCGCCAGCCTCTCGGAAGCTGTCTCGAACGACGACGCGCCCGAGAACGAGGGGCTTACGACCGAGGACACCGCCGTTGAGTCCGTCGCCCTACTGGAGAGCGACCCCGAGGCCGTCCCGACCTTCGCGGGCCTGGCCGTGGTGCAGGACGTGCCCGCGGGCGAACATCGGTTCACCGTCAACGGGGCCGGTGTCGCGCCACACAGCGAGTCGGTGTCAGTTCCGGAAACCGGCGACGCAGAGGGGCCGACGCGGGCCGGCGTCGACGGCGAGGTGCCGCTCGTCGCCCGCGAGAACGCCACCCGTCTCGAAGTCGACCCGTCGGGAGCCGACAGCGACCTCACGGACCTCGCCGTCGAGGACGACTTCGCCGGTCGGCTGTACGACGCCCCGCTGTCGGAACCCGACGCCGTTTACGTCCACGGCGGTGGCGCATACACGACGGAGGTCCGGGACCGTGACGACGAGATCGGTGCGTTCCGGGTGAATCCCGACCCCGCCGCGGACGTTGCCGCCCGAATCGAACAGCCCCGAACTGGCAAAGCCTCGTTAGCATCGTTCCTTGTCGACATCGCAGCGGAGACGCGCCAAGCGGTACTCGACGAGATGGACGATGACGACAACCCCGGAAACGGCGGTGGCTCCGAGAACGCTATCCAGGGTCTCGAACGGGCGCTCGCCGCTGTCGTCGAGGCTGCTCGGCGGGCGACGGAACGCGCCGAAGCGGGTGACCGCGGGAACGCTGACAAGCAACTCCAGACCGTTGCCGACCGGCTCCAGCGCGTCGCGGCCAGAATCGAGGACGCCGGCGACGACCTCTCGGACCCGCTGTCGAACGCGGCCCGGCGACGCCTCGAACAGGCCGACCGTCGGGCCGAGCAGGCACAGGCCGCCGACAAACTGTAAGCTCCCGCCCCGTTCTCAGAGGCCGAACCACCGCGCCAGCGCGCCCGCGACGAGTACCAGTCCCCCGGCGATGAACGTGCCGGGCACTGGGAGAACAAACAATACGACGCCGAGCAAGAGGCCGATGGTCGATATCCTCATTTCAAATACATTGCCACACCACGCTGTATCGGTCTAGTGCCTGCATACTCGTGGACCCCTGCTGATTTTGGCGGTGGGGGTCACACTGCTGGTATGGACGACGAACTCACCTGGGAGACGCTCGATGCCGAAACCGCCTACGCCTGTCCGGGGTTCGATGTCATCCGTGAGGACGTGCGCCTGCCCGACGGCACGGAGGGAGAGTTTGATTACGTACAGCACGGCGAGAGCGTCATCGTGCTTCCGTTCACCGCCGACGGTGACGTGGTCGTTATCGAGGAGTGGCGACAGCCGGTCCACCGGGTCAATCGCGGCCTGCCGGCCGGGACGATGGAAGACGGAGATGACGACCCGAGCGTCGCCGCTGCCCGCGAACTCCGCGAGGAAACCGGCTACGAAGCGGCGTCGCTCGACCACCTCTACACAGGCGAACCGGCCAACGGAAACACCGACTACGTGTTCCACTACTACGTCGCACGCGGCTGTGAGTCCACGGCCGATCAAGACCTCGACCACAACGAATCGATTCGGGTCGACACTGCCGACTTCGACTCGCTGGTCCAGTCAGTGCGAGACGGTACGCTCCGTGACAGTCGGTCCGCCGTCGGTATCATGTACTATGCCCTGTTCGAGCGCTGAACTGACGACAGTTTGAAATCCTGTGGAGTGGTATCGTCTATCATATGGATTCGATTGCACTCGACGAACAGACGGAGCGCCGGCTGGATAAACTGCGCGCGGCCGTCCGCCGTCGGACCGGGCAGCCGATTTCGCGGGCGGAGTTGCTCAACCAACTCGTCGAAGACGCCTACGCGTCCCGCAGTGAGGTGGTCGATATGTTCCGGACGTCACAGGCGTACGTCGCCGACGAAGACTCCGGGACCGTCTACCGGCCCGAGCGTGAACTGGTACCCGGCGGGGCGGAACAGCCCGACGAATAGCGGCGCTGTGCCAGCTGGGGCGTCGCTCGACCCTCCCGCCGTTCTGGCCGCTGCCAGCGACGAATAGCCAGTCACGGGCGAACACAACGCTTAGGCGCGCCGACCGACGACGACGTGTAATGACGAATTTCGAGGTCCGCCAGTACGACGCAGCGGGCCGGCTGGGCGAGCTAACGGTGCCACGGGCCGGCGTCACCGTCGAGACGCCGACTATCCTGCCGGTGGTCAACCCCCACGTCCAGACGGTCGAACCGGCGACGCTGGCGTCGGAGTTCGGGGCGGAGATACTCATCACGAACAGTTACATCCTGCATGGCTCTGACGACCTCCGCGAGCCGGTGCTGGAGCAGGGCTTGCACGGTCTGCTCGGGTTTGATGGGGCAATTATGACCGACTCGGGCTCCTTCCAGCTTGCCGAGTACGGCGACATCGACGTGACCACCGAGGAGATTCTGGAGTTCCAGCACGAGATCGGCTCGGACATCGGGACGCCGGTAGATATCCCGACGCCGCCCGATGTGGACCGCAAGCAGGCGACTGAGGAACTCAAAACGACACAGGAACGGCTCGAACACGCTGCCACCGTTGACACCGGCGAGATGCTCGTCAGCGCGCCAGTCCAGGGGGCGACCTACCCGGACCTGCGAGAGCGGGCCGCAGCGGACGCTGTCTCAACGGGACTTGACGTGTTCCCGCTGGGAGCCGTCGTCCCGCTGATGAACGAGTACCGCTACGCCGACCTCGCCGATGTCGTCGCGGCCTGCAAGCGCGGGCTAGGGGAGGTCGGCCCGGTCCACCTGTTTGGCGCGGGCCACCCGATGATGTTTGCGATGGCAGCGGCGCTGGGCTGTGACCTGTTCGATTCGGCGGCGTACGCGCTGTACGCCCGCGACGACCGGTATCTCACGGTGCAGGGAACGGAACTGCTTGACGAACTGAGTCACTTCCCGTGTCACTGCCCGGTCTGTACCGACCACACGCCGGCTGAACTCGACGCGATGGACGCCGACGGGCGCGAGGAACTGCTCGCCCGGCACAACCTGCATGTCACCTACGGCGAAATCCGGACGGTCAAACAGGCGATTCGCTCGGGGAATCTCCTGGAACTGGTCGACAGTCGCGCCCGCGGCCATCCGGCGATGCTCGACGGCTACCGCGCGCTGCTGGACCACGCCGAGCAACTCGAACGCACCGATCCGGTCTCGAAGGACGCGTTCTTCTACACCTCGAATGAAAGCGCTCGCCGGCCCGAGGTCCGACGCCATCAGGACCGACTGGAGCGCCTCCCGGTCGAGGGCGACGAGGTCCTGCTGACCGAAGGAAGCTCCAGTGCACAGTACGACGAGAGCTGGGGCATCCTGCCGCCGTTCGGCCCGTATCCCCGCGAACTCGCGGACACGTACCCCCTGACCGCGGAGGTCCCGGACCGGACCGACCGGGCGGCCTACGAGGCCGCGGCGGACGGTGTTCGGCGGCTGGTCGACCTCCACCTCGACGTGTCCTTCACGCTGGTCCACGACGACTGGCCGGCGACGGCGCTCGACCGCGTGCCCGACCGCGTCCGCTTGCGGGACCTGCACGCCCGCGACTGAGCGCCACCCGCCTCAGACTGTCGGCACGTCTACGTCTTCGTCGGCCGCCTCGCGCCAGGAACGGGTCGGCTCCCAGCCCAGCATCGCTGTGGCTTTCGCCGTCGCGTACGCTGCAGCGTCCCCCTCGACCGTGCAGTCGTCCGGAACCCTGCCGTAGTGCTCCCGCATGAGTTCGACCAGCGGCCGACCGAGCGCGTTGTCCGGGCCGACGCAGTTGAACGCCTCGTGGCCCTCGACCGCGCCCGCGAGCGCGGCCTCGACGAGGTCGACCACGTCCCGCACGTCGACGTACGACCAGTAGTTGCCCGCGCCGGCCGCCAGGTCGTCGACGTACTCCGGGGCCCGACAGGGGTACTCGCCGGGAATCTGTATCCACGAGGGGCGAATCGAGGCCACCGAGACGCCGTCACGGCGGGCGATTGCCTTCCCGATCTCCTCGGTGACGACCTTCGAGAGCCCGTAGTCATCTTCGGGTCTGCGCGCGTGGGCTTCGGTAATCGGAAGCTCGTCCGGCACAGGGGTCTCCTCGGCGAAGAAGAAGCCGTACGCGCCGTCGGAGGAGCCCTGGACCACGTCAGCGCCGACGCGGCCGGCCGCCGAGAGGACGGTGTGTGCCGCGAGCGCGTTGTTCCGGAACAGGTCGACGCCGGGGTGGGTCCCGGCCACCGGAATCGCCGCCCAGTGGACCACCGCGTCGGGGTCGATGGCGGTGAGCGAGTCGAAGACGCTCCCGGCGTCGGTGAGGTCAAGCGCCCGGTAGTCGACCTCCGGATGGCCCCCGCCGTCCGGGAGGCGGCGGTCGAGTACGGTCACGTCGTGCGGTTCGGCGAGCCGGTCGACGACCCAGCGCCCGGAACTCCCCCGGCCGCCGGTCACGACAACATCCATACCGGACTTGTCGTCGCTGACATCCAAAACGTGGCGGTGTCGCCGTGTCACCGGGCACGGTGCATATTTGACTCGCTACAGGTCGAGCCGGAACCGCTCACCGTGCGTGAACGTCGTCCAGCCGAGGATACGTTCGTCCCGATGCGGTCGGTCGGGGTTGTCGATTGCCGCCTGTTGCGCCGAGACGTACGTCGGGACGTTCTTGACCGGCTGGCCGCTCTGTTTGAGTGCTTCCAGATACGTGTCTTTCTCGTAGTACGAGTAGGCTACCTCGTACAGCGAGGACGCAGCTTCTTGCTTTCTGGCGGGGAAGCCGTCACTGTTGACGAACCGGTCGGGGTCGTCCTCGCCCATCGCCTCCCAGGCCGCCGGGTCGGCCACGTATGGCGCGTGGGCGTCGAGAATACGCTCGATAGCACCCCTGTCGCCTGCGAACTTCTGATACTCGTACAGTGTGGGCCCGTCGAGCCTGTCGGCATAGAGACGGCTGAGTTCCGCGGCGGTGACCAGTGCCTTCGCCGCGTACAGTGAGTACGCCAGGCTCGACGCGCGAATGATTTCGTTTTCCAGCAGACCGTCTTCGCGGAGCTGTCTGAAACCGTCTTCGCGGTTCCGCTGTATCGCGTCCCGAAACCGGTCCCAGTCCCGGAGATACACCGACCCGGCGGCGTGGGTCATCTCCTTCCAGTTGAAGATGTTCTGCTGGCCCATCGCCGTCGGGATGCCGTGGCCGACGTCGTCGAGGAACGTCCGGACCCACGCCCGCAGGTCGGCCTCCGTGCCGACGCTGTCGCTGTTCCACGCTTCATGGCCTCGAACGAGTTCCGCGCCCCACCACATTTTGGGGAGCGTGATGAACTGTTCGATGCCGTTCGTTTTCACCGGTGCCATGTAGGTCTCCGAACGCAGGAACCAGTGGTCCAGCAGCTCGATTGCCTTCTCGGCGTACTGGTCCGCGCCGGTGTACTGGTAGGCGAGGCCGAGGTCACGGATGCGGTCACCCGTCCTGATGGCGGCAACGTAGTCCTTGCGTTCCGTGGGGTCTTCGGGTCCTTTCGTTTTGAACTCGTGGCCGTCGCCGTTGTCCGTGACGCTCTCCGGGGCGGCGGCCATCGCCTCGCGAACGTCTTCCATGAAGGCTTCGTGGGCCTCCGTCCACGGGCTGTCGCCGTCCTCGACGCGGGACTGTATCGCAGACAGCGTGTCGAGGTGGACGAACATCGCGGGCCGGCTGTCATCTGTCGGTTCGGTGACCGCTGCCGGTTCGGTCGGCGTCGGTTCGGTCTCCTGCGGGGCGGCTCTGGCGTCCGTGTCTCCCGACGAAAGGTCGGTCGAACAGCCACTCAGCGCCACGGCTGTCCCCGAGAGGGCGAACAACACGTCTCGTCGAGTCTGTCGCTGCACGGGTGACCAACTGTCCCCGACATGGTTAGTTAGGATGCGGTTAATCGGCAGATAGCGCCCCGTTTGGGTGACGCGTGCCGACCGGGCTGACACGGCGACATGAGAGCTACGGGTCCCGTCGACGGCGCTGGCCCAAAGGCAAGATAGTTGGTTGCGCGTGGCCGACGCCATTGCATGACCGACTACTTCGAGGTCCACGAGCGCGACAGCGCCGCGCGAGTGGGTGCGTTGCGCCTCGCCGACCCCGTGACGACGCCGGCGCTGGTCGACGACGTGGACACGGCGACGCCGGGCGACTGTCGACACGTCCTCGACGACGCCGGCAGCCGCTGGCCGACGCCACAGGACGACCCCGAGGGCGACGAGTCCCTGCTCACCGTCCTCCCCCACCGCGGCCTGCCCGCCGGCACGCCGGACGAAGTCGCAGAGGCTTTCGCCGTCGACTATCCCGATGTCGCGTTCCCGAGCGCGGCCGTCGTCTCGCCCGACACCGCGGCCGACCACGGCAGCGACGCCTACGTGCTCGCCGGCGCACCCGGCTACGTCGGGCACGCGTCGGCGTTCGTCGACGCCGTCACGACCGTCCGGAACCGTATCCCGGCTGATACCGCGCTCTACCTGCCCGGCGTCGCCACGCCGCGAAACGTCGCGACACTCGTCTACGCCGGCGTCGACCTCGTGGACCCCGACCGCGCCGTCATCCGCGGGACCGAGGGCCGGTATCTCACGACTGACGAGGCGTATTTCCTCGAAGACCTCGATGAACTGCCGTGTGCCTGTCCGGCCTGCCAACAGCCACGCGAGGCGTTCGACCGCGAGGACTGCGTCGAGCACAACGTCAACGCCTTGGCCGCGGAACTCCGGCGCGTTCGCCGCCGGATTCGCGACGGTCGCCTCCGCGACTACGTCGAGGGACAGGCCAGACAGGACAACTGGCTCACCGCGACGTTCCGGCGGCTTGACCAGGAGTACGGCTACCTCGAAGAGCGCACGCCGCTCATCCGGCGGGCCGACCTCTCGGCGGCCAGCGACGACTCGCTCCGGCGGGTCGAAATCCAGCGGTTCGCCGAGCGGATCACCGACCGCTACGTCCCGCGGTTCGACGACCGCCCGCTCGTGCTGGTGCCCTGCTCGGCGCGCAAGCCCTACAGCGACTCCCAGAGCCACAAGCAGTACCACGACGCCATCAAGTGGCGCGCCCACGTCGTCTCGATGACCTCGCCAATCGGCGTCGTCCCGCAGGAACTCGAACTCACCTACCCCGCCCAGCACTACGACTCCGTCGTGACGGGTAACTGGACCGCCACCGAAATAGAGTTCGTCAGCCGCGTGCTCGAACGCTATTTAGAAGGCACTGATTACCCCGAGATTATCGCCCACGTACCCGGCGAGGGCTACCGCGACATCTGCGAGCGCGTCGCCGACTCGCTGGGCCGCGAGTTCACCTACACCGTCACCGACCACCCGACGACGGCCGACTCCCTCGGCAACCTCGCCGCCGAACTGGAGGGGTGGGACCGCTACCCCAAGCGCGAGCGCGAGCACAACACCATCCGCGCTGTCGCGGACTACCAGTTCGGCGAAGGCGCGGGCGACGAACTGTTCGACGACCTCTCGACGCAGGGCCGGTATCCCCAACTGCGGGCCGACGACGCCGACGGCGAGCAACTGGCGGCCCTGGCCCAGCAGTACGGCGTCCTCTCTTTGACCACCGCTGGGGCGCGCCGCTGGGTCGAGAGCGATGTGCCGACCAAAACCGTCGAAATCGAGCCGTTCGTGCCCCACGGTTCCGTGCTCGCGCCGGGCATCACCGACGCCAGCGACGACATCCGCGTCGGCGACGACGTGGTGATTCAGGGCGAGGCGGCCTTCGGCGTCGGCCGCGCCCAGATGAGCGGGCCGGAGATGCGCTCCTCGACGCGGGGCATCGCAGTGCAGATGCGCCACGTCGAAGAGCAGTGAGCGGCGGGCTGACCGCCCGACTTATCTGCCGAGCACCCCTCTCGCCGGTATGGAACGGTCGCGTCTGTGCCGGTACCGACGCTACCTGCCGGCGGCGGGGTTCGCGCTCGTCTTGCTTGCCACCTCGCTGCTCCCTGTTCCCGAGGGTGCGAGCGAGCAGGTCCCCGCGCTGCTCGGCGTCGCACTCGACAAGTGGGTCCACGCGCTGAGCTACGGGGTTCTGACGGCGCTGCTCGCGTGGGGCCGCCGCGCCCGCTCGATCCCCCTCGTCGCGGCGCTCGTGGCAGTCGCCGTCTGCTACGGGGCCGGCATCGAACTCCTGCAGAGACTCGTGCCCTCACGCGGACTCAGCGGCGCTGACTTCCTCGCCAACGCCGTCGGGGCGGTGCTCGCTGGCGCGCTGTGGCTGGCGCTCGGGCGCGCCGACACCGCTCCGGACGGAAGCGAACCGACCGCTCGGCGGTAACGAAGCGGCTTTACGCGGCCGTCGGCTACCCCGCCCTAATGAGCAAGCCCAGTCCCGAGGTCTACGAGGAGGGCAAGGGCATGGACGCCCACAACTCCGTGATGCGTGACATCCGGTCGCGCAACGACTCGACGTACGACCCTCGCGAGCCGACCCGCGTGTGGCTCGACGAGGACAACACCCCCGACGGCGTCTACCAGAGCCTGACCATCATCCTGAACACCGGCGGCTGCCGGTGGGCCCGCGCCGGCGGCTGTACGATGTGTGGCTACGTCGCCGAGAGCGTCGAGGGCGGCAGCGTCGCCCACGAGGACCTGATGGCCCAGATTCAGCACTGCCTCGACCACGAGGCCGAGAACGCCGACGAGCCGTCGGGACTCATCAAAATCTACACCTCCGGGAGCTTCCTCGACGAGCGCGAGGTGCCGGCGGAGACGCGTCAGGCTATCGCCGAGACGTTCGCCGACCGCGAGCGCATCGTCGTTGAGTCCCTGCCCGACTTCGTCGACGAGGAGACAGTCGGTGACTTCGTCGACGTAGGCCTAGAGACCGACGTGGCGGTGGGCCTCGAGACCGCAACCGACCGCGTCCGACACGACTGCGTGAACAAGTACTTCGACTTCGCTGACTTCGAGGACGCTTCCGAAGCGGCACAGGCGGCCGGCGCTGGCGTCAAGGCGTATCTGCTGATGAAACCGCCGTTCCTCTCGGAAGCCGAGGCCGTCGAGGACATGAAGCGGTCGGTGCGTCGGTGTGCCGCCGTCGACGGCTGTCACACCGTCTCGATGAACCCCTGTAACGTCCAGCGATACACGATGGTCGAGGAGCTGTATCACGACGGCGGCTACCGACCGCCGTGGCTCTGGTCGGTCGCCGACGTGCTAGAATCGACCGCTGACGAGGACGTCATCGTCGTCTCCGACCCGGTCGGCCACGGCAGCGACCGCGGCCCGCACAACTGCGGCGAGTGCGATGACAAGGTCCAGCGGGCCATCAAGGACTTCGACCTCCGGCAGGACCCGTCGGTGTTCGAGCAGGTGTCCTGTGAGTGCGAGGCGACGTGGGACGCTGTCATCGAACGCGAGCGCAGCTACTCGCTTCCGCTCGCTCGATAGGGCCTCCGAGCACCGGAATCCGTGTGACGCCCTGTCGACCAACGCTTATCCGTCTTTCGCGCATAATACTGTTCGATATGACCCCGAACGGTGACCCGGACAGGCGCAGCTTCAACACGCGCGGGACGGTCACAGAGTGTGATCTGTGCGGTGAACAGCGACAGTGTATCGACGGCGATGGGATGGTCGCCTGCAGCACCTGTCAGTCCGACCTGCTGCCGTCCGGCTGGGGTCTCTGAGGCACCCGCTGGAGCCACCGCACCCCGCTCGCTCACGATGACCCATCCGCCCGTGACTGGTCGAGAGCGGAAATGACGCCAACGGTCGCGGTTGCTTTGAACGAGGCGACAAGCTCCGAGCCGGCAGTGATGTCGAGCTTCTCGAGGCTTGTGTCGGTCACAAGTGCCGACAGCGTCGTGTCGGGGTCGACGGCCAGATCGACCAGCGCGATAGCGGTTCCCTCGTCGATACGCTCGACGGTGCCCGCGAATTGATTCCTCGCACTCGTCCCCGCTGGCTCGGGAGCCTCGTGCGGTGCATTCAGCGTCACCGAGTCAGCGCGGATGCCGACCTCCACCGCGTCGCCGGGACCCGCCTCGGTGTCGACGATAGCCCGGACCGTCCCCGACGGGGTCTCGACGGTCGCCAGTTCCCCGTCCCTGTCTACGACCGTCCCCTGCAGGACTGTCTCCGCTGCCGTCGCTACCCCGTCGAACTCCGCTTGCAGTCGCTGAAAGCGGGCCAGCAGTTGCTCGGCGGCGTCCGTGAGTTCGCTGCCGCCACCCCCGCTCCCGCCGCGACTGCGGTCGACCAGCGGGCCGAACGCGTCTTCCAGTTCCACGATGCGGCGCTGGGCGTGGGCGTAGGACCGGCCCAGCGCGTCAGCGGCGGCGTTCAGCGACCCGTGGGCGGCGACCGCTTGCAGGAGCGTCCGGTCGCGGGCGGTCAGCGCCACGTCGCCCTGCCCCAGTTGCACTTCGACGTCCGCAGTCGCGTCCATATTTTGACATAGTCGTTCCCTGATAAAGGTATTGCCACCGATCAGCGCTGCCTCCCACCGGGGATCGGAGTAGAGTACGAAGCGGTCAGTAGACCAGTTCGCCGGAGATGAACTTCCGTGTGCGGTGGTCCGACGGGTTCTGGAAAATCTCTTCTGTCGGGGCAATTTCGGTTATCTGCTCGTTGAGTAGCACTGCGACCCGGTCGGCGACCCGCTCCGCCTGGTGCATATCGTGTGTCGCCACCACGACACCGATACCCCGGTTCCGAGCTTCTGCAATCGCGTCCTCGATAACTGCGGTGTTTCGCGGGTCGAGGTCCGATGTCGGCTCGTCGAGCAGGAGCAGGTCCGGGTTGTAGGCCAGCGCACGGGCGAACGACACCCGCTGTGCCTCCCCGCCCGAGAGTGAGTCCGCGTGTTGATCCATCTTCTCGCGTAGCCCGACAACATCGAGGGCCTCACAAACGGCGTCCGCGGTGCCGTTCGAGCGAACTACCGACTGGAGTTCGTGCCGGAGTCGGGCGGCCCACGACCGGCGGACTCGAAGCCCGTATTCGACGTTCCGAGCGACCGGCGCGTCGAACAAGCTCGCCTCCTGAAACACCATTCCGATGCGTCGGCGCAACGACAGCCGTGTCGCCTCGTCGACGGCCCACACGTCCGTGCCGTCGAAGGTGATCGTCCCCTGGTCCGGTTCCAGTGAGAACGCGAGCAGTCGGAGCAACGTCGTCTTCCCGACGCCCGACGGGCCGATGACGGCGACGACCTCTCCGGGATTGACCCCGACAGAGAGGTCTCTGAACACGTCGTTGGCCCCGTAGGCGTGGGACACGTCCGTGACTTCGAGCATTATCGCTGGACCCCCTGATCGCCGAGTCGGATGACAATAGCGTTGACCGTCAACACGAGAGTGACCAGCACGGCCCCGAGAATCATCGCCGTCTCGTACTGTCCCTGCCGGGCTTCGAGTTGAATCGCGGTCGTCAGCGTCCGTGTTTTCGAGATGCCGCTCGCGCTCGTGATGTTCCCGCCGACGATGAGCACGGACCCGACTTCGCTGATGGCGCGGCCAAAGCCCGCAAGCACTGCCGTTGCGATACCGTATCGGGCTTCCTTGAGCACGACCAGCGCCACGTCGAGGCGTGTTCCGCCGAGGACGTGTGCGGCGTCGCGGACGTTGTCGTCGACGCTACTGATGGCGGCGAGACTGATGGCGGTAATCGGCGGCGTCGCGAGGACGAACTGTGACATGATCATCGCCTCTTTGGTGAATATCAGCTCCAACTCCCCCAGCGGCCCCTGGTTCGAGACGGTGAACAGCACGACGAGGCCGACGACCACGCTGGGAAACCCCATCCCCGTGTTGATGACTGACTTCACGAACTGCTTGCCGTGAAAGTCGGACAGCCCCATCACGATAGCAATCGGGATGCTGAACAGCGTGCTCAGCGTCACAGCTATAATGCTCACGTACAGCGACACGTACGTGATACTCGACACGTAGCCGTCCCGGAACGGAAGGTCGACCACGGCCATCGGCAGGTATCCGACTGACTCGAGGGGCACGCTTACTCGTCAGACGAGTTGCTACTCCAGCCTTCTGGAACGTACTGCTGGAAGTCTGGGTTTTCGGAGACGGCTTCAGGGAAGAACAACTGCTCCCCGTTGACCTGATAGTTCGAAATCGCGTCCTGGGTATCTGGGCTGGTAATCCACCCGATGTATGCCATCGCCAGGTCGTAGTTCGCGTTGTCGTGGATGCCGGGGTTGACTGCCATAATCCCGTATGGGTTTGCGAGGATTTCTGGTCCATCTTCGATTGGCCCCTGCACCAGAATAACGAGGTCGATCTCCGAGCGCTGGGAGATGTACGTCCCGCGGTCCGAGAGCGTGTACGCGCCTTGCTGGTTGGCGATGTTCAGTGCCTCCCCCATCCCAGTCCCGGTCTCCTGATACCAATCCCCGCCCGGCTCGGTCCCCGCGGCCTCCCAGAGATTGAGTTCCTTCGTATGGGTGCCGGAGTTGTCCCCGCGTGAGACGAACTGGGCCTCCGACTCGGCGATAGCAGTCAGCGCCTCGGTCGCCGAGCCCATGCCCTGAATCCCTGCCGGGTCACTTTCAGGCCCGACGATGACGAAGTCGTTGAACATCAGGTCTCGGCGGTTGACCCCGTACCCGTTGCGCATGAACTCGTCTTCGAGGCCGCGGGCGTGAACCATCACTATGTCCGAGTCACCGTTACGGGCCGACTCGAGGGCCGCACCGGTCCCCTGTGCGACCGCGTCGACGGACACCCCGTACATTTCTTCGAAATCGGGGTGAATCTCGTCAAGCAGGCCCGTGTCGTACGTGCTTGTTGTCGTCGTAAGCGTCAGGGTCTCGCCCGACACGCCTGGCTGACTGCCCCCTCCGGACTCCGCTGCCGCTTCGGTCTGGCCACTGCTTTCCCCGGACTGGGCGCACCCGGCGGTAGCTGCTAACGCCCCGGTCCCTATCGCCGCAATGAACTCTCTTCGTTGTATCGGCATAGATACATCGTTGACCTAATAGCAAATATAATTTATGCTGAATAAACCGTTGCATCCGTTCTGTTAGGTCCACCTGTGCGAAAGCGATAGCGGCCCCCCGTGGCTCGTCGTCCTACAAAGCACCTGCGACAATGTAGCCACTTGCGGTAGACACGAATCGAGTGGTGACCGCTGTTCCGTCAGCGATGAACAGTTGAGCAGAGCGGATGCGAGTGGCTGACGCACTCGACTGCCATCAACCGCAGCCAAATGCTTTGTCCGCTTGGATTTCACTTCCACTCCGGTACGCGTGTATTTATACGGCTTGACCTCCAAAGCCACTATAGGGGCCGCCGGACGATGTCACACGCTCCGCTGGTCCCTTCCCCTTTGAAACAACCCCAGATAGCTACACGGCTGTTCGAGCCCGGAACAGTCGCATCGGAAACCGTCGCGATGACAGGCGGGTCCGTGAACGTTACTCGGCGAAGCCCGCGAGCACGCCCTGGCCGTCAGTCCGACCGAGGTCCGACAGTGTTGCCCGCTCCGGATGGGGCATCATGACAGCGACGTGTTCGGCTTCGCCGGTGACGCCGGCCACACTGTGCTTCGAGCCGTTCGGGTTCGCCTCGGGTGTGACATCGCCGTTCTCGTCGCAGTACTTGAACAGGATCCGGCCCTCGGTTTCGAGTTCATCCAGCCGTTCGTCGGAAATCTCGTACCGACCCTCGCCGTGAGCGATGGGGAGCTCCACGACTTCTCCCTCTTCGTACTGGCTGGTCCAGGGCGTGTCGGCGTTCTCGACGCGCAGGTGGACGTGTTCACACTGGAAGCGAGCGCTCTCGTTCGTCGTGAACGCGCCGGGAGTCAGCGATGACTCACAGCCGATCTGTGCGCCGTTGCAGATGCCAAGCACCGGCGTTCCTTCGCTCGCGGCTTCGCGGACTTCTGCCATGATGGGCGAGCGGGCGGCCATCGCGCCGGCACGGAGGTAATCGCCGTAGGAGAAGCCGCCGGGGAGGACAACGCCGTCGATGTCCTCGGGAAGCCCGTCTTCGTGCCAGACGAGTTCGGCGTCGAAGTCCAGCGACTCTAGCGCTTGGACGGAGTCACGGTCGCAGTTCGAGCCGCCGAACTGGATGACGGCGATAGTCACAGTGACCACTCCGTGTGAGAACAGAGCATCGCCGTCAGTTGCGAGGCGATGCTCATTCTGTCTCAGTCACCTCGATGTCGTAGTCGTGGATCGTGGGGTTCGCGAGGAGTCGCTGGGCCATCTCCTCGGCGCGTTCGGCCGCGTCCTCGGCGCTGTCGGCGTCGAGGTCCAGTTCGAACACGTCCGCCGAACGGAGGTCGTTCAGCTCGAAGCCGAGGCGTTCCAGCGAGCGCTGGGTCGTCTCGGCCTCGGGGTCAAGGACGCCCCGCTTGAGCCGGACTGTGACGGTCGCGGTAAAGGCAGTCATTACTGGCAAGCGAGCGGGCAGTAGAGAAAACGCTTGTGTTCTCCCGACACTCAGGTCCCGGCACTGAGCGGCGTCCAGTCGGTCAACTGGTCGCGCAGGCCGGTCACGCGGAGTTCGAAGTCTTCCCGGTCGGCGCGAACGTCGACTCGCCCGTCGAAGAACTGTGCCACGCTTTCGACGACCTGCTCCCCGTGAGCGTCCGGGTCGAGCACGCAGACGCCGAGACCGTCTGCGGTTCCGATCCGACCGGTGATGGTGTTGAGGAACCGGTACACCGCCCGCACGTCGTCGCTGTACACGAGCAGCGGCGTCAGCGTGATGATACCGGTCCGGACCCGCGTGTAGCCGCTGGCGTACGTCGACTCGTACTGGCCGGAGTACTCGATACCGATGCCGGTCAGGTCCGCCGGCGTGTTGACCGCCGAAACGCTGTCTTCCGGCAGCTCGCCGCTTTCCTGTGCGCAGTCGATGACACGGACCCGGTCGCGGTCGAGGATGCCGCCGTGGCGCTCGAAATCCTCCAATATCGTCGTGGCGTCGCTGTCCGTCGCGACGAGGACGGTCCCGCCGTCGGCGTCGGAGCTACAGAGCAGTCGCAGTCCCATCTCCCGCGCTCCGCTCAGAACAGGGCCGGTTACGAGCAGGCTCGTCCCCGGTTCGACCGGATTCAGCGGCAGTCCGTCGAACGCGTACAGCTCGTTCTGTTGGTGTGACATCAGGCATCCCCCTGCAGCTGGCGTCGCAACAGCAGTTGTTCCTCGACCTCGTCAGCGAACCGCTGGAGGTCGTCTAGTTCTGCCTGCGTGTAGCGCCGTGGTTCGCTGTCGGTGCAACAGACGGCACCGATTGCATTCCCCTCCCTGTCTGTAAGTCGGACGCCGGCGTAGGACCTGATATCGAGCTGTTTCAGCGCGTCGACTTCGGCGAAGCGTGGGTCTTCGTGGGTGTCTTCGACGACCATCGTCTCGTCTGTGAGAATCGTGTGGGTGCAGATGGTGTCCTCGCGGGCGAGAGTCCGCCAGTTGGCTCCCTCACACGCCACGAACCGCTCCTCGTGTTCGTCCATGAGGCCAACGAAGGCCACGTCGATGTCGAAGTGGCTGGTCATAAGTGCCGTCAACCGGTCAAACGCGTCGGTCGCTGCCAGCTGGTCGACATCGTACCGCTGGACGGCTGCCAGCCGTTCGGTCTCGGTCTCTGGAACTGGATAGGCTGCCTGCGTTATCTCGGCGGCAGCCATGGCCGCGACATCTGCAAGCCGCTCTCGGGATTCTGGGACCGTTCGCGGAACGTATTCGACGACCTGCTCGGGACTGCCGCGGGGGAGGTCTGACGGTGCGTGTTCCGTATAGAGAGCCACTACACAGGCCGGGTTTACCGAACGGACCGCGTCTACTACGTCGAACCCGTCGCCGTCCGGGAAGTCGAAGGCCGTCACAACACAGTCAACCGACCGGTCAAGTGCTTCGGTCAGCGTCTCGACGGACCCGACTTCCTTGACAGCGAGTCCGGCGTCGGCAAGTGCGTCGGCCGTCTCTGCGCGCTCGCCAGCGTCCGGCTGGGCACAGAGAACGGTCGGCGAATCACTCATCACGACCGTACACTCACAGACGGATACACAAAGGATTGGTGTCCACGCTCGGTGGAAAACGAAGGCTTTTGCCGTGGGACTGCCGACTCTGCGTCAAATGAATCACGACGCTGTCCGGAGGTGGGTATCGTGACGCGCGATTTGACTGAGATTACGGTCGTCGGTGAGGACGACACGGGCCTCATCGCCGAAGTGACCTCGCTGCTGTTCGAGCGCAGTATCAACATCGAGGACCTCGACCAGGCTGTCCGGGAGGGGGTCTTCCGGATGACCATGCGCGTCGACACGTCCGAGATGGTGACAACGGAGGAGAAACTCCGCGAGGACCTCACAGAACTCGGCGACGAACTCGGCGTTGACGTGCAGGTCCGATTCCCGGCCGACCGCGAGACACAGACCATCGCCGTTCTCGTCACGAAGGAGTCACACTGTCTGGAAGCGCTGTTCGAGGCGTGGGCCAACGGTGATCTCGGAGCCGACATCGAGGTGGTCATCGGGAACCACGACGACCTCGAACCGCTGGCCGCGAAGTACGACGTGCCCTTCCACGACATCGGCGACGAGAAGGGCACGCCCGACGAGGACCAGTTGCTCGACCTGCTGGCGGAGTACGATGCCGACCTCATCGCGCTGGCCCGCTACATGCGCATCCTCTCGCCGGATGTGGTCTTCCGCTACGAGAGCCGCATCATCAACGTCCACCCGAGCCTGCTGCCCGCCTTCCCTGGCGCGTCGGCGTACATGCAGGCCATCGAGGAGGGTGTCCGCATCGCCGGCGTCACCGCCCACTACGTGACGACCGACCTGGACCAGGGACCGATTATCACTCAGCGAGCGTTCAACGTCCCCGACGACGCCACTGAGGCGGAACTCCAGCAGATCGGTCAGCCGCTGGAAGCTGAGGCGCTCATCGAGGCGATCAAGCTCCACCTCAACGATGAAGTGAGCGTCCACCGCGGCCGGACGAAACTGCGGGATCCCGAGGAAACCTCAGCCCAGCTCGGCGCGCCGGAGAAACTCGACCAGTTGAACCCTGACCGTCCCATCGACGGCCTCGGCGAGTTCGTCGCCGAGGACGACGGCGAGATAGAGGCTGACGACTAAAAACGCGCTACCTTTTTAAATCACTCAGAGTTCGCTCGCGGCGCTGACGGCCTCGTCGAGTGATGGCGCGTCGAACACGCTCCCCCCGACATAGGCGTTCGTGCCGGCACAGTAGAGGTCCCGCGCGACCTGAATCACGTTCTCGTCGAGCGGCTGTGGCGACTCCGCACAGAGGGATTTCCAGTCGGCGACGCCGTCCGTGTCGGCTTGCTGTTTGGCATCGCTTACAGCCGCGACCCACTCGGGCTGTGTGCGCTTGTGGTACTGGCGGATGACTTCCTTCGAGACCTGCTGGCCCTCGTAGGAGAAGCGGTTCTCGTCGAACGTCCCGACCACGTCGGCGACGCGAATCTCCCCGTCGTAGTACAGGCACTCGATCTTCCCGTCTTCGTGGACCAGATCGGCCTCGGCGGCCTGCTGGGTGACGATGTGGTTGACCGCCCGGGCCAGTTCTTCCAGCCGATCGATGTCGGCCGTCCCGGCGATGCGGTCGGCCGCTTCGCGGTCGAGGTAGCGGTCCTGCTCCTCGTATTTCGTCGAGAACTCGACGATTGGCCTGTCCAGGTCAACGACCTCCTCGGGCCAGGTGTCGTAGTCGAGGCCGTGGTCTGCGGGCTCGGTCCGAGACCGAAGTGACGACCCGACGCCCACGCGGTTCCGGAAGACGATTTCCAGGGGAATGAGGTAGTTCTCGTTGGCCCCCCGGTGGTAGGCGTCGTAGTCGTAGCGACCGCCCTCGAACGGGAGGTCCGGGACCTGCGTGAGTTCGATGACCATCTCTTCGGGGGCGGCGTCGGCAGACAGCGCCTCGCCGAGGTCTACCACTTCGTCGTTGCCGGGGAGCCTGACGCCTTCGTAGTGTGTCGGAACGTGGTTCTCCTCCAGTAGCTGGAAGTTGTACGCGCCCATCGTACACAGCGACGCGCCCTTGTCGGGGATCTGGTCCGGCATCTTCCCCCAGTCGAATACAGAGTAGTCGTCCGTGAACACGAACGCACCGCGGCCCAGTTCCTCGGCCGTCGCCGGTTCGTCCACGCGGAAGTCCTTGACGCTCGTCATTGTGCCCGCCTTTCGCGCCGGGGACAAAGACGTTTCTCATACTGTTGGCTGTAACTATTTTTAAGGTATTCGCGGTAGCGAAATTCGCTACAGGCAGTATCACTCGCGCTCGGAAGGCAACGTTTTCCGTCGGGCCATCGACTGATTGGCTGATGGCTCCCAGTCTGTTGGTCGAGGCTGCGATCATCGTCGCCGCGACGGTCGCAATCTGGAAAGGCAGTGACTGGCTCGAATCGTCGAGCGAACGGCTCGCGACGTACTACGGCCTCCCCGAAGTCGTCCAGGGTGCGATAATCGTTGCTGTCGGGTCGAGTTTCCCGGAGGTCGCGACCGTCGTCGTCGCGGCGCTTGGCGGGTCGATGCCGCTCGGCGTCGGCGCAATCGTCGGTTCAGCTATCTTCAACATCCTCATCATCCCCGCTGCTGCGGGCATCGCCACGGACGACCAACTCGAAGCGAGCCGGACGCTCGTCTACAAGGAGGCGCAGTTCTACATGCTCGCCGTCTCGGTCCTGCTCATCACGATGGCGCTTGCGGTCATCTACTACCCCGGCGAGGCCACACTCACTGGCGTCATCACGCGGCCGCTGGCGGCGATTCCGCTCGCGCTCTACGGCCTGTACGTCTTCATCCAGTATCAGGATACGGCCGACCACGACCCTGAAAAGGACTGGACTGCCGACATCTCGGTCAGGCGGGAGTGGCTCTTCCTCCTGCTGGGCCTGGCTGTCATCCTCGTGGCCGTGGAGAATCTCGTCCACGCAGTCGGCGTCATTGGCCGGGCCGCCGGCATTCAGGAGTTTCTGCTCGGCGTGACGATTCTCGCGGCGGCGACGAGCCTCCCCGACACGCTCGTCAGTGTTAAAGCAGCCCGCGACGACCGCGGGGTCACGTCGCTCGCAAACGTGCTCGGCTCGAACACCTTTGACCTGCTCGTCGCCATCCCGCTTGGCGTTCTCATTGCCGGTACGTGGACCGTCGACTTTGCGATGGCCGTGCCGATGTTCGGCGTCCTGACCGGGGCGACGATTCTCCTGTTTACCGTCCTCCGGACCGACCTCGTGTTGAGCGAACTCGAATCGTATGCACTGCTCGGCGCTTATGCGGTTTTCGTCGCCTGGGTTATCGTCGAGACTGCGGGCTGGGTCGGCGGCGTGTTACCGACCTGATGCAGCGGTCCCGGAACCGCAGCCCCGTGTGGCCCGAAACACGGGGTCCTGCCGACCCTGTGGACCGTGTGCGTACCCATACGCTTTTGACCGTTCTTTCCCTCCTGTCCAGCAATGCCGGACGTCCCAGAGACCGTCGGTACCCCGGACGGCTCCACCGAGTTCGAGTACCGTCCGACGACTGACCAGTCGTTCGAGAACGCGCTCGCCAAGGCGAGAAACGGGACGCGACTGACAGTCGACGACGCAGTCGAACTCTTTACCACGGGCACCGACCGGGACGGCATCGACCACGACCGGAAAGAGCAGGTGCTCGAAGCGGCCGACCGACGCCGGGCCGAGGTCGTCGGTGACGAGGTCACCTTCGTCGCGAACCTCAACAACAACGTCACGACGGCCTGTAACACGGGCTGTCTGTTCTGTAACTTCAAGGACCGCTCCGAGCAGTTCCGGAGCGAGTATCAGGAGGACCACGGCGGCTTCACGAAGACGCCGAGCGAGTCCCGCGAAATCGTTCGGGACGCTCTCGACCGCGGCATCTACGAGGTCTGTTCGGTGTCGGGACTCCACCCCGCGCTCGCGCTGGACGACGAACACAGAGAGATACTGGAGACCAGCGACCGCGGCGACCTGAACTACCGCTCGCCGGCGGAGTACGAGAAAGACCCGGCCACCTACTGTGAACAACTCAGCGCGATGAACGTCGGCGACGTCCACCTCCATTCAATGACGCCGGAGGAGGCCTATCACGCCCGCCGCGGCACCGACTGGTCCTACGAGGAGGTGTACGGCCGGCTGAAAGAGGCCGGGCTCGACAGTGTCCCCGGCACCGCCGCCGAAATCCTCGTCGATGAGGTCCGTGACGTTATCTGTCCGGGTAAGATTGGGACCGACGAGTGGCTCGAAGCGATGGAGGCGGCCGCGTCGGTCGGTCTCGATATGACCTCGACGATGATGTACGGCCACGTCGAGAACGAACGCCATCGCGCGCTGCACCTGAAGCGTATCCGCGACCTGCAGGACCGGACCGGCGCGATTACGGAGTTCGTCCCGCTATCCTTTGTCCACGAGGAAACGCCGCTGTACGAGCGCGGCATGGTTGACGGCGGCGCAACGGTCGACGAAGACGAACTGCTGATTGCCGTCTCCAGACTGTTCCTCGACAACATCGACCACATTCAGGCCTCGTGGGTCAAATATGGCGACACGCAGGGACTGAAGATGCTCACCTGCGGTGCCGACGACTTCATGGGGACAATCCTCTCTGAGGAGATTACCAAGCGCGCCGGCGGCGACTACGGCGAGTTCCGCTCGTTTCAGGAGTACGCCGATATGATTTCCGCTATCGGCCGGACGCCCGTCGAGCGCTCGACGGACTACGAACAGCGCCGCGTCATCGACCCTGACGCCGACGTGCTCGGCCCGCAACTCGGACCACAAGCTGACGGAACGCCGTTACTCGACTGAAGTAGTAGACCACGGCTGGGCACTGGCCGTGGCCATTGTGGTAGAGTATTTTGCCTGGAACTGCTGTCAGAGGCACGTCCAGGCATGATATATATTGGTGTGCCAGTGTATGTGTAGCTATGGCCTAGACGACTAGGTGATTGGTGTCCGGGATCTGCTCCGACTGTAACGGCAGTTCACGCGAAGAAACCGACAGGCAGTCTCAGGAGGCTCCCGAATTCTCGCCCCGGTTCAGTATCGACCGGAACCGTTCGCCGGCGTCGGTATCAGCCTCGATGGCCGCCTCGATGGGATCCGAGAGCCAGCCGTTATCAACGAACCGGTCGTAGACCGGTAGCCGCTCTGTCAGTGGCACCTCGGCGGCCTCGGCGACGGCAGTCAACTCCTGTAGAGCGGGCCACTCGTACTCTGGGTTGATGTGGTCGACCGTCACTGGGGAGACGCCGCCCAGGTCGTCGATGCCACAGTCGGTCAGGTCACGGGCGGGCGCAAGGTTCGGGGGGACCTGAACGGACACCGCCTCGGGCAGGGCCGCACGGGCCATCGCCGTCACCCGGCGCATCGTCGCCAGGTCGGGGGAGCCGCTCCGCCATCGCTCGTTCTCGACGACAGGCTGGACGATAACCTCCTGAATGTGACCATACCGCTCGTGCATTTCGCGGATAGCGAGCAAGCTCTCGGCGCGGTTGTGCCAGTCCTCGCCGATCCCAACGAGGATACCCGTTGTGAACGGGACGCCGAGTTCGCCAGCCACTCGGAGGGTGTTGAGCCGCTGGCCGGGGTTTTTTGCTCGTGGACCGCCGTGGGCCTGCACCTCGGTGGTCGTCTCCAGCATGACGCCCATCGAGGCGTTCAGGTCGGCGACGTGAGCCATCTGGTCGCGCGTCTGGTCACCCGGGTTGGCGTGGGGGAGCAACCCCTCTTCCAGCGCGATTTTGCAGGCTTCGCGGAGATACTCGTGGATGGAGTCGTAACCCCACGCGGCGAGCTGGGCGTGTATCTCGGTGTAGCGGTCGTCCGGGTCGTCGCCGAAGGTGAACAGCGCCTCGGTGCAGCCGGCGTCGGCCCCCCGGCGACACGTCTCCCGGATTTCATCTGGGTCCATCAGTTCGGCCTCGCCCGGCGGATCGTAGTACGTGCAGTAGGTACAGGTGTATCGGCACGCGGTCGTCAGCGGCAGGAACACGTTCCGGCAGTAAGACAGTGCTGACGCCGCCCCGACGTCCTCGGGCATCACCGACAGCAGGCGCTCGACGTCATCGTCCGGAATGTCGATGGCGATGTCGTACGCGTCCGTGCCGGGTATCACGTTCCGGGGTCTGCACCCTATGGATAAAAAGTTTCAGTCGTGTGTGATAGCCTGTGCCAGTAGTTGTAGGCGGTCGAAACAGGGCGCGCGGCAACAGAATCAGTGTGTCGCTACACGCCGAGCACCTGTGAACCGGTATCCGCGCCGAAGTACCGCGTGGTCGACGATACCTCTGTGGTCGTACCTGTTCAGTCCGCCGGCGTTACTGTGGCGTCGCCCGACTCCTGAAGCAGTTTCGTGGCGAACACCTGCCGTCGGGCGTAAAAGAAGTACACGTAGGGGACCTTCGCCAGCAGGTCGAGGAATGCATAGGTGATGCTGACACCGACGTAGGTCGCGAACCCAAGTCCTTCGGGGCCAGCAAGCCAGACGAGCGGATACGCGATCCACAGCAGCCCGACGTGGTTCTTGAGGAGGCTAAACAGACCGATACGCTGTGGGTCGTCCGGAACTGAGCGCGGGAAGACGAGGTACAGGTAGGCAAACAGCGAGACGTGGAACATCGCCGAGACGCCGAACAGCGCCCATTTCAGTGTTCCAGCAGTGACAACCGCCCCGACGCCTGCAAGTATCATCAGGGCGTCCGCCGCCATAACCCCGACAATCGCCCGTCTCGACGCGCCCGCAGTATACCCGATAAATCCGACGAGCAACGGCGTCGTCACCACCCAGTCGAGATATCGGAACCCGACAAGCGTCGTCTCACCAATGGTTACGGTGCCGATACCGAACGCCATCGCAACGTACGAGAGGCCTGCAACTGCCGGTATAAGCGCCAACGCCCCCAGAACCGACCGTTCGTCGGACCCCTCAAGCGACGCATAGAGGAACCCGACGATAGCGACACCGACCGCAAAGCCCGCGGCGGTTATCCCGTACACGACTGCAACGGCGTCCATCAGTCGTCACCCCCGACTGACGGCGACCCTGCGACGCGTCTGTGGCTCGCCGCCGTAGTATCTGTGTCAACAGTAAATAGTCGCACCCGGGATTCGAGGTCGTCAACCGCGGTTTCGCGGAAGGAATCGAGTGAGTCGGAGATCGACTTGACGACGTCCCGCTGCCGACGGATCTGTGTCGACATTTCCTCTGCAGTAGTCGCCGTCTCCGCACTTGCTTCAGTGACAACCTCTATCGAGTCGGCCGTCGCCTGCACGGTGTCTGCCTGTTCCGAGGTCGTCTGTCGCATCTCCTCGATGGATGCTGAGATGTCGTCGACGGCCTCCGCGATTGTCGCAATCTCCGACAGGGCCGACTCAACGGTCTCAGTACCAGTTTCGACTCGCGTTTCGGTCGCCTGTATCGAGGCTGTCACCTCTTCTGTCTGCTCAGAGACCTCAGCGATGACCGTTGCTATCTCGTCAGCCCGTGACTGCGTCTCTTCAGCGAGTGACTTGACTTCGTCGGCAACGACGCTGAACCCATCCCCGTCCGCGCCGCTGCCCTGTCCACCAGCGCGAGCGGCCTCTATCGACGCATTCAACGCCAGCATATTCGTCTGCTCTGCAATCTCGGAGATGATGTCCGCGATGTCGGTTATCTCGGCCATTCGCTGCTGGAGGGTCTCGACCTGTGTGACAGCTTCAGCTGCATCAGCCTGTATCCGGTCCATCTCTGTCAGGGCTGTTTCTGAGGCTGCCCGGGCGTCGTTGCTGGCCTCCTCGACCTCACGGCTCCGGTCGGCAAGGTTGTCAATTGTCGCGGCGATTTCCTCTGCCGACGCGCTCACGTCCTGAATATCGGCTGCAGCTGATTCGAGCTTTGTCTGCTGATCGGTTGCCTGCGTCTGGATATCGGCAACCGTTTCCACAGCCGCGTCTACCTCCTGTTGGACTTGCTGACTCGTTTCGGTAATCTCGTCAGTTTCGGTTGTGATACGCTCGGAAACGGCGGTGACCGTCTCGATTGTCTCCTGTAGCTCGTCCATCATCCTGTTGAACGACTGGCCGACGGTTTCCATAGCGTCGTACTCAGTGGCCACATCGACACGCTGCGTGAGATCGCCGTCTGCGGCGTCTGCCATGACCGTCCCGTACGCTGTTGCAATTTCCTGGTAGGCTGTGGCGAGTTCCCGTGCTTCCTCCTCAGCGGCCTCTGCTTCGGCCTGTGCCTCGTTTGCGTCAATCTGTGCCTGTTCGAGGTCCGCCCTCGCAGCCTCCATCTCTGACAGTCGGTCGCGCAACGAGACGCGCATTTGCTCGATGGAGTCAGCAAGGTCACCGAACTCATCGGTCCGCGTCGAGACGATTTCGGTATCGAGGTCCCCGTCTGCCACCCGCTGTGTCTGTGCTGATAACTCGGTGATGCTCGCGACCGTTTCGGCTGCGTTGATCGAGCCAAGTGTCAGTAAGCCGGCGATGCCGGCGACGACTGTTGATGCGACATCCTGTGTTACCACCCCGACTGTGATAAGGAGGGTAGCCGTTGCGATGTATCCGACACCGAGCTTGGCCCCGTAGCTCTGCTTGACACTAGAAACAGTCACATGTGGATAGTAGTCTGAAACTACCTAAATGTAAACTCGGGAGTATCAGGATTGATATTACGGCGGCGGAGACTGGTCCAAACTACCGAGATCGCTGCACGTCGACTCGCCCACCGGCGGCTGTCAGTTCGAACCCTGACTGTGTGAGCCAATCCGCGGCCGCGCCCTCGCTGTGTAACAGCACCTCTGCGAGATCATCCGGTTCGTCGATATCGGTCGCGAGCCGCCGCGAGTCAATTTCGGTAACGCTGGCTCCCACGTCGCGTGCGGTCTCTCGGTGGTCGCGGATAGACGCGCCGTGGTAATCGACCCTGAATTCGGGGTGCCGACAGACGAAGGCGTTCGTCCCGCCGCCCAGGCCCGGGGCCAGCACCACGTCGGCTTCGGGAGCGAGCAGTCGCTCGATGCTCTCACGAGTTACGAGCGGGAGGTCGGCCATCACGACGGCAAGCGCTCGTTCGCCGTCAGTCACTGTCGACGCGAGCAGGTCGTTAACGAGCGCGTCGAGTCCGCGGTCGTCGACGGTGACCGGCACGGCACAGTCAAGCGGTGCTGTCGAGATGATCTCGGGTTCGTGGCCCGCCGCTGTCACTGCGTCGACGACGTCTGAAAGCATAGCTTCGGTAAAATCACGGCGCTCGGCTGGAGACAGAACAGACGCAAGTCGCGTTTTGGGGGCAGACCCCGAGACGGGGACGACAAGACGCATTACAGCTTGGAGTACTCGTCCTCACTCATCTGCGTGTACGCGTAGTAGCCGCCACCGACCAGCAACAGGAGGACGACAAGTCCGCCGCCGACCAGCAGGAGCGTTCGCTGGGTCTGGGCGCTCTGCTGGGCCTGCTGTGCCTGACTCTCAGCCTGCCCGGCGAGGTCCTGGGCGTTCTGGAAGTTTCCGTTCTCGTATGAGGAGATGGCGCTACTGACCAGTTCTTCGGCGTTTTCGTTCCCACCGGCCGCGTCGATTGCAGCCTGTGCGTCGTCGATCGCTTGCCTCGCGGCCTGACTCTCTTCGGTGTAGTGGTGAGCGGTGTCGCTGCGGAACTCCTCTTCGTTGTTGCCGCTGATTCGACTGAGCGAGGCGACCTGATAGTTCTGTGCCGGGTCGTACGTGTAATTCGAGATGGCTGGCGTCGTGCCGACGAGTTCGACGCGGACTTGGTCACCGTTGTTATCGATTTCCAGATCCTGTTCGAAAGACTGGTCGCCGTAGGTCTCTTGATTCACCTGATTCCCAGCACGCAACACGGTGACCGTCCAGCTAACGTTCTGGAGTTCGGTCGAACCGGCAAGTGTCCATTCGTTCGGCGCATCGGTGAACGGGTCGTCTATCGTGTACGTCACCGACACCTCTTCGCCGACGGCACTCTCGGTCGGCACCCCGTCGGCAGAGACAGAGAACGCACTCGCTGTGCCGGCAGTCGCGAGCAGCGCGACAACACAGAGGAGTGCGACGGTCTTGTTAGAACAGCGGATCAAGTTCATCTTCGTCGTCTTCGACCAAGTCCTCTAAGTTATCTTCGCTTTGGTTACGGATGTCGTCGATGTTGTCCTGGGCCTCGATGGCGACCTGCTGGAGTTCCTTGATTCGCGGAACGTTGTGGACGCCGGCCAGCAGGATGGATGCGGCCACTTTCGGGGCGTTGGTCGGATAGTCGCCACCGCGGACCTCCATCGAACCGGTTTGCTCCTCAAGCCACTTCCGGCCGCGCTCAATTCCCTTCCGGTTCAGGTGCTCCGGCGGCCCTGCCATCACGAGGAGGGCACGCTCTGCACCCTCGATCTCACAGGGGAGTGTCAGTCGGCCGAGCGCGGCTTTCCGGACGAGCGACGTGATACGATTCGTGGTGTTGGCCGTATCCATTCCGTCGTCGGACGAGTCGTCGCCCTTGAACCGCGAGAGCAGGCCGCCGCCGCCAGAGGACACCTCGACGTCCTCGGAGGCGTAGCCGACGGTGGAGACGCCGCCGCCGTCGAGCGTATTGATGATTTCCGAGGAGTCGACGACACTTTCGGCGACGTTGTCGCCGGCCTCGATCTCACCGGCTCCGAACAGTACGCCGAAGCGGCGGACGATTTCCTCGTTTATGTGGTCGTAGCCCCCCTCAACGGACTCGCCGGTCTGTCGCCAGGCGTCGTTGTCGAACACCATGAGGTTGTCCACCTCGCGCACGAACGTCTGGAACGAGCGGGCGGCGTTGAGGGTGTAGATACCACCCTCGTCGCTGCCCGGCAGGACGCCCAGACCGTACACCGGTTCGGTGTAGATGCGCTTGAGGTGTTTTGCGACGACCGGCGACCCGCCCGACCCCGTCCCGCCGCCGAGGCCGGCGACGATGAGGAAAGCGTCGACTTCGTGGACGGGGATGTTGTCAATCGCACCCTGCACCTCGTCGATGTCCTCTTCGGCGATTTCCGCGCCGAGTTCGTTGTCCGCGCCCACGCCATGGCCCTTGACGCGAGCCTGGCCAATGAGCACTCGATTCTCTTCCGGAATGTGTTCTAGCCCAAGCAGGTCTGCTTTTGCTGTATTGACCGCAACAGCCGAGCGGACGATTCCCGAGCCGGTTTCCTTGTCGTACTCGAGGAATTTGTCCACAATTTTGCCACCGGCCTGCCCGAAGCCGATCATCGCCAGTTTCATTATATGGTTCTCCGCTTAAAGGGTCAAAGAGCGATGGCGAGTATAAGTGTTTTGCCCGGCTCTCAGCCCTGAAAGCCAGGATTGAAAATCAATACTATCTAACACAATTCTCTTTAGGAAGTGGCTACTGCTGGCGCTTCTCCCCTGAGATATCCGCTGAGTGTCGTTAGAGAGTCACTACTGACACCGAATGCATCTATTTCGTTGGTCGCTGGCGTGTTATCGAATTTGAGTGACCGGTACTGGTCGGCACCCATCGGGAACCCGACACTTCCCAAGACAGAGAGCCCGACCTTCGCTAGTGGCATCGGAAGGGGGACGACGCTTACTGACGACCCCTCGGCATCGTACACCTGATTGGTCACGTCTCTGAGCGTCAGTACTTCCGGCCCACCGACCTCGTAGGTCTCGCCGACGTGGTCTTCGGATTCGATACTGTCGACGAGCATCGGCACGAGGTCACCGACCCAGATCGGCTGGAACGTCGTCTGTCTGCCGCCGCCGGGAAGCGGATACAGCGGGACACCCGGCGCGAACATCCCCTTGAGGCGCTTCGTGAAGGAGACAAACTCACCGCCCTCACCGAAGACGACCGACGGGCGGAAAATGGTCCAGTCCAGCGAAGACCCCGTAACAACCTGCTCAGCCTCTCCCTTCGACCGGATGTAGTGTGTGTCGCCGGTGGGGTCTGCACCCAGTGCGCTCAGCTGGACGAACCGGTCGACGCCGTGCTCTTCTGCGGCCTGTACGCTGTTTTCCGTCCCGCCGAGATGAATGCGCTCGTGCATCTTGTCGCCGCCGTCCGGTTTGAACAGGGGCGACAGTGCGACCAGATAATACACCGCGTCCTGATTTTCGAACGCGCTCTCGATACTCCCGTAGTCTGTGACGTCCCCGGAGACGGTTTCGACACCGTCTGGTAGTGTTGCGTCTTCTGGTGACCGAGACAGCGCAGTGACGGTGTGCCCTCGCTCGTCGAGCTCACGGCATAGGTGTTGTCCGATGAATCCGGTCCCGCCGACGACAAGTACATCCATGGACTCCAATACAGTTGGTAGAACCGTAAAGGTGAGCGTATTTATTTGATCGACGGGCCCGCAGTCCGGTCACTTGTGTCAGGCTACGGATACACCGTTCAGGTCGGGGCGCTTACGTCCCCCCACACAGATTGTGAGGTATGCTCGTCACGCTCGAAGGACTGGACGGGAGCGGCAAGACGACCGTGTGGGAACGGCTCCGGAGCGACGACGCTGTCCCCAGCGAAACTGTGTTCACGCGCGAACCGACGGATACTTGGTACGGCGACGCCGTCCAGCGCTCCATCGACAACGACGACGCGGACTCGCTGGCCGAACTGTTCCTCTATACGGCAGACCACGCCGCACACCTCTCGGACACGGTCCGACCGGCACTCAGCGAAGACCGGCTCGTTGTCTCCGACCGCTACAGCGACTCTCGGTACGCCTATCAGGGTGCGACACTCGAAGCGAGTGAGACCTTGGACGACCCGCTGTCGTACGTTCGCGAGGTCCACGCGCCCTGGACCCGGCCGCCGGACCGGACTGTGTATCTCGATCTCGATCCAGAAACCGCCGCACAGCGAAGCGGCGCGACGAACAAGTTCGAGACGGCAGAGTATCTCACAACGGTGCGTGACAACTACGAGCGACTAATCGAAGCCGACCCGGAGCGGTTCGTTCGCGTCGACGCAACCGCCGACCCGGATGCTGTGTACGAACAGGTCCGAGCAGCGATTCTCGATTAGTCCATCGACGCCGGTAGTTCGACTTCGTCGGGAGCGGGCATCCAGAAGTAATCGAACGTCATCCCGGTAGCGAGTGGAATAACGATAGTTACGAGGAGGACAGCGGTCTGACTCCCGAGGTTCGCACCGAGACTGAACACGCCACTCAACACCAGCAGGATGACGACCATGACTACCGGACAGAGGAGCAGCGAGTAGATGAGGCTCCCCCACCGAGTGTGCAAGCGGACGCGGAAAAAGCGCGTCATGAGCGCCGTCACAGCACTGTTGACCAGCACGATGACGAGCAGGCCGATAATACCGGCGACACTGACCATGTTCGCCGTAGGGCGGCAAGTCCCTTTGCGGTGTCGGAACAACGCGGGGCGCTCACTCCAAACAGATGTACGTGCGCGTGTCGTCGACGCCGTTGAGGTCTCGGATGTGACCCGAGACCGACTGCATGATGTCGTACACCTCGGTACCTGTCGCTTCGGCGATGATGTCGTACTGCCCGGCGACGATGTGTGCCTCAGTGATGCCTTCGGCGTCTCGAACTGCCGCAAGGAGGTCTTCGGATTTGCCGGCAGCCGTCTTGACCATAATGAACGCGCTAACCATATTATGGTGTGTCGTGTCATGGCACGAAAAAGGTTTCGTCAGGAAAAAACAACGGCTGTATTGTTTGACGGCGTGGTCAAGGCGTCTGGTGGTTCCACCGGGTGGGTACTTTTATTCACCCCCGCCCCATAGGAGGGTGTATGCGATTCGTTATCGTGGGTGCAGGTCGTGTCGGACTGCGGACGGCTCGCGTCCTGCAAGAGAGTGGCCACGAAGTTGTCCTCATCGAGCGCGATGAGAACGCAGTCGAGCGCGCGCGAACGGCTGGCTTCGAGGTGATTGCGGGCGATGGCGCTATCGAGGAGACGCTCGGCAGCGCTGATCTCGAAGCTGCCGACGCACTCGGCGCGCTCACCGGCGACCTGAACGACAACTTCGTTGCCTGTATGATCGCCAAAGAACACGGCTGTCGAACCGTCATGCGCATCGACGAGGACTACCGCGAAGAGATCTACCGGCGCTACGCTTCCGAGGTCGACGAGGTAATCTACCCTGAACGACTGGGCGCTATCGCCGCCAAGAATGCGCTGCTGGGCGGGAACATCCGCGCAGTCGCCGATATCGCACAGAACCTCCAGCTCGTGGAGTTTACCATCCAGCGGCAATCGCCGATGGAGGGGTACACGCTGTCGGAACTGGAACTGCCGTCGGATTCCCGGCTGATGGCACACGGGAAAGGCGAGGCCCCGCTCGCCATTCCCAACCCGGACGAAACGCTAGAGGCCGGTGACCGAGTCGTGATACTGGCCGACTTCGAGACGCTTTCGGATGTCCGAAGCATCGTTGTTGGCGAATCAGAGCGCGCAACCGCGCTTGGAGGTGCCTGAACATGGTCATTGCATACGTCATGGTCAAAGCCCACACCGGTGACGCGGACCGCCTGAAGGATGATATCGAAGCCGTCGACGGTGTTGTCGAGGCACACATCGTTGCCGGTGACGTCGACTTTATAGCGAAAGTGAACGTGGAGACGCCCGCTGAAGTCAAGGATGTCGCAGCGACGCACATCCAAGAAATTCAGGGCGTCGAAACGACACAGACGTATATCGCGATGGATTGAGACAGAGCGTTATCTGTATGCCGTACTCGGCACGGCCCCACTATAGCGGTGTCCCGCCACGAGAGCCGTCACTGCCACCGGTACTCGCCGAATTGAGCAGGTCAGCCACGACACCGACGTAGTCGTAACCGGGTATGACGCCCTCAACGTACGTCCCTTCGACGTACTCGACGAAGGTCTTTGCGACGTCTGCGGCCTGCCGTTCGCCACCCATTGTGTACTCGAACGCGACCACGACCTGCTCGCCGTCCTCGACGACGCTGTACTCGTCCAGTTCGACAGCAGTTCGGGTCGCTTTCGGCGCGTCCTCCAGCCGCCGCTCCAGCGTCTCAAGCCAGCCATCGACGACGGCAGCACCGACCTCGTCGCTTGTCGCGGCCTGCAGCGACGGCGCTCTGACCGTCACCTCGTAGTTCGTCCGCCACTCTTCGCCCTCGGTCGCAGTTACGCGAGCGTCGAAGTTCGTCGTCTCGACAGCGTAGCTATCCCCGGCCGGGACGAGCGCATCGTGTCGGTCGAACGCTTCGGCAACGTCGTTTGGCACGTCAGTCATTACGCCGGTATAGGCCACAGACGTGCAAAAACGCGTCGTGTCCGCCCTCTCTCCGTTCGAAGCATCTGTCATCGCCGCACCCGGATCTGTGACCGACACGGCTGTGCCACATAGACTGTCGAGTGTGTCACACATAAGCGGTCAGCGTTGCTCCTGTGAAGTCTGTGGCCAACTGTGCACAAGCCACAGCGTCCGGTGAACAGCGCACTCTCCTCACCCGAATCGCTCTCCCGTCCGTAGTTCGCATCCCGTTTGCACCGCTCCTCGTGTTCACTCGTCGCAGAATGCGAGGGATGGGATTCGAACCCACGGACCCCTACGGGAGCGGGTCTTAAGCCCACCGCCTTTGGCCAAGCTCGGCTACCCTCGCGCAGATTGAACTCTGCGGGGGCTAGTGAATGGTCCTTTCGGTCTTGGACTGCGAGGTGGGCCATCGTGTCCTATCGCAGGCACGCCGGTGAAGTTCGATAGCGACCGTGACACACTGTTCAACTGTCGCGTACTCTCTGACGCCTGTCCCTACTCCTCGACCGGGAGCCTGTCGGTCGGGAGGAACTTCGTCCGGTCTGCGTGGTCGAACGATGCGACCGGCGTCCCGTCCAGTTTCCTGAGCAACGTCTGGAACGTCGCCCCGTCGTTCGCAGCAGTCACCGCGTTACCGGCGTCCCGGAGTTCGTACGCGCCAGCGATGAACAGCGAAGCGGCGTCCGGATCGAAATACTCGACGGCCAGAAACACCTGCTCTCCGACTGTTCGCCGGTACACGTCGTACGCTTCGAGGGGATTCGATTCGACCAGTCGCGTCACGCCTTCGGCCTTGTTGCCCGGAATAACGAACACGAGTTCGAGGCTGTCACCGTCGTCGACTGTCCGTAGACCCGCATCCCCGGCGGGGACGACGACTGCCTCGCGGCCGTCAGAACGCCGCTGGTCCGCCAGCGCCTGTGTCTCCTCTAACGTCTGTTTCCACGATGCCTTGCGGGCGTCAGAACCAGCGGCAAGCCGTTCGAGGTCGTCTGTCCCCTCGCCACCTGTCTTTACCATACCCTGTCGTTACGCCCGCGGGAGGTAAATGGTGGTGTCACTGGACGCCGAAGATGACTTCCATGCTCAGGGAGAGCCCGAGGACGAACAGACTCGCAACGAAGAGCTTCACCGGCGGCGAGAGCCGGTCTTCGGGCGGAGCGAGCGTATCGAGGGGCGGGACGACACGAGCTAGCATCGACTCGAACGGTGTCCGCTCCCGTGCCGACACGCCAAACGACACGGCGGAGTCGTCCGAGTCGTCGGAATCGAGAGACGGCGCACGCCACAGCGTAACCGAAGCGTAGCCAAACAGCGCGAAGCCGATAAAAAACAGCACGAACTTCACTGTCACCCAGCCGCCGCCGCGAAGCGGTGAGAGTACGCCGCCGATAAGCGTCGCTGTGAGCGTTACGCCGATGGCGTACCACAGCAGATCGAGTACCTTTCCCGCCAGGTTATCCATCGTGCGTGTCGTAGCCACGTTGGCGCAGTTCGTCGCCAGGGGAGACGTGCTCCTGTGCGTGCCGGTGACAGAAGCTCATCCGTCTGTCGTCGACATCGTAGTACTGCGGTGTTTCGGTGTCACACCGACCGCCGAACACTTCCTTGAGGTACGCCCGTGCAGCATCGGGGTCCCCATCACTGAGATACGTCGCAGCCTGTTCGACGTGCTCTCGTACGTCCGGCGGGAGGTCCACGTCGCTGAACTCTTCCTCGACGATTTCCTCGCCGTCAGCCAACGCGGTGTCGAACCCGAGCCGTTCCTTGAGCCGCTCACCGAGCGACTGTTCCGCGCGGGACCGCTCGCGAATGACATCACGGAACTCTCGGATCCGGTCCCACACCGCATCGCTAGCGTCTATGTCTTCGGGCCGTATCCGGACGGGGCACCGCGTTGCGAAGGGACACCCTTCCGGTGGGTCCCGTGGACTCGGTGGCGAGCCGGGCAGGGTAATCCGGTCTGCCTGAACCGTCGGGTCCGGTTCCGGAATCGCCGACAGTAACGCGCGTGTGTAGGGGTTTTCTGGGCGCTGGAACAGCTGCTCCGTCGGCCCGACCTCCATGAGGTTCCCGAGGTACATCACTCCGACGCGGTCACAGATGTGCCGGACCACACTCAGGTCGTGCGCGATGAAGAGGTACGTGAGGCCGAACTCTTCTTGCAGGTCTTCCAGCAGATTGAGTATCTGGGCTTGGACGGACACGTCGAGCGCCGAAACGGGTTCGTCGAGGACGACGAACTCCGGCTCGAGTGCGAGCGCCCGTGCGATGCCGATACGCTGTCGCTGGCCGCCGGAGAACTGGTGGGGGTACCGGTAGTAGTGTTCCGGCATGAGTCCGACCTGATCGAGCAGTGTCCGCACCTTCTCCCGACGCTCGCGAGCCGTGCCCTGCTCGTGGACGTCCAGCGGTTCGCGGATAATCTCACCGACAGTCATCCGGTCGTTGAGGCTCGATTCGGGGTCCTGAAACACCATCTGGGCGTTGCGGCGCCACTCCTTGAGGTCGTCGCCGCTGAGTTCGGTTATATCCGTTCCATCGAAGGAGACTGTCCCGGAGGTAGCCGTTTCCAGTTGGATGAGTGTCCGACCGAGGGTTGTCTTGCCACAGCCGGATTCACCGACCAGCCCGAACGTCTCGCCGCGCGAGATCTCGAAGTTCACGCCGTCGACGGCTTTCACTGGGTCCCCGCCGAGCAGTCCACCGCCTTCGTAGTACGTCTTCAGATCCTGCACATCGAGCAATGTCTCGCCGGTCTGGTGGGACGCGGTCTCGACGACAGATTCACTCATCTGGGTCACCTCCCTCCCGCTGGCCGCCGGTGTCCACGGCACTGCTGCCGTGGCCACCATCAGCCCGTGCGTCGCTGTCTTCGGACCCGGCCGGGCCGGTGTCTTCACCGGCTGCTCGGCGCTCAACTGGCCAGTCGTCCGCCGACAGTGCTTCGTCTGCTTCGACGCCTGTCTGGTCCGCGTTCGCTTCGTGCTGTGTCACAGTGTCGTCGGTAGGCATATCTTCGGGGTACAGGAGACAGGCGGCCGTGTGGTCCGCTGATTCGCTGACTTCGACGTGGGCGGGATGGACCCGCTCACACTCGTCAAAGGCCTTCGGGCACCGGCTGACGAACCGACAGTACGACGCCGATTCGTGTGGCGTCGGCACGTCCCCTTCGATAGTGGGTAGCCGATCTGTACTGGGGTTCCGGCCGGGAATACTCTGCAAGAGTCCCTGTGTGTAGGGGTGGTGTGGGTTCGCGAACAGTTCCTCTACGGGTGCCTGCTCGACGACTTCGCCGGCGTACATCACGGCGACGCGGTCGGCGACCTCCGCGATGACGCCCATGTCGTGCGTGATGAACATGATACCGATGTCACGCTTCGTCTGAATCTCCTGTAACAGGTCCAGAATCTGGGCCTGAATGGTGACATCGAGTGCTGTCGTCGGCTCATCACAGATGAGCAGGTCTGGGTCACAGGCCAGTGCCATCGCGATGACGGCTCGCTGGCGCATCCCGCCGGAGAACTCGTGGGGGAACTCATCGACACGGCGTGCCGCGTCGGGGATGCCGACTGCACGCAGCAGTTCGATGGCCTCCGACTTGGCTTCGGCCCCTTCCATACCGCGGTGGAGCTCCAGCGCCTCGATGATCTGGTTCCCGACAGTGTACACCGGATTGAGCGAGCTCAGCGGGTCCTGAAACACCATCGCGATGTCGCCGCCACGAACTGATCGGTATTGCTTCTCCGAAAGCGTCGTCAGCTCTCGCCCGTCTAACCGTATGGACGACTCCTCGCTGATTTCGCCCGGACTATCGACCAGTCCCATAATCGAGCGCGCGGTGACACTCTTGCCCGAACCGGATTCGCCGACGATACCGAGCGTCTCGCCGCGTGCAATATCGAATGAAACGCCGTCGACAGCGCGAATTTCCTCTTTGTCGCTGTGGAACACGGTCCGGAGGTTGTCAACGGCCAGCAGCGGCTCGCCGTCTTCGATGTGGCTCATCCGCCACCACCTCCGGCGGCCGCGCCAGTTGCACCGCCTTCAGCACCCTCGCTCTGTGGGTCAATCGCGTCCCGAATCCCGTCGCTCAACGCGTTGAAGCCGGTGACGACCAGCGTAATCAGGATGCCCGGAATGAGCGAGATGTGCCAGGACTGACTGGCGATGTACTGTTGCCCGATGTTAATCGCCCGCCCCCACTCGGGAGTCGGGGCGGTAATCCCGAGTCCGAGGAACGACAGGGCAGAGACGGAAATAATGACGCCACCGAGCGTCAGGGAGGCGTAAACCAGGAGATAACCGAGGATATACGGTGCCATGTGTTTCCGCATAATCACAGTGGGTCGCTGGCCGTAACTCTTTGCCGCATCTACCCATTCCTGTTCGCCGACCTGTAACGCAGGACCACGTACCGCCCGCCACAGCCCCGGCCAGCGTATCAGCGCAAACAGGAGGATGAACAGCATCGCCCCGTTGTAAATCTCTGCTATCCAGTGGTTCTTGAACACCACTGTCGCAAGAATCACCAGCAGCAATGCTGGCATCGCCTGCACGGAGTCACTGGTCAGGACCACAATGAGGTCAGTTACCCCCTTGTAATAGGCGGTAACTAACGCCAGCGTCGTCGCAATAAAGCCCGCAATCGCCATCGATCCGAGGCCGATGAACAGCGACACCCGTGCGCCGAAGGCGAGGAAGGTGAACAGATCCTTACCGCTGACGAGCGTTCCGACAGGGTGGAATCGCCCGAAGTCGTCGTAACTCCATATCCCGACGTTGCTGTCCCCGCTCCCGCGCGACGCGGACCCGAGATTCGCCTCGCCGATGGTAATCGTTTCGACCGTCTCCGTGTCCTCGTTGAAGTACTGCATCTCGTGGGAGTACGGCCCCTGGATATTCTCTTCGGCTGTCGTTGGGCCGACAACGGGAGCGAACACGGCCATTGTGACGAAGAAGACGACGACAGCGAGTCCGAACAGGCCCCAGTAGTGACTTCGAAGCCGGTCGATGACGTCGTCAGTCGGCGTCCAGTCAGCAGCGCGATAGTGCCGTCGGAAGAGCACGTACCCGTACCACAGCCACGCCAACAAGACTGCGACGTATGCATACACCAGCAGGAAGCGAATGAGCCATGCGTACTTCGGCTCAAGGCCGAGGAACGTGCCCTGCCAAGCACTCCCGTCGTAGTACCCTCGGTTGGGTATCAGTTCTCGGCTCAGCAGATGCGGCAGGTCGCTGCAGAGGGCTGACGCACTGGCGAACGCCTCAGCGCCGGGCGACCCCGGGAATAACGCGAGCACGTAGCTTATCGCGCCGAACAACCCATCGAGGTACGTCGGTCCCTCAAGCAGTAACAGGGCACAGAGCACGACACCCCACAGTAGTGCCGGTCTAGGGTGTGCCTTGAGTCGGTCCCTCAGCGGCTGATCGATGTCTTCGGTGGGTTCTGTCTCTCTCATCCGTCGTACCCCACGCGTGGGTCGATGATTGTGTACGCGAAGTCCTGTACGATATTCAGCCCGACGATAAGAAGGATGAACAGATACATCAGTGTTCCAACAAGTGGGAGGTCACCCTGCTCCGCTGCCCGGAAGAACAGGAGACCGATACCGTTGATCGAGAAGACGGTCTCGACGAGCACTGACCCGCCGATCAAGATGAACGCCTCCGCAGTGATCACCGGTACGAGCGGAATCAGGGCGTTCCGGAAGATGTGCTTCCAGACCAGTACCCGCGGTGAGACGCCTTTGGCCTTGGCTGTTTCGACGTATTTCGAGTTGATCGTTTCGAGAACGGCAGTTCGGCCGATCCGCATCTCTGTGCCCATCGATGCGGATCCGAGCACCAGTGCGGGCGGCAGTATCTGTTTTGTCGCTTTCGCGAGGTTGGTCCATGCCTGTCCCGGATCGGTTATCAGTCTCGTGGGATTCTTGAGCACGGCGAGGTTCGGCGAGGTCACGACGTTGGTCTCGACAATAAAGCTGGTCCAACTGAACCCGAACAGCTGTTCCGTCTGTGACAGCACCGTCACCAGAATGACCGCGAGCCAGAAGTTCGGCATCGCCCGCCAGACAATCCCACCGAAGGAAGCGAAGTAATCCGAGAACGTATTGGGATTCAGGCCGGCGTAGAAGCCGAGCGGAATGCCGATCCCGAGGGCGATCAGGACCGCCCAGAATCCGAGCCAGATCGTCCGTGGTGCGTAGCTGATGATGAGGTCGATTGCCGGTGTCCCGGAATTGACGACCCACGACTGGCCCAGATCGAACAGGAACAGGTCTCCCATAAAGTCGAAGTACTGTTCCCAGAGCGGTTCGTTCAGTCCCAACCGTTGCTCGATCTGTCGAATCGCACGAGCGTCACCTTGGGGGCCGAGGATCGCCGCTGCAGGACTGAGCGGCCCCAGCCGGATAATTGCGAACGTTACTGTCGTCCCGAATATGATAACAGGGATCGACAGTACCAAGCGCTTGAGCAGATACGTAGCGCGGCTCATGGCTTAGCTTGTCTCCGTTGTACGGGTACTTGTGAGTTCATAATCTCTGAGGGCTGCGAAGTCGTTCCCGTCACCAACCGTGGCGGGGACGATCACGCCAGCAGGGACGCGATTACTGTCTGTCTCCGAGCGACACGGTGTTCATCTTCTGTCGGCTCGGCCCCATTCCGGCTGGCGGCGTGAAGTCGACGTGGTCGTACCAGAACAGCTCAGTCAGCTCGTGATACACCGGCAGCATTGCGACGTCTTCCCAGTTCGCGTTCTCCATCTGGATGTACGCGTCGTTCCGGGCGGCCTGATCCTCCTCCGTCGGTGCCGGGTTGTCAGCAATCGACTGGTACGCCTCCGCGGCCTGCTGGGCAGCGTCGCCGTTCTCCGGCTGCCAGTTGACATACGAAATCGGGAAGTCAAGACTCGTATCGGTCTGTGGCGGGTTCAGCAGCTGGAGGAAGTTATCCGGCGCGGGCCAGTCAGCGACCCAGCCAAGCGAGTACATCTCTAGTTCGCCGTTGCGACCACGCTCGAGGAGCGTGTTGAACGGCGCCTGGTTGACTTCGAGGTCGATGTAGACGCTCTGCAGCTGGTCTCGAAGAATGCTTGCAGTTTCGCTCCAGACACCGGACTCGTAGATCGTCAGCTCGACGGCGACGCGCTCGTTTTCGCCGTAGCCAGCCTCTTCCATCACCGATCGGGCCTTTCCGAGCTGGCTGTCGTCGTAGCCGTACGGGTACTCGTTTTCGGCGCGGTCGTTGTAGTTCTGGGCACCACCGGGGAAGATGGATTTCGGCGTGAAATTGTACGCAGGCTCGCCGCGCTGCTTGAACACCTGCTCGACAACGGTGTGCTGGTTCATCGCGTACGCGACCGCCTGACGGACCGGCTTGGGTACGCTGGCCATGTTAAACCCAAGGTAGAACACCCCGATGTTCGACACGGCGGAGTAATTAGCCGTGTCGCCGTTGCGCAACTCGCCGTAGGTCCCGATCTGGCGACCCTCGTCGTCTTCCTCCTCAACGGACACCTTCCCGGGGTCGTACTGCGCCGTGGGGAGTTCGAAGATATCGGCGTTCCGGTTCATCGCATAGTTGTAATTGGCCGAGTCGTTCTCGATAACCGCAAAGTGGACGCCGTCGACGCTCGGACTCTCGCCATAGTAGTCGTCGTACGCGCTGACTCTGGCCTCTGTTCCGGAGTTCCACGTATCGAACTCGAAGGGGCCGTTTCCGATCGGGTTCGAACTGGAGAACTCGGCCTGGGTCATCTCGCCCTCGTACCCTTCGATGTCGCCAACCATGCCCTCAGGAACCGGTGAGAAAGATGAGTACGCGAGCATCTCCAGCGTGGAGGCAAACGGCGCGTCTAGCTGGATCTCGAGCGTTGTTTCGTCAACGGCCGTGACGCCGAGTGTCCCGGGCTTGTACACTTCCTGTTCCTCGCCGTCGACCGTCTCAGTCGTCGTCTCGTGTGTCACGCCCAGCGAATCCAGAACGAAGTAGGCGCGACTAGAGTTGTCAGATGCAGTCAACCGCTCGAACGCGTAGACAAAGTCACTAGCGGTTACGGTGTCGCCGTTGTGGAAAGTCGCGTCCTTCAACTGGAACGTGTAGGTCGTGAAGTCATCAGATACCTCGTAGTCCGCAGCCATAAGCCCCTCTACAGCGGGCTGGCTGTCGGGATAGTTCATCAGCGGATCGAACATCTGCTGGATGACGATTCCCGACTGGGTGTCGGTCGCCTCGATCGGGTCCATCGTCGTCATCGTCCCCGTGTTGACCCGCCAGAGGTCCCCGTCCTGTTTCAGATCGGTCCCGACATCGCCACCACTGGAGTCTGTCGAGTCCGTGCCGCCGCCGGTCTCCTCCGCTGCGCCCTCAGTCTCGTCACTATCACTGGAACATCCCGCCAGCGCTGCGGCGGCCGCAGCACTGCCCGTTGCTTTCAGAAACGATCGCCGTTCCATGCTACTTGAACGTGGCATATTGATACCCAAATTGCCCCCCACAAATAGAAGTTATGTCATACAGTAGCTTGAAATATTAAACTGCTCGCATGAAGAAATTCAGTTTATTATCTATAGTAATCTTACATGATATATACTGCGACGGCTGTTTTCTGTATTCTGGAGCCTTGCCTTCTCGCACTGAATTCTCGGTGACATTGACAGCGCATATCGGTGTCTACGCGGACTGATAGGAGGTGGTAAAACTGCCGCTAGTAGGCACTGCGCTACCAGTCGACGGAGAGCGTCCCGTCGCCGTTCGGGTCCGGGGCGATCTCCTCGTTGGTCCGCCGGTCGACGACGTGGATGATGCCGCGGTCTTTCTTCGCCGGGCAGGCCTCGGCGGCCGCGATGTTATGATCGAGATCCGATTCGTCGATGAAGTAAGTCTCGGGCTTGGCGATACCAGTATCCAGGTCGAGCGTCCAGTTGCGCGACTTCTCGGCGCACTTGCCCGCCCCGAAGCATTTGTTGGCCTCGAAGATTATCTTGTAGGGCTTCTCCTCGACCGGGGGGCCGTCCTGTTCGCCGATTTCGCTCGGGTCGACGTGTTCGTCCGCGTCTGCCATTACTCCGTGTTCGTGGCCGACCGTCTTTCGATTGTCGGTCTCGCCGTCGGGGGTTCACTACGTTTCGGCCGCCGGCACGACTTCGACGGGGTCCCCGACGGCCAGTTCCGCGCCGCGGTCGGCCTCGGGGACGTGGGTGATGAGCATCACGGTATAGAAGTGATCGAAGGCGTCCTGGTCGGCCCACTCCGGGAACGTCGCCTGCCGGCGCTTGACGAACTGCTCCCGGAACCCCGGCGTTGCCTCGCCGATGTCGGGGTCCCGCTGGGGGACGACACAGCGACCGCAGGGGGTCACTCCCTCGAACCGGACGCCGCCGGCCCGGAAGGCGGGGGCGTCCGCGCCGACAAATCGGTCCTCCCAGAACGCCGGGACCCCGCCGATTTCGACGTTCGCCCGGAGCCGCCGGCGCAGGCCGTCGACGGTCACGTCGTCGAACCACGACGCTACGGTTTCCAGCGTCGCGGTGCTGATGACCGACGGCCCCATCTCGCGGCGGTCGACGTAGCCCAGCGTCTCGTCGCGCTCGACGGTCAGGTCCACGCCGAAGAACACGCCGAGCCAGTCGGCCGCCCGCGAGCGGCCGCGCTCGTCCCGGAGGTCGAACGACGCGCTGTCGTCGTCGGTCGTGACCGACAGCGTCCCCGACTCGGGGTCGTAGCCGGTGTCGATGTCGTGGACGCGGCTGGTCCGCTTCCCGTTGACCACGTCTCCGGCGTCGTCGAACATGGCGAACTCGCGGTCGTGGGCCAGTGTGCCGCCCGGGCGGATCGATACCGATTCGCAGTCCATGCCGTCCAGCGCCTTGACGGGGTAGACGGTGAGTCGCTCGACGTGTGCCACTGCCATTAGCTTCGGCGGCCGGGCCTATAGCAGTGTCCCGTTCTCGGCCGCAGGCGAAGCCGACGCGGCGGCCGCCTGTCCGAAACCGGGGCGAAAACGAGGATATCCGGGGACGCGCCTGAACGATACTATTACGTATCGACTGGGGTAATCAGTCGCCAGACGAATGGTCGAACACACTCGAACGCTGGATTTCAAAATCGCGTTCGCAATCGGGCTGGGGACGATGATCGCGGCCGGAATCTTCTCGCTGTCCGGCACCGCCGTCGCAGCAATCGGATCGAGCGCCGTCATCGCGTTCGTCATCGCCGCCGTCATCGCGGGCGTCACCGCCGCCGCGTACTCCGAGTTCGCGTCGGTCTACTCAGAAAACGGCGGCGGCTACCTCTTCTGTTCGCGGACCTTCGAGGACCGGGACCTGCTGACCTACAGCATCGGGATGTCGCTGTTTCTCGGCTACACCGGCACGACGGCGTTCTACCTCGCGACGATGGACGAGTGGGTCGTCCGCTTTCTCCTTCCCGAGGCGCTTCACTTCCTGCCACACGGGACCGCCGGCGTGGCGACTGCGGTCCTGCTCGGCGTTCTCAATGCCCGCGGGACCGAGGAAAGCGGGAGCTTCCAGCTCCTCGTCACGGGCGCGAAGGTCGCCGTTCTGCTCGCGTTCATCGGCGGTGCGTTCGCCTTCCGCGGGCCGTCGGTGGCCGTCAGTAAGTTCGCTGGAAACTTCGGCGGCGGCCCCGTCGATATCCTGACTATCTCTGCGCTGGCGTTCATCACGTTCTTCGGCTTCTCGGCCATCGCGGCCAGCGCGGGCGAGATAATCGAGCCGAAGCGGACCGTCCCACGGGCCATCGCCGCGAGCATCCTCACAGTCACTGTCCTCTACGCGCTCGTCATCGTCGCGATGGTGAACTCCCCGATTCCAGCAGAGGTCATCGCACAGGAGGGCGAGACGGCGATGGGGCGGGTCGCCGCTTCGTTCCTCGGGAGCATCGGCGAGAGCCTCATTGTCGCCGGGGCCATCTTCTCGATGGTGTCGGCCTCGAACGCGTCGATACTCGCCGCGAGCAGCATCGGCTCGCTGATGGGGACCCGCGGGCAGGCCCCCCGGCGGTTCTCGCGCATCCACCCCGACTACGGGACGCCGTCCTGGAGTGTGGCGACCGCGACGGCGACCATCGTCGCGCTCATCGTGTTCTTCATCGCGCTGTTCCCGGCTGAGGGCGGCCTGTTCAGCGGGCTCGGCCTCCATCTCGGGCTGAACGCCCTGACCGGGTTCGCAACGCTGAACCTCCTGTTGCCGCTCGCCGTCGTCAACGTCGCGCTCATCTACTCCCGGCGGCGGTTCCCGGATATCACGCGGGGCTTTCGCGTCCCCGGCGTCCCGGTGGTCCCGGTCATCGGCGTGCTGGCGAACCTCGGGCTCATCTACAACCTCCCGCCGAAAGGCGTCGTGACCGGGCTCGTACTGACGGGCGCGATGGTCGTTGTGTACCTCGCCTGGGGCGGCGCGCCGGAGACCGAGGACCTGCTTCGGGAGGTGGTCCCGGAGACGCCGGCGTCGGGTGCAGCGGGGGCTGAAGCGGCCGCCGAGACCGGCGGCTTCCGCGTCCTCGTCCCAATCGCACGTCCGGGCCGGGCCGCTCGCTACGTCGAACTCGCCGCGGCGCTGGCGAAGGTGTCCGACGAGGACCCCGTCATCCACGTCCTCAACGTGACGCAGGTCCCCGACCAGACGCCCTGGGAATCCGTCCAGGACACCGCGAAAGCACGGACCGAGCGCATCCGGTCAGAACTGGGGGATGACTACGGCGTCGACCTCCTCATCGAGGGCCACACCTGCCGGGACGTGGCCTTCGATATCCTCCAGACGGCGCGCGACGACGACGCCGACCTCATCCTCATGGGGTATCCCGAACGCCATCAGGACGTGACCGAGACCGTCGAGCGCGAAGCACCCTGTGACGTGTTCTTCGCCGACAAGACTGCGTCTGCGGACGCCCTCGACGTTATTAACATCGGCGCAGGCGGCGGCCCCCACCATCAGGCCGTGCTCCCGCTGGTGAACGCGCTCGGGCAACTGGGGAGCGACCTCCACCTCATTAACGTCAGCACCGACGACGAGGGGGCAAACGAGGCGTCGGGGACGACGCTTGACGCGCTTGAGGGCGTCGAGACGACCCAGGTCCACAACGTCCGTGCCGGCACCGTCGCCGACGGCCTCGTCGAGACCGCGGCGGAAAACGGCGGCGTGCTGGTCATCGGCGCGTCGCGGGACCGCTGGCTCAGGCAGGCCCTGTTCGGCAGCACTCCTGACGAGGTCATCGCACTGGCCGCCGACCGGGATGTGCCGGTCCTCGTCTACGCCAGCCAGACCGGCGTCTCGGGCCGGCTGAGCGAGCGGCTGTTCCCGGTCACGCGGTACCTCAGAAAGCGGCTGTCGCGGTCGGGCCGGAAACAGGGGTCTAGCCCCGACTGGAACTAAGTCGTCTCGCAGCCGGCGCGCTTATCGGTGGATGTCGACCGATTCGAGCAGCATTTCTTGGGTCGGCGCGTCGTTGCGGTCGGTGTCGACGCTGCCAATGGACTCGACGACGTCCATCCCGTCGACGACCTTCCCGAAGACGGCGTGTTTGCCGTCCAGGTGGGGCTGGGCGTCGAGGGTGATGAAGAACTGCGAGCCGTTGGTGTTCGGGCCGCTGTTGGCCATGCTGAGGACGCCCGGGCCGTCGTGAGTGAGGTCGTCGTGGAACTCGTCGTCGAAAGAGTAACCGGGGCCGCCGCGGCCGGTGCCGGTCGGGTCCCCCATCTGGATCATGAAGTCCTCGATGATGCGGTGGATGTCGATGTCAGTGTACAGCGGATCGATCCGCTTCTCGCCGGATTCAGGGTCCTCCCACGCGCCGGTCCCCGGAGCGATTTCGGTCCCGTCGTAGTCGTTGGCGCCTTCGGCTAGGCCGACGAAGTTCTCGACGGTGGTCGGCACGCGCTCGTCGTACAGTTCGACTTCGATGTCGCCCTCTGTCGTGTGCAGGGTCGCGGTCAGGTCGCTCATACTCGGTCGGAAGGAAGCCCGGCAGAAAAGCCTGCCCACTGACCGAGGGTTCTTGTGCCAGCACCGGACCACCCCCGCCGTGTCCTGACGACTGACCGCGTGGCGTCCAGCGGGTGTCCGACACGCCGCCACGCGCCGGTGAGTGTCGGCTGTTCGTCGTACCAGGCTACGGCAGGTGTGACAGCAGCAGGTCCGATACCTGCTCGGGGGCATCGAACTGGACCCAGTGGCTTGCCGCCGGGAGCCGCTCGACTCGAAAGTTCGGGACCCACTCGCCGAGGTCCTGCGTCAGCGCCAGCGAGAGCGCGTCGTCTTGCACGCCCCAAATAAGGAGCGTTGGCGCTGTCACCGGGTTGTCGCCGACGCCGCCCACAGTGAGCGTCAGCTTTGCGTTCCGCCGGGCGAGCGCCCGGTAGTAATTAACTGCGGCCGTGCGTGCGCCCGGTTGCCCGAGTGCCCGCTTGTACCGCCGCACGTCGGTCTCTGTGAAGGCGTCGGGTCGGGTTGGCCCGTCAGTCAGGATACGCTCCAGCATGGCGAAATCGTTCCAGCGGAGGCTAGCCTCGGGAAGGACGGGGAGCTGAAAGAACAGCACGTACCAGGACCGAAGTAACTGGTCGACCGAGCGGCGGATCTCGCGCTCGTATGCTGACGGGTGGGGCGCATTCAGGACCGCGAGTTGGTCGACTACGTCCGGTCGGTCAATGGCGGTCTGCCAGGCAACGACGCCGCCCCAGTCGTGACCGACGATGTGGGCCTGCTCGCGGCCGAGCGCCGAGACGAGTCCGGCCACGTCGGCGACCAGCTCGTCTATGTGGTACGCGGCGACGCCGTCGGGCTTATCAGAGTGATTGTAGCCCCGAAGGTCCGGCGCGACCACACGGTAGCCGGCGTCTGCGAGCGCCGGTATCTGGTGTTTCCAGGCGTACCAGAACTCCGGAAACCCGTGCAACAGGACGACGAGGTCGCCGTCCTGCGGGCCAGCGCTCACGGTATGGAGCCTGATACCGTTGGCGTCGGCCAGCTCGTGGACACCGGGCGTCTCCGATGCGGGTACCGTCCACGCAGTGCTGTCACGAGCGCTAGCGTGTTGTCCCATCAGAATGCCTTCGCCCGCTCGGTAGAAATCGGTTCCGCTCTGCTCGTCGTCGGATTAGAAGGCCCGGAGGTCGTCGAGTGTCTCCGCTGCACTGCCGTCGGCAATCGCGCCACGGGCCCGTTCAAGCCCGTCCTGAATGCTGTCGGCGTCCTCGCGGGCGTAGATCCGGAGCGCGGCGTTGAGCGCGACAGCGTCGGCGAAGCCGTCCTCGCGTTCGCCGGTCAGTACGGCTTCGGTTATCGCCGCCGACTCTTCGGCCACGTCATCGACCTGCAGGTCCTCGCTCTCGATGTCCATCCCGTACTCGCCGGTGCGGATCTCGAAGTCCGCGATGTCTTCGTCGTCGGATTCGTCGCCGGTGACGGGCCATTCGGCGACGATGGTCTCGCCGGGGCGGACGTCGTCGTAGCCCTCCATTCCCTGGAAGAACAGCGCCCGCTCGACGCTGCTGGTCTCGGACTGAGCAAGCGTGCGGACCATCTTCTTCGCGAAGGCCAGGTGGTAGAAACTGCCGAGGTGGACGCTGGCGTCGGCCGGGTTCGCCAGCGTCTCGACAGTGTTGACGAAGGTCCGGACGCCCATGTTGTCGCGGCGCTCGAACAGGGCGTCGATGCCGGGGTTGAACGCCGGCTGGTAGTAGAAGCCAAAACCGATCTCGTCGACCATGTCGGCGCTCTCGCTCGGTTCGAGTTCGGTTCGGACGCCGAGTTCGTCCAGCACGTGCTTGTAGGCGTCCTGTTTCTGCGTCGGGACGCGGTCGCCGGAGTGGACGACGACGGGTGTGCCGGCGGCAGCGGCAACAACACCCGCGGCGACGCCGAGAATCGCCGACCGGCCCTTGCCGTCGTAGTTGGCCCCGCAGTCGACCGGGTCAGCGTCCGGCGTGGCTGTCTCGACCGACTCCTCGGACATCACGTCGACGTACGCACCCAGTTCCTCGGGGGTGTTGCGTTTCCAGCGGTTGGCGAGCCAGAACGCACCAAGCGTCGTGTGGTCGGGTTCGCCGCCGAGGATGCGCTGGAACGCCTCCCGGGCTTGCGTGCGGGACATATCGTCGGCAGATTTGTGACCGGAGCCGACGACTTCCGTCATGAGTCGTTTGAGCGGCCATTCGCCGTACTCCCGGGTCGCTTGCGCCATGGAAACGTGTTCGGGCCAGAGTTCAAAAGCCCCTGCGTTTCGTTCTCAATTTGTGGGAACTGACCGCCTTCCCGAAAGGGATACACGACTACGCTCCTAATCGTGTACAATGAGTCTCAAGTCGGGTGAGTGGCGCGAGCAGATCGACGAGGTAGACGCTGCGCTCATCGACGAGTTCCAGAGCGATTTCCCGATTCAGGAACATCCCTTCGAGGCTGTCGGTGAAGCGTTGGGAGTCTCGGCGGGGGAAGCACTCGACCGGGTCAGAACACTCCGTGACGACGGTATCTTCCGTCGGTTCGGCCCAGTCCTCAATCCGCCAGTCATCGGCTCTTCCACGCTGGCGGCTGTCAGTGCCCCGGAAGACCGGTTCGACGAGGTCGCAGAGATAATCAATGGGTACCGACAGGTGAATCACAACTACGCTCGCGACCACGAGTGGAATATGTGGTTCGTTGTCACTGCAGGCTCTCGACAGCGGCGCGACGAGATCCTAGCCGAGATTGAGGAGCGAACCGGTTGTTCGGTACTCGTCTTGCCGATGTTGACCGACTACTACATCGATCTTGAGTTCCCGGTTGTCAACGGGGACCGGTTCGCCCGGGAGAGTCTGGAGACGACCGACGCCACTGCGACCCGCATAAGCGAAGATGCCGCCGCGGACCTCTCGGAGCTGGACCGACAGTTGTTGCTCGAAATCCAGACCGGCTTCCCGCTTGTCGCAACACCCTACCGCAACGTGGCAGACGCTCTCGATGCCGACGTGTCGGACGTACTCTCGGCGATCAAGCGCCTCCAGCAGACTGGCTGTATCAAGCGTATCGGCTGTGTCGTGAATCACATCGTTACCGGGTTTGACAACAACTGTATGGTCGTCTGGGACGTGCCGGACGACGCTCTTGACGAGCGCGGGCAGGCAGTCGGCGAACTCCCCTACGTCACGCTCTGCTATCATCGGCCACGCCGCCCGAAGCAGGACTGGCAGTACAATCTCTTCACCATGATTCACGGGCGCGAAGCGGCCATTGTCGACCAGAAGATCGACGAACTCGCGACCGAACATCTGCCGTACGACCACGACCGACTGTACTCGACGGAGACGCTCAAACAGACTGGGGCACGATACGACGATATTGTCGGCCAGTAACCATTTTCAGTCAGGTCGTCTCGGGCAAGATGGCCGGAATCCTTTTGCAATTCTGTGGTATATATGCTAGCTAATGACAGAGAGGCGACGAGCGACGATCCTCGTTGTCGATGACGAGCCAGCGGTGGCTGACGTGTACGCGGACCAGTTACGTGACCGGTACGCAGTCGAAACGGTGTACAGCGGTGAGGCAGCCCTTTCGAAGCTAGATTCCACAGTCGACGTTGTCCTGTTAGACCGGCGGATGCCGGACCGCTCCGGCGACGAGGTACTGTCGGCGATCCGTGAGAAACGCTACGACACACGCGTGGCAATGGTGACCGCAGTTGACCCCGATTTCGACATCATCGAGATGCCCTTCGATGATTACGTCATCAAACCGGTGTCGAAAGAGGACCTCTTCGGGACAATCGAACAGTTGCTTCGGTACGCCGATTACGAGGAACGACTGCGTGAGTGCTACTCGCTCACGGCGAAATACGCTGCACTGGAGTCTTCAAAACCACAGGCGGTCCTCGATGAGAGCGAGGAGTTCACTGCACTGAGAGCCGAGCTTACCGAAGTCCGTGCGGAACTTGACGAACTCACGGGTTCGTTCGACGCCACTGACTTCGAGTTGCTGTTCCGAAACTTTGAGACGGACGAGTCAATGCCGGACAGCACACAGTTTTGATCCGGCTCGGAGTGGTCGCTTCGGGACTCACGGCGACCCGCCCACCCTTTCGAAAGCACTAACCGATTCTCTTCCATAGAGAGGGCAATGAGTCAACAACTCCCGGACGTGCAGGCGTCGAGTCCGGACGTAACGGTCGGTCTCAATCGCGTCGGTGTGACGGGCGTCGAGAAGCTCGTCAAACTGGGGCGTCGTGACCGCGACCCCATCGTACTCATGGCGGAGTTCGAAGTGTTCGTCGACCTGCCGTCTTGGCGAAAGGGTGCCGACATGTCCCGCAATATGGAGGTCATCGACGAGACGCTGGAGACCGCCGTCTCCGAGGAGGCCTACCGGGTCGAGGACGTCTGTGGCGACGCCGCCGAACTCCTGCTTGAGAAGCACGACTATACGACGAAAGCGGAGGTTCGGATGGAAGCCGAGTACGTCACACACGAGAAGACGCCGGAGTCGGGGATGGCCACCCAGTCGACGGCCGATATCATCGCCTCGGCGACAGCGACCGAAGACGGGACGAGCGAGGAAATCGGTGCCCGCGTCACCGGGATGACCGTCTGCCCGTGTTCGCAGGGGATGTCAGCCTCTCGCGCCCGTGAAACACTCCAGCAGCTCAACGTCGAAGACGATGTCATCGAAGAGTTCCTCGAAACCAACCCACAGGCCGGCCACTCACAGCGCGGCCACGCCACGCTCACCGTCCAGAGCGACGGCGCGCCTGAGGTCGACCTGAATGAACTCATCGAAGTCGCCCGGGATTCGATGAGCGCCCGCATCTACAACCTCGCGAAGCGGCCCGACGAGGACCACATGACCTACGAGGCCCACAAAGACGCCAAGTTCGTCGAGGACTGCGTCCGCGCCCTCGCCGAGGGCGTCGTCGAGACGTTCCCGGACCTGCCGGACGACGCCGTCGTGACGATGAAACAGTCGAACGACGAGTCCATCCACCAGCACAACGCCCACGCCGAGCGCGTCGCGCAGTTGGGCGATTTGCGGCAGGAAGTCGGCGAGTAGCGAGGACTGAGCGAAGCGAAGTCCTCGGAACGTCGAGCGGGGAGCGTAGCGACCCGCGAGACTACCTTAGTTGTTGAACGAAGCGCAGTCCTCGAACCGTCGAGCGAGGTGCACGAGACGCGCCGCGTCTCGATTGCGAGCGGTGAAGCCGCGAGCGCAGTCTCGCGGTCGCTGTCTGTGACTCTGTTTCTCACTCACCGATGACCCAGTTACGGCGGGCCGACCGGCTTTGCTTCTGCCCAGTGTTCTTCGAACGCCTGGCTGATATCGGCAGTGAAATCGGAGTCTTTCATGTCGATGACGCCGAAGGTTTCCTCGCGGCCCAGCGGGTGCGGGACCTCGATACAGACCTCGACCCCATCGAGTAGCTCGAACGTGGTCCTGATGTTGGGGCTGGCGCGGGCACTGTAGTTGTCGTAGTGGAAGAGGCGCTCGTAGTACTCGCGGTTGGCTTCTTCAGGAAGGCTCTCGAACAGATCCGGCCGAACGAGCAGAGACACTTCGACGCCCCGTTCCAGCGCCGCTTCGAGTTCATCCACGATTCGCTCGGTCCCGGAGAGGATGTCGACCTGCCGGGCGGGTGCCGAGCCGACCATGATAATCTCGTCGTCGGCGGCGGCCAGCCGCTCAAGCAATAGGTCAAGCGAATTGTCGGGGCCAACGGCGGCTGTCCAGAACGGCTCCTCGACGGGCTCTGCCGACTCCAACTGTGTCGAGAGGTCGTCGACGATTTCCTCGTACTGGCCGACTTTCTCCTGGAGTTCCCGCTTCTTGTCCTCGAGCAGGCGGTCGAGAGCCGTGTCCGGTTCGACGGCGACGTATTTTTTGGGTCGGCTGGCGGTCTGGCTGCGGACGAGATTGTACGTTTCGAGGCTGTTTAGCACGTCGTAGATGCGGCCCATCGGAACGTCGCTGGCCCGCGATAGCTCCTTGGCCGTTGTCGGCCCTGTTTCCAGCAGTGATCGGTATGCTCTGGCTTCATATTCGGAGAGTCCGAGATCTCTGAGACTGGACATACCCATACATCAAGGTACGTGTGCAAAAACTTGTCGGGGGTTTACCGTTTGTCCACGTTTGCGGCCGTTGTTCGTGTCAGTGCTCGCCAGTGAGTGCGGCTTCGAGTTCGGCCGGGGTCGTCCCCTCGGCGACGATAGCATCCCCGTCGAGGAGTCGTGCCGTGCCGTCGCCGTCCGGCTCCGGGACGACGGTGATTTCGTGATCAGCCAGTCGAAGCGCCGCGCGGTGGAGATCGGTCCCTGCCTCGGTCCCGACCGTGAGCGTCTGGGGCTGCTGGAGACGCGCCGCAACACCGGCGTAACCAGCGACTTCGACGCCCATGCGCTCGGCCGCGCCGGCGAAGGACTCGACCGCTGAAAGCGCTGCGTTGCGGTATCGGTCCTCACCGGTGAGCGCCGCGAGGTCGACCAGTGCGTCGGCCAGTTCCACCGTCGCGTCGAGTGGGTGAAGCGAGCGGTCACAGAGCCCTGGCCCGCTTGCAGGCCCGTCACGGAACGCACCTCCGTCCTGCTGGCGGTTTTCGATCGTCCAGTCCGCGACAGCTTCGGCTGGCCCCGGCTCACCGAGGACCTGCCAGCTCGTCGTCAGCCCCTGGAGGAGCTGTGCCTGGTCCAGCAACAGGCCGGTGTCACTGTCCGTGCCGTCGTAGTGGGTTACCTCGCCGCCGTGGACGAGGGACTCACAGACCGCGTCCCGTGCGCGAGTCGCGTACTGCCGGGCGCGCTCGTCGTCGGTGTAGGCCGCCACCCACAGCAGGGCGTCGATGGCGAGGCCGTTGCGGTCGGCGAACACCGTGTCGTCGATGTTCGGAGGTACCGTTCCCTCCCGCTCGCTCGGTTCGAGCCGGTAGTACTCGTCGGAGCCGGCCTGGCTCGCGGCGAAGGCGTCGTCGGCCCACAGCGTCGTCGTGAGGTAGTCGACAGTCCGCTGGGCGGCGTCCCGGTACGCTTCGGTCCCGGTGTACCGGTAGCCGTGGGCGAACGCCCGGACCAGCGCAGCGTTCTCGTCCAGTAGTTTCTCCCGTCGCGGGTTCCCCCAGTTGCGCTCCGTGGCGTACCGAAAGAAGCCGCCGTCGTAGGTATCCAGCAGGTGGGTCCGAATCGCCTCCAGCGTCCGGGTCGCCTGGTCGCGCGCCCGGACGAGGGCGAACTCCACGGTCCGTGGCAGCGGGAACTTCACGTCGGTTCCCCAGCCGCCGAACTCGTCGTCGAACGCGCCTAGCAGTTGCTCGACCATGTGCTCCTCGATGCGCGGGCGGAGCTCGCCAGCAGGGGGTGATTCGTCCTGTAGCTGCCGTGGGACCGACCCCGCCGCCGCGCCTTGGGCGTCCCACGATTCCCGGACAGAGTCCAGAATACCGCGGAACCCGTCCGGTCCGAGGAACGTCGCGCCGGTAATGACCTCGCCTTCAGGTGTCAGGAACACCGTCGACGGGAACCCGCCCATCGTGTACCGCTCTCGGACGCGGGGATTGCGGTCGGCATCGACACGGACCGGGATGAACCCGTCGTTGATGTTGGCCGCGATGCGGGGCTCGCCGAACGTCCCGCGGTCCATGGCCCGACACTCAGCACTCCACGGGACCGTCAGCGCCAGCAGCACCGGCTTCCCCGACTCGGCGGCGTCCTCGAAGGGGGCCGGTCCCCACTCGCGCCACTCGACCTTCGTGTCGCGTGCGTACTCGTCCATACCTGCCCTGGGCGGTGAGCGTACAAAGGCTCTCTCACTCGGCGAAAGACCGATTGTCGGGGCGACCCAAGCGTCGGCGATGGATACCCCGCAGGCGATTCCCGAAACACCGGAGCCGGTCACGCCGGGTGACCGGCCGCCCCGACTCGGCCGCGTCCCGTTCATCGACAACACCGCCGCGATGCTACGTGACCCGCTCGGGTTTTACGACCGTGCCGGGGCCCACGAGGCCGACGTGGTGGGGTACAGCGTCGCCGGGACGACGGGCTGTTTCGTCTGCCACCCGGACCTCGTCGAGCAGGTGCTGGTGACCGACGCCGACGCCTACGAGAAGGGGCAACTCCTCCAGGACACGCTCGGTCAGTTCATCGGCGAGGGGCTGTTCCTGCTGGAGGGCGAGGAGTGGCAGCGCCAGCGGACGGCGCTCCAGCCGGCGTTCTACCGGGAGCGCATCGCCGCCTACGGCGACACGATGACCGCGTTCGCCGACCGGACGGCGACGGGATGGCGCGACGGCCAGCGTCTCGACGTGCGCCCGCACATGCAGTCGCTGACGCTGAACATTCTCGGCAAGACCCTGCTCGACGTGGACATCGAGACCACTGCGGACGCGCTGGAACCGCTGCTGGACGCGCTGCGCGAGCGCCTGGACCCGCGGTCGTTGTCGGCGTACCTCCCGCTGTGGGTCCCGACGCGGACGAACCGCGCCGTCAATCGCTCGCTGTCCGAGTTCCAGTCCACGCTCGACGACGTCATCGCCGCCCGCCAGCGCGAGGCCGACCGCGCCCGCGAAGCCCGCGACGACGTGCTCTCCCTGCTGCTCTCGCTGGACGAGGCGACGATGGACCGCGAGCGACTGGGCCACCAGCTGCTGACCTTTCTGGTCGCCGGCCACGACACGACGGCGCTGACGCTGACCTACGCCTGGTTCCTGCTGGCGAACAATCCCGACTGCCAGCGACGCCTGCACGAGGAACTGGACGCGACGCTCGGGGACCGCCAGCCGACGCCCGAGGACCTGTTCGACCTGCCGTACCTCGACGCCGTGGTGAACGAGGTGCTCCGGCTGTACCCGCCCGCTTTCACCGTGTTCCGTCAGCCGACGGAGCCGGTGACCCTCGGCGGATACGAACTCTCGACGGACGCACAGCTCACCCTCCCGCAGTGGCTCATCCACCGCGACGACCGCTGGTACGACGCGCCCGACGCGTTCCGCCCTGAACGGTGGGACGACGACCTCGAAGCGTCGCTCCCGGACTACGCCTACTATCCCTTCGGCGGCGGCCCGCGCCACTGTATCGGCATGCGCTTCGCCCGGATGGAGGCCAAACTCGCACTGGCGACCATCGCCCAGCGGTACGCCGTCGAAGCAGTCACCGAACCGCCGCTCTCACTGGCGATGCAGATTACGCTGAGTCCCGCAGAGCCAGTCGAAGTCCGATTACGAGAGCGGTGAGCGCCTGACCGGGCGGCCGACAGTCCGGTCTCGCTCTCGAAAGGCGTTTGGGGGCGGGCCTGCAAGCAGTCGTATGCTCCGGGTCATCGGGCTGTTGCTGCTCATCCCGCTGTTCGACATCGTGTTGCTGGTGACGGTCGCGATACCGTTCCTCGGCCCGCTCGTGACGGTCGCGCTCGTCGTCCTGACGGCGCTGGTCGGCATGCTGCTGGTCCGTGCCGAAGGCCGTGCGACGCTCCGGCAGATACAGCAGCGGCTCGCGGTCGGCGAACTCCCGACCGACGAACTCATCGACGGCGGCCTCCTCATCGCCGCCGGCGCGTTCTTCCTCACGCCCGGCCTGGTGACGGACTTCGTCGGCCTGCTGCTCGCGGTCCCGTTCACCCGCTACCCCGTCCGGGCCGCCACGCGCCGCTGGGTCGTCCAGCCCTACGTCGACGCCAAGACCGGCGGCTTCGCCAGCGGCCAGGTGTATGTCGGCGGCTTCCCCAACGACGAGAACGGGCCCACTGGCCCCGGCCCGACTGGTCCCGACGGCGGCTCCGGCACCGGCTCCAGCGGCGGCGGCTCCTTCGACCCCGACGAAGCCACCGACGTCGACTTCGACGACAGCGACGAAAACTGAAGCCCTGACGCGGTTTCACATCCCCAACCGGCCGCGAAACGTTACCCTTTTCAATACCCCTCGGGTACAACTGAATGCGTTGGGCCAATAGCTCAATCAGGTTGAGCGCTCGGCTGATAACCGGGAGGTTCGCGGTTCAAATCCGCGTTGGCCCATACCGAGTTCTTCCCGTTGTTGGCTTTACCGAAACCGGAGCTACAGCGCTGTAGTTCGCTGATTTCGGCGGAATTGAAAAGTGCCGTTGAAGGAAGTATTTATCAACTCGCAAGGGAACCTTGCGGACCCTGCCGCCGTCTGGCGTTTACTACGGCTCAGGCTGTTCTCACGAGGTGGTTCCGGTGACCGACTCGGAGTACCGAGAGACATCGCCACCGGTTTTGAGTCCGTCGAAACGCGGCTCCGGTCGTGAGAACCTGCCGCAGGAACACAAGCCCGAAGTTTCCGGTTCTATCGACTGGTCCGAGTACACCGCGTACCGGTGCTGCATCTGCCAAGACAACTGCATCAACAAGATTGACTCGGACTACGCCCGGGCGAGAGAGTGTCGCCACTGCTACGCAGTTCCGACACTCGACCGACACAGCGTCGACGATCCGGCGCTTGATCGGTAACTCCTCTGTCCGACGATGTGCCGAGGAGAGGACAGGGGAGTACCCGCCATAGGTAGCCGACCCACCGTCCGACCAACCCAGTGTGTCGGCGGCTCGACCCCACACGTTCGCGTTCCGGGAGAGGAAACCCCCCTTGCGGGGGTTGACTCGACCACTCAGCCGCGCGTCTCTGCCAGCCCCCACAGCCCACCGAAAGCGAGGGCCCGGGAGAGCTGGCACGCCCGGCAGCGCAGCGAAGCGAGCAGCCCGGACCGGGCCGCGAGCGCCAATCGCGGCCCGCACCTGCTCGACCAGCCGGCAGCGACCCCTTGCGGGTCGACCCGGAAGCCCGAGCGTTTCCCCCGAACCCGGCGGGTGAGGGGAATCGTTACCGCGTTCATCTGTCCGACCAATGCTGTTCCTGCCTGCGCGGGGTCCCACGCATGACGAGCCGCGTGGAGCCGCCGGGACACCTGGGCGGCCTCGACCTCGCTGATAGATGTAACACTCCCGTCTTAGCGGACCTTCTGGAAGAGCGTGATCTCCTCGGCCACGGCCAGTTGCTCGACGGAACACTGACCGAACGCGACGAAGACCGCGTACGCATTGCGAAGTTCGTTGCGGCGCATCCGGAGGGTACGCCGCTGTCGCACGTCGTTTCGTACGCAGTGAAGGGAGTGTCGCCTGAGACGTGCGAGCGCGTCGACGGTTCGGACCCGGATTACCAGTTTGCATACCGCTTCATCGACGACCTCATAGCCCCCGACGACCCGTACGTGCGGAAATCCCGGTCGTCAGGCGTTCTTTTCGTGACCCCGACACTGCGGCTTCTTGACTTGATTACAGAAGGCATTACTCAAACAACCCAGACAGAGGGCCTGACGTATGATCGTGAGTTCCTGCGTAATTACCTCTCTCGCGTCGATTCTGTCGATGATGACCTGCGGGAGCTACTGAAGGACGGTTTTACATCCTACCTGAACCGCATCAAAGATTACAAACTGCTGTTCGATGTCCACTTCGTCGACCGGCGCGGCGGTGAGTTTACACAGCGGATGACGAAGGAATACAAGACCCGGTTCAACGACCAGGGCCGCGTCTCCAAGCAGTTTGCACGGTTCAATGATGCGCTGGAATATGGCTACGAGAACGCTGAGAACGCTGTGCTGGTGACGTTGACGACTGACCCGAAGCGTCAAGACTCGCTGCTCGACGGAATAGATTCAATAAACGAGAACTTCAACCGGTTGTTGTCGTATTTCGACTCGGACCCGTCGACGAAAGCCGATACCCGCGACCCGAGCGTTCCCGGCTGGCGACCCGATCTCGACGACGATGTGACTGGGCGACCGCGTGACCGACCGGACTACATCAAGGCGCTGGAGTTCACTGAGAAAGGATACCCGCACCTGCATGTGCTGTTTTTCGACGTGCCGACCCGTGAGAAAGACGGACTGCCGTGGCTGTGCGACAAGCCGGAGGTAGCTGCGAAATGGGCCGACTACGGCCAAGGTGAGATTGTCGACGTGTACCCGCTGACGTACCGCGACGACCTCGACGACCTGGAACCAGAGTTCCAGAGCGACGAGGGCTTTGTCGACTGGTATCGCTTCGGCGACCACGATCACGGTGAGCAATGGGTCAGAGAACGGACCCGTTCGCACGAGTTGATCGAGTTCGGCGACGACGGCCATGAAATGGAGTCGACAGCTGGCGCGTATCTCGGCAAGTACCTGAGCGCGACGTTCGGCTCGCTGCTTGATGCGACGGAGTCCTTCGAGCAGGTCGACGACGACCGAGAGACGTACGCAGACAAAGCGGCGACGTGGAAGCTCGCGCTGTACTGGGCGACGAACCGGCGGTTCTGGTCTTGCTCGGAGTCGATTACGAAAGGAATCGACCCGAACGACCACCTGCAAGACCCGGACGTGCGCGAAGCCGTGCGCTGGTGTTCCCTAGACTCAGTACAAGCCGCGAGCGAGAGCGAGATACGCAACGAATTGGCGCGTCGGCAGTGGGACGACCTCGACGATCTCGACGCCGCCGTAGAGCGGGCGATTTCCGATGTGGAACAGCCGCAGGTGCGCTCGACATTGCCCGAGGCTGCTTCGTTTCGGTGCGTCGTTGACTACATCGGTGCGTATGCGTACTGGGATCTCCCCAGTAGCGAGTTAGCCGATGGTTCGTGTGGTCTCGAAACCGCTGAAGACTGTGTTGCTGATACCGATGGGCTACCAGCAATAAACCGTGAGAACAACCTGCCGATACTTGATGTGTGGTTGTAGCTGGTAGCAGTAGATTAATAAAAGATTCCAATACAAAATCTGGAGATTTGCAGTTAATTCACAGATCCCAACTCTCAGAGCTTGATGGACGGGGTGTTCGTCCAGTTTTGTATGTGAAAAACCGATCTTTAAGCTTATAAACAAGAAGAGTCAGCAGGAGGAAACCGGGATACGTCAACATCAAATCCAGACCAAATTCCCTGATATTGATGATAAGCTTACCAAAAAGTTCGGTAGGATGGAATTCGTTCACAGCTGGTAGCAAACTAACAGCCTCCAGTGCTCTCTCCAAATAATCTAATGCCGATATTAGTGTCTCAGAATAGGTTGAGCTGTCATTAACCATAGTATAGATTTCGTCGCCAATTTCACAGATCATAAATACTGAATCAGTTGGCTGGCCGAACTCACTTTGAGGGTATTGAAATAGCTTATTAACAGAATTGGACGAGTTTGAGACCATGAGTGGCATTGAAGATCGTAATAAAAGAATGTTATGTACGTTTGCGTACTCAGTGGGGACTCTAATATTCCGACGTGAGATTGGTGATTTATATTACTATACACACGCATAGCTCTGCTTATTTGGGAATTTGAGCCTGAAAAGCGTCCGTCAAACGAGTCCCCGATGTGCTGACGGCGACCGAGTCCCCGATGGGAGAGCAATACTGGTTCGTCGAGTTAGGAGTGATCGACGAGCGAGTCCCCGGTGCGCTGTCGACGACTGAGACCCCGACAGGAGAACGTGTCGCCTGCTGTGTGAACGACCAATAAGTGAGTCCCCGACACACCATTGGTGACCGAGTCCCCGATGGGAGAGTGAACCCAGCGCTTCGGGTCGTGTTTGTGAAGTGTTCGGTGAGCGAGTCCCCGATGCGAAACCGACGACCGAGTACCCGATGGGAGAACGTAGAAGTACTAAATATCTGAAATCAAGTAGGTAGTGGCGATTCTATCACTCGTTTTCTGTATCACTGTTCCTTTCTTCGATTTCCTTTTTTATTTCTTCACGTGTTTTCCCGTGCCAAGGTTTGTACTCATCGTCAACATCGGCCCACTCGGTCATGTATTTGAGACCTTCCTCAGTGATCTCGTACTTGCCTCGGTCAACCTTTCTAACCAGCCCACCCGCTTGAAGTGAGTTTAGCCTGTTTCCGACTCCCTCACGTGACCGGTCGATATTTTCTGCGATGATTGACGGAGTAAGAGTTAAATTAGTACCCAATACGTTGATGATTTCCTTGTCCATCTCGGTGAGCCAATCCGGATGCCCATCGTCATTCTCCATGTTTCCATTGATGAGATGTCTCGGTTTAAAACCCAATCACCCATTAGTCCCAACCAAAACAAAGTTGCTAAGTAAGGGTTGCTTAACAGAGATTGCTAATTAGTGAAAGCTTTTAAGAGGATGGCTGTTGATGGCTAAGATGGAGTCGCCCAGTTGGTCGTTGATGACTCTGGTCGGGAAGTAACGGAGGGCCGTGCTGGAACACGGCCCCGAGGTGGCTCCGGTGAAACGATGGAAACCGAAACCAGCGCGGGAGTGGAGTCCCGCACGGCAAGAAACGACGTACGGAGTGAAAAGACCGCTGGTAGTTCGTACACGGTCTACCGCGTCCACTGTCCGGATTGCGGTCACTCGAAGGAGTGTAACAACCGTGCTGACGCTGCTACCCGGCAGCGAAAGACGCCCTGTCCGAACTGCGACCGGATGATGGGTGTCACAGAACTACATCGGCCCGGTGACAGTGCGGAGTTCCGTCTCGCTTCTCAGGCTGTTGCAGCTGCTCTCGATGCACAGCGAAGCGTATCCGGTGACGATGTTCCCAGTGTCAATGCGATTCTGGAAGCGATGGGACGCAGTCCCGACGGCTACCCGTCCGATGGTGGTCCGACGGACCTCACCGCGAACCAGGCAGCCCGCGCTCTCGTCGAGGACGGTGCGCTATGAGCGACGACCGACTGTACGTCTGCGAAGCCTGCTCGAATGTGACGTTCGAGCCGGTTCGCGTCTGTCCAGCGTGCGGAAACCACGGTGAGCCGCTGTCGCTCGCGTTCACCTTCGAGCGAGGTGAACAATGAGCGACGACGACCTCGACCCGATCACGCCCGAGGCGGCGCTGACGTACTACCTCGACGCGCGGCGTTACGACCTCCGCGAGACGACGATGCGAAGCCACGAGTCGCGCCTCCGGTCGTTCATCGACTGGCTGCAAGACGAGGGCATCCAGAACATGAACGACGTGGACCTCCGAACGGTCCATGCGTACCGCGTCTACAAGCGAGAGGACAACGGCGACGACGACACCTGCAACGACGTGACCATGCAGGGACAGGTGTCGACCGTCCGCCGGTTCCTCGATCACCTCGTCGACATTGACGCCGTGCCTGAATCCCTGCCGGAGCGGATACGGCTCCCGAACGTGAACGGTGACGGCTCGGACGACACGCAACTCGACTCCGGGCGCGCAAACGCGATTCTGGACTACCTGCGAGAGTACCGATACGCTTCGGCGGAACACGTCACGCTGCTGCTGATGTGGCGGACCTCTGCCCGACGTGGTGGCGTCCGTGCGCTCGACCTGGAGGACTTCGACGCTGACGAGCGCGCGCTCTGTTTCCGGCATCGACCGGATACAGGCACACCGCTGAAGAACGGTGACGGTGGCGAGCGTGACGTATCGCTTTCGGCGCACGTCGCGGCGGTGATCGAGGACTACATCGACAGCCCGAACCGCCACGACGTGACCGACGACAACGGGCGATCTCCGTTAGTGACCACTGAGTTCGGCCGCCCATCGGTGACGACGTTTCAGAACTGGGTGTACCGGCTTACCCGCCCCTGCGTCATCGGTGAACCCTGTCCGCACGATTACGACCCGGAGACCTGCGAGTTCAACACGCACGACCGCGCGAGCGGTTGCCCCTCGTCGGTGTCACCACACGCAGTTCGGACCGGTTCGATCACGGCCCACCGTGATGCGGGGACGCCGCGCGAGGTCGTCAGTGACCGCGGTGACGTGAGCGAGAAGATTCTCGAAAAGCACTACGACAAAGCGTCGAAGCGCCAGCGGATGCGTCGCCGTCGCGACCACCTGCCGGAGGAAATCTAACCATGATTGCTGAACACAGAACCAGACCGCAAAGTCCGATTGCTCAGACCGCGTTGGCCCACTATTCTCGAACCGTCCTGACACCGTGAGAGAGTCGACTGCGTCGTGACGGCGTCAGGCTGGCCGGGCTAGTCGGTGTACTCGTCGAACAGGTCGGCGACGCGCTCCGCTATCTCGTCTCGGATTTCCCGCACGCGCTCGACGGACTGACCGTGGGGGTCGTCCAGCGCCCAGTCGCGGACTGCCACGTCGGCATCGAGGTCGAGCGTCGAACACCCCATCGTCGCAACAACGGTGCAACTGTTGAGTTCGTCGTTCGAAACAGCTTGCGGGACCCGGTCAGATAGGTCGATGTCGAGTTCGGCCATTGCCTCGACGACTTCCGGATGCACTTCGTCCGCGGGGTCCGTGCCCCCGGTCAGGATTTCGACCTCGTCTTCGAGCCCGCGGCGGGCTCGCTCTCGTTCGGCGAACGCTGCGGACATCTGACTCCGGCCGGCGTTCTGGACGCAGACGAACCCGAATCGCAGTGGCGTAGTCATACCTGAGCGTTCCGGGCGAGCGGAATAACCCTTCCTAAGACCGCTATTGTGGGCTATATAGTCGGCGGCCACCGCCCGCTCTGGACCGGTCAGGCGGGAGGACTGCGAGCCAATGAGTGGGAGCCGTCCGGCCGGTGACAGGTCGGCGAACCTATATACCCTTCAGATTGAGGGGCAGTCCCTTCGGTCGTCCCCGTCCCTGCCTGCCACATGCCGGAGTACCGCTTCGCGTGTCCCAACTGCGGTGCGTGTACGACGGTCGACGGCGGCGTTCGGGAGCGCTTGCTGGCGGTCGGGTGTCCGGTCTGTGCCGAACCGGTCGACGCCCGAGCGTTCGTCGAAGTCCCGGCACACACCGACACCTGACGGGCGGGCCGCTAGAAATCGCTCAGTTGCGACTGGAGTCCGGCGACGAGTTCGGACTTGCGCCGCAACGCCCCGAGGCTGACGGGGAGTTGGTCGGCGATAGCTGTCAGCGTCTCCCGGAAGGACTGGGCGGTCCCGGGTTCACCGTCGAAGGCATTCCGGACCCCTTCGCGCACCTGCCAGACGCCGACGGGTGCCCAGTAGTCGTCGGTTATCTCCCGCAGCACCAGACACTTCGCCTGTCTGTCGCGCTCCTGCAGATGTTCGAGGACGCCGAGCCGCGCCGCGTAGTACGCCCCCGCAGTCTCCTCGACGTAGGCCGTCCGACCCTCGTAGCCCTCGTGGGCACTCGACATGTAGTAGCCAGTCTCCGGACGTGGGTTCCAGACGCTCTGAGGCGCTTTCATTTCGACGAGTTCGAACTCCCAGCGGCCGGGCGCGAGCACGACCCAGTAGCGGTTCCCCATGTACTCGTTGTACCACAGCTCCGGCTTGTCGATGGTGTCGGCGTTGCGCAGCGTCCCGCGGACGTACTGGCCGACCGTGTCGTCGACCGCCGTAATCGACCACCGCGTCGGCACCAGCGACCGTTCGCTGGCCTGGCCGAGCGCGCCCGCCGAGAGGATAGTGTTGATGTCGTAGACGTCGAAGCCCCGACGGTACAGGTACGCCATCGCGCCCTCCGCGCGCCAGTCGTCGTCCGACAGCGTCTTCTCGACGGGCCGGGGGACGTGGGGGTTCTCGGCCAGGTCGGCCCCTGTCGCGTGTGCCCGCGGCCCCGTCGGCGTACCCACGTCGTCGAACTCCACGTCCAGTTCCGGCGTGCCGTCGAGTCCGACCTCCACGTCGACGGGATGGTCCGCGATGGCGACCTCTCGTTGGACGCCGACGAAGCCGTTCCAGACGTCGTGGACGCCGCCGCCACGTCCGCTACCGGCGCTGACCGAGTCGACCGACGCCGTCTGCGTGGAGTTGACCATCCCGGTCCGGCGCTGGAGCACGTCCTCGATGCCCAGCCCCTCCTGGTACCACTCGCCGCTGGTCGCGAACCCGGCCGCGGCGGCGTCGGTGTCGACCGGGGAGAGCAGGCCCGTGGAAACGTTGGGGTATCCCGAGCGACCGACGAATATCTCCGGGGCCGTCGACCCGAACAGCGAATCGCCCTGCACCGCCGCCTCGAACTGGCGCTCGACGTCTTCGAGGTGGTCCGTGATGGCGTAGGACTTCTCCGCAGCGAGCCGCCGCCGCTGTGCGGCTTCGTCCTCTTCGAACCCCTCGATGAACTCGTCGAGTTGCATCTGTCACGCCTTCGGCCCTCCCCGATAAGAACCTTTCCGGGGGTCCGTGGGAGAGCAACTCTTACAGGGTTGGATTGAGTAACAACAGGTGATATAAATCATGGCAAATACAACGAAGTGGTTCCTCCTCGGCGCAACGCTGGTCAGCATGGTTGTCGTATTCGTCTCGGCGCTTATTCCGGTCGCGTACCAGCAGGCGCTGGTCAACCTCCTTGTTGGGGAACTTGCGGCACTCACGCTCGCCCATTCCACGTACCGCGTTTCGTCGGGGAAACAGGTAAGCCCAGCCGCAGCGGCGATAACCATTCTGTCCGGGATCGTTCTGTTTCTCTCACCCATTTTCATCGAGCCTGTCGACCCCATCCTGTCGATAATGTTTGCCGCCGGAGCCGTTGTCACCATCGGCGGGCTGGTCGGTGTCCTGGGTCGGTTCTTGGGCGGTGAAGAGGGCCGACAGACCGGTGCCGAACGCATCAGAAGCAAAGCCGGGAACTGATAGACCGACCACAACGTCTATATCGACGGGTCAGCCACCCTCGGACAATGCCGGTTATCGAATGTGACGAGACGACGGCCCGCGAGCGACTGTCGGATGCGGGGCTCGACATCCGACAGGGAAACACTGATCACGAGCGCTGGCGCGTCGAATATGGCGGCGCGACGGCGGTCGCCTATGACGGAAAAGTCGTTGTTCAAGGTGAGGGGACCGCACAACTTGAGGCCCTGCTGCGCGGCAATGACGGCGGGCGCGTCCATGCGTATTTTGACGGCGCATCGCGGGGCAACCCGGGACCGGCCTCGGTCGGCTACGTACTGGTCGACGACAGCGGGATTGTCACGGAAGGCGGCGAAACGATTGGCACGGCGACGAACAATCAGGCGGAGTACAAAGCGCTCATCCGCGCGGTCGAAGTCGCACGCGATTACGGATTCGACGACGTCCATATCCGAGGCGATTCTGAGCTTATTGTCAAACAGGTCCGCGGTGAGTGGGATACGAACGACCCAGACCTGCGCGAAAGCCGTGTCCGCGTGCGCGAACTGCTGACCGACTTCGACGACTGGCAGATCGAGCATGTTCCGCGGGAAATAAACGACCGTGCGGACGAACTAGCAAACGACGCACTCGACGATGACTGACCTGCCGACAGACGTGACCGAACGGGCCGAACGGCTGACCAGACTCGCTCGCGAGGCGGTCGACGATGCCGAGGCCGACGCCTACAGGACCGAACGCGACGAAATCCTCGCCGGGTACGACTACACTGCCCGCATCAGGAACGATGAGACGGGTGACGTGCTCGTCTGCCATCCCGTCGAATGGGTCGATGACGGCGTCATCCGTCCAGAGCGGGTCGACGACATCGACCGCGGCGTGGAAATACAGCTCTCAGGTCCCGGTGACCCGGACGAGTGGGCGGAGATCGACGCTGCAAACCGGGCTGTCGTCGAAGCTGTGACCGACGCACACGGTGAGACACACGGCGCGAACGCGGAGTTGCTTGCCGACTTCATGGGTAACCACTACGCGAAACCGATCTCCGAGGCGACGCCAGACGAAATCCAGGAGTTTCGGGACGAGTACGTCCGGCGAAATGCGTGGCCAACTGCGGAACAACAGTCGGTGCTCGAGCAGTCGATCCGTCTCACTGTCGAAGAAGCCGGTGGCCGTGTTCCCGATGCGTAACTGCTCGGTACACCTGTCGGTAATCAGTATTTATTCTGCGTTAAGAATTGATTAACAGTAGTTCGCAGGTGCCCAGGTGCGAGTCTACTGCTGTGCCGCGATCAGGTCACGGAGTTCGTCGGCTCGACCGTCATCGGAGATGAACTTTCCGAACACCCAGCCGAGCTGGTCAAGGACTGCGTCCTTGCCCGACTCTGTCAGGGAGTACTGGTTCGTTCGCTTGTCGAGTTCGCTTTTCTCGACGAGACCCATCTCGACGAGGTCGTCGAGATTCGGGTACAGGCGACCGTGGTTGACTTCGTCGTCGTAGTACTCTTCGAGTTCGCGCTTGATAGCGAGACCATACCGCGGCTCTTCAGCGAGTATTACTAGGATATTCTGCTGAAAAGCGGTAAGCTCTTTTGCGATGCCCGGACTGTCAGTAACTGTTTGTGCCTCTGACATAGTTGGGTAAATGTCAGCAAGCTATTTAACACTTGTTAACTCTGGCGCACAACGCCTGCTGTGGGGCATTAACCACCACACAACTAGCAGGTACAATAGTGTTGTTTTCGTTATATTATGTGCTCTCGACCGAATGGCTTTTCCGATTAATTTGCTTTCAGATTGTCGTTTACAGGCGGTAAGTGTAATCTAAGAATATATCTGTAGTTAGATATTATTGGGTTATATAGCGCATAATACCGAATAGCTATGGCTATTACGAAAGGATTTTTTGACGGCGTCGCGCAGTCGGCGATGATGACGAACCTCTGGGAAGACCTCGAAACTGGACCGAACCCACCTGAAGAAATCTACGCTGTTGTTGAGTGCCTGAAAGGCGAGCGTAACAAGTACGAATACGAGAAGGACATCCCCGGTGTCGTCCTCGACCGCGTTCTTCACTCGAACGTTCACTACCCGTCTGATTACGGCTTCATCCCGCAGTCGTACTACGACGACGAGGACCCGTTCGACGTGCTCGTGCTTGTCGAGGACCAGACGTTCCCCGGCTGTGTCATCGAGGCCCGCCCCGTTGCCATGATGAAGATGGACGACGACGGCGAGCAAGATGACAAGGTCATCGCAGTCCCGACCGAGGATCCGCGCTACGACCACATTGAGGACCTCGACGACATCCCACAGCAGACCCTCGACGAGATCGACGAATTCTTCGCGACCTACAAGAACCTCGAAGAAGGCAAAGAAGTTGAAACGCTGGGCTGGGAGGACAAAGAAGCCGCAAAGGACGCTATCGTCCACGCGCAGGAACTGTACGACGAAGAGTTCAACTGACGCTCCCGGGACTACCTTTCGCGGTTTCGCTCCACTGGCAGTGTATTTCCAGAGGTAATACCGACAGGCGCCTCCGATTATGTATGAGCATGGGTAATTTTTTGCCCGTGTGAACACTATGAATACGCGTATGGCTACTGACGACACCGACACGGCGCTGGACCACACGACTGTCGTTCCGCGAATCGAGCGACGGTCTACACCCGGAATCGCACATCTAACCGTGGTTCCGGAGAACGCGGACCGGTCGTCCTGACCAGGCTGCTGTGACGATGATTTTGCCGCTTTCGGTGACGCGGTCCCGAAAAGAAGTTTCTTGTTCCTGACCTGACTAACGGGTCGTATGGGATTATTCGACCGGTTGAAGGGCGACGACGCACCGCGTGTTGCCTTCTTCGGCATTGACGGCGTACCGTTCAGCCTCATCGACGAACACCCTGACGTGTTTCCGAACCTTACGGAGATGGCGTCGGACGGAAGCGCCGGCCCCATCGACAGCATCGTTCCGCCCGAGTCTAGCGCCTGCTGGCCAGCGTTGACGACCGGCGTCAACCCCGGACAGACCGGCGTGTACGGCTTCCAGGACCGGGAAGTTGGTTCATACGACACCTACGTCCCGATGGGGCGTGACGTGCAGGCGACGCGGCTCTGGGACCGCGTCACCGACGACGGCCGCAACGCGACGGTGCTCAACGTCCCTGTGACCTTCCCGCCACAGCGCAACGTCCAGCGGATGGTGTCAGGCTTCCTATCGCCCGGCGTCGACAAGGCCGCTTACCCGGACGAACTCCGGGACCACCTCCAGGAAAACGACTACCGCATCGATGTCAACGCCAAACTCGGCCACGACGACGACAAGAGCGACTTCGTCGAAGACGCGCACAAGACGCTCGAAAAGCGCTACGAGACGTTCAAACACTACGTCGAACAGGACGACTGGGACCTGTTTTTCGGCGTGTTCATGACCACGGACCGGGTCAACCACTTCCTGTTCAAAGACTACGAGCGCGACGGCGAGAACCAGGAGGCCTTCTTTGAGTTCTACAAACAGGTCGACGCCTACCTCGGCGACCTGCGCGACCGACTCCCCGACGACGTGACAATGGTCGTCGCCTCGGACCACGGGTTCACCTCGCTTGACTACGAGGTCCACTTCAACGAGTGGCTCCAGCAGGAGGGGTGGCTCGACTACGCGGACGACGACCACTCTGAACTCGGCGATATAAGCGAGGGCACGAAGGCCTACTCGCTCATCCCCGGCCGCTTCTACATCAACCTGGAGGACCGTGAACCGAACGGCGGCGTCCCGCGGGACATGTACGAGTCCGTCCGCGCCGACCTCAAACAGCGTCTCGAAGAACTCGAAGGCCCGGACGGCAAGAAGGTCGCTGACCGCGTGGTCACCAAAGAGGACGCCTTCCGCGGCGACCACGACGACATCGCGCCGGACCTTACCGTCGTTCCGAACCACGGCTTCGACCTGAAAGCCGGATTCAAGGGCTCCGAGGACGTGTTTGGCGTCGGGCCGCGAAACGGCATGCACAGTTTCGACAACGCGACGTTGCTCGTCGATGACCCGGACGTCCGCATCGACGACGCCGACCTCTACGACATCGCGCCGACAATTCTCGACCTCCTCGACCACGACTTCGACCGCGCCCAGTTCGACGGTAGCAGCCTCGCCTGAGGCCCCTGCTGCGGTCGGGTGATTCTGAGGCCCGGAGCAGTCAGAACAGGCCGTCCAGCTCGTCGTTCGTGAACTCGTCCGGATCGGTCGTTGCGCCCTGTGAGTTCGCTGCTTCTTTAGCGCGGTCCATAAATTCGTTAACCCGTTCGGACCGTTCGACGCCCGAAAGAACGATGAGCGACGCGACTTTATCCGAACCGAGTGGGAAATCCCCGCCCCGGACCTCCATACTCCCGGTCTCGTCTTCCACCCAGCGGCGCGCTCGTTCGATACCCTTTCGCGAGAGGCGTTCGGGGTCACCCGCGACGACGAGGAGGGCCGAGTCGGCCTTGACCGCGTTGGGCAGGCTCATGCTCGTAAGGAGGGCATTCCGTGTCACGCTGGTGATAGTATTGACGTTCTCGCCGGCGTCCTCGCTGGCCTCTGCGCTGGCGTACCCGATAGAGGCGATGCCGCCGCCTCTGAGCGTGTTGATGATTTCCGAGGAGTCGACGACACTTTCGCCGACCCCCTCGACTGCCTCGCCGGAGGCGAACAGCAGGCCGACGCGCTGTGAGATAGCGTCGTTGACGCGTTCGAAGCCGGCGGCGACGCTGTCGCCGCTGCCCCGCCAGGCGTCGTTGTCGACGAGCAGGAGGGAGTCTGCCTCGCGGGCAGCGGTCTTGAGCGACCGACCGGCGTTGGCCTGGTAGAGGCCACCCTCGTCCCGGCCGGGGAGGATGCCGAGGACGTACACCGGCTTCTCGTAGATACGCTTGAGTTCGCGGGCGAGCATCGGTGCGCCACCTGAACCAGTGCCACCGCCGAGGCCGGCGACGACGACGATGGCCTCGGCCTCGGTCGTGATGCGGCCGTCGAGTTCGTCGAGCACTTCAGTGGCGTTCTCTTGCATAATCTGGGCGCCGAGTTCGTTGTCACCGCCGACGCCGTGACCTTTCACGCGGTCCTGTCCAATGAGGGCCGTGTCTATATCGAGGTTCTGGAGGTCTGCTCGTGCCGTATTAACGGCGAGGGCTCCCCGAACAGCATTGAACCCCATGTCGTAATCGAACTGGGCAAGCGACTGGGTCACTTTCCCACCAGCCTGCCCGACACCAATCAGGACGACTTTCATACCAGATGTCTTGTGAGGCTGACTAATCAACGTTGTCCTCACACTGTGAACGGGCGACAAGGCAGGGTAAAGCGGTTCTTGACCCAGAATACAGGGTGCGCTTACTCGACCTGAAGCGTGTAGATCCGTTTGCGAGCGTCGGCGAAGGAAAACCGGGACTCGATGACGCCGACATCTTCGAGACGGGAGAGGGCGTACCGAACCGTCCGTGGCGGCAGTAGCGTCTCCTCGGCGAGCTGGCTCTGCGTCAGGGTCTCGTTGTACTCCAAGACTTTTGCGACGAGTTTCGCGCTCGGCGGGAGATCGCGGACGGCTTCCCATCCGCCACTCTCATATTCGCTGTCGGTATCAGCAGATTGGATATCGGATGCACTCATGGTACTACCACTGTACCCAATACAGGATGATAATATTTTCTGTTTGATATTATGCTCTGTGGAAATGTTACGGCAAAAATCGCTGCCACGGACCCGGCTCTATGCCCGAAAGTTTACGGTCAGTACATCCGGTGTCACAGACGTGGACGAAGTCGAGGTCAGCACAGTCGTGTATGTCCCACCCGAAGAAGTCTACGAGTTTCTGCTGGACTTCCCGGGCTACGCACAATACTCGGAGTATCTCGACCGCGTGGTACAGGACGGCGACGGCTCGCCGGGGACGAACTACGACCTCGTGTTTTCGTGGTGGAAGCTCTCTTACACTGCGCGCTCGGAGGTAACTGACGTTTCGCCGCCGACGCGCATCGACTGGCGGATCGTCAAAGACATCGACGCCGAAGGACACTGGGCAGTCGAACCGGGTCCGGACGGCGTCCCGGCGGACGTACAGTCGGCGTCACGGGTGCGGTTTCACGTCGCGTTCGACCCCGGGTCGGCCTCGAGCAGTGCCATCGACCTCCCCCGACTGGTTTCGATGGACTGGGTTATCGAGAAAGTCAAGCCGCTCATCCGCAAGGAAGCGACCAAAATCGTCGAACGTGTCGTGGAGGACCTCGAAGGACAGAAACGGGACGTCGATTTGGAGATTCACGCCGGCCCGGATTCGGTGTAACGCGGTGACGGAGCGTTACTCGGGCGTCTCGTAGTCGCCGCCGTACCGGATGAAAAAGTACGCGAGGCCGAGCGTCGCGACCATCACGAACGAGGTCGCGACACCGAGCGTTTTCGCGCTGTTTGGCACTTCCGGCGGGCCGGAGCTCCCACTACCACCACCGCCGCCACCGGAGGACTTCGTCGGGTAGTCGGTGCCGACGACGATAGCTCCTTTCATCCCAAGCCCTTCGTGTGGTACGCAGACGTAGGGATAGATGCCGTCCTCCTCGAAGGTGTGTTCGTAGTTGACGCCGGCGCTGGAGACAGCGCTCCCGGAGTCAAGCGGGCCCTCGCCGTCCGAGACGACGTTGTGGCCGCCGCCGTTGCCCGTCCACTCGAACTGGACGGTCGCGCCGTTGTCGACGTGGATCGCGGCCGGGCCGAAGCCGAAGGCGCCGCCGTTTGCCTGCACGCCGACTTCCACTGTCGCCGTGTCCTGTCCGGTCGCATCGACGACCGAGCCATCGTAGTTTCCAACCTGGTCGAGGAATCCGCCGAAATCCGGCGGCCCCCCGCCGCCACCGCCGTCGCCACCTTCGGTGCCTTCCTGTGCGGTCGCGGTGCCTGCTGCGGCCGACGCAGCCGTGGCCCCTGCCGCCGTCCGCAGGAAGCCCCGACGGGACACGTCCGCTCTACCGTCTGTCATACCTGACCGTTTGGGACTCCCCGTCCTGAATATGTCGGTTTCGAATCGGGGCAGAGCAATCACACACCAGTCACAGGTGCCGTGAAACATTTAACGCCGGTAGAACGAAACCACCGGTATGTCTACCGGAAGCCACGGGGTCGTCGGCGGGATTCGTATCGACCTCAATAGATTACACGAAACGTGGATGGAACTCGTGTATCCGCGTCAGCGAAACGCTAACGACACCGTCCTCGGCACGTGGACGCCAGACACCTCTATCGGGCTGGCTCTCTATCACCTCTGGTCTGCGCTCGGGGTCCCAGTCATCGCGCTGGTGTATCCGCTAGTACTGTGTGGCGTCGTCCTGCGCTACCAGACCCGTCGCATCGACGGCACGGCGACCCGTCTGGGCGTTGTTGGTGTGGTTCTCCTTTCGGTCCTCGCCTGGGGCGGTCTGGCGGCTCTCGCGCGACTCGAACCGGGGAGCATCAACCTCGTGTCAGGTGGGTTCACCGCCGTCGCTGTCGCCGGCGGCGTTGCGACACTGTCGGCTGCACTGGCTGTCACGTTCCGGCGGGTCGGTGGCCGCGGGACGACCGTCGCGCTGGCGTATCCGTTCGCTATGACCGCTATCTTCCTGCCGCCGGTCGTCGCCGCGCTGTACTCGACGACTGTCGCCTCGGTCGTCATTCCCGCAAGCGACTCGCTGTCCCGGTGGTTCCTCTATGAGGTGCTGGCCGCCGTCGGCGTCGCGGAGTTCTTCATCGAAAACTTCGACCGGGAAGGCATCGCCTACGTCATCATCTGGCTCGGCATCTCCATCCCACTGGGCTGGCTGCTCGGCCTACTGGTGACGCTCGCGGACTTCGTCCGCCCGACTGAGTGACGGCAAAGCCACCGTGTAGACGACCCCGTCTCCAGCGACAGCCCGGTGTTACGTCCGACGAAGTACTTTCCGAAAATAATGTGGTTTTGTCGTCTGACAGAGGGTATTCAGACAGGCCTATACACCAGCCAACACGCAGCCCTGCCGGTAACCGAGTGGCGTTGAAATCGGAGGAACTCAGGCCGTTGTTCTGTGACCACGCGGACTGAGAGCGGCTGTTACGGACTGGCGCGGAACTCGCCGTGTTTCATTCCGAAGAAGAACGCGATGACCGAGAAGACGATCATCGAGGGCAGCACCATCATGAACACTGTCGAGGAAGTCATTACCCTCGTGAGCGCGACCGCCGCGACGGCAACAATCACGACGAGTGGGGCAACCGCTGACACGAAGTCAAAATCCATACGCCCGCTTGTGGCCGGACAAATATATTCTTTAAGAAAGCAACAGCGGCCTCCAACTGACTGCCGGGCGGTTCCGTCTCTTGTCCACACCAACACGGCGAGTGCCGCGTACCCGCTGAGGATATCAATGACGAACGTCCGCCCGGTTGCTACGACGGCGTCGCGTCGCCCGGTCGAACAACGATCTCCTCAGGTACGTTCCGGTCAGCAACAGCGATATCGGCTTCCTCGTCGCCGCCGAACACAACTGTCGCACCGGCCCGCATCGGCGCGAGCAATCCGGCGACGACCGCGCCTGCAGTCGTCATCGGTGCCCGAAGCGCGACAGTCGTCTCTGCGTCGATGTCGTAGTCGGCGACGACACGGCCGCTCTCGGCCATGAGCTCGCCGTGCGTGTAGGTCCTGTCGGCCGCCAGCACCGCGTCGTCAGGCGCGACCTCTCCCGGTGGCTGAAGCGGGTTCTCGCTCCACAGTTCTCGCTCGAATTGGGCGATTGTCGGGTCATCGACCGGACCACCGTAGGCCAGTCCCTTGGTTCCTGGTCCCTGCGTGTAGCGGTCGAACCACGCTGCCGGCGCGACGAGCGCTGTCGCGTCGACCGCATTCGGCGGGTCCATATCCACGATCGCCCCGTCGAGCGCCGCCGCGAGGAAGGCAAGTAGTGCGTCCGGGGCGTCTCGAAGGTAGCCCGGTCGGTCCCCGTCTGTCGGCTCTTTCGGACCCACGACGACGGCGACCCGCGTCCCGTGCCGGACGCCGTAATGCCGCAGCAGATTCCCGCCTTTCCAGGCGTTCGTGGCGAAATCGGAGTAGCTGTACGGCGTCGCCCGCTCCGGCGAACGAAAGAGGACGCCGTCGCGGTCGCGGGCCTGCGCGACAAGGTCACCGAGTACCTGCATACGTTGTCGTTCGGCTCCACCGATGAAAAACAGCGCGGCCACAAAGCGGATGTGGATAGGGTCCTCCACTGCCTATAAATGAAACGACAGCAACAAATCGCTGACGTACTCAGCCGGAGCGACATCGACACGCCGCCCGCCTACCGACTGCTCGATGTCGTGACTGAACTCGGTGACATTGCGGCCGCAGTCAACGAGACGACCGGCTACGGCACTGATTCGGCGGCACTGTCGGTACGGGAAGCGGAACTCGGCGACGCTCTATTTGCACTGCTTGCGCTGTGCGTGCAACTCGACATCGACGCCGATGCCGCGCTCTCGTCGGCGCTTGCGAAATACGAGGGCCAATCCGGAGCAAACGGGACATCGGCGAGCGACGGCTGACTACAGCGAGTTCTTCAGCTTCTCGAAGAAACCTTCCTCGACGTCGACCTCCTCGCCACCGGCCTCCGCGAACTGTTCGAGGGCCTCCTTCTGCTCGGCGTTGAGGCTGTCGGGCGTGACGACTTGCACCTGCACGTAGAGGTCCCCCCGGCCGCGGCGGCGGAGGCGGGGCATTCCCTTGCCCTCTAGGCGGAACACCTCACCGCTCTGGGTACCGCTTGGCACGTCGACCTCGACATCGCCGTCCAGCGTCGGGACGGTGATGGTGTCGCCGAAGACGGCCTGCGGGAATGAGATGGCCTGCTGGTGTTGCAGGTCGTCGCCGTCGCGCTCGAAGTTCGGGTGGTCGCGGACGTTCACCTCGATGAGCAGGTCGCCGTTCGGGCCGCCGTTCTCGCCGGGCGCGCCCTCGCGCTCCATCCGGAGCGTCTGTCCGTCGGCGATACCGGACGGAATCTCGACCTCGAGCGTCGCGTCGTTCTGGACCACGCCATTACCCCGGCAGGTCGAACACGTCTCATCGTATAGCGTCCCCTCGCCCTCACACCGGCGGCAGGTCGTCGTCTGCTGAACCCGACCCATCGGTGTCTGCTGGACCTGCGTCGTCTGGCCCTGCCCGTTACACTCCGGACAGGTCTCCGAGTCGGCCCCCGGCGGATGACCGGTCCCGCCACAGTCGTCACAGGCTTCCGGCCGAGTGACGTTCAGTTGCTTCGTCGCGCCGTTGTAGGCCTCCTCAAGGTCGATTTCCAGCCGCGTCTGGAGGTCCTGTCCCTGTCGCCGTCGACTGCCACCGCGCCCGCCGCGGCCGCCGCCACCGAAGAACTGGTCGAAGATATCCTGCATATCGAAACCGCCAGCGCCGCCACCGAAGGGGTCTCCACCCATCCCGCCGCGGCCGCCGCCACCGCCAGCGCCGCCGCGCTTCTCGGCCTGCTCGAAGCGCTCGTGGCCCATCTGGTCGTACATCTGGCGCTTCTCCTCGTCGGTGAGGACCTCCTTGGCCTTCTTGGCCTGCTTGAATTTCTCCTCGGCGTCGGGGTCATCGCTCACGTCCGGGTGGTACTCCCGGGCTTTCTCTCGATAGGCCTCCTTGATCTCGTCTTCGGAGGCGTCCCGAGAGACACCCAGTATCTCGTAGAAATCCTGACTCATTCGTTGTACAAGGCTTAGACGATTGAGCTACTTCAAAAGAACGGGTTGCCGACTAGTAGTGTTCGACCCGTACCGGGGCGCTTATTTCCGTGCCGAGGGAGGATTCTGGCAATGAGTCCTGAGTCGTCGCGCGGTCACCGGGGTCTCGTCACGGTCGAGCGAGTCGCAGTCTGGGGGCTCGCGGCGCTGGCCGTCGTCGGGCTGGTCGCCCTCGTCGTCGGCCCCGGCGCTGATCTGCGGACGGCGTCCCCGTCGGTTACCATTGAGGGTGAGTTCGACGCTGAGGCGGGAGCGGTCACGCTCACCCACACCGGCGGGGACCGGCTTACCGACACCAGTACGCACGCGCTGGAGCTTGTCGTTACCGACGCCGACCAGAACCGCTCGATAACGTTGACGTGGGCCGGGCCGGACCAATTGCCCGTCGACTCTAGCGATACGGTCGTCGTTGACGACCCGCGCGTGGACTCGAACGGTGACGGTAACTACCTTGATGGCGACGTCTCGGTCGGCTTCTACCTCGACGCTGGCGACACCGTCGCGGTCCGCTGGACCGGCCGCCCGCTCGGCGCGCCGGCCGAACGGACAACGACGCTCGATACAGTAACGCTCGGGAACGAGACCGGCTGACTGCTTCCTCACAGGGAGGGTCGCCAGAGCGTTTCGGAGATGCGTTTTTGGGCTTCGACGGTGGTGTTCATTCTCCCGCGCAGTCACAGACGGACAGACTCAGTGCGGACATACACGTCCCCGGTTCCGGTCATGGTTACTGCGTACTTGCCCAACTGAAACGAGAGTGAGACGGTACTGTCCGGCCCTGACGACTGAACAAATAGTTGATCGAGTGCGTCCGGATCGAGCGTTTCGATGAGGGGCGACAGCTCTGTTGCCTCTCGGTCAGCCGCGATCGCGACCGTTTGTACGACTGCTACTGACGGCGAGACTGCGTTCCAGTCGAACTCCGCATGGAGGGTGTCCGGGTCGTCAGATGGCCGGTCGGGCTGGCTGTCGGACCCACTCATTACTAGAACTGTGTTGGTCAAACGTATTAATTCTACGCTTAATTTACAGGTCAGGTTACTTATATATGGGTCGAAAACTCAGTTTGCTTGACTAGAACATCGGCCCTCTCGTCGAGGCTGTGGCTGCTTCGATGCAACGCCGTACGGACCGTGATATCCTACACGCAACTGTGCTCCTGTCGCAACTGGACTGGCTCCACAGCACAGTAACTTCTGCGGGGGCGTTCCGGTCAGACGATTCTCGCTCGTCAGTTCAACCGACGTGCAGACAGACGACGAACGATCACTGCCGCCACTAAATTCTGTTTCGGCCACTCACCGTACGACATCGAACCGGCGTGACCGTTCAGTCGGTCACGGTTCGGGGATGGCCTGCCAGTTGGTCGGCTTCCGGTCCGCTGTCCCGACCCAAGCGATGTGATCTGCCCTATTCGTCTTCGTCAACGTCTTCGAAGTCGGCGTCGACGTACTCCTCGCCCTGCTCGGCCGCGCCGCCCGGTCCGGCAGCCCCACCGGGACCGGCTCCGGCCGCGCCACCCGGACCAGCGCCCGCAGCGCCGCCGGCGGCCTGCTGGGCCTGCTCCTGGTACATCTGCTTCCCGATCTCCTGCAGTTCCTCGCTCAGGGTCTCGGTGACTTCCTCGTAGTCTTCTTTCGTGGCGTCCTCGTCGTCGAGGACTTCCTCGACGTCCTCGATTTTGGCCTCGATGTCGGCCCGGAGGTCGTCGTCTATCTCCTCCTCGTTTTCGTCGAGGAGTGTCTCGGCGCGGCGGACGGACGCCTCGGCCTCGTTGCGGGCTTCGATACGCTCGCGGCGCTGTTCGTCCTCCTCGGCGTGCTGTTCGGCCTCCTGTTGCATCTCTTCGATCTGCTCGTCGGAGAGGCCGGCACCGCCTTCGATGGTAATGTCCTCCTTGTTGCCCGAGCCCTTGTCCTCGGCTTCGACGTTGACGATACCGTTCTCGTCGATGTTGAACGACACTTCAATCTGGGGCGTGCCCGCAGGGGCCGGCGGGATGCCCGAGAGCGCGAACGCGCCGAGCAGTTCGTTCTCCTCGGCGATTTCACGCTCGCCCTGGAAGACGCGAATCTGGACCTGCGTCTGGTTGTCCTGGGCGGTGGTGAAGATTTTGGACTCCTCGGTCGGGATGGTCGTGTTCTTCTCGATGAGCCGCTCGAACAGGCCGCCCTTGACCTCGACGCCCAGCGACAGCGGCGTCACGTCGAGCAGGACGATGTCGTCTACGTCGCCACTCAGGACGCCGGCCTGGATGGCCGCGCCCAGCGCGACGGCCTCGTCGGGGTTGACGTTCTTCTTGGGCTCCTGGCCGGTCATCTCCTCGACCTTGTCCTGGACCTGGGGCATCCGCGTCGACCCGCCGACGAGGATGACCTCGTCGATGTCGCTTTTCGTGTAGTCGGCGTCGGCCAGGGCCTGCTCCGTCGGGCCGACGGTGCGCTCGATGAGGTCCTCGGTGAGCGACTCGAACTTCGCGCGCGTGAGTTTCTGTTCGAGGTCCAGCGGGCCGTCGTCGGTGGTCGCGATAAAGGGGAGGTTGATGCGGGTCTCCTTGCGCGAGGAGAGCTCGATTTTGGCCTCCTCGGCGGCCTCGGTCAGCCGCTGGAGGGCCTGCCGGTCGTCGCGCAGGTCGATGCCGTGTTCGGCCTCGAACTCGTCGGCGAGGTAGTCGATGATGGCGTGGTCCCAGTCGTCGCCACCGAGGTCGTTGTCGCCGTTCGTGGCGACGACCTCGTAGACGCCCCCGCCCAGGTCGAGGATGGACACGTCGAAGGTCCCCCCGCCGAGGTCGTACACGAGGACGGTCTGGTCGGACTCGTCGTCCAGCCCGTAGGCCATCGCGGCCGCGGTCGGCTCGTTGACGATGCGTTCGACCTCGAAGCCGGCGATCTCGCCGGCGTCCTTGGTCGCTTGGCGCTGGCGGTCGTTGAAGTATGCCGGGACCGTAATGACGGCCTTCTCGATTTCGTCGCCGAGGTACTCCTCGGCGTCGTGTTTGATCTTCTGCAGAATCATCGCCGAGACCTGTTCCGGCGTGTACTCTTCTCCGTCCAGTTCGACCGTGTAGTCGTCGTCGCCCATGTGGCGCTTGATCGACTGGATCGTCTCGTCGGGGTTCTTTACCGCCTGGTTCTTCGCCGGTTTCCCAACGAGTCGCTCGCCGTCGTCGAACGCGACGACGGACGGTGTTGTCCGCTCGCCTTCGCCGTTGACAATGATTTCAGGGTCGCCACCTTCCATGACCGCGAACGCGCTGTTCGTGGTCCCAAGGTCGATACCCAGAATCTTGTTGCTCGCCATCTTACCCGCTCATAGCGGATTGGGCCGGTTAAAAGTTGCTAGATGTACTGATTGGAAAAACGGACAAAGGGACCTCCTCCGGGCGGTTTTATACTCGATAGTCTCCTCTGACCGGTGATTATTTAATGTACCGCTATACGACCGCTATACCGTTGATATCGCCCGCTATTCCTCGCCCTCGCTGACTGTGACCTGTGCCTCGCGCAACACTTTGTCGGCCATCTCGTAGCCCGGCCGGTGGACATCGGCGATTGCTCCGTCGGGCTGGTCGCTGTCGACGCGGGCAAGCACCTGATGCTGCGTCGGATCGACGTCTCCGCCGGGATCGGGGTCGATAACCTCGACGTTCTCGGCATCGAGCACGTCGTCAAGCTGGCGAAGCGTGGACTCGACCCCGCCCCTGATATCAGTGTCCTCGTCTTGTTCGAGCGCGCGCTCCAGATTGTCCCGAACGTCGAGCAGGCGCGTTACGAGGTCTTCGGTGGCACGCTTCTGTTCCTGCTCGCGGCGCTTGTCCATCCGCTTTTTGTAGTTCTGGAACTCCGCTTGCTTGCGTTTGAGCTTTTCCTCCAGCTCCTCGATGTCGTCGTCCTGCTGTTCGACCTGCGATTCGAGGCTGTCCACGCGCGACCGTAGCGCGGAGAGTTCGCGGGCGATGTCTTCAGGATCCGATTCGGCGACCCGGTCGACCAATTCGTCGTCGATATCGAACTCGCCCAGGTCAACCTCATCGGCGTTGCCGCCCTCGGGCACGTCCTCGAAATCCGCGTCGCCGTCCGCTTGCGCCTCGCTCGCGGTCGACTCCTCGGTCGCGGCCGCGTCGTCGGCTGCGTCCTGCTCAGTCATACCCGATAGAAGTCGTCACGTAAATAAAAGGATTCAGAAACGGTCTGGCGGTGACACTGTCCACCGACACTGGTATCACAGGAGGAAGCTGACGACCATCAGGACGAGGAAAACGACCACAAGTATTTTCGCGATTCGCATGCTGAGCCCCGCGATACCGCCCAGACCAGCCAGTCCGGCGACGACGGCGAGGACGAGAAACAGCAGGGCCAGTTCGAGGAACCCGCCGCCGGCTTGGAGCGGGGCCGTGGTCAGTAGGTGCGTCATGACCGTAGCCAACGCCTTCTCCCCGGTTTATTATACAGCCACTAATCAGGGGTCGACAGCGAACGCCCCGGGGTCGTACTGGAACCGCGTGCGGTAGGCCTCCCACTCGTCGAGTTCCTCGAGACGGTACTTGCCGAAGGTGGGGTTCCGGACCAGCTCCAGTTCCGCGAGCCGTTCCTGAACCGGGTCGAACAGAGTCCCCCAGTCGAACTCTCGGAGCGATTCGTCCGGGTTTTCGTCGTTCTCGGTGAACGTCAGGCCGTTATCGGTTCGCTCGATGGTCCCGTACTGGTACCGACTCCAGACGGTGTACTCTCCGAACGGAACGGTCTCAGTCGGCGGCGGCGGGCGGCGGTACTGTGCCTGGAACCGCTGGTGTGTCTCACCGCCACCCCACAGCACCCCGCGGGTAAGGAGCTTTATTCGTCGGTTGGCGTCTACGCCGCTGTTGTAGACGACGCGTGCGTGCTCGTACTCACTGGACTGAAACTGTTCGGCGACGTCGTCGTCGTGGTGAACGTCGACCTCGTGCTGATACGGTAACGGCGTCCGGAGGGCGCGTTCGAGCACCGAGACCGTCTCAGCGCCCCGGCGCAGGTCGTCGTACGGTCCTGTTCCACGCCACTGCGCCGGGTCGGCCTCGTCGGGGTCGACCCATCGGTCCATGCTAATACTATGTTGGAGACGGTCTTAGTTTTTCCCGCGACGTGCGCATCCCGCTCAGCACGACCGCCGCCGGCACCAGCACGCCCGCTCATACCAGCACGCGGTCGATTTCGACAACAAGGCCATCAGCTGCGTCCGGGTCGCCAACGAGCGTTCCGAGACAGACTGCAACGCCACCGGGAGTAATGGTGACGACCTGCGACCCCATCTCAGCCGTCGCGTCACCTACTTCGGCCGGGCCGGCTTCGATGACGCCCGGCGCGTACACCGGCGCACCCTCGGCGACTTCGCGGGCGGCGCTGGGCGCAATTATGACCTGCGGCAGGTGGACCAGCGCGCGTTCTGCAGGCTGGATAATCTCGCGCACCTCCGACTCGTCCCCCTCCTCGGCGAACGCGAGCGCGTCCACGAGGTCGTGCATCGTCGACAGCGACGCGTCGTCGAAGGTCCCCGTCGCCGTCCGTCGGAGGTCACCCATGTGTGCGCCGGTTCCCGCTGCCAGTCCGATATCGTGGCACAGTTTCCGGATGTATGTCCCCGACTCACAGCGCACCCGGAGAAGCAGGCGGCGCTCCTCGCGTTCAAGCACGTCCAGCGAGTGAATTCGGCGAGAGCGCAACTGGCGCTTCACCGCGCTTTTCCGAGGTGGCTTCTGGTAGATGTCCGTCTCGAACTCGGCGACGATGTCCGTGATGTCTGCCGGGGCCTGGTCGTGGAGCTCCAGCACCGTCACGTACTCCTTGACCGCGTCGTCGAACACCTGCGCCATCCGGGCGGCGTCGCCGAGCAACACGGGGAGACAGCCGGTCACCTTCGGGTCGAGCGTCCCGCCGTGAGCGACCCGGTCCTGGCCAGTGGCGTCCCGAATCCAGGCCGCGACCTGGTGGGCCGAGGGTCCCGGGGGCTTATCGAGGTTGACGACACCGAAGGACCGAAGCGAATCCAGATCCCGTTCGTCGGGCGGGGCACGGAGCGTCATCGGCTCAGAACTCGTACCGGATGTTCTCGACCGGTGCCTTCCCTTCGTCGCCGTCGGGACTGTACGACTCGACGGCGTGCAGCGTCACGCTCAGGACGCCCTGCGGGTCCCAGCGGGCGGTGTTGACCGACAGGTCGTAGATAGAGAGGTCGTCGAAGTCGATGTCGTAGTAGTCGCTGTAGCGCTGGGCTTCGCTCTCGCCGCGCTCTTTCGTCTCGGTCTTGGCCTGCTCGAAGGGCTTGTTCTCGCGGGTCGCGATGCGGTCGGCGCGCACGTCCAGGGGCGCTGTCAGCCACAGTTTCATGTCGGCGTACTCGCCGGCCATCCAGCCGGCCAGACGGGATTCCAGCACGAGGTCGTCGCGCTCGGCGGCGATGTCCCTGAGTCGCCGGTCGAGGTCGCGGTCTATCTGGTCGTCCTCCTCGGCGGCCTTGTTCAGTTCCAGCGGCGTCATCCCGCGTTCCTCGGCCAGCGAGCGGAAGATGTCGCCGCCGCTGACGTGCTCGTAATTCAGTGCGTCGGCCAGACTCTTGGCAAGTGTACTCTTGCCGCTGCCGGCCGGCCCGGAGACGGTAATCAACATAGAGGTGTTCGGGTGGCCCCGATAGAAAGGGCTGTCTCTTCGCGCCTACCCGGTCGGCGTCGTCTCGACGTTGAGCGCCTTCCGGATGATCTGGGTGAACGAGAGCGAGCACAGGAAGTACCAGACAATCCACGCCTGTACCGGGCCGACGACGCCGTTGCGCCACGCCTCAACCTCCCCGAAGATGGGGAGCGTAATCACCGGACTCGCCTCGACGCCGGCTCCGAAGACGATCCAGTAGAGCCAGAGGAACAACGGGATGTTGACCAGCATGATCCACACCATCGGGCGGAACTGCTGTTTGAACATCCCCATCTGGTCGGTCATCAGCTCCATCTGCTCCTCTTCGAGCCGGTCTAGCGCTTCCTGGTCGTCGCGTTCCTTTGCAGCTTTGCGGCGCTCTTTCAGGTCCTCCATCTTCTCCTGATGGTCGCCCATCCCCGACATGTCCATAAGGTTGTCCTGCAGAATCGTCGAGGTAGTCCCGGTAATAATCGCAAGCACCAGGATGACGACATAAAAGGGGAGCATATCGTTGAGCGGTCCGAGGACGATATCGATGACCCCGCCCGCGATAACGTCTCGAACAGACGTCATCGAGTAGCCGGCAAACAGGCCGAGCGTTCCGAGGCCGGCGAGCTTGTCCCACTTCGACCAGCCGCTGTCCTCGTCATCATCGCTCGGTGCCGCGTCGGACTCTTCGAGCGCCTCGCGGACGCCCTCGGGGTCGTCGATGACGAACCCCTCGCCATCGGCGTCGATGAGCAGGCCGGACTCGATGAGCCGTCCCCACTCACCGCTCGTGAGGTCGTCACTCACGTCACTCCAGGTGACGGTCCCGTTCTCTTCGGCCGCAGCGAGCACCGTCGAGAGCGCGTCAGTCATTGCCTCGCCGTCTTCGGCGAGTCGTTCTACCTTCGGCGCGGTACGTGCCATTGTGTGTGCTTGAGTTGCGACGGCATATCAACGTTTTACTCTGACTGTCTCGACGACATCGGCCTCGAACGGTAGTTCCGCCGGGTCTCAGGCCGTCTGTGCGTCGACAGCGTCCTGAATATCGCTCCAGACCTCGTCGGGCGTCTGCTCGCCATCGACAGCGACGAAGCCGTCGTGGTCCTCGTAGTGGTCGATGACCGGCGCGGTGTTGTCGTCGAACACGTCCAGTCGGTTGCGGACGGACTCCTCGTTGTCGTCGTCGCGCTGGATGAGGTCGCCACCACACTCGTCACAGACGCCCTCCTCCTCGGGTTGGTTGAACTCGACGTGGAAGTTCGCGCCACAGTCGTCACAGACGCGGCGGCCGGTGAGTCGGTCGACCAGTTCCTCGCGGGACACGTCTAGCGAGAGGATGACGTCGAGGTCGGTCATCCCCTCGAGTTCCTCGGCCTGGTCGAGGTTGCGTGGATAGCCGTCGAGCACGAAGCCGTCGGCCTGTGAGAGGGCTTCGTCGACAATAGCGTTGACTACCGCGTCCGGTACGAGGTCGCCCGCTTCCATGTACTCGCGGGGCGTGTCGTACTCGGTATCCATGTCGCTGATGTCCATGTCTTTGTTCGCCCGGAGCGCGTCACCGGTCGTGATGTGCTCGACGCCGTACTCCTCGGCGAGGTTGGCGCTCTGCGTTCCTTTGCCGGCTCCCGGCGGCCCGAGAATCAGGATTCGCGGATTCGACATGGTCTGGGTTTCCGAGGGGTCCGTTAAATGGTTGTCCAAATGCGTCTGTCGGAGCGAGACGCGTCAGGCGATGTCTAGAAGGGTGTGGGTACGCTCCCATCGCTGTCCGCGGTATAATATGGTCCGTCCGGAAACCGGAGTGGTTTTATGAATTAGGTCCACCTAAAAATATGCTGCGCCGGTGAGATGGCCAGATTGACCGATACAGCGCGGTTCGATAAGCATCATGTTTTTTGGCTAGCCTAAAATCCGCAATCTATTTGTACTGTTTTAGGCATGCCTAAATCGCATGGTGAACAATGCCGATGATTCGACTAGTCCGACTCGACGTGACTCCCCGAACAGCGTGCGAAGCGCGCGGTGGAGACCGTCGGCGCGGACAGAGAGCACGACAAGAGTATCGCGAACAGCACCGACCGACAAACTCCGGAGCCTGTTTCTGACGGCGTTGGTGGTGGCGTCGGTACTCGTCGGTACCGTCGCCGCCTCCGGGACAGCGGCCGCCGCTGGTAACGTCAGCGTCGAGCAGGCTGTAGAGTACTCGGCAGCTAGCGGGGGCAGTACGATCGAACTGGCGCTGAACGAGTCCGTCACCAACGGACTCGACGGGACCGACGAACTCGCGCTTTACCTCGACGGCGACGAGGTTTCCGGCACGCTTGTCGACCGTATCGACGCGGACGGAACCGACGGCCGCGTCGAGATTGATCTCACACAGGACGTGGCGCCGAACCGGAATCTGTCGGTGAAGCTCACTGACTTCGGGAGCGGGTCCGTCACCGCGACGGACATCAGCGTGTCCTCGAAGACGATCACACCGGCCTCTGACGGCGGCTCCGACGCGAACGTCTATCACGGCGAGGTCATTGCTGTCGAGGACAGGGACGCCAATGCCGACACAAACCTAGTCGTCGAGGCCGGCGGCGGGAGCGTCGTCCTCGACGGGAGCTACGCGGACAACAGCCAGGTCTACGTCTTCGACACGGACGACGTCGACGCGGGGGAGCGCTACGACGTCACGTCCGGTTCCGACGCGGCCGGGTTCCGTATCAGTGACCTCGAACTCGCCGTCGAGGTGAGCGACACCAACGTCACCGACGAGGACAGCATCACCGCCGACGTGACTGCCATCCGCGGGGGCACCACGGCGACCGGGACGCTGACCGACGGCGATGGTGATGAGGTCGCGACCGCGGTCGAGACTCTCGATGGCACGGAGGCCGTCGAGTTTGACTTCGGCAGCCAGTCGGCCGGCAACGGACCGTACACGGTCAGCGTCACGGATAACCAGAGCGGTCTCGCGGTCACCTCGACGGACATCACCGTCTCCGAATCACAGGAGGGAGAGGTGCGCTTCGAGGACAGCGTTGTCTCCGACGAGCGCGGCGATGTGGTTAGCGTCACGTACCAGTTAGAGAACACGGACGACGGCTACATCGTCATCGGCGACGAGGGCGAGGACAACTACGCCGTCTCCGGGCAGATCACCGACGACGACGGCGACGGCGAAGTCACCGTCCTGTTCAACAGCTACCTCGCCGGCGTTCCGAACAGCGGAAACGCGAGCATTGCGGCGAGCGATGTCCTCAGCGTCTCTGGCGACGACGAGATCAGCGGCGTCAGCGAGAGCGGGTCGTTCGCGCGAGCTGACCTCACGGCCGAGGCGCTTGACGCGGCCAGCTACACGATGAACGCGACCGCCGGCACAAGTCAGATTGACGACCCCGACGCTGTCGGGACGCTCCGGTTGGAAGCGCGTTCGACCGAACACGTCCAGAGCTGGGTCGCCCCGAAAGACGCCGACCTCACGGACGAGGACGTCGGCATCTACGACCGCGTCGGCACAACTCTCACGCAGTCGACCGCAGTCGCAGACGGTGACATTGTCGTCCACCGAGTCACCGCCTCCGGTATCGAGGGCGCGATCGACTACCGGACGGACGTCGGGGGCGCGAGCAACACCACGGCCGCGTTCCTCCAGGCCACCGGGGACGGGGACGCGTTCAACATCTGGGTCAACCGGACGAACGTCGGCGCGAACGCCGACGAGGACCCGCTACACCTCAACAACAGTAACGTGGTCGTGGTCGATGACCCCGACAACGACACGTACTTCGTCGCCGTCGAACTGTCGAACGTGAACTATCAGAGCGGAGCACCGGTCCGTGGAGACGGCGACGACGAGATCACGACCACCTTCTCGGTCTCGGGCGCCACCGGCCTGAGCGACGATGACGATGAGGAGACAGCCAACTACACGATTACGGAGCGCGACGCTGGCTTCGACACGACCGACGGACGCGTGACCGTCGAGGCCGCCGTGAACCAGTCCGTCTCGGGTACGACGACGATTGCGCCCGGTTCGGACGTCGAGGTCAGCCTCGCTTCCGAAAGTCAGGCGAACCCGTTTATCCATCGTCCTGGTGCGACTGTCACGTCGAACGGGACATTCACCGCTACAAGTGACATGAGCAAGTACGCCGCCGGCGTGAACTTCACCGCGGACGTTCTCGACGTGGATGGTGACAGCTTTGCCGCCGACAAAGACGGGCGCATCGTCTCGGCGGCCACGGCGAACGGCTCCGTCGAGTCTGCGAGCGCGAACGTCAACACCACCGGGGAGCCGACCGAGCAGCCGCCAGAGGAACCGAGCACGACGGTAGATGACGTCGAAGCGACCGCAACATCAACGCGGACCAGACCACGGTTGCACGCACCGATACGGTGACAGAAGTCGCCACTACACCCGCGTCCGGCCCGGGCTTTACTGTAGCCGTCGCGCTCATAGCACTCGTCGCCGCGGCGCTCCTCGCCGTCCGACGAAACGCCTGATCGAGACGGAGCGGCAGCGGTTAGAAGCCCCTGCGCCGCGGCCGAGACGTAAGTAGACGCGGGCGTCGACTCCCGGGCAAAGGCGTCCAGCATCGTACTCGCAACCTTTCGGCGGTGTTCGAAATGAGCACGTCAGGGGAAGCTGACTCCCAGTCGTGGTCTCTCGGGTCAAGTCCGTCGCGGGCTATGCCCCGTCGCCGACCGAGGGGCGCGGCTACCGCTTATCGTCCGGCGGCTCCCGCGCAGGCAAATAGAAGAAGACGGCGTTCCCGTCGCCGTCCCGCTCGAATCGGAGTTCACCGCCGAGAGACTCGATACACCACTTCATCACGAACAGGCCGACGCCGGTCCCGTGTGCCGTCTCCGTGGCCTGTGTCGGATCAAAGAGCGCGCTGACCTCCGTGTCGGGAATCGGCGGGTTCGAATCGCGAATGCATATCTCCACCCGCCCGGTGTTCGGTGACGGGCCGATGTGTACCTCGACTGTCGGGGTGACAGCCTCGCTGTGGATGATTGCGTTCTCGACGGCGTGGGTGAGCGCGTACGTGAATGCGTCAGTGCTGTCAATCCACATCTCCGCCTGGTCGGTGACGGTAATCTCCGCAGCAGGGTAGTCGGTTACAATTGTGTTTACGATACCACGGACCCTGCGCGTTACGTGACAGCGAGTGTAGTCCGTGCCGGGGCGCGTGACCGCCCGTTCGATCTGTTTGACGGATTCGACGATATTGGTGAGGTTTTCGACCCGGGACCGAATCGTCTTGCTGGCGTCCCGCACGGACTCAGTCCCGGCCGCGGCTGTGATACGGGCCGTGTTACCGGCGATGACTGTCGCTTCGTTCCGCAGGTTGTGTCGCAGTATCCGCCAGAGGAGTTCCTCGCGGTGGTGTGTCTCGAAGTAGTCCGTGATATCACGTATCTCTGCACAAACGTACGTCTCCTCGGACGCGACTCGCTTCGAGAGGTGTATCCGAGCCCAGATGAGCTCGCCGTCCGCCCGCTTGATCCGCCACGTGAACTGGCGTGACTCGCCCGCGGCGCTGTCCTCCAGCCGGGACCTGAAATCGGCGACGGAGTGGACGAACGTGTTTGCGGTGTACTCCCCGATTGACCGCTCGCGCAACTCCGAAACCGAGTATCCGAATATTTCTGCCACTCGTTCGTTCCCGTCTAGGATAGCACCACTATCGGGGTCGTACAGTGCGATACCGATGTTGAGCGCGTCGTACGCTGCTGGAAGCGCGTGCCCCGTCTGAGATGCCATTGATAGTTCAGGTAGCGGGGCGAGACGCCTTGGTGTTACTAATAGCAGTACATAGCAGTATACCGCAGTACTGACATCTCGTCACCCGTCGGAGTACCTCTCTGTCGCGCTAATGAGACGATTTTCGGTATCCTCGACTACTGCCTTCGAAACAGAGCTATCTGCTACTCGCAGAGCCCACTGATGCGGGCCTGCGGACAGTCTCAGAACACTTCTGCACCGCGGCCGATTCGGGTCTGATACACGCGAGCGTCGACGCCGCGCTCGCCGAAGGCGTCGAGCATCGTGCTCGCAATCCGGCGGCGGTCTTCCTCGGCACACGCGGCGATGACAGTCGGCCCGGCCCCGGAGATGGTGACGCCGGTCGCACCGGCGGCTAGGGCGGCCTCGCGGACCTGGTCGTAGCCGTCGATGAGCTTCGCGCGGGCCGGCGTCACGACGGTGTCGTGCATCCCCTGCCCGACGAGTTCGGGGTCGTCGCGGTGCATCCCCGTCGTCAGCGCTGCAGCGTTTCCGACTGTTTCCACCATCTGCTCGACCCTGGCGCTCTCGGGGACGACGTTGCGCGCGTCCCGCGTGGACACAACGATATCAGGGAGACACGCCACGAGCGGGATGTCGGCGTCGACCTGCGTGACGCCCTTGTCGGTCGCGATGGTGAACCCACCCATGATCGAGGGGGCGACGTTGTCGTCGTGGGCGTCGCCAGAAACGACGGCCTCGCCCTTGGCGGCGATAGGGACCAATTCTTCGCGGGAGTAGCCGCGGTCGTACAGCTCATTCAGCCCGACGGCCGCTGCGGCGGCGCTGGCCGCCGAGGAGCCCAGCCCAGAGGCGGGGCGGACGCCCTTGTCTATCTGAATGCGTGCCGGCGCATCGAGCGCCTCGGCGACCGCACCGACGGTGTTCTTCTCGGGGTCTTCAGGGATGTACTGGCTGCCAGCGCCAGTCATTTCGATGGTGACCCGGTCGGCCTTCTCCAGACGGACGACGTCGGCCGGACGCTCCAGTGCGACACCGAACACGTCGAAGCCGCTCCCGAGGTTCGCACTGGTAGCCGGCGCCCGGACTGTCAGCATGCCTGCGAATTTCAGCAGTGTAGGCAAAAAGGTAGCGAACCGACACTGTGGCCGCGTCGCAGTACTGAGAACGCGGCCCAAAGGCATAATACAGGGAAACCTGACGTTGGAATAGGTATCGATATGGATGTCGACATCGCTACAGTCGCCATCCTCGGGAACGCGGGTGGGGCGCTCATCGGCTTCGCAATCGCTGTCGTCGCCGCCCGGAACCAGGATGTCCCCGGCGCTCGCCAGTACGGCTGGCTCGCGGCCGCTGGGGGTTGCTGGTGTACGATCTCGATATGGCAGATAGTCGTTTCGGACCCTGCCGCTGTCAAGACAGTGTATCTGCTGTCGCGAACCGCCGCTATGCAGGTCATCGGGCTCTGGATCGTCTTCGCGCTCGTCTACACTGGCCGCCAGTCGTGGCTTCGGCCATCGTCGCTCGGACCGCTGTTTCTCGTGGTAAACGCGGACGTGCTACTACTGCTGACGGACCAGGCACACGACCTCGTTGAGGTGACAGCCGTCCCTGTCACTCAGCTCGGGACGACGCTGGTCGCCATCCAGCGCGGTCCCACGTTCGCGGTACTTCTCGCCGTCAGTTACGGGCTGTTACTGCTCGGATACGCACTCCTGATTGAGTTCTTGTTCCGGTCGCAGAACGTCTATCGGCGACAGACAGCGGCCATCATTATCGGAACCGGCCTTCCGATATTCGTCGCTGTGCTGTATGATTTCGGCTACACACCGCATCCGGCTATCGACCTTACACCGGTGGCGTTCTCGCTCAACGCGGTGCTCGTCGGGTGGGTACTATTCAAAGACGAATCGCTGTCTGTGACGACGCTGTCGGGAGATACGCTCGTTGACAACCTTCCCGACCCGGTCATCGCTCTCACCGACGACTGTGTAATTATCGATTACAACGCCGCAGCGGCCAGCGCGCTGGATCATCCGGACCCCGACGGAGAATCACTTGATGATCTTGCTCCAGGAATCGTCGAGCACATCGAGCGTGGCGAGGTGTTCTCGTTCGGTGATTCGTTCACGTACTACAACCCACAGACGACGAGCCTCACTGATCAGTCCGGGACAGAACGCGGCCGGCTCGTCGTTCTCAGAGACGTAACGGGCCAGCAGCGCCGACAGGACCGACTCGAAGCGCTACAAGCCGCAACACAGCAGTTCATCGAAGCAGAGACCGCCGAGGGAGTCGCTGAGATGGCTGTCGAGTTCGCGACGGCCGTCCTCGATAAGAACGCAGCAGGCGTGTTCATCGAAAACGATCGCGTTCTCGAACCGGCCGTCATCAGCGAGTCGATCGAACAGAACGTCGCGGAAGAGCTGCTGTACGGTTCGCCGACGGACGAGCCTGAAAGCAAACTCTGGAAGACGTACGAGACAGGTGAGATACAGGCTGTCTCACTGGACCAGGATGGACTCGACCCGCTCGACAACGCCCTCATGCTGCCGCTCGGTTCCCACGGCGTGATGGCGATCACGTCACACGACAGCACCCTTGCCACGGAAGACAGGCGGTACGCTGCGATTCTCGCACAGACGACGCAGGTGGCCCTCGATCAAGTCGAACGCGAGCGCGAGCTCCGCCAGAGCCGCAGTTCTGTCCAGCGCCGCCGCGAGCAGATCGAGTTCTTCAATGGCGTCCTCAGACACTCGCTGCACAACGCGATGGTCGTCATCCGTGGCCGCGCGGAACACATCAGAGAAACCGTACCGCGGTCGAAACAGCGACATCTCGACAGCATCAGCGACTGGTGTGGGAAGCTCACTGAGATGAGCGAGACGATACGGGATATCAACAACACGGTGACAGCGAGCGAAGCCGAGCGGCTGGACGCCGTCGACCTCAACGCCACGCTCCGTCGCTCAATTGAGTCGCTCCGGGACGAGTACGATTCGGTAGCTGTCTCCTGTGAACTCGATGAGGACTACAGTGTGCAGGCGAACGAACTGCTCGAAGAGGTCCTCTTGAGTATCCTCCGGAACGCAGTCGAGCACAACGACGCCGACAGCCCGAAGGTGACTGTGTCGGTCCAGCAGGCCAGTGACTGGCTGCAGGTCCGCATCGCTGACAACGGCCCCGGTATGAGTGACGAACTGAAGACGACGGTGTTCGAACGCGGGCTCTCGCCCGATCAGACCGCTGGCGGGTTCGGGCTCTACTTCGTCTCGGTCATGATGGACCTGTACGGCGGGACGCTCTGGTTCGAGGACAATCATCCGACTGGGACCGTCGCGATCCTCGAATTCCAGCAGGCGGTGACAGGCGGTGCGGTCGATGATGACCAGCCTGTCGACACCAAGACGGCGGCGACCGAAGCGCAAACTAAATCCCACAACCGCGGATAGCTCGGGGTATGATTGGCGTCGTCGGCGGCGGTATCGCCGGCCTCTCGGCAGCGTACCGGCTCCAGAAACGCGGCCACGAGGTCCGAGTCTTCGAGGCGAGCGAGGACCTCGGCGGCCTGGCCGCGACCTACGAAACGGCCGGGGACCCCATCGAGAAGTTCTACCACCACCTCTCGAAGTCCGAGGAGACGATAGTCGAACTCGCCGAGGAACTGGGGCTGGGCGACGCCGTGGAGTGGCACATCGGACAGAACGCCTACTACGTCGACGGCGTCGTCCACCCGATGGACAGGCCCTGGGAAATCCTCACGTATCCGCATCTCTCGCTGTACGACACGTTCCGGCTTGGGATGCTCGTCCTCGACATCGACGTTCGCGGCGGCGTCCCCTCGTTTGACACCTACGAGCGACTGGAGGACTTCGAGGACGTGCCCATCGAGGAGTTCGTCGTCGAACACACCACGCGGGGCGTCTACGAGAACTTCTTCGAGCCGCTGCTGGACGCGAAGTTCGGCGACCGGAAAGACGACGTGAGCGCCGCGTGGCTACTCGGCCGGGTCAAGTTCCGCGGCGAACGGGACATCCTGAACGGCGAGATTCTGGGCTACTTCGACGGCGGGTTCGGCCGCCTGCTCGACGCGCTGGTCGAGGCCGTGGGCCGGGAGAACATCGAGACGGGCACGCGCGTGACAGCGGTCGATACGGGCGGCGGGGCCGTCTCGTCGCTGACCGTCTCCGACGGCACCGGGACGACGACACACTCGGTCGACGATGTCGTCGTCGCGGCGATGCCGAACGTGCTTGAGGACCTGACCGGCTACGCCTGCGACATCGACTTCCAGGGGACGGTGTGTTCGGTCATCAGCATGGACGAGTCCCTGCTAGATACGTACTGGCTGAACATCGCCGACGACGCCCCGTTCGGCGCGCTCATCGAGCACACGAACTTCGTCTCTCCCGAACGGTACGGCGGCGAGCATCTGCTGTACGTCGCTCGCTACATCCAGAACGAATCTGAGGCGATCTGGCAACAGAGCGACGACGAGGTCGCCGAGACGTGGCTCTCGGGCATCGAGTCGCTGTTCCCCGAGTTCGACCGCGACGCCGTCAACTGGGTGCGGACGGCCCGCAACCCACGGACGGCACCGGTTTACGAGCGCGGGTATCTAGATATGGTCATCCCCTACGACCTCGGCGACGCCGTCGCGGACGGGCTCTACTACGCCGGCATGGCCTCGCGGGCACAGTACCCGGAGCGGTCGCTCAACGGCGGTATCGTCGCGGGTTTCGAATGCGCCGACCGAATCGCGGACGGCTCGGCGGCGACCGATGCAGAATCGCCGCTCTCCGAAGCCCGGCGCTGAGACGCCCGCTAAAGTTCCGCGGTCCGAGACGCCGTTCGTCGCTCAGTCCCCGGCCGCGTTCTCCACGTCGTCCTCGTCGATGACCGGCGCGTCGGTCGCGCTCACATCGTCCGGTTCCTCGCGGCCGCCACCGACAATCATCTCGCCGTCCTCTGTTTCGACATACACGTCGTCGGCGAAGCCACCGACGGCATGGGGGTGTTCCGGCTGGTCCAGCCGCTCCGGCGTGGACGGCGCGTCGGCGACGCCGTCGGCCGGGCGGAAGGAGCCGAGCGGGTCGTCGATGGTGATGCCGTGGGTCTCGAAGAAGTCCGCGTACCGCTCGTAGTGGGCTTCCAGTTCCTCGGCCGGGAACTCCATCATCTCCGTCCAGCCGTGATTGTAGAAGTCGAAGTTGGCCTGGATGTGGGTTATCTCGCGGGCCTCGGCCTCGGAGTAGTCCGCCTCCAGTGCGGCCACGTAGGTGTCCATCGTGGCGTCGAAGAAGTCGTCCAGGTGGTCGCGCCGCTCCTCTCGGTGTGCCTCGTCAGCCTTCCCGAGGAAGATTTTGGTGTGGAGTTTCACCAGCCCGTAGTTGGCCACCGACCGGACACCGGGTGTGGTCAGCGCCTTCTTACTCGCCCAGTGGCGCGGGTTCTGGTAGATTTTCATTTCAGAATCGAATACGGGCCCAAGCGCCTTCAAATCCCCGACTATCGGTGTGTTCAGTGCGCTATCGGAAACGATACACAGATAGCAATCCACATTAGGCCTGATTTCGTATCGGCCGTACATGAGCACGTCGCACGTAATCATCGGTGACGGCATCGCGGGTGCGTCCGCAGCCGAGACAATCCGGGAAGCGGACCCGGACGCGTCGGTCACAGTCCTGACCGACGAGGGGGAGGCACTGTATAACCGGATCCTCATCAAGGAGTTCGCCAAGGGGAAGCTGCCGGAAGCGCCCATCTCCATTCACGAGCCGGAGTGGTACGACGAGCGCGACATTGACCTGCAGCTGAACACCCACGTCACGGACATCGACCCCGACGCCCACGAGATCCAGACCCACGAGGGCGACACCTACGAGTACGACAAACTGCTCGTCGCGACGGGCGGGACGCCGGCACAGCTCCCGGTCGAGAACAGCGACGCCGACGGCATCCACCACTTCTGGACGTTCCAGGACGCGCGTGGCATCCGCGAGCACGCCGACGAGGCCGACCAGGGCATCATCGTCGGCGCGGGCCTGCTCGGCATCGACCTCGCCGCCGTGTGCGCCGCACAGGAAATCGACGCGAAGTACCTGATGCGTGGCAACCGCTGGTGGCGCTACGCGCTCTCGGAGGACGGCGCAGAGATCATTCACGAGGCGCTCGAAGAGAACGGTGTCGAACCCGTCTTCGAATCCGGCGTCGACCACTTCGAAGTCGATGACGATGGCAAAGTTACCGGTGCGGTCGACCCTGACGGTAACCACTACGACGGCGAATGGGCCGGCGTCGCTATCGGCCTCGATTTCAACACCGAGTTCCTCAACGGGACCGGGCTCGAACTCGACGACGGCGTCGTCGTCGACGAGTACATGCAGACCAACGTCGAGGACATCTACGCCGCGGGCGACCTCACCCAGTTCTACGACACCATCCTCGACTCCCAGGCGCAAAACGGCGCGTGGGGTTCGGCCAAGGAGCAGGGCTCGGTCGCCGGAACGAACATGGTCGCCGACGCCGAGGAGAAGGAGTTCCGCTGGGTCTCCTCGTACTCCATCACGCACTTCGACTTCCCGTTCCTCTCCTTCGGTCACCCGACCCGTGGCGACGACGAGGCCGAACGGAAGTACTCCGACAGCGAGTGGCGGCGGCTCGCGTTCGAGGACGGACAGCTTATCGGCGGCGTGCTGATCGGCGACCTCTCACAGCAGTCGGCGTTCAAACAGCTCATCCGCGAGGAGCGACAGGTCGCCGACAAGAAGGAACTGCTACTGGAGAAGGAAGTGGACCTCGAAGAAGTGAAGGCGCAGACGCCCGCGCCGGCCGAATAAGGCCAGTCGACACCGATATTTTTACGCACTGCTGACGTAGCGACGCACATGCGTGACGCCCTTCCCCGCGCCGTTGCCTGGCTCACCCGCCGGGGCGACCAGTCAGGTGAGGCAGACGAACCAAGCGACGACAGCGGCGGCTTTGCCGGCTCGTTGCTCGATGCGTCGGTCAATCATGGGCACGGTCAAGGCAACCCACAGGCTACCGGCGAGATGGCGGCGGTGCGAGAGGAGGCCGACAGGCTCGCGCAGGCGGACAAGAATCGTGAGTAACTGCCCGCGGGAGAACGACGCTCTTTTTTCGCCCTAAAGCGGAGAGTCGCGTATGGATGGCGGCAGCGGCGATATGACACTCGCGTTCGACCTTGACGCCCTCAAGCAACTGGCCTACCCTGACAGCGTGTTCAACGACGCGCGCCAGTGGTCCGAGTACGTCGGCGTCATCTCCGAACAGCCCACCTACGTCGTGACCAACTTCACCCGGAAACACCGGATCAGACAGGACTTCTTCTCCGGCCCGCGCGGCCGCGAGGAGAGTCTCGAAAACGTCAAAGAGCAGTTCGACACCGACCGGCACGTCTTCGTCGGTGCGGACGACGAGGACGCCGACCTCGCCGAAGCGGCGGGCTGGGAGTACCTCCCGGTCACGCAGGCCGCGGAGGCGGCCGAGTGGGACCTCGGCGACCCGGAGACACCGGACGCGACAACCGACGAGGACGAGGCGCGCGACGACTGGCCGTAGGCGACACACTCCCGCTGTCGGCGGGAATCTACGCTTCGACTAGTTTTATATTTTCCCGGAGAGCGACTGAAGATATGGCCCTCCAGATCGGCGATGCCTTGCGTAGCGGTCTCGATACCCTCCTCAGTGAGGACGGACTCCTTGTTACTGGCGTTTTCCTCCTGTTCAACCTCGGGAACACTGTCGCAAACTCTTCGTTCACCGAAGCGCTGTTCGACGAAGTGATGGACATGGGCGGTCCCGCTGGGCCGGGCGGCTCCGCCGGGGCAGGTGCACCGGGGTTTTCGGTGTCAGATTTCACCGGGCCGTTCAGTCTTGATATCGCATTGCCGGTTGCCGTCGTGATGGTCCTCCTGTTTCTGGTTGTCGGCCAGCTCGTCAAATTCTGGGGGATCAGGCTCTTCACCGAGCCACAGGAGATCATGGACGAGAATACGTCCGAGCGGGCCGTTATGGCCGCCGTCCTCGGTGGCGGCGTCGCAGTCGTCACGTTCGCAGCCTCGATGAGTTCGACCGCGCTGAACGTCAGCGGGCGTCTGCTGCTTGGGGGACTAGCTGGTCTTCTTGGCGGTCTCCTGTCTCTGATCGTCGGTCTCGCCTTCGTCTACCTGCTGCAGTCGATTGCCCTGTACGACGGCGGTTACGTCGACACGCTCAAGCACTGCGTCGCGCGGTTCATGGATGCCCCGGCACAGATCATCGTGCTTCTGTTTCTCCTGTTGCTTCTCGGGATCATCCCGGGCATCCCGTCTACGGCGTCAGTTATTTCGGTGTTCCTCCCCGGCTCGTTTGACTTACCGTCCCAGTCGGTGCTGCAGGTCGCGTCAATGGTGTTGAACGCACCAGTGCAGGCGTTCAGTCTCGCAGTGATTACGGACGCGTACCTGCAGGTGCGGGCGGACCGGGACGACGAGTTCTGAGAGCTGGACTCGCGTGCCCTCTTGATACTGGTTTCGGGCCGTCGACCGGGCGGTGTTTAGCTCAAAAACATTTATTCAGCTTTATGTCTCCCCCATCAGGGGTACTGTGTATGGCCCTCCAAATCGGCCGTGCCTTCCAAGACGGTATCGACGAACTACTCAGTGAACGCGGGGCGGTGTTTGCCGGCGTATTCATCGTCTACGGATTACTCAGCTCTGTCGTCTGGGCGTCGCTTTCGCAGGCGTTCACAGAGCTGTTTCTGGGGCAATTGCCGAGCGATGCACAGGTAAATCAGGCGGCAATGGCTGGTGGGACACCACTGGCACTCGACCTGCCGCTTGCAGTTGCTGGCGTCGGTGCGCTCGTGCTGCTTGTCGTCAACGAGGCGCTGAATGTTGTCGCAATCCGTGCCTTTGCCAGCGGTGACCGTGAACCGATTCCCGACAATGTGGGCCGGCGGCTCGGGAAGACCGTTGCAGTCGCAATCGTAGCCGGCATTCTCACCACTATCGCAGTGGGGATCGGCATTATTCTGCTCGTCATTCCCGGACTGGTGTTTGCACTCCTGTTTTTCTTTGTCCGACAGGAAATTGCACTGAACGACAGCGGCGTTATCGAGTCTATCAGCAACAGTGTTAGTGTCGTCATCGACAACCTCCTCGCTACGTTTGTCCTGGCCGTTGTTCTCTCGGTGCTCGGACTCGTTCTTGGAGGCGGCTTCAGTTTCCTCCCGGTTCCGTTGCCGCCGATGGTCTTGACGACGGTCTCGACTGTCTTCTCAAGTGTCGTCAGCGTCTTCTCCATCGCTGTGACGACCGTGGCGTACCTCCAAGCAACGGAGTCCAGCTACACACAGGAAACAGCGTCTATCGGCGGGCTCTGAACCACTGTAGTTCGTATCGCGGCCTTTAACCACGCGAACGACCAATCTCAAGTAATGGCTGAACCGCGCGTGCCCGGCGGGCGCGAGTCCGAACTCGAACTGGCCTGTGGCGAACTTGTCGACACGCATGACCTCCATCTGGGCATGCGGGAGTTCGCGTGTGACTGCGGGAAGACACACGCCGTCGTGCTCGACCCGCACCCGCTGGCACGCTTCGTGCCGGAGTTTCTCACCGAGGTGCTGCACGCGACCATCGAGACCAACGACGACTACGACGAGTTCACCACCGTTCACCTGATGGGTGTCGTGATGGAGGAGTTCCCCGAAAAGGTCGTCGCCGCCGACACCAGTGAGGACGGGTCGGTCGGGTTCTCGCTTGCGTGGGTAAGCGACTTCGACTCCCGTCGCCTGCACGAAATCGTCGTCGAACTGCTCGTGGAACTGATGGAACACGCCATCAGCCACGCCGAGGACGACGAGGTGATGGCGGAGTTCGAGGAGCAGATGCTCCAGTTCGACGTCGACGCGTTCGTCGAGCAGTACCGCGACGAGCGTGACTTCGACGGCCGATCGGACACCGCTATCTGAAACAGACACCGACCTGAGTACTTAGTGTGGTGCACTCACACACCCACATATGGCAGGTCGTCTCGCGGTCCTGCTCGTACTCGTGCTTTTGACCGGCTGCGGAGCCTTCGGCGGGGCGGAACGACAGACGGTAACCCCGGTTCCGGTCCCAGAGCAGCCACAGGACAGCCGGGCCGTCCCCGCTGTGACCGAGAACGCTGTCGACGCCAGGCGACTCGCGGCGGGCCACCGGCGCGCGACCCGGAACCGCTCGTACGTGCTGGGGATGCGGCTCTCGCTGGAATGGGGGACTCAAATCGTCAGCTTCGTCGTCGAAGACAGGTATCGCTATCAGTTTCGGACCGAAATCATCAACAAAAATTACACCAAGCGAGTGTACAACACCCGGAATCGGCGCTATGTCTACGACGAACGTGCACAGGGTGCATGGAGCGCAACGAGGCGGCCAACCCCGGTCCGCGAGCTGCTCGACCCTGATCCCGCTCGGCTCATCGAAGCATATCTCGCAACGAACGTCAGCGTCAAGCGGCCGAGGGACGGCTGTGACACCTGTCCCGTGATACTCACAGCCACGGAGCCCCCTGCGGCGTTCGAACCGGCCGACAATTACAGCGTGCAAGCGACTGTCCGGCCGGACGGACTCGTCCAGTCGTTCACTGTCTCGTACTGGGATCGTTCCAGAAAGGCTCGGGTCAGTTACGAGATCAGGTACTCCGCGATCGGCGAGACAGCCGTCTCCAGACCGACGTGGGTCCGAAAGCGCTGGGGGAACGCGACAGACAACGACCCTGTCCTGTCCGACAGCCAGCGACGCGCCGCCGTCGGCTGATTTCCCGAAATCAGCCGTCTGACTGTTGTCTGACGGTGTTATATGGTAGTTGCGGTGTTGTGACTGTGTATGGCTATGCGTGAGGGAGAGTTCGAGCGCATCCTGACAGTGCTCGAAGAAGCCGACGCTGACAGCACACTGACGGCCCGCGAGATCTGTGACTTGCTGGAGGAACACGACGAGGCGGTCGGGAGCGCTCACCGCGTTGCGACAGTCTTGGGCCGTCGTGCCCAGTCCGGCGAGGTCGAGGTCATTCAGGGCCAGCCCTATCGGTATCGTGTTCCCGACCGCGACAACTGACCGGATTCAGCAACGCTACCGCTCGAATCCTCTCTTGGTACACATCTCTAAGAGTGTCTTCCGTGTGCCGCTCAGGTGTTACGATATTCGAAATTAGGCTTCGAGCTTCGCATCCTTTCGCCGGGCTTATTACGATGTATAGACTCCGCTCGTACAATGACAGCGGACGAGGACCGTACAATCCTGCTCATCGGCAGCGGCCCGATCAAGATCGGCCAGGCGGCCGAGTTCGACTACTCCGGCGCACAGGCGTGTCGCGCCCTCCAGGAAGAGGGTGCCCGCGTCGTGCTCGTGAACTCGAACCCGGCGACGATTATGACTGACCCGGAGATGGCGGACAAGGTGTATCTCGAACCCATCAACACTGAGGCCATCTCTGAGATCATCCGAAAGGAAAACCCCGACGGCGTCATCGCCGGTCTGGGCGGCCAGACCGGCCTGAACGTCACGGCCGAACTCGCCGAGGAGGGCGTCCTCGACGAGTACGACGTGGACGTGATGGGGACGCCACTGGACACTATCTACGCGACGGAGGACCGCGACCTGTTCAAACAGCGGATGGAGGACATCGGCGAGCCGGTGCCGCGCTCGACGACCATCACGCTTGACGAGGGCGAGTCGGTCACCGACCTGGACGAGGAGTCGCTCGTGGACCGCGTCGAAGCCGCCGTCGACGAGGTCGGGGGCCTCCCCGTCATCGCACGCACGACGTACACCCTGGGTGGCTCCGGCTCCGGCGTCGTCGACGAGATGGACGAACTCATCGAACGGGTCCGGAAGGGCCTGCGCCTCTCGCGTAACAACGAGGTGCTCATCACCGAGTCCATCTCGGGCTGGGTCGAACTCGAGTACGAGGTGATGCGCGACGCCGACGACTCCTGTATCATCATCTGCAACATGGAGAACATCGACCCGATGGGCATCCACACCGGGGAGTCGACGGTCGTCACGCCCTCGCAGGTCATCCCCGACGAGGGCCACCAGGAGATGCGCGACTCCGCGCTGAAGGTCATCCGCGACCTCGGCATCCAGGGCGGCTGTAACATCCAGTTCGCTTGGCACGACGACGGCACGCCCGGCGGCGAGTACCGTGTCGTCGAGGTCAACCCCCGCGTCTCCCGCTCCTCGGCGCTGGCCTCGAAGGCGACCGGCTACCCCATCGCCCGCGTGACAGCGAAGGTCGCGCTCGGCAAACGGCTCCACGAAATCGACAACGAGATTACCGGCGAGACGACCGCCGCCTTCGAGCCGGCCATCGACTACGTCGTGACGAAGGTGCCACGCTGGCCCATCGACAAGTTCCAGGACACCGAGTTCGAGCTTTCGACGGCGATGAAATCGACCGGCGAGGCGATGTCAATCGGGCGGACCTTCCCCGAGAGCCTGCTGAAGGCGCTTCGCTCCTCGGAGTACAATCCGGCCGCGGACTTCGACGAGATAGCCGACGCGGAACTGGAAACGGAGTACCTCGAGAAGCCGACGCCGGACCGCCCGTACGCGATGTTCGAGGCGTTCTGTCGCGGCTACACCGTCGAGGAAGTCGTCGACATCACCGACATCAAGGAGTGGTACGTCGAGCGGTTCAAGGAGGTCGCCGACGCCGCCGAGGCCGCCCGCGATGGTGACTACGAGACCGCTGCACAGGCCGGCTTCACCGACCAAGAGATAACCGCGCTGGCCGGCGGCGAGTTCAACGACACGCACGTCTCCTGGCTCCCGGCCGACCTTGACCAAGACGGCGGCGACGAGCCGGAAGTCGAGGCGGCGACCGACGGTAGCGGTGTGCAGATCGAGAACGTCGAGACGGACACGACCGACCGCGACTTCAAGCTCGTCGACACCTGCGCCGGCGAGTTCGAGGCGACGACGCCGTACTACTACTCGACGCGAGACCCGCTGTCGGGCATCGACCGCAACGAACTCCAGATAGACCCCGACCTAGAGAGCGTCGTCGTCGTCGGCGGCGGCCCCATCCGCATCGGGCAGGGCGTGGAGTTCGACTACTGCTCGGTCCACGCCGTCCGCGCGCTGGAGGAACTGGGCATCGACGCCCACGTCGTCAACAACAACCCCGAGACGGTCTCGACCGACTACGACACCTCCGACGGGCTGTTCTTCGAGCCGGTCACCGCCGAGGAGGTCGCCGACGTCATCGAGGCGACCAACGCCGACGGCGTGATGGTCCAGTTCGGCGGCCAGACCTCCGTCGACATCGGCCACCCGCTCGAACAGGAACTCAAGCGCCGCGACCTCGACTGTGAGATTATGGGCACGTCCGTCGACGCGATGGACCTCGCCGAGGACCGCGACCGCTTCAACAAACTGATGGACGAACTCGGCATCTCACAGGCCGAGGGCGGCTCCGCGACCTCCAAGGAGGAGGCGCTGGACCTGGCCCACGACATCGGCTACCCGGTCCTCGTGCGCCCGAGCTACGTGCTCGGCGGCCGCGCGATGGACGTTGTCTACAACGACGACGACCTCGAAACGTACATCGAGGAGGCCGTCCGCGTGAGCCCGGACAAGCCGATTCTCGTCGACGAGTTCCTCGCCGACGCCGTCGAACTGGACGTCGACGCTGTCGCCGACGAGGACGACATCCTCATCGGCGGCGTGATGGAACACGTCGAAACCGCCGGCGTCCACTCCGGGGACTCGGCCTGCATGATTCCGCCCCGCTCCCAGGAAATCAAGGACGTGATGCCCCGCATCCGCGAGGTCGTCGAGGACATCGCCGACGCGCTGGATACGGTCGGCCTGCTGAACGTCCAGCTGGCGGTGCGTGACGGCGAGGTGTTCGTCCTCGAAGCGAACCCGCGCTCCTCGCGCACTGTCCCGTTCATCTCCAAGACCGCCGGCGTCCCAATCGCCAAAATCGCCGCCAAGGTGATGTCCGGCGCGTCGCTGTCCGACCTTGACGTGCAGGAGCAGATTCCCGAGCAGGTCTCTGTCAAGGAGGTCGTCCTGCCGTTCGACCGCCTGCCGGGTTCGGACCCTCGTCTCGGCCCCGAGATGAAATCCACCGGCGAGGTCATGGGCACCGCCGGCTCCTTCGGCAAGGCCTACCAGAAGGCCCAGATGGCCGTCGGCAAGGCAATCCCGCTCGAAGGCACGGCCATCGTCGACCTGCCCATCCTCGGCTTCGAGGAGCACTTCGACGTGCGGGACTTCGACGACTACGAGGACACCGACGCCATCATCGACGCCATCCAGAGCGGCGAGGTCGACCTCGTCCTCTCCCGCGACCGCGACGTGCTTGAAGCCTGTGTCGAGGAGACGGTGACGTACTTCTCGACCCACGAGAGCGCTGAGGCGGCGCTTGAAGCGATCAACTCCGCCGACCAGCCACTCGCTGTACAGGCCATTGACGAGCGGCCAAAGACCCAGCGCGAGTGGGGCGCTGAGTAACCCGACCGCCCGTCAGGGACAGGTCGCTCATTGCGGTAGCACTGATTCCGATCACTCGAACAGACGGGCACAAATACTTATTCGTTGGACCCGCCCATGTATCATTCATGGCCGATGCCGTACGTGTCCTCCACGTCGAGGACGACCCCGAGTTCGCGTCGATGACGGCAGCGTTTCTCAGCCGTACCGACGACCGGTTCGACGTGGTCTCGGCAACGTCGGCGAACGAGGGACTCACCCGGCTCAGCGAAGAACCAATCGACTGTGTCGTCTCCGATTTCGATATGCCCGGGCAGGACGGCATCGAATTTCTGGAATCTGTCCGGGCTGTCGATGAAGACCTCCCGTTCATCCTCTTTACTGGGAAAGGTTCCGAGGAAGTGGCCAGTGAGGCCATTTCGGCCGGTGTGACTGACTACCTCCAGAAGCAGCAGGGGACTGACCAGTACACGATTCTCGCCAACCGCATCACTAACGCGGTCGAGCAGTACCGATCACAGCAAGCACTGGACGCGAGCCGGAAGCGACTCTCGCTGTTTATCGATAAGTCGCCGCTCGGCGTCATCGAGTGGGACGAGAGCTTTGAGGTGGCGCAGGTCAACGAGAAAGGCGAAGAAATCCTGCAGCGAGCGGAGTCGGCGCTCGTCGGCACGGGATTTGAGACGCTCGTTCCGGACTCGTCGCGGGATGCAGTCGAAGAGACGATCACGGCCCTGCAGGAAGGCAGCGGCGGCTACTATACGGTACTCGATATCGAGACCGGTAACGGTGAGCAGATTGTCTGTGAGTGGCACAACCGCATCATCCGAGAGAACGGAGAGACTGTCGCGATATTCTCACAGTTTCAGGAGATAACGGAGCGTCGGCGGCGACAGCAGCGCATCGAGGCGTTGCACGACACAACGCGGGAGCTGATGCACGCCGAGTCTCGCGAGGATGTCGCCGCACTGGTCGTCGAAACCGCACGCGACCTGCTCGGACTGCCGCTCAGCGCTGTCTTTCTCGCCGACGAGTCAGCCGACCTTCTCAGACCGGCCGCGGCGACCGACCAGGCACAGGCGAGTATCGGCGAGCACCCGACGTTTAGCGAGGGTGACAGTCTCGTCTGGGAGGTGTTCGACTCCGGTGAACAGCGCGTCTTCGACGATATCTCCACTCACCCTGACCGCTACAACCCCGACACCGACATCAGCAGCGAGATACTACTCCCGCTGGGCGACCACGGCGTGCTGGTCGCCGGCTCGACTGACGCCGCCGCGTTCGAGGACGCATCGGTCTCGCTGATGCGAACCCTCGCTGCGAACACCGAGGAGGCGCTTTCCAGACTCGACCGGCAGCAAGAACTCAGAACGCTCACAGAGCGGCACGAACTCGCGCTCGAAGGTGCCGAACTCGGCGTCTGGGACTGGAACGTCAAGACGGACGCGGTCACCTTCGACGAGCGGTGGGCCGACATGCTCGGGTACTCGCTGGACGAACTCGAACCCACGGTCGACACCTGGGACGAACTGATACACCCGGAGGACCGCGAGCAAACATACGAGGCGCTGAACGCCCATCTCGACGGCGAGACGGAGATCTACGAATGTGACCACCGGCTCAGGACGGCCACCGGTGAGTACCGGTGGATCCGCGACATCGGCAAGGTGTTCGAACGCGACGAGAACGGCGACCCGGTCCGTGCAGTGGGGATCCATCAGGACGTGACCGACCACAAAGAGCGGAAACAGGAACTCGAAGACACGAGCCGCAAACTCCAGGTCATTCTCGACACAGCCCCGACCTACATCCTGATGAAAGACACCGATAGTCGATTTCTGTTCATCAACAGCGCGGCCCGTGACCTCTACGGGATCGACGACGACGAGTCCGTCGTCGGAATGTCCGATTACGATATTCTCCCGGACCACATCGCGGAGCAGACCCACGCCGACGATCAGCGGGCCCTCGAACAGAAAGAGACCGTCGAAGTCGAAACGGTGATCCCTGTCGACGGGACAGATCGGACACATCTGACGCGGAAGACACCGATACTCGACGAGGACGGCGAGCCCTACGCTCTCTGTGTCGTCGCGACCGACATCACCGACCAGAAACGGCGCGAACAGGAACTGGCCCGACTCACTGACGAGTACGAGGCGGTGTTCGAGAACACGAACGACGCTATCGCGCTCGTCGACATCGAGAGGTCGGCAGATGGTCCAACGTTCCGCTACGTCCGGACGAACGAGGCCTACGAACGCCAGACCGGATTCGACACCGACTCGCTGACCGGGCAGACCCCGGTCGAGGCCGCCGGTCCGGACATCGGTCGGCGAATCGCTGACCACTACGAGCGGTGTGTCTCGGCTGGCGAGACCATCACATACGAGGAGCGGGACCTCGGCCCCACCGGTGTCTGGGAAACACAGGTAACGCCGATCTTCGCTGACGGGGCGGTAACTCGGCTTGTTGTCATTTCTCGGGACATCTCTGACCGGATCGAGTACCGCGAGGAACTGGAGCGACAGAACGACCGGCTCGAAGAGTTTGCGAGCATCGTCAGTCACGACCTCCGGAACCCGCTCGGCGTCCTCGAAGGTTCGCTCACCCTTGCCAGAGACACCGGCGAGGACGAGCAGTTCGACCGCTGTTTCCGCGCAATCGACCGCATGAAGGAGCTCATTGAGGACCTGCTAACCCTCGCCCGCGAGGGGGATACAGTGTCGGAGACGGAGCCGCTCGACCTCGAATCGACTGCACGGTCCTGCTGGCGGGCCGTCAAGACTGACGACGCTACCCTCGAAATCCCGGCTGAAAGCCCAATCCACGCCGACGAGAGCCGCGTTCGTCAACTCCTCGAAAATCTCATCAACAACGCCGTGACACACGGCGGCTCAGACGTCACTGTCAAAATCGGTGAACTCGACGGTTCAGGGTTCTATGTTGCCGATGATGGCGATGGTATCCCGCCAGAAAAACACGAAATGGTGTTTGAGAGCGGCTACACCACCACTGACGGAGGCACCGGGTTCGGGCTCGCTATCGTCGAGGAGATCGCAGAAGCACACGACTGGTCGGTGTCCGTGACAGAAAGCGACGACGGCGGTGCACGGTTCGAATTCAGAGGCGTCAGGCAGGAGTCATAGCGTGTCTGTGCTTTCGCAGCTTTTTCTGCGTATCGAAGCAAGTATTCTATCTCATAACTGTTGTGTCGATATTGTGGCTATAAATAGTAATGAATGGGGTATTGGTGACTACATGTCCTGTTCTGCGCCAATAATGGCACGTTCGTAACACTCATCTCCGGGGCTGTGACATTAGCTGTATGGATCGCGTTGCAATCGCTGTCGCTGCTCCGGGAAGTCGATGAGAGAGGACGTCATCAAGCGGGCGGAGACAGTCGCTGAGATGGCCCCCGGTGATTCGGTCACGGCGGGAGTCCTCGCTGGATACAAGAGTCGCTTCTCCGAGTCACCACCGCTGAACAACCCACCGCTGACGTACCTCGACGGGGCTGAAGCTCCGGCGTATCTCCTGACCAACGGGAAGCGCGGCATCGGACGCGGGACGAAACGCAAGACCGACTCACCGGTCGGCGACCGCCGGACAGTCATTCTGGTCACCGGCCGCCGGACCCTCTGTCTCATTGGGAAAGCCGAGGACGACGATGTCATCGAGATCCCACACGAGTCGGTCGCCGACGTCACCACCAAGTCCGGGTTCCGAGCGCACCGCCTCGCGCTCCGCACCCCACGGAAAATGTACCACTGCTGGGTACACCGCAAGACCGACAAAGCAACCCTCAACGCGGCCGCCGAGTTCATCGAGACACACCAGCAGGACCGTCCGGACGCAATCGACGGCGACGACACCGCCAACCGGGTGATGTATCGCGGCCGCCCCGTTGCACCGCAAGACACCACACACGAAACCGAAGACAGCGACCAGACGACGTACTATCGCGGGCAGCCAATCGACGACGACAGCGACTGAAAGACGTGGCTCAGGCGCGTGCAAACCGCGTTACTGTTCCCAGAGCACTTCGTTCCCCGCTCGGGCATTCGGAGACCCCTCGCTACGCTCGGGCTCTCCCCGCTCACGGCTGCGCCGTTCGCGTCTCGCGGTTCTCGCTCGCGTTGCTCGCTCCGAACCGCGCTATTCCCCCGCCATCCCCAGCACATCGTCGAAGAAGCCAAGCGAGTCGTGCGGGCCGGGGTTGGCCTCGGGGTGGTACTGGCGCGTGATGATGTTCAGGTCGTCGTTCTCCAGCCCCTCCGGCGTGTCGTCGTTGACGTTGACCTGAGTCACGTCCAGTTTGTCGCCGGGGTCGGCGACGGTGTAGCCGTGGTTCTGGGTCGTCATCACGACCTGGTTCGAGCGCAGGTCACGGACGGGCTGATTCACGCCGCGGTGGCCGAACTCCATCTTCTCGGTCTCGCCGCCGAGCGCGTTGGCGACGACCTGCTGGCCGAGACAGATGCCGGCGAGCGGCACGTCACCGACGTAGGTCTCGACGAGTTCGCCGGCCTGCTCGAAGTTCTGTGGGTCGCCCGGGCCGTTCGAGATGAACAGCAGGTCCGGGTCGACGGCGGCTACGTCGTCCTCGCTGGCGTCGTACGGGAAGACATGGACCTCGGCGTCGCGTTCGACAAGCGACTCGACGATAGAGCCCTTCGCACCGCAGTCGACCAGCGCGACCGTCGCGCCGTCGCCGCCCTCGTTGTGGACCTCCACCTCGTCGACGGAGACCTGCGCGCCGATGTCGGTGTGGTCGGACATGTGCTTGCACTCGTGGAGTTCGTCGAGCGCTTCCTGCTCGGTCACGTCCGGACCGGCGGCGATGCCGCATTTCATCGCCCCCTCGTCGCGGATTTCGGTCACGATGTCGCGCGTGTCCAGATGGTCGACAGCGGGAACGCCCTCTGATGCCAGCCACTCGGCCACATCGTCGGTCATCTCGCGGGCGACGGCCGCGCGCGGGTGGACGCGGTCGGACTCGAAGCGCTCCTCTCGGACGCCGTAGTTCCCGATGAGCGGATAGGAGAACGTCAGGACCTGCTCCTCGTAGGACGGATCGGTGAGACTCTCCTCGTACCCGGTGTACGCTGTTGTAAAGACCAGTTCGCCGCGGGCCGTCCCCGGAGCGCGAGCGCGCGCCTCGATGACGCGGTCGCCTTCGATTGCCACGTATGCGTCAGCCATTACGAGATGCGTATACTATAGTCGGCCATAAGGGTTGCTTTCGAAGACGAGTTTCGAATTTCGCAATCCTCAAGTCACGACCGGTGATATTATCTCATCTCGATGGACGACCTCGACAGAGAGATACTTTCGATACTCCGCCGGGACGCCCGAACCCCGTACACGGAAATCGCGGACCGGGTCGGTACGTCGGAAGGGACTGTGCGAAACCGCGTCGAACGACTGGTCGACGACGGCGTTATCGAGCGTTTCACCGTCGCGACGCGGACCGGAAACGTGAAAGCGATGATCGAGGTTAGCGTCGACGTAAACGTCGACACGGCCGAGGTCTCGGACCGTATCGCCGATTGGCAGGAGGTCGACTTCGTCTGGCAGGTTTCCGGGGAGGAGGACATTGTCGTCGTCGTCGACGCCGCTGACACAGACGCGGTCAACGGACTCATTACGCAGGCGCGTGAACTCGAAGAGGTTGTCGGGACGAAGACGAGGTTGATTTTGAACGAGCGCGTCGGGTGAGCAGCGAGGTCGCTACGAGGCCGGACGTGACACCCTGATTTCATATCCGCTGGGCTACGAGAAACGGTATGCAGTTCCCGGCGGGTCTAGATATCGACATCGCCTCGACGTACGGCCAACTCGCGACCGACGGGGCGCAGTTCCTCGCGGTCGCGGCGCTACTCTACGCTCTCGGCCGGCTGATCGCCGTGCCGGTGGCCCGATGGCTGCTGACACGGATGGAGACTAACAAGACAGTTGCCAGTGCGCTGACCAGTGCTGTCCACCTGTTGTCGGTTGTCGTTGCGGTGGTAATCGGTGCTAGCGTTGCGGGCTTTCAGGGCGCGCTTGCGGGGTCGACCCTGCTGGCGGCAGGTATCACACTGGCAGTGGGACTGGCGGCACAGGACGTGCTCGGGAACTTTGTCGCCGGCGCGTTCATCGTGACTGACCCAGACCTGAACGTCGGTGACGTCATCGCCTGGAACGGGATGCAGGGGACGGTGGTCGATATCGACCTGCGGGTGACCCGGATTCGGACGTTGGACAACGAACGCATCATCGTCCCGAACACGGCACTGGCAACGAGCGCGGTGACGAACCAGACATCGACTGGCCCCGTCGGGATTTCTTACCAGTTCGGTATCGGCTACGAGGACGATATCGAAACGGTACAGGCTATCATCGAAAACGCCGCCCGCGACCTCGACCACGTCTCGGAGAAGCCAGCTCCGACAGCCAGGGTCACCGACCTCGCGTCGACGGCGATCATCCTGACAGGCCGGATCTGGATTCCCAACGAACGGCGGAACCGACTCGCGTCAGTCAAGGCCGCGTTCATCCGGCAGGTGAAGGAGGACTGCCACGCGGAAGGCATCGACCTCAGCGACACGAGCCAGCACGAACTCGCCGGCGAGATCGGCGTCCACGACAGCGTTGAGCCGACGCGCGAGCGACCCGAATAGCGCCGGTCCGAACAGGGTTCGACCCGCGCTGTCTGCGGGATTCCCGGCGCCCGTACGTTTATACTTATTCACAAAATGGTACGTATATGGACGAGAAGCGATTCGTCGTCGCCCTCTTTGGTCTCGCTGTTGCGGTGGTGGTCAGTGTCCTCGCATATCAGTTCATCGCGGCGTTGACCGTCTCCGTGTTCCTCTATTATTCGACGCGACGGTACTACAGTTCCTTGCGCAGGCTTCGCCTTCCGGCGCGGGTACGTGCGGTCGTCGTCATGGCTTCGTTGGCGATCCCCCTCCTGTTGCTCGTCAGCTATGCGGCCGTCCTCCTCATTGTCGAAGCCCGACAGTTCGTGACCCAGTACGCGCTCGTTGACGTGGCTGCAACGCACATCAGTTGGCTGGACGGGGCAGAGTCCGTGCCGGACCTCACCGTCGAGGGGCTGTACAGCGCCTACCAGTCGGGGCAGCTCACGCCGTTCGTCGACTTCCTCAGCGAAAACGCGATGGTGCTTACCTCGGTCGCTTCCCAGTTCGTTCTCAATCTGTTCATCACGACCATCGTCACGTACTACCTGCTGGTGGACGGGCGGCGTATCCGCGAATGGCTACTCCGGTTCGACGATGGGGCCATCATCCGTGAGTACCTCGAAGCCGTCGACGAGGAACTGGAAGCGGTGCTGTTCGGCAATCTCCTGAACGTGTTGGCGATTTCGCTTATCGCTATCGCTGCATTCACCGGTTATAACGTCGTCGCGCCAGCGGCCGTCGAGGTCCCGTATCCGACGCTCGCCGGCGCGCTGACCGGTATCGCGAGCTTGATTCCCGTCGTCGGGATGAAGATCATCTACCTCCCGCTGACCGGTATCACCGCACTCCCGGTGGTGCTTGACGGGCAGTCGTCGCTGCTCGTGTACGTCCTTGGGTTCCTCCTCGTCGCGGTGGTCGTCGTCGACACGATTCCGGACCTGCTGCTCCGGCCACTTCTCAGCGGCGAGAGCACGCACGTCGGGCTCCTGATGCTGGCGTATACGCTCGGCCCGGTCGTGCTGGGGTTCTACGGGCTCTTTTTTGCCCCTATACTGCTCGTCGTCGGCATGACGTTCGCGAACACGGCATTACCCCGTTTACTCGGTGCGAGCGAACCGGACGGTATCCACCCCGACCAGTTGCGACTGGAAGACTTCAGCTAGCCGCCACAGCGGTGACCAACAGCCGAACGTGGGTCGGGTTCGCGAGCGAGCAGTGAGTGACGGACACGTCGAGTGTGTCCTTGTGACATACAAAAAGAACATTTATATTCAAGTCAAAATAAGAAACTAAAAATGGGGTCAAACTCCGAGTCCGCTCCCCCCCAGGCGCCTCCAGCGGACCAAATCGAGGAGTTGCACGTGGCGATGCGGCGACTGATGGCCGCCGAGGACCAGTCTGAGGTCGCGGTAATCGCGGTCGAGACTGCAACCGCGATTCTCGATTTCCCGTTCAGCGTCTTCTGGGAGGCCACCGACAGCGCGCTCACAGCAGAGGTGATTTCTGACCCGCTTCGAGAGCACGTTCAGGTTCCAGACGACCCGGGAGAGGTCATGCGACACGAGCGCGGGAGCTGGCTGTGGGACCAGTATGAATCCGACGAGACACAGCGAGTCCTCGTTTCGACAGACAAAGCCGCATCGGATGCACCGCTGCACGGGGGTATCAGCGTCCCACTCGGCGAGTACGGGCTTTTGACTGCCGGGACGGATGAGCGAGCCGAACCGACCGAACGTGAGACGCAGTTGGCCGATATACTCGGGAAGAACGTACTCTCTACCCTCGAACGGATCGAGCGCGAGCGGGAGCTGAAACGGCAGCGCGACAACCTCGACCTGCTGAATCAGATCGTCCGTCACGACCTCACGAACCACCTGCAGACCATCAGCGGCCGGGCGGAACTGCTCCGGGACTACTGCAGCGGCGACGCCCTAGAACACGTCGACGGGATACAGGAGAGTAGCCAGTCGGCCGTGGAACTGCTTGAGACGGCTGGAAACCTCGCGGCGGTAATGCGACAGACGGACTGGGAGACCGAGCCGGTCGCCCTTGGACCAGTTCTGTCTTCGGTGACCGAGGATATCACAGCGACATACACCGACGCACATGTCACCGTCCCGGACGAGTTCCCGTCGGTACAGGTGCAAGCCGACGAACTCCTGTCCCCCGTGTTCCGGAACGTTCTCACTAACGCAATCCAGCACAACGATTCGGCAACGCCGTCGGTCGTCGTTGACGTGACTGACGACGGTGACGTGTTTCAGGTCACTGTCGCCGACAACGGCCCGGGAATTCCGGACGAGCAGAAACGGGCGGTGTTCGAACGTGGGGAGAAGCGACCGGACAGTGCGGGGACCGGCGTCGGCCTCTATCTCGTTCAGACGCTGGTCGACGCGTACGGTGGTGACGTCTGGGTCGAAGACAACGAGCCGCGGGGGACCATCGTCGGACTCACGCTACCGAAGGCCACGGACGACGCCTGAGTCGGCTCCAGAACTGGACGGTCCCGCTACCGCTCCAGCAGCCCGTTCAGTAGGTGTATCGCGCCGTGTTTGTCCAGCGGGTCGTTCGCGTTGCCACAGTGGGGCGACTGCACGCAAGCCGGGCAGCCGTCAGCGCAGTCACACGAGCGCAGCATCGAGAGCGTGGTGTCCATCAGCGGCCCGATGTCGTGATAGCCGGCCCGCGTCAGACCGATACCGCCGGGGTACCCGTCGTAAATGAAGATGGTTGGCTCGTCAGTGTGGGGGTGCCGGGGCGTCGACAGGCCGCCGATGTCGCCGCGGTCACAGAGGTACTCGAAGGGGAACATGGAAATCATGGCGTGTTCGGCGGCGTGAATCGCGCCCGGGAAGTCTCCGGCCTCGCCGCTGTCAGCAACTGCGTCGCCTGATAGACTGCCGCCGTCGCCACTGTCGGGTCCGTACTCGCCGCGGCGAATCTGCGCTTCCAGTTCCGACGGCACCGTGTAGTACAGCGCCTTCGTCTCCAGCGTCGTCTCGGGCAGGTCGAGGGCGCGCTGGCCGAGCACTTCCCCCGAGGAGCCGTCGCGGCGCTCGTAGCCGGTTATCTGCTTTCGCATCGTCACCGAGGCGAAGCGGACCGGCACGTCCCCGCGGGCCGGCAGTCGCCGCTCGTCGAGGTCGGCCTCGACGGTGATGGTCTTGTCGTGGAGGACCCGCGTGAAGTAGTCCGCCCACGTCCGGGACAGTTCGGCCACACCTGCGTTGAGGTCGAGGTCGGTCACCTCGTACCGCCGCCCCTGATGGTGATAAATCGCGCCGGGGTGGGCATCGCGTAGCGCGTCTTCCACGGAGAGTTTCGCTATCACGTCCCCGTTCGCCACGAGCTTCACCTCGCCGTCGTCGACGGTCCGCAGGCTCATCTCGTGGTGTGGGCTGCCGCTGCCGAGCCAGCGCATCCCCTGGTCGGTCTGGCGGCGGTCGAGCTTCCCGGCCGATTCGAGGCCGGAAACCACGTCGGGGAACGTCTCGCCGAAGTGGCGGTCGTCGTCGGGCGACAGCCAGTTCTCACAGGCGGCCGCGTGGACGTGAGACGGGAGCAGTTGCTCGTTTTCGGGATTGGTCACGGCCTGCTCGGCCCCCGTCTCGAACAGCGCGTCGGGGTTGCGAAGGACGTACTGGTCCAGCTGGTCCTCGCCGCCGACGAGCGCGACGAGCGCCGGGTCGGTCCCACGGCCGGCCCGTCCGGCCTGCTGGAAGGCTCGCATCCGCGTGCCGGGGTAGCCGTCGAGCAGGACGGCGTCGAGGCCGCCCACGTCGACGCCCAGTTCGAGCGCGCTGGTCGACCAGACGCCCCGGAGGTCGCCGGACTGGAGGCCCTGCTCCAGTTTGCGGCGGCGCTCGTCGGTCAGCGCGGCCTGGTACGCGCCGACGGCGTCCGCGAGGTCGTGTTCCCCGCGGTCGCGGAGTTCGTCGGCGCTGTCGCTGGCGTACCGTTCTGCGGTCTGGCGCGACCCGGCGAAGACGACCGTCTGGAGGCCACGCGCCACGAGGTCGACGAACAGCCGCTTGGTCTCGACGTGGTTCGACCGCCGCCGGCCGCTGCCCCAGCCCTCGCCCTCGTACTCGGGCGGGTTCCACAGCAGCCAGTGTCGCGGCCCGCTGGCGCTGGTGTCCTCGTCGACCAGCGCGAACGACGACTCGGGCTGGCCGGTGACCGCTGCCGCGTGCTCCACGGGATTCCCGATGGTCGCCGAGCAACAGACCCACTCCGGGCCGCCCGTGGTCCCGCCATCGCTTCCTGCGCCCCTGCTCCCGGCGTCGAAGCGCTCGGCGACCCGCTGGAGGCGGCGCATCACGAGCGAGACGTGGCTGCCGAACACGCCGCGGTAGCCGTGCACCTCGTCGATGACGACGGTTTCGAGCCGCTGGAAGAACCAGTCCCACAGCCGATGAGCGTGTGGGAGGATGCCGTAGTGGAGCATGTCCGGCGTCGTCAGCAAAACCGTCGGCTGGCGCTCCCTGATGGCCTCTTTCTCCGATTTCGACTGGCGGCCGGTGTACTGGGCGACAGCGACGCCAGAGGCGAAGCCGAGGCCCTGTGCCAAGTCCGACAGCGTCTCGGTCTGGTCGTTGATGAGCGCGACCTGTGGGGCGACGTATAGTGTCGTCGCCCGGCGGTCAAGCGCCCGCTCGAACGCCGGAACGGTGTAGGCGAGACTCTTGCCGCTGGCCGTCTCGGTCGCGAGCACGACGTTCTCGCCGCCGCGGACGGCCTCGATAGCGTCCACCTGATGGGTGTAGAGGTCCGTGATGCCCCGGTCTTCGAGAACGCCGGTGAGCCGGTCCGTCACGTCGCAGTCCGCGGTCCGCGCGTCCCGTCCGGGTACTGTCCGCTGGTCGACGATCTGTCCCTCGTAGTACGGACGGTTCCGGAGCCACGCAATCGTGTCGTCCACGGGCAGAATACGTGAACGAGCAGTATCGGTGTTGCTGTTCTCAGTCAGTGGTCGATTGCCTGAGCGTCGGTTTCGCATCGCGCTCCGGTGCGGCCGGCAAGGACGCGACCGCTGCGGGGAGCGCAGCCAGTGGGACGGTGTCGTGAGCGGCGCTTGTGCAGGTGCTCTCGTCCGGTTCGACAGCAAGACAGGTTCCGGCAGCCTCGACGACCGGGCTGTTGCCGTCACTGGTTTCGCCCGCCGTCACGACGGCGTCGGCGGCCCGGGCGAGTTCGACCGCACGCCCGCGGGTCGCGTCGTCAATGCCCGCGAAGGCCGGGACCGTGACCGTCTCACAGTCGAGGTCCTGCGCCCGCTCGGCGGCTATATCGCCGGCGGGCACAACGCCGACACTGACCTGACAGCCGGCACCAACGAGCGTCGAGACGGCGGACGCCGCCGGCTTACCGGTGCCGACGACGTGGACGCGGCGGTCGACCGCCTCTTGTTCGGGCAGCGGTGTCACGAGCGGCGCGTCGGTGCCGGGCTGGGTCGTCACCAGCGTCTCCGCGTCGAAGGCGTCACGGAGCGTGTCGCTCGTTAGCACGTCTGCGGGACGGCCCGCGGCGCGGATGCCGCCGCCGGCGAGCAACACCAGTTCGTCGCAGTACCGGGCGGCCAGATTGAGGTCGTGAATCGCGGCGACGGCCGTCTTTCCGTCCTCGACCAGCGTCCGGACGAGTTCGAGCGTGCGGACGGCGTGGTTGATGTCGAGGTTCGCCGTCGGTTCGTCCAGCAGGAGCACTGGGGTCTCCTGTGCAAGCGCCCGAGCGAGGAGGACCCGCTGGCGCTCGCCGCCCGAGAGCGAGGTGAACGGCCGGTCGGCGAACTGGGCGACGCTCGCGCGCTCCATCGCCCGCTCGACGGCTTGACGGTCGCCCTCGTCCATCCGGTCGAACCGGCCGAGATGCGGTGTCCGCCCCATTTCAACGGTCTGTCTGACGCTGAAATCGAATGACAGCGCGGTACCCTGTGGCGTGCTCGCGACGAGGCGGCTCACCGCCTTCGCCGAGCGGTCCGAAATCGGTTCGCCGTTGACGCGAACCGTGCCGCGGTCCGGGTCGAGCGTCCCCTTGACCGTTCGCAGGACGGTCGTCTTGCCCGCGCCGTTGGGGCCGACGAGACCGACAAGCGACCCGCGGTCGACGCTGAAATCGACGTCTGAGACGACCGATTGGTCGCCGAATGATACCGCGAGGCCAGACACGTCGAGTATCGGTCCGGAGCGACCCCGTTCCGGGTCGGCACTGTCGGACCCAGCTCCGCCGTTCATAGCTCGTGCACCTCCCGCTTCCGGAGCAAGTACAGGAAAAACGGCGCGCCGAGGACGGCGGTGACGATGCCGACCGGGACCTCGGCGCTGCCTGAGCGTGCCAGCGTGTCCGTCGCTACGAGGAACGACGCCCCGGCGAGGGCCGCCGTCGGGAGCAGTATCCGGTGGTCCGGCCCGACGAGCAACCGCATCACGTGGGGGACGATGAGGCCGACGAAGCCGACGATGCCGGCGACGGCGACGCCCGCCGCTGTGATGACCGCCGACAGCGCGAGCAGGACTCGCTTGGTTCGTTCGACCTCGATACCGAGGCTCTGTGCGTCCTCCTCGCCGAGCAGCATGACGTTCAGGTCGCGTGCGTACGCCAGTAACACGGCGAATGGGATAGCAACGAGCACGACGCTGGTGGTCACTTCCGGCCAGGACGCACCCTTGAGATGTCCCATCAGCCAGTACAGCGCCCGGCGGATACTCTCGCCGCTGTGGAGCAACAGGAAGGAAACGACCGCGCCGAGAAACGTCTGTATCGCCACGCCGGCCAGCAACAGCGTCGCGACCGGCGTACGCCCGTTCCGCGTCGCGATGAGATAGACGCCGAAGGCCGCGACCAGCGCCCCCGCGAAGGCTGCGCCGCGGAGCCCGAGCCCGAACGGGATGACGACCGGTGCGACGATGAAGCCCACCGCGCCGACGGCCGCGCCGGAGGACACACCGATGATAGAGGGGTCAGCCATCGGATTCCGGAAAATCCCTTGCATAATCGTCCCTGCGGCGGCAAGCGAGAAGCCGACGACCGCACCGAGCAGTATTCGGGGGAGCCGGACCTGCATCACAATCTGTGTCCGAAGGTCGCTTACGGCGTAGGAAAACATGTGGGCCGTGGTCACGTCGACCGTAGGGCCTGAGATAGAGATGCCCGTCGGGACGACAACGGCGTTGAGCAGCACCTTCCCGACGACGGCGGGCGGAATCCACACTGGACCGATGCCGGCGCTCGTCGTCACCACGGCACAGAGGACGGCGACGAGCCCAGCCGACCACCCGACGGTCCGACCCGCGAAACGCATGTATGAAAGCCCACTTGCAGTAGATAAGTATTTATTGCTCCTGACACCCGCATAGGGTATGCGACGACGTGCTCTCGTCTATGTCTTTGTCGTGCTCATCGGCTCCTTCGCGGGTATCACTCCGGCGTCAGCAGCAGCTGACACGCAGGCGGACGGCTGCTCGTTCCCGGTCACGGTGACCGACGCGACCGGGACTGAGGTCACGATCGAGGAGCGTCCGGAGCGGGTGACGACGACCAATCCCTCGGCCGCCCAGACGATGTGGGAGATCGGCGGCCGCTCCCAGGTGGTCGGGCTCACTCAGTATGCGAGCTATCTGGACGGCGCTGAGAGCCGAACGAACGTCTCCGCAAGCTTCGGTGTCAACGTCGAGCGTGTCGTCAGTACGAACCCGGACCTGGTGATTGCACCGAACGCCAGCGCCGGTGACGTGGCCCCGCTCCGGCAGGCTGGCCTCACCGTGTATCACCTCCCCGCCGCGACGACTATCGAGGACATACGGGCAAAGACAACGACCATCGGTCGACTGACCGGCAACTGCGAGGGCGCGACCGAAGCGAACGCCTGGATGGACGCGAACGTCGACGCCGTTCGGCAGGTCACCACGGGCGTTGCTGACCGACCGACGGCGCTGTACCCGCTAGGCGGAGGGTACGTGGCGGCGGGTAACACCTTCGTCACGTCGCTCATCGAACTCGCCGGCGCGGAGAACGTCGCCGCGCGCAACCACACGCAATACCCACAGCTCAACGACGAGGTCATCCTCAAGCTTGACCCGGATGTTCTATTCGTCACCGAGAACACGGCGACCATCGCGCAGACGGAACCATACGCCAGCACGACCGCGGGCGAGACCAACACGACGGTCTCCGTCCGGGTACGGAATATCAACCAGCCTGCGCCACGGAGTGTGGTCTCGTTCGCCCACAACGCTACCGCACAGCTCTATCCGGACCGCTACGACGCCGACAGCTACGTTCCCCGGTCGGCTGTGACGCCGGCCGCGACCCAGACGAGCGAGCCCACGCCCGCGGACCACACGCCGAACACTGACCAGCCCACGACCGACGCCAGCGGTCCCGGATTCACCGCCGTCGGGGCGCTTCTCGCAGTACTTGCCCTCGTCAGCACGCTCTCACGGCGGAGGCCATAGCGGCATGGACAAACAAACCATCCGTGAGACGGTCTGGGACGCGCTGGAAGAACGGGGCGTCGCCCGGTTCCCGTTCCCGCCCCACGACCGGATTCCGAACTTTGAGGGCGCGAGTGAGGCCGCACTGCGCCTGACAGAGACCGCAGTCTGGGACGCCGCCGAGACGGTCAAGGCGAACCCGGACTCGCCACAGCTTCCGGCCCGACGGGCGGCGTTGCGGGCCGGAAAGACGGTGTATATGGCTGTACCCCGGCTTCGGGACGAGCGGTGTTTCTACGAACTCGACCCCGACGACCTCGATGATATCGAGGCTGCGCCGGCCATCTCGAATGTTGCGGACCACGCGCGACAGGTCGGTCCCGAGGCGGTCGGAGGCGTCGACCTCGTCGTGTCGGGGTCGGTCGCGGTCACCGAAGACGGCGCACGAATCGGCAAGGGCGAGGGGTACAGTGACCTCGAATACGCTGTCCTCCGGGAACTGGGACTGGTCGACGAGACGACGCCGGTCGTGACGACGGTCCACGAACTCCAGATTGTGGGCGGTCCGGAGGGCGTCGTCGACACTACCGTTCCTGTCGACGACCACGACGTGCCGATGAACTGGGTCGTGACGCCGGACCGGACTGTCGAGACAGCCACTACGCACACGACGCCGACGGGCGTCGATTGGGACGCGCTTTCCGCGGACCGAATCGACGAGATTCCGGTACTTTCCTCGCGCCGTTCTGACTGACTTCACAGCCGCTGTCCCGGGTACGACCCTGGTAATGAAAGCTTACCGGCGGTACAACTTTATCCCCACATTCCCTGAAAGACGTATGGATACACCCGTGGCCACGCCGAACCGTCACGGGGCCGATGGAACTGCTGGACAGGTCCGTGTCCTCTATGTCGACGAGGACTGTGACGATATCACAGCGGTCAAAGAGACGCTGACTGATAGCGCCGACGAATTCACTGTGACGGTTTGTGAAACGGCAACAGACGCCCTCAGTGCCCTCGAAGACGCGTCCTACGACTGTGTTGTCAGCGAGTATCGATTGCCGGCCCGGAACGGGATCGAACTGCTGGGCGCTGTTCGGGACCGGTCGTTTGACCTCCCGTTTCTGCTGTTTACTGATGACGGAGACGAGAGCGTGGCCAGCGAGGCCATTTCGGCCGGTGTCACGGACTACGTGACGAAGACGCCCCTCTCGGAACAGACGGAACTGCTTCGACAGCGGATCACCGCTGCCGTTGCTCGCTCCCGGGAGGAGTCGGACATCCTCGACCGGATGACCGACGCGTTCTTCGCTGTTGACGAGAACTGGGAGTTCACGTACGCCAACGAGCGTGGTCGGCGCATCATCGAGCGTGCGATGAAGGGGGACGGAGCGACGACGGACCTGCTGGGGCGCAACATCTGGGAGGTGATTCCGTCCCTAGAGGGGACGGAGTTCAGCAAGCGGTATCGGGAGGCGATGTCGAACCAGGAGCCGACATCCTTCGAGGCGTACTTCGAGCCGCTACAGACGTGGTTTGAGGTGTCCGTGTACCCGTCGTCGACAGGCATCTCGGTGTATTTCCGTGACATCACGGAGCGCCAGAAACACGAGGAGAAGCTCAGAGGGAGAGAGCGAACGCTCAGAGAAATCTATGCCGTCATCTCGCGCAAAGACATGGATTTCGAGGCGAAGGTCAAGCGCTTGCTCGAAATCGGCCAACACGTCCTCGGAACGGAGACGGCCGCACTCTCGCGTATCGACGGTGACAGATACGTCTTCGAAATCGTAACCGACCGGACGGGCACTACCGAAGCGGGCGATACGGTCCCGCTGGAGGCAACGAACTGCGAGCGGGCCGTCATCGAGGAGCAGACGCTGGTGCTGGCCGATATCGCTGAAGACCGGCCAGATCTGGCCGAAAGGGCTGGCTACACGGAGATGGGCATCTCTTGTTACCTTGGAACTCCTGTTATCGTCGACGGGTCAGTGTTCGGGACGTTCTGCTTCTACGGTACGGACCCCCGTGACTCATTCTCTGAGTGGGAAGTCACACTCGTCGAGTTGATGGGGAACTGGGTCAGCTACGAGCAAGAGCGCGAACGCCGCGAGCAGGAACTCACCCGCGAGCGGAACCGTCTGGAGGACTTCGCCAGCGTCGTCAGCCACGACCTCCGGAACCCGCTTAGCGTGGCGTTCGGCCGGCTCACGCTTGTTGAGGAAGAATACGACGGGAATCCGGAGCACATCGAGTCGCTCCACCGGTCACTCGAACGGATGGACGAACTCATCGACGACGTGCTCGCGCTCGCTCGCGGCGGCCACAAGGTCATCGACGCGAACGAAACGTCGTTAGACGATATCATCACCGCCGCTTGGGACACTGTCGAAAGCTCGGACGCGACGCTCGAACGAATTGAGACGGACGCGGAAATCACGGGCGACCAGACGCGCCTCCAGCAGCTGTTCGAGAACCTCTTCCGAAACAGTGTGGAGCACAGCGACGACCCCGTGACTGTTCGCGTCGGGACGCTCTCGGGTGGGCGGGGGTTCTACGTGGCGGACGACGGCCCCGGGATTCCCGAGGACGAGCGTGAGCAGGTGTTCGAGCGCGGCTACACAACGAGCGACGACGGGACCGGCTTCGGGCTGGCTATTGTCTCCGAAATCGTCGACGCACACGGTGGGCGAATAACTGTCGCAGAAAGCGATGGCGGCGGGGTGCGATTCGACGTGACCGGGGTTCAGGTCGACCGCCTATAACTGGTCGACGCAGTCCCGAATGAGTCCGTCGACGTTCTCCGGGAGCGTCGGATGGTAGGCCCGGTCCGGCAGGTCACGCACGTCAAGGCCGAGCTCGACAATGGTCTGGAACGTCTTGGCGAAGCTGTCCGCGTGGTAGTGCATCCCTTGCCAGCCGAGTACTGTTCCGTCCTCCGCGTCGACGACGAGTTTCGCAAGGCCCTCGGGCACGTCTTTCGATTTGAACACGCCGTCGTCGCTGGCCTGTCGCGTCGCCGTGACGATGTCGTAGCCCGCTTCTTTCGCAGTCTCCTCGTTGTGGCCGACGCGAGCGAACGGATAGACGCCGAGCCCGGAGAAGATAACGTGGTGGTGGACATTCCGGTAGTCTTCGAGCGAGCCACCGGACTCTTGCCGGACGATGTTCTCGGCGGCGGTGAAGCCCTGCTCCTTGGCGACGTGGAGAATCGGCTCCTTGCCGTTGACGTCGCCGACGGCGTAGATGTGGTCGGCGTCGCGGGTCTGCATCGTGTCTTTCGCCCAGTCGCCCTCCACTGAGATGGACGTGTTCTCTAACCCCAAGCCCTCGACGGTCGGGCGACGGCCGGTGAACAGGAACAGCTGGTCGGCCTCGAACGTTTCCTCGCCGCCGTCGTCGTACTCGACGGTGAGGCGGACGCCGCCGTCTTCTGTCTCCTCCAGTTCCTTCTCGTAGCAGTTCGTCGGAACGGTCACGTCCCAGTTGTCCTCGTAGATGTCGAGCGCCTCGTCGCCGAACTCCGGGTCGCCCTCGTCGATGGGCCGGTCGTCGTGCTCGATAACTGTGAGTTCCATCCCACCGGCCTCGGCGAGGTACGGCACCATCTCCATCCCGATGTACCCAAAGCCCATCACGATGCCAGAGTCGGGGAACTCAGTGGCATCGAGCACCTGGTCGCTCGTCATGAAGTCGACCTCGTTGATTCCGGGTGTGTCTGGGATGTTCACGCTGGAGCCGGTCGCGATGACGACGTAGTCGGCTTCGTGTTCCTCGCCTCCGGCCCGGACCGTATGCTCGTCGACGAACGTGGCAGTGTCGTGGATGAACGTCACGTCGTCGCGCTCGGCCATTTCGTGGATAGAATCCCGGCGGTGTCCCGCCCAGCCGAGGACGTGGTCGTCCTTCCGTTCGACGACGGCTTCCAGATCGACTTCGGGCACGTCGCCGACGAGACGGTCGTCGTGGCGCGCCTGGAAGCGGTGTGCACCTGCGGAGAGCACTTCCTTGGACGGCATACAGCCACGAAGGATACAGAGGCCACCGCCGGGCTCGCCGTTGTCGACGAGCGTGAGTTCGATGTCCTCCTCCTCGACAAGGTCGCCGGCGACTGCGGCCCCGGCACTCCCATACGCGCCGATGATAACGACGTGAGTCATACGAGTGCTAGAGCGACGGCATCAAATAAAGGCTTCAGTGGCGTGTTTCGCCCAGACACGACCGACGTGTGGTCGTCTGTCCTACTGACCCGGTCAGTCGTCGCCTTCGACGGGTGCGGGTGGCCGCGACCGCCCGAACCCGAGTATGCCACCGACCGACCAGTCAGCGTTGAACACCCGGTCCCAGACGACGAGCGCGGAGGGGATCACCAGTAGGGAAGCAAGGAACGCGTACCCGATCGACAACGCCGTCAGGATGCCGAACTGGCCGATTGCGGGGAACACAGCCAGCCCGAGCACACCGATGCCGAACGTCGTGGTGAGCATACTCCCGAACAGCGCCCCGCCGGTCCCGCGAACAGTCCGGTCTAGCGCCGTTTCGAGGTCGTTTTCCTCGAACTCGTCGGCGAACCGGTGGGTGACGTGGACAGAGTAGTCGACCCCCAGCCCGATGGTTATCGCCAGCATTGTCGCTGTGAGCGCGTTGAACGGGATGCTAAGCACCCGCATCGTGCCGCCGAGCCACGCCACCGTGACGACGACAGGAATGATGTTCACGAGACCAAGCGACGGCCGCCCTTCCAGCATATTGTAGATGAGAATGAGGAACACCGACGACCCGGCAAGCGCAATCGCCAGTGACTGTATGGCTGACTCCAGAATAAGGTCCGAGACGGCCTGGAACACGATGATTGAGCCGGTCGCCGTCGCCTCGTACCGGAAGTCCTCGGCAACGGTTCGCGTATCGGCGGTCACCTCGGCGTCGGTCGCGTCCGATTCAACCGTGTAGACGACGCGCGCGCTCCGGTAGTCCTCGGTGATGTACTCTAACGCCGTACTCCGGTCCGACGAGTCGAGCAGATACTCGTATATCTCCTCGAGGTTATCGTCTGGGACTCCGTTGTCGTTCTGGTCGTTACGCTCGACCATCCGGCGGAATTCGGGGTCCTCTGCTGCTCGGTCTTGAATGACCGTGACGATAGACGTCGACTCAGCGCGCCCGTCCTCTCGGACGAACGAATCCGGCGGGTTGTCACCCGCCCGATACATCTGCTCAAGCGCCGCATCGTTCCGCATTGGCCCCTCTACGTACACCGTCGCCTGACTGGACTGGGTCGTATCGAACCGGTCATCGAGGAAGTTCGTCACCTCCGTTACGGTGTATTCGCTCGGAGCGAACGGTTCCGGCAGGGATTCGACGAAGTCTGGATTCTCCTCGGGCGGCAGGAAGTCCTCCTGACTGAACGAGGTCGAGACGCCGGTGGCGTAGTAGCTCGCACCGACCGTGGATATAAGAATAAGTACGAGGAAGATGATCGGGGCGCGATTCGCGATGACGACACCGCCGCGCAACACGTCGCTGAGTGCTGAGTCTTCCGCGCCCAGCGGCGTCTCACTGAACGTCGGAATGGGGAAGCGCTGACGGAGCCGATCCAATTCTACCTTTGCGGCGGGTAGGAACACCCCGAAGATGAGGAAGGTAAACGTGATACCGACAGAGGCCACGTAGCCGAAGTCCTGAATCGGCGGCAGTGCACTGGTGAGATTCGCGGCGAACCCGATGACTGTCGTCCCCGTCACAATGAAGAAGGCGACGAGCAACTGGTCAGTCGTGATTCGCATCGACTTCTGGATAGACGCTCCGGTTTCGCGCTCCTCCCGATACCGGTTGACGGCGTGAATTCCGAAGTCGATACCGACCGCCAGCAACAGCGGCGGCACGGCGATGAGCATCTGCGAGAAGGGGATACCGGCAAGTCCCATGAAGCCGAACGTCCAGACGACGGCCATAAACAGCGCGATAAGGCCAAGCGCCATGTCTGCGAGGTCGCGGTAGGCAATCGTCAGGAAAAAGAGGATGAACAGCACCGCTGCGGGCACGGTCAGGATGAGCGAATCACTGACGACGTTCGAGAACTCGTCAGCGATGATGCCGCTCCCGAACAGGGTGATGCCACCGTTGTCAGCGCTGGAGACAGTGAATCCGGCCTGTTTCTGGATGCTCGTCAGCGGACTCGATCCGCCCTGGCCTGACCCGGACGAGATTCCGGCCGGAACCTCGTGCGTGACGACGCCGATCGTCGCCGACGCTGAGGCGGATTTGCGGTTGAAATCCTTGCTCAGTAGCGATTTGAACCGGGAGTTCCGCTCGGCCGCGCGCCCGACGGCAGCGTCGATTTCTCCCGGCGTCGCGGCTTCGACAGCATAGATCTGCTGTTCGGTCGTCTTCGCCTCCGGATCTAGCTGCTGGGCGACGATGGTAGCGGCGCTTGAGGTCGACGTGACACGGAGCGCTCCGTGCTCTTCCAACCGATGCTGTGACCTGAGCATCCGTAGCAGCGCCGGCTTCGCGAGCACGTTGTTCTCCCGCTGGATCAACTGCGTGCTCCCTGTATCCGGAGAGAAGGCCGGCGAGAACTTGTCGTTGACCTCCTGCAGTGCCTCTTCGGCCGGAAGCCCGGTCGTAAACTGTGACGTCCCGGAGTTGGTCGAGACGCTTCCGAGGCCGGCGCTGAAGACCACCGTCACGACCAGGAAGAGGAGCACCACCTTCCGTGAATCGTGGACGATGCGGTCGTCCGCCCAGTCGATGTAGCGCTGGTAATCCATGCGTTAGCGGAATCTGAAGTAGCCGCCGATGGCCAGGGCGGCCACGAGCGCGACGCCGATAATCGCGGTCAGTGGCGAACTGCCACCGCCGGAGTTGGTCACAGAGACGGGCAGTCGGTACGTGTCGGACACCGGCGTATCTCCGTCCGGCTCCTCGTACTGGAAGTCGAGCGAGACGGGATAGTTCTTCGTCATCGCGGCACCGCTCGCGCTGATACCGAACTCGATGGTCGCTGACTCGCCCTGGTCGAGGCTCTCGACGTACGCCTGGTCATCCGACACTGAGATGGGGTCTTCAGTGAACAGCTTCGCTTCGATGTCGGTTAGCCGCTCGCCCGCGTCGTTGGTGATCGTCACTTCGAGCGTGTTCGACCCGCCGACGTTGACAGACGCGTTCGTCGTCTCGACGATGAACTCGTCGGCGCTGCCGCCGACGCTCTGCCGGACTTCGAGCGTATCGCTCTCGCGGCTGTCGCCCTCGCTGTTACGGTAGTTGGCGACGAAGTCGAACTGCCGCGGGCCGGCGTTCGCGTTGTCCGACACTTCGGCGTCGAACGAGACGGTCGCCGACTCGCCCGGTCCGAGATCGCCGACCGCGTACTGGGTCTCCTTTGGCGAGATGTTGTCGTTGTCGCTGGCCCAGTTTAGGACGACGTTCCGAACCGTTCGGTCGCCAGTATTGGTGAGTGACGCCTCGATGGTCCCGTCGTCGCCCGCCTGAAGTGTCGATTCAACGTTCCCTAACTCGAAGGACTGTTCGGGCTCTGGCCGGATTCCGAGTGCGATATCGTCGTCAGCGCCGCTGTCGCCCTCCGGATCCTTGTAGCCGACCGTGGCTGAGATCGCATAGCCTCTGACGGACGCATCCTCGCTGGCGGACGCGTCAACGCTGACGGTGCGAGTCTCTCCGGGTTCCCACGTCCCGATGTACTGCTCGGCGGAGTCGGACTCGCCGAAGGCGATTTCGCTGCTCTGTGAGCGCAGGGAGACCGTGGCATCTCTGACAGCCACTGGCCCGTCGTTGTGGAGCGTGACGTTGTAGGTCCCCGAATCCCCGACGGCGACGTCACTGTCGACGCCCCGGACGCTGAACGTCTGCTCGCGGGCAGGCGTAATACCGAGCGAGGAGGCGGACGTACTCTTTCGTACCCCGTCCGTGTCGTCGAAGTCGACCTGAAGGTCGAACTGGTACGGTTCGGCTCTGGCGTCACCGCTCGCACCGACGCGGTACCGGAGCGTCCGCTGTTCACCAGCCTCCCAGGTGTCGATGAACCGGGAGCTACTGGTGTCGCTACCGACTGTGAGTTCAGGGTTCGTCGATTCCAGCGTTACCGAGGCTTCCCGGGCCGGTTCGTCACCAGTGTTCTCGACGGTGACCGCGACCGTCCCGACCGAGTCGACGCGCGCGCCGGAGTCGACGTCCACCACGTCGAAAGCCGCGTCGTCGTCGATTTCGAGTTCGAGTTCGATCCGTTTCGTCGTTGTCTCTTCGTCTCGTGCCCCGTCGTTTTCGGAGATATAGCTCGTGTACTCGTATTCGACGATGACAGGGACGGTGTAGTCGCCGGGACTTGCGTCGTCATCGACGCTGATGTCGAATGAAATGGGCTGTGTCTTCCCTTCCGGGACGGACCCGACGGCTTGCTTGCTCGTTGTCACCGTAATCGGGGCGTCTCCGTCGTTGACTTTGACTGTGGTCCCGCGAGCGGTCGTTACTTCGCTGCTCCGAACGGCCTGTGATGTCGGACCGGAGTCGACCGTCCCGCTGTTGACGAGCACAACGTCGAGTGTTGTTTCTTCACCGGGCGTAACGGTGTTATCGACGAACGTTGCGTCGAAGTCGGGACTCCCGGTCACGGCGCCGATCGCCGTTCCGGACGCCATGAGCAATGCGACAACAGCCAGCGTCAGTAATGTTCGTGGTTTCATGCGTAGGGACACTTCGGACATTTCTTGTCGTTGTTTCTGTCCGGAGCGGACGTCATGTCTGGGTAGTCGGGATATGTACCCACATACGTCTGTGCAGACTCCCGCCCGAACCGTGTACATCGAACGAACGTTCGGTCGCCTATCAACGTTGTGGTTCAGTAACAGTGGGAAGATATTTACAGCCCGAACGAATATTCGGTCGGGATGAGTGATGGAATTCCGTTTGCCGGGGAGCCGGCGGACTCGCACGAGGCGATAATGCGAGCCACGTTCCGCGCCCTCCGGGAATACGGGTATGCCGGACTTTCGATACAGCGAATCGCGGACGAGGCCGACCTCAGTAAATCGACGTTCTATCACCACTTCGATGGCAAGGAGGACCTCCTGTTGTCGTTTCAGGAGTTCATCCTCACGGAATTTAACCGCATCTTTCAGATCGAATCGACCGGCGACCCCGAGCAGGACATCAAGACGTTTGTCAGTCTCGTTCTCGACGATTTTCCCGACTGCGTCGAAACGCCGGAAAAGAACGCCGTGCTCGGTTCGTACGTCGAGATGCGCGCCCAGGCCGTCCAGAACCCGGACTTCCGCGAAAAGTTCACTGAGACAGACGAACTGTTCACCCGGCAACTCGTACAGATCATCGAGGACGGCATCGAACAGGGGGTCTTCGCCGATGTCGATCCCGAGACAGTTTCGCGGTTTATGATCACGATACTCGACGGTGTGATTCTTCAGAGCGCAACACGCAACGACAACCCTGTCGCCGAGATTCGGGACACTATCGACGAGTACATCGAAGAGACGCTGCTTCTCGGCGTTTAGCTTCGGCAGATAGACTGGTACGTCTCTTTCAACTCCTCGAAATCATCGTTCTCGGCTTGCAGCACCCACTCCAGCTCTCTGGCACGCTCTTTCAGCTCCGTATACTCGGTGCTCGATTCCAGTTGTGACGCGGACTTCTCCCGTTCCAGCACGGAGAGCTTCGACGAAATCCGGAAGTACTCGTCGAGTCTGTCGTCTTCCTGAGGCCTGTCGAGATGTTGATCGAGCGTCGACAGGAGCGTCGACTGGTCGACCGGCTTCTGAAGGTAGTCGTCGAAGGGCATCTCCAGAATGTTCAGGTCGGCATCGACCGCGGTCAGCATAATGATGACGCCGTCGTAGCCCCGCTCACGCAACTGTGACAGTACGTCGTCACCGTGTACGTCGGGCATTCGTCGGTCGAGCAACACAGCGTCGAACTTCGGGCCGGCAGCGTCGAGTGCTGCTTGGCCACTGTACACGGCAGTCGCCTCGTATCGCTCGCCGAGTTTCAGGGCCTGCGTGTCGGCGACATCGTGTTCGTCGTCTACGACGAGTACTCGCGGCGGCCCACCTGTAGTTCTGGACACAATATTAAACCATTCTAGGGCTGGCAACTGTATATGTTTTATCGGCAGCCGCCTCTCGAAAAGCGTTAATTGCTGGCCCATTGAAGCTGAACCGATGAGCAAGTCGTCGGCGGACACAGGCGGTCGACACCGTCTTGGCAGCCTCGCGGCCGTGGTCGGCTGGATAGGGGCAGGCGCGGTCGTGCTCGCCACCGTCGCGCTGGTGGTGCAGTCAGTGTTCTCACTCGGGCTCTCGAAACAGGTCACTGTCGGCCTCGGTCTGGCGCTTGGCGGCGGACTGGGCGGCGTCTCCTACCTTCTGGTGACTGACTCGCCCGGCGAGACGACCGACGAAACGATGACAGTGTCGGCAGATGCCAAGCAAACACCGGAGCCACAGCCGGTCGACCTCTTCGACGGGCATCCGGACCCGGTGTTGTACTTCGCCGATGAAGGTCACGGCCCGGTCGTGCGTGCGGCAAACGACGCGTTCGGGACCGCGTTCGACGTGCCGTCCGACCGGCTCAACGGGACAGCCCTTTCGGAAGCACTGCTCGTGGCTGGTATCGATGAAGTGGACGCCGAGACGGTCAGCACAGCTGACCTTGATCTCGTCGCCCTCTCGACGGCACCCGACGAACCGAGGCAGTTTCGACTGCGGACGGCTGGTGCCCCATCCAGCGGCTACCTCCTGCTTACACCGCTGGGGACAGCGGGGGATTGAACGGCCGAACGCCGCCCGCACGTCGGCGGCGTAACGGAACTTTAAAGATTCCATCCCGGCGAGATTCTGGATAGGAATGCTCGCGTCACCGCTGCAACTCATCGATAGTTTCCTGCTGAACTACACCATCGGTGATGTCCTGCTACTCGGCTTTGTCGGTGGGCTCGTCGCAATTCTCCCGCAACGGTCGCTCCGGATGCTGGGGCTACACACGATTGCGCTGGGCGCACTGCTCGTGATTACGCCGGCGTCGGCGATGGAACCAAACAGCGGGAGCGTCCTTGCGTCGGCGTTCCAGTACAAACTGTTCGGGCTGGTGTTGCTCGTCCTCGCGCCGGTGCTGTACGCCGTCGGTCGGCGTTAGGCCAACTTGTCCAGTGCGGTGAAAAAGTCAAGCGGGGGTCCGGCAAGCCGGACCGGTTCGCCCGCACGCGAGATTGTAATTCGCTCCGGCGGCACTACGTCTTTTCTCACTCGCCCGTCACTGACGACGACGCCGCTGTCGGCGTCCGTGAGTTCGATGGCGATTTCGCTGTCAACGTCGACGACCAGCGGCGGCGTCCCCATCTCGTCTGCCATCCCCGTGATGATGAGACCGGCCACGTCGGGGTGGACGAGCGGGCCGCGTTCGCTGAGGTTATACGCCGTTGAGCCGGTGGGTGTCGCCACGAGCACGCCGTCGGCGTGGCCGGACGTGTACAGCGAGTCGTCGACGTACACGTCGAGCGTGGCCCCGCCGCCGTGGCCGCGGCGCTCGCCCTGGACGACGACTTCGTTCAGCGCCGGCGAGAGCTCCCACTCGTCGCCGCTGGCCTGGAGCCGCGGCTTGGCCCGTGTCCGGGCGCTGCCGGTCTTCTGGATGTGTTCGACCTCCGCGACAACCGTCTCGACGGCTTCTTCGGGTGCGATAGCGTTCAGAAAGCCGACTTCACCGAGATTGACGCCCAGTATCGGTGTCGACCCCGCGCCACGGGCCGCGTACAGGAAGGTCCCGTCGCCGCCGATGCTCACGACGAGGTCACAGGCGGACATCTCCTCGACTGGGGCCGAATCAGGCACAGCAGCCTCCCACGCGTCGTGGTCGCCTAACGCGCCGGCCGTCGTTTCGTCCACGACGACGGCCGCCGACGTGGCGCGCAGTCGGTCACACAGTGTACTCGCAAGCGACATGGCCCGGTCGTTGTCCCGCTGCGCGACGATCCCGACAGTCATTGCCGGACGTTCCCGCCGACCGTATATAAACCCTCTACGACGGCACTTATATCCGTCCCGACGCGTATCCCCTTCCATGAGCCGTTCGTGTGGCTGGTGGTCGTGCGTATGAGTGAGGACGACAAGTCCGACGACGACTGGTTCGAAAGCGCACTGGACGACGAGGACGGCGACAGCGGACCGGTGGAGGCCGACGACGCTTCGGCGACACCATCCGAGAGCGACGCCGCGGAATCGGCATCTACCGACACCGGGCCGTTTGAGGGCGATAGCGACGACGGCGAGCGCAGTGGTGATAGCAGTCCGTTTGCTGACGACGGTGGCACCGCGTCTGGCGGGGAGAGCAGCCCGTTCGACGACAGCAGTGGAGACCCTTTCAACAGTGAGGGTGGGTCCGCCGATGTCGAGTCCTCCGGCGACGACAGCGGCGGACTCTTTGACGACGACTTCGCCACCGCGTTCGAGTCTGCCGGCAGCGGTGACGGTGACAGCGGCAGCGACTTCGAGGCGGAGTTCGAGTCCGACATCCCGCGGGTCGACATCGGTATCGAGGGTCTCGACCAGATGATTCAGGGTGGGGTCCCACAGCGTCACCTCATCGTCACCATCGGTTCGGCCGGAACCGGGAAGACGACGTTCGGGCTCCAGTTCCTTCACCACGGCCTCCAGAACGGGGAGAACGCGGTGTTTCTGACGCTTGAACAGTCTCACGACGCGATACTGGACACCGCCGGCGACCGCGGCTGGGGGTTCGAAGAGTACGAAGAACAGGACCAGCTAGCAATCGTCGATCTTGACCCGGTCGAGATGGCAAATAGCCTTGACAACATTCGTGGTGAGCTACCGGCGCTCATCGAGAAGTTCGGCGCTGACCGGCTGGTACTCGACTCCGTCTCGCTGCTCGAGATGATGTACGACGACCAGTCCCGGAGACGCACCGAAGTGTTCGATTTCACCCGGTCGCTGAAACAGGCCGGCGTGACGACGATGCTCGTCTCTGAGGCCAGCGAGAGCAACCCCTTCGCGTCCAGACACGGTATCATCGAATACCTGACCGACGCCGTGTTCATCCTGCAGTACGTCCGGTCCGACACCGGCGAGACGCGACTCGCCGTCGAGATACAGAAGATACGGAACGCGAACCACTCGCGGGAGACGAAACCCTACGAGATAACGAACGACGGGATCTCGGTCTACCAGCAGGCAAACATCTTCTAAGCCGTCGCCGTTCCGACCGACTCCGGTTCGTCACGGTCGTCGAGAGCCGCGTTGTAGCCACCAGCCCAGAGGTCCGTCGCCACGACCAGCACGTAGAAGGTGGCGAACGGACTGAGAATTACAGCGACGAGCGAACCGAGGAACGGAATCACGTTGAGTAAGTTCACCACGACGTTGACGGCGATGAACAGCGCAATCGAGACCAGCCACGGTGTTGCGTACTCCGGGGACAGGACCAGCGTCCGCAACGTCCCGAAATCGAACCCGGCTCCGAACTCGCCGGTACAGGCGAAGTGGATGATGCCTGCCGTCGCCACGTAGCCAAACACCAGCGACAGGACGAACGATATCGCCAGCCCGCCGAAGAGGCCGGCCAGGCCCGCGCCCGCCCCGGCACGGGTCCCGGTTGCTATCGCGAACAGGCTGCCGCCGACGGTCACCCCGAACACGACGAGCGGGACGAGCATGTACACGATGCTGATGGCCCAGGCCTTGAGCCCGTCAACGAGCAGTTCGCCCCAGTCTTCGAACGCCGGTGGCTGTGTCGCTCCGTCGGCCCGTTCGCGGACCGCCTGCACGAGATAACCGTACACGAGTATGACTGGAACGACGAGGAACGAGAGCAGGCTGAGGACGCCGCCGATGAGGATGGTTACGGTCCAGTCGTCGTCTTCCATTGGATATCTGAGTGTATCTTCGAGCGACTCCATGGCCATTGGTCACACTCAACACAGTTAGTTACAGACACCTTGCCGGGGTATTCGCTCGGCTTACCGCGGGACTGCGATGTGTCGACTTCAGCACTAATCCTCAGCAATCACACCAGCTTGCGGAACCAATAAATCACAACCGGGCGACAGGTGGGATATGGTACTACTCGTGCCCTTTGACGGCTCGGCCCTGTCGAAAGCCGCGCTAACGCGGGCGATGGAGTTCGCGGGCTACCGCGACGAGGATATCACTGCACTGTCTGTTATTCCGAACGATGCGGCATACGCGCGTGAACAGGGCTGGGTCGACGACACCGAGGAGTTCGACGTCGAAGCTATCGCCGACCGGATGCGAGAGCAAGCTGAGTCGGTCGCCCCGACGGCGTCGTTCCGCTACGAGGTCCCGGAAGACGTGAGTTCGATGGCGTCAACGACGACGGATATCACTCGGACGATCAGAGAAGTCGCTCACGAGGAGGGGGCCTCCATCGTGTTCATCGGCAGTGAGAACGCTGGACGGGTGTCGACGCCGGTCTGTAGTGTCGGCTCACCGGTGTCCGAAGACCCGCAGTACGACGTCCATATCGTCCGACACTCGTAGCGCTATCTGACGACGGTTACAGGCACAGATGCCCGTCTGACGACGATTTCGGCAACGCTGCCCAGCAGGATGCGGGACATCCCCGAGCGGCCGTGACTCCCCATGATAATCTGGTTGATGTCGTGGTCGTCCGCGTACTCCACGATGACCTTCGTCGGTCGTCCGACCTCGATGACGTGTTCGACAGAGTCGACACCGGCCTCGGTCACTTCCGATTCAAGCTCGTCGAGCAGGCTCTCTGCTGTGGCTTTCTGTTTTTCGTACCACTCCTCGGAGAAGGAGGGGATCGATGCCTCCGCGCTGTAGCCGGCCTCTGCGGGGTTGATGACGTGTAGGAGAACGACCGTCGCGTCCGGATGTTCTTCGGCTGCGAACTCACAGGCTACCGATGCTTGATCTGAGCTATCGACCGGAACGAGGATTCGCTTCGCCATACGACCACTTCCGCTGGGGCCGATTTGAATCTTCGGCCCCCTGCAATCGGCGCGTTGGTCTGCGGTCTCTCAGTCCCGCCCGTGGCGAGTCACACAGGTCGACAGGCCGATGAGTTCCACCGGCTCGGAGTTGTCGGGCGAGTAGACGACCCGCTGGCCTTTCTCCATGTAGGGGACCTTCGATTCCAGATTGCTGGGGATGTTCACCGCGGAAATGGCGTCTTCGTCGCCGAGATTGAGCACCATCGTCGTGTTTATCTGCTTGAACACCGGATCGGCGATGTCCTGTGGGTCCTGCGTGATGAGGTACAGGCCGAGGCGCTCCTTGCGGCCCTGTTTGGCGGCCTCGGTGAACTTCCCGATGACCTTGCGGCCCTGCACGCTGTCGGCGTCGGTGAGGAAGTTGTGGGCCTCGTCCATCCCCAGCACGAGCGGCGTCTCCTTGATGCGGTCGTAGTCCGGGTCGTTCGAGAGCTTCTGGTCGATGAGCAGGCTGGAGACGGCCAGCACGATAGTTGAGGCGGTCCGGGAGTCCGTGATGTGGTACGTCGGGATGACCGTCAGGCCGCCGTCGCGGACGAACTGGGAAATCTGGTCGGTGATGGGGCGGGCGTCCTGGTCGAAGACCGCGCCGAAGCCCTGCACGCGGCGCTTGACAGCGTCGAACGTGGCCTCGTGGACGTCGCCCGCCTCGTCCAGTTCCTCCTTGAGCGCGGGGTCCCCGAGGAAGGTCCGGAAGTCGCTGTAGGTCCCGCCTTCGCCATACTCCCGCTTGAACCGCGGGAGCAGCGTGTTTACCAGTGCGCCGTACTGGTTGTCGTTCAGGCTGGAGCCGGCGATGAGCCAGGGGTTGTCGTGGACGAGCGAGAACGGGATGGTGAACTCCACCTGTTCGGCGCGGTGGTGGCTGGCGTTGTAGTCGGCCCCCGCGACCTTCGGGACGAACGCGATGGTGTCGTCGTGGCCGCCGTAGGCGACGCCCTCCCGTTCACAGCGGCGCTCGAATTCGTCGGTCATCGCGGGGTTGTCGTCGTGCATCTGGGCGTACTCGTCCTGGGGGTCGAACTGGACGACGGCGAGTTCGGGCGTCCGGCCGTCGCCCATCTCGTAAGTCCGCCCGAGGTACTGCCGGAGGACGTTCTTGGAACTGTGAGTCTTCCCGGACCCCGTCCCGCCGGCAACGAGGGTGTGCCGGAACACGAGCGGGTCACCGGCGTCGTAGTCGTCTTTCAGCCGGTAGTCGATGGTCGGCGGCTCCGCGGCGGTGCGGACCTTTTCGCCGCCGACGGCGAGATGGCCCAGAAAGACACCGTCCTCGGGAATCTTCAGACCGGTTTTGATCTCGGATTTGTCGGTGGCCTCCCGGACGACGGTTTCGGGTTTTGGCACCCGGTCTGTCATCCGCCGCTTGAGGTCGCCGCTGTCGCCGGCACCGCCGGCTGCTTGCGACGTCTCCGACGTCGCGCCGTCGCTGTACAGCACCGCGACCGGCTCCAGTTCCGCGATGAACTTGAAGTCCCGCTCGTCGATGCCCCGCTCGCGCATCGCCCGCCGGGCGTGGATTTCGGTCGCGTCGTCGGCGTGAAACTCCTGTGCGTACTCCAGGGCCTTGATGCGACAGAACAGCCGCTCGCCGTCGGGGTACGGGACCAGCAGATACGTTCCGATGCGCAGGCGCGAGCGGTTCCGCGCGGTGACATACGCCCGCAGGACCGTTTCCTCTGCTTCCTCGCTGATTCGGAGGCCGCTCGCTGCCGAGAGGACACCGAGGCCGGTGTCTGTTCCCGCCGGCGTCACGTCCATCTCTTCAAAGTCGGCATCCGCAGCTGGTGCTGTCGGATTGGTGCCCTCTGTCGCGTCGACAGCCCGGTCACCGTCGTCGGTCGTCTCTGACGACTGTGCGGCCTCGTCGTCGGCCGCCGCGTCGTCGCCGTCGAAATCAGTGAAATCCCCGAGGTCGGACATACTCCAGTTCAGGGTAGCCGGGGATTAACACCTTTCCCCAGCGGTATGAATGTGAAACCTTACCCCGGTGGCTGTCAACGAACGCATATGAATCCGACGCGGGTGATGTCTTTCAATGTGCGGTACGACACCGCCGGAGATGGGGTAGACGGGTGGCCCCACAGGCGGCGGCTGGTCGCGGGGATAATTCAGTATCACAACCCCGCTATTATCGGGCTGCAGGAGGCGATGGCCCACCAGCTTCGGGAGCTAGAGGTGTTGCTGGACGGCTACGAGTGGGTCGGTGATCCGCGTGACCCCGTCGACGCCGGCGGGGAGCACACGGCTATCGGCTACCGGACCGACCGCTTCGACTGCGCGGCCACGAACACGTTCTGGCTCTCCGAACAGCCGGCCAAGCCGAGTAGCGTCGGTTGGGACGCCGCCTATCCCCGCGTAGCAACCTGGGCGCGTCTCCGCGACCGCGACACCGGTGAGGACTTGCTGTGCCTGAATACGCATCTGGACCATCAGGGGACCGCCGCGCGGACCGAGGGAATCGAACTGGCGCTCGACCATCTCGACTCCGTCGCTCGGGACGCGCCCGCGGTGTTGATGGGTGACTTCAACTGCGTGGTCGGCGAGCCGGCCTACGAGCGCGCTACGGGCCACGAACTCCCCGACGGCCGAAATCTCGTTGACGCCCGCGACACAGCGACCGTCACCCACGGGCCGACGACCAGCCGGACCGATTTCCACGACCTGCTCCCCGAGATGGGCATCGACCACGTGTTCGTTACCGAGGACGTGGCCGTCGACACCAGGGCGGTCATCGCCGACCGCGACGACGACCACTACGGCTCCGACCACTTGCCCGTCGTGGTCGACTGCCGACCCTGAGCCGGGGGAGAATCTTTTGCCGCTGGGGTCCCTACATGTGAGTATGTTGCTTATTCGGGGGACGGCAGGCGGGACGGCGCTGACCGGGACGCTGTACGAACCGGGCGAGGAGCCGCCCGAGTTCAACGGCGCGCCGGACGAGGGGACCCCCTACGTCTGGGTCTGTGACGCCTTCTACGAGGTCGAAAGCGGCGGCCAGGTCCAGTCCATCGGCGACCGCGAGATCCGAATCGCCTTCGAGTCCCCGATGCCCCGCGGCTTCGAGACGCGCGATGCGGCCATCGACGCGGCCAAGGAACACGTCCGAACCCAGTTCGCCCGACTCGGCGTCGCCGGTGAGACAGTGGATGTCACTGTCCAGCAGGCCGAGACGGCATAGCTGCACGGGCCTGTCGGAAGCCCCGTCCGTTTTCTGAGTCAGCGAACGACCGGTGAGTTATACCACGGTGCCGGGTGAACCCACTGCGCGTGGCCGAGGACCCGTCCCCGACTGAGGTGTTTGCCCTCCTCGATGACGAATACGCTCGCGCACTCCTTGCAGCCACGAGTCACAGACCGATGACTGCAACTGAACTCAGCAACGATTGCGACATGTCACTCTCGACCGTGTATCGCCGTCTCGGCGCGCTTGAGGACTGCGGCCTCGTCACTGCTCGAACGCAAATTGCGGATGACGGGCACCACGTCGACGTGTACGATGCACAGATGGACGAACTCACCGTACGCCTCACCGAAGGGACCTTCGACGTGAGTCTCTCCGTCGAGTCAAAGACACACGAGTTCGCTGATGCGCTGGTAGACCTCTGGGAGGGGCTCTAATGGAGGTTGCCGGCCTCTCCGCCGACACGTGGGTTACCGTGAACACCGCGTTCCACCTCGCACAGACCGGGGTCGGACTGCTCATCGCTGCATTGGCGCTCGTTGGCTACCGCCGACGGCGGACCCGCTCCATGCTCGCACTGGCTATCGGAATCAGCCTCCTCACCTTCGTCTCGTACCTCGTTACCCTGAGTGCCGTGCAGGTCCTCCCGCGAATGGTGTTTCCCCTTCCGGGCACTCTCACAGAACTCGTCGGTCTCCTTGTCTTGCTTTACGCTATCGTCTTGGCCCGCCGCGACTAGCCACTTCAGAACGATTCTTCGACGGCGCCCCACCGGATATCGTTGTACTCTCGTTCGCGGTCAGTCTCGAACGTCCGCTCGATGCGGCGGGTGAGTTCCTCGCTGCCCTGCCGGTCGATTTTGGCGAGCTCGTCGGCCTTCCCGATAGCCAGTGGCGGCCCCTGCTCTCGGGCCACGTCGTGGAGTATCTGCCGCGTGAGCTTGGCCCGGCACTCCGGGTCCTTGGTGAAGGCATAGGGGGCCTCGACGCGGAACACGAGGTCGGACCGGGGGTCGTAGAGAACGAAAAACGTCACCTCGTAGGCCTCGGGGTCGAGCGACCGCTCGATGCCCAGCGCGTCGCCGTCGGCGGCCATGATGCCGTCGGTGCCGCCCCGCGAGCGGAACCAGTTTGTCGCAGTGAGACAGCCGGTCTGCCGGTCGCCCCCATCGTCACGGCGCTCCAGTATCCGGCGGAAGAAAGCGGTGTCGTTCACCCACGGGGCGTTCGTTTTTCGGCGGAGGGCCCGCGTAAGGGCCTTCGTCGAGGAGTTTTTGATGAACCCGACCATTGGAACGTCCCGCTCGACGAACCGCTCGACGAGGTCGACGTAGTTGTTTACCACCGTCTTCGGCCGGTCGTCCTCCGCGAGCAGGTCGGCTAGTTCAGTGTCGCGGTCGGCCCATCGGAGCACGCCGGTCGGGTAGATGGGGCCATCGAGGATGAACAGGTCCTCGACCACATCGGCGTTTGTCAGCGCGTGCTGGCTCTCTGCGAGGTACAGCGCCAGGGCGTGGACGACCCGCTGTTCGTAGCGGTCGACCTGTGGCACGTCGAGGACACGCCGCTTCGCGTAGCCGCGGTCCCCGCCCTGCCACTCGCCGCCGAACCCCAGTGTCGCGTCGTTCGAGTGCACGGCCATGATGATGGTCCGGCCCCGGTGGAGTTCGATGTCCGAGGGCACACTGCCCATCGCCGCCTGTGCCACGTCCAGTACCAGTCCGTTCTTGAACGTCGTCGGATTGATCGTCCCCGAGTCCAGGCCGTGCTGGGTCGGGAACGGCGGGTCCACCAGCGCGATGTCTTCAATCGGAACCTTCCGGCGGCGCTGCTCGTCCAGCGGCTCCAGAATCTTCGTTCCGTCCTGCCACAGCGGGTCGAGGAAACTGTCCCACACCTCCTCTGCGGCCGCCTCTTGGTCGCTCGTCTCGACGGTCTCGCGCACTTGCCCGGCGAGCTTGGCGATGCCGTCGACGTGCACCGGGTCCAGCGTCATGCCCGTGGGTTCGCCGGGACGGATATAACCCTTTGGTCACTCGCCAATTCGGTGGTTACTCCTTGCCCGACTCCTCGCGAAGCAGGCGCTCGATGGCCTCGGCGATCTCCTCGTAGGACTGCATCGTCAGGCCGTCCGTGGTGATGAGCACGCCCTGTCGCTCGGTCGTCGCCCGCAGGAGGTAGCCGTTCGAGAACGCACGGACGGTGAAACGGTAGTCGCCCAGTTCGGACTCCTGGTAGGCGTTTTTCGTCTGCTTGTACCCCTGCCACTCGTGGCCGACGAAGTCGTTGAGGTCGGCGTCCTGTTCGAGGTCGTCCCGAAGATAGAGCTGCTCGAAGTTCGCACGTGTGAAATACGTCACTGAGCGAAGCGAGTCGCCTGTCGCTGTCCGGGCCGTCGTAACGATTGCGTCGGCCAGATCGTCCGAGAGGATGTTCCGAGTCATGCCCGACCGAAGGCGGGCCACCCTCTTAATTTCAGGGTTCCCGATACCAGCAACGATAGCAGGGGAATAGCACCACCAGTACTGCCGAATTTCGCATCATCGACCGTCACGTTCGGCGCTGACCGACAGTGTATTACGCCGGTCGCGTGACCCACCGGGTATGGACGTCGGACTCATCATTCTGGACGGCTGGGGGCTGAACCCGGACGACGATGTGCGGGACGCCGTCGCCGCCGCCGACACACCGAACTTCGACCGCTACCGAGACGCAGGCGCAGCGTCGACGCTTGCAACCCACGGCCGCCGGGTCGGTCTCCCGGAGGGCCAGATGGGCAACTCCGAGGTCGGCCACCTCAACATCGGGGCCGGCCGCGTCGTCAAGCAGGACTCCGCCCGTGTCAGCGACAGTATCGCGCGCTCCCGGGGCGAATCGCCGCCCGACGACGCCGCACAGGACCCGCCCTTCTTCGAGAACCAGACGCTGCTGTCGGCCTTCGAGTACGCCGAGGACCACGGCGGCCGGGTCCACTTCATGGGCCTCGTGTCGGACGGCGGCGTCCACTCGTATCAGGACCACCTCCACGCGCTCATCGAACTCGCCGGCGAGCGCGGGACCGACGCCGTCTCGCACGCCTTCACCGACGGTCGTGACACCTCGCCGACCGGCGGTGAGGGCTACCTTGCCGACCTCGAAGCCCACGCCGAGGCACACGGGACGGGCCACGTGGCCACTGTCTGCGGTCGGTACTACGCGATGGACCGCGACCAGAACTGGGAGCGGACCCGCCGGGCCTACGACGCCATCGTCCATCGAGAGGGCGACCACCACGCCGACGACGCCGTCACGGCGGCCACCGAGTCGTACGCCCGCGACACCACTGACGAGTTCATCGAGCCGACGACCGTCGGCGACCACGCTGGCCTCGAAGACGGCGACGCGGTCGTCTTCTTCAATTTCCGGTCGGACCGCGCCCGGCAGCTCACCCGAATGCTCGGCGATATCCGCCCGGACGCCTGGGGGGCCGACACCGAGCCGCCGGACACCCGGGTGGTGACGATGACGCAGTACGACGAGACGTTCGACCTGCCGGTCGCCTTCCCGCCGAACCAGCCCGAGGACGTGCTCGGCGAGGTGCTTTCTGCAGCCGGAAAGACGCAGATTCGGCTGGCCGAGACGGAGAAGTACCCCCATGTCACGTACTTCCTCAACGGCGGCCGCGAGGTCGCGTTCGACGGCGAGAGCCGCGAAATTGTCGACAGTCCCGACGTGGCGACCTACGACCTCCAGCCCGAGATGAGCGCGCCGGAACTGGCCGACACCGCCATTGAATTCATCGAGACCGAGGACCCCGACGCGATGGTCCTGAACTTCGCCAACCCCGATATGGTCGGCCACACCGGCGACTTTGACGCGGCGGTGACCGCCGTCGAGGCCGTCGACGAGCAACTGGGCCGCCTCGTTGAGGCGATTCAGACCGCCGGCGGGCACGTGCTGGTCTGTGCCGACCACGGGAACGCCGACGACATGGGGACCGAAGACGACCCGCACACGGCCCACACGACCAACCCCGTCCCCTTCATTTATCTGTCTCCCGACGGGACCGCTGGCGGACGGACTGCACGCGACGGCGGGACGTTGGCCGACCTCGCGCCGACGATGCTCATGCTCATGGGTATCGACCAGCCGGACGCGATGACCGGGACGCCGCTGGTCGAGTAGCGGGCGGCGCAATCACGCTAGTTTTCGACCAGTGAGAGATACTGCGGTGGCACGCGGGCAGTCGTGTACGTCTCGGTCCCGCGCTTGACAATCCGCCGGTCGTCGGCCTGCATCGCCGCGGCGTCGACGACGAACACGACAGGGTCGGCGGCGTGGCGACGCCCCACCTCGCGGGCTGTTGCGGCGGATTCGGAGAGGTGGACTCGCTGGCGGCCCATCGGCTTGAGCCCGGCTTCGCGTATCGAATCGGCGTTCTGCGGGGCGGTTCCGTGGTACAGCGTCGCCGGTACGGGGTCGTCGGTCGCGTCGAGAGTTACGTCGACGGAGTGCCCGTACGTCGCCCGGACCCGGCCGCCAGCGGCTGCCGCGCTCGACTCGTCACTGGCTCCCACCCGCTCGAATCGCCCTTTCGGGTCCGTGGCGAGAACGCCGGCCAGTGCCTCACCATCGGCCCAGTCGTACTTCTGCTCGACTGCGACGCGGAGGGAATCGAACGTCGTCCACCCCGCTTCGTCTACTTCGATGCCTGCATCCTCGGGGAAATGCCTGAGCGCGCCCGAGACGAACTTCGAGAGCTGTCGTCGCCGTCCACCGTCGAGAACATGGCTGCCTCCTCTGTCACAGACCGGGCACGTGTCGCCCTCGAAGAAGCCGTCCTCGGGACACCGACGGACTGCGTCTGGCATGGGTAGGGATGCGTCGTGACCACACAAAAGCACCGGGTGGCCGGACTCGACGCCCCGGTATCGACAGTTTGCGCCACTGCCCTGTGGATTTATCATCACCTGCCGACAATCGGAGACATGACAGTTGCCGAACTGGAAGATTTCGGGATGCTCCAGATGGACAGCGAGGACATCGAAACGACCCTCGAACGGAAAAGCGTCGGCGTGCTCGGTGTCCCGACCGACTCCGCGCCGCTACTGCGCCCGCTCAGCTTCTGGTACGACGGCGACGCCGCGCTCTACTTCGTCTACGTCCTCGGTACCGACAGCCGGAAAGTGACGGCGAGCGACGACGCTGCTATTGCCCGGTTTCTCGTCTACGACATCGAGACGACGTTCAACTGGCGCAGCGTCCTGCTGACGGGTTCCATCGAGCGCATCCCCGACGACGAACGCAGAGCAATCGAAGAACAGATTGACACCTCCTGGAAGCCAGACGTGTTCGAACGCGCGGCCGAGACGGAGGCGACGGCGCTGTACCGGTTCCGAATCGACGACCGAGCCGGTATCAAGCAACTCGAACTCCCGCACGAACTCAGAACCGAATCCTCGTCGAGTCGGCCGGACTGATCGCTTCAGCCCGTTCGGAACGAGAAATCGAGCGTTGGCGCGGAGTGGGTCAGCGACCCCATCGAGATGATGTCCACACCCGTTTCGGCGTACGCCGGCACGTCCTCGACTGTGATACCGCCGCTGGCCTCCGTGAGTGCATCGGCGTCGGCTGCCGTCACGAGGGTGACCGCGCGCTCGGTCTCGGCGGGGGCCATATTGTCCAGCAAGACGATGTCTGCGCCGGCTTCCGCGGCTCGCGGTGCATCTGCCGGAGCTTCGACCTCTACGTCGAGTTTCGTGGCGAAGGAGACCCGCTCGCGGAAGTGTTCGACGGCCTCGACAAGTCCCAGCTCGGCAATGTGGTTGTCCTTGACCATCACCATGTGTGAGAGGTCAAGCCGGTGGGTGTCGCCGCCGCCGGCCGCTACCGCTCGCTTCTCGACGCCGCGCAGTCCGGGGGTCGTTTTTCGCGTGCCGGCGATGCGGGGCGTGGAATTCGTCGCAGCCGATGCCGCCGCATCGACGGCGGCCCGGGTCTTCGTTGCCACGCCCGAGGCGTGGCCGGTGACGTTCACCGCGACGCGTTCGCCGCGCAGCACCGACTGCGCGGGGCCGTCGACGCGAAGCACCACGTCTCCGGCGTCGACGGCAGCCCCGGAGTCGACCGCTGTCTCAACCGCACAGTCTAGATACTCGAACACTGCAGTGGCAGCGTCGAGACCCGCAACCACGCCGGACTCCTTGGCTACCAGTCGTCCCTCAGTCGTGCCGGGCACGTCGTTGGTCACGTCGTGGTGGCCCACGTCTTCCCGGAGCCATCGCTCGATGTCGCTGTCTGCGAGCATCAGTCGGCTGTGGACTCCGGCGGGTCCTCGCTCGCGTCCACGAGATTGTGCGTGCCGACGCTCTCTTCGTTTTCGGCGGCGTGGCGCGCGATCAACAGGGCGGTGACGCTGGCGTGGCGGAGTTCGTACAGCGAGCGGCTGGTACGCGTGCGGACGTACGCATCCACTTCGCCCTTGAGCCGGCGGAGGACGGCCATCGCGCGCTGGAGGTCCGCGGGGTCGCGCACGACGCCGACATAGTCGTCCATCACCCGGGTCAGCCGCTGGAACTTGTCGCTGGCGAACCGCTTGGGCAGGTCCGGGTCGCGTTCCAGTAGTTCCGGCGCTTCGATGGGCTCCGGTTCGGCCCCGGCCGCGTCTTCGCCGGCGCGCAGACCCCAGACGAGTCCCTCAAGGAGGGACGTACTGGCGAGTCGGTTCGCGCCGTGGACGCCGGTCCGGGAGCACTCGCCGACGGCGTAGAGTCGGTCAAGCGTCGTCCGGCCGCGGTCGTCGACGGAGATGCCGCCACAGAGGAAGTGCTCGGCAGGGGCGACCGGGATTCCCTCGGTCCAGTCGACGCCGTGGTCCTCACAGCGCTGTGCGAGGTCGGGGAACTCCTCTGCGAAATCGAGTGGCGAGACGTCCAGCGTGACCTCGCCGGTGGCCTCTCGCTCTGTTTTGACTGCCCGGGCCACCACGTCGCGGGGCGCGAGTTCGGCGTCGGCGTGGTAGTCTGGCATGAACCGCTCCCCGTCGCCGTTGCGGAGCAGGCCGCCCTCACCGCGGACGGCCTCGCTGACGAGGAAGGCCACGTCGCCGTCACGCTCGCCGCCTTCCTGTACGCATGCGGTCGGATGGAACTGCACGTATTCCATGTCCTCGACCTCGGCCCCGGCGAGTGCGGCCATGCCGATGCCGTCCCCGGTGGTGTTATCGGGATTCGTCGTCCGCGGGTAGAGGTCGCCGATACCGCCGGTCGCCAGGACGACGCTGCCGGCGAAGTAGGGGTCGACCTCGCCGTCGGATTCGAGCATCGCGCCGTGAACGCGGCCCTCGTGGCGGATGAGTTCCAGCGCGGCGGTGTCGTCCAGAATCTCCACGCGGTCGTGGTCGTCGACGTAGTTCAGAAACGGGACGTGAATGTGCTTGCCCGTTGAGGCGTCCACGTGGAGGATGCGGTCCTCGCTGTGGGCGGCCTCGCGGGTGAAGTCGAACCCATCCTGACTCACGGGCGTCTCCGACGCCCGCTCGTCCGCTCCCGTCGAGCGTGGCTCGACGCTGTCAAATTCAACGTCCAGCGTCTCCAGCAGCACGTCCTCGACAGCTTCGTTGGCGTTCTCGACTAGCACGTCGACGGCGTCGGGGTCGGCAGTGCCGTCCGAAGCGGCCATGATGTCTTCTTTGAACTCCTCGGGTGTATCCCGGGAAATGGCAATGCCGCCCTGTGCCCACCAGGATGAGGACCCTTCGGGGCGGGTGGCCTTCGTGGCGAGCGTCACGTCGTCGCCTTCGCGGGCCGCGGCGAGCGCCGCCGCCAGCCCGGCGATACCGGAACCGATGACCAGCACGTCCGTCGTAATCGGGTCGTCCGTCATGGTTAGATTTCCAGCATGCGGTCCATCGCGACCTGTGCCAGTTCCTTCTCCTCGGGCGCGACTTCGATGACGTTTCGCTCGCGGCCGTCGACCAGTTCCTCCAGCACCCACGCGAGGTAGTTCGGGTCGATCTGCCGCATCGCGTTGCAGTCCATACAGGCATCGCCACACAGCGGCACGACGTTCACCTCAGGGTGCCACCGCTGGAGGTGGTGCGTGAGGTGTATCTCGGTGCCGATGGCCCACGTCTCGCCGGCGTCGGCCTCGGCGACAGACTCACAGATGGTCGACGTGGAGCCGGCCACGTCGGCGGCCTCAACGACCTCGCGGCGGCACTCGGGGTGGACGATGACGTTCGCGTCGGGGTAGTCCTCGCGGATGGACTCGATGTGGTGCTCGCGGAAGCGTTCGTGTACCTGGCAGTACCCCTCCCAGAGAATGATGTCGTTTTCGACGGCGTCGGCGGCGTCGGTCCCCTCGGCGTCCCACGGGTCCCACTCGACGGTCTCGTCGGCCATGCCGAGGCGGTGGGCCGTGTTCTCGCCGAGGTGCTTGTCGGGCAGGAACAGGACCTTGTCGCCCTTCTCGAAGGCGTACTCGAAGGCCTTGTGCGCGTTCGATGAGGTACAGACCAGCCCGCCCTGCTCGGCACAGAAGGCCTTCAGGTCGGCGTAGCTGTTCATGTACGTGATAGGGATTATCTCTTCGTCGTCGTCCAGGGCCGCGGTCAGCTCCGCCCACGCGGCATCGACCTGCAGCGCCTCGGCCATGCCGGCCATCGGGCAGGAGGCCTCCATCGACGGGAGAATCACGGTCTGGTCGTCGTCCGTAATGATGTCCGCGGATTCGGCCATGAACGTCACGCCGCCGAAAATCACGTAGTCGGCGTCGGACTCGGCGGCCTCCTTCGAGAGCTGGTAGGAGTCGCCGATGAAGTCGGCGTGTTCGACTATCTCCCGGCGCTGGTAGTTATGGCCGAGGATGACCACGTCGTCGCCGAGGGTATCGAGCGCGCTCTCGATGCGCTCGGTCCGCTCGTCTGCCTCGAGATCCCGATACGTTGACGGGAGTTGCTCGAGGTTGTCGTACTTGAAGAGGCTGAGATCTGTCTCGAACGCGGCGGTTTCCATTTCGGGCACGATGTATCCACCTGTGGGTACTCACACTTCGGAACTACTTCGTGAAAACATTTTATCTTCAAAGAAGCAAGTTGGTGGTGGAAAGAATTGTATTTACAGTATTGGTGGCCAACTAAGTTCTGTTAGCAAAATTGGTGGCAACTATAATTCCGTTTCCGGTATTGGTAGTCCATCAATTTTTTATATCCGGATTTGGCGACCAATCCGGTTCTATATTCCGCATTGCCGAATCATGTTGTATGTTATTGAGTGACGAAAAAGGTTGATTCGACATCGCTGTCTGTTCGAGTCAGTCGCTGGCGTCAAACACTACGTCACCGTCGCTGACAGTCAACGTAACTGCGATATCCGAAATTTCGCCGCCAGGCACCGCCCACGGGGGGGCCGTCAGCACGGCGAAGTCCGCGACCGAGCCCGGCGTAATCGTGCCCATCCGGTCCTCGTCGAAGCCCGCGTACGCGGCACCGCTGGTGTACGCCCGCAGTGCCTCGTCGACCGTCAGCCGCTGGTTCGGTTCCGGCGCGGTCACGGCCTGCTGGACGCCATACAGCGGTGAGAGCGGCATACAGTCGCTCCCGAAGGCCAGTTGTGCGCCGGCATCAACGAGGTCGCGGAACTGGTTCGTCTGCGCGCGGCGCTCGCCGAGTCGCTCGTCGTACAGGCCACCGGGCGCTGCCCACCGATGGAAGTTCGGCTGGGATGACACGACCAGCGGCGATGCAGCCAGCCGCTCCACCAGGTCACCGGTCAGGACCTCGGCGTGTTCGACGCGGTGGCGCTCGCTATCGGCGTCGACCGACTCGACGGCCGAAAGCAGTGCCTCGATGGCCGCGTCGCCGATGGCGTGGGCGGCGAACTGGAGGCCCGCGTCGTCGACTTCTGACACGAGTCTCCGGAGAGCATCCGGAGCCGTCCGCCACTCGCCGACGCTATCGCTGTCGGCGTAGGGGTCCCGGAGCCGCGCGGTTCCGGCCCCGAGCGACCCGTCGATGTACGTCTTGATCGCGCCCGTCCGGACCCGGTCGCTCCCGTGGTTCGTCACCAGACCGAGTTCCCTGACCGAATCAAGGTGATCGACCCAGTAGTTGAGCCGCACCCGCAGCGAGAGTGCGTCCTCGATGTCTAGATCGCGGTACACTCGCGGGGCGTGTGACTGCCGCACCATGTCGTGGACGGCGGTGATTCCCTCCGAGAGCGCCACCTCCTGTGCGGCCAGCAGGTACTCCCGGGTCTGTGTGTAGTCGGGCGCGATAGCGTCGAAGACGGCCTCGGCAGCTTCCTCGACGAGTACGCCTGTCGGGGCTCCGTCCTCGGTCCGGACGCCGTCGTCGGGTAGGTCCAGTACGTCCAGCGCGGCGTGGTTCACCGATACCGTGTGGATGTCTTCTCGTGCGGCCGCAACGGGGCGCTTGGTACTTACTTGGTCAAGCGTCGCCGCTTGCAACAGGTCGCCATTCCAGTCGCTCTCGTCGTAGCCAAAGCCCAGAATCCAACCCTCGCCGCCGTCAGCCGCCAGCAGCCGGTCGATGCAGTCGGCCGGGCCGTCTGCCCCGGCGAGGTCCGCCTCGACTGCACGCCGGCCGACGATGTCCAGATGCGTGTGGGCGTCGACGAAACCGGGCAGCAAGACGCCGCCGCGGCAGTCGACGGTCTCGGCACCCGCCGTCGAGAGTTCGTTCGGGTCGCCGACGGCGGTAACCGTGCCGTCCGCTACTGCAACCGCGGACGCCGGCTCGTCGCCGGACAGCGGTCGCACCTCACAGTTCGTGAATACGCGGTCGACCATACAGACTCCGGGCGCGGCGACTGCAAAACGCTTGGCCCGCCAAGAGCAACTGTTAGGAGCCCCGAAGCCACACCGGTCAGTATGACCGACTCCGAGGCTACGGCGCTCGCAGAGCGCGTTCGTGACGGTGAGTTGCGGCTCTACGAACTGGAAGACCACGCCGATCCCGACACCGCGGCAGCGGCCCGTAGACACCTGCTGGCCGAGGAGACCGGCGCGGACCTCTCGGCGGTCGGCGACTACACCTTCGACGCTGCCGACGCCGAGAGCAACATCGAGAACATGGTCGGCGCGGCGCAGGTCCCGATGGGCGTGGTCGGCCCCCTCCCGGTCGACGGCGGGGCCGCCAAGGGCGACCACCACCTCCCGCTGGCGACCAGCGAGGGCGCGCTGCTGGCCTCCGTCAACCGCGGCGTCTCCACGATTCGAAACGCTGGCGGCGCGACCGCTCGCGTCCTCAAGTCCGGGATGACCCGCGCGCCGGTGTTCCGCGTCGAAGACGTGGCCGAGGCCGGCGAAGTGTCAGCTTGGGTCCGCGAACACGTCGACGCTCTGGCTGACGCCGCCGAGTCGACCACGAGCCACGGCGAGCTACAGGACGTGACACCGTACGTCGTCGGCGACAGCGTCTTCCTGCGGTTCTCCTACGACACGAAAGACGCGATGGGGATGAACATGGCAACCATCGCGACGGAGGCGGCCTGCGAGGTCGTCGAGTCCGAAACGCCGGCTGACCTCGTCGCGCTGTCGGGCAACCTCTGTTCGGATAAGAAGCCCGCCGCTATCAACGCTGTCGAGGGGCGCGGTCGGACCGTCGCTGCGGACGTGCTCATTCCCCACGAGCAGGTCGAGGACCGGCTCGATACGACCTCCGACGCTATCGTCGAGGCCAACACCCGCAAGAACCTCGTTGGCTCGGCGAAGGCCGGCGCGCTGGGGTTCAACGCCCACGCCGCCAACGTCGTCGCCGCCGCGTTCCTCGCGCTCGGGCAGGATATCGCACAGGTCGTCGAGGGGAGCAACGCCATCACCACTGTCGACGCCCGCGAGGACGGGCTGTACGCCTCGGTCACTATCGCGTCGCTGGAGGTCGGCACCGTTGGCGGCGGGACGGGCCTGCCGACCCAGTCCGAGGCGCTGGACGTGCTTGGCTACGCCGGCGGCGGCGACCCCGCCGGGAGCAACGCAGACGCGCTCGCGGAAGTCATCGCTGCCGGCGCGCTGGCCGGCGAACTCTCCTTACTTGCTGCGCTGTCCTCGCGCCACCTCTCCTCGGCGCACGCCGACCTCGGGCGGTAGTGCCGCTTTCGGGTCAGTGCGCTCTTACTGCCGGCTTTGACTCACCAGAAAGCCGGCACCCGCAACGAGGACGACGACGCCGGCGAGCAGGAGCGCTTCCTGTCCGAGTAGGGGACCCAGTACAAGCAACGCCCACGCCACGGCAAAGATACCGTGGGCGATTGCGAACAGTCGCTGGCCTCGGTGGGCGAACACGACCGTCCCCAGCGCGAACCCGAGCGTCAAGACGACCGCCGAGAGCGCGACCGTGCTCACCTGTAGTGAACCCACGGCAACTGGCTCAACGACCGGGGTGAGCAGAAACAGCAGTCCCGAGAGACCGACAAGAATCCCGACTGCGACCGGGCCGGGCTCCAGATCTAACGTCGCGGTCATAGCAGCCGGTACTTCCCCCGGCTCTCCGATACCTCGCCCGCCCGAACCAGTTTCTGCAGCGCTTTCCGGGTGTACGACGCCGGGACGCCACGCTCCTCGGCGTAAGCCACCACATCGCCTTCGGTGGGCTGGTCAAGGTTCCGCAACGCGCTCAGGACAGTCTCCTTGCGGCTCGACCCGCTGGCCGCCCCCTGTTCGACGCGCTCGGCGGCCGCCGACACGGCGTCAGTGTCGACTCCCGAATCTTCGAGATACGTCTCGTCGTCCACGCCCGCGTCGCCGACCTGTCGCTCCATCTCGGCGTAGGAGTCCAGTTCCGCGAAGGCGTCGCCCTCTCCCTGCCGGTTCGCCAGCATCGACGCCCGGATCTCGCGAGCGTGGGCCTCGTCGTCCGTTTCGACGAACTTCCGCCGCTTCTGGTGTTTCCGGCGCGTGCCACACCGCGGGCACTGCGTCGTCTCCGGCCGCCCCTCGGTGACCCACAGCGCGCTACAATTGCTACACCCGACGACCGCGTACATACCCCCCGTTCGGGGCCGGACGGTACTGAATCCACCGACGTCCGATGCCGGGGGACGAAGGCTTAGGTGCGGTGGACCTGACATAGCCGAGCATGGAAGAAGTGCCACAGGCGGCCTGTGAGACAGTCGAAGCAGTCGACGGCGTGCATCTGACACAGCTGGCCGTCGGAGAGCAGATGAGTGTCCAGCAGTTCCATATCGAACCCGGCGCGGCCGTCCCGGAACACAGCCACCGCCACGAGCAGGTCGGCTACGTCGTGAAAGGGACCTTCACTTTCCACGTCAACGGCGAAGAGTACGTCATCGGCCCCGGAGACTCCTACGTGGTCCCGAGCGAGGAACCACACGAGGCGCGCAACGACGGCGAGGAGCCCGTCCGCGGCATCGACGTGTTCAGCCCGCCCAGACCGAACCCGGACTGGCAGGACTAACCACAACTGTTTGAGTCCTGCGCCCGTATAGTTGCTAATGACGCGGGCAGTGGCTACCATCGTGACGCTCGCGCTCGTACTCGCCGGGTGTTCGGGGTTCGTCCAGTCGGACAGCCCCGAGACGGTCACGCCGGTAGCGGTGCCGACCGACGGGGTCGGCTATCCGCCGGGCGTGAGTGACAACGCAGTAGTTCCGTCAACGCTGGCAAGCGCCCACGCGCGGACACTTGCGACGACGAACTACACGCTGATCACTCGCCAGCGAGTCACCGACAGCAACGGAACGGTGCTCCGGCGAACGAACCACACACGCTACGTCGCGGTGAACAAGACGACGTACGCAGGGCGGTTCCGGCAGAACGGGACGGAACTGAACACGTTCACCACCCGCATCGACTACTGGACCAACGGCTCCATCGTCGCGGCCCGGTACGACAATCGAGCGAACCGGCGGAATCAGGTCGCGTGGCCAGTCCGCGACGACGGCCCGGTCTCGGACCTCTCGGAGCGCCGGACGATACGCGGCGTCGCGGAAGCCGTTGCGCTTTCCGTTGCCGACCGGAGTGACGGCGGCGTCGCCCTCGTCGGGACCCGTTTCACCAACCCCGACAGACTCCGCACGCCGCTGTTCGTGAGTGACCCTCACAACGTCTCCGTCCGGCTTCGCGTCAATCACGACGGCACCGTTTCGGCGTTCCGGCTGGTTTTCGACGCTGAACGTAGCGACCAGCAGGTCCGTGTCACGCAAGAGATGCGGCTACAGCATGTGGGGTCGACGACAGTAGCACAGCCGGAGTGGGTCGCAAATACGACCAAGCGGTCGCTTCGGGAATAACCGATCGCCCGCACAGACCAGACTCAGGCGCTACCGAATGCCGGCAGGACTCGGCGTGAGGTGAGCAGATAGCCGGCGTACAGAAGGACCAGCCCCATGTACACCTCCCAAGCAGCGAACGCGGAGATGCCGCCGGACAGGTCGGCGAGGGCGGCCTGTTCGGTGAGTGCCCCGCCGACGGTTAGCCCGACTGCGAGAACCGTCGAAAGTAGGAGTTCCAGTAGTTCCGGAATCGATTCTGTGGCCATGTGTGCCCAGATATCACTGCAAACCGCTTGTAGCTCTTTCGATCCGAGAGAGCTTAGTAGGTCCACAAGAACGGACCTGTATGAGCCAAAACTGGAACGCGGACTACGCGACCCTCGCAAAGCGCGGGTTCATGCTCGGGGCAGGGCTGTTCCTCCTCGGCATTGCGGGGGAGATCGCCGGAAGCGCCGTGTTCGGGACCCTTCCAGCTTGGGGCGACACGCTGTTGGTCGACATGGAACTGCTCGGTATCCTCGTCGGGCTCCTCTCGCCGCTCGTGTTCGGTGTGGTCCTGCCGCTGACCGAGTAACGCTTCTCGGACCGACTGTGCTCCACAAGAAACGCAACCCCCGAGCGATAGCTCTGTTCTCCCGATAGGACTCGCCTGTGCCGTCACTCTCAGGCTGTACCGGAATAAAAATGAAGCGTGTTGTAGCCAGCGCGACTCGCTTACGCGAGTTTCTCGATGTTCTGGCGGCGAAGCCGCCAGAGTCCAGAAGCTCTCTACGAGAGCTTCTCTATATTTTCGACGACCTTCTCGGCGAACTCGCTGGTGGCGAGCTTCGTGCCGCCCTCGATCTGGCGTTCGAGGTCGTAGGTGACGTTCCCGGAGGAGATAGTCTCCTCGACGGCGTCACGAACGAGCTGGCCGGCGTCCTTCCAGCCCATGTATTCGAGCATGAGGCGGCCGGAGAGAATCATCGCGGTCGGGTTGACCTTGTCCTCGCCGGCGTACTTCGGCGCGGAGCCGTGGACCGGCTCTGCGAGACAGCGCGCCGTGCCGAAGTTCGCACCGGGGGCGATGCCGAGCCCGCCGATCTGTGCGCCGGCGGCGTCGGACATGTAGTCCCCGTTGAGGTTCATCGTCGCGATGACGTCGTACTCGTCGGTACGGGTGAGGAGCTGCTGGAGCATGTTGTCGGCGATGCGGTCGTTGACGACCAGCGCGTCCTCGGGCGCTTCGCCGTCGTACTCGTCCCAGAGTTCGTCCTCGGTGATGACGTTCTCGCCGTACTCCTCGTCGGCGACCTCGTAGCCCCAGTCGCGGAAGGCACCCTCAGTGAACTTCATGATGTTGCCCTTGTGGACCAGCGTGACGCTGTCCCGGTCCTCTTCGAGGGCGTAGTCGATTGCCTCGCGGACGAGGCGCTTGGTCCCGAACTCGGTAATCGGCTTGACGCCGATGCCGACCGGGCCGTCGTGGATGGTCTCGTCGAAGTCCATCTCCTCTTCGACGAACTCCTTGACCTCCTCGACTTCGTCGGTGCCGGCCTCCCACTCGATGCCAGCATAGACGTCTTCGGTGTTCTCCCGGAAGGTGACCATGTCCATCTCCTCGGGGTCTTTGACCGGTGATGGGACGCCGTCGATGTGGTAGGTCGGGCGGACGTTCGCGTAGAGGTCGAGCGTCTTGCGGAGCGCGACGTTCAGCGAGCGGAAGCCAGCGCCGACTGGTGTTGTCAGCGGGCCCTTGATAGCGACGTTGAACTCTTTGATGGCCTCGACGGTGTCATCAGGGAGGTTCTCGTCGTACTTGTCCCGGGCGGACTGGCCGGCGTAGACGCGCATCCAGGAGATGTCACGACCGGTGGCGTTCGCGGCGGCTTCGAGCACCTTCTGTGCGGCCGGACCGACGTCCGTCCCGATACCGTCCCCGTGGATGATTGGGATGATCGGGTTCTCCGGAACGTCGAGTTCGTCGTCCTCCGTGACCTGAATCTGCTGTCCCTCGTCGGGAACCTCCACTTTGTCGTAATCGTAGCCCATATTCCGCCAATTGACAGTCGCCCCTAAAGGCGTGCCGCTTTGCCTCAGACGTGGTAACACAGTGCGTAAAGAAAGGACAACGACCGTTCGCGGGCACGTCACTAACCGCAACTGCCGGAGGTGATATGCCTTTCGTGTGTCAACGGGGCTGTATGCACGTCATCGTTCACGGCGGCGCGGGCAGTCCACCGGCGTCACCGGCTACTCGGCAGGCAACTCTCACAGACGCCGCTGAACAGGCAGCGAAGGCGGAACGCCCGATGGAGGCGGTTCTGGCCGCGCTTCGGCCCCTCGAATCCGACCCGGCGTTCAACGCCGGCGTCGGTGGAGCCGTCCAGAGTGACGGTGAAGTCCGGACTGACGCCGGAATGATGACCCACGACGGCCAGACCGGGGCAGCGTGTGCAATGTCTGGCGTTGTACACGCTGCGGACGTGGCCCGTACTGTGGCAGCTGAGACGCCACACGTCCTTCTTGCTGGCGACGAGGCCGTGGCGTTCGCGGCGGGCTCCGGCGTCGAAACCGATCGCGACCTCACGACTGCAGAGACGCGACAGCGATACGAGCGCGCGAACCCGCCTGATGGTGGCCCTGCCGACCATCTCGACTGGGTCCGTGCGCATTTCAGCGGCACTGACACCGTCGGCGCGGTTGCGACCGACGGGGACCGGCTTGCGGCGGCGACATCGACCGCCGGGCGCTGGTTCGCGCTGGCAGGTCGGGTCGGCGACGTGCCGCAGATCGGCGCTGGCTTTTACGCTGATGACCGCGGTGGTGCGAGCGCGACCGGCGAAGGGGAGCCTATCGCCCGGTTCGGGTTAGCCCGCCATGCAGTCGAACAATTAGACACGTACGGCCCGCGACAGGCCGCCGAGGAGGCGATTGCGGACTTCGAGGACGCGACCGGCGGGCGTGCTGGCGTGATCGTTCTCGACCGGGCCGGCCATACCGGGGCCGAACGGAACACCGCCGCAATGCAGACCGCGCGGAGATAGCCAGAGGGAAACCCCTTTGCCCGCCACCGACTAACCGGCGTGCATGACTGACGTGGATTTCGATTCTGAGCAGTACGAGAAATGCCGCGAAGCGGGCGAGATTCTGGCACAGGTGCGCGACGAGGCGGCCGAACGCGTCGAGGTGGGCGTCTCCCATCTCGAAGTCGCACAGTGGGCCGAGGAGAAGATACGAGAGCTGGGCGGCAAGCCGGCGTTTCCGGTGAACATCTCCATCGACGAGGAGGCGGCCCACGCCACCCCCGAGCGCGACGACGACGCCACCTTCGGCGAAGAGATGGTCAACCTCGACATCGGCGTCCACGTTGACGGGTGGCTCGCCGACACCGCTGTGACAGTCGACCTGTCCGGGCAGGCCGAACTCGCCGAAGCGCCTGCCGAGGCCTTGGACGCCGCGCTGGACGTTGCCGGCCCTGGCGTCGACGTGGGCCAGATCGGCGCGGCCGTCGAGGAGGTCATCGAGGGGTACGGCTACAACCCCGTTGTGAACCTTACCGGCCACGGACTCGGTCACTGGGAGCAGCACACGTCGCCGAATATCCCGAACCGCGAAGTGGCACAGGGCGCGACGCTCGACGTGGGCGACGTGGTCGCTATCGAACCGTTCGCTACCGACGGCCGCGGCAAGGTACAGGAAGGGGCTGACGAGGAGATTTTCGCCCTCGAACGCGAGGGGTCGGTCCGGAACCGGCAGGCCCGACAGGTCCTCGAACAGATCACCGAGGAGTACCGCACACTGCCGTTTGCCGCCCGTTGGCTCGACTCGCCGCGAGCGGAGATGGCGCTTCGCCGCCTGAAACAGCAGGACATCGTCCACGGCTACCCAGTACTCAAAGAGCAAGACAATGCATACGTCAGCCAGAAGGAACACACCGTCATCATCACCGAGGACGGCTGTGAAGTAACGACGCGCTCGCGGTAGCGGACGCCGACTTCGAACTCGTGGGAGATACCGAACTACTGTTTTTCAGCAGCGCTATCGCTCCGAGCATCGTGTGAAAGGGTGGGGGGTGTGTGGCCACGTAGTCAGAAACCACGTGGCGTATGGAAACGGTGGGGTGGGGGGTGTGTGGCCACGTAGTCAGAAACCACGTGGCGTACGGAAAGGGTGGGGTGTGTGGGATGGTCAGGCGTTGTTCATCCGGGTCGACGTGGTCATGCCACAGATTTGACATTCACTGACCCGGTACGGCTCTCGGGAAAACGCCGCGTTTTCGCGTTTATCTGACTCCGTCTGTATCTGGACACGCACGGCGTGTGGTGTCTCACGGTCACACGTCGAACAGTGTTCCGCCATGTCGACGCCGTCGTTTATCGCTGCCATCCCGTCTGGGACAAGCAGGGTAGAGAGTATAAAAACCACCTTCAGTTCTGGTCCGTTCAGCACTGTTTATCGCCAGACAGCGGCCGATTTCAGTCGATTACGGCCCCAGATTGAGCGAGAATGTTTAAACACTGCCCTGAAGCCACAGAAACCGGTCTATCCGCGTGAACGGCCAATACCTTTATATACTACTTCTGGAGTGTCAGTCCTGTCGTTTTTGCTGGTGGGTCGACAACTGGCGGTATGGACAAGGTGTTTGCGCCGTGGCGCATCGAGTGGGTCGAACGCGAGGAGCCAGACTCCGATGTCGACTGCGTGTTCTGTGCGTTTCAGGCACAGGACGACGACCGGGCGAACAACCTCGTGGTGCGAAGCGACCACGCCTTTGTCCTCCTGAACAACTACCCGTACAACCCCGGGCACGTGATGGTCATTCCGCACACCCACACCGGCGAGTACGGCGACCTCGACGACGAAACCCTGCTCGACCATGCCCGACTGAAACAGCGGACCTTCGATGCTCTCGAAACCGCGCTGTCCCCGGATGGGTTTAACGCCGGGCTGAACCTCGGCGGCTCCGCGGCCGGTGGGTCCATCGACGACCACCTCCATACACACGTTGTCCCGCGGTGGAACGGCGACACCAACTTCATGCCGGTCATCAGCGACACGAAAGTCATCGTCGAGGCTGTCGAAGAGACGTACGACCGGCTCTACGCCGCGTTCGCGTCACAGGACGGGACGACCACCCCCGACGAGGGGGCTGTCCGCATCAACTGAGGCGGTCGTGGGGAAGTTGACACGGAGACTGCGCTGGTGTCGAAGCGGCTTTGACGGCGGCCCGACAACGGGGGAGCAATGTCACGCCGCGCGACGCTCAGACGGGTTGGGCTGCTCGTTCTCGGCGTCAACCTTCTCCTCGTGCTGCTGAAAGCCGGCGTCTGGTTCACCACCGGAAGCTTCGCTGTCCAGTCTGAGGCGATCAACAGCGCCGCTGACACCGCCTACTCGCTGGTCATCGTTGCTGGGCTGTACCTGACGACACGCCCGCCGGACTTCGAGCACCCCCACGGTCACGAACGTATCGAGCCGTTCGTCTCCCTGTTCGTCGCCGCGGGTATCTTCGCCGCTGGTGGGTTCGTCCTCTGGAACGCCGGCACCGCCCTGTTGACCGGCAATATCTCGGTGTCACAGGGACCGGCTGCCGTGCTCGTGCTCGCGTTCTCGGCCGTCGCGAAGTACGCCCTCTACCGGTACTGTCTCCGCGCGGGCACGAACCGTAACTCCCCGGCGCTCATTGCGACGGCAAAGGACAACCGCAACGACATCCTCACCGCGGGCGCGGCGCTGGTCGGCGTCGCTGGTGCGATGGTCGGCTACCCCATCGCCGACCCGCTGGCCGCACTCGTCGTCGCCATCGGCATCATCTACACCGGCATCGAGGTCGTACAGGAAAACGTCACGTATCTCGTCGGCGGCGCACCACCGGAGGACCTTCGGCGCGAAATCCTCCGCCGCGCGCTCGACCACCCGAAGGTCCGCGGCGCACACGATGTCATCGCCCACTACGTCGGCCCTGAAATCGACGTGAGCCTTCACATCGAGGTGGAAGGCGACCTAACGCTGTTCGAGGCCCACGACATCGAGACGGCAGTCATCAAGTCCATCGAGGAGCTTCCGGAGGTCGACGACGCGTTCATTCACGTCGACCCGAAGGAACTCGGCGAGTGGAAAGACGACGAAGAAGTAGAGCGGCTTGCCGATCTGGAGTGACGTTTTAGTGGCTGCCGTGCTATCAGATAGCATATGGGTGACGACTCATCACGTAGCTGGCTCGCGCTCGGACGACTGTTGTTTGGCCTCGGCGTGGCCCTTCAGGCCGCTGAAGACTTCCGCGATATGGAGGACGCAATCGAGTACGCCGAGTCGGCGGGTGTCCCCGCGCCGGACCTGTTGGCCCCACTGGCCTCGGGGATGATGCTGGTCGGCGGGCTGGGGACGGCATTCTGGCGGCTCCCACGGGTTTCGACCGGTGCCGTTGCCACGTTCCTTGCCGTCGTCACGCCGACGATGCACGACTTCTGGAACGCCGAGCCGGATGACCGTGGCGGCGAGCGCCTGGCCTTCTTCGGGAACCTCGCGATGTTCGGTGCAGCGGTAACGTTCCTTCGCGAAGCCTACAGCGGCGACTGAGCACTCGGTCGCTCTGACTGAAAATTTGGGCTGCTGACCCGCTCAGTCCGCGACCTGCGCCCGCTCGATCGGGTCGCCGAAGGCGTACACGGTGTTGTGGCTCGTGACCTCTACCTCGACCATGTCGCCGATTTCGAGGCCGCGCTCCTGTGCGTCGGCGATGACGACCTGCCGGTAGGCCTCGTCGTAGCCCACCAGCGACTCGTCGGTGCCGTCCTCGACGAGCAGGACTGAGACCGTGCGCCCGACCATCTCCTCGTAGGCCTCGGCCATCAGTTCCATCTTCGCCTCGCTCATCTCCTTCGAGCGGTCCTTCTTGACCTGGCCGCCCAGACCCTTCATGTCGGCGGCGTCGGTGCCGGGCCGCTTGGAGAAGCGCGTGACGTTGATTTTCTCGGGACGGGTCTCACGAAGCAGCGCCATCGACTGCTCGTGGTCGGCCGGTTCCTCGGTCGGGAAGCCGACGATGAAGTCCGTCGATAGCGTCCAGTAGTCCAGCTTGTCGTCCAGCGTCTCGACGACCTCCAGATACTCCGAAACGGCGTGCTGGCGGCGCATATCTGCCAGCACGTCGTCACTGCCGGACTGGACCGGTGCGTGGATGAAGTTGTACAGTTCCTCGTGTTCGGCAAACACCGCCGCGAGTTCCTCGCGGACGCCGTGCAGGCCCTTCGGGTTCGCCATCCCGACGCGAACGCGGAAGTCGCCGTCGATGTCGGTGCAGATGCGGTCGAGTAGCTCCGGCAGCAGGCTCGTCCCCTGGTTCGTGTCCCAGCCGTAGACGCCGGTGTCTTGGCCCGTGATACGGATTTCCTTCGCGCCCGCGTGGACCAGCGCACGGGCCTTCTCGACGTTCTCCTCGACCGAGGGGGACTCGATCCGCCCGGTCGCTTGCTTTGTGATGCAGTACGAGCAGTCCGACATACACCCCCGGGCGATGGGAAGGATACCGACGACGCCGTTGAGGACCGTTTCGGTGTCCGGCGTAATCGTCGGGCACTCGCCGTTGAGGACGTACTGGGGCACGTCGTCCCAGTGAAGCACCTCGGCGTCGATGTCGGCGTTCTGGAACTCCTCGCCCTGTGCGAGCGCCATACAGCCCGTGATGACGAGGTCCGCCGGGGTTTCGTTATCGAGTTCTCTGGCCCGTGCGAGCATGTTGCGTTCGGTCTTCTCAAGCACCGTGCAGGTGTTGAGGATCGCCACGTCGGCGGACTCCGGCCCGTCAGCGGGGTGGTGCCCGCCCTCCCGGAGCGCCTGCTCGATTTGCTGGGTCTCACCTCTGTTCGAGGTGCACCCGTACGTCTCGATGTGATACCGGGCCATTCATCCAGATACTATCGCCAGGACGGCAAAAGGGCGACGGATTGGACCGGTCAGTAGCCGTCGGTTGCGTCTGTGTCGTCCGGGTCTGCCTCTGGTTCGGTCACGGTTTCACCCGCCGTTTCGGCCTGCCACTCCCGAACAATGGTATCACCGCTGGAGGCCCCGATTCGCTCGGCTCCGGCCTCGAACATCGCCCTGGCGTCGGCCCACGACCCGACGCCGCCGCTGGCTTTCACCGGGAGGTACTTGCTGAGAATCTCCACGTCGTGGACCGTCGCGCCGCCCTCGCTGAACCCCGTTGCGGTCTTGAGGTAGGCAGCGTCGGCGTCTGCAACGAGTTGCCCGACCCGCTCGAGTTCCTCGTCGGAGAGCAGCGGCGCTTCGACGATGACCTTCACCGGAACTGGGACGCTGGCGACGACCTCAGTGATGTGGTCCCGGACGGCGTCGTCCTCGCCGGCCTTGAGCAAGCCCACGTTGCACACCATATCCAGTTCGTCGGCTCCGGCGTCCCAGGCCAGTTTGGCCGCCTGACAGACGCTGTCGGTCTGACCCTGGCCGTGCGGGAAGTCGATGACGGCCGTAAGCGGGACGTTCGCGTACTCGGTCGCAAGCGGGAGCGCCCACGGCGGGATGCACGCCCGCATTCCGTACTGGAGCGCCTCGTCGAGGCAGGTTCGTACGTCGTTCGGTGTCGTCGTCGGACCGAGAACTGTATGCTCGATGCGGTCTGGTATCTCGTCCATACCGCGGGGTGACACGTGGTGCCCACGTAAAGACGGCGGGCGGCGGACGGTGGAGCTACTGTCGTGCCGTACTCGTGTTCGATGATTGCCGCTCAGGCTGCGACGGTATCGTCGGCCTCGTTCGGAAGGTTTTCCCTCATCGGAGTCGGCGTGGGGGACATGGTACTGCCCTCGGGGTTAGCGCTCCCGCCGCTTGAGTACACTGTGGCGCTGCTTGCGGGCACGCTCGTGGTGACAGCGCTGTTGTACGCCCTCGAACCACCGATCGACCAACGAACCGTAGTCGCCTTGACGCCGTGGATGGCCCTCGGCGGCGCGCTCCACGCGTTCCATCAGCCACCGATTGACGCCTACAGGCCCGTGGTCGCACCGCTGTTCGGCGCGCCGGCGGTGTATCTCACGACGTTCGTCACGCTGGCTCTCGTCTGGATCACGCTGACGCTGTTCAGCGTCCGACGCGGCCACAGCGAGACGATATCACGGAATCTGGGGTACATCGGTGTCGGATTTCTGACGGTATTGCTTGTCATCGCTGTCGTGATGGCACTGGAGTCCGGCCTGCTTGGACTCATCTGGCCAACTGTTGCTGTCGTCGTCGCAACCGTCGTTACTGCCGTGACGGTGCTTGCGGTCGCGCTGTGGCGGACACCGGTGGTCGTTCGGATGCGGTATGCGGCCCCGACGGTCGTGTTCGCGCATATGCTCGACGGCGTCTCGACGGCGGTCGGCGCTGATGTTATCGGCATCACGGAACGAACGCCGATCCCGGCCCGCATCATGGAGTTCGCTGGCACGCTCCCAACAGCGCCGTATCTCGGCAAAGGCTGGCTGTTCGTGTTCGTCAAACTGCTCGTGGCGGTTGCGGTCGTCTTTCTGCTGGACGACTATCTCGAAGAGGAACCCATCGAAGCGAGTCTCCTGCTCGCGCTCGTAACCGCCGTTGGCATCGGCCCGGCCACGAACAACATTGTCCTGTTCCTGTTCAGCCCGGTCTGAGTGGGGCTACTCCGGCACCGAATCGCCGAATCCTTCCTGCCGTTCCCGTTCGAGCCGCTGACACCCAAACACGAGTGCGTCCGGCAGGTCCGTCGCATTCGATTGCAGCGATTCGAACACGGTGGCCACCTCACTGAACCGCGGTCCACGACCGGCAACCAGTGGCTCCTTTTGCCACGTTATGAACTCATAGTCGGACAGCAGCGGCAGGTGGCAGTGGTGCAGCTCCTGCCGAAGGATTTCCGCATCCTGCGGGACATTAGGGTTTACCGCACTCTCGGGGAGGGGGACTGTCGCGTCAGGGGGGGCATCTAACAATGCGACGATTAGCTGCCGGCGCGGCTCAGCGCTAACGGATTTGAAAACTTCGTTCCAGCGTCTTATCACCCGCTTTCCGTTCTGGTACCGTTGCTGTGTCATGGTGTAACTTATACTATTTTTTCATACGACGACATATATATTGTCGTGGTGTACTATATTAGGTGAACTAAACCCAGAGGGTGCCTCTCTCCGGTCGAGTCGCCATGACCGGATGACACAATCCTCATGAGCATCGCGAGCAAGAGAGACATGTGCTTGATTACCCCATCACGCAGTGGGCGTCTGTCTGTGTCGTCGCCGGCGCGGTCGTCGGCCTGCTGTTGAACATCCCGATGGTGACACAGGACGAGGGGTATCTGCCGGCGTACGTCGCTGGGGCTGGACTTACTCGCGCCGACCCAGCCGCGGTGAGCCGGCCCCTCGCTGTTGCTGTGCATCACGGTACTGCCTTCGCTGCGGCGCTGTTGTACGGCGCGGTCGTCGCGGGCCTCTCGTCCGTGCTTCCGATGGCAGTCTCGCTCAACGGCGTCCCGCTGCTACCGCACATCGCTGGCGTTGCGGGCGTTTCCGCGTTCATCTACTACTTTTTCGCTCGCATCGCCATGCCTCGCTTCGGCGGCAGCGTTCGAGACACCGCTGACGAGATTATCCGACAGTGGGCACTCACGGCGTTCATCTTTGGGACAGCGCTTGCGCTGTTCGTCCCGGTGCTCGTCACCTGGCTGTAAGCTACGTGTCCCCGGCCCGCTTCGAGAGGTTTCTGTAGGCCCCGAGATACAGGAAGACGGTGGCAAGCAGCGCGAACGGAACGACGAGGGTCCACGAGGGGCCGTCCGGCGTTCCCGCGCCGACGGTGTAGCCAGTCAGCAGCCCGAGGACGACTCCGGCGACAATAGCGATACCCGCCGGTCCTCGCATCCGTCTGTCGAACAGCGAGATATCGTCTGCCATACGTCCCCTCTATCGGGCGTCCTACCTCACTGTTGCGACCGACGTGAATTCACTGACTACTAAATAGTTCCGTGCGACTGGCCTGTATGGCGAAACAGCCGCATCTACTCGTCGAACCGGGTGACCTGACAGACATCGCGCTCGTGCCGGGTGACCCCGGGCGTGTCGACCGCATTGCGGGCCTCTGTGACGACCACGAAGTCGTCGCACAGAACCGCGAGTACAAACTCGTCAATGCGACCTACGACGGCCGCGAACTGACGATCTGTTCGACCGGCATCGGGTCGCCGTCGACGGCCATTGCCGTCGAGGAACTGGAAGCGGTCGGCGTCGAGACGCTCATCCGCGTCGGAACGACCGGCGCGCTGCAGGAAGGCATCGAAATCGGCGATATGGTCGTCGCCAACGGCGCTGCCAAGGACGAGGGCACGTCCCAGCGCTACGAATCCAAGTCCGTCCCGGCCGTCCCCGACTACGAGGTGCTCTCGTCGCTGGTCGACGCCGCCGAGGCGAACGACGAGGACGTTCACGTCGGTCCAATTGCGACGGACGACGCCTTCTACGCCGAGACGGACGAGTATATCAACGACTGGGAGGACGCCGGTCTGCTGGCCGTCGAGATGGAGGCCGCCGCGCTGTTCTCGCTGTGTCGTCGCAAGGGCCTGCGCTCGGGCGCTATCTGTACCGTCGACGGCAACCTCGTCGAGGGGACACAGAAGGGCGAAACCGAGGACGAGGAACTCCCCGAGAAAGCCAAGAACAACGTCGAGCGCGCTATCGAAATTAGTCTGACGGCGGCCGCGTCGCTGTAGGCACCGCCGCTGTTGACTCCGCACGAGCAGCTAACCCCGCAACTTCCCGGCGGAGGGCTTAACAGATGTTCTCCCGTGGGAACCTGTATGCTCGACCAGTTCCGGAAGTGGTTCCACGCGGCGGTCAGGCGACTCCGGCGGGTCGAGCGCCGCGAACTGCAGGACTTCAGGCGGTGGGCCGAGGTGACGGAAAACCTCGTTCACCTCTCTATGCTGGTGTTCGTCCCGCTCGCTATCGTGCTGGTGACGACGCTGGCAAACGCCGTTCCACGACTGAGTTTCCTGCTGTTCCCGCCGCTCGCGGCGGGGTCGTACACGCTCTTTGTTGACCCGACGAGCAAGTACTCCGACCCGAAGCGGTTCGTCGCGGGCCTCACCATCGGCGCGGTCTGTGGGCTGGGTGCACTCGCAGTCTCGAACAGCTATCTCACAGCGCCGGGCGGCCAGTTCGGCGTCAACGCGCTCGGTGCCGGCCTCGCCGTCTTCGCCACTGGCGTAGTCACCTGGCCGCTGGACATCGAGGAGCCGTCGTCGTACTCGACCGCGCTGCTGGCACTGCTGGTCGAACCGAGCCAGCAGGCGACGTTCGTCGCCAGTGTCTTCCTCGCCAGTTCGCTCGTGGCAGTCCTCTTTGTCATCTGGCGCGAGCAGTTCTACGAACAGCGAGCAACGTACCTGTACGAGTCGATGTCCGGTGACGACCACGTTCTGGTCCCGATGCGCGGCGACGCAGCGGGACAGACAGCGATGCTGGGCGCACGACTCGCGGCTGCTCACGAGGCCGGCAAAGTCGTCCTGCTGGACGTGGTTTCGGACAGCGACGCCGCCACGGCCCAGCAAACCCTCACACGGGACACGATACAGCTTGACATCCGGTCCGAGAACGGGGGCGAGCCGGCGTCGGCAGAAACCCGCCCGGTTGGCGACGGCGGTGACCCGGCAACCGCCCCGGCGTCGCCCGAGCAGACGGACCTCGAAGCGGAGATCGATTGGCTGGAGACCCACGCCGACCGGATCGAGACGCGGACGGGCGTCTCCTGTCAGGTCGTCGTCGCGAGCGACCACGGGTCGCCGGCGAAGACAACGCTGCAGACTGCGGCCGAAACCAACTGCGATCTCATTGTCGCACCCTACGAAAGCCAACACGGGGCGCTGACGCCGTATTTACAGCGGCTCTTCCGCAGTGAAAGCGATGTCGTCGTCCACCGCTCCCGGAGCGACCGGACCCGCTGGAAACAGGTCATCGTCCCCGTCCGTAGTGTCAGCGATGTGGCTCACAATATGGTCGACTTCGCCACACGACTGGCCGGCCGGAGCGGGCGGGTCGCCGTCGCGACCTGTATCGGCTCCCGTGGAGACCGCCGCCGGGCCGAAGAGATGCTTGCGGACCTCATCGAACCGTACGAGGGCGCGTTCGAGACGCGGGTTCCGCGGACGGATATCCAGACGTTTCTGTCCGATACGGCGTCGCAGTACGACCTCGTCATGATCGGGGCAAGCCGCGACCGGAGCAAGGCGTCGCGGTTCATCTCCCCACCGACGTTCGAACGGCTGGAGGACGTGGAAACGGATGTCGCTATCGTCGACCGCGGTCGAGCCTAAATCTCCGCGTCGTCCTCGTCGTTCACGTCGAGCAGGTGGTCGGCGATGTTCTCCATCCCCTCGCGGCCCAGCGCGGACTGGACGATGAGGTGGCCGCCCAGTACTGCGGGGCTGATGACCGTGTCCGCGCCCGCTCGCCGAAGCTTTTCAATGTTTTCGCGGTCCGTCGCCGCGGCGACGATGTTGACCGTCGGATTGAGCGTCTGGGCCGTCAGTATCGCCAGCGCGTCCTGCGCGTCGTCGTTCGTCGCCGCGACGACCGCTGCGGCGTCCTCGATACCGGCCCGTTGCATGGGTACTTCGTCGCTCGGGTCCGCAGTCAGGACGGCGATGTCCTGTTGCTGGAGCCGGGTGGCCGTCTCCGTGTCCGGCGTGATGACAACGAACTCGATTTCGCCGGTCAGCTCTTCGATAATCGGTTCCGTCAGGTCGCCGTGGCCGAGTACCAGTACGTGGTTCTCAAGCAGGTCCAGTTGTGCGTCAGTCATGTTTCCGAGTGCCTCCGAAAGCCGTTTTTCGATTGCCGGTCCCAGCAGCGACCCCAGCGCGATGGCGAAACTGGCCGTTCCGAGGACGACCACGGACATGCCGAACAGTTTCGCTTGCTGGCTCTGTGGGGTCATATCGCCGTACCCGACAGTGCTGGCCGTGACCAGCGTGTAATAGAACGCATCAGTCGCCGTCGAAAGGTTGGTGAATTCATCGCGGAGCGCGTACGACCCCGCCGTTCCGTACATGAGCGAGCCGAGGAGCGCCGCGCCCGCGGCCAGTTGCGCCGTCGAGAGGTCGATCGGTCGGTCGAACCGCCGTCGATTCAGGAGCATCGTCGGGAGCGAGAGCAGCGAGAGGGCGACAAGCGGAATCGAAACCGCCGAACTCGGCACGGACCCGACGAACGGAATCGACACCGCGGAGTTCTGTACCAGCCCCTGAACCGCTGCCACGGGGAGCAAGACGACGGTCGCGTACCACGCGATTCGCAGGCGACGGCGGAGTCCAACGACGCTGACGAGGAGCGTGAACCCCGTGAGTGCGCCGGTGAACCCGGCGGTGCGCTGGATGCTGCGCGGAATGAGGTCCCCGAGCGGCCCGCTGATCGACACGGCACTGATATTGACCACACCAGTGACGAACGACAGCACCGCTACCAACACCGGCAAGAGGATTGTCGCGCGCGCTCCCAGCCAGTCCCGCGGTCTGTCCATACCCATCCAGATTACATCGGTCGGTGTAAATGTACTGTCCGCGGGCCGGAAGCGATTTACTACCGGCCACGCAGGGTGTGGACATGGCTTCGCTCCCGGTCGAGGTGTTGATGGGGATCTATCTGGGGCTGTTGGTGGGAGTGATACCGGCGCTCGTCTCGTGGGCGCTGGGGTTCAGTTTCAAGTATTTCACCGGTATTACCGTGCCAGGGTTCGGTGTCGTCGTGCTCGCAATCGCACTTGCCGGCGTCAGCGGCGGCCTCATGGCACTGGCTGATAAGTCGATTACGCAGGCCCCCAACGCCGAACGAGTGATCACTGCAATCATCCTCGTCGGGATGGTGTCGCTGTACGCACACAGCAAGGGCGACCAGCTCGGGGCGACGTTCCCGAAGCGACTCTCTTTACAGGGGCTACGCGAAAAGAAACTCTCCGCGGACGTAGTTGAATTCGTCGGTGGCCGTGACGAGGTCCGTATTCGTATTGTCGGCGACGTGGCCGACATGGAGGGGTATCCGCCGCTTTCGGAGCCGCTTCGTGCCGACATCCGAAACGAGGAGTGGCGGTTTCCGGCCGACCTCCGCATCGGCGAACTCGAACGCCGGATGGAAGAGCGACTGAAATCCGAGTTCGACCTCGGTGATGCCGCCGTCTCAATCGACGAGCAGGGGCGGGCGACGGTCGTCGCCGCGCCGCCGTTTTCGGGGCTGTCGAAGCGCGTGGGCGATAATCGCCACGCCGTTTCGGTTGAGGCGCTGTTGCCGACCGGTCTGGCCCGCAACGACGAGGTGACAGTGCTGACTGAGGACGCGCAGGTACGGGGGACTGTCGTCAGTGCCCGGTCGGACCCGGTGGCCGACGAGACGCCCGCCGAGACGCCAACGGAACCGGAAATCGCCGACACCGAGCCACCTCCGACGCCGGTCCGGGCCCCGACGACCGACGGTGGCGAGGGGCGGCTCACCGTCGCCGTGACCCGGACGGATGTCCAACCGCTCCTGCGCTCAGCCCGGCCAAAGGTCGTGGTCGAACCCCGTGGCACACATCGGGAGTACGAACTCGTTTCCCTTCTCCGGCGAGCCGGCAACCGCTTTCGCCGACTCACGGTTCGCACCGACGGCCCGCTTGACGGGACGACGCTCCGGGACGCCCGTGTTCGGGAGGCCTACGACGTTGCTGTCGTCGCCATCCGGACGCCGGACGGCTGGCAAGTCGCACCGCGCGGCGAGGCAGCCGTTGAGGCGGGCGACGAACTGTACGCGATTGGTCGCCGAACCGACCTCGATGCCTTCGCGGAGGCGGTCGCATGATGCTGGTCGGCCCGACACTGCTCGCACAGGTCGGTGCGAACCTGCAACTGGGGACGGTGTCACGGGCGCTGGTCGAGGGTGTCGTCTGGCTCCTCGCTATTACGATTCTCGCCGCGACGCCAGCTGGTGCTATCGCCGTCTTCTACCGCTGGTACGTCCGTGAGCGCATTCAGACCGGGCTAGCGGTCCTGTTCGGACTGACTGCGGTCGTCCTCGTCATCGGCGCAACGACCGCGCTCAGTGAGGTCATCGCCCAGCGTGAGGACGTGCTGGCGGCCGGGGCGGTCCTGTTGAACCTCGCCGCGTTCCTCGCCGGCGGCGTCGGGGCCTACGGCGGGATGCGCATCGGGGACCGGCTGGGTGTCGACCTCTTTGCCGCGACCGGCGGCCGAAACATCGACGCCGACGTGAGCGAAATCGTCCAGACCGTCGGCCGCGTCACGTCGGTTCGTCTCCCCGAGGATATCGACGATATCATCGGTTACGACCCGATGCCCGACGAGACAAAAGAGACGCTCGCTGACCGCCGCTTTCTCTTCCCGCGGCGGCTGACGAAAGACGAACTCCGGGAGCGGCTGGTTGGCCGGCTCAAAACCGACTACGGCGTTGGCCACGTGGACGTCGAACTGGCCGACGACGGGAACGTCGACTACCTCGCCGTCGGCTCGCGGGCGGCCGGTATCGGGCCGACGTTGCCACCATCGACGAACGCCGTCGCACTCCGGGCTGACCCGGCCCACGCTGCGAGCGCCGGCGACCTCGTTCAGGTCTGGGAGCAAGCGCCATCGAAACGCGTACTCACCGGGGAACTCCGTGGCGTCGCAGACGACGTGGTGACGGTCGCTATCGACGCCGCCGACACGCCGAAACTCGACCCCCAGACCGAGTACAAACTGGTCACGCTCCCGGTGCAGGACCGCTCTGACCGTGAGTTCGCCTCGCTGCTCCGTGCGGCCGACGAGACAATGGGCACCACCGCCGTCGAACCGGGGAGCATGCTCGACGGCGCGCCGGTCGGCAGTCTAGCAGTGTCAGTGGTCGCGATCACCCGCGACGACACAGCGCCGGAGACAATCCCGTCCCGCGAACGCGTCCTCGCGGCCGGTGACACAATCTACGCAATCGCTACCCCGGACGCGTTGCGGCGGCTGGAACAGGCCACGACAGCGGCGGTGGCGGACGAGCCGGACGACGGCGCGGCTGACGGGGACGGACAGTCAAGCGCGTCTGACTCTGCCCCCCGGAACGAGCGAGCGGACCGACCGGAAACAACGGCGGACGACGCGACTGCTGTCTCGGCTGCCGACAGCGCGCAGAATGTCGACGCGGTCGAGACTGCTGCCGATGCCGCGACCGACGCCGGCACGGACACGACTACGGTCGACACTGCCGACGAGTCAGCAGACTCCGCTGTTGAAGATGCGGCGGCTGAGTCTGCGCTGGCTGATGCCGGCGCTGGCGAGAGGACAACCGAGACTGGCGACGAGGCTCCCGACGACCCGCTGGAGGCACTCCGGAACATCGACACGGAGGAGCCAGGCGACGACCTGACGGCCGAGGAAGCGTTCGACGACGTGCCGGCAGACGACGCCGACGACACCGTCGAGGTGTGGGACCCGGAAGAGCGGATCGGCGAGGCTGACGACGAGTCCGCCGAGGCCGGCGACAGCGACTCGACGGACTCTGAAGCGCTAACCGGGGACGGAGACGGCGCAGACGACGAACCGACCGCTGGTGACGGTTCGGAGGACCGAGACTGAATTTCGAGTGTCGGTACCGCCGGATGCACGCTGTCTGTCTCCTGCCTCCGAACCGACCGGACACACCTCAGTCCGGAACCCTCTTTTGCCAGACGCCCGGAGTACGGCTATGGAGTGGAAACTGTTCGCACACCTCCGGGACGCAGCCGACGGCCAGTCGGTCAGCGTCGATATCGAGGCGGACGCCACGGTCGGCACAGCGCTCGATGCGCTGCTCGCGGCCCGACCGGCGCTCGCCGAGGAGGTGCTCGACGAAAACGAGGAGCTGGCCGACCACATCCGGGTGCTCGTCGACGGCGAAGACCCCTTCGCTACCGGCGATGGGCTGGCGACGGCAGTCGACGAGGAGACGGAACTTGCGTTGTTTCCGCCGGTCAGTGGCGGCTGATACGGATCGGCAGCGGGCTCAGTTTTCCAGCGGCCCCGGCGCCGTCACGTTCGAGATGACGACGCGAACGCCGTCCTGATACTCAGTGTCGAGTGTCACGTCCCACCCGTGGGTCCGGGCAAGCATCCGCAAGTTCGGGAGTGTCATCCCGGCTGCGGCGTCCGGTATCGCGCCGCCGTACTCGAAAAAGGCGTCCGACGCTGTCTCGCCAGCCGGGGTCCCGTCGTCGGTGATGACGATCTCGTCGGCCTCCCGGGAAACGGTGACCGTGGACGCGTCGTTGTGTGCCGCGAACGTGAACCCGCTCTCGAAGAGGTCTCGCAGGCGTGTCGGGTCGGCGATGACCTGTCCCTCTACGTCGGCCGCCATCGTGAGGCCGTTGGTGTCAGCACGTTCCCAAGCCCCGTCGACGATTGGCCTGAGGTCGACAGCCGTCGTCTCGTCGATTGTCTGTCCATGTCGAGCCAGCGTCGCGAGTCCGTTGACGATTTCGGACATCCGTTCGGCCGTCTCGGATGTCGACCGGAGGGAGTCTCTTGCCAGGTCCACCTCGCCGCGGTCCAGAGCGTTGCCGGCGACGGAGACACGACCGGTGATTATCTGGAGCGTGTTCAGAAGCTCGTGTCTGATTGCAGTGGCGAACCCCTCCAGTTGTTCGTTCTGTCTGTCAAGCTCGCGGCGACGCCGTTCGCTTTCGGTCACGTCGGTGAACACGAGCATCCGACCGATATTGACCTGTCCCAGCGAAAACGAGGTGTCGCTGACGAGGTAGTACTCTGCTCCGCCACCACGGTTTCGTTCGAGAATCTGCTCGTCCGTTTGCAGTATTTCGGTGACGGCCGGCAGCACCGTCTCAAGGTTCTGTCCGCGGCTCCCGGACAGGGCCGGAAAAAGCCGCTGTGCCTTGCCGTTTGCTTCCTTGATATAGCCGTCATCATCAAGATACACGACCGCTTCGTCGACGCCATCGGTCAACTGGACGGCGAGAAACGCCTCGTCGTACACGTAGAGGACACCGAGCGCGAACAGTGCCACACCGAGCGGTTCGTGGTTGATATCGAGGAGGAGGTCGCTGACGTACCCGACGATATCGAGGATGACCGGCAGCGCTGTAATCCCGACAAGAACCCCGAGCGGACGGGTGTCGTAGTCCGCTTCGAGGAACAGTTCGAACAGCATGAAGAAGCCGACAGTGACGAGCGCGTAGGAGAGCCCTGTCACCACCCAGTGAAACACGCCGTGTGTAATTGCCAGGTGCGGGAACGGGTCGGAAGCGAACTGCGTGGCGAAATAGAGCCCGTGAAACGGATTGGTTAGCTTTACCGCAACGACAGCGAGATACACGCTGACAGCGACCGCACGGTACAGTCGATTCCGGTGGAATGCCCGCCCGGTGTACGCCGAGCAAAAGTATAGCCACGCGCCGACCGTCGCGAGCCCGACGACGAGGCTGCCGAGGTAGAACGCGTATCCGAGCGTCCCGGGCGTGATCAGGAAGCCGAGTTGCAGCGCCGCCCAGCCGCCGCTACAGAGGAGGAGTCCGACCATCCCGCGGCGAGTATCCGGGTCTTCCATGCGAGCTGCTCTGTAGAGCCCGACACCGCATCCGGCTGCCGCGAGGGCGTATGCCGCGACGTACGCGAGAAATGCCGGAGAGCTCCCGATCAGATTCATCTACCTATGGTATGGAGAGTCTTTCAATGAGTGTTGTGTCCGCGTTATCGCCTATGATAACTCTCAGAGGTCGCGGATTTCGAACACGTAGTCCGGACACTCGCTGATGTCTCCGCCGGCGTACGCAGCCTGGGCCACGTGTCGCGGTGTCTCGGGGATGAGGACTCGTGTCCCGTCGACGCCGAGCCTCGCTGCATCGGCAGCGATCGCATCGAATAGGGCCCGTGCAGCGTCGACGTTGCTCCATACCCCGACTGCGTACTCTGCGAGCCGTTCGCCGTCAGCGTCGGTCGTCCGGGCGCGACACGCCATCCCCTGTGGCTTCTCGCCGACGGTCAGGACCGCCCGTTCAGTCGCTAGCCGGTCGAGCGTCTCCCGCGTCAGCGTCGAGAGCGCCCAGCTCTCTCCACTGTCGAGCGCGAGCCCTGACAGGATATCCCGACCGTCGCTCCCCTGCCAGTAGCGCCACGCTGTCGTGGGGTCGTTCCCGACAGACATCTCGGGCGTCACGTCGGCCGGCTCGGGGTGTGCCCAGCGGAACGACGTGACCGCTTCGAAGCCAGCAGCCAGCGATTGGCCGAGTCCAGCCTCGTTCCAAGAAAACACCATGCTTCGACCGACTGACGCGCCGGCAGCGGCCGCCCATTCGAGGAGGTGGTCGGTCAGCAGCGACCCGAACCCCTTCCCCCGGTGATCCGAGTCGATGCGCATGCCCTGAAACCACGCCTCAGTCTCGGTGAGTCTGACGGCCTGCGCGATGCCAACGGCGTGGCCGTCAACGTCGACGACGAGGGTTTTCCGGTCCGGGCCGTCGTCGTCGACCCAGTCGTGGAACACGTCCGGGATGTAATCAGCCATCGCGCGGTCGGCCCAGACATCGCTGGTCAGGTCGACAATAGCCTCGTAGTCGTCGTGACAAGCCGTCCGAACAGTCGGCGACATACCGTTGGACTCGCCCGCGACGATAAAAAAGAGACGCTCCGCGGAGCCACACCGTGACTACTGCGCCGGTCCCAGCGCTACAACCAGGGTGTCGAGCGCTGCTGAATCTCGCCGGCAAGGGGCTCTTGCATCGTATCGGCCACGTCGTCGCTGTTGGCCAGCGCCCACATGAGCTTGACCTTCGCTGTACCGGGGAGCATATCTTCGCCCTCAGTGACGCCGGCGTCAAGCAGGTCCCGTCCGGTATCGTAGACGCGGTCACAGACCCGGCCTTCGAGGCACTGGCTGGTCATGACGACCGGGATGTCCAGTTCCTCGATGGTCCCGATCCAGTCGGTGTTGACGTGGCCAAGCCCCGTGCCCTCGATGACAACACCCTCACTGTCCTCTGCGGCGGCTTCGAGCAGCGACGGGTCCATCCCCGGCGAGAACTTCAGGAGTTCCACGTCGGTCTCGATGTCGTCGTGCAGCGCCAGGTCGGCGGCGTCCCGTTCGGTGTACTCACGGTGGAACGTAACCGTGCTCTCGCCGTCGATGTCGTAGTCGACCTCGCCAAGCGGCTTCGCGCCGACTGTCTCGAAGGCGTCCCGGCGCGAGGTGTGGTTCTTCCGGACGCGGGTGCCGCGGTGGAGCGCACAGCGGTCGTCGGACTCGTCTGCGTGCATACAGACCAGCACCTCCGCACAGTCGCTCGTCGCAGCCTCGACCGCCGAAACAGCGTTCATCACGTTGTCCGAGGACGGGCGGTCCGCCGACCGCTGGCTGCCAGTAAACACGATTGGAACCGACGTGTCGAGCATGAACGACAGCGCCGACGCGGAGTACTGCATCGTGTCGGTGCCGTGCATGACGACGATGCCGTCTGCGCCGGCCTCGATTTCCTCGTGGACCGCCTGCGCGAGGTCCTGCCAGACGGCCGGGGTCATGTTCTCCGAGAGAATATTCGCGACGACGCGGCCGCGGTAGTTCGCCATCCCGGCGAGGTCCGGGACCGCTCGCAGTACGTCCTCTGCGTCGAACTGGGCCGTCACTGCACCGGTACGGTAGTCGACGGTCGAGGCGATGGTCCCGCCGGTGGAGATGAGCGACACCGTCGGGAGGTCGTCGTCGAATTCGATTGCCGACTGACTCTGTTCGTCCTGCGCGCTTTCGACGTCGTACACGTCCGACTCCAGCACGTCGACGGATGCGCCCTCGCGGTCGATACCGACGTTGTACCCGCCGTCGAGTTTGACGACGAGGTGCTCGGGCGTACTCGATGGAAGCAACACGCCCTCGTATGTCTGGGCCGCGCGCTCGACGCGGACCCGGTCGCCTGCGTTCATGCGCGGCACTTTCCGCCGGTGGGACTTGAACCCACTCGTTTCGCCGAGCCTTTTCAGCTATACGCCGGACCTGACGACGACCCGCGGCTCCGGTGTGTGGGGCAGTTCGCAGTCGGACTCTCAACACACACGATACCAAACCACAATGTTATCTCACTCGACATGCTCCTAACACGTATGGCAGACAACAAGAACGGGCGCGAAGCGCAGGCTCGAAACGAGGAGCGCCGCCAGCGCGAGCGCGCTATCGCCGAGGAGCTCGAGCGCGCGGACGAGCCCGAGCCGCCAGTCGACTCGACGGAACTCGCGTCCTTCGAGACTGAACTCGACACGCTCGAATTCCCGGCATCAGCGGCTACGGTGGTCGATGCGGTTGGCGATTACGAGATCAAGTCGGCCGAGGGAACGCACACCGTTGCGGATCTCTTGCCCGATGCAGCGGTCGAGTCGTTCGACTCGCCGGCCGAGGTCCGGACCCGAGTCCAGCGGCCGACCGTAGCGGGGGCGATGAAACGGATTGTAAAGGCTGCCGACAGGTATCAAAGCGCGTCGTTCGGTGCCTCACAGCGCGACGGGTACGAGCGGACGTTCCGGGCGCTGCAAGCTATCGATGCGGATGACGACGACGAAGGCATTCGCGCTATCGCCGACTGGATTATTGAGCACATTCACGAGAACGAGACGCTACCGGGGTCCCGCGACGTGCGCCGACGGGCGTCGGAGTTCTGCCGGTCGAACGGTTACTCGGTTCGCAACGACGACTGGCTCGGTATCTGAGCGACACACCGCCGTCTCCCTGACTGCCGACAGGCCCCAAAAGGACCATACTACTCGCCGTCCCATACTCAGTATGGCCGAACGAACCGAGGAGCGGACCCGCGACGCGGACGCGCAGTCGGACGGTGACCTCGGCGTCGATGTCGGCACGACGGAATCAGTAGAGACGGACGTCGCTGTCGGGGAATCACGCGACACGACGTCGTCTATCACCGAAACGTCCACCACAGACAGCGGCAGCTACTTCTCACTGCGGGCGCTGCTGTTCGCCTTCGGCGCGGTCGGCGGCGGGATGGTGCTTGGCGGACTGATACCGCTCGTGCCGTTCACCGAACTGCTCGGCATCGTACTCGGCGGATTCGTCTACGGACTGCTCGCTAGCGAGCGCCGATACGCCGAACTGGGGCTGGCGGGCGGTGTCAGCGGCGGCGCAACGGCCGTTCTGTCCCTCCTCCCACAGCTTGCTGCGGGACTGAACGGTACCAGACTGTTCGCCATCGCCGGTGGGGTCGGTCTCGTCCTCGCGCTCGTCGGACACTACTTCGGCCGGGACCTTCGCAGTGGGCTGACGAGAGACCTGTAGCTTTTCAGGCGACTGTGCCGGTCAGTATCGCGACCGTGCTTGCTGCATTTGCTGCAGTGCATTCCACGGTCCCGTCGCTCGGACTGCAATAGAGGTATCAGACAAACGCTGTTGAAATCTTCTGCCCGTCTTTCGTTTGTGACGGCTCGCTACGATTTCGGCGTGAACGGACGTTTTCGGTGCGACCGATTGTCTCCGTCTCGTCGAACACATCTATAACTTGTTCAATAGTCCAAAAAATAAATAATAATATGATTATACGTTGTTTTCTATGGCCACCTAACCACAATATCTTGAGTTGACAACTCTTATAACTCTCGTATGTAAATCCCGGACCAGAACGTATGGCACCAGAGACATACGGGCTTATCAGCCTGTTCCCGGCGATGCTCGCGATTGTACTGACGCTGTTCACTCGCCAAGTACTCCTCTCGCTGTTTGCAGGCATCTGGATCGGCGCGACGGTGCTCGTCGGCTGGAATCCAGCCGCCGGAGCCGCCCGGAGCCTCCAGTTCGTCGTGGATAACGTGACTGAGCCGTTCAACGTCAAGCTGCTCCTGTTCACGTTCCTCATCGGGGCAATGCTGGGGATGATCTTCCTCTCCGGCGGGATGAATGCGCTGGCGTCACAGATGGTCAAGCGTATTCGGACTCGTCGTCAGGCGGCGCTTGGCACGTCGCTACTGGGAATGACGATCTTCGTCGACTCGTACGCCTCGACGATGATCACCGGGTCTGTCATGCGCCCGATCACTGATAAATTCGACATCAGCCGCGAGAAGCTGGCGTACATCCTTGACTCCACCACTGCACCGACCGCGTCGATATCGGTCGTCTCGACATGGCTCGGGTTCGAGGTCGGGCTCATCGCCGAGCAACTCACCACGATTGGGGTGGAGCGAAGCGCGTTCCTGCTGTTCCTCGAGTCGATACCCTATCGGTTCTACAGCCTGCTCGCACTTGCGATGGTTTTCATCGTCGTCATCGCGGACTTGGACTTCGGGCCGATGGCGAAGGCTGAACGCAGAGCAAAGGAAGAGGGCAAAGTCCTCGGTGACAACGCGGACCCACTCATGGAAACGCAGGAGGACGATATCGTCACGCCCGACCACGTAGAGCCACGGTGGTGGTACTTCGCAGCACCAATTGCCGCACTCGTGGGGGTGACCGGGTTCTCGCTGTATTACTCTGGTGGCGGGTTCGCTGGCCGGAGTCTCACCGATGCACTGTCGAACGCGGCCACCGCTGACGCAATCGTCTGGGCCTCGTTCTCGGCCTGTCTGGTCATTCTGACAATTCTGGTCGGACACGCACGGATTGCGGTCGATAAAGTGAGCGATGCCATCTTCGAGGGATTCAAAATGGTGATGTTCCCCGTTGCGGTGCTCTCGCTCGCGTGGTCCATCGGTGCTGTGAGTCAGGCACTCGGTGTCGGTCCCTACGTCGTCGCTATCAGCGAGGGAATTATCACAGCCGGGATGCTGCCCGCCATCATCTTCCTCAGCGCGGTCATTATCAGCTTCAGCATCGGCACGTCTTGGGGGACGATGGGTATCCTGTTCCCTGTCGCGATACCGCTCGGACACGCTCTCGGCGCGCCGCTTGCCCCAGCTATCGCAGCGATCCTGACCGGCGCGCTGTTTGGCGACCACTGCTCGCCCATCTCCGACACGACAGTGATGTCGAGCATGTTCGCCGCGAGTGACCACGTCGACCACGTGAACACCCAGATTCCCTATGCAGTACTGGCCGGCATCGTCGCAACCGGGCTGTTCCTGCTGGCCGGCTACGGCGTTTCGGCGTACATTGCGCTCCCCGCCGGACTGGTCGCTGTCGGGTCTGTGACGTACCTGCTCTCAGAACAGCTCTCGGTCGAAGTCCCCAGTTCGTACGGTTCGAACGCGGACTGAGACGGTCCGCTCTCCGAAACACCGTTTGGCTCAGACGATTTCCCAGCCGTCGTCGGTCCGTTCGACCACGTCGTCCTCCGCCAGCCGCGTGAGCGCTTCCTCGACGATTTCGGGCGGGGCCTCAATCTCTCGGGCCAGCGCTGGAACGGTATCGATACCGTTTGCGAGCCCGCTGACCAGTTCTGCGTACAGTCGTCCGTCGCCGTTCTCGAAGCCGGAGTCGATGCGGTCCCGTACGTCGGTCATGCGGGCTTGCACCCATCGCTGAGCCAGCGACAGTTCGTTCTCTAGCTGCTGGAGATGCTCCAGTTCGCGCGCCAGGTCGTGAAAGTCCCCGTCAGATGTGGCCCCAACGTCTATCGAGAGGTGGCGACAGGAGGGCATCTCGAACTCGGGGTTTGCCGGATAGGCGCTTTTGGTACCAAACTCGTACGGAGAGACGCGGACCTCCAGACGGAGGTTCCGGGCGATAGAGAAGTACTTTCGGCGTTGGTCGTCCGTCCGGGAGTCGACGAGGCCGGCGTCTTCGAGCTTCTGCAGGTGGTCGATGACCGCTTTCGGACTGACACCGATGTACTCGCTGATTTCGGTGACGTAGCAGGGTTTGTGTGCGAGTAGTTTGAGAATCCGCCGGCGATTGGCGTTTCCAAGGAGATTGAGTAGCTCGGCGGAGTCCATCGATACGTAGGTAGCGGGTCACGGTTCAAAAGTATGACTCTCGTCGGGCGGTTTGCTGGTGTGTCCCCCGCTCAGCGACCGGGTAGGCCCGCGACCCCTATGCGCCGCCGTTCCCGTTGCCCTGATTGCCGCCGTTTCCTCGGTCATTGTCCTGGCCGTTGCCGCCGTCGTTTCCTTGGTCACTACCCTGGCCGCTTCCTTGGTCACCGCCGTCGTAGCCCCCGTCGCCTCCGTTATTTCCCTGGTCCCCGGCCTGGTCGTTTCCGCTATCGTTTCCCTGCCCCTCCCCGCTGTCGTTCCCCTGGTCGCCTTCGTTACCGTTCTGGCTGGTATCGCCGTCGTTGCTCTGGTCGTTTCCGTTATTTCCCCGGTCTCCTTCGTCACCGTTTCCCTGGTCCCCGGCCTGGTCGTTGCCCTGCTCACCCCCGTCGCTGCCTTGGTCGCTCCCGTTACCGTTTCCCTCGTCGTTGCCCCCCTCGCCCGCATCACCGTCGGAATCCGTCTCGGACGAGCCGTCGGCCCCGTCGTTTCCGGATTCGTCGGCGTCAGAACCGTTCTCTCCGCCAGCGCCGTTTCTGGCATCGTTGCCGCTGTCGTCGCTGTCCTCGGTGCCGGACGTTCCACGCTCCCCGTTTTCGTTCCCGTTGCCCCGTTCCGCCCCCCTGTCAGACTCGTTTCCCTCGTTCCCGGCCGCGCCGTCTGCCCCCTCGCTATCGCCGTCGGTACCCCTGTCAGCGGGTGGGTCTCCCTCGGTCTCGTTTTCCTGCTGTCCGGGGGCATCGTCAGGTGGGCCTCGCTCGCTACTGTTTCCCTGCTGTCCGGGAGCCTCGCCGGGCGGGCCTCGGTTGCTCTCGTTGGCACCCCGGTCGGGCGTCTCGGCTGGCGGCCCCCGGTCGCTATCGTTGACTCCGGCGCCGTCGGGCGGTCCTGCTTCGCTCCGGTTGACGCCAGCGTCGTCGGGCGGTCCTGCTTCGCTCCGGTTGACGCCAGCGTCGTCGGGCGGTCCCTGTTCATCCGGGCCAGCGGTCCCCGGCGGTCCGGCGATACCCCGAGCAATCGATGCGACCTGCTGACCGGAAAGCTTGCTTGCGTTTTGTTTCAACCGTTCCAGTGCAGTGTCGTTTACACCGGTCTGTTCGGCCGCTGCATCGGTATCGTTAATCGCGGTCTGCAGGCCCGCAATCTCTGCGGTGAGTCGGCTCTGCTGTGCCACGTAGGCCTGCTCACTGATGCTTCCGTTCTCGTATCGCTGTTCGAGCGTGGCGTTTCGCTCCTGTAGCCGTTCGAGCCGGCGTTCGAGCGAGCCCGCCCGCTTCGTGACCAGCTCGGCTCGTTCAGTGCCGTTCGATTGGTTGTATGTCGACCGCCACATCCCGTTCTCGACCGTGTCGTTCGCGGCGGCAGCGTTCGACTGGAGGAACGCCGTGAGTTGCGTTCCCATTCCGCTGGCAGACTCGTTCTGCGTGGCCACTGTCTCCGTTGCGGTCTCCTGCGCTGTCACGGCTGGGAGGCCGACAGCGACAGTCCCGACGAAGACCAGCACTGTGAGGAGCGTGGCCTGGCGTGGGCTCATTCCTATTCCTACTTCGACCCTCCCACATCAAAAAGAAACGCCTTCGTTCGTGTCGTTCATCAGCCCCTGAAACAACCGCAGATAGTCCAAGAGTGTTTACGAACGTATTTAACGCGGCTTCCCCGACGGGAGCAGTCGCCAGGCGAGTCCCACCGACAGCACGGACAGCGCGACGGTGGCGACCGGCAGCGCGAGGCCGGGCTCGTAGCGCAACGGCGGATGATATCCGAAGGCGTAATCGAGCACGTCGTTGCACAGGGCCAGCACCAGCGCGGTCACGAGCGCGCCCCTCGTCGTTCGGGCGTAGTGGGGAACTAACAGCCCTTCGGCGATGAAGCCGAGGTGGGTGATGATGATGCCGAAATACGCCCACGGCGCGGGGAAGTACGCGTCGAAGCCGATATTTAACGCCACGACAGTCCACAGCCCCATCTTGACCAGCCAGACCAGCGCAATCGTGTGGAGGTACGCAAGCGGGACCGTCAGCGGAACCTCGTCGAGCGACTTGCCGAGAAAGGGCAGAAGGGTAGCGACCGACAGCGTCATCAGGAACAGTGCGGCCGGCGAGTCGGCGTACAGCGGCCAGAGGAACGTCGACACCTCGGGCATCGTCTCGACGTAGTACCGGATGCCGACGAGCATCGCCACGGCGTTGACGACCAGCAGCCACACGAGGCTCGGCGTCTGTTCGAGGTAGTACCGCGCGTACCGACGGGGCAACGGCCCCCGCTGCTCGCTCATGGGTCGACTCGGGACCGCTCGCGGCAAAGCCCTGTCGGACGGGAGTCGCTATCGAGCCACCGACTGTGCGTTGCCGCTGTTTGCACGGCGGCAAAAGGCTGCCGGCGAAGACTTATGTATGTGAATGGCACACATACACCTGCACCGATGTTCGAACAGTTTTCGCGTGGATACTACCTCGGCCGCCTCTACGTCGAACCGAGAGATGACGCGGCGGCCGCGATGTGTCGCGAGCAGCACGAACGAGTGAACGAACAGTTGTACGCCTCCGGCGAAGGGGTCGAACGCACAGACTATCCGCTGGTAATGAAACTCGGCTCCCAGCACTTTGCCGTCCACGGAGATGCACAGGTCCCGGCGGACACACTCGTTGTTCCCGAACCGATGCTCGAAGACGCCAACGTCCGGAACCCGCCCAGCCTCGAAGAAGTATTTCTGGCGAAAGCGGACCACGCCGCACAACTGCTCTCTCTCTCAGAGGGCGCGACGATACTCCCTGACACTGCTGTTTGAGCGGGTGAAACTCCGCTTCACTGCGTTCTCATTGGCTACCGGACGGACCGGAATTTTGAAACGTGGGATAAGTAGGTTATACGCTTAAGCTACAGAGCAATGCGGTTCGGGGGCCTCTCTTCACATGTATGTCACAGCGAAACCACGCTGAGGAGCAGGATAGCGCTACTGACTCCAAATTCTACCTCCCCGCCGGCGTATCTCCATCGCATGGTGCCGGCTGGCCCGAACGTCTCTGGGCGCTGCTGTTCAGCCGTCGCGTCTGAACCGGTGACACCGCCGTACGGGAACCCGCCGGCTCAGCGGGCACGTATCCCGCTCGGACCGGCCGGACGAGACACGGAAATCGGGCCGACTCGGCCCTCACGGCCAACCGACTCAGTTAAATTAGCGCACGACTACCCTCAGCTAGTACCAAGAGTTTGGGACGGATTTCCGCCGACGTGTCCACCACGTAATTGCACGCGCTGGCACACACCACTCTACAGACACATGACCGATATCAAGGCGGTCGTCCGAGCCGAACATCCCGACATCGTCCTCACACAGACCGTTTCCCACGACCGGAGCTCGAAAGTCAGGTCCGTGTCTGAGGCGGGCACGGACCCGACGTCGGGCAAGTTCTTTTACCACATTGAATCGTCCGACTTCCAGCAGTTCGAGGACGGATTACGGAACGACAGCACTGTCGGGGACTTCGAACGCGTCATCGAAACCAGAGACGACGAGGCCATCTACAGCTTCGAGTACACGGACGAAGCAAAGATCCTCTCCCCCGTCATCTCGGCCGCGAACGGGGTTATCCTCGACATGGAAAACGACGGGAGCGCGTGGATACTGACGATATGGCTGCCCGAACGGACGGCTCTCGCTCAGCTGTGGGACTACGCTCAAGAGAACGACATCGACATCGATCTGCTGCGCGTGAACGAGTACGCCAGTCTGGGAAACACGGACGCAGGGCTGACTGACAGCCAGCGGGAGGCGCTCCTCGTCGCACTCGAAATGGGGTATTTCGAAGAGCCGCGGAACGCGACTCTCAGCGATGTCGCCGCCGATCTGGATATCTCTCAACCCGCGGCCGGCGGTCGCCTTCGGCGCGGCATCAGGCGGCTCATCATCTCCTCGCTGAGAGACGACGACGAACCGCCGGACTGAGTGGTAACGCTTCGATGCAGTTGCGGTCCGGGAAGTCACTTTTAAGCCTGTCCCCGTCTGCCATCCAGTCGATGCTTGACCGGTTGCTGGGACGAGCGTCGCTGAAAGAGCGGGTCGCCGAACTCGAGGAGGAGAACCACCACCTCGAACGACAGCTCGACGCCGAGAAGGAGCGCCGTGCCGACGCAGCGACCGAGCGCCAGCGGGCCGAGGCCGAGGTCAATCGGCTGGAAGACCGGGTGGCTGAACTCGAAGACCGCGTCGAGCGCCTGCAGGACGAGGAGGGCGAATCGACGTTCCGGGCCGAGGAGACGCTCAGTCGGGCCCGTCTAAGTGAAGTACTCACTCGGCTGGAATCCTTCGAGACAGAGCCGGAAGGCGTCTTTACTGCCTATATCGACGCGGAGCGTTCCCTGCCCGGGCCAGTTCGGGACGCCTTCGGCGACCGCGCATCGCTGGTCGCCAGCGCCGCGCCGTGTCTAGCTGTGACGGATGACGCCGGCCTCCTGTCGGCGTGCCTGTCGGTCCCTTCGCCGCCGTCGCCGTTCACCGGGTGGGGCGACACCGTTCGGCTGGAGCGGTCGTGGTTCGAACCGACCGGTGAGCACGTCGTCGCGCTGGTCCGCTCGGACCTGTTCGCCATGGGCGAGTACGACGGCCGCGAGCGGACGGCGTTCCACGGCTTCGACTCGGAGCTGAAAAGCCAGCACTCCAAAGGCGGCTTCTCACAGAGCCGGTTCGAGCGGCTTCGGGACCAGCAGATCGACTCCCATCTCGACCGCTGTCGGGCCGCTATCGAGGAGGTGTCCCCCGACCGGCTGTACGTCGTCGGCGAAGGGTCAGTCATCCACGAGTTCGAGGACCTCGCGACGGCGACGAAGCCGGTCGACGCGACCGGGGAGCCTGCCGAGGCACTGGACGACGCCGTTCGGTCACTGTGGACTGTTCGGTTGCGCGTTCCGTAGCTCAGGACCTGTTCAGCCCGGCCCCGTCGGCACCGGTTCCGTAGCTTTTTCGCGGGGCGGCGACTCTGTCCGGCTATGGCCGTAGCCATTTTAACACACGACGCCTTTCCCGACCGGGCCAAGACAGCGGTCGGGTTGTTGCGGTACGGTGACCGAGCAGTACACGCTCTCGTCGACCGCGAGCGGGCCGGACAGCGCGTCAACGACACGCTCCCGGACGTGCAGGACGCCCCTATCGTCGCGTCGATGGCCGACGCGCCCGAGGTGGACGCGCTCGTCATTGGCATCTCTCCAATCGGCGGTGAGTTCGACGAGTCCTGGCGCGAAGACGTTCGCACAGCGCTCGAACGCGGCTGTGACGTGTACGCTGGGCTGCACGACTTCCTGGCCGACGACGAGGAGTTCGCCCGCCTCGCCGAGGAACACGACGCCGAACTCCACGACCTCCGCAAGCCACCAGAGGACCTGACTGTGGCGGCGGGCACCGCCGGCGATGTGGATGCGACAGTCGTCACAACTGTCGGCACCGACTGCTCGACGGGGAAGATGACTGCGTCGTTCGAGATCCGCGATGCGGCCCGGGAGCGCGGCCTCGACGCCGCCGTCGTTCCGACGGGTCAGACCGGCATCGCCATCACTGGCTGGGGCATCGTCATCGACCGTGTCATCGCCGACTACGCCGCCGGCGCGGTCGAGCGGCTGGTCGAAGAAGCGCAGACGGCGGACCTCCTCGTCGTCGAAGGGCAGGGTGCGCTGGCCCATCCAGCCTATTCGGGCGTGACGACGAGCATCCTCCACGGGTCGGTCCCGGATGCGCTCGTTATGTGCCACGAAGCTGGCCGCGAGGCCATCCACGGCTACGAGTCGTTCGATATTCCGCCGCTCTCCGAGTACGTCGACATCTACGAGCGCCTGGCCGCGCCCATCTCGGATGCGTCCGTCGTCGCGGGCATGCTGAACACCCGCCACCTCGACGACGGTGCGGCCGCGGATGCTGTCGCAGGGTACAGTGACGCTCTGGACGCACCGGCGACTGACCCGGTCCGCCACGGCGTTCCGGACGAGGTACTGGACGCCATCCTATGAACTGGCGCGTCGACCGCCTCGAACTGCCGCTGTCGAACCCGTTTGGTATCTCGCGAGAGACCAGCGAGACCAGCGAGACCGTCGTGGTCGAACTTACCCACGAAGGAACTACAGGTACCGGGGCCGTCACGCCGTCAGCGTACTACGACGAGAGTGCCCAGTCAGTGGCCGAAACGCTCCCCGAACTCTGTGAGACCGTCGACCGCATCGGCGACCCACACGCGCAGCAACGCATCGAGCGGGACCTCGACGAGCAAGCGCCGGGTCAGCCTGCCGCACGGATGGCACTCTCTATCGCTGTCCACGACCTCGCCGCTCGGCAGCTGGACCTGCCGCTGTACCGGCAGTGGGGCCTCGACCCCGATGCGGTCCCGCCGACCACCTACACAGTCGGCATCGACTCGCCCGAGCGGATGGCCGAGAAAGCATGGGAGGCGGCCAACAGCGGCTTCGGTCACCTGAAGGTCAAACTCGGGACCGACGACGACCGGGCGCGACTGGACGCGGTTCGGGATGCCGTCCCCGACGCCGAGATACGGGTTGACGCCAACGCCGCCTGGACCGTTCACGAGGCTATCAACAAGGCGGACTGGCTCGCCGACGCTGGTGTGACGATGCTGGAACAGCCGGTCGAGGCCGACGACATCGACGGCCTCCGCCGCGTGACCGACGCGACTGAGATTCCCGTCGCCGCCGACGAATCCTGTGTGACAGCGTCAGACGTACCGCGGGTCGCTGACGCCTGTGACATTGTCAACGCCAAACTGGTCAAATGCGGCGGCCTCAGGCCCGCAACACGGCTGCTCAACGCCGCTGCGGCCCACAATCTCGACCTGATGCTCGGGTGTATGGTCGAGTCCAACGCCAGCATCGCCGCGGCGGTCCATCTCACACCGCTTGTCGACTATGTCGACCTCGACGGGGCGCTCTTGCTGGCATCAGACCCCTACGACGGCGTGCCGCTCGACGGTGCCGTGTTCGACCTCACTTCGGTGTCGGCCGGCACCGGTGCTCGGCGGGCGCGAGACGCGTAGCTGCGAGACAGTACCGATAAAAATCCGGTTCGGAGTGTGATGTGGCCCGCTTATGCCGATTCGACTGCATTTAGCAGCTCATCGTAGTCCGGCTCGTTGGTCGGGTCGTCGGCGACCCAGCTGTAGGTGACTTCGCCGTCGTCGTCGACGACGAACACGGCGCGGTTGGCGACGCCGAGCAGCCCGAGGTCCTCAATGTCGATTTCGAGGCCGTAGTCCTGAATCGCCGACCGGCCCATGTCACTGAGCAGGTCGAACTCCAGCCCGTGCTCGTCGCGGAAGGAGTTCAGCGAGAACGCCGAGTCGGCGCTGACGCCGAGGACCGTCGCGCCGGCGTCGTGGAAGTCCCCGAGGTGTTCCTGCAGGGCCACCATCTCGTTGGAACACGGCGGCGTAAACGCGCCCGGGAAAAACGCGAGCACGACCGGCCCGTCGCCCAGGTGGTCGCTCAGTTCGAAGTCCTCTACCTCACCGTTCGCGATTGTCGCCGAGATGTCCGGCGCGGTGTCGCCTGTGGAAACCATCACCCGAATATAACGGCGTCGTCCGAATAAATACCCGCCATCCGGCAGGGCGACCTCGACTCCCTGCCGCCGCTGGCCGCCTACAGCCACTCTTCGAAGGCGTGGTGTTCACGGGTCGCATTGATGTAGTCCCGCTGCATCGACGTGATGGCTGCCGAGAGGTCGTCGCCGTCGTCGAGAGACTCGCGAACGCGGGCGATCTTCCAGTCGCTCGGGGTCGTCCCGGCGTCGTATCGGGCTTCGATAGGCCCGAGGTACTCGTCAATGCGGGCCTCCGGGACGCCTTGCTCTGCCAGTCCCAGACGGGCGTACTCGAAGACCTCGTCGTAGATGGCCGCGCGGTCGGCCGTCCGCTCGCCCTCGGCGGTCACCCACGACAGGTCGGCCTCGAAGCCGTCCTGTGCGGCGTTGTAGAAGCTCCGCTTGGCTTCCTGCCACGGTAGTTCCGCGGCGGGGTGGTCGGCGGCGACCAGCCCGCGGATGAGGCCGACCGTCAGCGCCTGCAGCCCGATCATATCCTTGGCGTGGGGCTGGGTCGGGAGGGGACGGTACTCGATGCGGAGCGACTTTTCAGTGCTTGCTCCCTCGACCGGCGTTCCGCCGGCGACACAGCGGAGCCAGCGCCAGTAGGTCCCGCGCTTGTGGTCGAACTCCCAGAACTCGTCTTCGAACGCCGCCCGGTCGTCGTCGTGCAGGAACTCGCGGAGGAACGGCGCGAACAGGTCGTCGTCGACGACGCGGCCGACAACGTCCGTCGTATCGTCGAGGTCCCGTGGGACCCGGACCTTCGGGTTCTCACTGGTGTTGACAGACTGCTCGAAAGCCGCGATGCGGAGTTCGTGGTGGGTGTTCGCACAGAGCCACTCGCCGTCGGTGTCGCCGTACATATCTGCCGGGAGGAACGGCGAGTTCACCGATAGCGCAAGCAGCGGTCCGAGCGTCCGAATCGCGGCGTTGTAGTACTCGGGGAACGCCTCGGCGTCCGGAACCTGAAGGTGGGGCTGGATCGAGGTGGCCAGGGACTCGAACAGAATCGTTGGGAACGACCCGCTGTACCCCGGCACGTCGAACTCAATGGTGCCGCCGGCGTGGTCCAGCGCCTCGTTGTCCAGTGCCACGTATCTGGGGGCCTGCCGCATGTTGTCCGCGAGGACAACCCCGTCCCTCGTCTCGTGTGCCGAGAGGTACGCCTCGCTGCCCCCCTCGGGCGGGACGGTCCACATCGCATCAAGGACGAGTTCGCAGTTGTGTTTGCTCGCCTGCTGGCGGGCCTGTTTCGTCTGCATCTCTACCGCCGTCGTCTGGACCTCCATCCCGGTCTGGTCGAAGCTGTTTGGCTCGGTGTTGACCTCGGCGTTGTGCACGCCCAGTTCCTTGTTGGCCTCGCCCTCGAACACCACGTCGGGCAGGCGGGTCAGCCGTCCCTCCCAGTCCTCGGGGTCCATGTACGGCTCGTCGTCGTCCTCCTCGACGGACGACTCGACGGCCGGCTCGGCCTCCTCCTCTGGCGTCTCCGGTTCGTCCTCGGCCAGCGGACTGTCCGGGTCGATGTCGAGCGACGGCCCCTCTCCGGGGCCGAATGAATCCTCGGGCTCGTCAGCGGTTTCGGCAGCGTTCTGGTCCGATGGTTCGTTTCCAGCGGGTTCGAGAGAATCGCCCTCGTCTGGCGCAAGGGGCCCTCCGTCACCGTTTGGTTCCAGCGATGCGCCGCCGCCACCTTCTGGCTCTGCCGGCGCGTCGAGCGACCCGCTCCAGGCCGCTTCGCCCGATTCGCTCAGGTCGTCGTTCAGACCTGCTTCGGCGGTTTCCTCGCTATCCTCCGCATCGTCCGGTTCGGGCGGGTCCGGCTCCGCGTTGATGGCGTACAGTTCGATTTCCAGACCGACGGAGAACGCCTCGTTGTCGAACTCCCCGGCCTCGATGGCCCTCCGGAGCTGCATCGCCTGTTCGTCGACCCGTTCAGTGAACGCCGCGGCAGTCTCGTCAGCGAGCGACCGGGTCACTAGGTCGACGATATCGTCCATGCTCGGTACTGTGTGGGTTCTTCCACTATAAGTGACCCGTCGTTGTCCGACGGGGCGTTACTCGAAGAGGTCCTCGTGGCGGGCGGCGAGGTTGGCGTAATCGCCGGAGCTGAACGCCTCGAACACTTCGTTGGGGTCGATGGTGGTCTCGGACAGCGGTGTCACTGTGGCCGGGCTCCCGCGAACAAAGGACTCTGCTGGAACCTCGTAGCCCGGCGGAACGACCGTTCCCATCGCGACGATAGAGCCCTTCCCGATGGTGGCGTCGCTAACCGTCGAATTGAATCCGACGAGCGCCCCGTCCTTGACCGCTGCATCGTTGAGAACGGCCCCGTGGCCGACCATCACCTTCTCCCCGACGGTCGAGGCGTGGACAATGGCTCCGTCACCGATGGCCGATTCGCGGCCCACTTCGACGGGGGCCACGTCGCCGCGCAACACGACGCCGGGCCAGACGTTCGCGTTCGGGCCGACGGTGACATCTCCCACCAGCGTCGCCTCGCGGCTGACGTGGGCGTATCCGTGGATATCTGGCGTGGCTCCTTCGAAGGCGTACTCTCGGCTGTCCATACTGCTACCATCGTGTCGGCCACTCGAAAAGATACCGGTCAGAACGGGGCGCACCGGTCGTATAGCCGCTGTCGAGCGCGTCCGTACCGCAACCGCCAGCCGCACCTGAGCTATTCGATGTGGACGACGAGGACGGGGACGGGCGCGCTCTCGACGACGCGCTCGGTAACGCTCCCGAGATTGGCGACCCGGTCTCGCCCGGTTCGACCGTGGGTCCCCATTACGATGAGGTCGATGTCCTCCTCTTCGGCGTAGTTGGTGATTGTCTTGTGAGGAATCCCTTCCGCCATGGTCGTGACGACCTCGACGCCGGCCTCCTCGCCGCCGACCACGATGTCGTCGAGCGCGACCTCGCCCTCTTCCTCCAGCGACTGACGCACCTCGTCCTGATTGGCCTTGTCGGCCGCGACGTACAGCCGTCTGTCCACGACGTACAGCCCATGGAGGGTCGCGTCGTTGTCGCGCGCGATGGAGGTGGCGTGTGCGAGCGTTTCAGCCGTTCCCGAACTCCCGTCTGTGGCTACGAGCACCGAATCGTACATATCCGGCTTCTCATGCGAACTGTGCCCACATAGTACTCCCTATCACACTGATACGAGCCGTGACTGTCCAACCGACGGTGAAACCGTTTGATTCAGCTTCCGTCGTTCAGTGTATAACCGTTCTAACCATTATTTGTCAACAGGAATACTTTTGCCGGTTGCTGTCCATTCATTTCTATACGATGCAGGGGAGCACGCAGCCAGACGGTACACGGGCAGAACTGTACGTTCGTTCACTACTGCCCGACGGGCACACGCAGCAACAGGCTGCGGTAATTGACCGGCTCCAGGGGCTGTCGGACGACGGTGTTCTGTCAGATATCACTGTTCAGGTCATTGGACGGCAGATACCGTCCACGCCAGCGGAGGCGCGGACCGAACTCGGGCTGTTCGCACTCAACCGAGTTAGCGTCTTTCAGGAGTGGGCAAAACGCAACGAATGTTCACTCGAACCCGCGTTTCAGGTGCGCTCGGTAGACGCTGAAATATCGGGGGAGCAGTACCGGGCGCTCGTGTTTCCAGTCCAACTATTAGCCGAGTACGTCGGATCGAAACTCAGGTGCGTAACGCCGCACACGGCCGACGGGGAGACCGTCACTGTAACGGACCGGCTCACAATGCTCGAAGGCGAGGAAGAACTGACGCTCTCACCGCTCGAACGGGCAAGCGCGGCACGGCCACCAGCCCAGTCTGAGCTGCCAGCGGCCGACACTGCCGACGAGGATTCGGACCCGCCGTTACCAGAGTAACGCCAGCATCGCCCGCGTCTCAATACACTTATCCCCGGCCGCCGTCGTATCCTCGGATATGAGTACGGTCACGGTCACGCTGCCCGACGGGACTCCCTTAGAGGTCGAGCGCGGCAGCACGGTCGAGGATGTCGCCTACGAAATCGGGCCAGGGCTAGGTGACGACACGGTCGCCGGCGTCGTCGATGGCGACCTTGTCGACAAACACGCGCCGCTGACAGACGATGTCAGGCTCGAAATCGTCACCGAGAGCAGTGACGAGTACCTCGACGTGCTTCGTCACTCGGCCGCTCACGTCTTCGCGCAGGCCCTGCAGCGCCTCCACCCTGACGCGAAGCTCACAATCGGGCCGTGGACCGACAACGGGTTCTACTACGACATCACCGGCGTCGACATCGACGAAGACGATCTTGAAGCCATCGAGGCCGAAGCCGAGGAGATCATCGAGGAGGACCTCGACATCGAGCGCGAACTCGTCGACCGCGACGAGGCCTTCGAACGCTACGAGGACAACCCGTTCAAGCAGGACATCCTCGAAACCGAGGCCGCGGACGACGAGGAAGTCTCGTTCTACACGCAGGGCGAGTTCGAAGACCTCTGTCAGGGCCCCCACGTCGAATCGACCGGTGAAATCGGCGGTTTCGCCCTGCTGGAAATCTCGGCGGCCTTCTGGCGCGGCGAGGAGGACAACGAGACGCTGACCCGCGTGTACGGAACCGCCTTCCCGACAGAGGACGCGCTCGACGAGTTCCTCGAACAACGCCGCAAGGCCGAGGAACGGGATCACCGCAAGATCGGCCAGGAGATGGACCTGTTCTCCATCGACGAGACGACCGGGCCGGGCCTGCCGCTGTACGAGCCAAACGGCAAGAAAATCCTCAACGAACTCTCCGAGTACGTCGCCGGGCTGAACCGCGACGCGGGCTACGACGAGGTCGAGACGCCCCACGTCTTCCGCACCGAGCTGTGGAAGAAGTCGGGCCACTACGAGAACTACGTCGACGACATGTTCCTGCTCGACGTCAACGACGAGGAGTACGGCCTGAAGCCGATGAACTGCCCGGGCCACGCCACCATCTTCGAGCAGAACTCCTGGAGCTACCGCGACCTGCCGGTGCGGTACTTCGAGGACGGGAAGGTGTACCGCAAGGAGCAACGCGGCGAACTCTCCGGGCTCTCCCGGACGTGGGCGTTCACCATCGACGACGGCCACCTGTTCGTCCGCCCGGACCAGATCGAGGAGGAGGTGCTGGCGACGGTCGACATCATCCTCGACACGCTTGACACGTTCAACCTCGACTACACCGTCCAGTTCGCCACCCGGCCGGAGAAGTCCGTCGGCGGCGACGAAATCTGGGAGAAAGCCGAGTCCCAGCTGGAGTCGGTCCTCGACGAGCAGGACATCGACTACGTCGTCGAAGAAGGCGACGGCGCGTTCTACGGCCCGAAGATCGACTTCGCCTTCGAGGACGCGCTCGGACGGCACTGGGACGGCCCGACCGTCCAGCTGGATTTCAACATGCCCGAGCGGTTCGACCTCTCCTACACCGGCGAGGACAACGAGGAGCACCGCCCGGTGATGATCCACCGCGCGCTGTATGGCTCCTACGAGCGGTTCTTCATGGTGCTGACCGAACACTACAACGGGAAGTTCCCGCCGTGGCTCGCCCCCGAGCAGATCCGCCTGTTGCCGGTCAGTGACGACAACATCGCCTACTGCGAGGAGATTCAGGACGAACTTGAGGACTTCCGTGTCACCATCGAGGACCGCTCCTGGACCGTCGGCAAGAAGATACAGCAGGCCCACGACGACCGCGTCCCGTATATGTGCGTCATCGGCGACAACGAGGAGGAAGCCGGGACCATCTCGGTCAGGGACCGCAAGGAACGCGAAGAGAAAGACATCGACATCGCCGCGTTCCGCGACCACCTCGAAACCGAAGTCGAGCAACAGCGGACCGCCGTGACGTTCCTCGCCGGCCGATAGCTGCTGTTTGTTCGGCCGATTCTCGCTGCCGCTGTATTGGCACTCCGGAATGCGCCGGGCGCGCCCTTTTATCCCCAGCGGGCGAGCCGACCTGTATGACCACCGACAGCGGGGAGTCGAGCGACACCATGCGGGAGCGCGCCGCGGGCGACACCCGACTCCTCTGGCTCCTCCTCGATGCGGACCGCTGGCTCGTCACCGCCCTCCTCTCGGGCGTTCTGTTCTGTGGCATTCTCGCGGTCGGCCTCCTCCACCCCACGCCGGCCCTGGCGCTGCTGACCCGCGGCGACCCGGTGGAAACGCTGTTCCAGGCGCTGATTACGGGGACGATAACCGCAGTTACGCTGGTCCTGACGCTGAGCCAGCTCGTCCTGTCACAGGAACTCGGCGCGGCCGGCGACCAGCGCGAGCGGATGGACGGGGCGATGCAGTTCCGCGCGGACGTGGCCGACGCCGTCGACGCTCAGGTCAGTCCCGCGGAGCCCTCGGCGTTCCTCCGGTCGCTGGTCCGCGGGACCGCCGAGCGGGCCGAAACAGCCCGGGACGCCGTCGACGACACCGCGCTCGACGACGACCTGACGGCGCTGCTGTCGACGTATCTGGAGGACGTGACGAGCAACGCCGACAGGGTCACCGACCAGCTCGAAGGCGGGACCTTCGGGGAGTTCGACGTCATCAAGGCCGCCCTGAACTACAACTACTCCTGGAAACTGTACGTCGGCCGGCGCATCAGGGAGACCTACGCCGAGGAACTCACCGACGACATCGACGACTCGCTGGCGGAACTCGTCGAGACGCTCGAACTGTTCGGCCCGGCCCGGGAGCACTTCAAGACGCTGTACTTCCAGTGGGAGCTGTCGAACCTCTCCCGGACGCTGCTGTACGTCGCGGTTCCGGCGCTCACCGTCGCGGTCACGTCGCTGCTGTTCCTCGATACGCAGGACTTCGTCGGCCTCACGGCCGGCGTGCCCGACGTGCTGTGGCTCGTCGCCGTGGCGACGACGGCGGCGGTCCTGCCCTTCACCGTCCTGCTGTCGTACATCCTCCGCATCGTCACGATAACCAAGCGGACCCTCGCTATCGGCCCGTTCATCCTCCGGGAGACTGACCGGAGCGCCGACGTCGACTGGGACTGACGGCGACACATCACCACGGTATAAGTGCCGCTCCGGACTCGGTAGTAGTATGCAGATTGGCTCGCGCCGGTGTATCCTCAACCCCGTCAGCGGCGACGGCGAGCACGCCGACTACGTTCCGCGGCTGCTGGAAGCACGCGGGTTCGAGGTGTACGAGACGGCGGCTCCGGGCGACGCCGTCGCGTTCGGCCGCGAGGCGGGCCGGGCCGAGGCTTCCGAGGTCGCCGTCTGTGGCGGCGACGGGACGGTAAACGAGGTCGTCCGCGGCCTCGACGACGCCGGCCACCTCTCGGACGTGACGCTGAGCGTCGTCCCGGCCGGGACCGCGAACCTTCTGGCCGGGAACGTCGGCATCAGGGACATCGAACACGGCGTCGAAATCGCCGACACCGGAACGAAGCGGACCGTGGACGTGGGCGTCGCTGGCGGCGAGCCGTTCCTCGTCTCCTGTATCGCGGGCCTCCCAGCCGACGCCAGCGTTTCGACCCCGGGCGACCTCAAAGAACGGTTCGGCACGCTGGCGTTTCTGCTCACCGGCGCACAGGAGGCGCTGCGTTTCGACGGGCTCGACATCACTATCGCGGCTGTCGGCAAAGACGGGCCGTTCACCTGGTCCGGCGAGGCCACGTGCCTGCTGGTGGGCAACGCCCGCAAGTTCGTCGCCGAAGGCGGGCAGGCGAACATGGAAGACGGCCTGCTCGACGTGGCTATCGTCGAACAGATGCCGACGGGGAATCTCGTCGCGGAGGCTATCGGCCAGCGACTACTGGCACTTGATACCGACGGTGTAACCCACGTCCGAGCGGACGAGATCACCGTCGACGGACACGGTGAGACACTCACCTTCAGCCGCGACGGCGAACTCAGCACCCACGAGACGCTGTCGCTGTCGGTGCGCACGCAGTCGCTCACGCTCCGCGTAGGACCGGGATACGAGCCGAACCCGGAGTGACGGCTTGGACCGACGGTCAGCGGTTCCGCGCCCGAAACCCCGGCGGCGTCCCGGACGCCTTTGTCACCGTCCGTCGAGAGAGGTGGTATGGCCCCGCTCTCGACGGGCGCGCTCGTGGTATTCGCGCTCGTCGCCGCCGCGCTGGCGCTGTTCGTCACCGAATGGCTCCCGCCGGACATGACCGCCGTCGCCGTCCTCGTCGCCCTGGTCGTGCTGGAACCGTACACCGGCGTCCCGGCACGGACAGCCATCGACGGGTTCGCCAGCCCGGCGGTGGTCACTATCGTCGCGATGTACATCCTCAGCGCCGGCGTCGAATCGGCTGGCGTCGTCGACTGGCTGGCCGGGCGACTCGCGGCGCTGGACCTGCTTCCCATCTACATCGCCGCGCTGGGCGGCGTCGTCGCCACGGTGGCGACGGGCACGCTGAGCGCGTCGCGGGCCTACGACGCGGTGAGCTGGAACGTCGTGTTCCTGCTTGCCGGCCTGCTCCCGCTGGGGCAGGCGATGCAGGCCACAGGCGGGGCCGCGTTCGTCGGCGCGCTCCTCGTCGACGCCGCCGGGGTCCTTCCGCCGCTTGCGCTGCTGGCGCTGGTGTACCTCCTCACGGCCGTCCTCGCCAGCGTTATTACTCCGCCCGCAACCGTCGTGCTGATGATTCCGATTGCCGTCGCCACCGCCGCCGAGATCGGCGTTTCCGGGTTCCCGTTTCTCGTTGTCGTCACGTTCGCGGTCGCGACGGCCTTCCTGACTCCCATTGGATACCAGACGAACCTGATGGTCTATGGTCCCGGCGGCTACCGCTTCACCGACTTCGCACGCGTCGGCGGACCGCTCCAGCTGCTTCTGTGTGCCGTGACGACGCTCTCGGTGTCGGTTGTCTGGCCGCTGTAAAGTTCCGGGCCGCCGCGTTACTGCTCGTCCTCTTTCAGCTCGTCAAGCTCCGACTCGACCTCGCTCTCGTCGACGTCGACCTGCGTACTCTCGTCGGCGAGTTCCTGCTCCAGTTCGGCCTCGGAGACGTCCGCGTCGGTCGACCCGCTATCGCCGTCCTCGGCTTTCCCCATCTCGGCTTTCAGCGTGTCGAGTTCGGCGTCGACTGAGCCTTTCTGTCGGACTTCCTCAAGCTCCCGCTCCAGCGAACTCTCATCCGATATCTGACTTTCGAGGACGCCGTCCTCGCGGAGTTCGTCCATCGCCTGCGAGCGGGCTTCCATGTCCTCGGTGCGTTCCTCCGCACGCTCGATAGCCTGATTGATGTCCTGCATCTCGTCGCCCGCGCCGGTCATTGCCTCGTTGACGCGCGCCGACGCCTTGGCGGCCTCGTGGCGGGCCTTCATCGTCTCCTTCTTTGTGCGGAACTGCTCGATCTGTTTCTGGAGCTCGTCTTTCTGCTCGACCAGCTGGTCCTGTTGGTTCTGCAAGTCCTGTATCTGGCCTTCCAGATCCTCTATCTGGCTCATTTTCTGCTTTTTCTTTTCCAGCGCCTGACGAGCGAGGTCTTCACGGTCCTGCTCGACGGCTTGACGCGCCTGCTCGTTGTGCTTCTCGACGTTTTCTTCGAGGCGGCGCTTCTGGATCTCCAGTCGCTTCTTCTGGGTCGTCAGGTCCGCGATGCCCTGTTTGACATCCTGCAGTTCGTCACGCAACTGCTCGTAGCTGTAATCGAGGGTCTCTGTCGGGTCCTCCGCTCGGTTCAGGACGGCGTTGAGTTTCGAGCGGATGACGTACGACGCGCGCGAGAGGATTCCCATGTATGCGCATTGGTCTCTCCAACCTTAAATTTCTTACAGAGGGCTGGCGAGTGAACACGTATGACTACCGTCGGGATTCCGGGCGGGCGAGACGTCACCGCGACGCTCGACCGACCCGGGTCGGACGCTATCGTCGTTGCGTGCCCGCCCCATCCACAGTACGGCGGTAAGCGGTCGGACACGCGCCTGAACGCGGTCAGCGACGCACTGGCCCCCGATGTCGGCTGTCTCCGCTTCGACTACGGCGCGTGGGACGAGGGCCGCGGCGAACGGGTCGACGCCGAGAACGCCCTTGCATGGGCCGGCGAACGAGCAGACGCCGTCGGCCTGTTTGGCTACAGTTTCGGCGCGGCCGTGGCGCTCTGTGCGGCCGCTGAACACGACACTGCGGCCGACCCCGTGGCCCTATCAGTGCTTGCGCCGCCGGCCGGGGTGACCGACTATCTCGATGCCACCGCCGCGCTCGACGCCATCGACTGCCCGGTCCAGGTCGTGGTCGGCGAGCGCGACGACACTGTGGACTGGGAGCCGGTCGTCGACCGGGCCACCGAACTGGGACAGGCCGTCGAGCGTCTGCCGGCCGATCATCACTTCGTCGGCCAGAGCGGCCGTGTCGGTGAGACTGTTGGGCCGTTTCTCCGTGGCCATCTGTAGCCGGTGTCGAATCCGACTGCCGGGACCCGAGACTACCGGACAGTATCGAAAGACAGAGGCACTGTGGGTCCGAGTCCCGACCATGAACCGCCCGCTCGCGTTCGCTGCCGTGTCGTTTGTTGCCACGCTGGTGACGCTGTTAGTACTGATGCAGACGGCACTCGTCGCAGGCGGCCCGCTCCGGGCGCTCGTGCTCGCCTCGGCTGGTGCCATCGGGACCTACGTCGCTATCAGGTCCGGCGTGCTCAAGTCCTGACTCTCGGCCGAAGGTACATTTATACTATATACTGATAAATAGTGATGTATGTCAACGCGAACCAGGGAAGCGGCGTCTCACTCGACACGGCACGGCATCGTCTCGCTTCTGGGTGGGTTCGTCGCTGGCTATCTGTTGTTTATCGCCATCGGCTCAAGTCCCAGTGATGCGGTGTTTTCGGCGCTGTCACTCGCCGCGCTCGTGGCCGCGTGGCGTGTTCTCACGCTGCCCTCACTGTAGCCGCGTTGACACTGCGACGGGGTGGCGAACAGTGCGCGCTCCGAAACCGTTTAGACTACGCGGGGTTCACCGTCGGTATGCCGACCGAACCCGAAACGGACTACGACCCGGAACTGGGTCGGAAGTTCATCTTTGTCACCGGTGGCGTGATGTCTGGCCTGGGGAAAGGCATCACCGCCGCCAGCACAGGCCGATTACTCAAAAACGCCGGGTTCGACGTTACAGCGGTCAAAATTGACCCGTATCTGAACGTCGACGCCGGTACGATGAACCCGTTCCAGCACGGCGAGGTGTACGTGCTGAAAGACGGCGGGGAGGTCGACCTCGATCTGGGGAACTACGAGCGGTTCCTCGACATCGACATGACCTTCGACCACAACGTCACGACGGGCAAGACCTACCAGCACGTCATCGAGAAAGAGCGCGCCGGCGACTACCTCGGTCGCACGGTCCAGATTATCCCGCACATCACCGACGACATCAAACGCCGCATCCGCGAGGCCGCCGAGGGCAACGACGTCTGTATCATCGAGGTCGGTGGCACTGTCGGCGACATCGAGGGGATGCCCTATCTCGAAGCACTCCGGCAGTTCGCCCACGAAGAGGACGAGGACGACATTCTCTTTACCCACGTCACGCTCGTCCCCTACTCGAAGAACGGCGAACAGAAGACCAAGCCGACCCAGCACTCTGTGAAGGAACTGCGCTCTATCGGCCTTCAGCCGGACATCCTCGTCGGTCGCTGTTCGGACAAACTCGACATCGACACGAAAGAGAAAATCGCACTGTTCTGTGACGTGCCGACCGAGGCGGTGTTCTCGAACCCGGATGTCGACGACATCTATCACGTCCCGCTGATGGTCGAAGAAGAAGGTCTCGACCAGTACGTGATGGAGGAACTCGACATCGCGTCGGAGGCCCTGCCCGAGGACGAGCGGGAGAACCGCTGGCGCGACCTCGTCACGCAGCAGACCGAAGGCGAGGTCGAGGTCGCCCTCGTCGGCAAGTACGACCTCGAAGACGCCTACATGTCCGTCCACGAGGCGCTGAAACACGCTGGGTTGGAGAAGAACGTCGACGTGAACGTCCGGTGGGTCAACTCCGAGAAGATGAGCGACCACCACGCGGACCGGATGCGCGAGGCCGACGCCATCGTCGTCCCCGGTGGGTTCGGCGCGCGCGGGACCGAGGGGAAGATCGAGGCGATCCGCTACGCCCGCGAGAACGACGTTCCCTTCCTCGGGCTGTGTCTCGGCTTCCAGATGGCTGTCGTCGAGTATGCCCGCAACGTCCTCGACCTGGCGGGCGCTCACTCCGCTGAACTCGACGAGGACACGCCACACCCCGTCATCGACATCCTGCCCGAACAGTACGAGATCGAGGACATGGGCGGGACGATGCGGCTGGGTGCTCACGAAACCGAAATCGACGCGAATACGCTCGCCGCGACGCTGTACGGCGGCGAGTCCTGTACCGAACGGCACCGCCACCGCTACGAGGTCAACCCCGAGTACATCGACGACCTCGAAGCCGCCGGGCTGAAGTTCTCCGGCCGCGCCGGGAACCGTATGGAGATACTCGAACTCGGACCGGAAGACCACCCGTACTTCATCGGGACGCAGTTCCATCCGGAGTTCCGCTCCCGGCCGACGCGTGCTAGCCCGCCCTTCGTCGGACTGCTCGAAGCCGTGCTCGGTGAGGACCCACACGCTGCGACGACCGAGGAGGTGAGCCACTGATGGTGAACGTTGACGAGTTCATCGAAGAGGCCAAAGCCGAAATCGCCGAGGAAATCGGCGACAAACACGCCGTCATCGGACTCTCCGGTGGCGTCGACTCCTCGACCGCCGCCGCGCTGGCCTACGAGGCCATCGGCGACCAGCTCACCGCCGTCTACGTCGACACCGGGCTGATGCGGAAAGGCGAGACCGACGAGATCCGCGAGACGTTCGACTACATGGACTCGCTGCGGGTCGTCGAGGCCCAGGACCGCTTCCTCGAGGAACTCGAAGGCGAGACCGACCCCGAGGAGAAACGCCACATCATCGGCGAGCAGTTCATCCGGGAGTTCGAGACGGTCGCCCGCGAGGTCGACGCCGACTACCTCGTCCAGGGGACCATCTACCCCGACCGCATCGAGAGCGAGGGCACGATAAAGAGCCACCACAACGTCGGCGGCCTGCCCGAGCGCATCGACTTCGAGGGCATCGTCGAGCCGATGCGGGACCTCTACAAGGACGAGGTGCGGGAAGTGGCCCGCGCGCTCGACCTCGAAGAGATAATCTCCGAGCGGATGCCGTTCCCCGGTCCCGGACTCGCGGTGCGTATCATCGGCGAGGTCACCGAGGAAAAACTGGAGGTGGCCCGCGAGGCTAACCACGTCGTCGAGGAGGAACTGGAGGAGTACGAGCCCTGGCAGGCCCTGGCCGCCGTCATCGGCAAGGCCACCGGCGTCAAGGGCGACAACCGCGTCCACGGCTGGGTCGTCGCTGTCCGCTCGGTCGAGAGCCGTGACGGCATGACCGCCCGGGCGCAGGAACTCGACTGGGACACGCTCCAGCGCATCCAGTCGCGCATCACGGGGGCCCACGAGAACGTCGCCCGCGTCGTCTACGACGTGACCCACAAACCGCCGGCGACCATCGAGTACGAATGAAGGTCGTCCTCGTCGGGACGGACCCCAACGGCATCACGGACGCCCTCGACGCCGAGGGCCACACCGTGACGGTCGCCGACGTCGGCAACCGGCCGGGCCTGGAGGAGGCCGGCGTCCACGAGGCGGACGTGTACCTGCTGACGGAGATGTCCCAGGCCACCTCCATCGCCGTCGCCAAGGACCTCAACCCCGACCTGCGGGTCGTCGTCTACGCCGAGGGCTCCTTGCCGGACTTCGCCAGCCGCCAGACCGACCTCGTCGTCGACCCGGACCTGCTCGGTCCCGACGCGGTCGCCGAGGAACTGGACTGATTACAGCGTCACCGCCAGCCGGTCGAGCCGCTCCGAGCCGCTTTTTTTGAAGGGAACTCCGTGGCCCGCGACCGCGACCTCGAAGGCGGGCGACCGGTCCGCGAAGTCGCTGATACTCCGGGCGACGGCGTCGGTGTCGTAGCTCACCAGCCACGGCGAGGGTTCGAAGCGGCCGCCGTCCTCCCGGACGAGGTCACCCAGCAGTCCCAGCGACAGCGACTCACTGACGTAGCAGACGTGGCCCGGCGTGTGGCCGGGCGTCTCGTAGACGGTGAAACTGCCGACGGTGTCGCCGTCGGCGAGGGGGACCACGTCGTTGGCCGGCGCGTCCAGAAACGGCGAGACGAGCCGCTGGAACGCGCCCTTGTGATTGCCCAGCGGCGGGGATTGCTCGCCGGTGACCAGCGGGGCATCCCGTTCGCCGACGTAGATGGTCGCGTCGATGCCGTCGAAGGCCGCCAGTCCGCCGACGTGGTCGAAATCGAAGTGGGTCAGGAGAATGCGGTCCAGATCCCGGAGCTCGTAGCCGGCGTCGCTCAGGCCAGCGATGAGTTCGTTTCCGTGCCAGGGCAGCCCCGTATCCACGAGCGTGAGCGTTCCGCCGTCGTCAACGAGCGTCGCGTTGACGCCCGTGAGATCGTACCACCAGCTATCGTCGGCGAGCGCCGTTACCATACCGCGGCGTTGGTGTGGCGGTTCCTAAACTGTCCCGTCTCAGTCGAGTGCGACCGGCGCGGCCTGTCGGACGTCGTCCTGGAGCCGGTCGGCGTGTTCCAGGCGAATCTCGCGGGCCTCGCCTTCCGTGACCGGTTCCGCCCTGTCGAAGGTCGGCGAGACTGGGTCGTAAGCGTCCACGTCGAAGCCCATCCGGTCGAGGTACGCCGCCACGTCGGCGCTGACCCCGTCCCGGATAGCGTCGTTGGCGTAGTCGAGGACGGCGTCGAACTCCGGAAGCACGATTTCTTCGTCGGTCACCCCGCCCGTCGCCCCGCCTATTCGCACCTTGGTGCCCCTGAGGTGGTCCATCAGGGACGCCACGTCGTCGGCCAGCCGCAGGACCCGGCTCGGGAGCGCGGCGTCCGGCGACCGCCACTCGACGGTGCCGAACTCGTCCCGGAGCTGGACCGGCGTCCAGATGGCACTCTCGGGGTCGAAGTTGGCCGCGACGGTCCGACGGTCGATACCGGCGTCGATGGCCGCGGTCACGAAGTCGTCGTAGCGCCGTTCGAGCCGGCGGTCCCACTCCTCGGCGTCTTCGAGGTACGACCACAGCCACCCCTGGTGTGGCACCGAGTTGTACGCCATCCAGCGGTACAGTTTCGAGCGGGCGCTGTCGGCCAGCCGCCGGCCGCGGAAGTACGGCGACGACGAGACGAGCGCCAGCGCGGGGTCGACGGCGATGAGCGCGTTCAGCTGGTCGATGGCCCGCCCCGGCTGCTGTTCGACGTGGATGTGCGTGCCGGCACAGTGGCGCACGTACTCGAAGTCGTCGCCGACGACGCGGTTCTGAATCCGGGTCCGGTCGCTCGGTAGCTCCGATATCTCGTCGGCGTTGACCGGGGTCGAGAGCGGGACGAGGCGCTTCCCGAGGTCGTCGGCCCGCCGCAACACGTCCCCGAGCCGGTCGAGGAGTTCCTCGTGCAGTTCTGTGGCTGTCTCACACGGCGTCGTCTTGACTTCAAGCAGCGGCTCGACGAACTCCCGCTCTGCCCCCGGAGTTGCGTCGACGAGCGCGCCCGGCTTGACCAGCCGGCCCGCCTCGTCGACGACCCAGTACTCCACTTCGACGCTCCGTCGTATCGGTTCGGATTCGTGTACTGACACAGTGACCTCGCTGTGGGTTCGGCGGTGTGTTCCCCCGCTGTAGTTCAGTGGTAACACACCACACGAAAACTGCGGCCAGACGGGTTATGATAGTTACGCGATTAGTAATATTTGCCCCCACGAGCGGCAACGATTATCCGAATAGCTGCCGGCAAACCGAACAGACATATCACAATCGGGCGAACACCCGTCATTACTGGTTCGGCATGGCGCTCAGAGCGGCAACTGCGACCGGACGAACTGCATACCGGTCTTGACCTTCGACGGGTCCCGAATCCGCTCTCTCTCCGCGTCGGTGAGTTCGAAATCGAACACCGCGAGGTTCGCTTCGAGATGGTCGCGGCTGGATGCCTTTGGAATTGCGGCCACGCCGTCCTGCTGGAGGAGCCACCGGAGCGCGACCTGTGCCGGGGACTTGCCGTAGCGGTTCCCTATCTGAACGAGCGCGGGGTCGTCGAGGACGCCGCCGCGGGCCAGCGGGCTGTAGGCGGTCAGGAGCACGTCGTGGATGCGGCAGTAGTCGAGCAGCTTGCGCTGGTCCCAGTAGGGGTGGTACTGCACCTGGTCGGTCAGGATGGGGGCCGTGGAGATGTCTCGGGCCTCGTCAAGCAGCGACGGCGAGAAGTTGCTGACGCCGATGTGGCGGACCAGCCCCTCCTCGACGAGGTCGTTCATCGCGCCGAGCGTCTCCGACAGCGGGGCCATCCACGGGGTGTTCGGCCAGTGGATGAGCAGGAGATCGAGGTAGTCTGTCCCGAGTTTGTTCAGGCTCTCCCGCGTCGACCGGCGGACGCTTCGCTCGTCGCGGTTGGACCCGTCGAGCTTCGTCGTCAGAAACACGTCTTCGCGGTCGACCGCGGCGGCCTCTATCCCCAGTCCGACCTGCCGCTCGTTGCCATACGCCTGTGCGGTGTCGATGTGGCGATAGCCCATCTCCAAAGCCGTTTCGACGGTTTCACGGCAGGACTGGCCGGTGAGCTGCCACGTCCCGAGGCCGAGTGCGGGGACCGACGTTCCCTGGACCTGAATGTTGTCCATGCACGGTGTTGGAGGGGACCGGTGAAAAGTCAGTGGCTCCGGCGCACCGCGGTCTCGAACCGGCCTGCGCTACTGTACCGTCGCTATTGCTCTAGGATAGTCCCGCCCGAACCGACCGCAATGTCGGTGCCGCCGCGGACGACGGCCTTCAGGTTCTCGCCGGCGGGGGTCTCCTCCTGGGTCCAGTCACCGCCGCCGAAACCGTACACCTTGCCGCCGCCGCCGACGGTGTAGCCGGCGCTGTCGTCGTCGGTGACCTCGATGTCGCGCAGGCCGGCGTCGCCCGTGTCGGTCGGCGTCCACTCGGAGCCGTTCCAGTGGAATATCATGCCGCCGCCGCCGGATATCCACACGTCGTCCGGGCCGTCGGAGTCGACGCCGTAGAAGTTGACGTTGGCGTCGGCCAGCCCTATCTTGTCCCACGTCGAGCCGTCGTCGGTGACGAAGACGCTCTTGTTGCCGTCGACGATGTGGCCCGAGCGGACGCCGTGGAAGTCAACGGCGTTGATGGCCGACCCGGAGCCGGGCGTGGTGTAGTCCCACGTCTCGCTCGCGCCGTTCTCGAAGCTGAAGTACATCTTGCCGGAATCGCCGGCGACGTAGACGTTCGCCTCGCCGGCCGCCCCGGTCACGGACACGTCGTTGAAGTTGTTGGTGACGTCCATCGGGGCGCTGTGGTCGGTGAGCACGCCCGACTCCACGTCGTACTCGCCGATAGCGCCCGAGGCCCCGACGAACCAGAGGGCCTTCCCGTCGTCGGTCACGTCGGCCCCGTAGAGGCTATTTCCGTTGCCAGTCGGGCCGCCGCCGATGACCTTCTGCCAGCCCTTGCTGGTCCGTTCGAGGACGATGCCGCCACCCGCCACCGCGTACGCACCGGCCGCGGTGTATTCGACGTCGTGGAGGGTGTTCCCGGTCGGGGACTCGACGGACTCCCAGGGGCCGGCCGCCGCAACCGTCCCGGAGAGGGCCGCCCCGCCGAGTGCGGCTGCAGCTGTCGTGCCGATACCCTTGAGTACGCCGCGTCGTGTCGCGTTGCGATCGGACATGACACCCGGTCCTGTGGACTGTCTCCACTTCAATGGGGGGCGCAGTTAACGACCTTTCACAGCGATTTAAACGTTTAAACGGCCGATATTCGAGGGAATAGCCCGTCGGACATAGAAAATTGGCGGCCCGAACCGAACCGATAAAATATCAGGTTAAGTCGCGTAAACGGACACAAGACTGATACCGCGAATCCATCCCGTCGCCTCAGGACAGGTCGGCGACGAGAGACGGGGCTTCCGCCGCGATGATCTCGTCGATGGCGACACGGGCCGCCGCCGGGTCCGCGGGCAGACAAAACACCGGCGTTTCGTCAGCGATACCTGCCGTCGCACGGATGGAGATGACACCGGCCCCCTGTTGCTCGAAGAGCAGTGCTCGGTACACCTCTTCAAATCCCGGGAGGGCCTTCTCGAACAGCGGGTGGACTGCTTCGAGGGTCTGCTCCGACCGCGCGACGCCGAGACCGCCCGCCGTGACGACGACCTCCACGTCGTCGCGGCCGACCAGCCTGTCGATGGTCCCCTGGATACCGTCATAGTTCCCTCGCAGTCGCTCACGGGCTGTAACCGTCTGTCCGGTGGATTCGAGGGCCGCTTCCACCGCCTCGCCCGTCGGGTCGCCTTCTTCGGTCGCCGTCCCGACCGTGACGACAGCGGTGGTCACCGACTGTTCCTGTGACGTGTCGTCTTGGCTTCCTGTCTGTGCTGTCGGCGTATCCGTTGTCTGAACCGCCGCTTCCTCTGGTGTATCTGCCGATTGGGTCGCTGCCTGTGCCTCGCCGTGGCGTTCCCTCTGTGCGTCCTCGTCAGGGCTCTGTGTCGTTGCAGCAGTCACTTCACCGTCCTGCGTTTCGGCCGCTGACTGGTTGTCCGAACTTTGGGCTGTCGCCTCGTCGATTTGTTCCGCCACAGGACTGTCGGCTTCGGCCGCCGTGGTGGGTTCGTCGCGGTTCTCAGCGGTATCATCCACTGCAGCAGTCGCTGTGCTGTCGGATTCTCCTGTCGCTATGTCATCGTTTCCCGACTCTGTGTCGGCCGCTTCGGTGGGTTCCGAAGCGGTGGCCTCGGTGTCAGTATCGACGGCCGCGGATTCCTCGTCGTCCCCTGTCTCACCCTCTGCTGTCTCGTCGTCCCCGTCAGTCGGACCGCGGCGTGTGTCACGGGACTGGAAATCCACCATACTCGTTCAACGGTCGGGGTGAATAAATACCCTGACGACCGTTTGTGTGCTTACTATTGATATAATATTTGAAACCGATAGCCTTAAAATATAGTAAGAAGGACAAAAATGTATGGCTGGGAGATACCACGTCGTCTGCCATGAGTGTGCGTTCGAGGGACTGTACGAAGAGTCGTCGGTCGCGGAGGGGCAGCGGGACGCACACGCTTCTGCCAGCGGGCACCGGATGAGTCTGGGTGACATCTCGAGCCGGGAAACGCCCGGGCTGTCACAGTAGCGGGACCGTTAGCGTTTTGCGCACGCTTGCCTGATTCTGACCTATGCAGCGACGTTGTTCCGTCGGTATTACTGGAGGGTGTCCATCGTGACGCACCGTTCGAGCGGGCGCGACGGGGTGGATGTCGATGGCTGACGACGAGTCCGGCTACGTCCACCGTCCCGACACGGAGCCACAGTCCACAGACCGCTCTCGCACAGACGGTGAGACAGGCACGGACCCCACCGACGGTCCCGAGTTCGGGACGAGCGGCTGGATTCTCGTCGGGATGATCGGCGTGGCGTTCCTCCTCGTTCCCGGCGCGATTTTGCTTTTGCCGTCCGCACAGGGCGTCATCAGTAGCTTCGGCCTCACACTCAGAGACGCCTATCTCACGCTCCCGCTCGTGCCGGCGTTCGTCCTCGGTGCGCTCGCGGTGTGGTCCGCAGTTCGCTCGCAGTCTGAGTGACCGAGAATAATTATATCAGGGACGCCTTTGCTAAGCTACTGAATGGTCCTGTCGCCGCTTACTGTCGTTTTATTGTCGGGTGTCGTCGGCATGGGCGTCGCCTTTCTCGTGTGGCTCCACCGGGACCGGCCGGGTGCAGGACCGCTGGCAGTGTTCGTCGTTGCGGCGAGCCTCTGGGCCGTTACGTACGGTATCGAGCTTGCTGTGCCGGGGCTGGCAACCATGGAGCGACTCGTCCAGGTGCAGCTGACGCTCTCGGTAATCATCCCCGTCGCGTGGCTCGTGACGGTTATCGAGTACACGGGGCATCCACACTGGCTCACCCAGCGCCGAACAGCGCTGTTGCTTATCGAACCGGCGGTGTTTGTCACGCTCGTGTGGTCGAATCACGCACACGAACTCATCTGGTCCGGTCGCGGGACGCAGTACGTCTCGGCGTCGTCGGTGACGCTCGTGCCCGCGTACGAAGTCGTGTACTGGGGCCACATGTCCTACATACTGCTGTTGATCCTCGCCGGCGGTGTCCTCCTGTTACGAATGCTGTTCCGGTCGAATCAGGTATTCCAGGGCCAGGGGCTCGCACTGCTGCTCGCCATCGCCGTCCCGACGGTCGTCCAGACGCTGTTTGTGCTCGGTGTGCTGCCGACCGCCTTCGACCCGACGAGTCTCGGGTACGTTGCATCGGGAGCCGTCCTCTCGGTCGCTATCCTCCGCGGGCAACTGCTCGACGTGGCACCGGTGACCCGAGAACTGGGGCGAGAAGCTATCTTCACCGAAATGGACGATATGGTCATCATTGTCGACGACGAGCGCCGCATCGTCGACATCAACGCGGCCGCCACGGCGTTGCTTGACGGTGACCAGACCGCGGTTCTGGGCCGCTCGCTCTCTCAGACATCACCGACACTCGCCGAGACGGTCCCCGGCCCTGGCGAGCAAACACAGACCGAGATGGCTCTCGACCGTGGCGGGAGTGTGCGGTACTACGACGTGCGCGTGATACCGCTGTACCGCGCGTACGGCGTTGTTTCGGGCCATCTCATCAGCCTCCGGGATATCACAGACCGCCGACAGCGCGAACAGCGGCTGGACGTGCTCAACCGCCTGCTCCGACACGACATCCGAAACGAGATGAACGTCGTCAAGGGGAACGCGGACCTGCTCAGGGATACAGCCGACACCGACGAGCGCGAGCGACTCGACCGCATTATCAGCACAGTTGACGACATCGTCGACCGAAGCAACAAAATCGGGCGAGTCACCGAGGCGTTAGAGACCGAACAGCACAGCCCGACAGCGCTTCGCCAACTACTGGAATCGGTCGTCAGCGATGCCCGGGACCGCCACCCTGACGTGGCGATCACGCTCACCTGCGAGGATGATATCTGGATTCGGGGTGGTCCGTCGGTCCTCATCGCGCTGGAGGAGCTAGTCGAGAACGCTGTCGAACATCAAGCAGCCGATGCGGACCGAGTTACGGTCGAGATTACGGCGACGCGGGCCGGTGGAACGCCGGGCGCGCGTGTGGCCGTTCACGACAACGGTCCCGGTATCACCGACCACGAGCGCGAGGTCATCCGTTCGGGGACCGAAACGCCGCTCAAGCACGGCTCCGGCGTCGGGCTGTGGCTCGTCAACTGGATTGTCCGGAACCTTGGCGGTCGGATGTCGTTCCCCGATACGGACGAATCGGGAACGACCGTAGAGCTGCAACTGCCAACGGCTGAGCCCGCCCACGCGACGGACGACCCAGTGGCGGCCCACAGCGAGAACGCTGACTGACCGTAGCTGCTACCACTCGATTTCGGCCTTGTCGCGCCAGAAGCGTCCGCTTGGTGCGTCGGGTCGGAAGCGGGCGAGCCAGACCGGCGTCTCGGCCCCCTTCTCCGGCGTCCGCGGGGCGCTACCCTCGGTCATGTCCGTCTGGACGTAGCCCGGACACACCGAGTTGGCGACCAGCCCGTCGGCCGCGTACTCGCCGTCGAGGTACTTTGTCAGTCCGTTGACGCCCGTCTTCGAGATTCGGTAGGCCGGCGTGCCACCCGACTGGCTCTCGGTAATGGCTCCCAGCCCGGACGACATGGTGACGACGCGGCCGCCCTCCTCGGCCAGCAACAGCGGAAGGGCGTATTTCGTCATGAGGACTGCCCCCCGGAGGTTCGTATCGAGGGTGTGGTCGATGATGTCGGTCGGCATCTCGTCCAGCGGGTCACGTGAGTCCATCACGCCGGCGTTGTTGACCAGCACGTCGAGGTGACCCTGTTCGCGCTCGATGCGGTCGACGGCGGCGACCATCCCCTCGTCGTCGGTCACGTCGAGTTCGACGGCGTGGCGGTCCGTGGCCTCGATGTCGTCAGTATCGCGTGCGCCGGCGTACACAGTCGCGCCGAGGTCGACCAGCCCGTCAGCGATTGCCTTTCCGATGCCCCGCGTCGCTCCGGTAACGAGGGCGACCTGCCCGTCGAGGGAGTCATAGAGCGGAACGTCCATACCCGAGGTTGGGCGGCCGAGCCGAAAAGAAGGGGGGTCGTGGCGAGGCCGCCGCGGCGTCGGGGCCGACCTACCGTTCCTCGTCCCGGCGCATCGCAATCTCGAACCAGGGACAGAGGCGCAGTTGCCGGTAGTACTCGGGGTGCTCGCGTAGTCGCTCGTAGGGAACCCACATGAGACCGTCGACCTCCTCGGGGTTCGGTTCCAGCGACGTGTCGTGGAGTGTGGCCTGTAGGACCGCACAGACCTCCCATTCGAGGCCGGCGTTCTCATAGTAGCGCTTGTACTCGAACCGGTCGGTCACGCGGAGGTCTCCGTACTGCGAGGGGTCGATACCCAGTTCCTCTTCAAGCCGCTCCTCGGTGGCTTCGACCTGCGTCTGGCCCTGGACGGGGTGAGAGGCGACGGTGCCGTCCCAGTGGGTGTCCCAGAGGCGTTTGTTGGCGGCGCGCTGTGCGAGCAGGATTCGGTCGTCCTCGTCGAACAGCAGGGCGGTGAACGCGCGGTGGCGAACCCCGTCGCCGGTGTGGGCGTCGAGCCGATTGACCAGCCCCTCCTCGTTGTCGTCGGCGTCCACCGCGACGACCTCTTGTCGAGCGTTTTCGTGCGTCTCGTCGACCGCGTCGGAACTCATATGTCGTACCTCTCACAGAGGCGCGTATTACGCCCTTCGACTTCCCGTCACCGCGCCGGGTGGTCCGACACGAACTGCTTGAGTATCTGCTCTTCCGCTCGATGGAGCGTTTCACTGCAGGTCGACTTCGCGATACCGACTCGGTCCGCAAGCTCTGTTAGCGAGCACTCCCGCGGCGTGTCGTAGTAGCCCGCCTCGATGGCCTCCTCGACCAGTTCGAACTGGCTCTCGGTGAGCACCTGTTCGGTTTCGAGGTGTTGCCGGATGCGGTCGACGCTGAAGGAGATACCGAACTCCTCCAGCTGCTCGCCGAGTTCGGAGAGCCGCTCCTGTGGCGCGGAGATGTCCCAGACGGCCTCCCCATCCGAGAGCGTAAACGGCATCTCCAGCGGGACGCCCGACCCCTGGACCGGGAACAGCAGGAGCGGCATCGACGTCTCGAACTGCACCAATGCGCTGTCGTCGCGGTGGGAGAGGATTTCGAGCGTGGTGACCGACTCCTGGCCCTCGATGTCGCGGAGCACCGCCGGGAGGTCGTCGGCTGTGATCTCCGCCAGTCCGACGCCGGAGTCCTCGCCGGGGAGCGCCGAGAGGATTCGGAACGTCGCATCGTTGTACGTGCGCGACACGTCGCCGATCCAGATTTCGTCCGGAATCGTGAGTGTGAGTTCAGCGTGTGGCATTGGTGTATCCGAATATATTCGCCCAACCTCTGCGGCCGTAATCCCGAACATGTTCGTCTACCCATGGCTCGGACAAGAACCTTGGGGGACCTGTCGTGTGCTCTCGGCGCGAGCGTCGGGCATGCAAGACCGACGGGCCGAACATCTACGGGTATGGCGAACGCTTATTTCGCCGGCCACTGGCCGTCTGGTATGGAGCGCGTCTCGCTGACTCGGACAATCCCGGCCGATCCGGAAACAGTCACTGATCTGATAACCGACGTGGAGCCGTTCATGATCGCGGCAGGATTCGACGAGGTGACGCTGGACGGGGACGACCTCGGCATCACGAACCGCGTCGGTCTCTTCGAAATCGAACTGGACCTCGAAATCGTCGAGACTGACGCAGTGCTGCGGTACGAGCAGCGTCAGGGCATCTTCGAGTCGATGATGACGGAGTACACGGTCGAAACCGTCGATGAGGGGACCGAGGTGACGGCGATGACGGAGTACAGCGCCCTCGACCTCCCCGTGCTCGGCGAGATGCTCGACTCGACCGTCATCTCCCGACAGCGCACGAAGGAACTCAACAGGCAGTTCGACTGGCTCGTCGAACAAGTATCATCGCGGTAAACACGAGTGTGACTGTTCGAGTGACCGCCTATCTGTTCTCTATTAATATCCCGAACATATTCGGGAAAGGACCGAGGGACACCCGCCGGTAACGGGTACCTATGAGCCACTCCCACGAGGACCTGCCGCCGGTTACGACCGAGGTCCACGACAACTCTTGGTCGGCGAACCTAGAGACGCCCGCACACGCCGATGACCTCGACGCCGTCGTCGAGCAGGCCGTCGACGCCGTCGAGATGACGACGGCTGGGAACCACGTCAATCTGGTGAGCCACGCCGATCACGGCCATCCCGAGACGTACCTATTCGACGCGCTTGAGGCGGCCTTCGGCGACAGCGTCTCAGTGGAGTACGTCCAGCAGTGTGGCTGTGGGGGCCACGTCACCCGCGTCCACCGGGAGGCATAGATGCACGGGAACCTCGACCTCGACCAGCAGCCGCTGGTGCTGATCTGGGAGGTGACGCAGGCCTGCGAACTGGCGTGCAAGCACTGTCGGGCCGATGCCCAGCCGCGCCGCCACCCCGACGAACTCTCGACGGCGGAGGGGAAGGCGCTGCTTGACCAGGCCCGCGAGTTCGGCGAGGGCCAGCTGGTCGTCCTCTCGGGCGGGGACCCGCTGACCCGCGAGGACCTCCCGGAACTCGTCGCCTACGGGACCGAGCAGGGCCTCCGGATGACGATGACCCCGAGCGGGACGACCTCGCTGACGCGGGACCGGCTGGCCGAACTTGACGACGCCGGGCTCCGGCGGCTGGCGCTGTCTATCGACGGCGGCGACAGCGACGCCCACGACGCCTTCCGGGGCGAGTCCGGGAGCTTCGAGGCGACGATGGAGGCCGCCGAGGCGGCCCGTGACCTCGACATACCGCTGCAGATAAACACCACCGTCTGCGCGGAGACGGTCGAGCAACTGCCGGCGATACGGGACCTCGTCGCGGACCTCGACGCGGTGCTGTGGTCGGTGTTCTTCCTCGTCCCGGTCGGCCGCGGGCGGGTACTGACGCCGATTCCCCCCGAGCGAGCCGAGCGCGTGCTGGAGTGGCTCCGCGAGGTCAGCGACGAGGCGTCGTTCGGCCTCAAGACGACCGAAGCGCCCCACTACCGCCGCGTCTCGATACAGCACCGGGACGAGGGTGCCGGCGGCCTCAAACGGCGGATGGGCATCCGCGCCGGCAAGGGGTTCGCCTTCGTGAGCCACACCGGCGAGGCGTACCCCTCCGGGTTCCTGCCGGAGTCGGCGGGCAACGTCCGGGAGGAGAGCGTCGTCGACATCTACCGGGAGTCGTCGCTGTTCCAGCGACTCAGGGACGACGACGCGCTGACGGGCAAGTGCGGGGCCTGCCGGTACCGGTCGGTCTGTGGCGGCAGCCGGTCGCGGGCCTACGCGACGACGGGGGACCCGCTGGCGGCGGACCCGCTGTGTGACTACCAGCCCGAGGGGTTCGACGGGACGGTTCCCGACCAGCACCCGGCAGATTGAGGGGATTTTTCACTCCGTGGGAACGCGCCTCGCCCGTTTTGTAACACGGTGTCACAGTATTCGGTATGAGCGACTCCGGCATCAGAGTGGAGCTATCGGTCGATGCCCCGGGGGCCTGTCCGGTGGCGAGCGTCTCGGACGAGGCGGGCGCGGCCGTGACCGATGTTGCCCGAAGCAGCCCAGATGCAGACGGGCAGGTCATCGAAGAGTTCACCGCGACGGGCACTGACGGAGGGGAAATCGAGACACGGGAAGACATGGACAAGGTGTTCTCGACGGGCACCGGCGCCCGCTACCAGTTCTCTCGGTCCCGAACCGAGTGCGTCTGTGAAGCGGTCGAAACGTATGACTGTCCGGTGGCAGATATCCGCGCCGAGGGCGGACAGCTCCACCTGACATTTCACGCTCCCGATGTCGATCGGGTGCGCGCCATCGTGACGCGGCTGAAAGAACTGTACGACGGCGTCTCGCTCCGGTCGATGCGTCGAAACGGTGACGTGGACCCGGCGGACTCGATACTGGTCGACCGGAGCAAGCTCACCGACCGGCAACAGGAAGTGCTCGAAACGGCCGTCGAGATGGGGTACTTCGAATACCCCAAAGGGGCCAACGCCGGCGACGTGGCGACGGAACTGGATATCTCCGTTTCGACGTTCGCGGAACACCTCGCCGCCGCCCAGACGAAACTGCTTGACAGCATCATCACGGAATAGGTCTCTGGTGGGTCGCCACTACTGCCAGCGGCGAGCGAACGCTGCTACCAGGAGATACGTATAGAGGAGCGCGCCGAGACCGCCAGCCGCTGTGCCGACTGGTCTCATCCAGCCGATACGGCCGACAAGACCGAGTAGCTGTATGCCGAGTCCGCTCCCAAGCAGTGCAATCGACAGCAGTGCCGTCCGGTCATCTGCACAGGGCCAGACGCCGACTGCCGGCGGGTAGAACTGGAACGCTGCCCCGACCACAGTGAGTCCGAGAAAGCCCGCCAGCATCGCCCGATAGTGCGCGGTGACCAGCGCCGGGCTCCGACCGGTTACGGCGACAGTCAACCCGAGTCCGATACCGACGACTCCGGCCACGACCGCCAACAGGACCGCGTAGAACCCCACGCGGCGGCGCTCCGACCGCAGAAAGAGGGCCAGATACGACAGCGCGAACCCAGCGACTGCGACGGCCTCGACGACGCCACCAATGAGGAGGAGCGTGCGGTCGAACAGCCCGAACCCGAGCAGCGCGGGACCGACGGCACCGGCCGCGACGACGACGGCGACGACCGGGCGCGGCACTGCCGTGACCAGAAACCGGGGGAACAGCCGGAAGCCGACGCCGAAGACGAACAGCGCGGCCGTCCCCGCGGCCAGCAGGTGCGACAGTTGCTGGGGGTGGACCGACCCGAAGCCGGCGGTCGTGGCGAGCGCGCTCCCCGCGGCGAGCGCGAGGTAGCCGAGCGCAATCGGGACCGCGACGTTGGCGGTTCGGTCGACCGGCTCCCGGTGGGCGTTCGCGCCGCCGGTCCCCGTCGCGGTGCCGGTGACGTTTCCGGCAATCGTCCACCCAAGCGTTCCGAGAAAGACCCCGACGCCGCCGACCCAGAGAAGGGTTCCCACTGGTCGGAGCCACGACGGGCCAAGCGGCGCGAGCGCCAGCCCTGTTGTGCCGAGGACGGACAGCGGGAACTGGACGGCTGGCCCCAGTTCCCACGCGAGGTCCCGTTCGAAGTACGGCGGCACGAGCGCGTAGGCCTTCCCGAACAGGACGTGCAGGACGAACCCGTAGAGACCGAGCGTGACGACGACTCGCCGGGGGGCGGCGACCGCCATCGCGGCGTGAAAGCCGACGAAAAACAGCGCGCTGGTGGCGACGAACCACCGCGAGGCGCGCTCGGTCCGCATCTCAGTCCGGCCGTATCGTGATGTGCCACTTCTCGTCGGCGACCTGCTCCGCGTCGTACTGATACCCCTTCTTCGTGAGAACGTCGTACAGCGGCACCGGCTCGAAGCTGTTCACCAGCCGGAGCGCCTCGTCCTCGCTGACCGAGTCGAGCGCGTCCATGATGTGCTCGAACGGTTCCCCGTCGATGTCTCGAACGTCGAGTTCGCGGACCGCGTCCTGCTGATCTGTGCTCATACGTCCGATGATGGTCCACGCCAGTCAGGCGTTTGTCCCGAACCTGTTCGGGCGACAGCACAGTGTCACTCACGGACAGTCCGGAAACGGGCCGTCGCTGCCACCCGCGGTTACCGAAGCGTCGTGTAGCTCAGTCCGGCGATGGCGATAAACTGCAGCGAGCGCAGGACCAGGACGGCTTGCTGGACGTGTGGGTCGCCGGCGTAGAAGCTCTGCATCGAGAAAAAGAAGTAGACGGCGATGGCGTTCTCGGCGAGCATGGCGACGGCGAAGGCGATGAGGCCGGCGACGAGCCCCGTCCGGAACGTCGCGTAGTTGCGGACCCAGACGCCCAGCAGCGGAAGTAGTAACAGGACGTTGAGTCCCGCGAGCGCCGCCGCGGCGGTGATGAGCGGTCCCATCGCCATCAGCGCCGCCCCTCCCGTCGGCCGGTCGCGGCCCGGGTGATTTGTTCCCTCATTCGTCCATTTTCTCCACGATCTCCTCGAAGGTGTCGCGGTAGTTGTCGAACCGGTCGGTCAGGAAGTAGAGTTTGGCGTACTCCTCGTCGCCGGATTCGACCACGCCGTGTTCTTCTAGCTGTTCCATATGATGTCTGATCGTCTTGTAGCCCACGTCGAGTTCGTCGGCGAGTTCGTTTGCGTTCATCGGTCGGTCCGAGAGAGCGTCGATGATACGCGCCCGGTTGGCGCCGCCACGCGTCGCCGTCAACAGGTACCAGAGCGCTTTCTCCATCCCACTGTCCTCCCGGGACCTGCGTCTGCCGGTCGTATAGTCCTGTCTCTCCCCGCCGACGGGCGCGCTGGACTCGGATGCATGTGCCACGATGGGATACCGGAGTCCAGACGGCCGACCGATAAAGGGTTTCTTCGCACTCTCCCGCGAGACTGTTCCAATTTCGGGGCGACTGGTCCGGTCCGACGACACCTGCGAGCGTCCGCGTCGGCCGCGCTGACCCCCGCTCAGCGGAGCGCCGCCGTCGCGTCGGCCATGACATCGATGGCCTCTTTCAGCGTCTCCGTGTCCGTCGCGTAGGAGATGCGAGCGTAGCCCGCGCCGTGTTCGCCGAAGGCATCGCCGGGGACGACCACGACCCCGCGATCGATGACCTCGTCGACCCACCCGTCGGGGACCTTCGGCATCGCGTAGAACGCGCCCTTGGGCGTCGGGCAGTCCAGTCCCATCTCCTCGAGGCCGTCCAGCAGCACGTCGCGGCGCTCCTGAAAGGCCTCGCGCATCTCCGCGACCGGCTCTTGAGGGCCGGTCAGTGCCGCCTCGGCGGCGTACTGGGCCGGGGCCGACGCACAGGCCTGGGCGTACTGGTGGACGCGCAACATTCGCTCGATGCGGTCCGTCGCGCCGGTGACCCAGCCGAGCCGCCAGCCCGTCATCGAGTAGGCCTTCGAGCAGGCGTTGACCACGACGACGTTGCCCGAGTCGCTGAACTCCGCTGGTGACCGGTGCTCGCCCTCGAAGACCTGGTGTTCGTACACCTCGTCGGAGATACACAGCACGTCGTGCTCGTCGGCGATACGGGCGAACGCCCGCATGTCCTCGGGGGTCTGAACCGCGCCGGTCGGGTTGGCAGGCGAGTTCACGACGAACGCCGCCGTGTCGTCGGTAATTGCTTCCTCGACCGTCTCGGGGGCCATCGTGAGGTCCTCACGCAGCGGCACCGGTCGCGGCGTCCCACCGGCTAAATGGGTCAGCGCGTCGTAGGAGACGAACCCCGGGTCCGGAAAAATAACCTCCTGTCCTGCATCAACGTGGGCCTCCAAGGCGATGTGCAGCGCCTCGCTCCCGCCCGACGTGGCAATGATGTCTCCGGGGTCGACGTCGAGGTTGTTATCCCGCTCGTGCTTGGCGGCGATGGCGTCTCGGAGTTCCTCGGTCCCTTTGTTCGACGTGTAGGCGTCGACTTCCCCCGTTTGAATTGCCTCGACGGCCGCTTCGCGTGCGTGCTCCGGCGTCGGAAAATCCGGTTGGCCGAGGCCGAGGTTAATCGCGTCTTCGCCGGCCGCCTCGAACACTTCACGGATGCCCGAAATCGATACCTGCTCTACTCGTTTAGAGAATTCGGTCATACTCTGTTTCGGGGCGGCTGGCCCGATAATTCTTCCTTGTGCTTCGGTAGCATTGGAATCGTCCGTCTGTTCTGCTGGACTCACTGACTAAAGAAACTAATAGCAAGTTTATTTCTATCCCATTATATATCAGATATCAGAATAAGCACGTATTAATAATGCAGTTTATGTTATTCGGTTTATTGAATAACGGGCTGCATGAGGAATTATATATTAGTTTTATAACTCACCCATATTTAATGGGAGTCGGATGTCTCGACATACTCTGCCGAAACCGTCCAGAAGATCAGTCATCAAGATGCTCGGTTCCGCTGTAACGGTCGCAGCCTTTGGTGGAGAAGCCAGTGCATCACAAAATTCTGATACAAAAGAATATCTGATCGGTGTTTCAAATGATAAAAACGCATCAGATGTTCATAGCAAAATAAAGGAGCGATCCGACCTCGAGCAGCTCGATATTATCGACGTGAACGAGTCGCTTTCGTACCTTCGCTCAGCAGTCCCACAGAAATTCACGGAAGAACTTCTTCCGACGGTCGAAGCAATTGAGGGAGTCAAGTACACGGAATTCAACCACGTTCGCGAGCCGATCGCCACGGTTCCGAACGATCCGAAGTTCGACAGCCAGTACGCGCCACAACTTGTCAATGCCCCGAAGGCCTGGGATGTTACCTTCGGCAGCAAGGATGTCACCATCGCTGTCATAGACACCGGTACGGATTACACTCATCCCGACCTTGACGGACAGTTCGGGAACCAGAAAGGACGGGACTTCGTCGACAACGACAGCGACCCCGCACCACAATCCGCTCAGCATGGGACACACGTTTCCGGCATCGCTGCCGGCGAAACGAATGACGAAACCGGTATCGCAGGTGTCAGTAACTCACGGCTTCTGAGTTGTCGTGCACTCGGCCCAAACGGGGGCCGAACCGCCGATATCGCTAACGCTGTCGAGTGGGCGACTGATCAGGGGGCGGACATTATCAACATGTCCCTCGGTGGTGGCGGCTACAACCAGACGATGAAAAACGCCGTCTCGTACGCATGGAATCAGGGTGTCCTCCTCATCTGTGCAGCCGGTAACCACAAGGACGGTGACCCGCCAAGTCAGCAGGACGTGTCGTACCCAGCAGCCTACGAAGAATGTGTCGCCGTCGGTGCCGTCGATCAGAACAAGAGTCCCACCGAGTTCTCGAACTACGGTGAGAAAGTCGATATCGCAGCTCCGGGCAATGATGTCCTCTCATCCGTTCCGGGAGGAGACTACGCGCAGTTCCCCGGAACGTCAATGGCGTCCCCTGCCGTCGCCGGCGTTGCGGCGCTCGGACTCGACAGACACGAATGGCCCGTCAGTCAGACCCGACAGAACCTTCTGGACACTGCCCAGCCACTGAGTGAGGACAGCCAGTTCGTCGGTGTCGGTCTCGCGGATGCATACAACTTCGTCACTGCCGGCGGCGGCTCGAAAAACGAACCGCCAATCGTGACGCTCAACGACGACTCGCGAACTGTCACTGTCAACAGAGAGATTATCTTCGATGCCAGCGGCTCCCGTGACCCCGACGGCTCGATAACGAACTACCGCTGGGAGTTCGGCGACGGCTCTGACCCTGTTGAGGGGTCGGACGCAGCAGAGGTCAGCCATACGTACACCGACACTGGCGATTACACTGTTACCGTCACTGTGACCGATAATGACGGTGCCGAGGCAACCACGTCAGTCAACGTCTCTGTCTCTTCTGAAGCAAAAGACCGCATCACCACTGATTCGTCCGGCTCGCTCAGCGGGATGCTTGACTATGATACGTACACGTACTCCCTGAAGACGGACTCGCCGCTGCAACTGATCCTCAGCCTCAATGGGCCGTCTGATGCTGACTTCGACCTCTATGTTTCCTTCGACGGTCGCATACCTACGCCGAACGACTACGACCGCGCGTCCTACACGCAGGACAGCAACGAACAGATAATCATCGACGACTTCTCACAGGTCAGCGAGATCGGTATCCTCGTGTATGTCTACAGCGGACGCGGAGACTACACACTCTCACTGGAGGAAATCGGAAAAACAAGCTCGTAATCTAACTGTTATCCTCTCCTTTCGGCTGATTTCGTGCGGCGTGCCCGCTTGCCCTTCCGCTTTCAGTTCGTGGCGTTTCGCGCCGCCACCGCCGACGCTCACTCGCCTCGTCGCTGGCGAGTCCTTACCGAACCACAGACATCGCGATTGCGCCGCCACCGCCGACGCTCATCCCCACGATGCCGCGGTGATGGTCTTCTCGTTCCATCGCGTACAGCATCGTGGTCGTGAGGATGCCGCCGCTGGCCCCGATAGGGTGGCCGAGCGCCACCGCGCCGCCGAGCGGGTTGTGTTTCTCGGCGGGGATGTCGAGTTCGTCAGCGACGTACACCATCTGCGCGGCGAACGCCTCGTTGAGTTCGAAGTGGTCCACGTCGGCGACGGCGAGGTCGTTGCGCTCAAGTAGTTTTTCGACGACGTCGCGGACGGCGATAGAGAATTCCGACGGGTCACGGTAGGCAACCGCGTAATCTTCGACGTGGGCCATCGGTCCAAGCCCTTCGCGCTCGACCGTCTCGGCGTCGGCCAGCACCACTGCACCCGCTCCGTCCGAGAGCTTTGAGGCGTTGCCGGCGGTGATGGTGCCGCCCTCGACGAAGGCCGGCGGCAGCGTCGCCAACTGCTCGACGGTCGTGTCCGGCCGCGGCCCCTCGTCCCCGGTCACGAGCCCGTCGGCCGTCTCGACGGGGACCAACTCCTCGGTGAACTTCCCCGACTCGATGGCGTCGCCGGCCCGGTGGTTGCTCCGCCGAGCGTACTCGTCCTGGGCAGCGCGGCTGATATCGTGCCCGGCGGCGAGTTCCTCCGTCAACGTCCCCATGTGGGCGTCGCAGTGTTTGTCCCACAGCGAGTCCCATATCATAGCGTCGACGAGTTCGCTGTTCCCGTGTCGGCGACCGCCGCGCATATCCCGAACGAGATACGGCGCGTTCGACATCGACTCCATACCGCCGGCGAAACACACCGACGCCCGACCGGCCTCGATACGGTCGGCGGCGGTCGTGATCGCCCGCAACCCGGACCCCGATGCCTCGTTGACCGTCGTGGCGGCGACATCGTCAGGGAGCGGCGACTCGACGACGACTTGTCTGGCCGGAACCTGGCCGACGCCCGCCTGTACCGCGTTTCCGAGACCGACCCAGTCGACACTGTGTTTATCAATTGCGGTTCGGTCAAGCAGTCCCTCGACGGCTGCCGTACCCAGCTCTATCGCGCTTCGTTCTGCGAGGCCACCCAGCAGTTCACCGTGTGCAGTGCGTGCGCCGTCTACCAGAACCACATCCGTCATACGGACTACATGAATCTGAGACTACAATACTGTTCGCCCGACGATGGACGGCGTCCTACTCCTCGGCCGCCGCCCGCAGTTCCTCGATAGCCGTTTCCAGCCGGCGGAGCGTCGCATCAGCGTCGGTGTACCCTTGCTCGTACTCGCCGTAGGCGTCGTCGGCTTCGTTCAGGAACGCCTCGACAGCATCATGGATATCGTGGTCGCTCATGGGTGTCCTGACGGCAGCCGAGCGGAAAAGTCCCGCTACTCGCGGGTCACTGCGTCACGTCGTAGTCGACGCTCGCGTCGCGAAGCGCGTCGGTCACACGGCCGACAGTGTCCTGTGTCGCGACGACGACGGCATTGAGTCCCCGTGATGCGGCGGCGGCAGCTACCTCGCCAGCCGCGAAATGTGTCGTCGGTTCGATGTCGGCATCGCGGAGCGCGACGACGGACTCGACGCCCGCTGCGGTGACGATGGGGACATCTGCACAGGCTGTGGCGATCTCGTCAATGTTCTCGACTGGCCCCGACCGGACTGGCGGGACCTGGATGACGCTGACGTGGCCGGGGTCGAGGTCGATGACGCCTTCGAAGCCGGTGACGCCGACGACATCGCCCGCCGCGGCGCTCGTCGTCGTCACGCCCGTCGCGTCGCCGCCGCCGGGATGGGGTGCAACAGCCCGTCCGACAGTGAGAGTGTCACCGTCTCTCCTTCTTCCAGATCCGCCGTGGCGATGGCGGCGTCCTCTTGCACGCTCCCGAGTACGTCGTCGGTGACGTGGTCGGCGAACCGCCGAACGTCGGTCGCAGACTGGAACACCCAGTCGACGCCCTCCTTGGTGACCCGGTAGCGGGACCGGCCTTCCTTCTCAACGAGTCCGTCGTCGACGAGTTCGCGGATGTACTCGCTGACGGCCTGGCTCGTCACGCCGACGGCATCGGCTATTTCGCCCTGACTCACTGCGGGCTGGCGCTCGGCGATCTCCACGAGGACCCGAAACCGCGTCGCGGCCCGCTTGTTCTCCAGGACGTCGACCATACAGGAGTCACGGGAGTCGCAGGTAAAAATACCACCGACACTGTCAGGCCCGGATACACGGGCGGCTCTGCACCGACCATCCGCGTGACCGACAATATAAGCGTCACCAGCGCCGACCTCACGGCGATGACAGCCAGCTACGACGACCGGTCGCTCCTGCTCGACGGCACGCTCGTCGTCGCAGACCTCCACGTCGGCCGGGGCACCGGCGGGACCCTCGAACTCCCGGTCGGCTCCGGTTCGGACATGGTCCAGCGGTTCCAGTCGCTCGTCGAGCGCCACGACCCCGACGAGGTCGTCGTCGCGGGCGACCTGCTGCACTCGTTTCGGACCGTCCCCCGGTCGGTCGAGAGCACCGTCGCCGGCCTCAGGGAGGCCTGCCGGACGGCCGGTGCACGGCTGCTCGTGACGCCGGGCAACCACGACACGATGCTCGACAGCGTGTGGGACGGGCCGACCGAGACGGCCTACCGGGTCGGCGACACCGTCGTCTGCCACGGCCACGAGGCCCCCGAGGCCGACGCCGACCGCTACGTCGTCGGGCACGACCACCCCACCATTGCCATCGAGGGCCAGCGCCGGCCCTGCTACCTTGTCGGGTCCGGCCAGTACCGTGGCAGTGACGTGGTGATGCTCCCGTCGTTCAACAGGCTGAACGCCGGTGTCGAGGTCAACGAGATGCGAGCCAGCGACTTCCAGTCCCCGCTGGTCACCGACGCCGACCGACTTGAGCCAGTGGTCTGGGACGAGAGCGGGCGCGAGACGCTGTCGTTCCCGCCGCTGGGGGAGTTCCGTCGCATGCTATAACGGTAAGTATTTGAGCCGCGACGGTGGACGCTGGAATATGGTTCAGACAGAAATCGCGCTGGGTCTCATCGCGATTACGCTGCTCTCGCTACTGCTGCTGTACTTCGCGACAATAAAGTACGTCTCTGAAGTCCTCGAAGGGGAGGGGCCAGACCACGAGGGAAACACGAATAGCGGCGGTCCAGCCGCATAGACCGCCGTCTCTTCGGAGCTGTCTCAGCAGTTCTACTATCGTAACAGATCAGCGGCGACCTTGCCGCTTTCCAGCGCACCCTGTATCGACGACCAGCGGGTGTAATCGCCGGCCAGCACCGCGTTTCCGTCCGGCGCTGTCGGGTCCGGGAGCGACTCTCGGTACTCCGGCGGCTGAGCGAACTGTGAGAACGGGACCCGGTCGGTCCGGAGGTGTTCGAGCGCCTCGAAGCTCGCGTTCGGGTACCACGACCGGAGCGCGTCCCGGACCTCGGCGGCCAGGTCCGCGTCGCTCGCGTCGGGCGTCCCGAGGAACGTGGCGCTGTACAGCTCCATGCCGGCGGGCGCGTACTCGCTGGCGACCGCCGACAGCGGCGCGACGGTGTTGGGCCGGTCGTCGGCCGCGTTGAGGATGATGCGCTGGCCGGTCGTCGGCGCGCGGTTCGTCGGGAGCGCGAAGTACTGCGTGACACAGCCGACCGGCGCAGTCGGAATCGCATCAATATCCGTCAGCTCTGCCGCTGTCTCCGGGTCCGTCGCGACGACGCAACTCTCGGCCGTCACCGTCTCCGTGCCCACCTCGACAGTGACCTCGCCGTCGTGGGTATCTATGTCAGTTACGGCCGCGTCGGTCTCGATGGTCGCGCCGGCCGAGCGAGCGCGGTCGGCGAGCTGTCGCGGCATCGCCTGCATCCCGTCGGCCGGGACGAATATCTCGCCCTCGCTCAGCATTTTGTAGGTGTACTCGAAGATGCTGCTGTCGGTCCCCAGCGAGCGGTCGAGCGTGATGCCGCCGTAAAAGGGTGCGGCGAACCGCTCGACGAACCGCCGCGAGAACCCGTAGTCGGCGAGGTACTCCCGGATGGTCCGCCCGCCGCGGGAGAGCAGTTCGACCGGCTCGACGCCGGCCAGCTCGCGCTGGAGCCGGAACAGCCTGAGCTTGTCGGCCGTGCGCACGTCGGTGTTGAGCAGCGTCTGTGGCGCGGCCGTGGGGTTGCGAAGCGGGTCCGACAGCACCGAACGGTGGTTCGGACTAGCGATAGTGGCCCCCGGCGTGAATGTCCGGGGCGAGAGCGCCTCGATGTCGAGTTCACGCTTGGCCGCGGGGTACGCAGTGAACATCACCTGGAACCCGCGGTCGAACGTGTAACCGTCCTCGTGGACCGTCCGGACGCGACCCCCGACCTCTGAGGCCTGTTCGAAGACGGTCACGTCTCGGCCCGACTCCGCCAAGTGCCGGGCGGCGACCAGCCCGGCGAGTCCGCCTCCGGCGACGACGACATCTGTCATACCCTCAGGTTCGACCGCCCCGGACAAGAGCGTGCTGAAGCGGGACCGGACCACACTTGGTCGTCCCGTCCACAGGGGGAGACATGGAGACGACTGCGGCGTTTCGCGGCCTCATCTGCACGGCGTGTGGCGCAGAAACCGACAGCACGGCCGACCGCTGTCCCGACTGCGGCGGGGTCCTCGTCGGCGACTACGACGTTCCGGAGCTGACGCCCGCGGCGCTGCCCGACGCGACGGGGCCGGGCCGGTACGAGCCGCTGCGGCCGTTCCCGCGGGACGCGACGGTGACGCTGGGCGAGGGGGCGACGCCGCTGGTCCCGGTCCCGGACCTGGCCGCGGAACTCGGCGTCGACTCGGTGTACGTCAAAGACGAGGGGCGCAATCCGACGGCCTCGCTGGGCGACCGGAAGCTCTCGCTCTCGGTCACCGCCGCCACCCAGCGCGGGGCCGAGCGCGTCGTGACGCCCTCGACGGGCAACGGCGCACAGGCCAGCGCCGCCTACGCGGCCCGCGCCGGCGTCGACTCGAAGGGCTTCGTCCCCTCGCGGTGTCCGTTCCTGAACAAGGCGATGGTGAACGTCCATGGCGGCGACATGCGCGTCGTCGAGGGCCGGTACGACGACGCCGTCTCAGCCTTTGAGGAGGAACTGGCCGAGGCCGCTGAGGGCTGGGTTCCGGTCGCGCCCGGACACCCCTTCCGCGTCGAGGGGGCCAAGTCCGTCGCCTTCGAGACCGCCGACGACCTCGGCTGGGCGGCCCCCGACGCGGTGGTCCACCCAACCGGCCACGGTGAGACAGTTGTCGGCCTCGAACGCGGATTCCAGGCGGCGGTCGACAGCGGCCTCGCGAACGCGGTCCCGCGAATCTACGCCGCACAGCCCGACTCGGCGGCCGCCATCGCCGACGCCGCACGCGAGGGCGACGACGAGCCGGCGACGGTCGAACACCCCGACACCATCGTCGGCCCGCTCGAAGTCCCCGACCCCGCCGCCGGCGCTGCGGCGCTCGACTCGCTGGAGCGCTCGGGCGGGGGCGGCGTCGCCGTCCCGGACACGGACATCCTGGCCGGTGCCGTCGACGGCTGCGAGATGGGGCCGGAGACGGGCGCGACCGGCGGGACGGCCGTCGCCGGCGCGCGGGCGCTGGCTGACGACGGTGCCTTCGACAGCGACGACGTGGTCGTCCTCGTGAACCCCGTCGCCGGCAGCAAGGAGGCGGACCTGCTGCGCAGTCACCTCATGAGCCAGGGCATCTGAGGCCGCCGTCGGCCGGAGTGGGGGACGCCGTGACACAGCACCGCACACTTCGGTGTCGTTTAGCCCGTCGTGGCACAACACTGGCCTGATGCGCGCCGCAGCGTTCAGCGAACTCACTGGCCCGGACGGCGTCTCGATTGTCAACCGACCGACCCCCGAACCCGGACGCGGCGAGGCGGTGGTCTCCGTCGAGGCGTGCGCAATTAACCGCCACGACCTCTGGATTCTCGAAGGCGATTCCGCGATGGTCGACGCGGACGACCTGCCCTTTGTCACCGGTCTCGATGTCGCTGGGACCGTCGACGCCGTGGGCGAGGGCGTCACCGCCGTCGAACCCGGAGACCGGGTGGTACTCTGCCCGAACGAGACCTGCGGGACCTGCCACTACTGTCGGGAGGGGCCGGAGAACCTCTGTGCGAACTTCTCGCTGTACCACGGCGGCCTCGCCGAGGCGGCCCGCGTGCAGGCCGACCGCCTCGTCGCGCTCCCCGACGGCGTGGACACGGTCGAGGCGGCCGCGCTGCCGACGGCCTACATGACGGCCTTCCACATGCTCCGGCGGGTCGAGGCCGGTCCGGGCGACCTGGTGTTCGTCCCGGGCGTCACCGGCGGCGTCGGTGTCGCGGGCGTGCAACTCGCCGACGCGCTCGGCGCTGACACTGTCGGCACCTCCTCCTCTCAGGACAAACTGGACCGCGTCGAATCGCTCGGTCTGGACCACGCAATCAAGAGCACCGACCCGGACGAGATTCGGGCGGCAGTCGACGATGTCGGCACAGTCGACGGCGTGCTCAATCACCTCGGTGGTGAGTACACGCAGGTCGGCCTTGACGTGCTGCGACGCGGCGGCCGGATGGCGGTCTGTGGGCGGACGGCCGGCGGCACGTCCGAAATCGACATCCCGGACCTGTTCCTCGGGCATAAACGTGTCATCGGGAGTACGATGGGGACGCAGGGCGACCTAGAGCGACTCGTCGGCCTCGTTGCTGACGGCTCGCTCTCCCCCGAAATCGAGGAGACGTACTCGCTTGAAGAGACCGGTACGGCGTTTGTGGCAATGCAGAATCGCGATAGCGTTGGCAAGCTCGTCGTGACGCCGTAGTCACTCTTGCGACCCGCAAGACTTTCGAAACTAACTCTGGCACAGACGGCCGGTGTCCCGTCGCTGTCGGTGCTTAGGGCAGTCTGTCCATCGGTCGCAGCTGCCACCACTTATCGGGCGATAATGACTGGAACAGGCGAGTTACGGAACACTTTCTGAGCGACGTTCCCGACGACCAGCCGATCGGCTAAGGAGCCGCCGTGCGTTCCGAGTACGACCGCATCGAAGTCGTCAGCTCTATTCAGAATCGCCCGGACCGGGTGGCCCAGTTGCACTTCAGTGGTTATTTCGACATCGTACTCGGCGGCGCGCTCACGAGCCTCGTCGAATACTCCTTCCGCACGCCTCTCGGCAGCCGCTTCGACATCATCCTCAAGAGCAAGTGAGGTGGCCGCTCCCCCCAACGGCGACGGTCCGCCCACGACGTGTAAGACAGTAATCTCCGCGTCAGGATGGTTCTCAAGGGCGTACCCAAGCGCTCGCCGGGCCATTTCCGAATCGTCCATCGGAACGAGAATCCGTGCGATCATATCGTGACTACGGTCAGCCTGTGGATAAAATGGTGGTGCGCCTTGTTCGGAGACACGACGCAGTCCCGTCGGCTGTGAACGCCTCTCGGTCTTGCCGGCGGCAGCTGGTCGGTTCGCCGTCCGTTGACCGAGGCGTGCAAGATGCAGTACACCTACGAGCACAGGGCGGTCGTAAACTCACTCTGCAACGTGGCGGGAATCGAACGTAGTGTTAAATCAATAGCCTGTCAAACCGTGGCTATGAGCCACACGATCAACTCGATTCTCGTGCCGACCGACGGCAGTGACGGGGCACGAATAGGGGCTCGGCGAGCTATCGATCTCGCAGCTACAATCGGTGCCGACCTCCACGTACTGTCAGCAGTTGACGCCCGTGACATCGAACCGGAGCTGAATTCTGACGGGCAGACCGACCGGGAGCGTCTCCTCACGGAGGCGGCTGAACGGGCGGTAGACTCCATCGCGAGACTCGCCAGGGCGCATCTCTCCGGGCAAATCACTACCGCCGTCGAGTCGGGGATTCCGTTTCAGGCGGTCAACGACTACGTCGATGCTCACGACATCGATCTCATTGTTATGGGGACGCAGGGACGGACAGGGTTCGAACGGGTTGCACTCGGGAGTGTTGCAGAAAAGACGCTGCGGACTGCCGCTGTCCCAATCGTCACGGTCACTCCGGATGGGGATATCGTCGAAATCGGCGAGCAACGGTACGAAAACATTCTCGTCCCGACTGACGGCAGCGAGGGGGCAACACTCGCAATCGAATGGGGGGTCACGCTAGCGGAGCTGTATGACGCAACCGTACACACGCTCTACTCTGTCGACACGAGCCGGTTCGGCGGCGCTGAAAGATCAGCAGAGATTCACGAGGCGCTTGAGCAAACTGGCCAGGAGGCACTTGCGACGGTCCATGAGCGTGCCAGCGACGCAGATGTCAGTGTCGCAGGTAACATCGCAAGCGGCCCGGCTGCACGCGCGATTCTCTCCTACAGCGAGGAACACGATATCGACCTCATCGCGATGGGAACACACGGCCGCTCCGGCCTCACGCGATACCTGACCGGAAGCGTCACCGAGACCGTTGTCCGTAATGCGTCTGTCCCGGTCTGCTGTGTCCCGATGCAGTGAGGGGCCTTCAGTCTCCGCTTACGACGCTCGCTGTCGCGATGCCCCGGACGCGTGCTGTTTCGCAGTGGTGTATGCCTCCCGGACGCGCTTGAACTCGTCCTCGTTGCCGCCGTGGTCCGGATGGACCTCCTTGACGCGCTCGCGGTAGGCCGATTTCACGTCGTCCAGCGACGCGCTCTGTGTCAGTCCCAGTTCGCTGAACGCCTGGACTGTCGGGTGTGGTTCCTCTTCGGGATCCGGGCCGAGGTCAACTTCGGGCGTTTCGAAGGGCAGGCGTGCGCCGAGATAGACGCCCGGCATCTCGTGTTCGACCAGTACGGGAATAGTCGGGGACCGCTCGATGCGGTAGTACGCTCGGGCGTCGAACGTGATTGCCACGTCCCGCTTGGGGAGATAGAAGGCGACGTGTTGCCCCTCGACGAAGTGGTTCTCGGCGAACTGCTCGTCGATAGCGGTGAGGTACTCGCGCAGCTCTGCCCGGCGTCGCATCTCCCCGCCGTCTGTCGCCTGCCGGTTCGGCCGCTCGGCCGGAAACACGCGATTCGCGAGGACGAATAGTCCGGCGACAACGAGGGTTCCGGCGATGCCGAGGGCGAGCCCGAGGACCAGCCACTCCGGCGGCATACCCGGTTGTGTCTGCACGGCCACGAATTAGGGTCCAGTGGTAAAGAAATTCCCGCTCTCCGGCAACAGGTGACTGCTTCAGGCGGGCTCCCACCAATCAGTTTCGGAGGGTACCGGCTCCGCCGTCGGTGACAGCCGAGACACGGGGACAGAAATCCGTCTTAACCGATGTATCTGAGGTCCTCGTCGGTGGGCGACGGGGAGTTCTGCTGTTCCATCTCCTGAATCTTCCGGACGACCTCCTCCATCTCGTCGGCGCGGTCCTCCAGCGAACTGTAGTCGACCTCGAACCCGATGACGTCTTGGAGGATTTCGAGAACGGCCTGCGCGCTCTTGGGATCGACCAGATAGCCCGAGGTCTCGCCCATGAGGCAACTGGCCGGCACGTCGCGGCGCTTGCTCAGGCCCAGCAGCAGGCCGGAGACGCCGACGATGCCGCCCGCAGGTTCGTCCTCGCGGAAGGCCACGCCAGCGTCTTCCAGCGTTTCCTTGAAATCCTCGGTTGTCGTCGCGCCGAGCACGTCGTACTCCTCGATGAGCTCGCCGGTCGGGACGCCGCCGAGAGCGAACACCCGCTGAACGCCGAACTCGTCGGCGATGTCGAGGAACGTGTCGGTCAGGCCATAGTGGCCCTGGTTGTCCTGGGCCTGATGATTCCCGGAAAGCACGAGCAGGTCTTGGCCTTCCTCCGGGGTCACGGCGTGGAACTCTGCGCAGGCAAGTTCCGCCTGTCCGTCGTCAATGCTGACCTGTGGCGGGAAATGTGTTGAGTAGACACGCCGAACGAGTTCGCTTTCGAGTTCCTCCAGTAGGTGTTCGGCGGCGAGTTTGCCGACGTGGCCGACGCCGGGCAGCCCCTCGACCAGTACCGGGTCGTCGAGGTCGGGGTCCGCTACAGTCTCGATGTCGAATTCGTCCATACGGCTTATTCGCGGCTGCGGCGCTTAAGAGAACGTCGATACTCGCCGTAGCTGTCTTCAGGCGAGAACGGCGCGGGTACGCTGTTGACTGCTTCGGCCCCGCAGTCCGGACAGGTGTTGTCCAGCGTGTACACCGGCCGGGCGTGCTCGGACTTCCAGGCAGTGCAGACGCGGATATCCGATTTCATCGGTAGTGATTCACTGAACGACAACCGGCTTACTCGTCGTCTTCGCTGCGCTCACGGTGGAATTGTCCCGTTCCACCGTGTTGCTGGACGACCGCCGCGGCGCGGTCCGCGCTCTCTTCGAGCGCGTCCTCGGCGGTCTTGTAGTCGGGCGCTTGCACCTGGATGCGGTACTCAGGTGAGCCGACGTAGGTCACTTCGAGTTCGATTTCGTCGGGGACCTCGCCGTTGCCCTCGGCGGCCTGCAGTGCTTCCTTGATGATGTCGACGCCGTCGCTTTCGGGACAGGACAGGTCGACATAGCCGGTGACCTGAACGTACGGCACAGAGACGTTGTTCCGAGCCGTCTGCACGATGGCGTCGATTTCCTCCTCGGAGAGGTCGACCTCTTCGAGGGCGTCGTTGCCGTGGATTGCCGCTGATTCGAACCCGTCGTACATCGAGCCGAACTCAGCCAGCAGTTCGTTTGCGATGGCGGCGTAGGTCTCGTCGTCTAAGTCCTCGCCGAAGGCCAGTTCCATCCAGTTGTCGGCCTTCTGCTCGTTTTTCCACTCCTGAATCTTCTCCTTTCGCTGGTGGTCGTTGACGTCCTTGATCGAGAGGTCGATCTGCTGGGCGCTCTCGTCGACGTCAAGCACCTTGGCAACGACTGTCTGCCCTTCGTTGACGTGGTCGCGGACGTTCTTGATCCATCCGCTGGCGACCTCGGAGATGTGACAGAGGCCGCGCTTGCCCTCGTACTCGTCGAGGTCGACGAACACGCCGAAGTCCTCGATCTCGTCGATCTTGCCGACGACGAGTTCGCCCGGTTCGGGCCAGCCGCTGTATTTCATCCTATCGGGCCTCGACGACGGCGGTCACTTCGCCTTCGATGTCGGCCTTGCCGCCCGTCGGGCGGGCGATTGTGTGGCCACAGACGGCACACGAAACTTCGCTCGCGGCCTTCTCGAAGAGAGTCTGTTCGTTCTCGCAGTCGGGGCATTCGACGGTAATGAAGCTTCCTGCCATCGTTACTCCTGGAACTCCAGTCGGCCGGCGCGCCATCCCTCGCGGAGGTGGGCCTTCCCACACTCGCCACAGCGGTACTTGAGGTCCGTCTTCTTGGTGGGCTTGTCGCCACCCGGGACCTTCGAGAACTTCCCGTCGTTCCCGATGCCGGAGTTGCGTTCGCGCTGGCGGTCGATCCACTTCATGCCGGTCTGGCGGCCGCTCCGGACTTTCTCGACCTCGTGTTCCTGGTGCTCGTTACAGTGCGGACAGTACGTATTGAATCGTCGTGGCATCTGCATAGATATCGGCCTTACCGAGCGATTTGACGTGACCGCTTAAAACCCGTTTGGTTCGCACCTGCGGTTTGCCCCACTTCCCGCGTCTGTCCGCCCGACCCACCCCATGACAGCCTACTGGAACCGCGCGGCGGGACCGGTCGCTTTGATGCGGACCGCGCCGAACACGTCAGCGGCGTCCGTTCCACCCATGAGTTCGAGATTCACCGCTTCGCCAGCGGAGAGTGACCTCAGTTTCTTTGCCAGTTCGTCGTCGATGTAGTCCACGACCTCGTAGGTCTCGTCGGCTTCGACATCTCGGAGTTCCATCCGTCCGTCGTCGTCCATCGGGCTGACGACGACTGAGGCCCGCTCGCACGACCGCTGGTGTTGTTTCAACATACACGACTGTCATCTACTCGGATATATAAATCTCCGCTATCATGGTGTTAAGCATCTAACCACAATCGGCAAGAATATAAGGACATTCTAGTTACAGGCCGGTTCACGGTCGCTCTCTGTCGGTTGGTGCGCTGTGTCGCAATCGGCTTCGAAGTCACTAAGTACGCTGTTGGCAAAGGAACGCGCATGAAGAAGCTCATTATCCACGGCGACCCGGGGCTGCGCAAGGGCGGCCGCATCGAGTACGACGACGAGGAGTACGAGGTGTTCTCGGTCTCACGGCAGGGCGACTGGCACGGCCCGGACCGGCCACAGCTCTGGTGTACTATCGGCTCGGAGGACGAGGAAGAGACGTTCAAAACCCAGGAGTACATCCCGATGCACCTAGATACAGACGACATTGAGGCAGAAGCCGTCACCGTCCTCCGCGAGCGCGCACCGCCGAACGCCGAGTCCTGATCGGCCCGACACTGCGCGCTGAGTAACTGCCGTTCGCCCGCAGCAATCCGCTCTCCGTTTTCAGAAGTACTCCGGTCGCACCTGATAGATAGTGACGCCGTCGGCCTGTTCCGCCACGGTCACGCCCTGTAGCTGGTCGACAGTTACGTCGCCGTAGCGGGCCCGCTCTGCGGGGCCGACGTAGACATAGCGCACGTCGTAGGCTTCGAGGAGGCGACGCTGCTCGGCCGGCTCGCCCGTGTAAATCGTCGCCACGTCGTCGACGCGGCGGTCGTACACCGTGTCGTTGCGGTACTGGGCTTCGTGGGTCCAGCCCGCGACGGTCGGCAGCCCGGTCAGGCTCGACGGCGCGCTCGCGCCCTCGCCCTCGGCGGCGTCCCACTCGTAGTCAGCGGGGGCGGCCGTGACGATGGTCGGCCGTCCGGTCGTCGTCTCGTCGAGCCACCGGATTGCCTCGGCTTCCGCGGGGTGGTCGTCGTCGAGGTACGCCAGCCCATCCAGCGTCGGGTCGCCGGCGTACTCGACGTGGTTCGAGAGCGCGAACACGCCGTACAGGGATGCCGAACAGACAAGCAGGGCGACGAACGCTCGGACGCCGATGTTGGTCCATTCTCGTGCCTGCTTGCCGGCCGGCCGCCAGCGGGTAAGCAGCCACGCCAGCACGGGGCCGGCGGCGACCCCCCAGAGCACCCACACCTGCATATACGTCTTGAAGACGGTGTTCATCCGGCCGATGTTCTCCCTGACGAAGACAAACTCGACGAGCAGGACCAGACCCGCACCGGCGAGAATCAGCACGGACTCGAAGCCGACAGGTCGGTCGCCACCGTCAGCGAGCGCCGGGACCGCATCGACTGTTCTGGCAAGCGTCGGTGAGCGCGCGAACAGCCACGCGCCCAGCAGTAGCGGACCAAGCAGGCCGACCGCCGCGATGTCAAGCGTCGCCGCCAGCGCCGCCGTGCCAACGGCCACGAGACCGACAATTCGGGCCGTACTTCGCTTGACGGCTCGCCCGGTCTGGGCGTACAGGTACAGCCAGAACGGGGCGACGAACAGGCCGTGGACGGCCAGCAACTCCAGCAGCGAGGTCCGGTCTGGCAGGACGGCGATCTCGCGTCCGCTCGCCGGGCCGAGCCAGAACGGCAGCGACCAGAGCAGTCCCAGCACCAGAACGACAGCAGCGACGCCCAGTCCCATTCCGATCCGGACACCCTCTTGCCCCGACCCGTTCAGCCGGAGTCGCTGTCCGATGGCCTCTGGTAGGAGCGTCGTTGGGTCGGCCGGCGCGACGGTTACTGTCAGCAGCGCCAGCCCGCCCGCCGATGGGAACGACCACGTGTTCGTCACGGCCATGATGCCCGCGACGGCCGGGAGCGCAGCGAAAAGTAGTCCGAGCCGCCGCCGGCGTTCGGCGGCCGGCGTCTGGTAGTAGCTGAAACAGAGCGCAGCAGCAAGTAACAGGAATCCCGTGCTCATCATGTGGGCGTGCATATCGCCGTTGAGCCAGGAAAACAGCGGGAACTCATCGATGACTAGCGCCACACTGGGCTCGTATGTGCCGAAATCAGATGCCGTGTCTTCGATGACGCGGCTCGCGTCCCAGTAACTGAACGAGTCTGGCCCCGCCGCGAGCCCTTTCAATTCGTAGCCGGCCCGTTCGGCGACGCTCTGGCCCAGCCCTCCGGGCAAGAGCCAGATGACGAACTTGACCGGTGTCGATAGGTTGCTGGCAAACCCGACACAGAACGCCGTGAGGCCGGCCGCTAGCCGCCGCGGGAGGCCGCGTTCGCTCGCGACAGCGCCCGCCAGTCCGTACGCCGCTGTGACCAGCGTGGCGTAAAACCCCGCTAGCGCGAGATTGTACGCGAACTGCCCTTCGGTCCCCGTTATCCTGGTGAGAATCGCTGTGATGAGATGCCCGCCGTAGTAGTACGCGACCGGTTCGCCGGCGAACCACATGTCCTCCAGCGGGAGGCTGTCAGCCCGCACGAGCGACTGTAATAGTCCAAAATCGAGGAACTTCTCGCCGCCGATGGGGACGATTGCAGGGTCGAACGCTCGGATGCCAACAAGAAACAGGAACCCGACGGTGAACACGCCCGCCGTTTCGGCGTACGTTCGGAGGTCGAGTGCGCCGTCGACCCGCCGGACAGCTACCGTACTCGTCGCGAGCACGGCGACGCCGAGCCAGACGCCAAGCGTCAGCGAGAGGCGACCGACGAAGTAGGTGACCAGCCATAGTATCGAGACGGCGACCGGGACGCCGAAGGCGAGTCCGCGGTCGGCAAAGCGGGGAAACAGCAGTCCAGCGACGGTTCCGCCAGCGTACAGTAACAGGAGGTAGAGGGCGAGCCAGGTGGCGAGGAGCCCGTATTGCATCAGTGAAGGGACCGGTTCGCTGGCCTATACGCTTTTTTGTTGCTCCCGCGATTATCGACTGGTTAGGAACCGGCAGCTTCGAACTGTTTTTAGTTCCGCCTGTCCCACTATTCGGCAATGTCGCGTTCCGTCGGGGTAGTTCTCCCCGCCTACCGTCCCGACACAGAGCAGTTCGGGACCTATATCGCCGCTATCGACGATGCTCTTGAACCGCAGACTATAGTCGTTGAACTTGATGCACCCCGGGACGGTGTTCCCGCACGGCTCCGCTCGCTCCCAGCCGAAGTCCACACCGTGCCCTATCGCCGCGGGAAAGGTGCAGCTATCACTGCCGGGTTCGAGCGGATGGAGACCGACGTGCTGGCCTTTGTCGACGCCGATGGATCGACACCGGTCGCCTCGCTCGAACGGATACTGGCCCCGGTCACCGAGGGGCGGACGGACCTCGCCGTTGGCTCCCGTCGCCACCCGGATGCCATCGTCGCCAGCCACCAGACGTTCGCTCGCCGATTCCTCGGCGACGGCTTCGCGTGGCTGGCCGGCCAGTTGCTCGACGTACGGCTGTATGATTACCAGTGCGGTGCAAAAGCCATCGATGCGGCCGCCTGGGAGCGCGTCCGCGACCATCTGTACGAACCCGGCTTCGCGTGGGACGTCGAACTGGTAGCCATCGCCGCGGCGCTGGACCTGTGTATCGAGGAGGTCCCCATCGAGTGGGAGGACAAGCCCGGCTCGACGGTGTCGCCGATACGAACGTCGATAGACCTGCTCGAAGCGCTGTTGACGGCTCGCCACCGCTCGAAGCAACTGCGCGACGACGGGTTCCACACCGCCCTAGCCGAGCACCTCGACGAGCCGACCGCCCTCGTCGAGAAGGACCGATGACGGACCTCGAACGGCGGGTCCGACGCCTCGTCCCGGACCGGTTCGAGTCGCTGGTCTCGGGCGTCCGGTTCGGCCAGTTCGTCTCCGTCGGCGTCGTCGGCGGGATAAGCGACAACACCGTCCTCGCCGTGCTCGGCCTGGCCTTCGGCGTCAGCGACATGTGGGCCAAAGCCGCGGGCGTCGAGACGGCGATTCTCGTGATGTTTCTGGTCAACGAACACTGGACGTTCGCGGGTCAGGGTGAGACCGGTCGCCGGTCGTTCGCAAAGCGCCTCGGCAAGTCCCACTTGGTCCGGTCCGGCGGCGTCGCGGTCCAGCTCGCAGTTTACTGGCTACTCACGCAGTGGCTGATGATCGAACTCGTTGTCGCTGGAACTGACCTGTGGTTCATCGCCGCGAGCCCGCTCGCGATTGGGGTCGCGATGCTGGTCAACTATGTCGCCGAGAGTCTCTTCACCTGGCAGGTCCACGCGGACGGGTGACCGTAGCGCGTTACTAACTCACGGACGGCACTCGAATCACAACCCTTAATGAGGGGACCGAACTACGAGAAGGTAGCGGGATGGGATAGCCAGGAGATTCCGGCGGGCTCATAACCCGCAGATCGGTAGTTCAAATCTACCTCCCGCTATCATTTTGCCGAACTCACTCCTCCAGCGAGGCGTTTCATCGCCGAGCGTCGCTGAGTTCGGCAATTATTGGCCAGTAGATTTGAACGAGAGAACGCCGAGCGGTAGCGAGGGGCTCGCGTTGTTCAAATCTACCTCCCGCTATATTCTGTCGCTCATAAATCCGTGAGCGACTGGAGTGGTCCAGTATGCCTGATGCGCCTCGCGAGCTGCTGGAGCGTGTGGCCTGAACGGATTCAAGTCTTCTGTCATACGCTACGACGCTGTCGGCTGCTCTGAGTATCCCGCCGCCGTGTCTCACCGCTCTGGAGGGACGCTCCCACGGCTGTGTGTACTGGTGCGACCTACAGGAACCGTATCAACAGCCGTTCTAGTCGTCGCCGTGCTCGTCGACGATAGTGACCTCGCCGTCGATGACCTGGACGTTGATCAGCGTCTTGGCGTCGTAGCCCGCCTCGTCAAGCTTGTTCGTCCCGTCGGCCTTCTTGATGACACAGACGATGTCGCGGATGTCAGCGCCAATGTCTTCGAGCGCGCCCGTGAGCCCGGCTAGCGTCCCGCCGGTCGAGAGCACGTCGTCGAGCACGAGCACCTGGTCGCCCTCGTACACGTCGTTGACGTACATCTCGCTCTCGGAGTAGCCAGTTACCTGTGACAGTGATACTTCCCCATCAAGCCCGTACTGGCGCTTTCGGACGACGACGAGTGGGATATCGGTCATCAGCGAGACGGCTGTCGAAATATGGATACCCATCGCCGCCGGTGTGACGATCTTGTCGACGTCGTCGAGTTCTGCCTTCCGGATGATCTTGATGACGATTTCACGCAGAAGTTCCGGTCGAAGCATCGGGACCCCGTCGCTGATGGGGTGGACGAAGTAGTGATAGCCTTCCTTCTCGATGATTGGCGCTTCGAGTAGGGACTTCTTGAGTCGGTCCATGCTGGCGGTACTACAAGCCCGTACTAAAATTCTCCGTCACCGACTCAGTAGAGCGTCAGCAGCTCACCGAGTGCTCGCATCATCGGCAGGAGGTGTGCATCACCCAGTGCGTAGTACTCGACGGTGGTTAGGAGTAGAAACACAGCCGCTACACCCGTTGCAGCACCGAGAAGCGCTGCACCGACCTGCCCGGCTCGACCTTTGGAGCGACCGCACAGCGCCCAGATACTGAGTGGGACAGCAACGCCAAGCGCGAGCAGCGCGTGCAACTGGAACGCTTCGCCGATACCGTTCACCGTCAGCGCAACGAACACTACGGTCAGCTGCCCGCCGATCAACACTGTTCCTGCAACTGCCCAGAGGAACATGTGCCAGTGGTCTGCGAGAGTCTGGCGTACCGCTGGAAGCCGCACAAGCAGATACACGCCGAGTGGGTAGAGGGGGAACAGATACCGGGCAGTCACCTGCGCGTGCAGTGGCAAGCGGTTGTTGTACAGCAGGATAACGCCGACGAATGCCGCTATGGCAAACGCGTCCACGACGCGGTCGGCACTGAGTGTTCGGTCAGCTATCGACGATGGCAAACGCAATCGTCGGACGACCGGGAGTGTACCGGCGATGGCGACGAGAACCGGCGCGGATTCGAGCACTGAGAGGTTGACGGATTCCTCGCCGGTCTTATCAAGCGCACCGCCTGCACTTCCTGACCGGACGAAGGCGTGATACACGTCATCTGGTTGCTGCTGGAGCGCTTTGAATCCTGACGCGAGTTCGCCGCCCAGCAACAGCAGTGGACGCATTCCGCTCTCTATGGGCCCAAGCAGCGGTGCCAGCGGTGTAAGCAATCCACCAGAGGCACCACTGCCGCCGCTACCGCCGCCACCGCTTGCACTGCTCGCAGTACCGCCGCCCAGAGAGCCACCGCGGGCAATCAATCGCGGGGGCTTAACCGGAGAGCCCGAGATAACGATGTTAGTGATAACGAACGGCAGCAAGGAGAGGCCGAAAACGACGCCGATACGAGCGAGCGTTCGCGGACTGTTGTCCGGTGCTGTCGGGATATCGACCAGCGCCAGGGCGACACAGAGCAGGAGCGCTTCCGGCGCATGCACCCACGCATACAGTCCTACCAGCGCGTAGGCGAGCGCGCGGAAGGTCTGTTGCTTTGTGATGACTCCCCCATCTGTTGGCTTGCGGCTCCGATAGAGGCAGTACGCGATGCAGACGACCACTGTCCCGGTGACGGCGTGGCGCTTCGGCACGGATGCCCAGAACGCGAGCGGTGTCCCAGCCGTGAGCACCACGGTGTTCAGGAGCCCCAGCCGACGTGTTTGCATCCGGCTCAGGAGCCGATAGAGAACCACCGGCGTGAACGCCGCAATGAGGAGATGCGTGAGTTGCAGCGCGTACAGATGGATTCGACCGGCGTCGAGTGGCTGGGCCAGTATCACGTTCAGCCCGAACAGTCCCAGAACGGCGACAGTACCGCCGTAGAGAATCCAGTCGTCGTCGGTGTAGTAACTGCACTGGACCACCAGCGCCAACAGCGCGAGCGACCAGAGCGCGACCAACGCAATGCGGAGCTCGACGATGGTGGTGAGCAGGTCAAGCACGAACACGAGCGGTAGCGAGAGGACAATGACGCCGTAGTTTCGCGCGTGCCACTGGCCGCCGTAGTTATTTGCCCCCGGCGTGTTGAGTCCAGGGCCGTAGGCAGCTTCAGTCATCGCTAGCTGTCCGTTTGAGAGGCTGTACAGCCCATTCGCCAGCGTGTAGGAATCGTTTATCAGGAACGCCGTCCGCCACACCAGCCCGAACAGCACGACTGTCGCGAGAAACACGATCAGGCCGAGCCGGTCGCCAAACAGCACAGCGTACGCTGTCTCGCGAGTGTTTGAGAGGGCGGGCGTCCGCCGTCGAAGACGTCCGACAAACTCTGTTGCCGTCATTTGACCACCGATATCGTGACGTTGCGCGTCGCCACCACGCCGTGGCCCGCCCCGTCGCGCTTGCTCACGGTCACCGTGCCGTTGTACTGTTCGCGCTTGATCTCCCCGTCGGTGAACGTGTCCGACGCCAGCGTCAGGTCGTACGTGTCACCGGTCGAGTCGTCCAAGAAGTGATTCGTCGTCCGCGTGTACCCCAGTTCCTCGATTGTGAGTTCGTAGACGAGTGTCGGCTGTCCGGTTCGATTCGCGAACTGTATGCGGACCGGTGGCGCATCGAGGTAGTAGCTCGCCGCCCCGTAGGACCCTTTCTCAAGCGTTACTTTCTCAGGCATTTCGACTGCAGAAACCGTGACGTTGCCAGTTTCTAGTGCGACTGGCTCCGGCTCCGTTGCCAGTGTTACGCCGGGGACCAGCGGGCCGGAAAGCAGTGTAACGCCGAGTATAATGGCGATTACACTGGTGGTAATGGCCCGCGTTTTTTCCATTGTTACCAGTCACTAGATATCTGGCAATAAAAGTGTCGTGGAGAGAATGCTGCAGCTTGTTACCTTGATAAAACAAGAATAGAGACGCAGTTATGCGTCAGGTCCGCTGTCGGAACCCAGTGTTGCAGACGAATCGCCTTCAGGTGGTTCATACACGACATTGACATCGTAGTTGCTATACACACCAACATCCAGAGTTGAGCCGGCTGAAACCTCGCTATCCTTGGCACCGTAAGCCGACGTACTGGACCATGCTCCATCATCAGCATCGTAGTCTGCCTGATCCGGGCTGGAGTCTAAGCCTTCAGTTGAGAGGTCTGAGTCTGTCACCATGTTCTCTCCTCGGATATACAGGCTGCCTGCCTCAATGGTATCGCCACCATCATGCGAGACCGTTAGGAGGCCAGAATCGGAATTTGAACCTGCACTTGCGTCATACTCAAAACTGAAACTTGCCTGCGGCGTGGCCTGCTGCGCCTGGTCACCGAGACCAAGCACAAAGGAGGCGATTACTGCGGCCAGAATGACCGTGATTGCGACCATCAGGATGACCCCGATGACCGGCGACACTGCGTCGTCGTCGTGGATGAGTTGTTTGATATCCATGGTTTGTTCGACGCACACCGCGAGCGTGACCCGAGTAGGAAACCCCTATAGTTTGAAGGATTTCCTTACTGGCTCGCGGGGTGTGCTGCTTCAACCACATGAGAGGGACCCACTTATACACACAGCACGTTTTAGCCGTTCAACGTTGCCTTGAAAGCCTTCAAGGGTGGCTGTACCGCCGAAATTTGATATAGCGCTGCATGAATAGTTCAGCGCTAACCAAGACAAACGAAACAATGAACACCGTGAAATAAACAGAAGTTTAGTTGTCGGACTCGGCTTCCTCTGCCACATACTCAGTCAGAGTCATCTCACGACCAGCGTAGGTGTGATAGCCTGCGGAGACGCTGAGCACAATCGCGATCAGCGTGGCCCAGACCAGCGGTGGAATGACCGTGAACGGGTAGACGCCGACCCAGAGAATCGTCACGATTGCTAGACTGACCGCGCCGAGCGAGAGATAGTACTCGCGCCAGGGGAACTCGCTTCCCGGCACGATTTCGAGATAGACAGTGAGTTCCTCCGTGTGTGCCGTCTTGGAGATCGTCCCGTTCTCGTCGTCATAGTCGATGATACCCGTCTCATGCATCCGCGGAAGATGAGACTGCTGTAACGTGGTGTAGACACGCTTCCGTTGGGCGCTCGTGACAGCCGTGTTCGGGCAGTCGTACTCCTGTGCCGCGACGTGTGACGCAAGGTCGCCGAGCTGTACTGGCCCGTCGTGTTCTCGTAGATACTGAAGCGTGTACCGACGCCGCTCATTCTGCAGTACGTCGAATATTTCGCCTTTTGAAAGATCGTCGTCCCCAGCGGAGTCCGACCGTTCTACCTGCTTGCTCATATTATTCTCTCCAGTCCCCACCACCCATCGCAGGGAATACAGCGAACATCAGGGTGTCCATCAATTATAAACTCACGGGTTTCGGTGCCGGAAAAAATGAGATACCGCGGGCTTATGCGTCCGGTCCGGATGCAGTGGCGAGTGTCGCAGAGTTGTCGCCGGTAGCCGACTCGTAGACAACGCTGAAGTCGTAGCTATCGCCAGAGACCATGACAGCGACTCTGTCACCTGCAACGACTTTGCTGTTACTGCTGGCGTTGGCACTCGGCCACTGCTCGTTATTGCTATCGATTTCATTAGTAGCAGCAGCACCGGAGTTGAATCCGCTCCCTCTGAAGTAGAGGTTGCTTGCCTTGATCGAATCACCACCGTCGTGAGTTACCGTAACCTCGCCCTTATCTGAGTCGTAGTCCGTACTGAAGCTAGCCTGCGGTGCCGTGTTGCTGACCTGATCGCCCAGACCGAGGACGAATGTTGCGATAACGGCCGCGAGGATGACCGTAATTGCGACCATCAGGATGACCCCGATGACCGGCGACACAGCATCGTCGTCGTTGAAGAATCGTTTGAGTTCCATTGTCTTGTCCGCACGCATCAACAGGTTCCCCTGTTATGCCGTGCTTACCGAATCGTGGCTATGGAGCTATATAAGTCTGCACCTGTATTATCAGAAACTGTAATTACCCTGTCTGTTAACAGCTATTCTTTGGTGTTTGAAACCAGATACGGCCGATCTAGTACGCAATTATCGCAGAAGATGTTTTTGAATCTTCATGAAAGGGCCAGCAGCGCTACCGTAACGAATACTGCAAGAATGAGGATGCTGAGTCCGATGCCGGCCCGCATCGGATGCACGAGACTATCGTCGTCACGGAGCCGCTGAATAACGTCGTCCGGGGAAGTCACTGTCTGCGTGACGATGCTCGTGGCCCGAACCACTACGCGGTCTACGGCGGCGTACAGTTCGGTCACTCCAACAACGAGACCACGAGACCCGTAGAAGATAGCCGGGTTGTACAGCGAATCGACGTCCGGGACCCGTCCGAGCTTCGAGAGGGGCTTCTTTGTCACCGCGAAGCCGATCAGCCCGAGGACAGCGAGCACGACTCCCTCGATGAGATGGGGAATAGTGTAGGTCTTGTAGACGTGGTCGACGACTGCTCCGCTCGTCACGTCGAACGGAAGGATGGTGAACAGTGCCGTGTCGTACACACCGTAGATGATACAGAGCGCGGCTACGGACACCATTGCGACGCTCTGCAGACGGTTCGCGTCCGGGACGCCGCTGTCGTACTCGCCGTGGAAGAACGCGTAGTAGCCGAACTTGATGAACGACATGAATGTGCCGACGCCGCCCAGCAGCAGCATCCACTCGAGCGTATAGAACTCACCCACCGGGAGCGGTCCTTTGCTGAAAGTATAGTGGCTCCCGGAGATAATAATCCCTTTGCTGACGAACCCGTTGAAGCCGGGGAAGCCAGCGATAGATAGCGCAGCGACGGAGAATGCACCTGCCGTGATTGGCATCTCTCGCCAGAGACCGCCGAGTTTCTTCAGGCTCTCCGTCCCGGTCCGGTAAATAACAACACCGGCGGTCATGAACAGCAGGCCCTTGTAGAGGATGTGGTTGAACACGTGGGCGAACGCGCCAGCCTGAGCCAGTGACGACCCGATCCCGACGCCGGCGACCATGTACCCGACCTGCGACTGGATGTGATACGAGAGGAGCCGCCGCATATCGTTCTGGAACAGTGCGAACAGCGCGCCGAAGATAGCCATCCCGCCGCCCATGTACGCGATGGCTTCGTGGCCGTTGGGGAACGCGCGGTACATCCCGTAGACGCCGGTCTTGGTTGTGAACACACAGAGGAAAACGCTAGCGGCGATGTGCGGGCGCGGATAGGTGTCTGGTAGCCACGCGTGCAGGCCAATGAAGCCGACGTTGACGCCGATACCGATGGCTGCGAGCGCGGCGGCCAGTCCGGACGTGATGCCGGCCGTTTCCGGACCGCCCGGCACTGACGCGAACAGGAACGTCTCCACCGCGACGTAGTGCCGGAGGATAGCGGCCATCAACAGCGTGCCGCCAAGTCCGTGTAGCAGGGCGTACCGGAAGCCGGCCCGGACCGCCCTGCCGCCGTAATGCCACACCAGCAGCGTACTGGTGATGGCCATCAGCTCCCAGAAGAAGATGAGTGTCAGCCAGTCGCCGGCGAAGACGGCTCCAAAGCTGGTCGCGACGTACGAGAGCGCGTACCCCGTCTGTGTCGTGTCCGCCTCGCTGGCGTAGGAGTAGAGTACAGCAACCGCGGCGATGAGCCCGAAGATGATCCCCATCAGCCGCGAGAACGGGTCGACGTTCAGCAGGACGGCTTCGAACCCGAGGAAGCTGTCTACATGGAGATGTGCACCTTCAGGGACCATGACCGCCCACGGCACCGCGAGCGCTGGTACGAGCGCACCGACCGCGTGACCGGCACGCCGCGGGAGTCGGGACACGACGATTGCCAGCGCCAGTAGGACGACGACTGGCGGAACCGCTGTAAGCATCGACATCAGGCCATCACCCCCGGAAGATTACCGACGATGGTGTCGACGATCCGCAGGAAGACAGCGGTGTACGGCACTGTCCCCAGCAGGAGCGACAGCGTGGCCGCAGTGAGAATTGGCCCGAGCATAAACCACGTACTCTCGCCGCCGCGCCAGCCACGGTCGTCCCAGCCCCCTGCGGGGGGGCCGCCGTGATGTTCGTGCTCCTCGTCGTGTTTCCCGAGGTGGTCAACGTGTTCCGGCTTCGGCACCTCGTCCTCGTCGGAGTGACCGCCGGTAGCGTCCGAGTCGTGGTCCTCACCGCCGTCGGCCCGAATCTCGTCTCGTCCGCCGAATGGTCCCTCGATGAGTGGCTTCTCGTCGTGGCTCTCCGGCGACTCGAAGTACGCCTGATAGACGATGGGCCAGAAGTACGCGATGTTGAGGACGCCCGAGACCAGCAACGCAGCGGCGAATACGAGCCCACCGCTTTCGAGACTCAGCGCACCGATGACGAGATACCACTTGCTGACGAAGCCAGCGACCAGCGGAATCCCGGCCATCCCGGCCGCGGCGACGGCGAAGGCGGCCATCGTCAGCGGCATCCGCTTCCCGATTCCGGCCATGTCGCTGATGTCGTCGGTGTGGGTCTCGACGTGAATCGCGCCAGCACAGAAGAACAGGGTGAGTTTCATGAACGCGTGGGCGGGGATGTGAAGCAGTCCACCGGTCAGCGCCTGTCCGTGGAGCAGCCCCAGTCCCAGCACGATATACGATAGCTGGCTGATCGTCGAGTACGCCAGCCGGCGCTTGAGGTTGTCCTGCCTGAGTGCGATGATACTCGCTGTCAGGAGAGTAAAGGCCGCAATCGCGGCGAGCGGGAGGCCGACGCCGAGTTGCTCCATCGTCCCGGTTCCGTACACGTCCAGCACCACGCGAGCGATGCCGAACACACCGCTCTTGACGACTGCGACGGCGTGGAGCAGACCCGACACCGGCGTCGGCGCGACCATCGCGTCCGGGAGCCAGGAGTGCATCGGCATCAGGGCAGCCTTGACGCCGAAGCCGGCCGCCAACAGGGCGAACGCCGCCCGTGCCAGCGTCGGGTCGGCTGTCGCGAGACCTTCGAGCCCGCCCGGCGTGAACGCGGTCGTCCCAGCGAGGACGAACACGAGGACAGTCCCACCGAGGACTGCGACCCCACCGCCGAAGGTATACGCGAGGTACTTCCGGCCGGCGGCGCGGGCCTCGTCGGTCTCGTCGTGGGTGACGAGCGGGTACGTCGACACCGTCAGTAGCTCGTAGCAGACGAACAGTGTCAGCAGGTTCGACGCGAACGCGACGCCGACCGCCGATGCGAGACTGGCGGCGAACGAGGCGAAATAGCGCGTCTGGGCGTGTTCGTCCAGCCCGCGCATGTAACCGATGCTGTAGAAGCTCGTGACGATCCACAGCAGGCTCGCAAGCAGGCCAAAGAGCAGCCCAAGCGGATCGACGGTGAACGCCAGTTCAATACCAGTGGCGAACTGTCCGATGACGAATTCGTACTCCGTTCCGCTCAGGACGCCGGGGACCATGCTCGCAATGATCGCGAACTTCGCAAACGCGACGGTCAGGGTCACCCCCTCTCGCAGATTCGGCCGTCGTTTGAGCGAGAGAATCACGGGGATAGCCACCGCCGAGACGAGGATTGCCAGGATTGGGCGTAGCGACTCAGTCATTGGTTTAGAAGGGGTGGAAGCGTTTCTTCGAGCACTCTCTGCAACTCCGGTACGGCTGCGGTCAGCGCGACTGCGAGTGCGGCCGCGACGACGACGACGGCGATCATCCCGAACGAGACCGCCTGTCCGCTCCCGTCTGTGACGGGTGCCTCGTCGGGTTCCGCGTGGATGGTCGGCTCGGCGAAGTAGAGCCGCTCGACGAGGCGGGCGAAGTACGCCAGCGTCAGGAGCGTACTCGCGAGCAAGACGGCCACGACGGGCCAGTTCTCGGCGTTGACCGCGCCGAGGACGATGTACCACTTGCCGACGAAACCGACTGCTGGCGGAACGCCGACCATCGCCAGCGAAAGCACGGCGAAGGCAAACGCCGAAACCGGGACGCGGCTCCCCATCCCAGCGTAGCCGTTCACCGTCGTCGCACCCGTCTTGCGCTCGATAATGCCCGTCGCAGCGAACAATCCACCCTTCATCACTGCGTGGCCGAGCAGGTGGACAGTCGCGCCGACGACGGCCAGCGGGGTGGCGATGGCGAACCCGGCGACGACGAGGCCGAACTGTGACACTGAGGAGTACGCCAGCATCCGCTGAACGCTGTCCTGCGAGACGGCGAGCGCGCTCCCCGCGATGATGCTCACGCAGGCCAACCCGACCAGCGCCCAGCGAGCGACGGGCACAGCCGTCAGGAACTCAACAGTGAACACAGAGAACAGCAGGCGGGCGAGCGCGTACGCCGAGACCGTCGAGACGAGCGCGGAGATGAACGCACTCACCGTGTCCGGCGCGTTCGCGTAGGCGTCGGGCTGCCAGGTGTGCAAGGGGAACAGGGCGACTTTCACCGTCAGTCCGCCGACCATCAGCCCGAACCCGGTCAGGACGAGCGTCGAGTCGTACGCCGCCATCTCCCCGAGCTTCGCCGCAAGGTCGGCCATGTTGAGCGTGCCTGTCGCCGCGAGCAGGTAGCCGATGCCAAGCAGGTACAGTGAGGCCCCGACGGTCCCGATGATGAGGTATTTCAGCGCCGCGACGGCGGCACTGGCGTCCCGGCCGCTCGCCACGAGGCCGTACGCCGCAAGCCCCGTGATTTCGAGGAACACGTAGAGATTGAACACGTCGCCAGTGACCGTCATGCCCGTCAGGCCGGCGACCAGAAGCAGGTACAGGCCGTAGAAGGGACCCGAATGTGGGCCGGCCTGTCGAGCGTACGCGAGCACGCCCAGTGACACGACGGCCACGAGCACGGCGACGGCCCCTGAGAGGCCGTCGACGACGAGTTCGATACCGTACGGGGCGGCGAAACCACCGACCGCGTAGGACACAGTCCCGCTCGTGCTGACAGTCCACGCGAGCAGTCCGGCCAGGCCGGCCTGGACGACGAGCGTCAGCGTCGCGACTGGCCACCCTGCCCGCTCGCTGACAAGGCTAGCGACCAAAGGTATCGCGCCGCCGACGATGGGCAGGACCACCAGCAACACAGGGATTTGTTCAATCATAGTAGAGCTGTTTGAGTTTGTCTTCGTCCAGCGTGCCGTACTCGGCGTAGATGCGGATAATGAGCGCAAGCGCCACCGCGGTCAGGCTCACCCCGACGACGATAGCGGTCAGAATGAGCACGTGCGGGAGCGGGCTGACGTAGGGGCCACCACCATCCTTGATAATTGGCGGGTTCCCGCCGGCCCGGAACGCGAGCGTGATGAAAAACAGGAAAATGCCTGTCTGGAAGATATTCATCCCGATGACCTTCTTTACTAGGTTCCGAGACTCAATGAGCATATACAGGCCGATGCCAAGCAGCAGCATCACCGCGAAGTAGTTGTAATGTGAGTTCAGCAGTTCAAACATCAGCTCTCATCCTCCGGTGAATCGACGGCGTGGCCGAATCCCGCCGCGAGCAGGAAAAAGAGGCCGATGGCAACGCTGGCGACGATACCACCGATGGCCAGTTCGACAAGCTCGATGGCGTAGGCGACCACATGCGAGATGAACTGCTCGTACAGGTGATACTCGAGGAAGTTCCCGCCCAGAACTATCGTTCCCAGCCCGATGGCTGCGAACGTGAGCACACCACCGGACGCGAGCGCGGCAACGACGCGAACGTCGAGCCACTCTCGAGCCGCGTCAATACCGTAGGCGAAGGCGAGCATCATCACGACCGACCCGGCGATGACTCCGCCCTGGAAGCCGCCGCCGGGGGAGTTCGCCCCGTGGAACATCACGAACAGAGCGAAGGTGAGTACGAACGGCGCGACGACCCGCACCGTCGTCATGATGATGGTACTCTCGACGTAAAGCCCGGTACGCTCGTCGCTACTCATGCGAACACCTCCTGTCTGAGGACGGTCAGCGCCGCGACGCCGGCCGAAAAGACCACCACGGCCTCGCCCAGCGTGTCGAACCCACGGTAGGCCGCGAGCACTGCCGTCACACCGTTTTTCACTTCCGTGTCTTCGTAGGCGTTTTCGAGGTAGTACTGCGTTACGTCGCCGCTGACAACGGGGTTCGCAGCGCCATCCGCACCGACGGCAGGCAGCGACGGCACGGTCGCAACCATGACGATGACGAACGCGCCGACCAGCACGACGGTTCGAACGCTGATCGACTCGAACAGGCCGTTCTCCTGTGGCCGCACGGTGTTTGCCAGCGCCAGGATGAACAGTATCGTCATGATTCCGGCCCCGACAGCCGCTTCGGTCAGCCCCACGTCGGGGGCCTCAAGCATCACCCAGATAATGGAAATACCGAGGCTGTAGGCAGCAAACGCCATCAGTGACGCCAGCACGTCACGGAGTACGGCCGCACCGATAGCACAGCCCAGCACGAACACCAGCAACAAGCCCTCGATGAGTGAGAGTGTCATGACTTCCCCTCCTCATCGCTGGTGGTCCACGGCTCGATACCCTGGTCCTGTGCCGCCCGGGCGATAGCGTGGGCGGCGGTGGGGTTCGTCAGAAACATAAACACCAGCAGGAAGACGGCCTTGATAGTCGCGAGGTCGGTCTGAATCGCGAGCGCGGCGGCAGCAATACTGAGGACGGCTCCCAGCGTGTCGCTTTTCGATGCCGCGTGAGCGCGCGTGTACACGTCAGGCAGCCGCACGATTCCGATTGAGGCGACGCCGCCGAAGAACGCCCCGACAAGCGCGAGCGCGACAATCGCCCACTCTGTCGGCGTCATAGCACACCTCCGTGCTCGACGTTGAACTTCGAGAACGCTATCGAGAGCAGGAAGTTCAGCAAGGCGTACACGAGCGCGATATCGAGGAACAGCGGCTTATCGAGCGCGCCGGAGACGAGCGCAATTGCGATGACGGTGTTCGTCCCCATCACGTTGACCGCGATAACTCTGTCGTGGTCTGTCGGCCCTGCGAACACACGGTACAGCGCCACGATAGCGAACAGGACGAACGCGCCGGCGATAGCCAACAGTGCCGCTTCGAACTCAATCATCGTCGGCCACCTCCGGGTCGCCGATATCGCCCTCGACCGCGCCGTCGTCCCCCTGTCCTCGCTCGCGTGGCGAGGGAATCGCTGCTGCCTCCCGGCCGTAGAAAACGAACCGGACGGCTCGTTCGAGGCCGCCGTCGAACAGGTCCTCTCGGGCACTGCCGGTGAGCGAATGGATATCGAACGCCTGCTCAGAGACGCTGACGGTGAGTGTCCCGGGCGTCAGCGTGATGCTGTTTGCAAGCGTCGTCACTGGTCCGTCTCCCCAGATGGCGGCCTCCAGTTCGACCATCTTCGGGTCGATAGGCAGTGACGGGTGCAAGACGACGTAGGCGATTTCGAGGTTGGCGACGGCGATTTCCTTGAGCAGGTACGGAACGTAAATCGCCAGCCGTGCGAGCTGTCTCGGAACCCGTGTCAGCGACGGCTGGCGGCTGAACGCGATCGGTGCAAGCAACGCAGTGACAATCGTCGCCGTTATCGCGCCAGTGAGGAAATCCAGCGGTTTGTACGAACTCAACAGCATGTAAAACAGATACGAGGTTCCGAAAATGGTGAGATACTTTGGGAGCGTCGCGGCGCGAGCAAGCGCGGTCGACCGCGCTGGCCGCTCGACGGGCGCGGTCTCGACCTCGATATCGCCCCGGACGAGTTCGACTTCGAGCGGCCGAAGCATCGGCGTCGTGCCGCCCGGGTTGAACTCCGGATCGAGGACGACCCGTTCGATGCTGTGTTCGTCGGCGTAGGTCAGAATTGCGTCGGCGTAATCACCGGGGCTGAACAGGTAGCGGTCGGCACCGATGACGCCCAGTTCAACGTCGAGATTCGACGGCGGGACAGCACCCAGGTCTTCGTCGAGCCAGACCTCGATTCGGTCGAGCAGGTCCTTTGCCTGGCCAAGTTCCGTCTGGGCGTCAGGGTCAACAGCGCGCGTGCTTGCGACGGCGACGAGGTGCAGCGATATCTGTTGTTGTCCCTCTTTGGCCGCCGATTCGGCCTGTTCAACGGCGTAGGCGACGGTGTTACGGACCGTCACCGAATCAGCTACTGGCACGAGCAGGCGACGGGGTGGTGGTACAGTCACAGTCTCTGTTTAGAAACTCCGAATAGGCGGTTCGTCGGGCAGTACTGTCGTTATCGGACCGGAGCAACGGAACACGCAAAACTATTTCGTAATCGGTTACGCTCTCAGTCACGACTGGACAGATGGTCACCGAGTTCGTCGGCGACACGGGCACCCAGCCCCTGCTTTTCCCCGATGTACTCCGTGGCCGAGTCTCCGTCGACAAGTATGGCACGCGTCTCGTCGCCACCCATCACGCTCGCGTCGTTAGCGACCACGAAGGTCAGCCCGGTCCGCTCCCGTATCTCGCGGGCGCGCTCGATTAGCGTCCCGTCGTCGCCCTCTGTCTCGACTTTGAACCCGACGATAGGGAGGTCGGGGTGATCCGAGCGAACGGTGTCGATGAGTTTCGGCGTCGGCTGCAGCGTCAGCGTCAGCTCCGCCTGCCCGCTCTTGATTTTCTCGGGGGCCTCCTCGACGGTGTAATCCGAGATGGCGGCCGCGGAGACCAGCGCGTCGGCCGAGTCGGCGACTCGACGGACGGCCTCGGTCATTTCCTCGGCGGATTCGACCTGCTCCACAGTGGCGTACGGCACATCTGACCCGTCGTGAACGAGCGTCACGTCGGCTCCACGAACGTAACAAGCCCGTGCGACTGCCCGCCCGGTCCGCCCCGAAGAACGGTTCGAGAGCGTCCGAACCGGATCGACTGACTCTGTGGTCGCACCCGCAGTCACGACGACGTGCTTGCCTGCAAGCGGTCGGTCGCCCGCTGCCCGGGCGGTCGCCGTGACGATGGCCCCCTCGGTCGCGATTTTGGCCTTCCCCTCCTCGATTCGCGGGTCAACGAACTCGACGCCCCAGGACTCGACGCGGTCGATTGCCTCCAGTACGCCGGGGTGGTCGTACATCGGCTCGTGCATTGCCGGTGCGACGACGACCGGCACGCCCGCGCCGAGAGCGGTCGTCACACACGTCGTCACGGGCGTGTCGTCGATTGCCGCGGCGACCTTGCCGACAGTGTTTGCCGTTGCAGGCGCGAGCAAGAATACATCGCCCCAGCCCGAGCGCCCGCAGAGGTCGACGTGTTCGACGTCGCCCGTGATTTCGGTAATCACCTGATTGTCCGTCGCGAACGACAGCGCCCACGGATGGATGATACCCGTCGCGCTGTCGGTCATCACCGCCCGGACGGACGCCCCCTGTCGTCGGAGTTCGTGTGCGAGTTCAACCGTCTTGACGGCCGCGATAGACCCCGACACCCCCAGAACGACGTTGACTCCGGTCAGCATACCTGCCGGTTCGCGGTGCGTGGGTAAAAGCCCCTGTCTCTCCGGCGGCACTAGTCGCTGTCGCCCGCGATCTGCTCACTCCGATTGCCGCTCTCGTCACTGCTGATACGTGGCCTCCCGTCGTGCGCGTTCAGTGCGAGGCTGAACGCGGCTATCGCCAGCAGAACCAGCCCGAGTGCGACTACCGAACTGAACGAGAGTCCGGTCGACGGAGTCGGAACCGCGACCGGGATGAGTACGTATCGAACGACCAGCACAAGGAGAACGGCCCCGGCGAGGATCGCCGCAGTTCCGGTGACGTGGACGAACTGGCTGTCGGTCGTGTCGGCGTCCCGGCCCAGTTGTTTCCCGATACTGCTTGCGTGCGCGCCGGTGTCCCAGACCAGTAGCGCCGCCGCGCTCCCGACGAGGACGAGTATCGGTGCGAGTCCGCGCTCAGCCCCGAACAACGTCACGATGAACAGGAGCGCGCTTCCAGCTGCGAACCCTGCCGTCTGCCGGGATAGCAACTCTGAATCGACCAGCTCAGCCAGTAGTGTGACGAGTCCACGGAGGACGACGACCGAAATCAAGACGCCGAGGAGCAACACAGTAGCCGAGCCGTAGTGGCCGCCCCCGGCATACGTGGGCGCTATTCGCCGGGTCACGCCAGCGGCTGTAAGGATCAGCGCGCCCAGCAACAGCACCACAGGGAGCACGATACTACCGGTCTGCCGCGCCAGCAACCGTCCGGGGTTGTCCCCCAGCCACTGTAGCAGCCATTGCCGGAGCCGTTCGACGACGAGAATACACAGTACGGCCAGGAGCCCGACTGCAAGGGGGAGATGGAGCAGGCCACTGAAGGCGACCCGCAGAGCCGGCCCGAGCACCGGGAGACTGTGGAGAAAACGGTCGAACAGTCCCTGTGCTGTCGGTATAAACGCCACGAGCAACTGCAGGCCAACGGCGGCTTTGAGCGAGATGTCGATATCCCACCAGCTTCGTCCCAGCAGGTCCAGCCGCCCAAGCGCTCGGTCTGTCGTCGCCGCGGGTGCCGGAATCCACGACTCCAGCGTCTCCTTCGCCCGGTCCAGCAACAACAGGGCGGTCAGGATCCCGGCCTGTAGCGTCACGAAGCCCACGAGCGGATGGAGAGAGAAGCCGGTGACGACATGTACGAGCACCCGGGGCAGCCTGACGGTAGCCGCGACGGCACAGACGATTGTGATGAGGATGCCGGCCACCAGCATCACGAAACTCTCGTCGAGCATTGTCGAGAGTTCGTCCGATGCCTCAGCCGGCGGCACTAACCCGCTACTCGCGTCGATAACGACGAGCGTGGCGGCCAGCGGGAACCCGAGCGCCGCAACGAGTGACCGGTAGTCAGCCGCCAGCAGCGCGGTCCCACAGAACACGCCCGCACCGATGACGATGGCGACGCTGCCGCAGGCGATACGCTTGTGGGCCTCGCTGCGGAGCGCCCAGACTCCGGCCGCGATGCAGAGTCCGCCGACGAAGCCGGCCAGCACTGGTATCGCGTCCGCGACAGCGAGGCCGAGGACGAGCGAAACGAGCACCGCGACTGTCCCGGCCAGCGCCGCGCTCGATGCCGCCGGTCGACTGTCGAGTTCCGTCATGCCCACCGCTCCGTCGCGCGAATGAGGGCTTTAGCGAGCGGTTCCGTGGGCGTCCAGTCGACGACCCGGACTGAGCCTCGAAGAGCGTCGAGGCGGGCTGTTCGGTCGATTTGCTCGACGGTACTTCCCGGACTGTCGCCGGTCGTTATATCGGGACTGACGACCGTAACCGCGTGTCCGTACGCGGCGAGTCGTTTCGCCGAATCGGCCGCCCGGTCGTCGAGCAGGGGTGTACAGAATACGATCTGTGATTCGCTCGGTATCGAGCGGTCGAGCGTCGCCACCGCGTCCCCGCCGTCAGTGATACCGTACCGGTCTGCTGTCTCGGTCGGCGACTGCATTCGCCGAGTGCGGGTGTCGGTGTCGAGCAGCCACGACTTACGGGTCCCCGTCGGCCTGTCGGCCGACCCGTCCACAACCGCTTCCAGAAACGCCTCTAATCGCTGCTCCTGTGCCCGATTAGCCGATGGCTGCAGCGTCTCGCAACTGTCGTAGACGGCGGCCCCGACGCGGTTGTCCGTCGCCAGAAGCGCCGCGCCGACCTGCTGGGCCGCGTAGACGCAGAACTGGACGGCCGTGGGCGCGCCTGCGTTGCCTGCAACGGGATGTCTCGAATCTACCAGCGTGACAACGGTGGCCGCTCGTGTCTCCTTGAACTCGACTGTCGCCAGTTCATTCGTCTTCGCGAAGCGGTTCCAGTCGACGCGGCTCATCGGGTCCGAGGACTGATGCTCGCGGATCGCGTAGAACGCGAGCCCGTTCCCCCCGGCGTCCGTCGGCACACGCCCCGACTGTGAAAGGGTCTGGCCCGAAAGCGAAACGGTGTCCACACTGGCACTGCACGAGAGCGTCGTCTCGGCGGTGACCTGCTCGGCGAATTCGACGGTCCCGGTCAGGTTCCGGCAGGCGATTGCCACGTCGGTGAACGCGTGGTCGCCACGCCGGGCTTCGACGGTGTAGGTGACCGAATCCGACGCACCGGCTTCGAGGTGGGTCCCGAACCGCGGTGAGCCGTCGATGACCTCGAGCCGCTCCGGGACGCCGTCGAGGACGCGAACGTCGGGCAGGGTCGCGCCCCCGTCGTTCGTGAGCGTCAGCGTCACTGTCACCTCTGTGCCGGGGAGCGGGTCGGTCGGCTCGATGCGCCGCTCGACTGTGAGCGTCGGTTCGGGGTCGCCGATAGCCGTCTGATAGGCCGCATACACCAGCGCCACTGCCGCGACCATGAAAACCGCCGGGTTCCCGGTGACGATGCCGGCTCCGCCGGCAACCAGCGCGGCCGAGACGCCGACGTTGCGCTGTGTAGTCTCGCGCGTGCTCACGACTGCTCACCCCGCTGGAGCCGTCGTATCTCTGTTACCGCCGCCTCGACCTTTCGGTCGAACCCCGCACCGCTGGCCCAGTCCCGTAGCTGCATCTCGATAGGTGGGTCAGGTGCGTCCGGGCCGCCGAGGAAGGCTATTGCCCGGCGGTCGTCCGTCCACGACCCAGCCCGAACTTCTCGGGCTGCTGCCTCTGTCGACAGCTCCGCCGTTTCGACCAGCACCTGTCGCGCGGCTTCACGGAGTCTGTTCCTGATTTCCGACGCGTGACTCGCTTCGAGGCCGTTGTAGGGGTCAACACGCCCGTCGATTTTTTCGAGCAATTCGTCGATGTCGTCGCCGACCAGCGCGCCGGAGTCTGCCTGTGTCGCTTTCGGTTCCAGTAGCTCATCGAGCAGCTCTGTCGACTCGTCGCCCGAACCGTCGTGATACGGTTCACGCGGTTGTTTCCCTCGTACCGGCGGCAGCGTCGAGTCCTGTGTCCGAACAACAGTGTACAGGCCAAAAAGTCCGATGGCGGCGGCGCTGACGCTTGCGACGAGCTGTAGTTGCCTGGCCGACCCGCTCCCGACGTTCGGAAGTACTGATGGGAAGGTGACGACGAACACAGCGCCGGCAAGTGCAGCGAGTCCCAACAGGGTGTATCGGACGAACCTGGACCCCGGTGTCGGGCGGTCGACGCTGACATCGATGGTCGCCCGGGCGGTTCCCGCTTGCTCGTTCCGCGATTCCGCGCCATTCATCAGTTGTCACCTCGGTTGAAGAGGTCTCTGAGGGCGTTCCGAGCCGATTCTGTTCGCTCTCCGGTCGCCGACCGCCCGCCGTATTCGACTTCCCGGAAGAGGGTCGTTAGCTGGCGGATGGGCGCTTCCGGAAGCCCGCTGTCGATAGCCCGGCGAGCGTACTCCCCTGGCGTCGCCGTCTCGGGGTCCGGGACTGACACGCGGTCAGCCAGCAGCGCCCATGCCTCCCGCACCGACAGTGAATCGATGTCCGGCCCCTCGTCCGCCTCTGCCGTCGATTCGGCGGCCGCTGTCCGCCCGGACGCTGTATCCGACGACCCAAACAGCGACGGGCTGTCGACGCCACTCCGAACTGAGGCAAGGAAGCCGCTGGACCCACCGAAGCCGCTCAGCGCTCTGAACGGCGCAACTGAGAGCGACCCGAGCGCGCTCGGCAGACCGGCGACGCCCCGCAGTGACATCGTGCCGACCGACCCGAACCCCGTCGCCAGTCCGGACAGGATACCGCCGGAGACGGCAGCGAGACCGGCCCCGACTCGTGCGAGCGCCGACGATCCCGAGAGTAGCGCGGCGGTCGTCACCTTCGGAATCCGGGCGAGAGTCCGCCCCACCGCGCCGTCCGAAACTGCTGAGACCACTGTCCCGAACAGCGAATCCAGAATCGGATGCAGGTGGAGTCCAGCCGCTGTCGACCCGTCACCCTCGGCGTCCGATGCGGCACGAATAACACTGACTGCGACGACGCCAAACCCGCCGATAAGCGCCAGCCCGAGCAGTTTCACCAGCACTGGAGACCCGCTGTCTTCGCCTTCCCCGGCTCCCGGCGTCTCTGTCGCCGTCTCCGTCGGTGTTGGCGTCGCTGTCGCCGATGGAGTATCGCTCGTCGCTCCCGGCGTCGTCTCTGTCCCATCACTGGTCGCTACCGGTGTCGGCCCGCCGTCGACTTCGCCGGGGGCTGTTCCGTCGGGCGTGACCGGCTCGCTCGCTCGACTGTCGAGGGGGCCGCTCGACTCGAATTCGACGCCGAGCGCGCCGGGAAACAGCGCTGTGCCGAACAGGACAGCGACCGCACAGAGGAGGGCGAGGGCGGCACGTACCAGCTTTGTTGACACTACGGCCCCGTTCCCGGCGGCAGAGTAAATACTTTCCCTCACTGATAGACTGTCTGAGCAGAAAACCTTTCATCCGCTGTGGGTATAGCAGAACTACCACTATGCGGACACTGACCCGCCGGATGCTGTGGACCCTCCTGCTCCTCCTTGCCGTCGACATCGCTGTGGTCGCTACCGCGGCGGTGCTTCTGACACCCTGGCTTGCGCCGGTTCGGGACGCCGTTGCCACCTCCCTCCCGTTCGGTGGGGCGTCGGCACGCATCGCCTGGTGGGTGGCTGTTCTCGCCCCCGCACTCGTGGCGTTTGTCTGGGCTCAGCTTCGATACACCAGTGCCCAGACGATGGCTGAAGTCGACGCTCGAATCGTCGGCCCCGAGGAGTACCCCGCCCTCCACGAGCGAGTACAGCGGCTCGCGCAACTGGCCGACCTCACGCCGCCACGGATTGCCGTCACAGACGCCGAGGTACCGAACAGTTTCGCCATCGGAACGCTCGGTGGCGCGACGGTGGTCGTCAGCGAGGGACTGCTGTCGGTTCTTGACGGCGACGAACTCGACGCCGTGCTGGCCCACGAACTCATGCACGTCGCCAACCGCGACGCGACTGTCATGACGCTGGCCAGCTTCCTCCCGTCGCTGACAAACGGCGAGTACGACCCGCTTGCGGACCTGCTCCCGGGCGAGAGTCGTTACGCGCCCGGATTGGTCGCGCTCGGTCTCGCATATGTGTGCAGCGCCCGGGTGCTTGAGGCCCCGTTCGGAAGCCTCTCGTTCACGCTCGGGTTCCTGTTCCTGTTCGCGGTGACAGTCCTGTTCGGCGGCGTCGCGCTGGGCGTGTTCACCGCTCCCGTCGTTGTTCTGGGGCGGTCGCTGTCGCGCGCTCGGGAGTTCGCCGCCGACCGGAGCGCGGCACAGTTGACCGGCGACCCCGCCGCGCTCGTCGGGGCGTTAGAGACGCTCGACGGAGATGACGACCGCCCGAGGACCGACAAGCGCTCGGCGCACGCGGGCGTCCGCGGCCTGTGTTTCCTCCCGTACGGGTTCGATTCCGACGGGCCGACGGACTCGCTGGCCATCGAAACACGGTCCCACCCACCGACAGCCGAGCGGATCGAGCGACTGCAGGCGGTCGCACGCTCGCTCGAACAGGGTCAGTCTGACTCCTGATCGACGCTCGGGTGCATCGTCGGCTCGCCCGGCATCGGCTCCTCGAAGTACCGCCGCATGACCTCCAGTGACTCCTGTTCACGTTGCTTGCGCTCTGTCTCGTCGATTTCTTCACAGCCCGGCGGAACCGGTCGGTCGCGGCCGGTGAAATACCCCTCCGGGGCGGTCCAGTCGTGATAAAAGTCGACGTCGGAGTCCTCTATCAGTGTAAGCCCGACTTGTGCGCCGTGGCCCGCGGCGACGATGGTCTGGTGATGCTGCTCGGCCAGCCGGCCGGCCGCGTACAGCCCCTCGATATCGGTCCGGCCCTGCTCGTCGGTCGAGATGAACTGCTTCGACCCCCGGTCGACGAGCGAGATGTCCAGCCCGTTCAGATACGACGGGTCCGACCAGGACGCAGCGATGAGGTACGTCGCGTCGTATGAGTCGCCACCGGCGCAGGTCACGTCGAACCCTCCCGCAGTCTCCGCCACCTGCTCGGCTTCGCCGTCGATGAACCAGACGCCGGCGCGCCGCGCCTGTGCCCGAATGAGTTCGAGCAGGAGCCGGGGGTTGATTCCCGCCGGGAATCCGGGATAATTCTCCAGATGTGCGTTGCGGTTCAGTATCGACTCGCCGGTCGAGATGATCCGGGTCGACAGGCCGGCGCGAGCGGTGTAGATCGCCGCCGACAGCCCGGCGACGCCCCCGCCCACGATGATGACTTCTTCGCGGTCGGTTGGCATAGACAGATGTTTCCAGTGGGGGCAAAGAAACGTGCCGGTTTGAGACCTATAGACGGGGAGCGGCCAGTAACAGCCCCTACAGGGCACACACCGGGCGGTACAGTTTCTGAGGTGACCCGAAGCCTCATAACGATACACCCACTAAAGGCGTCGTAATGACCGACACCGTCGACGAGGTCGATATGCCGTACGACGATGACGCGTCTCAGCAACAGAAGATCGAGGCGCTGCAGGAGCGGCTAGAGGTGCTCGAATCGCAGAACGAGGAGATGCGCGACAAACTGCTGGACGCGAACGCGGAGAACAACAAGTACCAGCAGAAGCTCGAACGGCTCACACACGAGAACAAGAAGCTCAAACAGTCACCGCTGTTCGTCGCGACCGTTCAGGAACTCTCCAGCGATGGCGTGATTATCAAACAGCACGGCAACAATCAAGAGGCCCTGACAGAGGTCACTGACGAGATGCGGGAGGAACTGGAACCCGACGACCGCGTCGCCGTCAACAACTCCCTCTCTATCGTCAAGCAACTGGACGACGAGACCGACGTTCGCGCCCGCGTGATGCAGGTCGACCAGTCGCCGGACGTGACCTTCGCCGACATCGGCGGCATCGAAGAGCAGATGGAGGAGGTCCGCGAGACCGTCGAGATGCCGCTGAAGAGCCCTGAGATGTTCGAAGACGTGGGTATCGACCCGCCGAGCGGTGTTCTGCTGCACGGCCCGCCCGGCACCGGGAAGACGATGCTGGCGAAAGCGGTCGCCAACGAGACCGACGCCACCTTCATCAAGATGGCCGGCTCCGAACTGGTCCACAAGTTCATCGGCGAGGGCGCGAAGCTCGTCCGGGACCTGTTCGAACTGGCCCGGCAGGAGGAGCCCGCCGTCGTCTTCATCGACGAGATAGACGCTATCGCGGCCAAGCGGACGGAGTCGAAGACCTCCGGCGACGCCGAGGTCCAGCGGACGATGATGCAACTGCTCTCGGAGATGGACGGCTTCGACGACCGCGGCGACATCCGCATCATCGCGGCAACGAACCGCTTCGATATGCTCGACCGCGCCATCCTCCGCCCCGGTCGCTTCGACCGTCTCATCGAAGTCCCGAACCCCGACCTCGAAGGTCGCAAACAGATTTTCCAGATCCACACTCGCAGCATGAATGTCTCCGACGACGTGGACTTCGAGGCACTGGCCGAAGAGATAACGGACGCCTCCGGTGCTGACGTGAAAGCCATCTGTACCGAGGCTGGGATGTTCGCCATCCGCGACGACCGGACCGAGGTCACCATGGCGGACTTCCACGACGCCTGGGAGAAGATTCAGCAGGAGGAGACCGACGACGAGGACGTCTCCCGGACGTTCGCCTGATTTCGGCAGCGTTTCCATCCGGTTCTCCACGCTTTTGTAGGTCTGTAGTCACCGCTGTGACGCGCAACTGCGCTGTCGTCTCGCCCGTTTCAGAACACAGTTACCACTCCGGTCCTGACCTGCTAGTATGGCCGTCGCAGATACACTCCAGTCGCGTGCCCGCGCTCGTCCGCGGCTCGTCACCGCCGTCGTCTCGGTCGTTGGCTACGCGCTCGTGTTCGGCGCGTTCGGTGGCGTATTACCCCTCCCCGAGCTCTCGAACGGCATCGTCATCCTGCTTGGCGACGCAATCGCCGTCGTCAACAGCGTCGCGCTGCTGGCAATCGTCGCCGGCGTCTACTTCATCAAGAACGACCAGGTCCAGAAACACCGCGCGGCGATGCTGACGGCGTTTACCCTCATCATGGTGTTCCTGACGCTGTACATCCTCAAGGTCGGTGGCGGCTTCGAGAAGGAAATCGTCGCCGAAGGGTTCGTCTGGACGGCGTACATCGTGATGCTCGCCGTCCACATCCTGCTGTCCGCGGTGTCCGTGCCCGTCGTCGTCCACGCGGTCGTCCTCGGGCTGACCCACTCCCCGGCGGAACTCAGGGAGACGGTCCACGCTCGTGTGGGCCGCATCGCCGTCTCCGCCTGGGGGCTGAGCCTGTTTCTCGGGCTCGTGACCTACGTGATGTTGAACCACATCTACGGCTGGGTGCCCCGGTAGCGACCCCGCGCCGCGCGTGCGGTGGCGAACGATTTTGCCGGCCGCCGCCGTAGGCCCGGGCAATGACCACAATCAAGGACAGCGTCCACGACCACATCGAGGTCCAGGGCGTCGCGGCGGCGCTGCTCGACACGCCGCCGGTCCAGCGGCTCAGACACATCTCACAGCTCGGGACCGTGACGCTCGTCTACCCCTCGGCGAACCACACCCGATTCGAGCACTCGCTGGGGGTCTATCACCTCGCCGACCGGGCGCTGTCCCACCTCGGCATCGAGGGCCAGCAGGCCGAACGGGTCCGCGCCGCGGCCCTGCTCCACGACGTGGGGCACTCGCCGTACAGCCACAACGTCGAGGCGCTCATCCACCGCCGGACGGGCAAGTACCACGACGACGTGGACGAACTCCTCGGCGACGGCCCGGTCGCGCGGGTGCTGTCCGAACACGGGCTCAACCCCGACCGCGTCGCCGGCCTAGTCGCAGGGGAGGGCGAACTGGGCCAGCTCGTCTCCGGCGAACTGGACGTCGACCGGATGGATTATCTGGTCCGTGACGCCCACCACACCGGCGTCCCCTACGGCACTATCGACCACGAGCGGCTGGTCCGGGAACTGAGCTTCGTCGACGGCGAACTCGTCTTGGACGAGGGGAACGTCCAGACGGCCGAATCGCTCCTGCTCGCGCGGGCGCTGATGAACCCGACCGTCTACCAGCACCACGTTGCCCGCATCGCCAAGTCGATGCTGCGCCGCGGAACCGAGGAACTGCTCGCCGCGACCGACACGACCGCTAAGACGCTGCGCCGGTGGGACGACAACGACCTGCTCGTGGCGCTGCGACAGTGCGACGCAACGGCGGCCTACGCCCGGCGGCTGAGCCAGCGGGACCTGTACAAACGCGCCGTCTGGGCGGAGTGGCAGGCCGTGCCCGAGGAGGTTCTGACGGCCGACCACGAGGCGGTCGGCGCGATGGAACGGGCCATCGCCGACGAGGCGAACGTCGACAGCGACGCCGTTATCCTCGATATCCCGCCGGAGCCGTCGATGACCGAGTCGAGCAGCCGCGTCCTCGTCAACGGCGAAGTCCGCCGGCTCGGCGAGCAGTCGACGCTTGTCAACGCCATCCGCGCCGCCCAGCGCGACCAGTGGCGGCTCGGTGTCTACGCGCCAGAGGGCGAAAGCGAGCGGGTCGGCGCGGCGGCCATCCGCGAACTGGGACTGGACCTCGACGGGGCCAGGGTCCGGGACGTGCGGCCCGGCTTCCACGCGACCCTCGATGAGTTTAACTGAGAGAGCGGGCGAACAGGGAACATGATTGTTGAAGGGACGATTCTGACGGGACGGTCGTTCGAGGCCGTCGAGGGCCGCGTCGTCGTCGAGGACGGCGAGATAGCCGCCATCGAGGAGTCGGCGGTCGACAGCGACGACATCGTGGTGCCGTCGTTCGTCAACGCCCACACCCACATCGGCGACTCGATTGCGAAGGAGGCCGGCGAGGGCCTCTCGCTCGAAGAACTGGTCGCGCCGCCGGACGGTCTGAAACACCGGCTGCTCCGGGATGCCGACCGGGACGAACTGGTGGCCGCGATGGCGCGGTCGCTGTCGTTCATGCAACAGGCCGGGACCGGCGCGTTCGTCGAGTTCCGCGAGGGCGGCGTCGAAGGCGTCGAGGCCATCCGGGACGCGCTGGCGGACGCGTCCCTAGAGAGCGTGATTCTCGGCCGCGAGACGACCGACGCGATGGAACTGGCTGACGGGTTCGGCGCGAGCGGGGCCAACGACAGCGAGTTCGGGGCGGAGCGCCGCGCCACCCGAGCGGCCGGCAAACTGTTCGGCATCCACGCCGGCGAGGTCGACAGCTCCGATATCAATCCCGCGCTTGACCTTGACCCGGACTTTCTCGTCCACATGGTCCACGCCGAACCGCTGCACCTCCAGCGGGTTGCCGACAGCGAAATCCCGGTCGTCGTCTGCCCGCGGTCGAACATCGTCACCGACGTGGGCCGCCCGCCAATCGAGGAACTAGCCGACCGGACGACCGTCGCGCTCGGGACGGACAACGTCATGCTCAACAGCCCGTCGATGTTCCGCGAGATGGAGTTTACCGCGAAACTGTATGACCTCTCGGCCCGCGAGGTGCTGCGGATGGCGACAGTCAACGGGGCCGAGATCGCGGGTCTCGGCGGCGGACTCGTCGAGCCCGGCCACCCGGCGCGCCTGCTCGTCCTCGACGGCGACTCCGACAACCTCTCCGGGGCACGAAACCCCGTTCGGGCGGTCGTTCGTCGGGCAGGGTTGGCCGATGTCCGACGAGTCGTCCATCCGACGACGGACTAATTCTTATCACTGCGGAAATAGTATGTACGGGCAATGCCCTCCACCACTGACCGCGCCCTGAGCACACCGCTGAAGATACTCCTGTACGGGCTGCTAGGGCTTGTCTCGTTCCTCGTTGTTATCGCAGCTGTGAGGTTTGCGTTCGGGCTGTTCTTCGGTCTCATCGGTCTCGTTCTGGGACTGCTCTCGCTGGCCGCCACCATCGGGGTTCTGGCGGCTATCGGCTATGCTGTATACTGGGCCGCGTCGACCGTCTTCAGTCAGGACGAGGCGACGGCGTCGGCGACTGACGCGTCACGAACGCAGGCCGCACACGCAACAGATGCGGCCAGTGCCAGCGAGATAGACCCCGTCGAGCGGCTCTCAGAGCGCTACGCCAACGGGGAAATATCCGAAGCCGAACTCGAACGACGGCTCGAACAGGCTCTCGACGAGCCGTCGCTGGACGGCTCCGGGGCAACAGAGGCCGAGCGGAACCGAGAGTTGAACTGAGCCAGCGTCTGTTCGGCTGTTGTGTGCTACCTGTTACCAAACTATATCTGTTCAGCCAGTCAACAGTACAGTATGTACGACAGGATACTGGTGCCAACGGACGGGTCGCCGGGGACACGGGCGGTGCTCACACACGCTGAAACGCTTGCAACAACTCACGACAGCGAGATTCACGCGCTGTACGTCGTTGATACCGGCCGATTTTCGACGCTCCCGAACGAGCCGACGTGGGAGAGTGTCACCGACTCGCTCCATCGCGAGGGCGAGATGGCGCTGGACATGGTGAAGCGTCTCGTTGCCGACGATTTGACTGTCACACGGGCCACGGCCGAGGGAAGCCCGAGTCGAGAAATCGTCGACTACGCGAGCCAGAACGACTGCGACCTCATCGTAATGGGGACCCACGGACGCGGCGGTATCGACCGCCTGCTACTGGGGAGCGTCGCCGAACGGGTCGTCCGGTCAGCCCACGTCCCCGTTGTCACTGTTCCGGTAGAGACGACGACGCAAGATGTCTCGGAAGACGAGCAGCCTGCCGGCGTCCCACAGTGACCCGTCTTTCGCCGTCGCGCTCACTCCGTAATCGGGCGGAGGTGTTCACAGTCGCCCGCGGAAACGATTTCTGTCCCAGAGTCTGTCTCGATGACGAGCGCACCCGGAAACTGGATGTCTACAGCTTCACCCTCGATGGTGCCACCCGGCGTCTCGACCCGGACCTGTTTGCCCAGCGTCGTGGCGGACTCCCGCCACGCCTCGACGACGTTCGCCGGGTCCTGTCGGAGCGTGTCGAACTCCTCCAGCAGCCGCTGGGTGAACAGCCGTCTGTCGACCGAGTCGCCTCGCTCAGCGAGCAGGCTCGTCGGCTCCGCCTCTGCGGGCAAGTCCGCCGGATCGACGTTCGCGTTGACGCCGATGCCGACGACGACCCACGAGACTCGATCGGCTTCACCTTCCATCTCGGTGAGGATGCCGACCAGTTTCCGCTCCGCGTCGCCGTGGCGGACCAGCACGTCGTTGGGCCACTTGATGCTTGCCTCGACCCCGGCCTCGCGTGCCGCCCGGGTCACCGCGACAGCGGCCGCGAGCGTGAACACCGGCGCGTGGGCCATCGGCACGTCGGGTCGGAACAGCACCGAGAGCCAGACCCCGCCGCTGGGCGAGTGCCAGTCGCGGTCGAGCCGTCCCCGGCCGCCGGTCTGTTCGTCGGCCAGAACGACGGTGTCTGACGCCCCATCTGCCGCACAGTCACGAGCGCGTGCGTTCGTGCTCGGAATGCTGTCGTGGTACTCGACAGAAAACGGTGCGTCCAGGCCGTACTCGACCGCGCTCGCCCCGAACTCCGGCACCGAATCGAGGGTGTAGCCCGCGTCGCTGCTCCCGATTTCGAACCCCTCCTCGCGGAGGGCTTCAACGTGTTTCCAGACCGCAGAGCGGGAGATGTCCAGTTCGTCGGCGAGGGCCGGCCCCGAGACGGGGCCGTCGGCCAGCGCGTCGAGCACCCGGTGGCGCGTCTCGTTCATACCCGGCGTAGCACGGCGAGGGTACAAAGCAGTTGGCAGAGTTGGGCGACTGCTGTTGCAGTAGGACTGCTTTCAGTGTTTGTCGACATCCTCAGCAGCGGATATATCCGGACTCGGTGTGGTCAGTGAAGATAAGACACTTACTGATGACGGGTCATTCGTCAAATGATGAAGCGACGATCACTGCTGTCGCTCTCGGTCTTACTAATTCAATTTGCTGGCTGTTCCACAGAGACTGATCCGGATGTTGCAGAAGACATTTTCGTCGTACTCGATAATGAGAGTCCGGAACAAGCCACAGTGGCGGTATCAGTCGTAACAGGCGACTCAAGCGTGTTTGAAGGCGAAACAGCGGTCAATCCCAGTAACAGGAAAAATGTGTATCCAGGCATCACAGACACTGGCGACTATACGCTCACAATTTCCCTCGGTGATGGACGTGAACAGGAGTATCCATTCAATATCGAAGAGTACGATCTCCGGATGGGATCGAACATCATCGTCTCGATAAACCAGACTGAGATTGAATTCAGTATCCAAGAGTGACTAGCGTCCCGTCTCTTGTCTGTTTGATATGCCAATCAATCCGCAACCCTGATTGACGGCTGTTTCACGCGAGAAGGTGTGTGAAGAATAGGGTTTAAACAGAGCCTTTTTTCCGAAAGCCCCCTCGCTGCGCGCGGCCTGCGGCCGTGCTTGCGTCGGTTCGGCTCACGAGCGCTCGGCCCCTTTTCGATTTCCCACCCTACAGTGGCTAACCAGTCGGTTTTCGCGTAGCTAAAGGCAACCATTGCACAGAGTAGGAGCAGTAGCGGAGCGGTGAGCAGCATACCGCGAGCGCCGACGGCGCTCGGAGCAGTTTTGTACTAAATGTTGCAAGGAGCGGTTCGAGCGCGCCCAAAGAGCGCGACTCGAACCCGACGCAGTAAGATTTAGCCGATAACGAACAGCAGGTCGCCCATGTCGACTGATTCGCCCTCGCTAACGGCCACGTCGTTGACAGTGCCGCCTCGTTCGGCGACGATGTCGTTTTCCATCTTCATCGCTTCGAGCACACAGAGAACGTCGCCGGCCTCGACCTCGTCGCCCTCCTCGACGTTGACCTCCAGAATTGTCCCCTGCATCTCTGCGGCGACTTCCTGACCCTCGGCGGTAGAGGCACTGCCGCCGCCGCTGTCGGAACTACTGCCGCCCCGCGGCCGCTGTGGCTGATTGCCGCCGTCGGCGTCCACGTCGCCGACGTTGATGGGCGGTGCGCCGCGCTCTTCGAGGTCGACTTGGAATCGCTTGCCGTTGACCTCAACGGTGAACTCACGCTCGACGACCTCCTCGTCCTCGTCGCCGTCGGACTCGGTGACGGTGCCCCACTGCTCCTGGGCCTCCTCGATGCGCGAGCGGTCGAGTTGCTCGTCGAGGTACTTCGTGGTGTGGGTGCCGCCGACGAACCGGTCGTCGGTGAGCATCAGGCGGTGGAACGGGATGACGGTCGGGATCCCCTCGATGTCGAAGTCCTTGAGCGCCCGTTTCCCGCGCTCGATGCACTCCGCGCGGTCCCCGCCGTAGGTGATGAGCTTCGCTATCATCGAGTCGTAGTCGGTGACGAGGTCGTCGCCCTGCCGGAGCGCGTCGTCGAGGCGGACGCCGATGCCGCCCGGCGGGTCGTAGGTGTCGAGGCTGCCGCCGGTCGCGGGGGCGAAGTCGTCGGCGGCGTTCTCGGCGTTGATGCGGAACTCCATCGCGTGGCCCTCTATCTCCACGTCGTCCTGTGCGAAGGTTATCTCCTCGTCCATCGCCACCCGCAGTTGCCACTTGACGATGTCGATGTCGGTTATCTCCTCGGTGACGCAGTGCTCGACTTGGATGCGGGTGTTCACTTCGAGGAAGTAGAAGTTCGCGTCCTCGCCGAGCAGTTCGCCGGGCTCGCGGTCGGGGTCTTCCTCGACGAGGAACTCGACGGTCCCGGCGTTGTAGTAGTCGGACTCGCGGACGCCACGGCGGGCGGCGTCACCGATTTTCTCCCGGAGAGCGTCGTTCAGGGCCGGCGACGGTCCCTCTTCGATGACCTTCTGGTGGCGTCGCTGCAGCGAACAGTCACGCTCGCCCAGATGCCGGACGTTGCCGTGGTGGTCGGCGATAATCTGGACCTCGATGTGGCGGGGGTTCTCCAGATAGCGTTCGAGATAGACGGAGTCGTTCGAGAAGTACGCCTCTCCCTCCCGCTTTGCGCTTTCGAGTTGCTCCTCAGCCTCCTCCGGGTCGTGGACGATTTTCATCCCGCGGCCGCCGCCGCCCCCTTCGGCCTTGATGGCGACCGGGAAGCCGTTCTCCTCGCCGAACTCGACGACCTCCTCGGGATCCTCGACCGGGTCGGTCGTTCCCGGGACGATGGGCACGTCAGCCGACTGCATGATCTTGCGGGCCTTCGTCTTCTCGCCCAGTGCCTCCATCGACTCGCTCTCGGGGCCGACCCAGGTGACGCCGTCCGTTTGCTGAACACGCGCAGCGAAGTCGGCGTTCTCCGCGAGGAAGCCGTACCCGGGGTGGATGGCGTCGGCATCGGCCTGTTTGGCGGCGTCGATAATCGCTTCCTGGTCGAGATAGGAGTCGGCGGCACGGGCCGGGCCGACGTTGTACGCCTCGTCCGCGTACCGGACGTGCCCGGCGTGCTTGTCAGCGTCAGAGTAGACGGCCACTGTGCCGATGCCCAACTCCTCGCATGCGCGCATCACGCGCACCGCTATCTCCCCGCGATTAGCGACGAGCACCTTATCGAACATACGCCCTCATACTGAGAGTCGGCCCATAAAACTATGCGCAGATAGCGGCCAATCTTACACATATAATCATGTTAGTATGGAACATGGCCACAAACCCGTTCAGGGCGTCGTCAAATAACTGACGGACGGACTGACCACCATTAGAACCGCTCGGCGCGGCCGGCGGCACTCCAGGGGTCAGTCGGCGCGTCCGAGCGGACTCGAACGGACCGTTTCTGCGTGGCTTCCACGCGCCCGGAGAACGACCACTGCTTGCCGTCCCAGGAGTCGCCGTCGTCTGCCGCTGCAGCCGCCGCGGCCGCTGCCGCCGCGCGCTGGCGGTCGGTGAGGTGTGCGCCGATAGCAACGGCGATCGCAGCCGCCTCGTCCGTCGACGCGTCGTCGAGCTGTGCAGCGATTTCCGCGACAAGTTCGGCGTCGACCGCCGAGTCAGTGTCTGCCGCCATCGTCACAGTGGGATGTTGCCGTGCTTGCGGTCGGGCTGGTCCTTGCGTTTCCCCCGCAGGAGGTCCAGGTCGTCGATGAGCCGCGGGCGGGTCTCCTGCGGTTCGATGACGTCGTCGACGAAGCCGCGCTTGGCCGCCGTGTAGGGGTTCGCGAAGGCGTCGCGGTACTCGTCGATGAGTTGCTGGCGGCGGGCTTCCACGTCGTTGGCGTCTTCGAGTTCGTCGTCGTAGAGGACGTTCACCGCGCCCTGTGGCCCCATCACGGCGATTTCGGCGGTCGGCCAGGCGTAGTTCATGTCCGCGCCGATGTGCTTCGACGCCATCACGTCGTAGGCCCCGCCGTACGCCTTCCGCGTGATGACGGTCACCAGCGGGACGGTGGCCTCGGAGTAGGCGTACAGGAGCTTCGCGCCGTGGTTGATGATGGCGTTGGTCTCCTGGTCCTTGCCGGGCATGAACCCGGGCACGTCGACGAACGTGAGAATCGGGATGTTGAACGCGTCACAGAAGCGGACGAAGCGCGCGCCCTTCCGCGAGGCGTCGATGTCGAGCGTGCCGGCGTTGACCCGCGGCTGGTTGCCGACGACGCCGACGCTGTGGCCGTCCATGCGGGCGAAGCCGATGACGATGTTGCGCGCGAAGTCCTCGGCGACCTCGAAGAAGGAGTCCTCGTCGACGATGCGCCCGACCACGTCCGTCATGTCGTAGGGCTTCTGTGGCGCATCAGGAACAGCCGTCTTCAGCCCCTCGTCCCGGCGCTCGGGGTCGTCCCAGGGCTCGACGCGGGGCGGGTCCTCGACGTTGTTCTGTGGCAGGAACGAGAGCAGGTAGCGGATGTCGTCCATCGCGTCCTTCTCGTCGGCGGCCGTGAAGTGGGCCACCCCGGACTCGGAGGCGTGGGTCTTCGCGCCGCCGAGTTCGTCGAAGCCGACCTCCTCGCCGGTCACCGTCTCGATGACGTCCGGCCCGGTGATGAACATGTGGCTGGTCTCCTCGACCATGTAGACGAAGTCCGTGATGGAGGGGGAGTACACCGCGCCGCCGGCACACGGCCCCATGATGGCCGAAATCTGCGGGACGACACCGCTGGCTTGCTGATTGCGGTGGAAGATGTCGGCGTAGCCCGCCAGCGAGTCGATGCCTTCCTGAATCCGCGCGCCGGCGGAGTCGTTCAGGCCGATGATGGGCGCGCCTGTCTCGATGGCCTTGTCCATCACCTTACAGACCTTCTGTGCGAAGGCCTCGCCCAGCGATCCCCCGAAGACGGTGAAGTCGTGGGCGAAGACGTACACCTGTCGACCGTCGACCTTGCCGTAGCCGACGACGACGCCGTCTCCCGGTACTTTCTTGTCGGCCATGTCGAAGTTCGTCGAGCGGTGTTCACGGAGCGAGTCGATTTCCACGAAGGTGTCGTCGTCGAGGAAGTAGTCGATGCGCTCACGCGCGGTGAGTTTCCCGCGGTCGTGTTGGGCCTCGATTCGTTCTTCGCCACCGCCCCGCTTGGCCTCGGCTTTTCGTTCTCGAAGGTCCTCGACACGGTCGTCGTGGCTCACGCCACATCACTTCTCCCGGACCGGAGCATATCCGACTCCTTGCGGGCATCCGAGAAAAGCGTTATCAAACTTAACCATTATTTCCCGTATTCGGTGGCCGAAACCGGCGGAGTTTTGAGCGGCGACCTGCTGCTATCGCGCGTGAAGAACGTCACGGCCCGCCAGCACAACCCCTTCGGCTTCGACGCCCCGTGTGAGCCGTTTGTACCGGGGTACGGCGATGCCAATGCCCACTTCCACGTCATCGGCGACCACCCCGGCGTCCACGGTGGCGAAACGTCCGGCATCCCCTTTACCGACAATCCCGCGGGCGAACGTCTCCAGCGGGCGCTCGTCGAGGCCGGACTGCTCGCCGAAGTCGGCACTCCGCCGACCGTCGAGAAGACGTACCTGTCGTATCTGTATATGTGCGGCGGCGAGCCGCCGACGGACGCTGACTACGAGGCCCAGGAACCGCTGTTCGACACGGAACTTCGGGCTATCACCGCGCACGTGCTCCTGCCCGTCGGCGAGCGCGCCACGCGGCACGTGTTCGCCAACACGACCTCGGAGCCGACCAAGCCGATAGACATGGACGCCCGCCACGCCACGGAAGTCCCCGGGAGCGGCTGGCTCGTCGTCCCCATCAAGGAGCCGGCGGAGTGGACCGACGACGACGAGACCGCCCTCGTCGACGCACTGACGGCGCTGCTGAAGACCGACTATCGCCGCGAGGCGGACCTCGGGCGGTTCCTGCCGAACGACGACCCGTATCTGGTCCGGTAGCGACTCGACTGATTCTCACACGGCTCTGACAACCAGAAACAGTAGCTACAGCGACCACTCGTCCGAGAGCGGCTCCGCGGACGCCCAGTACGTGTCGAACGTCTCGATCGCCCACTCGCGGACGGCCGGCGCGGTCGTATCGACTGACGCCTGTAGCACGCCGTTGTCGTCCCGCAACAGCAGATGCACAACGTCGTCAGCGATCATCACCGCGAGTGGCACACCGTCGTTTCGTACCCGGACCGACGCGTTCGGTTCGGAACGCAGCGATTCGAACCGACTCCGGAGCCGGTCGTCTGCTGCCAGTGCGTCTATGGCGCTGGGCGAGAACACGCCCGAGAACCGCTGTTCGCCGGCGGTGGCTCGATCCTGAACGACTCGGATCGCCTGGTCATTGAACGCATGGGAGAACGTCCGGACCTCCTCGGCGTCCCGAAGCAGGTCAAGGAGTCGCTGGACCGGCGCGTTCGGGCGCGTCTGGCTCGGGACAGTTATCGTCGCGTCGGCCAGGTGTTGCAGGTCGAAGTCCATCGCATCGGTGGGCAGATACTGGACGATGTCGCGCAGTCGCTGCTCGGTTTCGAGGCTGTCGAGCAGGTCGGTGAACCCGTCAGCGACGATGCGCCCCGTCGCCGTGGCGACGTACTCGCCCCCCGTTCGGCGGATCCACGACCGGTCCTCGAAGTCCGCGATGATACGCCCGAGCGTCGCCTGCGACGCGCCGGTTTCGGTCGCGAGCTCCCCGCGCGAGTGGGGTTCCGCCGCCAGGAGCCGCAAGACCTCGACCCGGTTCGACGAGAGCGCGAGGAACTCGATCTCTTCGAGCGCCGATTCCATACCGCCGCGTTGGGGGTTCCGTGCTAAAGCGCTTTCGTACTATGAAATAATTTCATACCGTGAATATCAGCCACGGGTATTCAGCTGTTTCGCGTCATGTAATATTTTCTAAACGGAACTATACGTCCGGATATCATACTATAGAGTACGATGACTCAGGTCTCTCCCCGTGTTCTCTCTGTCGGCTGTGCAGTTATTTCAGAAAACACATACGAGGTGGTGGCATGATTTCGCGCCGGACGTTCGCCCTCGCTGCCGTTGCCAGTGTCCTGCTTGGCGGGACCTTCGTCGGCGCGAAGGCCGGGCTGTCGTACCTCCCGCCGCTTCTGTTCGTCGCCCTGCGGTTCGATATCGCCGCCGTCGTGCTCCTCGGCTACGTCGTCGTGACGCGGTCCCGGGACGACCTGCTCCCACGGACCCGCGGTGACGTGCTTGGGATTCTCTCGACGGGTCTGTTCGCGCTGGGTCTCACGAACGCGCTGATATTCGTGGGCCAGCAGTCCGCCACCAGCGCGGTCGCCGCTATCGTGTTCAGTCTCAATCCGATACTGACGCCGGTGTTCGCTGCGCTCCTGCTCTCCGACGAGCGACTTTCGGCCCGCGGTGGTCTCGGCATGGTTATCGGCCTGCTCGGCGTCGGCCTCGTCGTCAGTCCCGACCCGGCGATGCTCTTGAGCGGGGGCATCGGCAAAATCATCCTGTTCGGCGGCGCGACCAGTGCGGCGCTTGGCAGTGTTCTCATCCGCTGGTCCGATGGTGGCCTGTCGAGTACGGTCCGGACCGCGTGGGCGCTCCCTGTCGCCGCCGCGTTCTGTCACGCGCTGAGCGTCGGTATGGGCGAATCGGCAGCTACGGCGGTCTGGTCGCCGACCGCGGTTGCGGCCCTGCTGTACGTCGGCATCTTCGCCGGCGCAATCGCCTACATCGCCTACTTCGGCCTGCTCGATGTCACCGGTGCAATCCAGGCCAACCTCATCTTCTACGTGGTCCCCGTCGTGTCGACGCTCGGCGGGTGGGCCTTACTTGGCGAGGCGATCACCCCGACCGCAGTGGCGGGTTTCCTGACTATCTTCACTGGGTTCGTGGTGCTCGGCAGCGAGTCGGTCGACACCCACGCACTGCTCTCGGGTACTACCGAAGAGGCTGACACTGTGTCGGACAGTCTGGGGATTACGGACGAACCGTGCGGGTTCGAATCGGACTGACATATACTCTGGGTGTCGTATGCCTGCTGGCAACCGCCCAGACGATTCGTGAGAGTCGCACCATCCCGTGAAAAGATGGCTGGCCTTCTGATGGGCTACTGTCACTGCGACGACCACACACTGGGCGGTCACTACAGACCGTCGCGAAGAATGTCTGCGGGAAACCGATGTCGTACGTCGGTTATATCGGCGGGATGATTGCGGGGTCCTCAGCGAGGAGGAGCGTCTGTAGTCCGAGGCCCAGCGTCAGGATGACACCGAGGATGACTACTGTCCGGACCATCCAGAGCCAAGCCGGGCCGAACGCCCGGAGCCCACCCGTCCCCTGTCGGAGCTCGGCAACCGCGTTCGAGGAGAGCACCCAGCCGACGAACACGAGGATAAGCAGCACTGACAGCGGGAGGAACAGCTTGTACGCGAGCGTGTCGAACCAGCCGAACCACGCCAGGTCCCAGGCTGACGGGAATCCGAGCACGAACAGCACGGCCCCGAGCATCGCCGACAGCGACACCCGCGAGTAAGGCGTGTTGTCGACGCCGTAGGAGACTGCAACTTCGAGCAGGCTAATGGCAGAGGAGATTGCGGCGATGAGGACGACACCGAAGAAGACGACACCGAGGAGCCGTCCTCCCGGGAGCTGTGGGAACGCCGATGCCATCGCGACGAAGATAGCTGACGGGCCGCTGGTGTCGGGACTGATGCCGATGGCGAAGAGAATCGGGAACACGACCAGCCCCGCCAGCACACCGACGAGCGTGTTCGTCACGACGATGATTCCACCATCGACCGGGAGACTCTCGTCGTCACCGATGTACGAGGAGTACGTAATCATGGCTGCCATCCCCAGCGAGAGGGTGAAAAACGCCTGACCCACTGCGAACGGAATCAGGTCGCCAGCGTTCGCTGCCAGCGTGGAGAAGTCCGGGGAGAGGAAGTAGCTGTAGCCAGCCCCCGCTCCCTCGAGGGTGGTGACCCAGGCCGCCATCCCGAGCATGAGGAGAACGATGCTGGGGACCATCACCTTCGTCGCCTTCTCGATCCCGTCCTCAACACCCACTGCGACGATGCCGACACAGATGAGCAGGAACAGCGCCTGTCCGACGACGGCTTCCGGGCCACTGGAGATGGCTCCGAAGTACTCTGCGGAGTTTCCGAAGTATGCGCCCGTTGCGCTACCGAGAATATACCGCATGACCCATCCGCCGACGACGTTGTAATACGAGAGAATCCAGAACCCCGTGAAGACGCCCAGGCCACCGACGACCCGCCACTGCTTGAATCCGAGTTCAGCGAACGCGTCGACGGCATTACGGTTCGTTCGCCGTCCGATGATGAACTCTGCTAACATTGCCGGGAAGCCGATGAGCAACACGGCGACGAGGTAGAAAACGAGGAACACTGCGCCACCGTTTGTCGCGGTCTTGAACGGGAACTGCCAGATGTTTCCGAGACCGACTGCGCTACCGATCGCTGCGAGAAGGAACCCGAGCCGTGAGGCCCACGTTTCTCTGTCACTCATTGTGATGCGGCATATTATGTTGGGGTATAAAAACCACCGTGATTCCAGTTCGCGATACGGGCCGATAGTGTCTGGATTGAAACACGCCTTCAGAAACTGCGTGGCAGCAACTTGGCGAGCCGTCTTGTTGATTTTTGACTGTTTTTCGGGTGTGTGACCGTGCGATATGAAGGGCTGGCCCGAACCGATTGCGGGTCAGACCTCGCCGTACACCGGAACCGCTGCGCCGCTCGTCACGGTTGCGGCGTCCGAACAGAGAAACAGTATCACCGCTGCGATGTCTCTCGGGTCGACCCACGACTCGGTGTCGGCGTCGGGCATCATCTCGCGGTTCATCGGGGTATCGATGACGCTCGGCATGACAGCGTTAGCCCGGACGGATCCGAGGTTCTCTTCCGCGATAGTCTCGGTCAGGAGTCGGATGCCGGCCTTCGTCGCCCGGTAGATGCCGTCGCCCTCACCACCCTCAAGTGACGTTCGCGCAGACACGGAGACAATCGCGCCTTCTGTGTCCCGCAGGTGCGGAATCGCGTGTTTCGACGCCAGGAACATCGTCTTGAGGTTCACGTCGAACAGGAAATCGAACGTGTCGAGGTCCGTCTCGTGAATCGGCGTGCCGCCGCGCCAGGTGCCGGCGACGTTCAGCAGGTAGTCGAGCCGTCCGTGTTCGTCGACGACCGCCTCGACCGTCTCGGCCACGTCGGCCTCGTCGCTGAAATCCGCCTGGTAGAAGTCGACGCGCTCGGGTTCAGCCAGCAGGAAGTCCTCGGTGTTCGGTTCGATGATGTCGCTGCCACAGACGGTCGCGCCGGCGTCGAGGAAGGCGTCCGCGACCGCGCTCCCCAGCGCTCCGCCGACGCCCGTGATTAGCGCTACCTCGCCGCCGAAGTCAAAATCGGCTGACATGTATGTGACAACGGCTAGCAGGGAAATAAATCTCCGTCCGCGAGGCACCGGGTCCGGTTTCGCGAGCACCAGCGGTCGCTCGGCTACGGTGTGACGACGAGTTTGCCGAGGAAACTGTCGTTCAGTACGTCGTCGTGGGCGGCCGCCACTTCGTCTAGGTCGTAGCGGCGGGCGACGACCGGCGACAGGTCGCCGTCGGCCATGAGGGTCGCTAGCCGGTCCAGTACCGCGCCGAACTCGGGCGTGTTGAACATCGAGACGTGGTGGACGCTGAGGGCCTTCGCCCGGCAGCGCGGGACGTTCTCGAACGTCGCCGCGAGGTCGGTGTTCCCGATGGCGGCGATGCGAGCGCCCTGTGTGGCCACCTCTGCGTCGAACGCGAGGTAGTCGTCGAGCCGGTGGTCGAGAATCACGTCCGGCGCGCCGGCCTCGACCACGGCGTCGCTGAGGTCGTCACGGCGGTAATCGAACACGTCGTCCGCGCCGAGGTCGGCCAGCCGGTCGTGGTAGTCCGGCGACGCTGTCGTCGTCACCTGCGCTCCGTTCGCCGCGGCCAGTTGGACCGCGACGTGGCCGACGCCGCCGCTCCCGCCGTGAACCAGCGCTCGCTCGGCTGGCTCCAGCGAACAGGCTGCGACGAGGGTCTGCCAGGCGGTGACGCCGACGAGCGCGACGGCTGCGCCCGCCTCGGCGGAGACGCCCTCGGGGAGCCGCGCCAGATGCGACTCGGGGACGGTGGCGTACTCCGCGCAGGTCCCCTGGAGCCAGTTGCCCAGCCCGGTGGCAAACGCCCGGTCGCCCTCGGCGAAGTCAGCCACGCCCTCGCCGGTCGCGGCGACGGTCCCGGCGCAGTCGGAGCCGGGGACCCAGGGCAGTTCGCCGGGTTCGTAATCGCCTGTCCGGAAGTACGTATCGACCGGATTGACCGCCGCCGCCTCAACTTCGAGCAGGACCTCCTCCGGACCCGGTGTGGGTCGTTCGACGTCGTCGACACGGAGTACGTCTGTCGGGCCGTATTCGTGGAATCGTACAGCACGCATTGGCGTATGCGTCTGGTGGTACCGGGAAAACCTTTCCCCACAGCCTGGGTGAGTTCAACTCCGGTTCTCTGCACATCGCGGGCCGGGATGCGACATCGCCGACAGCGAACGGGTCAGGTCGGTGCTCAGTCCGGTAACTGCAGTGTACACTATCCAAACGCCAGATCTTACACCGTTAGCTGTGCCGGGGCGACGGATTACCACAGTTGGCCATGTCGTTTATCAACGGTGAAAATTGCGCACCAACCCTTTATTAGGATGTTTGCATAGCATTGGATGATGGAACCAGATAGGGACTCGCCGCTCCCGAGTTTTATTGCTGGCAGTTACGCTGCCAGACTCGGGCTGGCACTTTCATTTGCGATAATTGTCATTATCGCTGTTGGGGTCCTGACAAGCGTGCAGGCGTCCGCCACTCTCGAGGAAGACGTGGCAGACGACATTACGGCGCTGTCAGAGACGCAAGCCGAACAATTGGACGAATGGCTGACAACATCGCGCCGGAATGTCCGGTCGGTGTCACGACTTCCCGTGTTTACTGACGGAACGGCCACGGAGAAACAGCAACGACTGGAGGAGCTCCGGTCCAACGAGGAACTGCCACCCGGTGTCGTTGCAGTGCACTACTTCGACACCGAGACAAACGAGATTCGCGCCAGTTCGAATCAGGACTTCGTCGGGGTCAACGCTGCCGAGCAGGGGGCCCCGTTCGCGACGGACCCGCCACAGTTCAACGACGCCGATGATACCCACGTGACAGAGCCGTTCTCTGTCTCGGTCGTCGACCATCCGATAGTTGCTGTCGTTTCGCCCGTTCCCGGAGACGATGACAGGGCGCTCGTGTATATGATCGACCTCCGAGAGAAGGCCGATCAGATATCGAACCAGCGCGATGGGTCATTTACCACGGTCGTCAACACCGAGGGCGAGTTCGTTTCCCACCCCAACATCTCGATGATCGGGTCGACAGCACCGATTTCACAGATGGAGTCGAACCCGCTGGGGACACTTGAACCCGGCGAGAGCGCCTTCCACGAAACAGACCGTATGTTGATGGGGCTGAACCGCCTCGAATCGAAGGACTGGGTCGTCATGGTCCACTCCGACCCGGAGGTCGCCTACGCGCTGAGCGATCAGATCAACTCCGACCTCATCGCGCTCATACTACTCGCTGTCGTCAACCTCGGGCTCATCGGGGTCACGATCGGTGGAAACACGATTGCGTCGCTACGGCGGCTTTCGGTGAAGGCCGAATCGATGGCCGATGGTGAGCTTGACGTCGACCTCGATACGTCGCGCGAAGACGAGTTCGGAACGCTGTACACGGCCTTCGACAACATGCGGACGAACCTCCGAACGCAGATTTCCGAGGCCGAAACTGCCCGGCAGGAGGCCGAAGAGGCCAAAGAGCAAGCACAGGCGGCTCGCGAGGAAGTCGAATCCGAGCGCAACGAGATGGAGGCGCTGACCGGCCACCTCGAACTCAAGGCCCAGCAGTACAGCGACGCGCTGGAGGCCGCCGCCGATGGCGACCTCACCGCGCGGGTGGACACCGACAGCATGAACGAGGCGATGGCCGAGGTCGGTGAGGATATCAACACCACGCTGGATGCGCTCGAAGACACCATCGCGGACATGAAGGCGTTCGCGGCCAACGTCATCCAGTCTAGCGACCGCGTCAACTCGAACGCGGAACGAGTTGACCAGGCCAGCAAGCAGGTGTCGAAGTCGATAAACGAGATTTTCGAGGGCACGACCGAGCAAAACGAAGGCCTCGAATCGGCGGCTGCCGAGATGCAGAATCTCTCGGCGACCGCACAGCAAGTCGCCTCCTCTGCTCAGCAGGTCGCCGACACGTCCCAGTCGGCCGCAGAGGTCGGCGAGGACGGCCGCGAAGCCGCACAGGAAGCTATCTCGGAGATGAGTGCCATCGAGGACGAGACCGGCGAGACCGTCGCGGAGATCAACGCGCTTGACGAGGAGCTCGACGAGATCGGCGAAATCGTCGGCGTCATCACAAGCATTGTCGAGCAGACGAACATGCTCGCGCTGAACGCCTCCATCGAGGCCGCCCACGCTGACGGAGACGGCGACGGGTTCGCCGTCGTCGCGGACGAGATCAAGGGCCTCGCTGAGGAGACCAAAGAGGCCGCCGCCGACATCGAACAGCGCATCGAGGGCATTCAGGAGCAGGCCGGCGACACCGTCGAGACGATGGAGTCGACCAGTGCCCGGATCACCGAAGGCGTCTCGACGGTCGAGGAGACCGTCGACGCGCTGGAGACCATCGTCGAGTACACCGAGGAGGTCGACACCGGCATTCAGGAGATCGACCGGGCGACCGAGGAGCAGGCCCGGACTGCACAGGACGTGATGGGGACCATCGACGACCTGACGACGATCAGTCAGCAGACGGCGACGGAGGCCGACACCGTGGCCGGTGCCGCACAGGACCAGTCCGCGTCCATCGACGAAGTGTCAAACTCCGCGACAGAGCTCCGACAGCGGGCTGACGACCTCGAATCGCTACTGGACCGCTTTACCGTCGAGAGCTCCGCCGGGACGGGTTCTGATAGCACGGCCGCAGTGGGGGACGACTAACAATGGCAACGATAACGACCTGGTTCACACTGGGACTACTGGGTGAACTGCTCGGGACGGCGGTGCTGGCGTACGGCTACACGCTCGTCCCAGAAGAGACACGGAAGCGGTACCTGCTGTTGATCGCAATCCCGGGTATCGCCATCGTCGCCTACGCGCTGATGGCGCTTGGCTTCGGGTCGATACAGAGTGGTGGCCATACGGTGTACGTGATCCGTTATGTCGACTGGCTATTGACGACGCCGCTCAACGTCTGGTTCCTGGCACTGCTCGCTGGCGCGAGCCGGCAGGACACGGTGAAACTCGTCGTCCTGCAGGCGTTGACTATCGTCTTCGGCTTTGCCGGTGCCATCACTGCGTCGCCAGTGAGCTACCTGCTGTTCGCGGTCGGCGCAGCGCTGTTCGGTGGCGTCATCTACCTGCTCTATGGCAACATCGCGGTGGCTGCGAAGTCGACTCTGTCCGACATCGAGATCAGCCTGTACCGCACGCTCCGGAACTTCGTCGTCGTTCTCTGGCTGGTGTACCCAGTTGTGTGGCTGCTCGGTGCGGCGGGACTGGGGCTAATGGACGTTGAGACTGCGACGCTCGTGATCGTCTACCTTGACGTGGTAACCAAAGTCGGCTTCGGCGTCATTGCTTTGCTGGCGATGATTGATCTCGGCTCAGTCGGTGAGACTGCCGAGGAGCCGACAGCGGTTGCGGGAGACTAGCGAGAGCGACCACTCTGAAAGACACGCACGGAGAACCCGGGAGGCGTGTGCGGTAAACGGCTCCCGAAAATGCGAACGCCGACGGGGTTGTGTGGTCCTCGTTCTGCGAGAGAGTCACTCTACGTCGTTGTAGCGCCTCAGAGTGGGTGCCAGTCAGGATTGCTCCTCACTGACGGTCCCGCTGGTCTCTGTGTCGTCAGTCGCGCCGGCGACCTCGGTCTCGTCTACGGTAGCAAGTGCGTCTGGAAGCCGGTCTTGGATCAGCCAGAACGTCAGCCGGTAGACGCCGTACCCGAGCAGGACGAACAGCACGAGGTCGATAAGATACAACTCGACGAATTCGAGGAGCGAAATATCGCTGAGCGCGAGGTTGCCGGACAGGATGAGAAACTCAAGTGTCGCGAGGACAAACAGCGCGGGTGCAAAGAGGATCACCAGCCCGATGACGAGGAGTGCGATCCGTTTCTGCGAGGGGGAAACAGGCATACCGACAGTTCGCTGCCCAGACAGATAGCTCTACACGTTCCGTGCTACTGTACCGACTGCCTGTGCCGTGCTACAGCTGGCAGTACCGTACGAACAGCGGAAGCGAGACCATCGAGTGAACAGAGCGCGGCCAGTCAGTGGATGCCCATCGCTTCGATCTGCTCCTGATACCGGTTCCGGATGGTGACCTCCGTCACCTGGGCCACGTCGGCGACCTCGCGCTGGGTCTTCTTCTCGTTACAGAGCAGCGAGGCGGCGTAGATGGCCGCAGCAGCGTAGCCGGTAGGTGATTTCCCCGAGAGCAGGCCCTGCTCGGCGGTAGTGTCGATGATTTCGTTGGCCTTCGACTGGACCTCCTCTGAGAGTTCCAGCTCGGACGCAAACCGCGGGACGTACTGCTTGGGGTCGACCGGCTCCATCTTCAGTTCGAGTTCCTGGGCAACGTACCGATAGGTCCGCCCGATCTCCTTCTGCTCGACCCGGGAAACGTCCGACACCTCTTCTAAGCTGCGTGGGATGCCTTCCTGACGACAGGCCGCGTACAGGCAGGCGGTGGCGACGCCCTCGATGGAGCGTCCGCGGATGAGGTCCTCGTTGAGCGCGCGCCGGTAGATGACCGAAGCGACCTCCCGAACCGAGCGAGGAACGCCGAGTGCGCTGGCCATTCGGTCGATTTCCGACAGCGCGAACTGCAGGTTCCGCTCGCCGGCGTCTTTGGTCCGGATGCGTTCCTGCCACTTCCGGAGGCGGTGCATCTGGCTCCGCTTCTCCGAGGAGAGCGACCGACCGTAGGCGTCCTTGTCCTTCCAGTCGATCTGTGTGGTCAGCCCCTTATCGTGCATCGTCTGGGTCGTGGGGGCTCCGACGCGTGACTTGGACTGGCGTTCAGAGTGATTGAATGCCCGCCACTCCGGCCCGCGGTCGATGTTCTCGTCTTCGATGACCAGGCCACAGTCCTCGCAGACGAGCTCTCCACCGCCGTCGCTAGATATGGACTCCGACTCACACTCTGGGCAGGTCTGCTGGCCCGTGCTCTCGGACTCCTCCTCGCGTTCCTCCTGTTCAGAATCCCGCTGGCGCGTCGGCCGTTCCATGTGTTCTTTTACGGAGAAAAGCCAATCACGTATAAATGTTTGGGCGGGCTTGATACTTTTGCCTGATTTGGACGCCGATTGCGAATGCTAGGTCGAATAATTATGTTAAATTTACCTAGAACTGTCTACGTTTCGAGTCACCACAGCGTGTAACCGGTTCGGGCACCCGTCTCACACCCCGGGGCTACGATGGAGCGCGGACGGGCCGGCACTGTTCGTCCGACACATCGCGCTCTTTTAGTCTGGGACTCTCCCATCTTGAGATATGGGCAAAGTCAATATCGGGCTTCGGGGCTGGCGTTTCGACGAGGACGTGCTCGGGTCGGACGGACGGGTCCGGCCGCTCAAGACGATGGAACCGGAGACCCGACAACGGTTGCTGGTGCTCGCAGAACGGGTCGTCGACCCCTGTGACGCCTGCTGGCTGATTCACGGTGACGAAGACATCGAACAGTGCAACGTCGCGGACGCGATTTACGGCGAGCCGATGGGCGAGGTGGTTGTCTGCTCGGACCACGAGACAGACTTCATCTACTGGTTCCGCGAGGCGGGTGGCGAGACCTACGCCGGCGATACTGAGCTGGCCTCGGCCTTCCACGAGTGGTTCCTCGACGGGAATCGCGCCCCGGAGGGGTACGTCGGCCTCGAACACGTCGATGAGGAGCCGACAGCGCTGCCGGAGGCCCCCGACAGGGACGAAGCGATTCCGGGGCTCGAAGAGGAGGTCAAGCAGATGGACGAAGCGGACCTCGACACAATCGACATGGACCTCAGCGACCTGGACGTATGATATCTGTCGCTGTCGTCGACGCGGAGACGCCGGGCAACGTCGGCACCATCGCCCGCTCGATGAAGAACTTCGGCCTCTCAGAGCTGTTGCTCGTTGACCCACCGGAGCTAGACCCGGACGGCGAGGCGTACGGCTTCGCCGGGCAAGCCCGTGACGACATTCTGCCGAACGCCCGGACAGTGACGTTTGACGACATCGTCGAGAACTACCACACTGTCGCCTGCACGGCGACGACGAACGAGGACCCGGCCAACCACGTCCGGTATCCGGCGACGACCCCGGCCGACTTGGCTGACTCGCTCCGGGATGTCGAAGGAGACATCTGTGTCGTCTTCGGTCGCGAGCGTGTCGGACTCTCCAACGACGAACTCGCACAGCTGGATGTTATCTGCTCTATCCCGGCCAGCGCGTCGTATCCGGTGTTGAACCTCGGGCAGGCGGCCACCATCGTTCTCTACGAACTCCGCGAACTGACTGTCGACGCGAACCAGCACCCCGAGGAACTGCACACCCTCGCCGAGACGCCGGCCGTCGAGGGACTACACGAGGAGTTCGACCGGTTCCTGCGGGCTATCGGCCACCCCAGAGAAAAACAGCACAAAGCCCGCCGGCTGTTCCGTCGGGTACTCGGGCGTGCGCAACCGACCGGTCGGGAGACGAAGACGCTCCGGGGCCTGTTTCGGCAGGCCCGGCAGCGAATCGAGCGTGCCGAAGACGACTAATCTTCAGTCGAGTGTCTCGGGGCCGCTTCCGGAGTCAAACAGCGCCCCGATGACGGCGTCGTGGGCTTTCCGCAACCGGTAGTGCAGGGTCGGCGCAGAGATGTCGAGCGTCTCGGCCAGTTCCTCCGCGGCGCTCCCTCGCGGCCAGTCGTAGTAGCCGCGTGCGTAGGCGGTTTTGAGCGCGGCGGCCTGTTTTGGCGTCAGCCGGTCGCGTATCCGTGTCCGGAAGTCCGTCACCGTCGAGACCGGCTGGTCGACGTACTGCTTGCTCCGGAGCTCCGTCCCGGGCGTTACCTCTTGGACCGCTTCAACGACGGCGCGGACGTTGATATCTGGTGCCATCTCTGCTGTGAACTGCAGGTCGCCGTCCGCCGCCACGGCCTGCCGCACCGCCCCGCCGTAATCTATGAGAGTGTCAAGCGGCGATGCGGATATCTTGTCGAGAGTGACTTCAAGCAGGGGCGCTCGGTTCTCCGACGCAGTCTCGACGACGGCACAGGATTCGACCGACGGCAGCCCAGTGAGCGCCTGGCTCACCTGGTCAGTGTCGACCCCGCTGACGCGAACGTAGTGGAGGCTGCGTCCGGAACTGGTCGGGACGCGCCGTTCGAGTGTGAACGAACAGTCAAGCATCGCGGAGAGGCTGGCGAAGATGTCGTCGGAATCTGGCGTCAGGAACTCTAGCTCGACGGTCGTCGCCGACTGCAGCGACTGCTGACTGTGGACGCGCTGGATGGACAGTGCGATAAGCCGCCCCAGATCGCCAAGGATGTCCGACTCACGACAGCCAATCGTGGTGTCGGTCGATGCGTACACCATCAGGACGCCGTACGTGGTCTGGCCAGTTGTCAGGGGAACTGCCGCGACGGAGCAGTGGGCTGCGATTAGCGGGCGGTCCATCTCGGTGTCCGACTGGGTCGACACGTCGGCGATGTCCGCAACGACCTGTACCTCACCGGTCTCGATAGCATCTATGGCAAGACTGTGCTCGCCGGGCGAAATCTGCTCCGGCGTCGCCGTGGCAATCCCAGCGGCGGCACCCAGTGTTATCTGGGTTGCACTCCCGCGGCTTCCGGCCCACACGGCTTGGTACAGGTCTGATTCAGTGAGGTGTGCACACACCGCCGATTCGATCTCCTCGCGCGTCTGTGTGTCCTGTAGCGCTTTCGCAATTTCTCGACCCAGTACGTTGAGCCGCTGTGCCTGTCTGAGTTCGTCACGCTGGCGTTCGAGTTCGGCCTCGCGGTCTTTGTGAGCGGTGATGTCCCGAGCGACGAAGATGACAGTATCGAGGTCGTACGCGCGACTTTGCAGCGGTGCAACCCGCGCTTCGAACCATCGCTTGTCACCGGGAGTCTGCAGTCTGTACTCCACGGACTGAAACGACCCGGTCCGCAGGGCTACACGAACAGTCGCCAGTAGCGAATCAGCGGTGTCGCGGGGAAGAAACTCGTGTAGCGTCTGGCCGACAAGCGTGTCCGTCTCATCTACCTTCAGCATCGTCTCGGGGTCGGTCAGACAGTCGAGAAATCGCCCCTCCGCGTCGATAATGTAACTGGGGTCCGGAAGGGCGATGTTCAATGCATCGCGCTGTTCCGTGTGGCGCTGTCGTTCGAGTTCGTAGCCCGCCCAGTCGGAGAGCAACCGGACGAACGTCAGGTCCCACTGCGTGTACGGCGCCGCGCGCGGCTCCAGTCCGTAAAAGCAGAACGTCCCGTACACGGCCCCGTCAACGACGACGGGCGCGCCAATGTAGTTCTCAATGCCCCACTCCGAGTCAGCGAGCGCCGGGGCGTCCGCTGCAACATCGCCGATAGCGAGCGGTTCGCGGTGTTCGACGACGTGTCTGCAGTTCGGGAGTGTCTCGATGCTGGTTGTTCTGCCGGCTTCGAGGTCGGCAGACGACGGTGTAGTGACTGCTTCGAACACGTACTCGTCGCCGTGGACCCGGGAGAGGGTCCCGAACGGCGAACCGAGCGTTTCACAGCCGAGTTCTAACAGCGCGTCGAGCTGGTCAGTGAACGTCCGGTCCGAGTCGGTACAGACCTCGTAGGCCGATTCGAGGGCCAACTCCCGCTGTTTCCGGGCTGTGATGTCGATATGTGCGATGGACGCAAACGTCGCACCGTCGATAGTGAACGGAGCGGCGTACAACCGGAACCACCGTTTCGCCGACTCAGTGTGACACGGGTATTCAAGTTCGAACGAGGCCTGCTCGCCAGCGAGGACGGCCCTGATGCCGTCCGCCGCCTGTTGCCCGGTCGTATCGTCGGCCGTGTCAGCAACGTTGAGATAGTTCCTGCCGAGCGTACTCGGCGTCAGCCCTGTTCCGTTTGCCCGACCAAACTCGTGCCACGTCTCGTTCGTCGAGAGGATCACCCCGGACGAATCTACAATCGCAAACATGAGCGGCAGTGTATCGATGGCTGGCCCGTACAGGGCAGGGATATCGTGGCCATCCACGACACTTGGAACCATGCATCAACTGTAGCGGCGAGCTACTTAACGCCCGGTGTCTAGTTAGATTGTTAATATTTCTTCCGAACACATGCACGCGATGAATACATCTCGAATAACGGTCTATCGGGCTACGAAAAGCCGTAACTGAATGCCGACCTGACAGAGAAAGTACCACATATTCATATACTAACTACTAATCGAGTGGCCCGGATATATCAGCCATGGTTCGGGTTTGCTCCGATTTATTCTAGGGGCCTAGAGAGAGTACTTAGGACAGTTACCGCTGTAGCGATCCACAGGATACGCACCACCTCACTATGGATTCCACTGTCAATCCTGTTCGCGTCGAACTGTTCTTCCGGTCCCTGTGTCCGGAAGACGCAAGACAACACCAGCACTACGTGCTCGACCGGTTACAGGCTCTCGAAAGCGCTGGCCGTATCGAGGACCTGTCGATACTGATCTGGGGACGCCGGATCGAACCACGACTCGCACAGCGGACTGCGGAGGGCCGACACCTGCTGGAGCGCCTTTCGATGTTCGAACAGTGGGAGCGCGACTCCGATGCCTCGCTTGACGCCTTCGACTGGCAGCACCCGGTGACGAACATGGTTTCCGACGAGTCGGTCAATGTCATCACGCTGCCGACGCTTGCCCTCGCTGAATACGCTGACGGAGACCTCCAGCACGTCGCACCCTGCACGCGAGATGGAACGGTCCACCGCGTCGTCGACCGTGTCAACGCCCTCGCGGATACCGGAGACGTTGCCGACGACCGTGAGCACGAGCGTACCGTGGCCCAATAGCATTCGAACCACTCCAAACCTGACACGATACCTGTCCCCATCCAGTTCCATACCAGACAAAATGAATACGAAACAAACCGAGATTCCCGACTCGCTTCCGCTGGACGACCGACTGTCGCTCCTGTCGTCGCACTATCGGCGATACCTTCTGTACGGGCTGTCACAGTACACGACACCGGTTTCACTGGCTGTGCTCGCGGACACGGTGACCGAGTTCGAACACGGAACACCGGCTAAACAGTACCGCGACGAGCGGCTCACGATTTACACGGCACTCTATCACAACCACCTTCCGCGGCTGGTCGATGCCGGTGTCGTCCAGTACAACCAGTCGGAAGATATCGTCGATATCGGGCCGAACGCGCCGGCTCTCGTTCCGCTGCTCGAATCGACACTCGAGCACGACCTGTCGGCAAGCGGTAACGGACTGACCTCGAACGCCGTCGATATCGACTCCTTGCAGCCCGAGCGAAGCAATTAAGCCCGCTTCTGTATCTCCGAACGCAACACGTCGCTCACCGTATCGCCGTCAGCTTTGCCGCGGAGTGCGCCCATGCACTCGCCCATCAGCGCCGAGAACGCGCCCATTCCCTCCTCAGCGACCTGGTCTTCGTGACGCTCGACGACATCGACAACGGCGTCCCGGACCTCCGACTCGTCGACGCCGCCCAGTCCCTCCTGTTCGACGGCTTCCTCGGCCGTCAGCGACGGGTCCTCGGCGAGCGCCGTCAGCAGGTCCTCGATGCCCTCTCGGGGCACGTCACCGCCGTCGACCAGCAGAATCGCCTCTCGAAGGTGCTCGTCGGTGAGGTTCTCAACGGGCACGTCGTCGCGACGGAGTTCGGTCAGCGTCGACTCCAGCGTGCCGGCGGCCAGCGTCGGGTCGACACCCTCACCCTCGACCAGCGCCTCGAACAGCGGCCATCGCTGGCCGTAGGCGACCTGCTCGGCGAGGCCGGAGCCGAGGTCGAACTCGCTTTCGTACCGGTCGACCTTCTCGGTGAGCAGTTCCGGCGTCTCGACTTCGGTTACGTCGGGCTCGACCGGGGGCACGTCTGTCTCGGGGTACATCCGCGCCGCGCCCGGGAGCGGGCGGAGGTACCGCGACGTGGCGTCCTCGTTCGCATCTCGCGTTTCTTCGGGGACGCCTTCGAGCGCGGTTTCGGCTCGCTCGGCAACGGCGTCGATGGCCAGCTCGGCGGTTTCTGGGTCGTCGGCGACGATGGCGACGGCGTCCTCGGGACCCGCGCCGACGGCGTCCCGCAGGGCCTCGACCTCTGCCTCGGTGACGCCGTAGGCCGGGAGTTCGTCGGTGTGGAAGATGCCGCCCGCGCCGTGGCGCTTGGCGTGGTCGGACAGTTCTGTCCCGAGCCGCCGGTCGGGTTGAATCTCGCGGCCGACGAGGCCGTCAAAGCCCGAAAGCAGGAGGCCCTGTACCTCGCCGCCCGAGGAGAGTGCGCCCTCGATAACGCCTGAGTCCGTATCCTCGAACACGTCGGTCACGTCCTGTGGCTCACCCACCGAAGCGTCGCGCGCAGTGAGTTTCTCGGCGATATCCAGCAGTTCGACCTGCCGGCGGACCTCGTTGCGGACGAGGTCGTCGATGTCGTCGAGGCTCTGGACGCCCTTCAGTTCGATGCGCGCGCCCTCGGCGATGGAGACGTTCACGTCCTGGCGGATGGTCCCGAGGCCGCGCTTGACCTTCCCGGTCGATCGGAGCAACATCCCGATACGCTCGGCGGCCTCGCGGGCCTGTTCGGGCGAACTGATGTCCGGCTTGGTCCCGATTTCGACCAGCGGGATGCCCAGGCGGTCCAGGGAGAAGCGCACGCCGTCGTCGGTCTCCTCGACGCGCTGGCAGGACTCTTCCTCCAGCAGTATGTCCTCGATGCCGACCGGGCCGGCGCTCGTCTCGATGGCTCCGTCGTTGGCGACCAGCATCGAGCGCTGGAACCCCGTGGTGTTCGAGCCGTCGACGACGATTTTCCGCATGACGTTCACCTGGTCGACGACGGACATATCCAGTAGCTGGGCGATTTCGAGCGTCGTCTCCATCGCCTCACGGTCGACGCGGTGGGGTGGCTCGTCGTCCTCCTCGACGAGGCAGGTCGTGTCATAGGCTAGGTACTCGAATTCGCGGTCGACCATGCTCTCTTCTAGCGCCGCCTCGTCTATCTCCCCGAGTTCGCTCTTGGTCGGGTGCAGATAGCGGGTAAAGGAGCGCTCGCTCTCCTCGGGTTCGCGGGTCGTCGTCGGACAGTCACAGAACAGTTTCGTCGCGGTGTCGAGTTGCTGGTGGATCTCCAAGCCGGCGACAAGCCCCAGCTCCTCGTAGTCGTACTCAGTCATTGTCGGGGTGTCCGGGACCGGGGGCCAAAAAACGCACCCTTCCCGCGCTCGCCGCCGCGCTTTTGACCGTGTCTCCCTCACTGTCAGTATGCGCTGGCTGTCGACAGCTGCGGTGACTGTCCTGCTCCTGACAGCCGGCTGTAACGCCTTTGTCGATGCTGACAACGCCGACCGGCCCACTGTCACGCCGGCCCCGGTTCCGACTGCGGCGGAGTCGGACACGGTACCGACGCTGGACCCGCCGCCCGGCGTGACTACCGACCGGCTCGAAAACATCGCCCTCTTGGCGGCGGCTCATCGGCAGGCGGTCAACGGCACTACATACACGCTGAACGAACGCTACAGCGAGTTCAGGATCGGGAACGACAGCAGTTCCGTCCGGCGCGCCGAAACTGTTACCGTCGAATCGCCAACGCGGTACCGCGACGAACTGGTCAGGATGACGACCGACTCGAACGCGACTGTCGAGCGGTACGAACAGTCGACCTACGCCGACGGCACCAACTGGTATGAACGCCGTGACAACGGCACTGTTGAACGCCAGCGCGGTGAGGTGCAGTTCAGCCGAGACAAGTACGCCTACCGGACAGCATTCTACCTGAACCGCTACGCGGTGGTCAACCAGAGTACCACGACCGTCGTCACGCGGGACGGCAGCCGAGCCTACCGGATTCGTGGGTCCGGCGGCGATATTCCGGCGACCGAACAGCTGACGGAGTTTCGTGTCGAACTGCTGGTCGAGCCTGCCGGCCTCGTCCGCCGATTCAGCGTCTGGTACCGAACCGAAGATCGCATTGTCGAATACAGCTTCTGGTACGAGGACATCGGCGAGACGACAGTGCAGCGGCCGACGTGGCTCAACGAATCGACGCCAGCGAACTGAGTGCGGACAGCACCCGACACCACAGCCCAGCGGCTACAGACGGTCTGTCTCGGTTCGAACTTCGTCAGTTCCGGACGTGCTCCCGGCCCGGTCGTCGTAGTACTTCCGGCCGATGAAGTCGTCGTCCAGATTCCCGACCAGAGAGTTGTACAGCCCCTCTGGGGACTGGTAGGTGGCCTCGCTGGTCCGGGCCAATACTTCACTCATTTCGACCGAGTCGCCGTTCTGGGCGACCAGTTCGACGTCGCCGAGTTGCTGAACGACAGCGGCGTGGTCAGCGGGGAACTCACAGGCCTGGTCGAACAGCTGCAACGTTTCGGAGTAACGCATTTGTCCCACAGTTCAGAATCTCTAATCAAAAAACATTATGAATACATATGTCCAGCACCCGGTTTTGCCGACCATACCCAGTCGGTGAGGCAAGACCTGCTATCTCGCACCACTTGACGCGGGAAAACATTTCACAGACTATGACATACGTTTTCACATGACAATCAGACTGGCAACTCCGGACGATGTAACGGCCATCAATCAGGTCGCGACAGCGGCCTGGAAGACGGATTACCCGGATATCCTCACCCGCGAGACGGCCGAGGACGGCGTTCGAGACTGGTATTCGACCGAACAGATCGAATCGGAACTGGTCGAATCGCAAACCATCCTGCTGGTCGCAGAGCGCGAAGAGCGCGTCGTCGGGTTCGCACACGCGACGTGGCACGAAACCGACCGTGCGGGGTATATTCTCCGGCTGTACGTCCATCCCGACTACAGGCGCGAGGGAATCGGCCGGTCGCTGCTAGAACGGACCTGCGAGGAGCTGTTCGAGCACGACATCGAGCGGGTCAACGCGATGGTGCTCACGGCGAACGAGCCGGGAGCCGAGTTCTACGAGGGATTCGGGTTCGAGTTCGCCGACCAAAGCGAAACCGAGATCGGCGGCGAGCGCTACCCCGAGAGCCGCTACGTCCTCGACGACGAGTCCCACGTATAGACATCGGTCGCGGTGGCCCGATGCTGGTTCCCAGCCGTTCGCGTTATCGAGGGCCGCTCCCTCCGGTTGCGCCGCTCGCATTTTCGAGGAAGCTCCCTACGGTCGCTTCCTCGCTACTCGTCGCCGAGGATACCACGCTTCGTCATCTTCTCGGGGTCGAGCACGTCGTCGACCTCGTCCTCGTCGAGATAGCCCTCTTCCAGAACAACCTCGCGGATGGTCTTCTCCTCGGCGAGTGCTTTCTTCGCGACCTTGCTCGCCTTGTCGTAGCCGATGGCAGGGTTGAGCGCCGTCGCCAGCGCCATGCTCTGTTCGACGCGCTCGGCGCAGTGGTCGGCGTCGGCCTCGAGCTTGGCGACGAACTTCTCGCCGAACACCGCGCTGCTGTTGGCGATGAGCTTGGCCGACTGCAGGAAGTTCGATGCCAGCACGGGCTTGTAGAGGTTCAGGTCTATCTGGCCCTCGGCCGCGCCGGCCGAGACGGCTGCGTCGTTGCCGACGACCTGTTTGTGGACCTGATTGACCGCCTCAGCGACGACGGGGTTGATCTTCCCGGGCATAATCGAGGAACCGGGCTGGTTCTCCGGCTGGTCGATCTCGCCGAGGCCGTTACGCGGGCCGGAGGCGAGCAGTCGGAGGTCGTTGGCGATCTTGTTCAGCGAGCCGGCGACCGTCCGGAGCGCACCGTGGGCTTCGGACATTGCGTCGTGGGCGGCCTGGGCCTCGAAGTGGTTGTCCGCTTCGCGGAACTCCAGCCCGGTTTCCTCGCTGATGTACTCGGCGGCCTTCGCCGGGAACTCGGGATGCGTGTTCAGCCCGGTCCCGACCGCGGTCCCACCGAGCGCGAGCTCGGAGAGGCGACCGTGAACGTCTTGAACGCGGGAGATGCCTTTCTCTACCTGCGTGCGGTAGCCGGAGAACTCCTGACCGAGCGTCACCGGGGTCGCATCCTGCAGGTGGGTCCGGCCGGTCTTGACGACGTTCTCGAACTCGTCTTCCTTGGCTTTGAGTTCGTCGCGCAGCGTCTTCAGGCCGGGAATTACGTCTTTCTCGACCGCCTCCAGCGAGGCGACGTGCATCGCCGTCGGAATCACGTCGTTGCTGGACTGGCCGAAGTTGACGTGGTCGTTCGGGTGAATCTCGCGGGTCCCGATGTCGCCGCCGTACAGTTCGGTGGCGCGGTTCGAGATGACCTCGTTGGCGTTCATGTTCGAGGACGTGCCCGACCCGGTCTGGAACACGTCGACGGGGAACTGGTCGTCGTGCTCGCCGGCGATGACCTCGTCGGCGGCTTCAACGATACAGTCCGCTTTGTCCTCCGGAATCGTTCCGAGGTCGCGGTTCGCCTGTGCGGCCGCCTTCTTCACGACGCCGAGGGCGCGGATGAACCGCCGCCCGAAAGTAACGTCGCTGATTGGGAAGTTCTCGACGGCGCGCTGGGTCTGGGCCCCCCAGTACGCGTCGGCTGGCACCTGCATCTCACCGAGGCTATCCTGCTCTGTCCGGTACTCGTCGGTCATACGTCCGGGGGGTGGTCCGCCCGGTCGTAAAACCCACCGGTACGAGTCGGGACAGCACTCGGTACAGCCCCGTAACCGCCGGGACAGTCACTCACGGGCTGCACCGAGTCCCTAGTCAGCCAGCAGAGACCGTGGGGTTCAGAACTCAGGACTTGGATAAACGTGTATTATCATTCGGAAATATTAAGTAGAATCTCTCTCCACTTACCATGAGTTCGACGCCACAGAGACGTTCATGACCGATGCCCCACGACATCCGGTGACTGCAGTGTGTTGCTGCCGTCGTCGGCTGTCGGGGCCAATGGGACACCGACGGACGTGACCCTCGCGATCGCTCGCAGCCGGTGTACCCGCCGCGTTGCAACCGCTCGCCCGTCCGGCACGACGACGGGATGGCACACCCGTCACCCAGCGTACCCACGTCGGCCGCCAGCCTGTGTTGGTGCGACAGGCTGTGCGGATCGCGTGGTTTCCGCGCGTGCTGGCTGGCGAGCCTATGTGACTGACGACACATCCGTCGGGACGATGGACGGCGAACTCACGTCGGCGAACCACTGACAAACCATGCGCGAGATACTCAGTAGACTCCTCGCCACCGGGGGTCGGCTCCGGTCGGCGGTATCGAGAGACGAATCGGACGGCGATCAACTGGCAACAGACGGCGGAGCGACGGTGAAAACGACCCGGAGAGACTCGATCCGGAACTCACTGCCGGTCGAGTGGGAACTCATCGAATCCGCCCCGTTCTGGCTGCCGCCAGTCCTGTTTGCGGGCTTTTTCGTCTACGGCGCTATCGCCTGGAACTTCCTCCTGTCGCTGACTGACTACAACGGTCTTGGCGGTGCGCAGTACGAGACTTTCGACTTCAGCATGTACAGCCGTCTGCTGAGCGATGGGGCGTTCTGGCAGGCGGCACAGAACACGGTAGTGTTGCTTGTCGTGTTCACCGTCCTCTGTCTGGCGCTTGGCCTGTTCGTGGCCATCCTCATCGATCAGCAGATACGTTTCGAGAATACGTTCCGGACCATCTACCTGCTCCCGATGAGCCTCTCGTTCGTCGTCACGGCGACGATGTGGGCGTGGGTGTACAACGCCCGCAACGGCGTGCTCAATCAGTTCCTCCGGTTGTTCAACCTCGAAGGAGCCATCGTGGGACTGCTCCGCCCGGCCGGGGTCAACGCCGAGGTTATTCAGTGGCTCTCCTGGAACACGACCGCGCTGGCGGCGGTCATCTTCGCGCTCATCTGGCAGTTCAGCGGCTACGCGATGGTCGTCTTCCTCGCTGGCCTCCGAGCGATTCCGACCGAACACTACGAGGCTGCGCGGGTCGACGGCGCGTCCACAGTGCGGCTGTATGCACGGGTAATCATCCCGCAACTCCGCGCCTCCGCCGTGTCTGCGTCAGTGGTGCTGATGGTGTTTGCGCTGAAAGCGTTCGACTTCATCTACGCGCTCCGTGGCTCACAGCCGGGGGCGAATATGGACATTCTGGCGACGATGATGTATCGGGTCGCGTTCGACAGCCTGCAGTGGGCGTACGGGTCCGCCGTCGCTATCGTGCTGTTTGCTCTCGCACTGCTGGTCATCGGACCGTACCTCTACAGCGAATACCGACGGGGTGAACTATGAGCATTAGAGACGGAGGTTTCATCGACGAACTCCGAAGTACAGAGAATAGCCGTCTCGGCCTGTATGCCCTCCTGCTGGCGGGCATCGTCTTCTACCTCTTCCCGGTGGAGACGGCCGTGATGACGATGTTCAAGACCGAGAGCGCGTTCGCCCGAACGCTCCCGTTCGCGCCGCCGGGCGGTGACGGCTTCACACTCAGTGCGCTCGCCACTGCCTGGAACACGCTTCGGCCGGGACTGCTGAACTCGCTGCTGATGGCGATTCCCGCGACGCTCATGTCGGCGCTGCTCGGGAGCCTGACTGCGTACGGACTGACGACGATTAGCTGGCGCGGCCAGGTCGGCGTGGTCGTCCTCATCATCGCGGGCATCTTCATCCCCTATCAGGCCGTGCTGGTCCCGCTGTCACAGTTTTGGTTCCAGGTGCTTCCGGGGCTGCTCAACGGCTTCGTCAACACCGTCTTTGGCTTCATCACGGGCGGTAACTGGCAGTATCCGAGCCGTAACGGGTACGTACAGCTGCTGCAGCTGTCGATCACACACGCGGCGTACGGTATTCCGATCTGTACGCTGCTGTTCCGGTCGTACTATCAGACCATCTCCGACGAGATGATTGAGGCCGCTCGCCTCGACGGCGCGAGCGCGTTCAGCATCTACCGCAACATCATCCTCCCGCTGTCGCTGCCGATGTTCGCGGTGACGCTCATCTACCAGTTCACGCAGGTGTACAACGACCTGTTGTTCGCGCTCGTACTCGTCAACGAACCGGCTTCGCAGGTGGCGACCCAGCGCCTCGCGGCGCTCACTGGCGGGGTCGTCCAGTCGTTTAACACCACGATGGCAGGGGCCATCGTCGCAGCACTTCCGACGCTGCTCGTCTACATCCTGTTCGGCGAACAGTTCGCGAAAGGCGTCGCTGGAGAATAATCACGGAGACATTCACAATGGCACAACTCACACTGGACGAGGTAACGAAGACGTTCCAAGACGACGACGGCGAAATCATCGCGGTTGATGAGGTATCGGTCGACATCGAGGACGGCGAGTTCCTCTGTGTCGTCGGTCCATCTGGCTGCGGGAAATCGACGACGCTGCGGATGATTGCCGGGCTCGAAGACATCACGCGCGGCGAGATCCGGCTGGACGGCCAGATCATCAACGACCAGCCGCCGGCCCGCCGGAACGTGGCGATGGTGTTCCAGTCCTACGCCCTGTACCCCCACATGACCGTGCGGGAGAACATGGCGTTCGGGCTGGAGGAATCGACGGACATGCCTGACGACGAGATCAACGAGCGCGTCGAGCAGGCGTGTAAGGACATGGGCATCTTCGACCTCATCGACCGCAAGCCCGGCGAACTCTCGGGCGGCCAGCAACAGCGCGTGGCGCTGGGCCGCGCGATTGTCCGGGACCCCGAAGTGTTCCTGATGGACGAGCCGCTGGCGAATCTTGACGCGAAGCTCAAAGCCGAGATGCGGACCGAACTGCAGGAGCTCCAGCACGACCTCGACGTGACGACGGTGTACGTCACCCACGACCAGACGGAGGCGATGACGATGAGCGATCGCATCGCCATCCTCAACGACGGCGTCCTCCAGCAGTGTGCGACGCCCCTGGAGTGTTACCACGAGCCGAACAACCTCTTCGTCGCCGGCTTCATCGGCGAGCCGTCGATGAACTTCTTCCCGATGACGCTGGAGGGGTCGACGCTCAAAGGCGAGTGGTTCGAGTACGAACTCAGCGACGAGACGGTCGCTCAGGTGGAAGGAACGACTGACATCACGCTTGGCATCCGACCCGAAGACATCGAGTTCGTTCAGAGCGACGCCGGTCCGAACGTGTTCGACTCGACGGTCCACGTCGTCGAGCCACGCGGGAACGAGAACACGGCCCACCTGCAGTTCGACGAGTCGATGGACGACCAGTTCATCGCGACGGTCGGTGGAATGAAACAGCTCAAGGCCGGCCAGCGCGTCAAAGTCCGGTTCCCCGAGAACGCGATTCACCTCTTCGACACGGCCAGCGGCGAGGCCATCCGGAACCGCACGCTCGACGAGATCGAAACGGTCGAATCGGTCGTCTGAACTGAAATCGTCCGGAGTCGTTTTTAGTGCGCTACTGGTCGGCCGTGGCTTTTCGCTGTCACGCCCACCGGTCCAGCCCGGTCTGGACGAGCGATTCGTCGATGCGCTCGAACCCGCGGGCGACCTCGTCGGCGTCGACCTCCCACTGCTCGGTGACGAACGCGCGGGCGGCGTCGACGTCCGGGTCGAGGCTGTCCGGAATCTCGTAGTCGTCGGTGACGGCGGGGTCGAGAAACAGGTCCCGGATGCGGTCGGCGTGGTCGATGTGGTCGCCGCGGGCGTCCAGCACGGCGTAGAGGTCGCCGTGCTCGCGGAGTTCCTTGACCGCAGTCTTCGGTCCGATGCCGGAGATGCCCTCGTTGAAGTCCGTCCCCATCAGGATGGCGGCGTCGACCAGTTGCTCCCAGGTGAGGTCGTGGGTTTCGAGCGTGGCCTCGAAGTCCATCAGCTCCGGGTCGCCCTTCGACGTAATCTGGCGGAGTGTCATCGGCGCACCGAAGAGCAGGGCGTCGTAGTCCTCGGTCCCGACGTAGTCCACGTCGCCCCGCCGGGCCATCACCGACGCCTGCCCCTCGCCTTCCGCCGGAGCGTCGACAATCGGGACATCGAGTAGCGCAAGCAGGTCCCGCGTCGTATCGACGATAGTGTCGGTCAGTCGCTGGGTTCGCGAGTCGAGCTTGGCGACACGGGTGCTGTCACCCGCTTCGCGGGCCGCTTCGAGTTCGGACTCGTACCGCTCTCGCTGTTCGCGGCGCTTCTCGACCTCATCGTCTTTGAGATCGGTGACTGCCCCGTCGAAGACGAACACCGGCGTCATGTCGTGTTCGAAGAACTTCGGCAGGCCCTGAACGACGCCGATGAGGTTTGCCACCTCCTCGCCGTCGCTGGTGGTGTATTTCGACTCACTGGTGAACTTCACTGTCGTCGTCAGATAGCGATAGAGCCAGTTGTGGGCGTCCACCGCAACGACGCTCCCGCCGAGGTCGCCGAACGACACGTCCGACAGCGCCGCAAGCGACCGTAAATCAGCGTTTCCCATTGACTGGCCTTCGGCCGACAGCCGCTTGAATCTCCCGGAGATGGGACGACTCCAAGCCGAGATGATACGGGTCGAGCGGTTCAGTCAGTCCGTGCGGCCGACCGGTCGGCCCAGTCGTCGAGGATAGATGGCGGGTCGGTGTCGGCCTTCGCCGCGAGGAACGACTCCTCTTCTGGAGAGAGGTCGCGCTCGCGGAACAGGTCAAGCCCGGCCTGATACCGCCCGGTACTGCGGTCGCCTGGCCAGACGAGGTCGAGTTCGGCCATCCCCGACTCCGCGCCGCTGAAGCAGAACCCGGCCCGGTAGGCGGCCTGATACGAAAAGGGGTTGTTGACGCCGATGGACACCCGTTCGAAACCTCGGTCCGTGGCCCGTTCCCGGACGAATCGGAGGAGACGGGCACCGAGCCGGTCCCCCTGCCGGTCCTGCCGAACGGTGATGTACCGGACACAGAGCGTGTCGGGGTCCGTCCGGTCGGCATCGAACGCAGCCGCGGCCACGACCCCATCGTCTCCGACGACGGCCTTTCCGGTCGAAGTCATCACGAACTTCCCCGCGTACGCGAACTGCTCGTGGTCCAGTCGGAGTCGGTGCCCGTCCTCGGGCCAACTGAGCAGTGTGAACTCCATGGTACAACTGAACGGCCCGCCCAGTGTAATCAGTACTGGTCCCTATTCCAGGGAACCAGCCGCCGTCGTCGAATCCGGGAGAGCGAAGTGTCCGGAGCCGGAACGTCCTGTATGAGCGTCTCGACGGTGGGGAACGGTCGTATCGAACTGTCCACTCGGACGGCACTGCTCGCTGTCGGCGACCTGCTGGCGATTGCCGTGTTCGTCGGCGTGGGCGAGGTGACCCACGGTATCAATCCGATACTCAATCCCGGTCGGTTCGCCGGGACGCTGACGCCCTTTTATATCGGCTGGCTCATCGTCGCGGGATTTGGGGGACTGTACACCGCCGCCGCAACCGCGACGGTTCGAACCGCTCTCGGGCGCACTATCGTGGGGTGGACGCTGGCAGTTGGGATCGCACAGGGCCTTCGGTCAACGGCGCTGTTCCCCGGTAATGCGGCGCTGACATTCGCACTCGTATCCGTGCTCGTCGGTGGCGTGCTGCTGGTGCTCTGGCGGGGCGCGATTGCAATCGCAAAATAAGGGCTCGCAGCGGAGATGCGGTGCCGATGACGGACTATCGCAGGTCGGTGACTTCAAGCGACTCTGTCGACTGGATCCATGCTTGGTGGTTCTCTCGGTCGTAAATTACGAATTCCTCGTCCCCGATGTTCAGTTCGGCGTATCGTCGTTCTTCGTCGTCGGTCGCGGCGTCCGTCGTGTTGTCCGTTGCGTTCGTGCTCATTGTCTCGTTTGGAATCGGTGTTCCGTTTTTCTCCGATTTAACGTATCCTTGCGTACCTAATAAGCACATGGACCCAGTTATCATCGGAGAAAATAGGCGGCATTATCACGGCACTAATCCGCTAATCTAGTTCTCAAATTCTGAAAAAAGGCGTGTAGGTGGGTTTTATCCCGAGAAACAGATAGCTGGTACAACGGTTACTGTATACTGGTTCGTAGCCACTTAGTTTCGTTTTTGTGTGAAGATACCACTGGCAGACTGTGGCCGCGGACTAGCGATACCTGCCCGCTTTGTCCTTATATTGTGAACCGTACACAGGAATTATAATACATATACTTTCCCCCGCTATCCCACTCATAACTTATGAGATTGTTACCTGACGGGTACTGAGTAAATTTGTAGGGGCCACTGTGTGCATTATCCCGTGTTTTAGGGAAACATTCATATACTCCGCTGCCCTAAAATAGCTTATACTTATGACGGGTTATTACGACATCATTCTCGGGCTCATTCCGCTCGCCATGGCTGGCATCACTGCCTCTCTGCTCGTTGCCGGCTTCGAACTGACGACGGCGATTCCGATGGCGTCTGTCGTAACAGTTGGCCTCATCGGCCATGCGATGTTCGTCCGTGCCCCCGTCGACCCGGTCCCAAGCGACGCGTCGACCCAGCAAGGCGCGCAGTCAGACCCGCTACAGACAGCGGATTAGACGGCACCCCGTCGATAACTTCTCCTGTTTTTGATAGACATCCGCTGACCGTGCGCCGCTCGAACAGATTGGTCACCGCCGGACAGTATAAGAGTCGGTCGCCCAAACGACGGAGTATGACAACAGATGCGACAGCGCTGTTCCTGCAGAGCGACGAGGTTGCCGACCTCGCTGAACCCGCCGAGTACGTCGATGTCGTCCGGGAGGGGTACCGCCAGCGTGGCGACGGTGCCCCGGCGACGCCCAGAACAACGTTGTTTTCGGACGAACCCGCCGGTATGTTGACGGGCTATCTCGCGATTCTCCCCGACACCGGTGCGATGGGTGGGTACACCTACGCGGCCGGCTTCAACGGACGGGATGCACACTTTACGCTCCCGATCTTCGACGCCGACAGCGGCGACCCGCTTGCTGTCCTTGACGGTGCAAGTATGAACCCTCACAAGACCGGCGCAGCCGGGGCCGTCGGTGTCGACGCACTGGCCCGCCGCGACGCCAGCGACCTCGCGGTCATCGGCAGCGGTGCACAGGCCCGCGGCCAAGTCCGTGCGACAGCGACGGTCCGCGACTTCGACCGCATCGAGGTGTACTCGCCGACGGCCAGTAACCGGGAGTCCTTCGCCGCGGAAATGAACGACGCGCTGGACCCGACAGTGGCGGCCGTCGCGTCCCCGGCCGCAGCAATCGAAGGGGCCGATGTCGTCATCACGGCAACCAACGCGAGCGAACCAGTGTTCGACGGCGACCTGCTCGAACCGGGAACCCACGTGACTGCGATGGGCCAGTATCACCCCGAAAAGAACGAACTTGACGCGACGACAATCGAACGCGCCACGTACGTTCCGGACTTGCACGAACGGGTGACACAGGATGCCGGGTCGTTCATCAACGCCCTCGACGCGGGAGTTGTCGACGAAGACCACGTCCATGCTGAACTCGGTGACATCGTTGCCGGAAACGCGCACGGGCGGCAGTCACCTGAGGAGATTACAGTCTTCGACTCCGGTGGTACAGCCATCGAAACCGTCGCTGCCGGTCATCTGCTGTACGAGCGGGCGAAGGCAGAGGGCCGAGGCGAGGAGATCGAATTCGCACCTGCGAGCAAAGCCCTGACCGGTCGGTAACAGTCGCAGGACTTAGAGGTACGGACCAAGTCCGAGAGCGTCGACCAGACTGATGCCGGCGGCGAGTGCGCCGATGACGTAGCCGGCGATAGTTCCACCGTTCAACAGCGGGAGGCCTGCGTGTGCGCGCCCTTTCAGCACCATCCACAGCAGTATCGTCAGGCCGACGTAGGACCCGACCATCGCGGTCAGCGCCGGTAGCGGGATGCCAAGTACCGTCAGTACGTCCGACGAGGCGAAGAACGCGGCGCTGGCGACGAGTATCGACGGGATGATGGCGTCACCGAGACCGATAAACAGCGCGTCGCGCTCCAGCGGGTCGGCGTGACCGTCGGCACTCTCGTCTGCTTCGTCGGGATGTTCCGCCGGCTGGCTCCCATCCGCAACTGCTGGACTATCCGCGCCGGCCCCGGACTCCGCGGTCGCCGGCCCCCCGGCCGTATCGTCCGCCGTTTGGGACCCGTCACTCGTCTCGTCTTCTGCCATCGGGTCCGGTGTCGTTGCGTCGAGATAGGAGTACGACAGCGTCATCGGAATGACGAGGACAACGGGGACCCTGAGGTCCATAACGCCCGAGGCCAGCGTGAGCATGTGCTCAGTCCCGTAGACGCTGATCGCATCGTACACTGCGAGAACAGTTAGCAGGACGAGCGCTGGCAACACCCCGAAACTGATACCGAACAGGCCGGCGGCGCCGGCCCCCATCACCGCACCGGCACCGTTGATGACGTACCACTCGGGATAGACCAGCAGCGCCGTCCCCAGGCCCAGCGCTAACAGGCCGGCAACGACGTTGATGCCGCCGAAGGTGACCACCGGTGGCACCAGCACCTGAAACACGTACAGAGAGAGCCAGGCTGCAGAGAAGATGATAAGCCCGCGGATAAGCTGGTCCACGTCGTAGCGGAAGGCAAGCAACATAACGGCCGTCGCGACCAGAATCGCCCCGATGTACATGAGGCTGTTCGTGGGGTCAGACGGGTCTTCGACGGCCTGGTAACCGGCCGATTCGAAGGGCTGGACCAGCGCCAGCGCACCGAGCTGGACGAACAGGAAGATACCAGCGATGAGGCCACAACCGCCGAGGATTCGCCACCGTCGCTCCATGCACACACGTCCTGCAGGAACCGGTTTGAGCGTTACGAAGCAGGTGTGGACAGGTCAGAAGGTGTCACCTCGCGTACAGGACCGTACCGACCAGCGCTGGAAGATGTACGCCATCGTTCGGCGAAACTGCGAGATACGGGCGTTCGACCGGACCGAACACGTCGACAACGGAGCCAACGGCCTGGAGTTCCTCGTCGACCACGTCGGTTCCAACGGATGCGTACTCGTCGTCAGGTGCCCGGACGACGGCCAGCCCCTGTGCGACCCGCGAAACGGTGCCGAGACGCTTCATTCACGGAGCGCCTGCATGTAGGCTGCCACAGCCCCGAGCAGGTCGCTTTTCGTCGCATCGTCCGCGTCCTTAACGACGACTCGCCCGCGGGCCTCGTACTCCCGTGGATACGCCTTGTCTCGCTCGATGACCGCGTCGTACCCGACCTGCTGGACAGCTTTCGCGATCTCGTCGACAGTCGGCTCCTCGACGGCCAAATCTAGTGCCACACGACGCCCGTCGCTTCGCGAACGGTTGGCGTCAAGCGCCGCCGGCCAGATAACGTTCTCGACCATACCGGCAGTGGCCGCCCGTGGCATATATGGGTTATCGTCACCGCCGACAGCGGGAAGGTGATAATTGAATGAAATATATGAAGAATCAAGCTTACATACCTCTGTAATCTACCCGTGGCATATGGTAAAGAAAGGGTTACTCGCTATTGCTGCCGTGGTGCTCCTCGTGGCTCTAGGGACAGGCGTTCTTATCGGAGCACAGTTTGCAGGCGGGACAGCGGACACACCGACACAGACAACGGATTCACAGAGCGATACCGGGGGTAGTAATGGCGGTAGTTCAACGGCGACGGCGACAGCCGGTAACAGTACGACGCCGACAGCAACGCCGGAATCAAATGGGACACTGACCGAGACAGCGACCCCACAGCAGGAGTCGATCCCGGCACGGGAGTTCAACGAACAGAACGTCTCGAGCTACATCCGGCAGTTCCTCAACGAGGAACGCGAAGCCGCGGGTGTTCCACCGTTCGAATCTGGGCTTCGGACCGAAAACGACCTCAATGAGATGGCAAAGAACCACAGCAAGCAGATGGCCATCGAAGGGAAGGCAATCCACAAGGTTGACGGTGTCTCCAGTAAGGACCGATACGAGAACACCGGCCTCTACGACCGGTGTACGTTCGACTCCGCAGAGGGCGAGTACATAGAGCAACCGGATCGGAACCGGTTCGAGGCGGTTGAGAAGACAGTCGCCGGCCAAACGTACGAGGAGAACGGCGAGGAGCAGTTCCACGCCACCGACAAGGAAGTCGCAAGGCAGATTGTCGATGACTGGATGGCGTGGCCGGACTACCGCGAACGGCTCACGCTCCGCAACGCCAACCTCGTCGGCATCGGCGTGGAGATAACCGACACCGGCAACGTGTACGCGACTGCCAACATCTGCGGATAGAGGCCGGTCTGGACGACCGACGCGGCAATTGTTCTGACCGCCGGGCTGCTCGTGAGTGCTGTCTTGCTGCCACCGTTTCCTCTCTGTTCAGATTCTACGCTTCCGTCCAAATGCAAGCAGTGCCGTCGCTGTCCCGTTGTTCTCTGCGATCGGTTGGGAACTCGCTGGTGGCAGTACTCAATCAGTCTATAGCGTTCCCCGGCATGCTGGCCTCTCATAGCGTGGCTAAACCAGTAGCTGTTCTCCTGCCCCTCACAAGACACTTACACAACCGGTCTCACCAGCTATCATGAATCGCCGACAGTTCCTCTCAATCTCTCTCCGGTTGTGGCGGGTGGACCTTTGACGGTACAACCGAAGACGACTCTTCAGCACCGAAGGCGACAGAAACGCCGAGCAACACCGACACTGAAACCGGGATGCCGCCTTCCGAGGTAGCGACAGCGGAACGCTTACTATCGATGTGTGCCGGATCGAAACTCGTGACAGTCCAAGTCGCAGGTGCTTTTTCGGGCGACGTTGTGCTAATCCGCACCTGCGAAAAAAGGAGGTTTCAATACAGCAAAGCGAATCAGTCCGGACCAACCGCGAGGTAGACACTGAGACCTGTCGAATCAGCCTATCTGCCGACAGCAAGGAAGTAGTCAGTGAGAGGTCACCAGCCACCAAAGCGTGAATCTGACAGCGGACTCAAACGGCGAAGTAACTGAAAGATGGAGCGTTCAGTGACAGAATGGCAGGTCGGCTCAGTCGTCTCTGCCTTCGATTTCGTCTGACCTATATTCACCGTCACCGTGCCGGAAATTCGCGGTTTTTTGGATGAGCGTGATACTCCGTGACTCGGCAGCTCTCGAAACAAAAAGCCGCTCAGTTACCGCGTTACTCGCTGCTGCCTTCGGAGTCGCCGCCGCTCTTTTGTTCTGCCAGCCAGTCCTCGTACTCGTCCTGCGGGACGACCTCAACGGTTCCGAGCATCTGTGAGTGACCCGAGCCGCAGTACTCGGCACAGTAGAGCTGGTATGTGCCGGTATTACTCGCGCTGGTTCGGAGACGGTTGTACTGACCGGGGAACGCATCGGACTTCAGTCCGAGTCCGGGAACGTGGAACGCGTGTAGCCAGTCAGCCGATGTCACGCGCAAGGATACGTCCTGGTTAGCCGGTATCTTCAGGTCCGTTCTAGTGGTCACTTCCGCCTCGCCGTCCCAGCTCGATTCGTTGTAGTAGAACGTCCAGCCGTACCGCTGGGCCTCGACGGTAATGAGCTCAGTGTCCTGTTCCTGCAGTGCAGCCTGATCACCGGCCTCAGCGGTGACGTACGGGCTGGCCATCACCTGATAGGAAGCGACGCCGACGAACAGGAGAATGATTGCCGTCGCGATGGTCCAGGTCACTTCGAGTCGGCGGTTCTCCTGTGTGGGAAGCGCCTCCTCCTGGTTACGGAACCGCCAGACGGTGTAGATCAGAATCCCTTCGACAAGGACCGTAATTGGGATAGCGACGTACAGGAGATTCATGTTCAGCCCCCAGATGAGGCTATCCGTTGTCGAGTCCTGAATCTGTGCGGCGGCGGCCGGCTCGGCGGCGAGTGCGAGCAACGCAGCACCGAACAGAGCGACCAGACCGGCGCGTTTCCGGGTCATGGGTGCGGCTTAGGATTTCGGAGATAAATAACTGCTGTCTTCTCCGTAGCCCCTCGATTTGCAGCAATAGGGAAGCAGCACCGCTCCGGATAGAGACAGCGGAATCGCGAGGTCTAAGTGGCCAGCATCGAAGGATACAATAATGGCAGAGAGCCGGACCTTTACCGGGCTGCTCGCCGCGACCGCTGTCGGCGTGTACTTGTTAGTCCTCGCCGGCGCGACAACAACGCTCACGGACGCGGCAGCAGCCTGTACGACCTGGCCGCTGTGTGACGGACCGGTCGACGTGACGAACACGGCCCTGCTGGTCGCCTGGGGCCACCGACTCGTCGCGGCCGCCGTCGGCCTCCTCGTGGTGGCCGTCGCCGTTATCGGGCTTCGCTCCGGCTGTCGTGGCCGTGTCAGGGCAGCTATCCTCCTCGGCACTGCGCTGTACCCGGTCCAGATTGCGCTGGGAGCTGTCGTCGCGACGAGCACCGAGACGGCACTCCCCGGTGCCCACCTCGCGCTGGGGATGGGCATCTTCAGTTCGTTCGTGCTGGCTCTGGCGTGGCACCTCGAAGCTGAGACGGGCAGTGACGACGAGACTCCGGTGAAGAACCCGACACCTGCGCCGGAACCGACCGGAGGCGAAGCCGCCGGCCGGCCCACGACACTCTCCCTCCGCGAACGCCTCGTCGGGACCGCGTCTGCGTACTTCCGCCTGATGAAGCCCCGGCTGATGTGGCTTCTGTGCTTGGTCGCCGCCGCCGGGATGGCGCTCGCGGCGGGCCAGACGCTCACCGTTCGGACGGTGCTACTCACCCTCGGGGGCGGCGTCCTCTCTATCGGCGCGTCGGGGACGTTCAACCACGTTCTCGAACGCGATATCGACAAGCGGATGGACCGGACCTCGGACCGTCCTATCGCGACCCACCAAGTGCCGGTCCGGAACGCGCTGGCGTTCGGACTCCTCCTGTCGCTCGCCTCGCTGTGGCTGTTCTGGCAGGTGAACGCGCTCGTGGCCCTGCTCGGACTGACCGCGATTGTGTTCTACAGCGTTATCTACACGCTCGTGCTGAAGCCTAACACCGTCCAGAACACTGTCCTTGGCGGGGCTGCGGGTGCACTGCCGGCACTTATCGGCTGGGTCGCCGCCGACGGGTCGGTCGGCCTCCCCGGCGTCGTCCTCGCGGTGGTCATCTTCCTCTGGACGCCGGCGCACTTCTACAATCTCGCGCTCGCGTACAAGGACGACTACGAGGCTGGCGGCTTCCCGATGATGCCGGTCGTCCGCGGCGAGACGGAGACGCGCAAGCACATCGTCTACTATCTCGGAGCGACGCTCATCGCAGCAGGTGTTCTGGGCGTGCTCACGCCGCTGGGCTGGCTGTACGCCGTCACGTCGGTGTTGCTTGGTGCAGTGTTCCTCTGGGCAGTTATCTTACTCCACCGCGAGCAGACTGAAGCGGCGGCGTTCCGAGCGTTCCATGCGTCGAACGCCTATCTCGGAGCGGTCTTGATAGCCATCGTCATCGATGCACTGGCCCTATGAGCACCACGACAGCGACCCTCCGAGACGCGATACCGGACACGCGCTCGCTGGTCATCTTGGCGGCCGTCTTGAACGCGGAGGTCATCCTCATTCTGGGCTATATCGTCAACACGGCTCAGCCCGCGACGGACCCGTTTCTGCTGGCGTTCCCGTTCATCTGGCTCAACATCGCCGGCCTCGTGTTCCTGCGAGTGCGTCCGGAACTGCCCGGCCGCCGTCGGACGGTCGGCAGTGTAGTTATCGCTCTTGGCTATCTGTTCGTGCTGGGGTACGTCGGCGGCGTGTACGGAACGGGCGGTCAGGGAACCGGTCTCCGACTGGTCACGCAAGCCCCGCCCGGGTTCTCGCCGACGGTGGTGTTCAGCGGCGCGACCCTCAGCGTGGTGCTCATCCCGTGGAAGGTCGCCGGCTACCTGACGCTCTCGTATCTGGTATTCGTGACCGCTGTCGACGCGAGCGGCGGTGCGGTGGGCGGCATCGTCGGTCTCTTTTCCTGTGTCTCCTGTGTCCTCCCGATTATCGCGTCGATACTGGGCGGGTTCGTGGGTGTTGGCGCAACGCTGTCGCAGGCGGCGCTGTCTCAGTCGTATGGGCTCTCGACGGTGGTGTTCGTCACCTCGGTCGGTTTGCTGTACGGCGTCCATCGGTTCGACGTGACGCTCGTCGGGCGACTCCGAACGCTGATCGGCCGACGATAGAGCTTTCAGGCCGACAGGCGTGGAAGACGGTATGAGTACTGTCGAAATTGAATACTGCGTTCCCTGTGGCTTCCGTGAGCGGGCAGTACGTGTCCAGCAGGCGATTCTGTCGGGACTCGAGCGGGAACTCGACAGCGTCCGACTGGTCATGGGTGACCACGGCGTGTTCAGGATCAGTGTCGATGACGAGACTGTCTACGACAAGGCCGAGGCCGGCGACGAGTTCGACGTGGACGCTATCGTGCGTGAGATACGGTCGCACGTCACGTAGCAGGCCACAGTAAGACCGGTAATAAACACTGCGGCGAAGCCACCACCTGTTTGTGAAAGAGTGCCACACAACAAGCTATTTATTGTTCTGCTGTGACACTTCCGGCACATGGCGACGAAAACCGAATTCTGTGACCACTGTGAAACCAGCGTACCAGTCGTCACGGACAAGCCGTGGCTCCCCGCTGTCTGTCTGGAATGTGGCCGCAACGTGTAGCCCTTAGTCGCACGAGAACGGAACTGCTTTCGGCCACCCGACCGGACGAGGGCGCATGGACGAGGTACTGGTCGCGTCGGATGTCGGGCGGCGCTACGGCGATACGGTCGCACTCGACGGTGTGTCGCTGACGGCGACCACTGGAGAGGTGCTCGCGCTGGTCGGTCCCAACGGGGCTGGCAAGACCACCCTGGTACGGGCGTTGACCGGAACGACGGACGCGACTGGCGACGTACGACTGTTCGGCCAGTCGCCCAGAACGGTCGCTCGCGACCGAATCGGCCTGTTACCACAGTCGTTTTCGCCCCACGAGCGGCTGACGGCGCGGGAATTGCTGGAATACTACGCCGGCCTGTACGACGGGACCCGCGATGTCGATGCCGTGCTTGACGATGTGGGGCTGGCCGACACCGCCAGCACAACATACGAGAACCTCTCGGGTGGGCAGCAGCGGCGAACCTGTGTCGCGACGGCACTGATAAACGACCCGGACCTTCTCGTACTGGACGAACCGACCACCGGTATCGACCCGGCCGGTCGGCGGGACCTCTGGCGACTGCTGGAAGGGCTCGCCGACCGCGGCGTGACGATACTCGTCACGACACACTATATGGAGGAGGCCCAGCGCCTCGCGGACCGCGTCGGTCTCCTCGCTGACGGGACGCTCATCGCACTCGACTCTCCGGACCAACTCGTGGCCGAGCACGGCGGTGACAGCCAGCTCATCGTTGATGGGTCTTTCGACGAAACTGCCGTTTCAGCCATTGACTACCCAGCGGAGACGGCAATCCGGAACGGTCGGCTGGTCGTCTACGGCATCCGTCCGGAGTCTATCGGAAACATCACCGAGGAACTGGGGCAGGCGGGTATCGAGTACGACAGCCTGACCTGGAAACAGCCTGACTTAGAGGACGTGTACCTCGAACTCACTGGGACGGCCGTCGGCCAGCGCGGTGAACCACAGCAGACGGGACCGGTCGCGGGTGGTGCCCAATGAGCCGACTGGGGCGACTCACAGCGGAGACGCGTGCGGCGTCGCTGGCCTTCCTCCGGCGACGGACAGCCGTCTTCTTCACGTTCTTCTTCCCGGTTATCATCGTCGTCATCTTCGGCGTGCTGGTCCAGACCCAGCCGGGCGGTGGCGGGCTGTTCACCGAGCCGCCGAGCTTCTATGCGCCGGGGTATCTGGCCGTCGTCGTCCTGTTTACGCCGCTGTCTCGCGTCGGAAGCGAGGTAGCCCGTCATCGGGACGGGAACCGCTTCGAGAAGCTGGCGACGACACCGCTGACCCGGACCGAGTGGTTGCTGGCACAGACACTCGTCAACGTCGTCATCATTGGTATTGCCGGTCTCCTGATTCTGGGCCTGATGGTGTGGCTCACCGGCGCGACAATCCGCCCATCCGGTCTGTTGCTGCCCTTCGTCGGCCTTGGTGTCGCGCTGTTCTGTGCCGTCGGCGCGATGCTGGGGAGCCTTGCGGACTCACAGGATGGCGTCATCGCGGCGAGCAACGGTCTCGCGCTCCCGCTGCTCTTTCTTTCGGAGACGTTCGTCCCGCAGACGCTTCTGCCCGCGTGGTTGCCGACGTGGCTCTCGCCGCTGACGTACTTCTCGCGTGGCGTCCGTGCGGCGACGACCGGCACTGGCGATGCGCTCGGCCCGCTGGCTGTTCTCGCAGTCTGTGCCGCCGTCGGCTTTGCGGTCGGTGCGCGTCTCCTTCCGCAGACAGATTGAACTCCGACGCTCTCTTCTACAGGCGTGCGACTGATGATAGCAGATCGGACAGTTCTGCTTCAGTCGCGTTGCCCGATTTAATAGCATCTCTGGGGTCGCGGCCCATCTCCTGTGCGGTCTCGATGGCGCGGTCGGGACCGTAGTCGTAATGATACACCAGCCAGGCAGCGAGTACCTGGCCGGTGCGACCGATACCGGCCAGGCAATGAACGACGACCCGTTCCTCTGTCTCGCAGGCGTCAACCAGGAACGGCAGGATATCGTCGTGGAGGCGGTCTTGAGAAATAAGTCGGTGGTCGGGAACCGGTACGTGGCGGACTGATGACGCTCCGAAGGCCTCCCGATAGCGCTGAATATTGGCCCCAGCGTCGTCGAGTTGTTGCCCGGGAAGCAGACAGCAGACCCGCTCGATGTCGTGTGCCTGCATGTGTGCGACCCACTCATCGAGGGCGTCCTGATGCGTGGCGGCCGTATGCCAGCCCGGCGCACAGGAACCGTAGACGTACTCTTCGTTGGAGGCTGCAGGCGCGAAGCGGTGTGGATTCACGATGGGCATAACACCCGTTACCCTGCCTATCTTACCGACCCTCTTCATTCTACCCACCCAGTTCTCAGCTGTGATTCTCTGAATAGAAGGGTATTCCTAGAAGGTCGCTTTCCAGACCTCATCAGTGTCAGTGACCACGTTTATACTGTCAGTTCCCTCTACGTCGAGACATGGTGACGTTTCTTGCCGGCGGGACGGGAACGCCGAAGCTCCTCGCTGGTGCCGACGACGTGTTTGCGGCGGCGGCGACGACTGTCGTCGCCAACACCGGCGACGACATCGAACTGGGAGGCCACCTCGTGTGCCCGGACCTCGATACTGTCCTGTTCTTGGAGGGTGACGTCCTCGACCGGGAGACGTGGTGGGGTATCGACGGCGACACCGCCGAGACACACGCCGAACTAACGCGGCTCGCTGACGCTGCCGAGCTTGACGGCGGGCCACGATACCTCTCCGACGAGGCACAGACAGCGGGGCGTGACATCGCTCGCTGGCGGCGCTTCTCCGGTGTCGCGGAGTTCATGCACATCGGCGACCGCGACCGCGCGATTCACGTCACGCGCACCTCGCTGCTTGATGAGGGCCGATCACTGACCGAGGTTACGCACACGCTCGCCGACGCGTTCGAACTGGACCGGACGCTGCTCCCGATGAGCGACGACCCGGTCGCTTCCATTATTCACACGCCGACCGGGCCGATGCACTTTCAAGAGTGGTGGGTCGGCCATAACGGGGAACCGCCGGTCGAGGACGTGGTGTTTCGTGGCTCAGACGCGGCCAGCGCGACGGACGCCGTTCTGACCGCGCTCGACGATACTGTTGTCATTGGTCCGTCGAACCCTGTAACTTCGCTCGGCCCGATGCTGGCCATCAACGACATTGAGCAGGCACTCCACGAAACAACGGTCGTCTCTGTCTCCCCATTCATCGAAGACACGGTGTTCTCGGGGCCAGCGGCGGACCTGATGGCCGGCGTCGGACTTGAGCCGAGTACCGCTGGCGTGGCCGAGGCATACCCCTTCGCTGACGCGTTCGTACTGGACGACGACGACTCAACGCCGCTTGACGTGCCGGTCGTTCGGACCGACACCACCCTTGACGACGCGGCCGACGCCGAGCGGGTGAACCGCGCCGTCGAGGAGGCGCTCGCGGAGGTGACCTGATGTTCGAGCCGCGAGTCGCCCTCGCGAGTCTGAGCGGCGAGGCCGACGTATCGTGGGCGTGTGCGGTCGAGTCCCACGTCGGGTGTGCGTTCCTCGGCGGCATCGCACTCGACGAGCAGACCCGCGACGCCGCCCGGGCGATGGTGGACCGCGACCGCTCCGAGTTCCTGCCCGACGACCCGGTTGCGTTTGTCGACGACCAGTTGGCTTCGCTTGTAGACGCACCGCTTCGTCCCGCGTTCAACGTCCGGAGCACGACACTCGGCCCCGTCGAACGTACTGCTACTGTTTGTCAGCGCCACAACGCAATCATCGAGATCAATGCCCACTGCCGGCAGAACGAGATGTGCGCCGCCGGTGCTGGCGAGTCACTACTCCGGGAGCCGGACCGACTGGCGACGTTCGTGGAAGCAGCAGCGTCGACAGGGGCGACGGTCTCGGTGAAAGGGCGTGCAGAACTCGACGGTGTCTCACTCCCGGGTGTTGCACAGGCAATCGAAGAGGCCGGTGGTGACCTGTTCCACGTCGACGCGATGGATTCAGAGTCCGTTATCGACGAGGTGACCGACGCGACCGACCTGTTCGTCGTCGCGAACAACGGCGTTCGTGGGGCAGAAACCGCACGGGAGTACCTCTCGTACGGCGCCGACGCCGTCAGCGTCGGTCGCGCGAGCGACCGGCCGGCGGTCCTCGACGAGGTCCGGGCGACGACAGCGGAGTGGTTCGCATCGGAGGTGTCACCGTGACAGAGCGGTCGGTCGGACAGAACGCCCAGCTGGCGCTGCTGCTGGAGGTCTCCGGCACGCCGAAGCCCGGCAACGTCGACCGCGAGCGGGAGTACGACGATCTCCGGTTCGAGCACTTCGTCGCCGGGGCTGTCGGAGCGCGACCGGGGCTCGACCGCGCGGCCGCGGGCGACCCCATCGGTCCCGCCTTCGAGGCCGCGGTCGAAGGGATGTCGGGCCAGTCCGGCGGAAATACCCAGTTCGGAGCCCTGCTGGTGCTTACGCCGCTTGCCGCCGCAGCCGCGGACGGGCGACTGACGCCGTCGGGCGTCGACGCCGTGGTCCGCGAGACGACCGTCGAGGATGCGGCGGCGTTCTACCGTGCTTTCGAGCACGTCGACGTAGCCGTCGACGACCCGCCGGACGGACTGGAGCCGCTCGACGTTCGCCGCGGAAGCGACGCCGTCCCGGAACTCCGAGCGCGCGAGATGACGCTGTTCGACGTGATGGCGTCCAGCGCTGATGTCGACGGCGTGGCCGCAGAATGGGTCTCCGGTTTCGAGCGCGTGTTCGACGCCAGCGAGACGATACTGGCCGGCTCCGGCCCGGTCGCCGACCGCGCATCCGACGCTTTCCTCGAACTGCTCGCGGCGGACGTAGACACTTTCGTCGTCACGCGACAGGACCGCGAGACCGCCGCCGAAGTACAGCGCCGGGCGCAGGCCGTTCTCGACGGCGAGGAGGACGCCACGGCGCTGGCCGAGGAGTTCGTCGAGCGGGACATCAACCCCGGGACGACCGCCGACATCGTCGCGGGCGCGCTGTTCGTCGCGCTGGAGCGGGGGCTGGACGTGTGACCGGGGAACCGTCGGCGGGTGACGGGGGTGACTCCAGTAGCTCCGTGACGGCATGGCCCGTCGCGCTCGCTGGCGTCTCCGAGACCGTCGTGACCACGCTGGGACCGAACGAGCGCTGGAACGTCGCCGCCCTCGGTGTCCACGCGCCCGACGGCGAAGGGCCCGCCACGGCGACGACGTGGGGCCGGACCCGGACCTGGCGGAACTTCCGGGAGCGTGGCGGCGGCTACGTCCAGTTCACCCGGGACCCGGTGGACTTCGCCGAGGCGGCGCTGTCGGTTCGGGAAGCAGACGAGCCGATTCTGGACAGTGCGGACGCGTGGGTCGAAGTGACCGTCGTCCGGCGAGACGCCGGCACGGAGGGCGACACCCAGTGGGTCGAGTGGGCGCTCGAACCCGTTGACAGCGCCGTGGAGCGACGCGTCGTGCCGACGACGAACCGCGGCCACGCCGCCGTCGTTGAGGCGACCGTCGCGGCCTCGCGGCTGGACGTGCCGAGCTACGACCGCGAGACGCTGCTGGACCGGATCGCGTACTTCGAGTCAGTTGTCAAAACAGCTGGTAGCGAACGCGAACAGGTGGCTTTCGAGCGGGTCCGCGATCTGGTCGATGCCGAGTGGTAGGTGGGCAAGCAGGCGACACACGCTATATCATGACAGGCTGTGTCGCACTTCCGCGGGACCTGCCACGGCGACAGTCAGCGCACGGTCCCGGCTCGCTCCGTTCCTCCTGATAAACGTTCGCGTGCGTGGTCCGTTCCGAACCCTTTTTGAGTGCGACCAAGCAAGTAGCGCGCATGGCAATCAAACCCGCCTACGTCAAGAAGACCGGGACGCTCCTCATGGAGCGATACCCCGACGCCTTCGGCGCAGACTTCGAACACAACAAAGACGTCGTCGAGGAACTGACAAACATCGAGTCCAAGGGCGTCCGCAACCGCATCGCCGGCTACGTCACCCGGAAGATGAACAACCCAGTCGAAGCGTAACTCGGTTCTTTCTCTCTGTCTCCCGCGGCATCTGAGCGGCCGCTCTCTTCAGTTACTGCCCGCTACTGTTCTGGCTGTGCACGCTGGCTGTCACTCTGGCGTTTCCGGTGGATGATGCCCTGCATATTCGCCGTGCGGGCGGCGATATCCCGGAACGACTCGCCGACATCGCTGTTCTCGTCGAGGACCAGCGGCTCCCCGGTCGTGCCCCCTTCCCTGACTTCGGGGTCGAGCGGAATCTCGCCGAGGAACGGCATCTCCGTCTCGTCGGCGAACTCGCGGCCGCCGCCGCTGCCGAAGATGTCGTGCTTGCCGCCACAGTCCGGGCAGACGAACGACGACATGTTCTCAACGATTCCCAGCACGGGAGTTTCGTGGCGGCCGAACATCCGGAGCCCCTTGCGGGCGTCGTCGAGCGCGACCTCCTCCGGCGTGGTGACGATGACGGCTCCTGAGACGGGCACCTGCTGGAGCATCGTCAGTTGCGTGTCGCCGGTCCCGGGCGGCAGGTCCACAATCATGTAGTCGAGTTCGCCCCAGAGCACGTCGTCCCACAGCTGGGTGAGGACGTTGTCGACCATCGGGCCGCGGAAGATGACCGGGTCGTCCTTGCCGACGAGGAAGTCCATGCTCATCAGCTTCATCCCGTGTTTCTCCACAGGGATGATCTCCTCGTCTTCTGTCGCACGCGGCTGCTCATCGGCGTCAAGCATCCGGGGGACGTTCGGGCCGTACACGTCGGCGTCGAACAGGCCGACGCGGGCACCGAGCCGCGCGAGACCTGCAGCGAGGTTCACCGCGACGGTCGACTTGCCCACACCGCCCTTGCCCGAGGCGACCGCGATGACGTTTTTGACTTTCGGAAGTGGGTCCTCCGCTTCCGGGACGCCACGGTCGACGCTCGCCGAGAGATCTATTTCGCGGTCGGTGTCGCCCAGCGCCTCGCGGACCTCGTTCGCGATGCTCGTCTCAGTCGGCGAGTACGGCGCACCGAGCGCCAGGTCGATGCTGACCTCGTCGTCAGTCACGTCGATGCTGTTAATCAGCCCGAGTGAGACGATGTCGGCTCCCAGATCCGGGTCCTCGACCGTTCGCAGGCGCTCGCGTACGTCGTCTGTATTCATGCACAGGAGTAGGTCCCGGAGGTGCGATAAGGATTGTGACACCGCCGGACACGGCAGCCGTCGAACGACGCCAGCGGTGTGACGAACTCTCTATCGCGCATGCGGGCACGCGATCAAGCGGAAACGTACAGCGGCGATGTTGGATCAGGGGCGTCGAAACACGTAGGCGCCGCCGTTGTCAAGTTCTGCGCGTAACTCGCCGCTATCGTGGTTGAACACGAGCCGCTCCGGCATCCCGTCGAACGAGTGTAGTGGCATTCCGGTGTCGATTGCTCCGTCGGGAGTCACTGCGATGTGTGTTCGGCCACTGAACTCAGCCCGGAGCGTTCCGTCGTCTGCCTCGGTCACAGCGGCAGGTCCTGCGAACTGTTCCAGCTGGTCGCGGACCGCCGTTCGGTTGGTCGGGTCGACGGTGCTGCCGCCATCGGCGACGCGCCGGTGCATGTGTGGACGCACGCAGTCCCACGGGGAATATCTTAGGCCGCCGTCTACATGGTGGGACTTGGTATTACATGTCTCAGTGGCCATGTTGAACACTCACGCGGCAGACCACCTTCGTTGCGTTTAAATACAACCCCGGAATAGAATCGGATAGACTCGTGTAGGGGGATTGGCCCCCGAGTCCGCGTGCCGCGGGCGCGAGTGTCATAGAACGCGTGTCGTGGTAGCCAAGCCTGGCCCAAGGCGCAGGGTTGCTAACTCTGTGGCGTACAGCCTCCGGGGTTCGAATCCCCGCCACGACGCTCACCCATCAGTACCTACATATGAGTGCAGAAGACCCCAACGCGGGCGAGGACGCGGATGCCGAAGAGGAGGAAGACATCCGCTATTTCGTCCGTATCGGACAGACAGACCTCGACGGGACGAAATCCGTCGAGCGAGCACTGACAGAACTGAACGGTATCGGCCATCGGGCCGCCCGAATCATCGCCCAGAAAGCGGATGTCGACCGGCGCGCTGTCTTCGGCAAACTCGACGACGACGTCATCGAGCGCGTTGTCGACCACGTCGAGAACTTCGCCGACGAGGTGCCCGAGTGGATGGCCAACCACCAGAAGGATTACTTCACTGGTGAGACCACCCACGAGACCGGCAACGACCTCCAGCTTACCCGCCGGCAGGATATCAACCGCATGAAGATGATCGACTCCTACCGCGGTATCCGCCACAAGCGCGGCCAGAAGGTCCGTGGACAGCGAACCAAGTCCACTGGCCGGACGGAGGGTACCATCGGCGTCAACGTCGAGGCGATCAAAGAAGAGCAGGCCGAAGATGCCGCCGCGGAGGATGACGAATAATGGCACTTGGCTCAAACACGAAGTTCTACGAGACGCCGAACCACCCCTTCCAGGGCGAGCGCATTGCCGACGAGGCCAACCTCATCGGCCGCTACGGCCTGAAAAATAAAGAAGAGCTCTGGCGCGCACAGTCCGAGCTTCGTGGCTACCGTCGTGAGGCCCGGAAGCTGCTGGGCAGCGCCGGCGAGCACGAGACTGAGTCCGAGGAGTTCCTCGCTCGGCTCAAGCGCTACGGCATCCTCAACGAGCAGGACCAGCTCGACGACGTGCTGTCGCTCGACGTGACCGACGTGCTGGAACGCCGCCTGCAGACGGTCGTTTACCGCAAGGGCTACGCGAACACGCCCGAGCAGGCCCGCCAGTTCATCGTCCACGGACACATCGTGCTGGACGACGCTCGAGTTACCCGACCCGGAATGACGGTGGAGACCGCCGTCGAGAGCTCGGTCGGCTTCGACGAGCACAGCTCGCTGTCGGACGAACTCCACCCTGAGCGCGCGGAGGCCCAAGAATGAGCGAAGACACCGAAGACATCTGGGGCATCGCCCACGTGCACGCATCGTTTAACAACACGATCATCACCATCACCGACCAGACCGGGGCAGAGACGCTCGCAAAGAGCTCCGGCGGGACGGTCGTCAAGCAGAACCGCGACGAGGCGTCGCCGTACGCGGCGATGCAGATGGCTGAGGTCGTTGCGGAGAAGGCCCTCGACCGTGGCGTCGAAGGCGTCGACGTTCGGGTCCGCGGTCCCGGCGGCAACCTCCAGACCTCGCCCGGCCCGGGTGCGCAGGCGACGATTCGCGCACTCGCCCGAGCGGGTCTGGAGATCGGTCGCATCGAGGACGTCACGCCGACCCCGCACGACGGTACTCGTGCACCCAAGAACTCCGGATTCTAACCAATGACACAGGACTACGAGGTTGAGTTCGTCGAACGCGGCGAGCGCGAGGCCCGCATCCTCGTGCGCGGCATCACGCCAGCTTTCGCCAACGGCATCCGGCGAGCGATGGTCGCGGACGTACCGACGTTCAGTATCGATACCGTCCGCGTCATCGAGAACACCAGCGTGATGTTCAACGAGCAGATCGGTCTCCGACTGGGACTGGTCCCGCTGACGACCGACCTCGACGACTTCGAGATCGGCGACGAGGTGACGTTGTCGCTGTCCGTCGACGGGCCGGCCACGGCCTACTCCAGTGACCTCGTTTCCTCGGACCCGATGGTCGAGGCCGCTGACGACAACATCCCGATCATCGATCTCAAGGAGGGCCAACGTCTTGAAGTCGAGGCCGACGCCGTCCTCGACACCGGTCGGGAACACGCCAAACATCAGGGTGGCGTGGCCGTCGGCTACCGACACCTCCAGCAGGTGGAGGTCGTCGGCGACCTCGGCGAGTTCGAGGACGACGATCCGAACATCCTGCGTGGCGTCATCGAAGAGCAGGCGGCCGAACACGCCGCCGGCGACGCCACCAACGGCGAACTCGTCGCGACAGACGAGTTCGACAACGACCTCCGGAACCGCTACCCCGGCAAAGATGTCGAGGTTTCAGACGTGCCGAACGCGTTCGTGTTCCACGTCGAGACGGACGGGTCGTTCACCACCGAGGAACTGGTCCTGCGCGCGGTCGAGACGCTGCGTGACCGCGCGACCGAACTGAAAGACGCAGTCCAGCTGTAACGATACAATGCCCCGATACACCCCACCACGGCCGATGACCGCCCGCTCCCCGAGCGCGAGGACCGAAAGGGGTTTTACGGGGCACGCAAAACGAACAATCGCGCGCAGGGATAGCCAAGTTTGGCCAACGGCGCAGCGTTCAGGGCGCTGTCCCGTAGGGGTCCGCAGGTTCAAATCCTGCTCCCTGCACTTTTCCCACAACGGAGGAATCATATGAGTAAGACGAACCCGAGACTCAGTAGTCTCATCGCCGACCTGAAGTCAGCCGCCCGCAGTTCGGGCGGTGCTGTCTGGGGCGACGTCGCCGAGCGCTTAGAAAAGCCACGGCGCACACACGCGGAAGTCAACCTCGGCCGTATCGAACGATACGCCCAGGAAGACGAGACCGTGGTCGTGCCCGGCAAGGTGCTTGGCTCCGGTGTCCTGCAGAAGGACGTCACCGTCGCCGCTGTCGACTTCTCCGGAACCGCCGAGACGAAGATCGACCAGGTTGGAGAGGCTGTATCACTCGAACAGGCAATCGAAAACAATCCAGAAGGCTCCCACGTCCGGGTGATCCGATGAGCGTCGCAGAGTTCGACGCGGATGTCATCGTCGACGCCCGCGACTGTATCATGGGCCGCGTCGCATCACAGGTCGCCGAACAGGCACTCGACGGCGAGACGGTCGCCGTCGTCAACGCTGAACGCGCCGTGATCACCGGCCGAGAGGAGCAGATAACGGAGAAGTACAAGAAACGCGTCGACATCGGTAACGACAACGGGTACTTCTACCCCAAGCGACCGGACGGCATCTTCAAGCGCACCATCCGCGGCATGCTGCCCCACAAGAAGCAGCGTGGCCGCGAGGCGTTCGAGAACGTCCGTGTCTACCTCGGCAACCCGTACGACGAGGACGGCGAGGTTCTAGACGGCACGTCGCTTGACCGACTGTCGAACATCAAGTTCGTCACGCTGGGCGAAATCAGCGAAACGCTTGGAGCGAACAAGACATGGTAACGAACACGTCTGGCAAGAAGAAGACCGCCGTCGCCCGCGCGACCGTACGCGAGGGCGAGGGCCGCGTGCGTATCGACTCGCAGCCGGTCGAACTCGTCGACCCCGAGCTGGCGCAGCTCAAGATGCTGGAACCGTTCCGCATCGCCGAGGACGACCTCCGCGGCGAAGTCGACGTCGAGGTGTCCGTCGAAGGTGGCGGCGTCATGGGGCAGGCAGACGCCGCCCGAACCGCCATCGCTCGCGGCCTCGTCGACCACACCAACGACGCCGAACTCCGCGACGCGTTCATGGAGTTCGACCGCTCGCTGCTGGTCAACGACGTTCGCCAGTCCGAACCCAAGAAGTGGGGCGGCCCCGGTGCGCGGGCCCGCTACCAGAAATCGTACCGCTAAGGTGATACAGGTATGATGGTACCGGTTCGGTGTTTCACGTGCGGTAACGTCGTCGGCGAACACTGGGAGGAGTTCAAAGCACGCACCCGCGAGGCCGAGGAACCAGAGGACCCGGAGAAGGTCCTCGACGAACTCGGCGTCGAGCGGCACTGCTGTCGCCGGATGCTCGTCTCGCACAAAGACCTCGTCGACATCGTCTCACCCTACCAATGAACGCACAGGAAAGCCGCTACGAGAAGGCCCGCAAACTCGGCGCACGAGCGCTGCAGTTGGCCCACGGTGCTCCCGTGCTCATAGAGACGGAACACACCCAGCCGATACTCATCGCCGCCGAGGAGTACGACGCTGGCGTCCTACCGTTTACGGTCAACAGGAGTGACTAACGATGACGCTCATCACTGACATCCGACTCCGCCGCGTCCTCGACTCCCGCGGGAACGCGACCGTCGAGGCCGACGTTCTCACCGAGAGTGGGGGCTTCGGTCGTGGCAAGGCACCGAGCGGCGCAAGCACGGGCGAGTACGAGGCCATCGAACTCCCCGCCAACGAGGCCATCGCCAACGCCCGCGAGGAAGCACTCCCGCGGCTCATCGGCGAAGTCCACGCCGGGAACCAGCGCGACGTCGACGCGGCGCTCCACGCCGCTGACGGTACCGACGACTTCTCCGGTATCGGAGCCAACAGCGCCGTCGCCATCTCCATGGCGGCCGCGAAGGCCGGTGCCGACGTGCTCGGCGCGCCGCTGTACCAGCACCTCGGCGGCACATTCCGGGGCAACGAGTACCCGACGCCGCTGGGCAACATCATCGGTGGCGGCGAGCACGCCGCGGACGCGACCAACATCCAGGAGTTCCTCGCGGCCCCTGTCGGCGCACCGAGTGTCGAGGAGGCCGTCTTCGCCAACGCTGCGGTCCACCAGGAGGTCCACGACATTCTGGCCGACCGCGACCTGCCAGCGGGCAAGGGCGACGAAGGCGCTTGGGCACCGTCCGTCTCGGACGACGAAGCGTTCGAGATCATGGACGAGGCCGTCGAAGCTGTCGCCGACGACTTTGGCTTCGCAATCTCCTTTGGCCTTGACGTCGCCGGCGCGGAACTCTACGACGACGAGGCGGACGGCTACGTCTACGACGACGGCGTCAAATCCACCGAAGAGCAGATCGAGTACATCGCCGGGAAGGTCGAGGAGTACGACCTCGTCTACGTCGAGGACCCCCTCGACGAGAACGACTACGAGGCCTTTGCGGACCTGACCGCACAGGTCGGGGACCAGACGCTCGTCTGTGGCGACGACCTGTTCGTTACGAACGTCGAGCGCCTGCAGGCCGGTATCAACGCCGACGCCGGGAACTCCATCCTGATCAAGCCGAACCAGATCGGGACGCTCACCGACGCCGTCGACGCCATCGAACTGGCGACGGCAAGCGGCTACGAGTCCGTCGTTTCCCACCGCAGTGGTGAGACGGAAGACACGACAATTGCACACCTCGCTGTCGCCACTGACGCACCGTTCATCAAGACCGGCGCGGTCGGCGGCGAGCGCACAGCCAAGCTGAACGAACTAATCCGTATCGAGGACAACGCAGTATGAGCGGCAACGAAAAAGAAGGTCTCGACGCGTCCGATTCCGACTTCGACCCGTCCGAGGAGGACGACGAAGCGGTCGACGCGGAGACCGAAACGGAAGCCGAACAGCCCGCCGACGACGCCGAAGAGGCGACAGAGGCCGAACCAACTGACGAAAACACAGACGCCGACGAAGCGGCTGACGAGGCCGCCGGTCCACAGCTGGACGAGGACGTCATGCCCGACGAGCAGTCGGAGGCCGACCTCCTCATCCCCGTCGAGGACTACCTCGGCGCTGGTGTCCACATCGGGACCCAGCAGAAGACCCAGGACATGGAGCGGTTCATCCACCGCGTCCGGACCGACGGGCTGTACGTGCTGGACGTCTCGATGACCGACGAGCGTATCCGCACCGCCGCGGACTTCCTGGCCAACTACGAGCCGGAGCAGATTCTGGCCGCGTCGTCGCGCCAGTACGGCCGGTTCCCGGCCGAGAAGTTCGCCGAAGCCATCGGGGCGCGCGTCCGCACCGGCCGGTTCATCCCCGGCACGCTGACCAACCCCGACTACGACGGCTACATCGAGCCGGACATCGTGGTCGTCACTGACCCCATCGGTGACGCCCAGGCCGTCAAGGAGGCCATCACGGTCGGCATCCCGGTCATCGCGATGTGTGACTCCAACAACACCACGTCGAACGTCGACCTGGTCGTCCCGACGAACAACAAGGGGCGCAAGGCGCTGTCGGTCGTCTACTGGCTGCTGGCCAACGAGACGCTCGACCGCCGCGGTGCCGAGCCGACGTACGGACTCGACGACTTCGAGTCCGACCTCTAACGTCGCTGAACTGTTTCGTTTTCCGGCCCGCTGACCCACGAGTGACAACGCCGGTGTCGCCAACACAAGACCTACCACGGGGCCCGGAGTACCACCGGGAAATGGGAGAGGGAGACACGTTCGTCAACGCCGTCATCGGTGCCGTCGCGACCGCACTTCTGAGTGGGTTCGTCCCGCTCGCGCCGCTGCTCGGCGGTTGCATCGCCGGCTATCTTGAAGGGGGTGAGCGAGACGACGGAGTCCGCGTCGGACTGCTCTCGGGCGTCGTCGGGCTGGCGATTTCGCTGGTCTTCTTCGTTGTCGTGTTCGTCTTCCTGGCCGCGTTCCTGGCGGTCGTTCCCGAGGCGCTCGGTGTGTTCGGCGCGGCGGGCTTGTTCGTGCTCGTCCTGGGAACGATCACGGCGGCCGCGTATTTCCTCGGATTGAGCGCGGTCGGCGGCTGGCTGGGCAACTACGTCAAGTATGACACGACGTTCGGCGACTGACAGCCCGAAACTGTCGGTAACTACATCAATCGAGAGCGCACTACGAGCAACGCGTATGCGTGAGTCGGTGACCAACGCTGGTATCGGGGCACTCGTCACGATTGCGCTGTCGTTCGTTCCCTTTTCGTCGGTGGCTGGCGGCGCAGTGGCCGCGGCGAACCACGGCAGCGGCGGCTACCGGACGGGGCTCTGGCTGGGAACGCTTGCTGGCGTCTGTGCGATGGTTCCCTTGCTCGCGCTCTTCCTCCCGGCGCTGTACATCGCCGGCCTCCTCGGGTTCGGGATTCCACCCGGCGCACCGGGGTACGACCTGTTTCTGGCGCTCGTGTTCAGCTTCTTTCTGCTGTACACTGTCGGGCTCAGCGCCCTCGGTGGCCTCGGCGGCGTCTGGGTATCGGTACACACCAGCTGGGACATAGACGCCGACCGCTGGCTCTGAACCGCGCGCTTCCAGCCATTTGGCACACCATTCAAGCGTGTTCGACACTAACAGTAGTCGATGTCAAAGACGCCGCCCGGACCGAAGGGCGAACCGCTGTTCGGCAGTAGTCGCACGTACGCTCGGGACCCGTTCCGGTTCATCTCAGCGCTGGAGCGGGCCTATGGTGATGTTGCCCGCTTCGACATGGGGCCGATGGATACGGTCATGCTGTGTGACCCAACGGCAATCGAGCGGGTACTGGTTTCAGAGGCCGAGCGGTTCCGCAAACCCGACTTTCAGGGAGATGCGCTCGGGGACCTGCTGGGAGACGGACTGCTGTTGAGTGAAGGCGAAACGTGGGAGCAGCAGCGAAAGCTCGCCAATCCAGCGTTCTCGATGGCTCGACTTTCGGGGATGGCTGACCGCATCACCGGCCACGCGGAGGACCGCATCGCCGACTGGTCTCACGGCGATGTTATCGACGCCGAGCAGTCGATGACCCGAGTGACGCTGGACGTGATCTTGGACCTGATGATGGGCGTCGAACTCTCCGAACAGCGAGTCCGCACAATCGAGGAACAACTGTTGCCACTGGGCCAGCGGTTCGAGCCCGACCCCATTCGGTTCGCCATGCCACAGTGGATGCCGATGCCTGACGACGCCGAGTTCAACCGCGCCGTGCGGACGCTGGACGAGGTGCTGGACGACATCATCGAGGTCCGCGAGGACTCGGTCGGGACAGCTGAAGACGGTCCGATGGACTTCCTGTCGGTACTCCTGCGTGCCCGCGACGAGGGGAATCAGTCGCCCGAGCAACTGCGTGATGAGATGATGACAATGCTGCTTGCGGGCCACGACACGACGGCGCTGACGCTGACCTACACCTGGTTCCTGCTGTCGGAACACCCTGAAGTCGAACAGCGAGTCCACGAGGAACTGGACGATGTTGTCGGCGACGACCGGCCGGGGATGGAACACGTCCGCGAACTGGACTACCTCGAATGGGTAATTCAGGAAGCGATGCGACTCTACCCGCCCGTGTACACCATTTTCCGGGAGCCGACAGAGGACGTGACGCTGTCCGGCTACGATGTCGAGGCCGGGACGACGCTGATGGTTCCACAGTGGGGCGTCCACCGATCCGAACGGTTCTACGACGACCCCGAGTCGTTCGACCCGGAGCGCTGGAAGCCCGAGCGAGCGAGCGAGCGGCCGCGGTTCGCCTACTTCCCGTTCGGTGGCGGCCCGCGTCACTGCATCGGGAAGCACCTTGCAATGCTCGAAGCACAGCTCATCACCGCAACGACGGCCAGTCAGTACCGACTGGAGTTCCAAGGCGAGACGCCGCTGGAGTTGCTACCGTCGCTGACTGCCCATCCCCGGCAGGAAATGTCGATGCGAGTGCAGGAGCGGTAGCGCGGACTCCGACGGGACTACTCCGACGTCACTGTTGCCTCCCGCAGTGGGCGCTCTACGTGACCGTCGGCGAACTGTCCGGCGGCGGCATCCGCCTCGCCTTCGCCGATGTCGACACCGTTTCTGCATCGTATTCCGACAGCCGTCCTGACCATCGACTCCGAAAACGCCTAACGCCCTGGGTGCACACGGGCGGGTATGGTCACGTCGAGCGCTCCCGGAAAAGTGTATCTGTTCGGGGAGCACGCAGTCGTCTACGGCGAGCCGGCGGTGCCCTGCGCCATCGAGCGGCGGGTGCACGTGACGGCAACTGAAATCGACGAGGGGTTACGCATCCACGCAAATGACTTGCAACTGGACGGTTTTACCGTCGAATACTCCGGTGACGGAGAGAGCCATCCAGACGTGGACGTCGCTGAATCGCTTGTCGAGGCTGGCATGGGATACGTCAACGAGGCGGTGGCACAGGCCCGCGACGCGGCCGACGCGCCGGATGCGGGCTTCGAGATCTCTGTTGAGGGCGACATCCCGCTCGGCGCGGGGCTGGGGTCGTCGGCCGCGCTCGTCGTCGCGGCGATAGACGCGGCAACCAGAGAACTCGGCGTCGAACTGCCGGCGAGCGGAATCGCCGACCGCGCCTACCAGGTCGAACATGAGGTACAGGACGGGCAAGCCTCGCGGGCGGATACGTTCTGCTCAGCCATGGGCGGGGCGGTCCGCGTGGAGGGCGACGACTGCCGGCGGCTGGACGGCATCGACACGCTCCCCTTCGTCATCGGTTACGACGGCGGGGCCGGCGACACCGGGGCGCTGGTTGCCGGCGTCCGAGACCTCCGCGAGGAGTACGACTTCGCCGCCGACACCGTCGCGACAATCGGCGATATCGTCCGCGAGGGCGAGGCGGTGCTGGGAACGGGCGACTACGAACGGCTCGGGGAGCTGATGGATTTCAACCACGGCTTGCTTTCGGCGCTGGGCGTCTCCTCGCGGTCGCTGGACTCGATGGTGTGGGCGGCCCGCGACGCTGACGCACACGGCGCGAAACTCACCGGGGCCGGCGGCGGCGGCTGTATCGTCGCACTGGACGAGACGGACGACGCACTCACGGCGCTGAAGTACACGCCGGGGTGTGAGGATGTCTTCCGGGCCGAACTGGACACCGACGGGGTCCGGCAGGAATGACGGTCGTCCTCAAACTCGGGGGGAGTGTCATCACACAAAAAGACGAGCCCGAGACGGTCGACCGGGCCGCCCTGTCGGACGCGGTGTCTGCCATCGCCGAGTCGGCGGTCGGCGACGACATCGTCGTCGTTCACGGCGGCGGGAGCTTCGGTCACCATCACGCCGCCGAATACGGCGTCAGCACGACCGAAGGGACCCACGACGGTGACGGTGTCCGGGCTATCCACGGGGCGATGTGTCGGCTCAACGCCGCTGTCGTTGAAGCACTCACTGACGCGGGTGTGCCGGCGGTTCCGGTCCACCCGTTCTCGGCGGCCGCACGCGACGCCGACGGCGGCCTCTCCCTGCCGACGGCACAGGTCACGACGCTTCTCGGTGAGGGGTTCGTCCCGGTTCTCCACGGTGACCTCGTCGCACACGCCGGTGCGGGCGCGACGGTCCTGAGCGGCGACGAACTGGTCGTCGAACTCGCGCCGGCCGTCAACGCCGACCGCGTCGGCGTCTGCTCGACTGTTTCCGGCGTTCTCGATGACGACGGGACAGTCATCGACCGTATCGAGACGTTCGAGGCCGTCGCATCGGCACTGGGCGAGAGCGAGGCGACGGACGTGTCGGGTGGGATGGCCGGCAAAGTACATGCGCTGCTTGCGCTCTCCGCCCCTGCCCTCGTGTTCGGTCCCGATGCGTTGCCTGCCTTTCTCGCCGGCGAGAGTCCGGGGACGACCATCGCTGGTGGAGACGCCGACTGACTTGTGGTCAACAGCCCCGTCCCAGAGCACGCTGTAGTCGATGTCGACCCAAGACTTGCTGCTGAAGTGGTATCACTGCTTGACTCCGGAAGACTGGTAGCTTAAATATCACTTCAGCAACTGTCGTAACATATTTGTCCTCTGTTAGCAATTATGCGACTATGTCTGCAGTAGGTCTGACCGACGTCTATCGATACGGAACGAGGTTTCTTGGGACATTGCTTGTCGTCGCCGGCGTCGGTGGCGGCCTCATCGCTGCAGGGTACGTGTTGATACAGAACGGCTCGCTCCGCTCACTTTCGGGGACCGCGGGCTACCGTGCGGTACTCGGTATCGTCGTCGGTGCGCTCGGTGGGCTCCTGTTGCTCTCCGGCTTGCTCGGCCTGACCCACAAGCTCATCGCCGACGCGACGATGGCGGGCACGCTCGCGGTACAGACAGCACAGCGTGATGCGGGCGATGTGCCAGCTGCCAGTTCCTCAGCGAGCGGACAGACAGCGACTGGCACTGTCGAAGGTAACGCTGCGCCCGCTACCGAATCGACTTCGAAGTCCGACGAGCCCACGCCGGAGCCGGCTGAGTCTGATCCGGCGGTTTCACAGAGCACCGGTCCGGCTGCTGACCCGACGGCTGTCGAGCCGGCGACTGACCAGTCCGAAGTGTCGGAACCGGTCGCTGACTCCGAGCCAAACGCCGACCCAGCCGGTGAATCGGGAATCCACGCGCCCGAACAGCACCACTCCCACCAGTCTGACACAGCAGCGCCGTCTGCTACGTCCGAGACTGCGGCGACCGGGACTGATGACACTGCGGTGTCGGCGGCCGACGAGAATCCGCCGGCGGATGCTGACTCGGCGACGGCCGCTGAGCCGGTGGCAGACGATGTGCCGGCGACAGATACGGACCGTCGTGATGCCGATGACACTCCGGAACCACCGTCGGCCGACGAGACGATGGCCCCGGCGACAGATGGAGAGACAGCCCCGGCAGCGCAGGATGACCAGATATCGGAGCCACAGCCAGCTGAAAACGTTGCCGGACCAGAATCTCAGACAGTGGACGACACCACTGCGGAGCCATCTCCGGCGGAGTTCCCCGACGATTCGGATCCGGTCGCACCTCAGTCCGAACCCAGCGAGCAGTCGGACCGTGATTTGCTCGCTGAGGACGCCACCGAAGAACCCGAGCCGAGTACGGAACCACAGGAATGGACGCCGCCGGACCCTGCGGAGTTCGACACGCAGAGCGAGGACCCCGCGGCGGCTGACGACTGGGAAGGGGACGAGCCAGCACCGGCCGACGACTGGGAAACTGAACCCGAAGCCGATACCGAACCCACTGGCGTCGACTCAGCCGGTGCTGACGAAGCGGATCAGCACGACGCCGTGACTCGAGACACCCGACTACTCGATGAAGCTGGTGAGACGGACACGTCCGGTGGCCCACGGACGACGGACGACCTGTTCGGTGGCGCTGATACCGAACACTCTGGAACCGACGCTGACGAGAGCGTGCAGGGCGAGTCGAAGTCACAGGACACAGAGACGACCGCTGATGATGACTCGACGCTCGCGGACGACGGTGTCACTGGCTTCGATGTCTCCGGTGATGACGACCCGCTCTCGGACCCCTTAGACGACGAGTAGCGACGAACCCACACCGTTTTAAGAAGCGCCGTTGTAGACCGACGTAACCGAGCGCACGGCCGCCCGTGGACTGCGGTTCGGCGGCCGGCAGACGGCGGATGTAAGTTGCGGGACGGAAGTCCCTCCCACTGCGGTTGCACAGGCTACGGGCGTACCCGACTGGCCTGGAGCGCCGACGCGGACGAAGTCGCCTACATTGCAGATACCGTCGTTGCCGTGCCCCACCGGATGCCCGCGGCCGGCTTTCCACTCGGAGCTACAACCATGGAAGTCGAAATTGCGACAATTGGCGGTTACGAGGCTGTAGGCCGACAGATGACGGCCGTCCGTGCAGGGGACGACGTCGTCATCTTCGACATGGGCCTGAACCTCTCGAAGGTACTGATTCACGACAACGTCGAGACGGAACGGATGCACTCGCTGGACCTCATCGACATGGGTGCCATCCCGGACGACCGGGTCATGTCCGACCTGGAGGGCGACGTGAAGGCTATCGTGCCGACACACGGTCACCTCGACCACATCGGCGCGATATCCAAGCTCGCCCACCGCTACGACGCACCTATCGTCGCGACGCCGTTTACTATCGAACTCGTCAAACAGCAGATCAAGAGCGAGGAGAAGTTTGGCGTCCAGAACGACCTCGTCAAGATGGACGCCGGCGAGACGATGTCCATCGGCGAGCGCAACGAGCTTGAGTTTGTCAACGTCACTCACTCCATCATCGACGCCATCAACCCAGTCCTCCACACGCCGGAGGGTGCGGTCGTCTACGGACTTGACAAGCGGATGGACCACACGCCGGTCATCGGCGACCCGATCGACATGAAGCGGTTCCGAGAGATCGGCCGCGAAGGCGAGGGCGTCCTCTGTTACATCGAGGACTGCACGAACGCGGGCAAAAAGGGCCGCACGCCCTCCGAGTCCGTCGCGCGTCGCCACCTCAAGGACGTGATGGACAGCGTCGCCGACTACGACGGCGGCATCGTCGCGACGACGTTCTCCTCGCACATCGCCCGCGTGAAGAGCCTCGTCGAGTTCGCCGACGACATCGGACGCCAGCCGGTGCTGCTGGGCCGCTCGATGGAGAAGTACTCCGGGACAGCGGAGCGACTGGACTTCGTCGACTTCCCGGAGGACCTCGGGATGTACGGCCACCGCAAGTCCGTCGACCGGACGTTCAAGCGCATCATGAACGAGGGCAAGGAGAACTTCCTCCCCATCGTCACCGGCCATCAGGGCGAACCGCGCGCGATGCTCACACGCATGGGCCGGGGCGAGACGCCCTACGAGCTAGACGACGGCGACAAGGTCCTGTTCTCGGCCCGGGTCATCCCGGAGCCGACCAACGAGGGCCAGCGCTACCAGTCCGAGAAGCTCCTGGGCATGCAGGGCGCACGCATATACGACGATATCCACGTCTCGGGCCACCTCCGCGAGGAAGGCCACTACGAGATGATCGACGCGCTCCAGCCGAAGAACATCATCCCGGCCCACCAGAGCCTCGAAGGGTTCGCACCGTACGTCGACCTCGCGGAAGACATGGGCTACAAAGCCGGACGGGACCTCCACATCACCCGCAACGGCAACATGATCAAGCTCACCGAGTAAATCGATGTCCGAACGCCATCAGCAGGTCGAAGACGCGATTGTCGCCCGACGAGACCGGGTCAACGACGCTCTCCCGGAGGACCTCCCGGTGCAGAAACCGGACCACCTCTACGAGGCGTCGCGGTACCTGCTGGACGCGGGCGGGAAACGGCTCCGCCCGACGGTCCTGCTGCTGGTCGCGGAGTCGCTGCTCGACGTCGACCCGCTGACGGCAGCCTACCGTGACTTCCCGACGCTCGAAGGCGGGCGGGCCGACGTGATGTCGGCCGCCCTCGCTATCGAGGTCATCCAGACGTTCACGCTCATCCACGACGACATCATGGACGACGACGCGCTCCGGCGCGGGGTGCCCGCCGTCCACAAGGAGTACGACCTCTCGACGGCGATTCTCGCCGGCGACACGCTGTACTCGAAGGCGTTCGAGTTCCTGCTCGATACGGGCGCGGCCCCCGAGCGGACCGTCGACGCGAACAAGCGGCTCGCGACGACGTGTACCCGGATCTGTGAGGGCCAGTCGCTCGACATCGAGTTCGAGCAACGCGACGTGGTCACGCCCGAGGAGTACCTGGAGATGGTCGAACTCAAGACGGCCGTGCTGTACGGCGCGGCCGCCTCGATTCCGGCCACGCTGCTGGGGGCCGACGAGGAGACTGTCGACGCCCTGTACAACTACGGGCTCGACGTGGGGCGGGCGTTCCAGATTCAGGACGACCTGCTGGACCTGACGACCCCCTCGGAGAAGCTCGGCAAGCAGCGGGGCTCTGACCTCGTCGAGAACAAGCAGACGCTCGTGACGCTGCACGCCCGCCAGCAGGGCGTCGACGTCGGCGAACTCATCGACACGGACTCCGTCGAGGCGGTCTCGGAGGCCGAAATCGACGCCGCCGTCGAGCGCCTGCGGGAGGTGGGCTCCATCGAGTACGCCCGCCAGACCGGGCAGGACCTCATCGCGAGCGGGAAGCAGAACCTCGAAGTCCTGCCGGACAACGAGGCCCGCTCCCTGCTCGAAGGCATCGCCAACTACCTCGTCGAGCGCGACTACTGAGGGCCTTCACTGGCCCGTTCTCCGGTCCGGTCGTCTACCCGACCTTGATAGCTGCTGGTCAGCAACTAAGACGCGTCGCTCCCTAGCGACGCCCGTGACTCGATTCGTCCTCTACGGCGGCAAGGGCGGCGTCGGCAAGACGACGGTGGCGGCGGCGACCGGCCACCGGTTGGCAGCGGCGGGCCACGAGACGCTCGTCGTTTCGACAGACCCCGCACACTCGCTTGGCGACGCCGTCGAGGCCGAGGTCAGCGGCGACCCGACGGAAATCCGGCCGGGGCTGTGGGGCGTCGAGGTGGACCCACAGACCGGCATCGACCGCTACCGCTCGCTGTTCGAGGCGCTGGCGGCGGAGTTCTCCGACGCCGGCATCCGGATGGACGAGGACGAGGTCGCGGAGCTGTTCACCTCCGGCGTGATGCCCGGCAGCGACGAACTGGCGGCCATCGAGGGCATGGCGACGTACGTCGAGAGCGACCGCTGGGACCGCGTGGTGTTCGACACCGCGCCGACCGGCCACACGCTCCGCCTGCTGGACCTCCCGTCGGTGCTCGACCGCGGCGTGGCGACGGCGATGGACCTCCGCGACCAGGTCCGTCGAAAGGTCAACACCGCCCGGACGATGATGTTCGGCCCGATGGCGCGTCGCCGCGACGACGGCCCGGACGACTTCACGGCGATGCGTGAGCGGATGGAGCGGGTCGGCACAGTGTTGCGGGACCCCGACCGGACCGCGTTCCGCGTCGTCACCATCCCCGAGACGATGGCCGTCCGCGAATCCGAGCGGCTGGTCGAGCGACTCCGCGAGTTCGAGGTCCCGGTGACGACGCTCGTGGTGAACAAGGTCATCGAGGACGCCGGCGACTGCGAGCGCTGTCGGGGCAAGCAAGCAGTACAGGACGAGGCCATCGAACAACTGCGGACGTCGCTGCCGGACCTGGACCTGTGGACGGTTCCCGACCAGTCCGGCGAGGTGACCGGGGTTGAGGCGCTGGAGAAGATAGGGGCGCATATAGCTGGGTAAAAGAAACGATGGGTGGAGACGAGCATCCGCCGGCGAAGCCGGCGGTTCACGGGCCCGAACAGCGTGGGGGCTCCGCTTTTTCGCCCACGTTTTTCGAGGAGCGGTTCGCGCGGTCAGCGCGAACCCGACGCTGAAAAAGGTGGTCCGACGGCGTTTTGACCCTCCCAGTCGCAGGTCCCGGTAATGGACGACGAGCTGCGAGACCGAATCACGGAGGCGGCGGAGACGAACGCCCTCCTCAACGCGGTCAAACACGATAGCGAGGCACAGGTCGGCGCAATAATGGGCCCGCTCATGGGCGAGAACCCCGAGTTCCGCGAGTACGGCGACGGGATTCCGGGCGTCATCGCTCCGGTCGTCGAGCGGGTCAACGGCATGGACGCCGACGAGCGCCGCGAGCGACTGGCCGAACTCGCCCCCGCGAAGCTCGAAGAACTGGAAGCCGAAGACGAGGGTGAGGACCACCCGCTACCGGACCTGCCCAACACAGAGGAGTACGACACCGTGCGGATGCGGGTCGCGCCCAACCCTAACGGCCCGTGGCACATCGGCCACGCGCGGATGGCCGCCGTCGTCGGGACGTACAAGAAGCGCTACGACGGGGAGTTCATCTGCCGCTTCGACGACACCGACCCCGAGACCAAGCGGCCGGATCTGGACGCCTACGACGCGATACTGGACGCAATCGACTATCTGGGCTTCGAGCCCGACGATGTGGTGAACGCCAGCGACCGCGTCGAGACGTACTACGAGCACGCTCGCGACCTCATCGAGTTGGGCGGGGCCTACACCTGCTCGTGTCCCCAGGGTGAGTTCTCCGACCTGAAAAACAGCGGCGAGGCCTGTCCTCACCGCGAGAAGGACGCCGAGACCACCCGCGAGGAGTTCGAGGCGATGGTCGACGGCGAGTACGAGAGCGGCGAGATGGTCCTGCGGGTCCGCACCGACATCACCCACAAGAACCCGGCGCTCCGGGATTTCGTGGCCTTCCGGATGATCGACACACCACATCCACGCGAGGCGGCCGAAGAGTACCGCTGCTGGCCGATGCTGGACTTCCAGAGCGGGCTGGACGACCACCTGCTCGGCGTGACCCACATCATCCGCGGCATCGACCTCCAGGACTCCGCGAAGCGCCAGCAGTTCGTCTACGACTACTTCGGCTGGGAGTACCCCGAGGTCATCCACTGGGGCCACGTCCAGGTCGATGCTTACGACGTGCCGCTGTCCACGTCGAGCATCGCTGAACTCATCGCGGACGGCGACCTCGCGGGCTGGGACGACCCCCGCGCGCCGACCGTCGCCAGCCTCGAACGCCGGGGCATCCGCGGCGAGGCCGTCGTCGACGCGATGATTCAACTGGGCACGTCCACCTCGAACGTCGACCTCGCGATGTCCTCCATCTACTCGAACAACCGCGACCTTGTCGACGACGCCTCGGACCGGGCGTTCTTCGTCCGGGACGACGAGGCTCACGGCGGCCTCGTTGAGCGCCAGGTCGTCAGCGGTCCCGAGGCCGGTGAACCGCCGCTCCACCCCGACTTCGAGGAGCGTGGCCGCCGCGAGATTCCGGTGACCAGTGGTGTTGCCGTCGAAGGCGACGACTTGCCGGGACACGGCGAACGGGTCTGGCTCAAGGGATACGGCTGCGTGCGCCACACTCGTGACGCCTTCGAGTACACCGGCGACGACATTGACGCGGTCCGCGAGGAGGGCGTCGACGTGATTCACTGGGCACCGGCCGACGGCCCACGCCTCCGCCTCCGGACAATGGACGGCGACGTGTCAGGTGTGGCGGAACCCGGCCTGCTCGATTACGACGCCGACGAGGTCGTCCAGTTCGAACGTATCGGGTTCGCCCGCCTCGACGAGGTCGCGGACGACCCGGACGCGGAGTCCGTCGCGTACTTCGCACATCCCTGACACGCGCGAGTCGCCGGTCCCGCTGGCCTGACTCCGGCCTCTGTACCGTAACGGTTCGCTTACGTTCTAGCTGTTGTGTGTTATCATTTATCAAAATTAGTAAGATTTTTTACGAACCACAACACTAGTGTCAAATGGATACGAGGTGATGGCCAATGGCCCTGCCAACGACCACACCGAGTTCCTGGATGCGCAGCTTTGACCTTCCGTCCCGCTTGTTCGAAACAGGTAGCGACGACTACGAACTGTACGAAGAGGACGACGAGTTCGTCCTCAACGTCGAACTCCCGGGTTTCGACGTCGGGGACATCGACGTCTCCTGGGACGACGGCATGCTGAACATCGCTGCCGAGCGCGAGGACGAACAGCGCGGCGAGCGTCGGACGTACCACCGACGCTTCCGGTTCCCGAAGCGCATTGACGACGAGGGTATCGCTGCGAACTACACGAACGGTATCCTCGAAGTGCGTCTGCCTGTCGAGGCAGGCGCGACGGCCCGCGGCAAGCAGATAGAGGTCGAAGGCTAACCGTCGGGCCACAGGCGTACCGCTCGATAACCGAGTTTTTTTGTTCCACTACCGATGCAACTGACTGTCAAGCCACTCAAGAACAGAGAGCCGGGGAGTGGGATGGCAGTCATCGACCGGCAGGTCCTGGAGGACAGTTCGCTAAGCAGCGGTGACTTCGTCCGCATAGAGGGACGCACAAGCGACCGGTCGGCCATCGCCAGAGCATGGCCGAGTGACCGCAGCGACGCCGGCCGCGGGTACGTCCGTATTGACGGCCAGTTGCGGAACACGGCTGGCGTCAGCGTCGACGACCGCGTGACCGTCGAACCGACCACTGTCAGTGAGGCCGAGCGGGTCACCCTCACCCTGCCCGAGGGGCTCCGGATACAGGGCGACCTCGGTCCCCACGTCCGGGAGCAGCTGGCCGACCAGGCCGTGACTGTCGGCCAGACCATCGCGCTCCCGCTCGGATTCGGGTTGCTTTCCAGACAGTCTAACCGACGGGTGCCCGCCCAGGTCGTCGACACCACGCCGTCCGGGCCGGTCGTCGTGACCGGGTCGACCGCGGTCGACCTCGCGGACCAGCCCGCCGACACCGTCGACGTCGAACGCGCGGACTCGCCCGAACCGGAGATGCCCGGCGTCACCTACGAGGACGTCGGCGGTCTCGACGACGAGCTCGAACAGGTCCGGGAGATGATCGAATTGCCGATGCGCCACCCCGAACTGTTCCAGACGCTCGGTATCGAGCCGCCGAAGGGCGTCCTGCTGCACGGCCCGCCCGGCACCGGCAAGACGCTCATCGCCCGCGCTGTCGCCAACGAAATCGACGCACACTTCCAGACGATATCTGGGCCGGAGATCATGTCGAAGTACTACGGCGAGAGCGAGGAGCAGCTCCGCGAGGTCTTCGACGAGGCCGAGGAGAACGAACCGGCCATCGTCTTCATCGACGAACTCGACTCCATCGCGCCCAAACGCGAGGAGGTCAGCGGCGACGTCGAGCGCCGGGTCGTCGCCCAGTTGCTCAGCCTGATGGACGGCCTCAAAGAGCGGGGCCAGATTACCGTCATCGGGACGACCAACCGCGTCGACAGCGTGGACCCGGCGCTGCGCCGCCCCGGCCGCTTCGACCGCGAAATCGAAATCGGCGTCCCTGACCGCGATGGCCGCAAGGAAATCCTACAGATTCACACCCGTGGGATGCCGCTGGCAGAGAGAATCGACCTCGACACCTACGCCGAGAACACCCACGGCTTCGTCGGGGCCGACATCGAGAACCTCGCCAGGGAGGGCGCGATGCACGCGCTGCGCCGGGTCCGTCCCGAACTGGATTTAGAAGAAGACCGCATCGACGCCTCGGTGCTCGACGCTATCGAAATCACCGACGATGACTTCCGTGCAGCGCTTCGCAGCATCGAGCCCTCGGCGATGCGCGAGGTGTTCGTCGAAGTGCCCGACGTGACGTGGGACGACGTCGGCGGCCTGGCCGAGGCCAAGGAGCGCCTGCGCGAGACCGTCCAGTGGCCCCTGGAACACGGCGACGCCTACGACCACGTCGGCCTCGAACCGGCGAAGGGAGTCCTTCTCTATGGCCCGCCCGGCACTGGGAAGACGCTGCTTGCCAAGGCCGTCGCCAACGAGGCCCAGTCCAACTTCATCTCCATCAAGGGGCCCGAACTGCTGAACAAGTACGTCGGCGAGAGCGAAAAGGGGATCCGTGACGTGTTCAGCAAGGCCCGCGAGAACGCCCCGACTGTGGTGTTCTTCGACGAGATTGACGCCATCGCGGCCGAGCGGACCGGCGGCGTCGGCGACTCCAACGTCGGCGAGCGCGTCGTCTCGCAACTCTTGACGGAACTCGACGGCCTCGAAGAACTGGAGGACGTGGTGGTCATCGCCACCACGAACCGCCCGGACCTCATCGACGACGCGCTCTTGCGCCCCGGGCGACTCGACCGCCACATCGCCGTGGAAGAACCCGACGAAGACGCGAGACGCGACATCTTCGCGGTCCACACCCGCGACAAGCCCCTGGCCGACGACGTAGACCTCGACGACCTGGCCGAGCGGACCGAGGGTTACGTCGGGGCCGACATCGAGGCCGTCTGTCGAGAGGCGGCGGCCGCGGCCGTCCGCGAGTACGTCGGGTCCGACGGCGAACTCGACGACGTCGCTCTGACGATGGCCCACTTCGAGGACGCCCTCGCGGAAGTCGGGGCCGGCGGGGCCGAGGCGTCGCTGGCCGCTGGCGGTGTCGACACAGCATTCAACCCCGACTCAGAGGGGGTCGAGAGCGAATAGCGTCGGGCTTAAGCCCGTGACGGCCCGACCGTTGCCCGTGACAGACCCCGCTCCCGAGTCGGTGACCGTCCAGCGCGACATCCCGTTCCAGGAGGTCGACGGCGAGACGCTGACGCTCGACCTGTACGACTCGCCGGCGGCCAGCGGCCCGAAGCCGGTCGCCGTGCTCGTCCGCGGCGGCGCGTTCGCGTTCGGCGACAAGGGCGAGTTCGCCCGGCACGCGCTCGACCTCGCGGCGGACGGCTTCCTCGTCGTCGAACCCCAGTACCGCCTCGCACCCGAGTGGACCTTCCCCGCGGCGCTGGTGGACGTGAAGGCCGCTATCGAGTGGGTTCGGGCGGAGGGCGAGAGCTACGCCGCTGACACCGACCGAATCGTCGGCGTCGGCCACTCTGCCGGCGCGAACCTCGTCGTCCTGGCCGCGCTGACGGCCGACGAGCCCGGGTTCGAACCCGAGCTGTACCCCGGCGCGTCCTCCCGCCTGTCGGCCGCCGTCGGCTACGCCGGCGTCTACGATTTCCGCGCGCTCGACGCCGAGATGGGGGAGGGACAGCGGTTCCACCGCCAGTACCTCGGCGGCGGGCCCGACGACGAGCCCGCGGCCTACGACCTGGCCTCGCCGGTCGCACAGGCCGACACCGACGCGCCCCCGACGCTGTTGCTCCACGGCACCGAGGACGAGACCGTCCCGCCGTCCCAGTCCGAACTGCTGGCCGACGCCCTCGGACCGATGACCGACGTGGCTCACGAGTCGGTGTCGGCGGACCACGGGTTCCCGTTCCACGGCGCTCACTACGACGACGTATACGAGCGGACCGTCGAGTTCCTCCGGGGAGCCGTCGCCGGGCCGGACGCCGCCGACGCGGTCGACGACACCGGAGTGCCTGGCGGCGACCTGCCGGACCCGACCGACCGCATCGGCGACCCCGGGCCGGCGGGCGGCAGGGGTCTGGATCGCTCCGACGGCCCCGGATTCTGACGGTCAGGTCGAAAAGTTAAGTAGCTTTCAAAAGTGAGATAAGATACCAATGGCCATAGACCCGGAGTTCGAGGAGAACCGCGACGTTGTCGAACAGCACGACGGACACGACGTCTGGGGACCGGTCGACGAACCCGAGGAACTGGGTATCCACGGGACACACGTCGCCGTCGATTTCGACATCTGCATCGCCGACGGCGCGTGTCTGGAAGACTGCCCCGTCGACGTGTTCGAGTGGGTCGACTCGCCGGATCACCCGGAGAGCGAAATCAAAGCCGACCCCGCTCACGAGGACCAGTGCATCGACTGTATGCTCTGTGTCGACGTGTGTCCGGTCGACGCTATCGACGTGGACCCGGGCCGCGCTGGTCGTATCTGAGTTCCCGAATCCGCCTGTTTTCACGGGTTTGTAGTAGCCATGTCATGAACATAAACGGCCCGTAGCTGTCAGTCCGCGGGTTCCTTTGGGTTGCTGGACTCTCTGCCCGCTGAGACCTGTCATCGAGAATTGTAAACATACATTTATTATATATTCTTGTGTGACATTCACTTACGAGGATCATACTGCCATGCACTCAGTCGTTATGACCAAAGGCGTCCCTGATTTCCGCGAGGGACAGGTATCGTTCGACGAAGACGGCCATCTCGAACGGGGCGAGACACCGACGGTGATGAACCCTAACGACAAGCACGCGTTACGGGCCGCGTTCCAGACGAAAGTCCGTAACGGCGGTCACGTCTCACTGATGAGCATGGGGCCGCCGGGGTACAAAGAGGTGTTGCAGGAAGGGATGGCAGACGTGTACGCTGACGACCTGTATCTCCTCTCGGACCGGGAGATGGGGGCGGCGGACACCTGGGCCACCGCGATGACAGTCGCTACCGGCCTGCAGAACCTCGACGAGCAGCCCGATCTGGTGTTTGCTGGATTCAAGACGGCCGACGGCGAAACGGGCCACACCGGCCCACAGACCTGCTGGTGTCTGGACTGGCCGATAATTACCCACGTTCTCTCGCTCGATATCGACGAGGATGGTGGCACCGTCCGGGCGAAGCGGCTGGTCGACGGCGACATCTCCGAAATCGAGACCGTCGAAGCGCCGATGCCGTGTTTCATCGTCGCCGACCCCGAGTTCGAACCGACCTACCGGCGGGCCAGCCACCGGCTGAAACACAAGGACCTCCGCGCCGAGACCAAAGAGCGCGCCGAGGAGTACGAGGACCACCTCACGGTCTGGGACCACACCGACCTCAACCTCGACCCGGACTACATCGGGCTGGACGGGTCGCCGACCATCGTCGCGGGCGTGGACCCGATTCCCAAGGCCCCCTCCGAGCGGGAGGCGACGGTCATTGAGGCAGACGAACGCGAGGCACTGGGACCGGTGCTGGACGAACTCGCGCCGTACGCGGCGGGTGACTGACAATGGTCGAAATCGACCCCACAGAGTACGAAATTGCCGACCTCGGACCGAAAATAAAGGACGTCGACGACGCCGACGAACTGCGGGCGATGCTGGAACTGGAGGAAGGCGGCGAGGACCGTGTGCCGGTCAAGACACTCATCGAGGACCGCATCGAGAAGGTCGAAGACGAGGGCGACGGAGAGATAGACCCGGAGACCGTCGACCTCGGCACGCTGACCGTCGCCGACGTGGCGAACATGGTCCGGGACATCGACGACGCCGCGGTGCTCCGGGACCTCCTGGAGCGCGAGCAGGCCGGCGAGGACCGCAAGACGGCGAAGTCCCAGATAGAGAGCCGCATCGAGTCCGTCGAGGGAACCGACGAGGAAGAGACCGATGAGGCCGAGTACGTCCCGCCGGAGGAGAAGTACCCCGACCTCGACCACCCGACCAACGACAAGCAGTGGGTCGAGGGGACCGTCGGCGCAGAGTACCGCGACATGTGGGTCTACTGCGAGACGCAGGCCGGCGACCTCGTGGACGTGTCAAAGGAGATGCTCGGGAAGGCCCGCGACCTGATGGACACCTACAACTCCGAGTACGATGCCGACGAGCACGTCGTCGCGGTGCTCATCGGAGCCGACGCCAGCGACCACGTCGACGACGTCATCGCCTACGGGGCCGACCTCGTCCTCTATCACGAGGACGACCGCCTCGAACGCTTCCGCCACCAGCCCTACACCGAAATCTTCTGTGACATGGCCCGCGCGGGCGGCGACCTTGCCTCCGAGGGCCGCGAGGAAGTCGACTGGAAGGACTACCACGAACCGCGCTACACGGTCTTCCCGGCCACGAACAACGGCCGCGACCTCTCGGCGCTCGTCCAGGGCGAACTCGACTCCGGACTAGCGTCGGACTGCTCGGGGCTGTACATCGAGAACGCGATGATATCCAACCCCGCGAAGGTCGGCACGGCCGGCGACAAGAAGGAGTTCGAGCGCGTCCTGCACATGAAGCGCCCGGACTTCTCGGGCTTCGAGTACTCGACCATCCTCTGTATCGACAAGCCCAACCGGGATTTCCACCCGCAGGGGGCGTCCGTCATCCCGGGGAGCTTCGAGATTCCCGACCCCGATTACGAGCGCGACAGCGAGGTCGTCGACTACGAGATGGACCTCGAGGATGCGTGGTTTCAGGTCGAAGTCGAGGAGTACGACCGCCTCTCCGGCGGTGTCGACCTCACCGGCCACGACGTTATCGTCGCCGTCGGTCGGGGCATTGGCGACGACCCGACGCGGGGCATCGAGCAGGCGCTGGACCTCGTCGACGCCTTCGAGGACGCCGACCTTGGGCTGTCCCGCGGGGTCATCACCTCGTCGTACTCCTTCGACAGCCACGTCGAGCAGTACGTCACCGAGGAGCGCCAGATCGGCGAGTCCGGCCAGGCGGTCGAACCGGACGTGTACATCGCGGCGGGCATCTCCGGCGCGATTCAGCACAAGGTCGGCTGCGACGAGTCGGACACGATAATCGCCATCAACACCGACCCGGACGCCGACATCCGCGACTTCTCGGACTACCTCATCGAGGGCGACCTGTTCGAGGTCCTGCCGCGCCTGACGGAGGCGGTCGAAGCCGGCGACCTCGGCGCGGTCGTGGGGGAGGTCAGCGATGACTGACGCAGCCGAGAAGTACGAGGCGGTCGTCGTCGGCTGTGGCCCCGGCGGGGCCGCGGCGGCGGCGAACCTCGCGCGAAACGGCGTCGAGACGCTCGTCCTCGAACGCGGCGTCGACGCCGGGTCGAAGAACGTCTCCGGCGGCCTCATCTACGCCGAGGAGTCCGCGCCCTACACCATCGACGGCCTGTTCCCCGGCTTCCGCGAGGCGGCGACCGAGCGGCCGGTCACCGAGAACTACATCCACAACGTTGCCGGCGAGAAGGTCAAGACCTTCGACATCGGCGACCTCCACCACCACGACACGGCGTGGGCCGACGCGGTGCTGCGCCGGAAGATGGATTCGTGGCTCGCCCAGCAGGTCCACGAGCGCACCCGCGAGACCGGCGGCGGCCTGCTGACCGAGGTCCACGTCACCGGCCTGCTGCGCGAGCGGGGGGAAATCGTCGGCGTGACGACGGAGGAACTCGACCCGATCAAGGCCGACCTCGTCGTAGCCGCCGACGGCGTCAACTCCGAACTCGCGCGGGACGCGGGCCTGATGGACTGGGAGGAACCGGAGGAGTGGTTCCAGGGCGTCAAGGCCGTCGTCGACGTGGAGCCGGATGTCATCAACGAGCGCTTCGACGTGGACCCGGACGACGGCGCGGCCCACCTGTTCTCGGGCGACCTCTTCGACGGCGTCCGGGGCGGCGGCTTCCTCTACACCAACGAGTCGTCCCTTTCCATCGGCACCGTGTTCCACCTCGACTCTATCGCCGAGGAGGAGGCCGAGCCCCACGAACTGCTGGACGGCCTGCTCACCCACCCGCTCGTGGCCCAGTGGCTCGGCGACGAGTACGACGAGCGCGAGTACAGCGCCAAACTGGTGCCGGACTCGAAGAAAGCGGCCCACCCCTCGCCCCACGAGGACCGCCTCGTCCTGGTCGGCGACGCCGCCGGGCAGATGCAGGCCCAGGGCCCCATCATCAAGGGGATGAACCACGCGGTCACAGCGGGCGCGCTGGCCGCTGAAGCCTTCGCCGACGCGCGCTCGCGCAACGAACCCCACCGCGCCGGCGAACTGTACGAGAAGAAGCTGCACGACGAGGGCGTGATGGACAAGCTTCGGCCGACCCGCTACGAGGTGTTCGGACGGCTCGGCGAGCTCGGGCCGGTCGACGACTTCTCAAACGCAATCGCCGAGTCCGCCGTCGGTCGCTTCGGCGTCCGGGCCGCGTCGGGCCTGCTCGAACGGGCCTACGCCTCGCCGACGCTGGTGTCGATGATTCCGGACACCAAACTGCCCTACGTGACGCTGCCGACGGTCATCGCCGAGGAACTCGGCGAGCGAGTCGAGGACGAGAACACCGTCTCCCCGCCGGACCTGGCCGACCGCATCGGCGACCTGACCTACGACGTGGGCGACCCACACATCGAACTGGTAGACAAGTCATTCGAGGCGTCGGGGACCGCTGTCACGGCCTGCCCGGTCAGTGCCGCGGACTTCGGCGGGGGCTGTTACCGCGACGAGATGGTCCAGACCAACGGCAGCAAGGAACACCTCGTGAGCCTTGACACCCAGCCCTGCGTGGAGTGTGGGACCTGCGCGGTCGTCGCCGACACCGAGTGGGAACACCCCGCCGGGGGCAAGGGCGTCGAGTTCGAGCAGGGCTGAGAGCCGTGAGCCACCAGTATCACGACCGGATACGCGCGCTTGCCCGGCGCGCCGAGACGGCCCGCGAGTCGCTGGACCCGGACCCGCCGGACGACGAGCGCGCGATGGCCCTGCTCCGGGAGGGTTTCGGTCCCACCGTCGCGCTCTATTGTGAGGCCCGCACCGGCGGCACCTGGGTCCGGTTCACCGAGTCCGAGTTCGAGCGCCTGGAGGCGACGATGAACGACTGGCTGGACTGCTACGCCGCCTGCTACGGCGTGGAGTTAGCCGGTTCCTACGCCATCAGGGAGGCCGCGGAACTGCTCGTCGACACCCACAACGCCCGCGACGTGGCACAGGTGCTGACCGGCGTTCCGGAGCGGTAGCGACCGTTTACCGAGACGTACATTGTTTATGATAAAGGATTAAGTACTGTGTCGTGGTAGCAGATACCATGGAGTTGACAGAGCCACTGCAGTTCGACCACGAGGACCGACGGGATATCTACGAGTACGTCGAGTCACACGGATCGGTGGAACCGAGGGCTGCCCGGTCGGCGCTACAGATGGACCCACGACCGTTCGGCCATCACGTCGCGATACTCAAACGCGACGGCGTACTGGAGGAGATCGACGGCGAACTCCGCGTCGCCTACAACGACACCGTCGAGGAGGAGTTCGAGGCCGACGACATCGAGTTCACCATCCGCCAGGCGCGACAGGAGGATCTGACTGGCCTCGTCGGGGCCATCCGGGCCGCTATCGGCGGCGGCGAGTACGTCGACGCGGAGACCGTCGCCGACGTGGTGGACAGCGAGGGTGTGCTGCTCCGGCACAATGAACTGGAGTCGCGCATCTTCTTTGTCGCCTGCATCAACGACGACGTGGTCGGGTGGGTCCATCTCAAGCACCCGGAGGTCGAGAAGCTCAGTCACACGGCAGAGCTAACGCTGGGTGTGCTCGAACGGTATCGGGGCCACGGCATCGGCTCGCAGTTGCTCGCCCGCGGGACCGAGTGGGCGGCGTCGAACGGCTACGAGAAACTGTACAATTCTGTCCCATCGACGAACGGTGACGCAATCGATTTCCTCGAAGGCCACGGCTGGGACACTGAAGCCGTCCGCGAGGACCATTACAAGTTCGGCGACGAGTACGCCGACGAAGTGATGATGGAGATCGATCTCTAGCTCGGTCCCAGCGCGCGAATCGTCGTCCGAGCCAGTTCCCCGTCGACCTGCTGTGGCACAGTTAGCAGAAGGCGGTCGATGACATCTCTGTCCGCAATGCTATCTCGTTTCTCCCGCGCCTGTGCTGGCGTCCCTGCGATGCCGAGGTCAGTCGTCATTTCGTCGGTGACGAGTTCTGTTGCTTCGCCCCGGTCACCCGCCTGCCAGGCGTCGGCGATGCGTTCCGCCCGGTCCGGATACGTCTCTGCGACCGCCCGGCGGTAGCCCTCGCCGCTGCCGACGTAGTAGGCGATGTGCTGCCGGAGTTCCTCGCGCGCTCGCTCGGACTCCTCGTGGACCACTGCCGGCACGTACGGCGCGACCGTAATCTCGCTCGGGTCGCGGTCGGCATCGCGTGCGGTCCCGGCGATGTAGTCGAACGCCGACTCCAGTTCGGAGAACGGAATCATGTGCGGGAGCCAACCGTCGGCGAGTCTGGCGACGACCCGCCTGTTCGCTGGCCCGAGGGCAGCGTGGTACACCGGCACGTCACGGTCTAGCGGCGGCACGCCCCTGACCGAGACCACTTCGCCGTCGTATGTCACGCGCTCGTCGCTGGTCATGAGGCGTTTCACGATGTCGATGGTCTCGTGGGCGCGACGGACTGGCCGCTCGAACTCCATGCTGTGCATGTTCTCAATGGACCGGGCTGTACTCGTTCCCAGACCCAGCACTGCCCGCCCGTCCGAGACCCTGTCGAGGGTCGTCGCTGTCATCGCCAGTACGGCCGGCGACCGCGAGAAGACGTTGAGTATCGCGCTGCCGATTTCGATGTCGTCGGTTCGGGTCGCGATGTCCGTGAGTTCGACGACGGAGCTAGCGCCCCACAGTTCGTTCAGCCAGACCGAGTCGTAGCCGTGGTCTTCGGCTTCGACGGCCAGGTCGATTGTGCTGTGGTCCTCGACGCGTGGCACGACGACTCCCAGATGCATGGTGTGACCGACTGTTGGAACGCTAATAAAGAATCGTGCTAATACTGTCCCGGCGCTCCACAGCCACCGCCGCGCTTACTCCTGGCCGATCATCCGCTCTTGTTCCTGCCAGTACTCCTCGCGGAGCTCGTATTTCTGGATTTTTCCGGTCGCCGTTTCGGGGAGCGAGTCCCGGAAGTCGATGCCTGAAGGGACCTTGTAGCTCGCGACGCGCTCTCTGAGGAACTCCAGAATATCCTGTTCGGTTGCATCGCTGTCGGCCGTCGGGACGACGATTGCCATCGGGGTCTCGCCCCAGTCCTCGCTCGGGGCCGGAATGACCGCGGCTTTCAGCACATCGGGGTGGTCGTACAGCTCGTCTTCCAGTTCTATCGAGGAGATGTTCTCGCCGCCGGAGATGATGATGTCTTTCCGGCGGTCCATGATCTGTATCATCCCGTCGTCGTCCCACGTCGCGAGGTCGCCGGTGTGGAAGTACCCCTCGATACGGTCGTTGAACGCCTCCTCGGTGATTTCGGGTTTGTTGAGATAGCGGTCCATCACCTGATTGCCCTGCACCACGATCTCGCCGATAGTCGCCCCGTCGCGTGGCACGTCGGTGCCGTCCTCGTCGACGACCCGGATGTCGGTACACAGCGTCTCCGAGCCTTGCTTCACCTTGAGTTCACGGCCCCGCTCGGCGATGCGCCGCGGGGAATTGCTGGTCGTGATGATAGGGGCTGTCTCGGTCAGGCCGTAAATGTGGATGATGCGCCAGCCGAACTCGTCTTCGACGCGCTCGATGGTCGCCGTTGCCGGGGCGCTGCCGGCCGTCGCGATTCGCACGTCGCGGTCGCCCTGTGTCACTACGTCGCCGTCGCTGGCCCGGTAGTGCTGGATGAGTTTGTTCAGCACCGTCGGCGCGCCGCACATGAACGACACGTCGTACTCACGGACCCGGCGGAAGGTGTCCGCGGCGTCGAAGGTACGCTGACAGACGTGGGTCCCGCCGGTCCCGGTGATGGCGTAGGTGTGGCCCCAGCCGTTGCAGTGGAACATCGGCAGCGTCCAGAGATACGTGTCGTCGTCGCGTATCTCCATGTGTTGGTTGAGCACCAGCGCGTGCCAGCTCTCGGTCCGATGGGTCCTGACCACGCCCTTCGGGTCCCCCGTCGTTCCGGACGTGTAGTTGATGCTGGCGTCGTCGTCCTCTGTCAGGTCTGGTCGGTCCGGTTCGGCTGTCGGTTGCCCGTCGAGAACATCGCTGTACCCCTCCCATTCCCCGTCGATACGGTCCGGCTTGTAGCCGATGAACGTCTCCGCTGGGATGTCGTCTCGTACCGGCTGGACTTTCTCCGCGAAATCGTAGTCGGCGATGACTGTTGCGGCTTCGCAGTCGTTCAGAATATACTCGATTTTCGCAGGGTCGAGCCGGTAGTTCAGCGGGACGAACACGGCACCGAGTTTGTTTGCTGCGTACAGCGTCTCGATGAAGTAGTGCGTGTTCGGGGCGAGGAGAGCGACGCGACTTCCCTTCGAGACACCGCGGTCCGACAGCGCGTGTGCCAACTGGTTGACCCGCTCGTTTACCTCCGCGTACGTGTACTCGGTGCCGTCATGTGCGACGATACCGGTCACGTCGTCATAGATGTCCGCTGCACGGTCGATGAAGTCGGTGGTGAGCATCTCGCGTTTCATGATAACACGCCTCACTTGTCGTATTCAAACCCAATTATTATTATATTTTCTTCGAGAACAGTTGACAGCCTGCGAATTAAATACCTTCGTGTGAACTAATACGGCTATCGGGAGAACAACAGTCTACGGCCACTCGTCCTCGTGGCCGTCCATCGGCGCTGGGACGACGCCGTCTTTTTGCGCCCAGACGCGGGCATGGTCCGGACACACCGCTCGGTTCGCGTCCCATGGGATGTGGAGTTCGACCGCGGCCTCGGTTTCGCAACCGTCCACCGCGCACTGTGTCATAGGAGCGCGACAGCGACCATGGTGACCAGTATCGATGCCGTCAGCAGGGCCTGCACAACGCTTGAGGCCAGCATCCCAGCGGTCGTCACGAGGGCAGCCTTCGCGCTCCCGCGAGCGTCCTCTTGCCGGTAGAACTCGACGACGAACACCGTGCCGGCGACGCCCAGCAGGATGCCGAGCGGGCCGGTAACAAAGAAGAGAACGAGTGCGACGACGCCAGCGAGGGCCGCTGTCCAGTTCGACGCCCCGCCGACGCGTGCAGCGACGGCCCCACCCGCGACATCGACAGCCCACGTCAGCAGCCCGACCAGCGTCAGCAGGGCCAGCAAGAGCGCCCCGGGGTCGGACATTCCGCTTGCAATCCAGTAGAGATAGACGCCGGCGAGCGAGACGAGCGCGCCGGGGACCTGGGGCGTGAGACTGCCGACGACGCCCCCGACCAGCAGGGCGAACGCGAGTACGAACAACAGCGTTTCGAGGCCAAGCAGGCTCATTGGTGTCTGTCGAGTTCCTCCTGTACCCAAAGGTCGCCGTACAGACGCGTCAACCTTTCGACTATTCCACCGAGTGTCCGCATGCACTCACGCTCAGAGACGAATCCCAGTTCCTCGGCGACTGTCGGCCACGGCTGTGCTTGCAACACCTTCTTGACCAGCAGGCGTTCCTCCCGCGGCGCGAGCGCGGTCGCGTCGGCGGGGGCCGACAGGTGCCGGCGGGCGAGTTCACGGAACGGCTTCGGATTCGTGTCGAGAACCGACGCGCCGCCGGGGACGCCGGCAACCAGTCGCCACTCCCACTCGGAGAGGGAGAGGGACGGCTCTCCGTGGGTCGCTCGAAGCACTGTTCGAACCACGTCAGGGTCGCAGTCGTCGAGCGGGTCTGACAGCACTGCGGGGATGCGGTCCTGAAACCACGTCCCGTGCCGCGCCGCGAGCGACGCCCCGTCATCGGAACACGGGTCCACCATCACGACAGAGTACTCGCCGCTCGTCGCGTTCCGCGAGGTGGCGAGGTGTACCGTCTGATATCCGTTATCAGCCCAGAAGCGGACGAGTTCCGGCGTCGCGCCGTACCCGACGCCCAGCCAGTCCACGTGGTCGGCGAACTCCGCTCTGATTTCCGAAAGGAGTTGGGAGCCGAGCCCGCGGGACCGGACCGCGGCGTGGGTTGCGATGCGGAGGACCCGCTGGCCGACCGGGATTCCGGCGGCCTCGTCACGGAGCTGCGTCGACAGCACGTCCGGGAGCATATTTCCCCGCACCCGTCCACCCTCGTACATCACAGCTCGCGTATCAGCCGAGAGCCCGCCCTCCTGTGCCAGCAACGCCACAGCAACGACGTGGCCCTCGTGGGTCAGCGCCCGGACAGCGAGATTGGGTGCGTCGAGCAGTCGGGCCAGGTCCGAGGGTTCCGTCCGGTAGTGCGCCAGCACGAGCAGGCCAAACACCTCTCGGAGCAGGTGTTCGTCGGCGAGCAGGTCTGCCGCCGAGAGCCGGCGGTACTCGGCGGTCTCCGGCGTCGAACCGTCGATGAGCTGGTCGACCGGCGGGCGGGCATCCAGCAACAGCGCCCGGAACGCCCACACCTCCACGGGGTCGGCGTCGCCGTACCGAATCGGTGTCGTCATCGACACGTCGGTGACGGCGTGGTCGCTTTCTTCGAGCCGGTCGCGGAACCGGACAGAGAAGCCTCGGCCCGCCCCCTCGTAGCCGTGGACAGTCGTGGTGAAGGCGACTGCCGGGGCGTCGAGGAACTGTTCGAGCCGTCTGACCGGCAGGGCCGCAGCCTCATCCACGATGACCACGTCTGGGCCATCCGGAAGCAATGCAGCTTGCTCCGGCGGCGCATACCGCACACAGCCCGCCCCGGAAACGTCGAGCCGCTGGGGGTTCGACGCCCGGTCTCGCGCGAAGTTACTGCCGAGTACCTCCAGCAGGTGTGCCGCCCGCGTAAACACCTCGCCGGCGCTCCGGTACTGTGGTGCGGTCACCAGCACGTCCCGCCCTTCGACAGCGAGGGTTCCAGCGGCCAGCCCGGCAGCGCTTGACTTTCCCCGGCCCCGGTCAGCCTCGACCACGAGTGCCTCGCTGGCGGTTCGTAGCGACTCGAACGCCCGGACCGCGTCCCGCTGGTCGTCGGTGAGACACTGAGCGTAGGTCTCGGGGCGGAACTGCGCGTCGGCGGGCGGGGTCGGGCTCTGAACCGGACGGCTCGGTGGCGGGTCCGTCAGCCCGTCTTGCTCGACAGTGCCCGTGTCGGCGTCGACGATGGCGATACCCCGGTGTACCCGGAGCGTCTCGACAAACCGACGGCGGAAGTGACCGGTCACGTCCTCGACCTCGAACGGCGGGACTGCGAGCGAGGCGTCGAACCCATCTCGCACCTCGGGCCACGTCTCCAGCGGCGGCGCGAGGAGGACGTAGAGGCCGCCGCCGTCGACGGCACCGACGGTCCGCCCGAGCGCGTCGGGTCGCAGTTCCTCGTGTGCATCGAGGACGACAGCTGTCCGAGTCCGGCCCAGAAGCTCCTCGGCGCGGGACTGTTCGTGCTGCTCACACGCGAGGAACGGCTCCGGACCGACTACTGTCGTCTCCGCGCCGGGAACGTCCGCCGCGTCGAGCGCTGCTCTCGCTCGCTCCCGCGTGCTTTCAGGGTCGCCCGCCAGAACGAGGAGCCGCCGCTCGTTTGCGCGGCGGGCCTCCGCTCGGAGCGACCGCGCGATGTCCATACCGGTGGTGGACGGTGCGCCGACATGGGCCTGACGGTCACAGCGCTCCCCAAGTGCGCTTTTCACTGGACCGGACACAGTCGCCGGTGTGTCTCCCCGCCAGACCCCGCTCTGCCCCGAGCGGGTATCGATTATCCAGTCGTCCAGACAGCGATTGGGCGCGTCTCGACGACGGCCCTGACCGCAGCAGTCGCAGACGTGCGGGCCGTGCTGGCCGACGCGTCAGCGGCCGCAGAACAGGCAGACCCCCGACAGCACCTGTGTGGCGGGCTGGCACGCGATTTCGGCTTCGAAAGCGCTTTTAGGGCCGGTAGCACAGAATGGGGTACAGCCTGCGCCGAGTTGATGATGCTCCCAGCCTTTTCAGGATACACACCACCACGGTGTGACGGGCCTCGCGGCCCGGACACGGCGGGGGAGCCTGAGCTCGCGCGCAGGAGGTGAACATACAAATGCCAGTATACGTAGATTTCGACGTTCCCGCGGACCTCGAAGACGACGCCCTCGAGGCGCTCGAGGTCGCCCGGGACACAGGCTCGGTAAAGAAGGGTACAAACGAGACGACCAAAGCTATCGAGCGCGGCTCCGCCGAGCTCGTCTTTGTCGCTGAAGATGTCCAGCCCGAGGAGATCGTCATGCACATCCCGGAGCTCGCCGACGAGAAGGGCGTCCCCTTCATTTTCGTCGAGCAGCAGGACGACCTCGGTCACGCCGCCGGGCTCGAAGTCGGCTCGGCCGCCGCAGCCGTCACCGACGCCGGTGAGGCTGACGCCGATGTCGAGGACATCGCCGACAAGGTCGAGGAGCTTCGGTGAGGTGACCTCGGATGAGCGCTGAGGAATCCGAAAGCAGCGGTTCCACGCCCGCCGAGGTCATCGAAGTCGTGGGCCGGACGGGGATGCACGGCGAGGCCATGCAGGTCAAGTGCCGCATCCGCGAAGGCGAGAACCAGGGGCGCATCATCACGCGCAACGTTCTCGGCCCGGTCCGCGAAGGTGACGTGCTCCAGCTCCGCGAGACGGCCCGCGAGGCCGACACTATCGGAGGGCAGTAACCATGCCCCGGACACGCGAATGTGACTACTGCGGCGCGGACATCGAGCCCGGCACGGGCACGATGTTCGTCCACAAGGACGGCGCGACGACGCACTTCTGTTCCTCGAAGTGTGAGAACAACGCCGACCTGGGCCGCGAGGCCCGCAACCTCGAATGGACCGACACCGCCCGCGGCGATGCCGGCGAGGACGAAGCCGAAGCCGAAGCCGAAGAAGTCGAAGCTGACGCCGACGAGGCAGAAGCTGAGGCCGAGGCGGCTGCGGACGAGGCTGACGAAGACGCCGCTGCCGACGAGGCCGACGCGGAGGCTGAGGACGAGGCTGACGAAGAAGCTGAGGAGGCTGAGGCCTGATGTCAGAGCACGAACGCACCTTCGTGATGGTCAAGCCTGACGGCGTCCAGCGTGGTCTCATCGGGGACATCGTCTCCCGCTTCGAGGACCGCGGCCTGAAGATGGTCGGCGGCAAGTTCATGCAGATAGACCAGGACCTCGCCGAGGAACACTACGGCGAGCACGAGGACAAGCCGTTCTTCGACGGTCTCGTGGACTTCATCACGTCCGGCCCCGTGTTCGCGATGGTCTGGGAAGGCCAGGACGCGACCCGGCAGGTCCGAAACATGATGGGCGAGACTGACCCAGCCGAGTCCGCGCCCGGCACCATCCGCGGCGACTACGGGCTCGACCTCGGTCGGAACGTCATCCACGGCTCCGACCACGAGGACGAGGGCGCAAACGAGCGAGAAATCGAGCTGTTCTTCGACGAGGACGAACTCGTCGACTGGGACCAGATCGACGCGTCCTGGCTGTACGAGTAACGCCAGGTCGACTGCCGTGTTTTTTCGAGCACAACCACCTTGAGGACAGCGTCCGTAACGCCGGTATGAGCCTGACGCTCTACCAACTCGACGGCTGTCCGTACTGTGAGACGGTCGCGGACCGACTGGACGAACTCGGTATCGATTACGACAGTGTCTGGGTCGAGGCGCTGCACTCGAAGCGCGACGAGGTAAAACGGGTCTCCGGCCAGCGCGGCGTCCCGGTGCTGGTCGACGACGACCGTGGTGTCACAATGGCCGAATCCGGGCGCATCCTCGAATTTATCGACACGACCTACGCGCCAGAGGTCCAGTCGGCGTAGAGATACCGAGCGGCCGCGCCGAGACTCGCAAATACGAGCGGGAAGAAAAACAGCAGGATGAGGAGCCACAGCACTGCCGGTGCGGCCTGTCCCTCGGCCCCGCTGTCGAACATGACCGTCCGGACGAACACGAAGCTCCCCGCGAACCCCGTTGCGACATAACCGAAGCCGATGCTGGTACCGACGAGCGCCGCCTCTTCGAGCATGCTGTCCGACCGGGTATCGCCGCGATAGCGTTCGAACAGCGCGCCGACGACGAGCAAGGCGACAATCGGAATCAAGAAATAGACGAGCGGCGGGACGCTCGCACCCTGTGCGCCGTACAAGACGTTCCGGGCGGCCGAGCCGTACACCTCTGCGTCCGACGCCGTCACCAGCGTCGGCACGTGGTGGGCGTTGTACAGCACGAACCCGTACTGGATTAGCCGGTCCGACAGCTCCGGGAAGTCGACCGACGACGGGCCGACGAGAAAGAGCAGTGCGACGAGCAAATACTCGACAGCGAGCGTCCCGATTGCGACACCGGCCGCGCGGAGCCACGGAAACGTCCGGAGGCTCTCAGCTAGCAAGTGGCTCTCCGGCTGTGGCTGTTCGGCGGTGGCAGTCGGCGGCTCGTCGACTAGCGACTCGTCGACCAGCGACTCGTCGACCGGTGGTCCGGCCCCCTCGTCGCCGGCCTCGTCGGTCCCGTGTTCAGTCACGTCTAGCCGTATCAACTTCAATGACGGAAAAAAGGGTTCCGGTGGTCGCTACTCCGACTCGAAGTCAAGCGCCGCACCGTTGATGCAGTACCGCTTCCCGGTCGGCTCCGGTCCGTCATCAAACACGTGACCCAGATGACCGCCACACTCGGCACAAACGACTTCTGTTCGCTGCATCCCGTGGCTGTTGTCCGCCCGTGTCTCGACGTTGCCTTCCTGATACACGTCCCAGAAGCTCGGCCAGCCGGTCTCTGATTCGAATTTTCGGTCGCTATCGAACAGTTCCGTCCCACAGCCGGCACAGGTGAACACACCCTCGCCTTCTACGTCTATGAGGTCACTGCTAAACCGCGGCTCCGTTCCGGACTCGCGGAGGATTCGGTACTCCTCGTCAGAGAGTATTTCGCGCCACTCCTCGTCGGTGCCCGGCAGTTCTTCTTCGGATTCACTCATACCCTACCGTACGCCCTCCAGCGGTAAAAACGTAGACCCATCTGGCAGTCTCACCCACGCTGGGGGTCCAGCGATGCGACATATCTGGGCCGTCAGTGAAGGCGTACAGTGGTTGCCAGTGTGGCAGTCACAACTTCTCGTCGCGGGGTCCCGTGTCCGGTTCCGGACCGAACTGGCGAAGCCAGGGGTGGGATTTGAACCCACGAACTCTCGATTACAAGTCGAGTGCTTGGACCACCCAAGCTCCCCTGGCGCGGTTGCATACCAGCGTTGTGTGGGGACCATTTAGAGAGTATCGTTTTCGGTCGGCTTTTCGAGCTCGATTCGATGTGGTGTGTAGCCGTGTGCGCGATATAACTGTCGGGCGGACTCGTTGTCCGCCATTGCTTCCAGCGCGAGGATGTCCGCACCAGCCTGGCGGAGTAGTTCTTCCGCCGTATCGAGCAGTTCGCTGCCGATCCCCCGGTTTCTGTGGACCGGTTCGACGAAGATGTTCTCGATGATGCCCCGTGTCTTATCTTGTTCGTACCGGCCGCTGTCGATAGTCACCATGACGAACCCGACGACGTGTCGGTCTATACGGGCGATACAGACGTTTTCGGCGACGATTCGCTGTACGACAGTCTCCCGGACCGCGGTCCGGTTCCGGTCCCCGAACAGATGTGACCCGTGAGCACGCTGGCTCTCCGCCAGTCGGACCCACAGGTCGACGATGGTGTCCACGTCATCCATCGAGGCGGTGGCAATCTCCACGGTAGTACTCCGTGGCGTACGGTCAAAACAGTTCGGCCACGCCGCCGTCTCTGTCTGCTGTGAGCGCAGAGGCCCGCCAGCGCGGCTCAGACATCACGACAGTCCGAACAGAGGAGTTGCCCGTTGAACGACGCTAGATCCCGTGTAAACGTGCTGCAGGCAGAACAGATACCCTGATTATCGAACGAATCCTCGGCGGCGGACTGCATCCCATCGGTGGTGGCTTCTTGACCGGTCGTTGCAACCGGCGAGGGCTGCTCGACAACGCTCGTCGACTCGCTCTCTAGTCTCGCGGTCGAGAGGATGTCATGCTCAGTCAGCGTTCCGAGCGGTTCACTGTCCGCCGTGACCAAGAGGAACTCGGCGGACCGCGTCGCCATTCGGTCGCGGGCCTCCGGAAGCCCGGCGTCAGGGTCAATCGTTGGAATGGACTCGCGCATCACGTCGCCGACTGTGGCGGTGTCCGGGTCGCCCCCATCGACGATGTATGCCAGCACGTCCCTGTCCGTCGCGACGCCGACCGGTTCGTTCCCCCGCAATACGAGAATCGGGTGCTGGTCCTCACGGATCAGCAACTCCGTCGTTTCGAGGAGGTCGTCGGACTCGCTCGCACCGACGTACTCTCGGTTCATAACCTCCCGCACAGTGACCTCACCGTTCATGTGTGCGGTTACCACACGACCGGTCTAAAAGATACCTCCACTACGTTTATATCGCGTGACTCACAAATTACTCAGTTGTTTCGGTTTCGATGGTGACGGCCTCGCCGGTCGCTCGACAGGTCTCTAACGCGTGCTTGGCGTCCATCCCGGCCGTAGCTGCCGTCCGTCCGCGTCCGACGCCGACTTTCAGCTCCACATCGACGGCGTCGCGGACGTGGTTGATTGCATCGTGGTAGTCCGCCTCGTCCAAGTCCGGGCAGACTGCGATGACGTTATCACCGCCGACGAAAAACGATAGCGAGTCGTGGGCCTCACGCATATACTTCATGAGTGCCGCGTACCCCTGCTCTATCTGGATGAAGGTGTCGAACTCATTGAGCTGGTCTGTGTACTTCTCGGTGGCGTCGTCGACATCGAAATGCGCGAGTTGTACGTCTGTGGGCTTCCGGAACTCATCGTCGATCGTCTGGCCGCGTAGCACTTCTCGCCGCCCCTTGTCCTGCGCACTCCCGGCCTCCTGAAGTTGTTCCGTTGCCGTCCCCAGCGCCGAGACGGGTGTCGTTCCCGTCGCGACCGAGAGGCTCATCGTCACCGGGTAGCGATTGCCGACGGACTCCTGAATGAGTGCGTGTGCCGCCTCGTCCAGTCCGTTCGTCACGGCAATCATGTTGTCGAACCGCGAGAAGAAGATGTAGCCGTCGCGGTTCCCGAACAGTTGTGCGAGGTCAGCGTACAGCCGAGATTGGAGTGTTTGAAGATCGACTTCACGGCGAGGTTCCGGCGTCACGGTCCACGGGCCGTAGTTGTCTATCTGTATATGGGTTATCTGGGTGTTAGTCACTGTCCATCGACAGTTTGGAAGCAACGGGTATTGCTCTATCGAAATGTACCGGCAGCGGGGACTGTGATCCGGTCCGATCGGTGTCGGATTCCGGACGCGCAACCCAGTATCAACAGTGGTCAGTCGGTACTACGTCGCGCTGCTGTATCTCGACAGTCCCGACCATTGAGTTGTACGCAACGATGTCTGTCGCCGTCAGCTTTGGAAGGTGTTCGGTGAACAGTTCCTCGGTGAGTTCGGCTCTCGCAGTGTCCGGGACTGCTGTCGGCTCAATGTCACGCTCGGCTGCCAGAACCGCCGCGGCGAGGTCTGACACGACGACCGGCTCATCGCGGTCAGCCAGTATCGACAGCGCGCGACGGCGAGTGTCGTTCGACAACAGGTCAGCAATAACGTCTTCGGGAAGCCCCTGTCCGGTGCGGCCACCGTTTGAAGATGTCGTCGCCATACGCGATGCTACACCGGCCACCCACAAGTATGTGTCGTGCCCACACACTACACAGTCAGGCCTGTTCGAGTCTGTACGGCCACCAGTCCGCCTCGCGCAGCGCGCGCCCGAGCGATTTATGAAAGTCCGGGAAGTCCTCGAACTCCTCTTGGTCGACATATTCGAAGATGTCCGCCACGCTAACGACTGTCTCGTAGTCGATCCGAACCGGGTGGTCGCCGTACTGCTCGACGTATTCCTCGGCGGTCAGTGGGAAGTCCTCGTCCTCATCGACTTTCTTCGCCAGCACAGCGTGACCGTACTTGCGCCGGCCCTCGCTTCCTTCCTCACCGTCCGGATCGTGTGGCCAATCCATACGCGGTTCTCTGGACACTGGCATAAAAAGGGTTTCTCTCCCCGTCTACAGTTCGAAGCCGCTGTCGTTCCGGCTGCCGCTCCGTCGGAGAATCGCGATGACGACGCCGAACAGGAGTAACGCACCGAGCAGCCCGCCGATGATCAGCATCGTACTGATACCCATGACTGTCGCCGGGAGCGGCCCGAGTCCGTCGCCACTACCGACTGCGGGTTCAGTCTGGACTGCTGGCTCCGTGCCTGTCGGTTCCGCCTCTGGTTCGGCACCGCCGTTTCCGTCGGTCTGGACCTCACTCTCAGTCACCCGAATGTCGCCGGCGTTGACATCGTTGAACTTGATCTGGAACTGTCCCGGTGTCGTCACGACCGTCGACAGCGTGACTGTCCGCTCGCCGTCTGCTGGCACAGTTACCGATGTCCGATTGACGACGTCACCGTCCACCTGCATCCGTGCGTCGTAGGTTCCTTCGATACCGCCGCTGTTGGAGACCGTTGCTTCAACGACGACCTGCTGCCCCTCAGAAACTTGCTCGCTGACAACCGCGGTTCGCGTGATGCTGAATGCAGGCTCGATCTTCCCAATCGCGTAGGCCGATGCCCCCGCCGTGTCCGCCTCGTAGACGACTTGCTCGGTTCGCTCCTCGACAACGCTCGTTTCGGCGGCTCGCCATGACCCGTTCACACGGTGATACACGCGGACCGCCGAAGCGTCGATGCCAGCCGACTGGAGATTCGAGCGGTTCAACACGAACTGCATTGACGACGGCTGGACCCCCGCCGACGATCCGACGGTAACCACGCCGAACACTGATGCGTCGTCACCGGATGGCACTGGGATGTTTGCCGAGCTGGGATCGGTGTACTCCGTCACGTCCTGCGTGAAAGCCTCTTGTGACGCGTTGACCGTCCAAGACTGAAGCGTGAATGAGCGATTCGCTGGCCCCGAGACGTTCATCACGTATGGTTCGTTCGTCGGGACCATCCCACCGCGTATTTTGAGTTGCCGTGTAGCCGGGTCCATCCGAGTTGGCTCCACAATTGCGGGCTTGACTTTGACTCGTCCGGCGGACTTCCCCGGGCTCTGGACCTTAATCCTGTACGTTCCAGGACTATCCAACTTCAATGCCTGTGTTCGCTCAACTGAAGAACCGGCGTCGACGACGACTCGCTCAGTCACTCTAGTTGTACCGTTTACTACATACTCAATGTTCATTGCACCGCCCGAGCTGCCGGTGTTTTGGACTGTCGCGGTGACGTTCACCGAGTCACCGGCAAGTATCGTATTTGTACCTTTTGACGCCCCGGACACAAATAGACTCGGTTCAGCAACAGCGGGCCCTGCCGCCGACACTGCGAGAAGGAGAGCGATGATACACACCGTCAAGAGGCCCGAAAAGTGCCGTCTTGTGGACCTATCCTCACGTACCATTATACGGATATAATCCGGACCATCGACATAAAACCGCCCGATTGCCTCGGTTCAGTAAACTGTCCTTACGACTCAGAAAGATGCGACTTCTGTGGTTCCCCGTTGCGGTGTTGTTGCTCGCGCCGTCTGTTGATTCAGGCCCGACGCACTCCAGAGCAAAGCGATCACACTCACTGCGTTCGGGCGACGGGACTTGCAGGGTTCAAATCACAGCTGGCGTACTTGCCACTCACGGTTTGTTCGTGGCAAAATACGGTGGGACTGGGATTTGAACCCAGGAATCCGTGAGGATACCTGCTTTCAAGGCAGGCGCAATAGGCCGCTCTGCCATCCCACCGCAGTCAAGCATATTCGGTGGGCCTTCTAAGGCCTGTCGGTCTCTCGGACCACACTCGGCTCGTCATCGTCGTCGATAACGCGTATTCCGAGGTCGTCGAGAAATGCCATCGTCCGTTGCGGTACGACCCGACCAGCCCGGTTTCGGGCGCGTAGCAGCGGCACGATGGTCTTGAGATCGGCTCGTGTTTCGAGAGTGGGTGTCGATGGGAGAAAGTCTACATCGAGACCGGCGTCGGCAGCACGCTCACCGATAGTTTCGATTGCCGGGGTAGCGTAACTGTCCTCGAAATCTATCGGTTCGCCGAAGCCGGCGTAGTAAACGCGGCCGCTCGAAGCAGGGCCGAGAACCACGCCGCTGGACCGAAGTTTCATCGCCGCACTGTCGATAAGTTGGCGTGTCAACAGCGCCGCTGTCGGTTCGACGGCGGCGACAGTTGCGACGTCTTCCCGGTCAAGGAGGTGCGTCACTGTGTTCCCGACCCGACCCGCGAACGTCGAACCGACCTGTACCTCGAACCGAGCGTTGCCCGGTGATTCGAGCGCCTCCGTCACCGGCTCTCGCACCGCGGCCTCGGGGTCGACGCCGTCCGGGACCTGTTCCGAGGGTCGGTAGTTCACCAACAACTCGGCACCGCTGATCTCCACTGCACGACAGACGTCGAGCAACATGGCCTCGTATAGCTCAGCAGCCTCGGCGTCGTCTACAATGCCGCCAGCCAACTCCTGTAACACGAACCCTTCAACTGGCGGGTCAGCCAGCACAGTTACCGTAGTCATACTGTCTTCTCGGCCCGACTGTGATTAGTCCCTTGTGTTCCCGTGCAGCGACAGAACAATTATAAGATGTGAGTAGTATTTGATAACTAAGAGAAACTATATGGAGCAATCCCAGACCTACAAATGTGATGGATGTGGGTCGGAGTACCGTGTTCTTGGGGAGTCGCAACCGAAGATTGTGTGCCGCGACTGCGAACGCGAAGCCACGCTGTCCGGGACCGCAGCGGCACAGCGGGCGTACCATGTCGGCTACATCCGGTATCGTGAGGCGCGCCGCCAGCTATCCGACGCACTGGAGACCGTCGAAGACGGAGAGATGGCGCTCGCTCGGGGCGGGTTCGACAGTGCCGCAGCGGACTTCGAGGAAAGCGTCGAGGAGTTCACAACGGCTGTCCGTGAAGCAGACGATAACGGGCTGGCCGAGTTGTCGGAACGCGCGCGTAAGAAGGCGACCTGTCTCTGGCAGGCCGCCGAGTGGCTCAGCGGGATGACCTACGCCAGCGAACAGGGTGAGTCGACACAGGCGAGCCAGTACCGCCACGACGCCGAAAACCGGCTACAGGCAGCAACAGAGTACGGGACAGTGTCGAGCCCGGACGAGTTGCTTCAAGACGTTGACACCGAAGTCCGGTCTGACACCTGACTACCGCCCGCGTCGGCCTTTCGTCTGTCGGTAGTCCTGTCCGAGCGTCTCGCTGAAGTGGTCCAGAAATGCCGTCCGTTCCGCGTCGGTCTGTTCGGCGGGCGGGAGCATCGGCAGGATTTCGAACCCGCGACCGCGGATCGTCGTCGCATGCCGGTCTTCAATGTCGAGTTCGTCTTCACTCATCGTCGTGTACTCGAAGGCTAGCTCTTCGAGGGGTCGCTGCCCAACTGGCAGCAGAATCTCGGGGTTTATCATCCGTATCTCGCTGTTGAGATAGGGTTCGCAGTTGACGACCTCCTCGTCGGTTGCCGCTCTGTCTGGATGGCGACAGCGGGTCACGTACGTCAGGAACGTGTTCTCCAGCTGCGGCCTGTCGGCGTCCGGGTCCGAGCACATGTCGACCGCCGCGAGAATGTCGAGCAGTTCGCGCTCGCGCTCGTCGGTGAAGGGGATGCCAGACTCGTTCGTGCCGACCGAGGGCGAGTCACCGAGGACGATGAACTCGGCACCCACGTCGCCGTAGCCGTGGACGACGTTCTCGCGCGTCTCACAGAGTGCGGGGCAGTTCTGGCACTCCTCGTCCATCCCGAACGGGTTCGACTTGGACTCCTGATGTGCGTCCATGTTAGTCGTCGTCGATGGTTTTCGCGTGGGTGTCCGCGTCCTCGGGGTCGTTCTGCGGGCTGGACGGATGGTAGTCGGTGTCGTACTCGCCCGGCCGGTCGTCGAGTCGGTCGGGGTTGATGCGCCCGCCGAGCAGCATGAAGTCCAGTATCGTACAGGCGAGCATGGCCTCCACGACCGGGACCGCCCGCGGCGGCAGAACTGGGTCGTGGCGGCCCGTGACCGTTATCTCCTTTTCCTCGCCGGTCTCCCAGTCGACGGTCTTCTGGGTCTTCGGGAAGGAGACGGGCGCGTGCCAGGTGACCTCGCCGTAGATGGGGTCGCCCGTCGTGATACCGCCCTGGAGCCCGCCGTGGTCGTTGCCCACGGGGACCGGGTCGCCGTCGGCCGAGAACTCCCAGTCCTCGGTGTACTCCGACCCGGTGGCGGTGCGGGCCTCGCGGCCGATGCCGAGTTCGAAGTCGGTGACCGCCGGGATGGAGTACATCGCCTGGCCGAGCCGCGAGGGAATCGAGTCGAAGCGGGGCGCGCCCAGCCCGCGGGGGACGCCGCGACACTCGAAGTAGATGGCCCCGCCGATGGAGTCGCCCTCCTTCTGGTACTTGTCGGCCAGTTCCCGCATCTCCTCGGCGGCCTCGGGGTCGCCACAGCGGACCTCGTTTTCCTCGCTGTGTTCGAGCATCTCCTCGAAGGTCACGTCGTCGGCCTCTACGTCGCCGATCTGGCAGACGTGGGCCTTGATCGTCACGTCGTAGTCGGACTGTTCGAGCACCTGCTTTGCGACGCCACCGGCGGCGACCCAGTTGACCGTCTCGCGGGCCGAGGAGCGGCCGCCCCCGCCCCAGTTCCGGGTCCCGAACTTCGCGGAGTAGGTGTAGTCGCCATGTGAGGGCCGCGGAGCCGTGATGAACGGCTCGTACTTGCCCGAGCGGGCGTCCTTGTTCTGGATGACCATCCCGATTGGCGTGCCCGTGGTGTAGCCGTCCTGAATTCCGGACTGGATGCTCACCTTGTCGGGTTCTCCCCGCGAGGTGGTAATCATCGACTGGCCGGGCTTGCGCCGGTCGAGGTCCTTCTGTATCTCCTCCTCGGAGAGTTCGACGCCCGCCGGGATGCCGGAGACGGTACAGCCCATCGCATCCCCGTGAGACTCGCCGTAGGTCGTCATGCGGAACAGACGACCGAACTCGTTGCCGTTCATTACAGTGGTGTCGGGGTTCAGGGCATTTGAACCTTGTAGATGCGCCCCTCAGTCGTCGAGCCACCTGACGCGGTCGAGTAGCTGTATCGTCCCTGTCGGCTCGACCTGCTTTTCGAGGACCGAATCGAACACCTCGCCCGCGCCGTCTTCTCCGGTCTCCCAGGCGTACCGTACCAGCGACGTGTCGGGATATGTCGCCTGAACCTCGCGGGCGAATCCGTGCGCTGACGTGATGGTGCGCTTGCCACCGACGACGACGTACTCGAACTCGCTGTCGTCCAGCAGCGCCTTCGCCCGGTCGGTATCCGGCGTCGTCGCTAGTTCGATTCCCTCGCGTTCGGCGGCGATGTCGGCCTGCAGGTCGAGCAGCAACTGGTCGTCGTCGAGGTAGAGAACTCTCGTGGTGTCCGTGGGGGAGTGCGCACCGTCGTCTAATTCGTTCACAACGTTCGTTGTAAATATTCTTCGCGGGTGATAAGGGCACTTATCTGTTAGCTACCTACCAATTTTTTATGGCAAAACTCTGTGCGTCCTCAGCCCTGTGATTTACCGCCCGACGGCCGCGCCCAGCGATTCGAGCACGTCGAAGAAGTCCGGGAAGGACACGTCGACGTGTTCCGCGCCGGTCACCGTCGTCTCGCCGTCGGCGACGAGGCCGGCGACGGCGAGTGACATGATGATGCGGTGGTCCGCCCGGCCCTCGACGGTCGTGCCGACGAGGTCGCTGTCCCCGCCGTAGACGACCAGTTCGTCCTGTTTCTCCTCGACCTCGGCACCCATCTTCGTCAGTTCCTCGGCCATCGCGCTCACGCGGTCGGTCTCCTTGTACCGGACGTGCTCGGCGTCGGTAATCCGGGTGACGCCGTCGGCGGCGGCCCCCAGCGTCGCGATGGTCGGCAGGAGGTCCGGCGTGTTCTCGACGCCGACCTCGATGCCGGTCAGTTCGGACTGCGAGACGGCTATCTCGCCGTCGTCCTCGTCCCAGTCGAGGTCGGCCCCCATCCGGTCGAGGACCCCGATGATGGCCGAATCGCCCTGGGCGCTCGGGTAGGCCGACGTGACGCGCAGGCCGTCCTCGGCGGCGAGCGCGCCGGCCGCGAGCAGGTAGCTCATCGACGAGAAGTCGCCGGGGACGCTGTACTCGCCGCCGGTCGGCGCGTAGGACTGGCCGCCCTCGACGGTGAACCCGGCGTCGGTCTTCGCGGCGTCGACGCCGAAGTCGGCAAGCACCTCAAGCGTGATATCGACGTACGGCGACGACTTCAGCTCGGTCGTCAGGTCCACGTCGATGCCCTCCGGCGAAACGGCCCCGGCCATCAGCAGGGCCGTGATGTACTGGGAGGAGACGTCGCCAGGGATTTCGACCGCGCCGCCGTCGACGCCGCCCCCGACCACCAGCGGGGCCTGCCCGTTCCGGCGGGTCGACTCGGCGTCGCCGCCCAGCTGTTCGATGGCGTCGAGCAGCGGCCCCTGCGGGCGCGACCGGAGGGACTCGTCGCCGGTCAGCACTGTGAGATCGTCCTGCAGCGCAGCCGTCGCGGTGACGAGTCGCATCGTCGTCCCGCTGTTGGCACAGTCGATGACGTCGTCCGGGGTCTCCGGCCGGCCGTCGAAGCCCGTCACCTCGACCGACGATTCGTCTTCGGCCAGCGAGACGCTGCCCCCGTAGGCCTCGACTGCGCGCATCGTGGCTTTCGTGTCCGCGCTCACGAGCGGGTCGCGGACGACCGCGCCGCCGGCGTAGCCCGCGGCCAGCACCGCCCGGTGCGTGTAGCTCTTCGACGGCGGCGCTTGCGCCGTCCCCTCGACCGTCGACTCGGCAATGGTGATGTCCATGCCCGGTCGGTAGCGGGCGTTCGACAAGAGACTACCGCTCCCACCCAACCGAGGGTGAGAGCAACGACCTTGTGGCTGGCAGCGGTACCCCCGCTATGGTCCCAGCGATGGACAGCGCAACCGCTGTCGTCACGGGTGCGAGTAGAGGCATCGGCGAGCAGATAGCCCACGCGGTAGCGGATGCGGGCGCACAGACGGTCATCTGCGCTCGTGACGCCGAGGCGCTCGACGCGGTCGCAACCGACATCCGGGACGCTGGCGGCTCCGTGACTGCGATTCGGACGGACGTGCGCGACGAGTACGACGTGGAACGGCTGTTCGAAACTGCCACGCGCGCCGGCAACGGTGCAATACAGTACGTCGTCGCCAACGCCGGCGTCTACCACGGCACCGCCGGCGAGACACCGCTTACCGAGGAGTCCTACGCCGCCTTCGACGACCACCTCCGGACGAACGCCCGCGGCGTGTTCTCGACGATTCGCGAAGCCGTTCCGCACCTCGGTCCCGACGCCCGCATTGTCGTCCCCACGGGCGTCGTCGCCCGCGAGGGGATGCCCGGGTACGGCTCCTACGCCGTTTCGAAGGCTGCTGCGGAGGCTGTCGCCCGCGGGTTCGCGGCTGACCTCGATACGCCGGTCGGTGCAGTCGACCCCGGACAGGTCGCGACGGACCTCTCCGGTGACGGCGGTCGTGACCCGGAGTCAGTCGCCGAAATGGTTCTCTGGGCACTCCGCGAAGCGGACCCGACCGCGCTGGACTCCAGTGTCCTTGACTGGGGCGACTATCGGTCAGCGACCCGATAACCGCCATCGATGGGTTTATTAGCAATAGGCCGGTGATTGTAGATAATGTCTATTAACTCAAACCCGATTTTTAATAACACTGGCAGTGTGTCCGCGACTGGCCTCGCGAGCGTCGTCGGCCTGCTGATCCTGTCGGCTGTCGCAGTCACTGGCGGAGCGAGCAAAGTACTCGTTATCTCCTGGGTTGCGTTCGTTGCAATGGCATTGGGCGCGTGGCTCGGTGCGCGGGCCGACGAAACGAATCCCTACCGACTGGTCTGGGGCTACGGGCTCGCGAGCGGGGCAATGGTCACGTCGGCAGCCATGTTCCTGGTCCCGCAGGCGATGGGGCTTGGCGGGCAAGCCGGTGCTGCGCGAATCGGCGGCGTCGGTATCGCCGCCGGACTGGTCGTCGGCTACGGCACCCACACCATCGGTCACCGGCTCACCCACGTCGAAACGTCCTTCGATATGACGACACTGGCTATCGCGGCCCACGCGCTTTCGGCCGGGCTGGTCATCGGGCTGGTCTACGCCTCAATGCCGGAGCTGGGTATCCTGCTCGGGCTTGCTATCGTCTCGCACAAAGGGCCGGCCGGCTACGCCGCCGCCCGGCGACTCGGACGTAGCGACAAGTCCGCCACGGCACTGTTGCTTCCCGCGGCCGGCGTCGGTCTGACGGCGATCCCGTCCGCGCTGCTTCCGGTTCCGGAGTCTGCGCTCCTCAACGCAGTCATCTTCGGGTTCGCCGCCGGCATCTTCCTCCACGTCGCGATGGATTTCCTTCCGAACTGCGAAGCCGGCAGCGAAATTGACGAAGTCTGTGAACTCCACGACCACTCCCACGACCTCCTCGACGAACTCCGGACGCACGCTGTCGGCTCAACGGCGGTCGGGGCTGCTATCATTGTGCTGGCATGGGTCGCTATCTGACGCCCGCGGTCACCGAACGGGGATAGTCACGGCGATTCTGGTCCCGTCACCATCGGTCTGGATGTCGATATCGCCACCGACGTAGCTGATAAGCCAGTACGCGAACCACAGTCCGAGCCCGGACCCGTGTTCGAGCGGCTTTTCGTCTGCGGCTTCGATGACCCGCCGCTCTTGATCTGGGATCCCCGGTCCGTTGTCCGCAATTGTCACCGTTGCTGTCGAGCCGTTGCGCTCCGTCCGGACGTCGACCCGCGGTGCCGAGGCGTCCGAGTGCTTGATACCGTTCTCGATGAGTTCCTGCAACGCCGGGACGACCTTTGCGTCTATCGTCGGCGGCTCGGAGCCGCTTTCGACGACGAACTCGGCGTCGGGGTACGCTGCGGCCAGCCCGTCCGTGATGTCACTGAGCACGTCTTCGAGTTCCCGTTCGACATCGTTGGTCAGCGAGTCCGCGAGCAGTTCCTGAACATGGTGGGCTTTCTCGCTGATATCGAGCAGGGACTGTACGTTCGCTTTGATCGTCTCAAGATGGCCAAGAGCGTCGTCGTCCTCGACTAACTCTGACAGGATATCTGCGCGCCCGCTGATCGTCGTGCCGTTGTTCCGGAGATTGTGCCTGAGAATCCGATGAAAGACGGTGAGTTGTTGCTCGCGCAGCCGACGACCAGTGATTTCGTCCTGCATCCCGACAAATCCCTGAATCGTTCCATCCGCATCCTGAATCGGGGCGATGGTCTGGTTGATGATGAACCGCTCGCCGGACTTTCGCTCGTTTACGATCTCGCTCGTCCAGACCTCGCCGCGACAGATCGTGTCCCAGAGCCGTTCGTAGAACTGTTCGCCCTGTTCGCCGGATTTGAGTATCCGCGGCGTTCGGCCGATTGCCTCGTCCGCGCTAAACCCGGTGAGTTCCTCGAACGCGGGATTAACGTACTCGATAATACCGTTCGTGTTCGTTATCAGAATCGCGTGGCCCGCGTGTTCGACGGCGTTTCTGAACCGCCGGAGTTCGTTGTTCTGCTCTCTGAGGTCCTCGACGAGGTCCTCAGTGCGACGCCGGCGCGCGAGGAGGTTCACGATGGTTCGAAAGAGCGCCTGCGTGTCAATCGGTGCTGTCACGATGTCGTTCACGACGAGTGGCTGCTCGGCAGCGTCGATGTCTGGGAGGTCAACCCTTGCTCGGGACCTCTCGCGGCGGACCAGAATCACGGGACAGAACACCGGATCTGCCCGGTGTTTGTACGCCTCTATCGCCGCTCTGTACTTTGGAAACGATGACTCGTCGACAATGTGGAGGTCGGCCTCCTGGAATTCGTCGTCCGTGAGCGGCGTGTGGTGTTCGGCGACGACGGAGGCGAGTGCCTCCCGATTGCCGTCGCCAGCTAGTAGTAACTGGATGTCAGCCATCAGTAGTTAGCGAGTGGGCGAGCGTCCGTCGCTGTCTCCGTGCTGTTCAGGAACGCCCTCGAACACGCCGTGCATCCCTGAGACGGGGTCACCGACCTGCAGGCCGTCGGCGGTTATCTCGAAGCGGCGCGGGACCGCCTCGAACCCGCCGACGCGCTTTTTCAGCGCGCCGACGACGCGCTGGAGTTCGCCCTCGACCTCGATGTAGTTCTCAAAGAGGATGTTGTCAGCGAGGTAGCTGACGTTCTCGCTCGTCGGTTCGCGCAGGCCCGTCACATCCCTGCGCTGGTCGATCAGAATTACTGCGGTGTTCCTGCGCGTGAGATGCTGTGTCAGGGCGTGGAGCCGCCGGCGCAGTTCCACGTCGTCATGTCCGTGCTTGATCGCGTTCTTGTAGCCCGCGATGCCGTCGATTACGACGAGTTCGGCTCCACGCTCCTCGGCCTGGGTCTTGACGCGGTTGGCGAACTCCTCGGGTGACAGCGCCAGCGACTCGACCTCCTCGACGAGCAGTGTTCCCTCCTCACGCAATCGCGAGAGCGGCATCCCGAACGTCTCACAGCGGTGCGTGAACGTGTCGATTGATTCGTCGAACAGGTAAGCGAGCGCCGGGGACCCGTCCGCCGCTGCGGAGGCGAGGAACTCCGTCGCCGTCGTCGACTTGCCGACGCCGGAGGGGCCGCTGAGAATCGTCACCGTCCCGCGTTCGAGTCCGCCGTCGAGCAGCGAGTCCAGTTCCGGTATCCCGGCGGAAAACTGCGTTGGGTCGAACGACCGCGTCCGCTGTTCCGGTTCGAGCGCCGGGTAGACCTCGACGCCGGACTCGCGGATTTCCATCCCGTGTGAGCCGTCCTGCTGGCCGATACCGCGATGTTTTCGCAGTCGAATCCGCCGCCCTGCCTTCTCGTCGCCGTAGCTGAGCGAAATGATGCCGTCGCTGAGTGACCTGAGCTGGCTGTCCATCTGATTGCTTGGCGTCTTGGTCGCCAGCACGGTCGTCTCCCTGTCCTGCAGAAAGCGTGCGAAGGAGATGACGCGCTTGCGGAACTGGTACTCGGTCGGTTCGAGGTACTGGAAGTGCGTTATCGGGTCGATGAGAACGCGGTCCGGGTCGACCGTCTCGATGGCCTCGCGGATGTCGGAAATCAGGTGGCCGTCTTCGACATCCCGCGGCTTGACCACGTCGTACGACTCGGCCTCCTCGAAGAACTCCGAGTCGGGGCCGACGTCGAGAAACGTCGCCTCGCTGATGTCGATGCCGAGTTCGGCGGTGTTGGCAAGCAGGTCCGTGGCCGACTCCTCGGCGTGGATGAACAGCACGTCGTCGCCGGCCTCAAGCCCTGCTTCGAGAAACTGCGTGCCCAGCAGTGTTTTACCGGTTCCGGGCGGCCCGATAACGAGATAGAGTCGCCCTTCGACCAGTCCACCCCTGAGAAGCGAATCAAGGCCAGAGATACCGCTAGAAAGCTGCGTGAACTGCCGCTCGAAAGAGGACATAGAAGGAGTATCGGACGGGGAGTAATAAGCATCTCGCGAGAAACCGACGCGTGATAACGGCGGACGCCGCGGCTACGTTAGTCCTCGCCGAGCAACTGCTCGGCCAGAATCGGGACGAACGTCCGCAATCCACCTTTTTCGGCGTCGGGTCGCGCCCGCCGGCCGCGACCGCTCCTTGAAAAACGTGGGCGAAAAAGTCGACCACTCGCTCTGCTCGTGGTCGCGCTACTCCTCGTCGAGCAACTGCTCGGCCAGAATCGGGACGAACGTACCGATGTCCGTCACCATCCCGACGGCCTGCGCGGACCCGCGGTCGAGGAGTTGCGTGACCGTCGCGGGGTTGATGTCGACGCAGACGACCCGCGTCGTCGACGGGAGGCAGTTCCCGACGGCGACGGAGTGCAACAGCGTCGAGAGCATCAGCACCATGTCGGCCTCGTGGGCCTGCTCGCGGATGGCGTTCTGGGCCTCGACGGCGTCGGTGATGGTGTCGGGCAGCGGGCCGTCGTCGCGGATGGACCCGGCCAGCACGAACGGGCGGTCGTTGTCGACGCACTCGTACATGACGCCGGACTCGATGGTCCCCGACTCGACGGCCGCCTCGATGCCGCCCTCGCGGATGACCTCGCTGATGGTGTAGATGTGGTGCTTGTGGCCGTGGCGGGGGTGGTCCAAGCTCTCGGTGTCCATCCCGAGCGACGTGCCGTAGATGTCTCGTTCGATGTCGTGGACGGCGAAGCCGTTGCCGGCAGACAGCATGTCGACGTAGCCCTCGCGGACGAGCCGCGCGAGGTCCTCTCGCGCGCCGGAGTGGATGAGCGCCGGGCCACAGACGGCAAGCACTTTGCCGCCCTCCTTTTTCGTCTCGCGGATGGCGTTGGCTATCTTTCGGATCGTCGACTCCGAGGGCCGCTCGGACGAAACCCCGCCCTGCATAAAGCCGAACGCGCCACCGGCGTCACGGGGCCGCTCCGGCGGCTGGACCTTGATGCCGGTTTCGTCGGTGACGACCAGATCGCCCTCTTCGATAGCGTTGAGGACCTTGGTGTAGGCCCGAGTGGAGTCGCCGTCCTCGACAACGACGGCGCAGTCCATCTCCATGTCCTCGACTTCGACCCACTCGCCGTCGTGACGGATGTATGTGGGGTGGTTCGTCGTCGAGTAGAAGCCATGCGGGACGACCTGGTCGTCGGGCGCGGGGACGAGCGTGGCGTCTTTCGGGTCCGAGGGGTTGACGCCGTGCTGGTGGAGTTCGTGGACAATCGACTGGAGCTGGTCTTCGTCGTCGGCCTCGACGAGCATCCGGGCGTATGACTCCTCGTCTTTGTGACGGCCGATATCGAACTCCTGAACGGAGAAAGAGCCGCCCAGGTCCATGATGATGCCGAAACAGGACTGCATCATCCCGGAGTCGATGATGTGGCCCTCTAGCTCGACTTCGCGAGAGACGGTCATGGCGAACACATGGAGGCAGGTGTGTAAGACGGTTTTGGGTCTGCACTCTCTCGGCCGTCCGGCTACTGCCCGTCGACGTGTCGCTGCACCGTCCACGACCCCTCTGTGCAGGTTTCACACAGGCGCTCGAAGAAGCGCTGTAGCCCGGCAGACTCCGTGGTGGGCAGGACGTGCAGTCGCACCGTCCCGTCTCGGACTGCGACGCGGAACACATCGGTCGTCTCCTCGTCGCGGACCAGCCACAGCGGCATCGGCAGGTCGTGGAAATCACCGAAGCGGTAGGGCCCAGCCTCAAGCATATTGGCGACCGTCTCGGCGAGGGCTGGCGTTGCCCGCTCCTGTTCCGGGATGAGTCGGAACTCCGTCCCGCCCTCGTATTCGACCCCGTTCCCGTGTGGAAAGCGCCGCTGTGGGTGTGCGGGGATGCTGAACGAGGGGTCCGTGGTCATCTGTCACGTAATTGGGCGCTGTCGGATTTAAATTCGCGGGCCGTGCAGCCCTCGGTTGTCTCTGCCCGCCTCGTGGCTGTGGTACCCCCACGCGGTCTAGCATGGCCGGCGGCGAACTAAAGTCATGAGCGTGACTTGACGTACGCGTGAGGAATCAGTATGCGCGTTAGTCTGGCGGTGGTAGACCGTCTCGTCGCGAACGGTATCGATACCGTCTTTGGAATCCCCGGAAAGCAGTCCCTCCCGCTGAACGAAGCCATCGGCAAGCGAGACGATATCCGCTTTGTCGTGGCACGACACGAAACTGCGGTCTCACACCAGGCCTGGGGCTATGCAGAGACGAGCGGAGAGATAGCGAGTACTGTCGTCGTCCCCGGCCCCGGCGATATGAACGCGATGAACGGCCTGAAAAACGCGCTGAACGACTGCACGCCACTGGTGCATTTCGCTATCGAAACCGAGCCGACGCTCCGGGGCGGTGATGCGATTCACGAAACCCCACCGGACACCTACGACAACGTCGTTAAAGAGAACATACTGCTGAAAAACCCCGAAACGACAGCGGCGACGATTGACCGGGCGGTGCAGGTCGCTCAAACACCCCCAAAGGGGCCAGTCAGGGTCGGAATCCCCAAGAATTATCTGCAGATGGACGTGCCGCTCGCTGGTGCAGGCACACCTTCGGCTCCGTCCGCAAGCACCGTTCCGGAACAGGAAGTTTCGACAGCCGCCGAGCACCTGCTCGCGGCCGAGCGGCCGCTTATTCTGGCCGGCGGCGGTGTGCGAGTGGCGGACGGCTCGTCGGCGCTCCGAAGCCTCGCCGAGCGGCTTGCTGCACCCGTCGTGACGACGTACAAGGGTAAAGGCGTGCTCCCCGAGGACCACACCCTCAGCGCCGGCGTGTTGGCCGGAAGCGCGAGCCCAGAGCTACTGGACTGCCTCGCCGACGCCGATGCCGTGCTCGCCGTCGGATCCGACCTTGACGCACACGGGACACGCGGGTGGTCCGTCGAACTGCCTGAGACGCTCGTTCACGTCACCATGGACGCTGACGACCTCGGAACGGGCTATAATCCGACCGTCGGTATCCTCGCGGATGCCGCAGAGACGATGGCGGCGATTGAGGACAAAATTGCGGCGGCTGACACCGCTCCCGCCTCGAAGGCGGACGGCACTGAACGCGCACAGGCTGTCCGTGCTGCCACTGCACGTCGAATCGACCCACTCGTGGATTCGGAACCGCCGTTGACCTCCGTCCACGTGTTGCAAATCCTTCGAGACGCACTTCCTTCTGATGCTATCACGGCCGTCGATGCCGGGGGGTTCCGCGTCTGGGCGCTGAATACGTTTGAGGCGCACGGGCCACGCAGCTACGTCAACCCCGGGTCGTGGGCGACGATGGGGACGGGACTGCCGTCGGCGATTGGAGCACAGCTAGCGAACCCGGACACGCCCGTCGTTGCGCTGACTGGTGATGGCGGTCTCATGATGTGCGTACACGAACTCCATACTGCGGTCGCAGAGGACCTCCCGATCACCGTCGTCGTCCTCAACAACGACGATTACGCGATTATCAGCGAGGAGGCCGGGCGCAGCTACGACCTCGACCAGCAGGCATACGGATGGGACACGACGCCGATTGACTTCGGAACTGTCGCTGCCGGAATGGGGATGGAAGCCATGCAGGCCGACACGCCGTCCGAAATCCACACGGCGGTTCGCGAAGCGGTGCAGACGGACGCGCCGACGCTCGTCGAGGTCAGGACCGACCCGACGGAGCCACAGGCGAGCGAGTGGATGAGCGAGTAGTGGATTTATCCAGTGGGAACGCCAAAAGCAGGTCATGTGTGGCCGCTACAGTTTGTTCTCTCCCCGCGAGGAAATTGAGACGCGGTTCGACGCCGAGTTTTCCTTCGACTACGAGCCGCGATACAACGCCGCTCCGAGTCAGGACCTGCCAGTCATCACCGGCGAGTCGCCCAGCACCATCCAGCGGCTAGAGTGGGGACTGATTCCGAACTGGGCAGACAGCCGAACGGACCATGGACACATCAACGCCCGCGCCGAGACCCTGTCGAAAAAACGCTCGTTCGCTGAGGCCTACGAGTCCCGGCGCTGTCTGGTTCCCGCTGATGGATTCTACGAGTGGGTCGAGACGAGCGACGGCAAGCAACCGTATCGCGTGGCGCTGCCGGACGACGACCTGTTCGCGATGGCGGGGCTGTACGAGCGGTGGGAGCCGCCACAGCGCCAGGCCGGACTAGGTGAGTTTGGTGCAAGCGGCGACGATTCGGGCGGCGAAGACGATCTCGTCGAGTCGTTCACGATAGTGACAACCGAGCCAAACGAGGCCGTCGCTGACCTCCATCACCGGATGGCCGTCATCCTCGACCCCGATGAGGAGTCGACGTGGCTCCGGGGTAGCGCCGGTGACGTATCGGCACTGCTTGACCCGTACGACGCCCCCATGCAGACCTATCCGGTTTCGTCAGCGGTCAACAGTCCGGCCAACGACTCGCCGGAACTCATCGAACCGGCCGGGTGATGACGGCGTTACTCGCTTGGCGTGTTCTGGCGCTTGAACTGGTGCAGCATTTTCCAGAGCGTCTCTTCGTCGACCTGATTTTCCGCGGCGGATAGCTGTCGGTACAGGCCTTCTGAGACGGTAATCTCGGGCATTACTGGACACATCGGACGGGGCCGACATAAGCTTCTGGAGACTCGGAATCGAGTGAATGTCTTCAACCCACAGTATTCTGGGTACTCCGTTACGGGGGCCACTGGCCTTCTCCCGATGTATGCAGTCGTACGCCCAGCGAGATGACGACGGCACTGTCGCGGCCAGCGTGACCGACCTTATCGGCGATACGCCGCTGGTCTGTCTCGACGGCTTCGCAGACAACCTACTCGGGAAGGTCGAAGCGGCAAACCCCTACTCGGTGAAGGACCGCATCGCGCTGTACATGGTCGAGGCGGCCGCGGAGTCCGGGGCTCTCGCCGACGACGGGACGGTCGTCGAGGCGACCAGCGGTAACACTGGTATCGGACTGGCCGCTGTCTGCGCTGCACGGGGGTACGACTGCGTGCTGACGATGCCAGAGTCGATGAGCGAGGAGCGCCGGCAGTTGCTGTCGGGGCTGGGCGCAGACCTCGAACTCACGCCGGCCGACGACGGAATGAGCGGCGCTATCGAGCGGGCGAACGAACTCGCAGACGCCCCTGGCACCGTCCGCGCCCGGCAGTTTGAGAACGAGGCGAACCCGCGCGCCCACCGCGAGACGACGGGGCCGGAGATCTGGTCGGATACGGGCGGTGACGTGGACGCCGTCGTCGCCGGTGTCGGGACCGGCGGGACGATCACCGGCATCTCGGAGTACATCGAGGAGGAGGTCGGTACGGACCTCACCTCGGTCGCCGTCGAGCCGGAACAGTCGCAACTGCTCTCGGCAGATGACCCGGACAGCCACGACATCCAGGGCATCGGGCCCGGGTTTGTTCCGGACGTTCTCCGGCATGACCTCATCGACGAGGTGCGGACCGCGAGCAAGGCGGCCTCCACCGACGCGGCCCGACGACTCGCCAGTGAAGAGGGCATCATGGTCGGTATCTCATCGGGCGCAGCGCTACACGCGGCCGCGGAGTACGCCACCGAGAATCCCGACGAGACGGTGGTCGTCGTTCTGCCGGACACCGGCGAACGATACCTTTCAACGGGTCTCTGGGACTAAGCGAGAAACGTAGCTCCGCCGCGGGGAAAACAGCCGTTATGCGACCCGGCCGAACGCCAGCGTGCCGCTGATGCTCTCGATGTAGGCGTCGACGACCTGCCCTTCTCGCGCTCCGGAGACGAAGATGGTGTACTTCCCTTTCTCGGCGACGCCGTCGCCCTCGCGGCCCGTGCCGGTAATCTTGACCTCGTAGGTCTCGCCCTCTTCGAGCGTGGGTCGGTCCTGCTGGGTGTTCGAACTCGCGCCCTTGGCGACCGGGCGGAACGCACCACAGGCCTGACAGCGCAGCATGTCGACGCCGTCCTCGTTCTTGAGGACGGTGTCGGGCAGGCCACACTCGGAACAGGTGACGTATTCGGCGACGTACGCGTCGATAGCGGCCTCGAAATCAGCGGTGTCGAACGACCCGTTGTAGCGGGCTTCGCCGCCGTCGAACTGGCCGTTGGTCCCGAACTCGCGCTGGATGGCTCGGTGGAGGTGCTGGGCGTCCCGCGAGACGGCGTCAGCGACTGCCTCCAAGTTTGTCAGGCGTGTGAACGCACCGTCAGTTTGGCCTTCGGGGTCCGGAATCGAGAGCCGTTCACCGGCTTCCCGGGGCTGGTCTGGTAGCACGTCATACGCACGCTGTAGGGCGGACTCGTAGTTCATACGTTTTAGACGGCACTGACACGTAAATGGATTCCGTCACATCTGCGATTACCCAGCGGCCAATGACGTTAATACTGAGAGTGGATAATTGTTTGACATGGATCAGCACGAACAGCCTGCGGAGACGCCGGGACTCACGTCCGAGCGACTCGATACGCTATTACGGGCGCTGGCAGCCGAGCCCCGGCGGATGATATACACTTACCTCACCGAACACGACTCGGCCTCGCTCGCGGAACTCACTGATGTGTTCATAGGCTGGACGAAAGCGCGTGGGCGAGCCACCGACGCCTGCAACTGGGACGATACCCGCACGTCGCTCCACCACCGCCACCTCTCGGTTCTCGATGACGCTGGCATTGTTAGCTACGATGCTGACCAGCAGACCGCGACGCTGGTGTCGCTGCCGCCCTCAGCGACCGAGGTTCTTGCAACGATAATCGATCTGGATGGTGGGACAGACCGCGGAGACTGACGAGAGGCGATGACAGTCAGCACGCTTCTTCGACGGTTCGAGCGCTCGGACGTAGCGGTGACTGTGTATGGCCCGTCCGAAGCGACCGCTGTGGTTGAGCGTCTCGAAAGCCAGGGTCTCACCGCCACTTGGCGGAGGCTCCTGACCGGCCAGCAAGATGCGTTTGCCGTCATCCGTCGGGACGGCGTGTTCGCCGAGGCAATCCCCCTCACCGCGCTGCAGGCATTTCTGTGCAAGCTGACGGTCCGCTCCGGCGATAGCGGACCGCCTGACAGTGACCCGGGCCGACAGCTGCTCTACTCGGCGCTTGCGAACACGCTCCTGTCATCGCTCACGCCGGCACAGTTGCTTGAAACGTCCCACGAGTTCGAGGACAGAGCCTACCGTGTCGGGGAAGGTACCCTTCGAGTGAGCTTCCAGTCGCTGTCGATCTTCCGCTCTCAGCGCGCCCGGTATGAGACGCTCGCCAGCGACACGACCCTCGATATCCACGTCTACGGACAGGACGACTGGGAGCCGCCGAGTTGCGGCATTACCTTCCATCCGCTCACAGGCACCGCCCTCGAACAGGTGTGGTTGCTGGCATTCGACGCTGCCGGTGACAACCAGAACAAGTGTGCGCTTGTCGCCGAAGAAACGGATGATGGCCCGTTCCGGGGCCTCTGGACGTACAGCCCACGGCTCGTCGACGAAATAATGGCCGCGGTTGTGGCTGTTGATAGGTAGCAGCCGAACCCGCACCAAGTCGGAAACACACAACAGATGTTATGCCGGACACGACAGCGGAATCCGGAGTCTACGGCCGGCACGGTCGATACGGTCGATAGCTGTTCCGAAGGGCCGAGAGCGCTCTCGTACTGTCTCACGAAGCCACGCCGCTACCGCGCTGTCGGCGCGTCTGACCTGCGTGTACGCGTTCTCGACCGGCGTGAGTTCGAGCGCGGCCAGCTGCCCGGCCTCGATGTGCAGTTCGAACAGGAAGCTCCGGTCGTTGCGATAGCCGTCCTTGACCGCGTAGTCGTCGACGAAGTTGCCGGTGTCGTACATGATGGGGCGACCGCGATACACCTCGATCCCCTGAATAACGTGGGCGCTGTGGCCGTGGACCACGTCGGCCCCGTTGTCAATCAGCCAGCGGGCGAACGCCTGCTGTGTTTCGGCTGGCTCTGTCACCCAGTTTGGTCCCCAGTGGGTAGTGGCGACGAGCAGGTCCGGGTCGGCGTCGCGAGCCGCCGCCAGCGCGCTCCCGACGCGGCGGCGAGTCAGCGGGTGGCTCGGGTCAAGCGGTGCGTAGGCCGTGCCGGGGCTGTCCCGTCCGGCGGCGTAGCTGGGCGACTGGTCAGTGACGGCCACGACGGCGACAGAGAGACCGCCGATTTCGACGGTTGCTGGCTCGAATGCCGTCTTTCTACCGGCCCCAGCCCCGGCTGAGGCGATGCCAGCGTCGGCGAGGTGGGTCGGCGTGTCCACGAGCGCTGCCGGGCCGAAATCGAGCAGGTGGTTGTTCGCCAGTCCGACACACGAGACGCCGACGCGGTCTAGCGCGGGTACGGCCCATCCCGGGCTCGCTCGGAAGTGGAACCTACGGCCGGGCCGCGGTTCGCCACGGTCCGAGAGACAGCATTCGAGGTTCGCCACCAGCCCATCGAGCGACTGGAGCCGGTCGAGCATCGACCCCCAGACGGCGGTCGGTCCGTCGGGGGCATCGCGCCAGCGTTCGTCGACGCTCCGGCCCAGCATGACATCGCCGACGAAGCCGATGCGCAGCGACGCGTCGGTCGGGACTGAGGGCGGACACGACACGTCCGCGTCGCCGGCACCCAGACAGCCTGAAACGGCGGTGAGACTCCCGAGTGCGGGACCACCGCTGGCGAGGACGGTCCGGCGAGTCGGTGCCACAGTGAATAGAGCGTCGGCGGGGACCGTCTTGAATCTCGGTGACATAAAAAGCCACCTGGAGTGTGCCGTGTCGGGACACACTCCAGCTGATTACTTTCAGTTACCGACACTCTGTTAACGTATGTCAAGCGATACTGCACGCGACCACGACAAGGACGAGGAGTGTACGACCACGGAGTCGTTTGCCGATCACGGCCTCAAGGACGGCAGCGTCCTCATCAGCCGGACGTACAACCGAATCGCGGCGGACGGCGAACCCACGTTCGAACCGACCCCGGAGTTCTTCGACACGCTGGAGGCGGCGTTCATTTGGGCCTACATCGGTACGATTGACGAACCCGGAGTTCCGCCGCACGTCGACGCGGCCATCGAAGACGCGCGCGAGTTCACGCGTCAAGAGTTCGCGGACGACCCTGACGCGGACCTTAGAACAGACGTGATTCCGACGTTCTACCAGCAGGTCGCCGGCTTCCACTGCGCCTACCGGGATTAACAAAACAATCGCGAACAGACTGCGTAACGGACCGGCCTATTCGAGGTGGTGGTAGTCGAGTTCGTAGCCGACATCGACTGCCTCGCTGACTTCGTCGCTCGGCTCGCCGACGCCGCGAGTCGTCAGTTCGAGCCCGGTGTCGCCGCGGTTCACGAGGATGTTTCTCCGCCAGTCGGGGTCCACGTCGGAGGCGTCGGTGCGGTAGTGTGCGCCGCGTGACTCGTCGCGCTCGCGCGCGCTCAACAGCAACGCCTCAGCGACCGTGAGGCTGAACGAAAGGTCGACAGCGAGTTCGAACGACAGGCTGGTTCGGTCGCCGTCGACGCCGATGTCCCCCGTCCGCTCGCGCAGGTCCCGAAGTTTCTCCAGCCCGGCCGACAGCGAGTCCTCGGTGCGGAGGATGCCGGCATGCTCCCACAGCAAGTCGCCGAGGTCCGCGAGGAGTTGTTCGGGAGTCTCATCGCCGTCCGAGGCTGCCAGTTCCCGCAGCGACCGGAACTCGCGCTCGGCGACGGCACGCTGTCCGTCCGGCAGGGCGTCGTCGCGGTCGTCATCTGTTACCTGCGCCGCGACGTGGTCGCCGACGAGCGCTCCGATGGCGACCGTCTCCGCAAGTGAGTTCCCGCCGAGGCGGTTCGCACCGTGAACGCCTGCGACTGTCTCACCGACAGCGTAGAGTCCACCAACGCCGGTTTCCCCGGTCTCGAAGTCGATATCGACGCCACCCATCGAATAGTGGGCTGTTGGCGCGACTTCCATTGGCTTCTCTGTGATGTCGACGCCGAGGTCCATGAACCGCTCGTACATCCGCGGGAGCCGCGATTTGATGTACTCGTCGTCACGATGGGAGATATCCAGATAGACGCCGCCGTTCTCCGTTCCACGGCCTTCGCGGAGTTCCTGTGCGATGGCGCGGGCCACCACGTCCCGCGCGTCGAGTTCCATCTGGTCCGGGGAGTACTCCTCCATGAACCGCTCGCCCTTGGCGTTGAGCAACCGACCGCCCTCGCCGCGGACCGCTTCGGTGACGAGTCGGCCGTCCCAGTCCTCGCCGTAGCGGTCGCCGACCATCCCCGTCGGGTGGAACTGGACGAACTCCATGTCCATCAGCGACGCACCGGCGTCGAGCGCCAGCGCCGGGCCGTCGCCGTTGTTCTCCTCGTCGCGCGAGGAGTGGCGGTTGTACAGTGCGGAGGAGCCACCCGCCGCCAGGACGACGTGGTTCGATTCGAAGAGAATGAACTCGCCGCTCTCCATGTCGTAGCCGGCCGCGCCGTAGACGCGGTCGCCGTCCGAGAGCAGGCGCGTAACCATCACGTTGTCGCGGTAGGGAATTTCGAGCGACTGGGCCCTGTCGACGAGCGTGTCCAGCATCGCCTCGCCCGTGCGGTCGCCGACGAAGCAGGTCCGGCGGAACGACTGCGCGCCGAAGTACCGCTGATTTATCTTGCCGTCTTCGGTGCGGTCGAACGGCATCCCCCAGTCGTCGAGTTCCCGGATGCGGTCGGGCATGTGCTTGGCGGTTAGCTCGACCGCTTTCGGATCGTTGATGAAATGCCCTTCGTCCAGCGTATCCGCCGCATGGATGGTCCAGTCGTCTTCGGGGTCCAGCGACCCCAGCGAGGCGTTGATACCGCCGGCCGCCCACGTCGTGTGGGCGTCGCCGTGGTCCCGCTTGCCGATGACCAGCGGCTCGACACCGTTCTCGGCAAGTCCGATGGCAACCCGCGCCCCGGCAGCGCCAGCGCCGATGACCAGCACTGGAACCGACACCGTCTCGTAGTCGACTGCCGGGCCTGCGTCGCTCGCCCGACCGTCGGCAGCCTGCTCGCCGTCAGCGGATGGCTTCTGTGGTGACATCATGTCGTGTAAGGGCTGTGCACTTATCAGGGCTTCGCGCGCACGCGCACGCGGAGCCGCCGAAGCCTGCCCTTACTGTCGGTGGTCAGGGCCGTTAGTCCTCGCCAGCCGTCACCGACCCAGTGCCACCGGACTGCATGGCCGTCTCGTCGGCGTCAGCTCGGTCCGCAGAGACAATCTGCCAGCCGGTGACCCCCATGAACAGCAGTACGAGCGGCGAGAGGAAGCCAAAGAAGTAGTACGGTGCGTATTCAAGCGTCGGGACCCCGAGCGTGCCGGCCATGAACAGCCCGCCGCTGCTCCACGGAATAAGCGCACTCGTCGTCGTGCCCGACGCTTCGATGGCCCGGGAGAGGTTCTGACTATCGAGTCCCTGTTCGTTGTACAGATTCCCGAGCGTCATCCCCGGGACCACGATACTCACGTACTGTTCCGCCGCGAGGATATTCATCGAGACGGCGGACACAGCGGTCACGCCCGTGAGGCTCGCAACGCTGTGGCAGAGTCGGCCGAGATGGTGGGAAAGGACCGCCAGCACACCGGCCCGTTCGAGCAACCCGCCCAGCGCGAGCGCAGCAATCGCAATCGTCACAATCCACGCGCCGCCGGTCAGCCCGCCGCTCTCTAGGAGTCCGTTCACGAGTTCCATGCCTGTTTCTGGGGCCGTCCCGGACTGTGCCGCCGACCAGGCAGCGCCGAATCCGGTTCCCTGCACGAGCATCGCGGTCCCGACGCCCGCGAAGACGCCTGTTCCGAGCGTCGGCAGGGCGGGGATGCCACGCAGCGCAAGTCCAAAGGTCACGACGACCGGCAAAAATACGAGCGGCGAGACGACGTACGTGGTTTCAATGGCCGCCTGAATGGACGCAACGCGGTCCGCGGGAATGGCCCCAGCGGCCCGCAGTCCGAGGCCGGCGTACAGGAGGACGGCAATCGTGAACGCGACGAGCGTGCCGGCCCGCATCGCGTTGATGTGTTCGTACAGGTCCGTGTCTGTCACTGCGGCGGCCAGATTCGTCGTATCCGAGAGCGGGGACTGCTTGTCCCCCGTGTAGGCCCCGCTGAGGATCGCGCCGGCGGTCATCGGTTCTGAAATGCCCAGCCCCGACCCGATACCGATGAGCGCTACCCCGAGCGTGCCGGCCGTTGTCCACGAGGAGCCAACGGCGAAGGAGATGATCGCGGAGAGGATAGCCGCCACCGGGAGAAACACCGTCGGTGTGAACAACTCCAGCCCGAAGTACATAAGACTGGGAATCGTGCCCGCCTGAATCCACGACGCGATGAGCGCGTACACGGTGAACATGATGAGAATCACACGCATGCCCATGAGCAGGCTGCTGGCGATCCCGTCGTACAGGTCTTCCCACGTCAGCCCGAGGTGATACCGTGCGAACAGGCCGGTGAAGGCAATCCCCCAGAACAGCGGGAACTGTGGGTCCAAGTCGAAGGCAATGAGGCCCACACTGAGGAACACAATCATTCCCGCGATTGGCACGAGCGCGGCACCCAGCGACGGGCGCTCAGACGGGTCGATATCGTCGAAAAGCCGGGGTTCGAACTCGACCATCACCGCCCCCCGTCGCGCCTATCCGGCAGGACTCTGGCGTGGCTCTGGTCTGGAACCGGTGCTTCCCGCCAGCCCTGTCGAGACGCTCCGATACGCCCGTTTCGAACAGTTGCGACGGCACCGCGTGTCATACTGATATCGGCGATAGCCACAGGTGGGTTAAAACAGACTTCATTCCGGTGCCGGCGTGTGGATTGGTAGCTTACGACTGCCTGTCGACGATGTGGGTGTCTGTCGGGGCAAAACCGACAGTCACGGTGCCGGTCGGCGGGTCTTCGGCTCGCAACAGGAGTTCTCGGCCCTTCCAGTCGAGGTGCACACGCGTGGTCTCCCCGAGGAACTCCGCGCTCGTGACGGTCGCCGTCAGCGCGTTTCGGTCGGCGTCGACAGCAAGCCGCTCCGGCCGAACGCAGAACGTGAGTTGGTCCCCGGACGAGACCGTCGCCGGGTCGCCGTCACCTTCCAGAGCAACTGCAAGCGTCGTCCCGTCGACCGTCACGTCCGCGATGGGTTGGCCACTCTCAGCACCAGAATCGCCGACGTCATCGGTCGACCGCACCGTGGTTACCGCACCACTGAGAACGTTGTTGTCGCCGACAAAGGTGGCGACGAACTCAGTCGCCGGCTCGCGGTAGATGGTCCGCGGTGGCGCGACCTGTTCCGGTGTCCCGTCGCGCATGACTGCCACGCGGTCGGACACGGCCAGGGCCTCCTCCTGGTCGTGGGTGACATAAATCGTCGTAATACCCAGCTCCTGCTGAATCTCGCGAACCTGCACACGCAACCGTTCCCGGAGCTTCGCATCGAGGGCGCTCATCGGCTCATCGAGCAAGAGCACGTCGGGGCCGGGAGCCAGTGCGCGGGCCATCGCTACTCGCTGTTGCTGACCGCCGGACAGCGTGTCGGGGTCCCGGTCAGCCATCCCGCCGAGGTCCACCAGTTCAAGCAGCTCACGCACCCGGGCCTCGTCGCTGCCGCCGCCCGGCGGGTCGGTGAAGGAGAGTCCGTAAGCGATGTTCTCCCCGACGGTCATGTGCGGGAACAGCGCGTAATTCTGGAAGACGACGCCCACGTCGCGGTCCTCCGGCGGGACGCCGGTGGCTGACGTGCCGCCGAATCGGACTTCGCCCTGTGTGGGGTCTTCGAACCCGGCGATAAGCCGGAGTGTCGTCGTTTTCCCACAGCCGGAGGGACCGACCAGCGTGAAGAACTCGCCGTCCTGAATCGACAGCGAGAGGTCGGAGACGGCGGTCGTCTCGCCGTAGTGTCTGGTGACGCCGTCGAGTTCGACCGCCGGCGGGGCAGTCCGGTTCACGGCAGCACTGTCTGATCGGGGTCCCTTAGAACCCAACGTCGTCACCTCCCAGCCGGTCGATGAGCAGGAAGCTCGCGCTGGTAACCACGAGCAAAACGACACCCATCGCTGTCGCGGGACCGAGGCGGCGACCGATGAACCGCTCGATGGCGATTGGCATCGTGAACTGGTTCGTCCCCGAGGCAAGCACAATCGTCGCCGAGAACTCCCCGATAGAGATAGCGAACGCGAAGGCGGCCCCAGCGATAACGGCTGGCCACACGAGCGGCAGTTCGATGTCCAGCAGCGCTCTGGCACGCGGCGCGCCGAGCGCGCGGGCCGATTCGACCAGCGTGTGGTCGATGCTTTCGAGGCCGGGCGCGACCGTCCGAACGACGAACGGGTAGCCAGCGACGGCGTGGGCGGCGATGATAGCGAGACCGCCACCGACGGCGAGACGGGTGCCGCCGATTTCGAAACCGAAAACGAGGCCCCGGAGCAGGCCGAGGCCGACGACGATGCCCGATACGGCGAGCGGCGCCATCGCGACGGCGTCGACGACCTTTCGGCCGCGGTAGTCCCGCGTCGTCAACACGGCCACGACGACGCCCATCGGCAGGGCGACGGCGAGGGAGGCGACCCCGAACAGCAGCGAGTTCCGAACGGCGTCCCACGGCTGAACCTGGAACGACGCGCCGGTCGTCTGCCGCTCGACGAGGAACCGGTAGTTCGACAGCGTCAGCCCCTCCGGCCCGCTGAGGCTGGCCAGCACCATGCTCGCTATCGGCGCGACGAACACCGCCAGCGCGACGACGGCGTAGGCGGCGAGCCCGACTCTGGGGAGCAGTTCGCGGGGCGAGAGCGACGGCGGGACCAGCGGCCGGCGCGGCAGCGGCCGAATTCCCCGCGACCGGACGGTATGCTTGGCTTCGTACCGGAGATACGCGTACAGCAGGCCCAGCGAGATGCCGAGTTCGATGAGCGCGAGGGCGGCCGCTTCGGCGTACTCCAGATCGCGGATGAGCCGATAGACGAACACTTCGACGGTCGCCAGCTGGAAGCCGCCCAGCGCGAGGACGATGGGAAACGTGCTGAAGGTGAACACGAAGGTAAGCGCCCCGCCCATCAGCACCGACGGGTACAGTTGCGGGGCGACCACGTCGCGGAACGCACGGAGCGGGCTCGCGCCGAGGCTCCGGGCCGTCTCGACCGCGCTGGCGTCGACGGACTCCCAGGCGGCGGTCGTCACCCGTGCCACCAGCGGCGCGTTGTAGAACGCGTGGGCGACGACGACGGCTTCGAGCGTGAACAGGAGATTGACCGGCCCGAGGCCGAGCGCGCCGAGAACGGCGTTGAGCGTCCCCCGCTGTCCGAACGTGGCGACGAAGCCGACGGCGACCATGATGGACGGGAGGACGAACGGGAGGATGGTCAGCGACCGGAGCGTCCGCCGGCCGGGGAACTCGTAGCGGGCCAGCAGATACGCCGCCGGAAGACCGAGTGCAACGCTGGCGACCGTCGACAGCGCCGCCTGGTACGCCGTGAAGCCGATGACGCCCAGCCGTCGGCCCGGCGAGCGGACGCTCTCGATGACGGCTCCGACTGGCTCGCCGGCGAGCACCCGCGCCGGCTCGCCGAGGTAGAACGGGTCCCGGAGTATCGAGACGAACACCCGCGCTGTCAGGCGGCCGTCGACGAGGACGCTGTCGACGAACACCGTCGCCACCGGGTAGTAGAAGATGCCGAGCAGCAGGGCGACGGTCCCCGCCGCGAGCGCGACGAGGGCGCGGCGTTCGACGCTGTCGCGGATAGCGCGGCGCCGAACGCCGTCGCCACTGCCGCCAGCCTCGCCGTCTCCGCCGCCGTCGGAATCTCGGGCCACAGTCCGTGGTCGTTAGTTCGAGGCGAACTGCCGTTCCCAGTCGGAGATCCAGCCCGAGACGGAACCCTTGAGTTCGTCGTAGCCGAAGGTGACCGGCTCCGGGGGCTCCTGTGCGAGCTCGGCGTAGTCCGCGGGGAGTTCGGCGGATTCCGTCGCCGGGAACTGGACGTTCCGGACGGCGATTTCGCCCTGAATCTCCGGCCGCAACAGGAAGCCCATGAACTCCCGGGCGAGGTCGGGCGTGTCCGCGCCCTCGAAGACCGCCATCCCCTCGGGGTTGGCGTAGCCCTGGTCGTTCAGGAAGCGAATCTGGTGTTTCGCCAGGTTGGCGTCGTTCTGGTCGGCAAACACTTGGTCGGTGGAGTAGGAGACGACCATCGGCGCTTCGCCGCCCGACCACGCGCTGTATGCGTCACTCCAGGAGCCAAGCACCCGAACGTCGTTGTCCTGCAGGTCGCTCCAGTAGTCCAGATAGCCGTCCGGGCCGAACTGCTTGATTGTGTGCAGCAAGAACGCCCGCCCGGTCGCGGAACTGGCGGGGTTTTGCGTGATGAGGTCGCCAGCGTGTTCCTCGGCCAGCAGACCGTCGAACGTCTCGGGTGCCGTAGTGGCTGTGCCGTCGAACACCAGGCTGATGTAGCCGGTGTCGTAGGGAATCGCCCGCCCGTTGGGGTCGAACTGTAACCCCGGCTTGATGTCGTCCTGCCCGGCAACGTCGCCGACCTCGGCGAACAGCCCGTCATCGAGATTCTCGTCGACCCGGACGAGGTGGTCCGTGTTCAGTCCGAGGTACATGTCGGCCTCGATGTCGACGCCGGCGTTGCGGCGTTCGATGTAGTGGTTGACCTCGTTGCTCGGCGTCTGCCAGATCAGGCGGGCGTCGAACTCCTCCTCGAAGCGCTGTTTCACCCACGCACCCGGACTCGTCGACGGCGAGTCGACGAACGCGCTGTACGTCCCGACGACCAGCGTCTCGTCGGCACTCCCGGCGTCGCTGGTGCTCGTCTCGGTGCCCGTCGACTCGTCCGTGCTCGATTCCTCGCCACCGCCGCCCAGCCCGGCACAGCCGGCCGACGAAACCGACACCGCCGCGCCGGCCGCTGTCAGGAAGGAACGCCTATCCATTACTCCGTGGTCACACCCAGTGGTACTTAATCTCGGTGTTCCTGAATTCTAAGGTCTCAGACGTTCAAATACCTGCAGCGGCCGTTATTATCCCGCGGTACTGCAGGATGGCGATTGAGTTGTAGGCGACGACCGCGAGCGTCACTACTGCGAACAGGGCGAGAAAGACCGTCGCGTTGCGCTCGGAGAGCAGTCGCCACCCGGCGACCAGCCACAGCATCGCCCCGAACTTCACGACCCAGAGGCCCGCCAGCCCGAACTCCGCAAGCATCGTGCTGACGACGACGTTGCCCTCCTGCAGGCCGACCGTGAGGCCGGTCATCGTCAGGAGGACGTCACCGACTGTTGCGACGAGGATGACTGTCCAGAGCACCGCATGCGTAGGCGACAGGTGGTGTTCTCGCCAGAGTGTCCCCCTCTCACTGTCTGCCTCCGGACCCTCTTTGCCGAGCATCATGGCTATGTTGGGCGGAAATGGCATGAATACTCGGGCCAGATTGTCGGTGCGTGCTGGAGTGGCTTGACTGACCAGAGCCGAACACAGCTTTTTGACGGTCCTCTCCGAGGGTAGAATACGAAATGACACAGGACGTTCTCAACCGAGCGCCTGACGACCGTATACAGGCGCTCGATTCAGAGGGTGAGATCGTCGACCCGGACCTCATCCCGGACCTGTCTGATGAGGAACTGGTGTCGATGTACCGCGATATGCGCTTTGCCCGCCGGTTCGACGAGCGGATGATAAGCCTCCAGCGACAGGGTCGGCTCGGCACCTACTCATCGCTGGCGGGCCAAGAGGGGGCACAGGTCGGGTCGACGTACGCGCTGGCCGACGAGGACACCATCTTCTACCAGTACCGGGAACACGGCGCGCTCGTCGCCCGTGGGCTCCCCTGGGAGTACGTTCTCTACTGGATGGGTCACGAAGCGGGTAACGCCGCTCTCGGCGACGTGAACGTGTTCCCGCTGAACATCTCCATCGGCGCGCATCTGCCCCACGCCGTCGGGTGGTCGTGGGCGGCGAAAAAAAATGGCGACGAGCGAGCGGGCGTCGTCCACTTCGGCGACGGGGCCACCAGCGAGGGGGACTTCCACGAGGCGATGAACTTCGCCGGCGTGTTCGAGACGCCGACGGTGTTCTTCTGTAACAACAACCAGTGGGCCATCTCCGTGCCGCGGGAGCGCCAGACCGCCAGCGAGACGCTCGCGCAGAAAGCCGACGCCTACGGCTTCGACGGCGTGCAGGTCGACGGCATGGACCCCCTTGCGACCTACACCGTCACCGAAGCCGCCAGAGAGCGGGCTGTGGGAGCCGACGGCGGGGAGCAGGAGCCCATCTTCGTCGAAGCCGTCCAGTACCGCTTCGGTGCGCACACGACCGCCGACGACCCGGACGTGTACCGGGACGAGGCGGAGGTCGAGCAGTGGCGCGAACGCGACCCGCTGGACCGCATGGAAGCGTTTCTCCGGAACTGCAGTCTACTGGACGACAGGAAACTCGACGTGATGGACGACACCATCGACGAGCGCCTCGGCGAGATTATCGACAACGCCGAGGCCCACGCCGCGGACCCGACGGACCTCTTCGCCGACGTGTACGCCGAGTCGACGCCGAATATCGACGAGCAACGCGAGTACTTCGAGAGGCTCCGAGAACGCCACGGCGACGACGCGCTACTGGAGTCCGAGTAGCCGACCGAGCCTGTTATTGCCGTCCCCGCGCTCCCGTCTACTGTGACTGAGTGGCCACCGGCGGACCCCGCCGACGCAACGGCCGTTGCACAGCAGCGTGACGAACTGGTCGCGGCGGTCCGCGACCACGCCGGACAGGTCGCCTACCAGCTCGCCCGGCTGGAGGGCGGCGACTACGGACAGGCGGATATCGAGACCGACCGCGGCGAGTGGACCGTAAAATACGAGGGCGGCGACCTGGAGTATCTCCGATTCTCGCCCTCGCGGGGCTCGGACACGTACGTCATCTCGACCAAACAGCCACCGGAGCCGGAGCCGCTGGCTGACGCGCTCGCAGACTACGACGCCTTCGTGGCGGGGTTCAACGACTACGTCGCGTCGCTCGACGGCGTACTCGATGATGTGTCGACAGAGTTCCCGGACATCGCAACGACCGACGGCGTCGTGGCCGAGCGGGACCGTGTCCTCGGGCGAATCCGTGAAATCTGTGACCAGATCGCGCGGGAACTCCAGCGCTACGAGGGCGGCGACTACGGGACCTTCACCAGCCGCATCGGGGGCACGCGCTGGGAACTGAAGTGGGACACCGACGGGGCGTCGTATCTCCGGGTCGGCGGGAGCAGCGGGCTCTATCTCCTCTCGCAGTACGAGCCCCCCTCGGCAGCCGACATCCGCGAATATGCCCCACAGTTCGCGGATTTTGTCGACGCGTACAACGACCACGTCGAGGAACTGGAATCGGACCTCGGAGCCGTCGACCTCTGACCGGCCGGTCCCGCTTTCGACATTGCCTCCGCCGAGCGGCCGGTGTGTCTCTCGATTAACACCAGTCTCGAATAATCGCCATACAGCGACCGGATTACTGCAGAATACCACCGAAAGATATGTCGGCAGAGTTTTCAGGTGGCCTCACCCAAGCCGGAGGTATGAGTTCGACCGAGACCGTCGATAATTCGGCCGTGAGCAAGGGCACGATTGGTGACTACGTCGAGGCGATGGGGCCGTCTTGGATCGCGGGGGCAATTGCCGCTGGTCCGGCGACGATAGCCAGCCTCGTCACCGCGGGCGGCGCGTTCGGCTACAGCCTCCTCTGGGTCGTCGTCCTCTCCGCCGGGGCGGGGGCGCTGGCCCAGTATCTCGCCATGCGGCTGGGACTGCTGACCGAGCGGGGCATCGTCGGCGTCGTCGAGGACCACCTCGGTGAAACGTGGGCGTGGCTGCTTGTCGGCGACGCAGTACTTGCCGCCGGCGTGGCACAGTTGGTCATCATGAAGACCGTCGCCACGGTCTCGGCGACGGTGACCGGTATCGATGCGCGGGTCTGGGGCGTCGTCTGGGCGCTACTGCTCGCCGTGGGGCTGGCCGGCGGCGGCTACCGCTTTCTGGAACTGGGCGCGAAAGTCCTCGTCCTGCTTGTTGTTGTCGCGTTCGTCGCCAGTCTGTTCGTCGTGCCCATCGACGCCGGCGCGGCGGTGACCGGACTGATACCGTCCGTCCCCTCCGGGAGCGCGCTGGTCGCGGCCGGCATCCTCGGCGGTGCGGTCCACATCACGCTCATCACGATGCACTCCTACACGATGCGGGCGCGGGGCTGGACTCGCGAGGACTACGACCTCGCGACGGTCGACGTGGGGGCGTCGATGTTCGTGGCCTTCGGCGTCTACAGCCTCGCCATCTTCCTGGTGACCGCGAGCGTGCTGACCTCCGGGGACCTCACGACGGTCGGCGCTGCGCAGGCGCTGGGCCCACTGGTCGGCGACAGCGCCCGCTGGCTGTTCCTGCTCGGTCTGTGGGGCGCTGCCGTGTCGACCCTCGGCGGCAACACCATCGTCCCGCCGTTCCTGCTGGCCGACAAGCTCGGCTGGGGCACCACCATCGAGGACAGCCGCTACCGCGGACTGCTGGTCGCCGCTGCGCTGCTGTCCGCGCCGGGGGCGTTCATCGGCGGGAACGTGCTGGGCCAACTCGTCCTCGTGCTCGCGCTCGGGACCGTCGGCACGCCCTTCGTAATCGCCGTCGTCCTCTATCTCCTCAACTCCGACGCGGTCCCGGAACCGAACTCGACGCTCGCCAACGTCGGCGGGCTGGCCCTGCTCGCGGTCTCGGGCGGGCTCGCCGGGAACTTCGTCGTCGAACAGCTCGGGGGCGGCGTCGGCCCGCTGTCCGGGTTCGTGCTGGCCTTCGCCGTCGCGCTCGGCCTCGCCATGGCCGGCCTCGGCGGGAAGTTCCTGCGGGAGGAACTCCTCGCGTGACCGGCGTCGAGGTCCCGCTCTCGGGGTCGACGCTGGTCGTCGGCCCGTCGAACGTCGGCAAGACGCGGACGACCGCCAGCGCCCTCGACACCTGGCTCGACCGTGAGGGGTCCGACGGCGTCGTCGTTCTCGATTTTGCGCCCGAACTCCAACGCGACGGGACCGTCCTCGGCGGTCGCCTCGACCGATTCACCACCGTGCCGGAGTCGGTCTGGGTCGGCCGCATCGACGCCAGCGCCCCCAGAGCCGAAAGCGAGACGGCCGACGGGGCGGTCGCGCTCGCCCGGGAGAACGCCCGGCGTGCCAGGCGACAGATGGATGCGCTCCCGGCCAACCCGCGGGCAGTGTTCGTCAACGACGCGACGATTCCGTTCCAGCACGAGGCCGCTGCGGTCGACCGGCTCACCGCGTACTGCGACGGGGCGGACGCCGCCGTCCTCAACGCCTTCGACAGCGACGAACTGGGCGTCGACGACCCGGTCTCGCGGGCCGAGCGGGACGCCCTCAACCGGCTCCGGCGCTGGGCCGACCGGACCGTCGACCTGTCGTAGCGGCGGTCAAAGCCGGACCGAATGGGTTAGCGGCTGGCTACGACCCGCCACGCTTCCGGAACCAGACACGCTCGCCGACCGGGCTCTCGTTGTCACCGATGTCCAGCCGACTGATAAACAGGTCGCGAACGGCCATGGTAACGACGAGTTCAGTTGGCTCGCCGGACTCGTTTTCGACGGTGACGACACAGTGGCCGTCTCGCTCCGCTAGCTCGGCAATTGTGCCGACCGTCCAGCGGTCGCGGTGGTGTGACGGTTCCTGGGCGTGAATTCGGTCGTGATTCATGAGGACTGCTCCGAGTTATCTCAGCGGTTCCACTCGTAGAACCACCATGCTCCACCGAGCACCATCAGGCCGATTCCGAGTGTCGACGTCGCAGGCTCCGGGATGATAAACAGCACGAGTCCGATGAGCACCATCCCGACCGGTTCGAGTTCGTCGAGATACTGGGTGATGTCCATACGCGGTGGTTCACCCGCCTGCCGTATAGAGGTTCGTCTGGCTATCGGGGAGTGAGAATGAACCGGGAACAGCAACTGGCTCAGCGGAAGCGGAACGTTTCGAGGTTCTCCGGCGCGAAGGTCCGAATGTTCTGGTCGTGGTACAGCGACGAGGAGAGGTCCTGTGTCGCCGATTCGTCGCCGTGGACACAGAGGATTTTCTCGGGCCGAGGGTTCATCGTCTTCACGAAGTTCTCTAGCCCCTGGCGGTCGGCGTGGCCGGAGAAGCCGTCGACCGTCTCGACGGTCATCTCCAGCGGGACCGTTTCGCTGCGCCCGCTGCGACCGACGGGCACCTCGTCGACACCGCGCTGGACTCGGTTGCCGAGCGTCCCCTGTGCCTGGTAGTCGACGAAGGTAAGCGCCGAATCCGGGTCGGGGCCGAGCTGTTCGAGCCAGGACATGACCGGGCCGCCGGTGAGCATCCCGGACGTAGAGAGTATGATACAGGAATCGCCGTCAGCGATTTCAGCCCGTTCCTCGTCGCCGCCGTCGATCGGGTTGAACTGGTCTGCCAGAAACGGGTTCTCGTCTTCGTCGAAGATGCGGTCCTGCAGGCCGTCGCGGAGATACTCGGGGTAGGTCGTGTGAACGGCTGTCGCCTCCCAGATCATCCCGTCGAGATGGACCGGCATCTCGGGGATGTCGCCGTTCCGCATTGCCTCTTCGAGGACGAGCATGAGTTCCTGCGACCGCCCCGCAGCGAAGGTCGGAATGAGGACCTTCCCACCACGGTCGTAGGCGTTCTGGATAATCTGCTTGAGCTTTCGCTCCGAGTCCTCCTGGTCGGTTTGGTAGTCGTTGCGGCCGCCGTAGGTCGACTCCAGCACGAGCGTCTCCACTCGCGGGAAATCGTTGACAGCGCCGTCGAACAGGCGCGTGTCGTCGTAGTGGATGTCACCGGAGAAGGCGACGTTGTACAGGCCGTCGCCGACGTGGAAGTGACACACCGACGAGCCGAGGATGTGGCCGGCGTTGTGCAGCGTCAGCTTGATATCGGGCGCGATGTCGGTCACGTCGCCGTACTCTAGTGGGATTGTGTGTTTGATCGCCTCGCGGACCATCTCGGAGTCGTACGGCGGGGTCCGGCCGTCGTCCGCGGCGGTGTCGAGGTAGTCGAGCGTCAGCAGTCCCATGAGGTCCCGCGTCGGCTCGGTACAGTAGATGGGCCCGTCGTAGCCGTACTCGAACAGCAAGGGGACCAGCGCGGAGTGGTCCAAATGCGCGTGGGTCAGGACGACGGCGTCGATACCGTTGGTCCCGGCCCCGAACGCCTCCGGAATGTCCAGATACGGCTGCTCGCCGTTCGCGCCGGGCTTGTTCCCGCAGTCGATGAGGATTCGCGTATCCGGCGTCGAGAGGATAAACGCGGTGCGGCCGACTTCACGACAGCAGCCAAGCGTCGTGATGCGGACGTACTCGTCGTCGGACATCGGCTCGCGGTGGATCTGCCGGCCGACGCGTTCGAGGATGTCACGACGGTCTTCGCGCTCTTGCTTGAGGAAGTTCCGGACGTTCTCGACCGTCGAGGACTCGATTGGTGGCGTTCGAACGACTTCGGGCGTCCACCCGACCTCCTGTGTGATCTCACGCAGGGTCGCGCCGCGCCGGCCGATGACGACGCCGGGCTTCTGTGCCTGAATGACGACTTCGCCGGTATCAGCGTGGAAATTCAGGTCCATGACGCCGGCCTCCTCGGGGATAAGTTCCCGAATCGCCGCCTCGGCCTCGGCTGGCGGGGCCAGAACGTCCGGGTCCGGGCGAACTGTGATGCGTTTGCGGAGTTTCGACGCGAGCCGGCGAACGAGGTCGCTGTTCGCGGCGAACTCCTTCGGGTCCCGCGTGTATATGACGAGTTCCGGTCCCTCGTACGTGACATCCGAGACGGAGATACGGCGCGGGACTTCCTCGTCGATCGTTGCTTTCACGTCTTCGAGTTGCTTGTCTACAGTGCTCATAGCTCAAAACGGGGAGTCATCCCGGTAGCGGGGCCGTCCACGGCTGGCGCGGGCCGACCTGGTGCCGCGGGATGTACGCTCTCTAATAAAGTCATCAGTTATCGGTGAGTTGCCTCCGGACGTGGAGAGATGTCCGGAAAACCGTCCTCTATTTCTCAGTATTCCCCTCGTGTTATAAAAGCCTTCGCAATACGGAGGTCGGACCTGTCCCACAGTCGCCGTTGCGCGCGCCCATAAGCGGTAAGCGGCCTCCACGTCAGATGCCGACATGCGACTGACACCTGAAACCGTCGACGAGGAGTACAAGCGGGTGCAGGACCGGGCCAGCGATGTCGTCCCGCTGATAAACGACACGCGGGCCCACCTGGGTTCGCAGTTCGGCGTCGACGTTGACATGCTCACAGACGACGCTTACACGGCCGCCATTGACGAGGTGTTCGCCGACGGCGACCGGGCGGTCAACGTCGCCGCGCTGGTCCGTTTGCTCCGAACACTGGACGTTACAGGCGATTACCCGGGCTTTGTTATCGACGAACTCCTTGGCCGCGAGTTAGCGGCGATGATTGCCGGCGAGCAGCCGCTCCGACTGCTCGCGGAAGCGACCTTCCACGTCGCGGACGTGCGAACCCACGGAGCCGATACAGCGACCGCAGGCGCTGACGATCTCGATGCCGCGCTCGCGGCCGGGGTCCAGACGCGAGTCCCGGGCTGGCCGTGGCAACAGGCCGAGAGTCCGTTCGGTGTCGAATGAGGTCGGCCTTGTTGCGTGTGTCCCCATCAGGTATTGCCGTCATTTGCGCCGCACGCTACTGAGATTGACTGAGGGAAACTATCTTAGTGATAGCTGAGAATTATATCTCAAACAGATAATAGCCTCTGATGTCTAACTCCAAAATCCCAGGACAGTGCCCGAGGTGTGGCTCGGTGAACGTTACCGTAATCAAGGTGGCACCGTCGGACCACGACCGCGGTGACGGATGGGCGACCCGCACGGAATGCGACGACTGCCAAGACTACGTCGAATGGATTGACTGATTGTGGTCAGGCACCCGAAAATGAGAACGACGGCGTTGTCAGGAACGCCGTCTCGTACCCCTCGTGACGGGACACCTGCGGCGGGGCGACGACGTCGACGCCGACGGACGGTTCCTCCACTGTCGTCTCGACGACCGCGCCGTAGTGGTACCCGAGGTCGGGGTGGACCGCGGCGGTCAGCGCGTCCTCGAACACCGTGTCGCCGTCGGCCTCTACGGTTCCGTCGAGAGACATCATCGGCAGGGGAACGCGGTTGTACGGCGTCCGGGCGGACACGGCGAGATACGACTGCCCTTCGGTGAGGAACGCGGCGTCCTGCAGCCACATGACGGCGTAGACGCCGTCGCTTCCTTTGTTCGTCCCAAGCACGGTCCCGGGCAGAGCAGACACTTCAGGGACCTGCGAGGTTGGCATCATGTCCATGTTCATCAGGTCGACTGCTGCGCGTTCGCCCTGTGAGTCCGGGAACTCATCGAAAGCGAGCTGGTCGCGGGTGCTCTGTGCGAAGTCGAATTCGACTGTTGCCTCGCCGGCCTCGTCGAATCGGCCGTCGAAGGCTCCGAGCCTCCGCTCGTTCATGCCGTTGACGCGGACCGAGAGTTGATAGACGCCGTCGCCGTCGAGCGCGTAGTTGTCGCCGTAGTGAAAGCCCATGTTCTGGGAGATCATCGGCCACGGGGACTTGTCGGTGACCGTCTCGCCGTCACGCTCGATGGTGATGGAGAGGCCGGCGGACACCGGGAGGACCGTCTCCGTCTCGGGGTCCCAGACAGTCGCCATCAGGTGGATGCTGTCTTCGCTCCGGATGGTGACCTTTTCGGCCGTCGTCCCGGTGACCGTCCAGAAGCGGTGAGGAAAAGAGTAGCTCAGTCCGACCATGTACTCACCCGCCTGTGCCATCCCGGCCATTCCCATCCCCTCGGCGTGGGTAGGGCGGTACGTGGCATCGGGTCGGTTTTCGACCAGCGGTGGGGCGCGTGTCGACTGGGAACTCAGCGAACCACACCCCGCCAGGACCGTCGTGCCGGCGAGGCCGGTACTGGCGAGGAACTGTCGGCGATTCATGAACCGCCTTTCGGTCCTCATCTGAAAGACCGTTCTGGTACGGCGGCCGAAAGCCGGACTGTGTGGCTCCGCCTCCCGCTCACGCGTCCGGGTTCGCTGGCGGCAGGGACCGTAGCGACCGCGGCGGGAGCAGGTAGTTCCCGCGCCGCGTGACTGTCATGTACTGGAGAATGCCGTTGTTCACCTGCTGACCGACGGCGGACTCGTTAGCGACGTCCGTTCCGTTCATCGCCTGTTTCGTGGCGACGAAGTCGGCGATAGAGCGCTGCAGCGAGAGGAAGTGCAGTCCCGCTTCGCCGCCGTCGGTCGAATCGAAGTCCCGGCGGAGAATAGTCGGTGTCCCGTCCTCTCTGACGCGGGACATCTTCTGTGCGTGACCGACGACGCCCTTCCGACGGCCGCTGTCGACCACGTCGTCGGGACACTCGCCGGCACCGTTGTCGGTGCCGAGGTTCTCGCCGACGCCTTCGACCTTGTCCTCGGCGGCGTGGGCCGGACAGAACATCTTCGAGACGCGCTGGTCCCGGGAATCCTGTTCGTACCACTGCTGGAGTTGCAGCCGGATCTTCGAGAGGTGCTGTGTCGCACCGCCGGCGAACGGTCCCGAATCGACCGTCACTCGGTCCTCGGAGGCCTGGTTTTCCTTGAACCCGGACTTGAACCCCATGAACAGCGGAGCCTCTTCTGGGACCGGGTCGGAGTCCGGAATCCCGTCGACGTCCTGATTCTCGGCGGGCAGGCCGGCCCCGACGAACCCCGTCCGGCGCTCCGCCTCACCGAGGACGCCCTCGAAGGTCGCGCTCATTTCTTGGTCGTTGGCGCTGTCGCGATTGCCTTTCAGCGCCTCTTCGGCCTCGATGACGACTCGCTCGTCGTCACTGGCGAGATGCAGGAGCGCGTCGGGCGTGTCGAGTTCGGGGTCTTCGAAGGGGGCGAGCGCCATAGGCTCTGGCAGGTCGACGCCAGCCACGTCGGCATCGAAGCGGTCGAAGTAGGCCGGGCTGTACCCGAGCGTGAACAGCAACCCTTCGTTGCTCCATTCGTAGGCCCGCTCGAGGTCCCGAAGCGCCGCTTCGACCTGCTCGCGGTCGCTATCCGACGGTATCCCGTCCTCAGTGTAGTCCAGTAGCAAGAGGACGTGGTGTCGCGACAGCCGATGGTTCCCCGCGTCGTCGGTCGCCAGCGACGCGTCCCATGCGTGCTGGCGGTCCGGAAGCGACGCGGGGTCGTCGGTTCCCTCGGGTATCGTCCCTGACCCGCGGTCGAGACAGGCGGCCAGCGCCGCGGTGCCGCCGATGGCGACGGCGCTCTTGGCGAACTCGCGTCGGGAAATCCCGCGTTCAGTCATCACCCACTCTATGGCCTGCTTGTCCAATTGGATTGTGGTACGGGACTCGAAAGCACCCCTGTCCGGGCAGTTGAGCTAGCCGCCCTCGAAGAGGCGGTCGAGTAACCGGGTGAAGCGGTCCGACAGGCGGTCCGAGGCCGTGGGGTCGACCGCCGCGAGCAGTTCGACAGTCGAGTCCGGCCGGCAGAGCGCCAGCGTCACTCGTCCCTCGCTCCGGCGCTTCTCGACGATATCGTGCTCGGTCAGGCTGCTGAGATGGTGTTCGAGCGTACTCCGCGCGATGTCGAGGTGGTCAGCCACCTCCTCGGGGCGAGCGGTTTCGCACTCCATGAGCGCGACGAGAATATCTCTCGCCGTCTCCCGCTGGAAGAAGGCGATGGCGTGGCGTTCCCAGGGGTCGAACGACGTCGTGTAGTAGTGTGTCCGTCCGTTGACCGACTCGCTGTGTACGCGGTCGAGCCGAGCCAGATGGTACTGTACCTGTCCTGTTGCGAGGTCCAGCGCCCGCGTTAGCTCTCGGAAGTGGACACCTGGATTGGACTTGATATGCTGGTAAATCCGCGCTCTGGTATCGTTCATAACCCCTCCTCGTCGAGGCGCTTCTCGACTGTTCGCGCGTAGTACACTGCACCGAGGACGAGGGCGACGAAGAGGGTATCGAGCACGTGTTCGAGGAAGTGGTGTGTCGGTCCCGAGACCAGCGAGAACCCCGACAGCAACGCGACGAGCGGGCGGGCAAACAGCGCGGTGAGCGCGAGCGAAATCAACAGATACGCACGCGTCCCGCGCTGTCGGTACGCGGCCAGGGCGAGCCCACACAGGACTGCTCCGGCCACAGCAGAGAGGACAACGACGGCGGCGATGTCCCAGCTCCCGGTGCCGAGGTGGCCCCAAGTACTGAGCAGTTGCATCAGATATCCACTTCGGAGCCACGACGCCTCAGTCGTTCGGTTTTGCGCGACTTTTTTATCGGACCGCTGAGATGTGGCGGTATGGACTGCATCGGCTTCATCTGCGAGCCTGAACACCCGGTGTTCGGTGCCGTCGCAGAGCGGCTCTCCGCCCGGGGGTTCGATGTCCAGTTTCTCCGCCCCGGAAATCCGGTGGCCAAAGCCGATATCGACGACCTGGCTGCGCTTGTCAACACGACGCTTCGGCCCGAGTCGTTCAGCGCACTGTGGTACGCTGACAGAACCGGTACCGAGACGTGGAACGGCTTCCTGCCGACGACGGCGCTCGCCTGTCGGCTCGTTGCCCTGCACGGACTGGAGCAGGTCGGCTGTCGGGTCCCGGCCGTCTGGTTCGAGAAGCCAGACTGTGACTACACTGCCCGGACTCGGTACTCGTGGGACGGTGTGCCAGCGGACAGCGACGAGGGCGATTTCTATCAGGCCTGTGTTCGGGAGGAACCGGTCGAGTACAAGTACTTCGCCGTCAATGATGGCCGCGAGACCCATCTGCGAGCGATTCAGGTCCGGTCGGAAGTGTCCGGGCTGGACCGCGTCATCAGCGAGGAGACTGTCGAGGTGACGCTCGCGGCCCGCGTCCGCGAGTTGCTGGACCGCTTTGGCGCGCGGGCGCTCTGCGTGGAGTTCGTCGAAAGCGAATCGGAAGTGTACGCACAGGCTGTCGACCCCGTTCCGGGATTCACCGGGACTGGTATGGAACGCCGCGTCGCCGACTCCATTGCCTCGTTGACGACGATTGGTGCCTGAGCGGGCGGTGGCGCCGGACACATTCGACACTGTCTCCCTGTTATCAAGGCACAAGATTATACAGGCGCACCGACGTGGTAGCGACCGGAGCTTCACATGAGCACGTTCGTTCATCTCATTGCGGATTACGGCCCCGCTGACCCGGCCTTCTCAGAGGTCGTCCACCGTCTCACTGCCGCCGACCCGACGATGACTGTCCAGTCGAGCGAGGTACAGCCGTTTTCGACGGTCGCCACCGGCTTCTGGATCGCGCAGCTCGGTGTCCACAACCCCGCCTTCGACGACCTGCTGATTTACTCGAACACGGCACCGCGAACGACGGAATCAACGCCAGAACGGGCCGATACCGGCGGCCCACTGTGCTATCTCGAACTGGACAACGGCGTTCCTGTCGTTGCCGTCGACGCCGGCTACAACCTCTCGTTTGTCGCCGACCACGCCACGACCTTCCGCGAGGTCGAACTGCCGGCCGACACCGGCCAGTTCCGATCACGAGACCTGTTCCCGCGTCGCGTCGCCGAGATAGCCAACGGGGACCGCTCGTCGCTGGGCGCGGAGCGGTCGCTTGCGGACGTGCCGGCCCCGCCCGAGTCCGTAGTCTGTCACGTCGACGGCTACGGGAACGTCAAGACCTCGATTCGGACCTCGGTGTTTGACCCGGGAAGCGACACGGTCGTCGTCGAACTCAACGGCGAGTCCCGTGAGGTCGTCGTCAGAGAGGCCGTGTCGGACGTTCCGGAGGGGTCCCTCGCTATCGTCCCGGGGTCGGCCGGCGGTGGCGACCCGTATCAGGAGCTGTTCCTGCGCGGCGGCTCCGCGGCGGCGGCCTTTGGCCAGCCGGAGTCGGGCGACGAACTCACAGTCCAGTCGGTGCGGGATTGAACCCTCGCTGGCACACGGCACGGTGCGGACCCGCTCCGGTCGGTGTGCCAGCGGCTCACCACCCTTCGGGGAGTTTATTAGCGCCCTGGGCCAGGACACACCTAATGAGTGGCGAGCAGGAACTCGGTATCACCGAGAGCAAGGAGCATTCACCCGGCGAGTGGTACGCCGAGGTCGTCCAGAAGGCAGGCCTCGCGGACTACGCCCCCATGGGCGGGTTCATTGTCACGCGTCCACGCGGCTACGCTATCTGGGAGCGTATCCAGAACAACCTCGACGGCTGGTTCAAAGACACCGGCGTCCAGAACGCATATTTCCCGCTTTTCATCCCTGAGAGCTATCTGGAGAAAGAGAAGGACGTGGTCGAGGGGTTCGACCCCGAGGTCGCGTGGGTGACCCACGGCGGCCACGACGAACTCGAAGAGCGTCTCGCTGTCCGGCCTACCAGCGAGTCTATCATCGCGCCGTTCATGGCGCAGTGGACCCGCTCGCACCGAGACCTCCCGATGCGGCTGAACCAGTGGTGTTCGGTCGTCCGGTGGGAGGCCACCGAGACCAAGCCGTTCTTCCGCACCAAGGAGTTCCTCTGGCAGGAGGGCCACACCGCCCACGCCGACGAGGACGGCGCGTGGGAGGAGACGATGACCCGGCTGGACCAGTACGCCCGCCTCTACGAGGAGGTCATGGCGATGCCGCCGCTGAAGGGCCGCAAGCCGCCCCACGACAAGTTCCCCGGGGCGCACACGACGACGACCATCGAGACGCTGATGCCCGACGGCAAGACCGTACAGGCGGCCACCTCCCACTACCTCGGGACCTCCTTCGGCGAGGCGTTCGACATCACCTACGCCGACGCCGACGAGGAGGAGAACACCGCCCACACGACGTCCTGGGGACTGTCCTGGCGCGCGATGGGCGCGCTCATCATGACCCACTCCGACGACCAGGGGCTCGTGCTCCCGCCCGCGCTCGCGCCCGACCAGGTCGTCGTCGTCCCCATCTGGCAGGAGGACAACAAGGACGAGGTCGTGGAATACGCCGCGGACCTCGCCGCAGAACTCGATGAGGCCGGCGTCCGCGTCGAACTCGACGACCGCGAACATCGCAATCCCGGCTTCAAGTACAACGAACACGAACTCCACGGCGTCCCGCTCCGCGTCGAAATCGGCCCCCACGAGGTCGAGGACGGCGAGGCGACGCTCGTCCACCGCCCCGACGGCGAGAACGCGACCGTCGACCGCGACGGCATCGCCGAGACGGTCGAGGAGCACCTCGACACCGTCCACGCGAAGCTCTACGCCGACGCCGAGGAGACGCTGGAGGGCGAAATCCGCGAGGCTGAGTCCCGCGAGGAGATTCTGGGGACCATCGGCCAGCACGGCGGCTACGTCAAGTGTGGCTGGTGTGGCGACGAGGACTGCGAGGAGCCCATCAAGGACGCTATCGCGGCCGAAATCGTGATGGTCCCGCTGGACCGCGACGAGGAGCCGATTCACGACGAGTGTGCCATCTGCGGCGAGGAGGCCGAGGAGACGGCGTACTTCGCCAAGAGTTACTGACTAGGCGGTTCAGTTGCGTCTTCCGGCACCTCATCCAGAAACGCGTCGGCTTCGGCGCGGCCCGTTTCCATGAGCTCCTCGATGAACCGAGGGTCGCGGTCGCGTTTCGAGGCCGCTGTCAGCGTCGTATCAAGCACCAGTCGACGTATTTCCACGTGTTTGAAAGCCTCCGGGAGATACCCCTTTTCGACCCAGTCGTTGACTTTCCGGACGAAGAACAGTTCCTGATTCAGCGAGAGATTCCCGGCTAGTTCCTGCCGACGGTCGGTGATCTCTGCCAGCGATGTCGGACGGTCGTTGCGGGTCTGTGGCTCGATCTGGATGACCCAGATCTCGTCCGGTTTCGGTCGGTCGCTGGTCAGGAACTCCCGGATCGGTGGGTTCTGTGAGAACAGGCCGTCCCAGTGCCAGTGACTGTTCAGTTCGACAGCTTTGTACAGCAGCGGGAACGCGGCCGAGGCAAGCACTGCCTTCGACGTGGCGGTAGCATCGGTGAACGTCTCGAACACGCCGCTGTTGACGGTGACCGTGCCGATGGTTACGTGTGGCGGTGCCTCGTCGGTGAGGTTGTCGAACTCGTCGAACGCGATGTGGCGGTCAGCAGTGACAGGTACCAGTCGTGGCCGACCGCGCCAGGCGTCGCGTAGGGCGAGATATCGGCCGCGGGGAGCATCCGGTTCTGCAGTCGCTTGTGCCACACGAGAGATTCGTTCAGCAGGAATGAGGGCGGTGTTGTTGCGGCGACATCACACCAGACATCCTCGAGTAGCTCCCCGGCATGGCCGGGGCCTTCACTGAGCAGGCCGTACCAGGCCGTGACCGCACACAGAGCACCGCCGGAGGTGCCACTCAATCCCACGAGATTGTACTCGGTGTCGACCGCTGGCAGGAGTCGTTGCAGCGCACCGGCGGTAAACGCACTGTGGCTGCCGCCGCCCTGACAGGCGATGGCGACGCTGGGGCCATGACCAGACATGGTTTAATTCATATACGAAGAGCTTGCATAGATAACTGCCGGCCCACCGATACTGCCGGCTGTGTGCCCGTGAAATATGTTGCTACCGAGAGGTGGCACGTCTCTTCATGACGGCACAGCCAGTAGTATGAAGGAAGGATGGGGTCGGGGAGCGTGTGACATTTTCCTCCGTGCCCCCGATGACCACTGCTGGCCCTATGTATATAAATCGCCGTCAGACTAGGGTCATACAAACGCCAAACGGCGAACAGATACCGTCGTGGGAACTACGATTCAGCCGACCGCTTGCGACGGCAACGGGACCTCGACAGCCCCGTGATGGTCGAGCAGTCGGCACGGGCAATCGGAGATAGCTGGCAACTTCTTGAACGGCGGATTCATCGCAGTGACCGAGCATATTAGGACCTTATATATTCCTCAGGTGGTGGAATCGACAGATATCCGGAACCAACACGGTTATATCAAGTCCCATGTTATCAGCTGCCATGGAAGACGTGTTTGTCGGACGAATTATGTCATCGCCTGTCACCACTGTTGCCGCCGATGCGAACGCGAAAGCGGTCGCCAAGCGGATGCTCGACGAGAGCATCAGTTCTGTTGTTGTCGTCGACGCTGACGGAGAGTTGCGGGGGATTCTCACCTCCACAGACTTCGTCGAGATCGCCGCGGAGGGCGGCGATACGACGGGGCTAGCCGTATCTGACTACATGACGACGGACCTGATTACAGTAACAGCAAACGACTCCGTCGAGGCGGCCGCAAGTCTGATGCTGGACCATACTGTCCACCATCTCCCGGTCGTCGACGAGGCGGAAGGTGTCGTCGGAATGTTGACGACAACTGACATGACGGCATACGTTTCGGGCATCGAGCAGTCATCTGCACCCGTGCTCGGTTGAACACCGTGTAAACCGACATCCATCGGACAACGGTTTATAAATGATGATACAGTTCAAACAATCATGACGAATATATACTCCCTAATGTGGGGTTAAACAACACTAATACCATTAGGATTACCCTCTTATAGTGGCATCCCCAGTCGTGAAACACATGGTTGAGCGACAGACAGGTCTCTCTGCAGGCGACGCCGGGCTTGCAGATCCCACGGACGAACGGTCGAACTGTGGTGTCGGGGTCGTCATGGACCTCGACGGCGACAGCGACCACTGGGTTGTATCGGACGGACTCGAACTCCTCGACAACCTCGAACATCGAGGGACAACAGGGGCCGAGCAAGATACGGGCGACGGGGCGGGCATCATGCTCCAGATTCCACACGAGTTTTTCACTGCCGAAGTCGACGCCGACCTGCCGCCCGCTGGCGAGTACGCCGTTGGCACGCTCTTTCTCCCGCAGGACGACGAAGTCGCCGACAGTCTGAAAGACCTCGTTGAGACGGAACTCGCCGCTGAGGGTCTCGATGTCATTGACTGGCGCGACGTTCCCACGGACAACAGCGACCTCGGCGCGACGGCGCTTGAATCCGAGCCGGACATCGTCCAGTTCTTCGTCACCTCCGCGACGGGCAAGACCGGCGACGCCTTCGAGAACCAGCTGTACGTCGGCCGCCGGGCGCTCGAAAACACTGTCGAGGAAGAGAAACCGGCGGGCCACGAGCGGTTCTACGTCGTCTCCCTCGCCACCGACGTCGTCGTCTACAAGGGCCTGCTCAAGGCCGAACAGCTCGAAGACTATTACCCTGACCTCGAAGACGAGCGGATGCAGTCGACGTTTGCGATGGTCCACGCCCGGTTCTCGACGAACACGCTGGGCGCGTGGCATCTCGCGCACCCGTATCGGCGCGTCATCCACAACGGCGAGTTCAACACGATTCAGGGGAACATCAACTGGATGCGCGCTCGGGAGACTGACATCCAGAGCGACGAGTTCGAGGGCGACTTAGAGAAGATCAAGCCCATCATCGACGACCCCGAGCAGTCAGACACCGCGAGCGTCGACAACGCGCTCGAACTCCTGCTTCAGGGCGGCCGCGACCTCCCCCACGCTCTGCGGATGCTCATCCCCGAAGCCTGGCGCGGCGAGATGAACGACGTGACCGGCGACCGGCGCGACTTCTACGACTACCACGCCTCGCTGGTCGAGCCATGGGACGGCCCGGCGCTCGTCGCCGCGACCGACGGCGACCGTATCGGTGCGGTGCTAGACCGGAACGGCCTCCGCCCCTGCCGTTACGACGTACTTGAGGACAACACGCTCGTGATGTCCTCAGAGGCCGGCGCGTTAGAACACGACGCCAGCGAGATTCAAGAGCGCGGCCGCCTCCAGCCGGGCCAGTGCTTCCTCGCCGACCCCGAGGAGGGACGGGTCATCCCCGACGCGGAAGTCTTCGACGACATCACCGACGACAAGTACGGCGAGTGGGTCGCCCAGGAGCAGGTCGACATCGACGACGTGGCCGACCGCGAGGACAACGCGCCCCGGAATCCATCGGACGCGCTCCGGAGCCACCAGGCGATGTACGGCTACACCTACGACGAGGTCGACCACCTCATCGAGCCGATGGCCGAGAAGGGCAAAGACCCCGTCGGCTCCATGGGCGATGACACGCCGCTATCGGTGCTGTCGCAGTTCAACCGCCCGCTTTTCACCTACTTCAAGCAGCTGTTCGCCCAGGTGACGAATCCGCCGCTTGACTACATCCGCGAGGAACTCGTCACCTCACTGGAGTCTCGCCTGGGCCATCAGCGAAACATCCTCGACGAGAGCCAGGACCACGCCCGCCAGCTTGTCCTGGACTCGCCGATCCTCACCGACGAGGAGACGGCGTGCATCAAGGACCTGGACGAAAACGGCATGTCCACGAAGGTCATCGACATCACCTACGAGAAGGGCGGTGACCTCCGCCAGGCCGTCGAGGACGTGCGGGCCGAGGCCGACGCCGCCGCCAAGGAGCACGACGTCCTCGTGCTCTCCGACCGTGGCGCGGACGAGGACCGCGTGCCGATACCGAGCCTGCTGGCAGTCGGTGGCGTCCACCACCACCTCGTCCGCAACGGCCTCCGCAACCACGTCGGGCTCGTCGTCGAGTCCGGCGACCCGCGAGCCGTCCACCACTTTGCGACGCTCATCGGCTACGGGGCCGGTGCCGTCAACCCCTACCTAGCCTACCAGACCATCGAGGACCTGGTGGCCGGCCCGGACGGCGCGGACCTCCCCGACGCCATCGACGCCTACATCACCGCCGTCGAGGACGGCCTCCTGAAGACGATGGCCAAGATGGGCATCTCCACGGTCGAGTCCTACCAGGGTGCCCAGATCTTCGAGGCCGTCGGCCTCTCTTCGGACTTCGTCGCCGAGTACTTCGAGGGGACGACCTGCCGGACCGAGGGCATCGGCATCGAGGAAATTGAGGACGACCTCACCCAGCGCCACGAGGTCGCCTGGAGCGAGGAGGAACCCGACATGCCCCGCCAGGGCGAGTACGAGTTCCGCTCGAACGGCATCCACCACCAGTGGAACCCCAACACGGTCGGCAAGATTCAGCAGGCCGTCCGGATGGGCGACTACGACACGTACAAGGAGTTCGCCGAGCTGGTCAACGACCAGAACGAGGAGCTCCAGACCCTGCGTGGGCTGCTCGAGTTCGATTCCGATCGCGAGTCCATCCCCATCGAGGACGTGGAACCGGTCGAAGACATCGTCGAGCGCTTCGAGACCGCGGCGATGTCGCTCGGGTCGCTGTCGCCCGAGATGCACGAGAACAACGCCATCGCCATGAACCGGCTCGGGGCCAACGCCAACACCGGCGAGGGCGGCGAGCCGCCCGAGCGGTTCGACACCGAGAAGGAGTGTACGACCAAGCAGGTCGCCTCCGGTCGCTTCGGCGTCACCTCGGATTACCTCGCGTCGGCCGACGAACTCCAGATCAAGATGGCACAGGGCTCGAAGCCCGGCGAGGGCGGTCACCTGCCCGGCAAGAAGGTCAACGAGATGATCGCCCACGTCCGGTACGCGACGCCGGGCGTCGGCCTTATTTCGCCGCCGCCGCTGCACGACATCTACTCCATCGAAGACCTGAAACAGCTCATCCACGACCTCAAGGCCTCGAACCCGGAGGCGGACATCAACGTCAAACTGGTCTCCGAGGACGGCATCGGGACCATCGCGGCCGGCGTCGCCAAGGCCAACGCCGACGTGGTCCACATCTCGGGCCACGACGGCGGCACCGGCGCGTCGCCCAAGACCTCCATCAAGAACGCCGGCCTCCCGTGGGAACTCGGCGTCTCGGAGGCCAACCAGATGCTCCGGGCCACCGGCCTGCGCTCGCGCATCAAGGTGACCACCGACGGCGGGATGAAGACCGGCCGCGACGTGGCCGTCGCCGCCCTGCTCGGTGCCGAGGGGTACACCTTCGGGACCGCCTCGATGGTCACCTCCGGCTGCGTGATGGCCCGGCAGTGCCACGAGAACACCTGTCCAGTCGGCATCGCCACCCAGAACGAGAACCTCCGCGAGCGGTTCCCCGGCGAGCCACAGCACGTCATCAACTACATGACGTTCGTGGCCCAGGAACTCCGGGAGATCATGGCCGAACTCGGCTTCGAGACGATCGACGAGATGATCGGTCGGCCGGGCGTGCTGGCACAGCGCGACGACGTGTCCCAGCCGAAGGCCCAGAAGCTCGACCTCTCGTCTGTCATCGCAGAGCCGGCCGACAACGACGGCCGCTACAAGCAACGCGAGCAGACCCACGAGGTCGACGAGCAACTCGACTGGGACCTCATCGACGCCGCCGAGGACGCCATCTACCAGGGCGACCCGGTCGCCATCGACGCCGACATCACCAACGTCGACCGCGCGGTCGGGGCGACGCTCTCGAACCGCATCTCCCGCGAGCACGCAAGCGACGGCCTCGCGGACGACACCATCCGGGTCGACTTCGACGGCACGGCCGGCCAGTCCTTCGGCGCGTTCCTCGCACAGGGCGTGACGATGGAACTGACCGGCACGGCCAACGACTACGTCGGCAAGGGGCTCTCTGGCGGGAAGCTCGTTCTGAAAACGCCGGACAACGCTCCCTTCGACCCGACCGAGAACATCGTCATCGGCAACGTCGCGCTGTACGGCGCGACCCAGGGCGAGGCCTACGTCAACGGGATGGCCGGCGAGCGCTTCGCCGTCCGCAACTCCGGGGTCAAAGGCGTCGTCGAGGGCGTCGGCGACCACGGCTGTGAGTACATGACTGGCGGTGCCATCGTCGTGCTGGGCGAGACGGGCAAGAACTTCGCGGCCGGCATGTCCGGCGGCGTCGCCTACGTTTACGACCCCAACGGCGAGTTCGAAACGAAGGCAAACACCGGTATGGTGTCCCTGTCCGACACGCTGGAGGGTAAGGACCGCCAGATGATTACCCGACTCGTCGAAAACCACGCCGCCTACACCGACTCAGACCGAGCGGCGGAACTGCTTGAGGACTGGGACGCCGAACTGGAGAACTTCACGAAGGTGATGCCCGACGCCTACGCCGAGGTCATCAGCGACCGTGAGCGAGACGACGTGCGCAACGAACCGCCGGCCAAGGCCGCGCCGAGCGCTGAAGCCGCTGAGGCTGACTTCATCGCCTCCACCGACGACTGAAGCGCCGCCGGTCGGCACTTTCGTCCACGCAGTCGCCATCGCTACTTTTCTTGTGATCGCGCTTCGAAGGAGCTCCAGCAGCCGCGATGTGAGGCCGTGGCACGCAACCGCTGGCTCTATAGCTGTCGGGCCAAAGTGCTGGACATGGTCCCCGTACAACCACCCGCCGTATCACATCGGAGCACAGCATGAGTGACATCCCCGGTCCCGATCCCGATTCCGGGTCGGACATCGACGTCGACGTCGGCCGCGGCCTCCGCATCGCCGCCAGTGTCGTTGTCGCCCTCGCCGTCGTAACGGCGCTGTTTGGCGGCTATCACCAGGTTCCCGAAGGCCACGTCGGCGTCCAGAAATCGTTCGGTGCGGTAACCGGCGCTGAACTCCAGCCGGGCGCACACATTATTGTGCCTGTCAAGGACACCGTCCAGGACGTGGAGATCCGGCCACGGACCTACACCATGGCCAACACCGAGGGCGAAGGCGACAGAGCGGCACAATCCGACGCCGTGACGGTCCAGACGATCAACGGAACGACGGTCGATATCGACATCACTGTCCGGTACAAGGTGGACGAAGCAGACGCGTCAGGGTTCGTTATTCAGTGGCGGACCGTCGAACAGGCAGAAGAACGACTTATCCGACCGTCCGTCCGGTCGCAACTCCGCGACGAGGCTGCCGGTATCCAGACAAGTGAGATATACACCAGCAGCGGCCGCGAGCGGCTTGGCGAGGCAGCACAGCAGAAACTTAAATCTGCGTTCGAGGGCGAAGCGCTCGTCCTCGAAGAGGTGCAGGTCCGTGACGTCGACCTCCCGGACTCGTACGATCAGGCGCTCAACGACAAAGAAATTGCAAAGCAACGCGTCGAAGAGAAGAAATTCGAGATTCAACAGGCCGAACGCGAAAAGGAACGACAGGAGATTCGGGCCGAAGCCGACGCCCGGGTCATCGAAATCCGCGGTGAGGCGCTGCGGGACAATCCGGTCGTGCTGAAACAGCAGTACGTCCAGAGCATCGACGACTCGGATAAGGTCATTCTGGCGACTGACGACGAAGGGACACCGATCATCCTGCAGACTGGCAGGCACAGCGGTGGAAACACTTCCAGTGCCGATACTGGGTTCTCGACAAACGTGACGAACGCGACGGGCGGCAACTGACTGCAGACGCGAGGGTACGCCTCGTTTCGTATTTTATTTCGCTGTGTCACCTGTCGTAGAGGACGACCATCCGTGCACAGCATGGTAGCGATATCGGGACAGGCCGTGCAGAGTCCCTGCCGAATCAGGCCGTTAACTGCTGTCGAATAATAACCGCGTTTGATGGGGTGTGCACAACTCGGACGGTCACTGTGTCGCCCGGCCGCAAGTCACAGTCCCCGCCTGCGATCCGGAAAACGATCACGTCTCCGGGGCGGAACTCATCTGTGACCAGTGCCCCGGTAGTATCGGCACCGCGTTCCGTGAGCGAGCCAGTGCTCTCGTCGAAGATATCGTCGCCCTCGATATTGTCACCCTGTGGCCGATCGCCGGATTTCGCTGGGAGATTGACTAACCGCCCGTGCTTTTCAGTTCCGTCGCCGCCACAGTCAGCACTGACAGCCACTTCAATCTCCGAGACACGAATGACATCCCCGGCAACGTGTGTGATACGGACGATGCCTCCGCCGAACCCATCCTGTGGGGTAAACGCACCGTCGGATTGGCCGACCACGGGCGCTGTGTCATCCAACTTCTCTGCGAGGCCAAGCGTCGCCGCTGACAGCACTGCTGTGAGAACGACAGTGACCGCCACGAGGAGGATAACCGAAATCACCGAAGAGACAGCACGGGACTGATCTGTCACTGGGCCTGCTACTGTCTGTGTATACAAAAATATCCGCAACAGGAGCGCTACGAGATGTCGTCCTGAACCATACATGGCCGCCCCTCCCGCCCTGTTCTTCAGCGGGGCATCGGTCGTGATGTATCTCCAGCCAAACACTTGGCGTCAACTGTCGGACCCGCGGCAGACGCCCACGGTGAGCCACACTGTTTTGCGGATTCCGTCCGAGCACGGTGTATGGACAGTGTCCTCGTCATCGGCGGTGGGCGGTTCATCGGCCGGCACACAGTCACAGAGTTCCGAAACGCAGGCTACGACGTGACGATGCTCACCCGCGGCCAGCACCCGAACCCGTTCGCTGACACCGACGTCGCCCACATCGAGGGCGACCGAAACGACCGGGAGAGACTTGAAACCGCACGCGAGCGGGTCGACCCGGACGCTGTCGTCGACTGCGTGGCGTACTTCCCGCGCGACGTGCGAGAAGCGACCGACGTGTTCGCCGACGCCGAGGCGTACGTCTACGTCTCCAGCGGCGCGGCCTACGGCGTCGAGCGGACGCCCAAGCGGGAGGGCGAGACGCCGCTCGCGGGCTGTACCGACGCGCAGGCGACGACCGACAGCCGCGAGACTTACGGCCCGCGGAAAGCCGAGGGTGACCGCGAGGTATTCGCCGCCGCGGCCGACGGCGTGCGGGCGATGAGCGTCCGGCCGACCGTGGTGTACGGCCCCCACGACTACACCGAACGGTTCGCCTACTGGGTGGACCGCGTGGCCGAGTACGACCGAATCGTCGTCCCGAGCGACGGGCTCAGTCTCTGGCAGATGGCCTACGTCGAGGACGTGGCAAGTGCGCTCCGCCTCGTCGCGGAACGAGGGACGGCCGGCGAGGCGTACAACGTCGGCGACGAGCACGCGCCGACGCTCCGTGAGTGGGTCGACCTGCTCGCCGGCGTACACGAGACGGACGTTGAGACAATCGGCGTCGGCGAGCGTGAACTCGCGACCGCGGGGCTAGAGCCAGACGACTTCCCTATGTACCGCGATTCGCCGCATCTGCTATCGACGGCCAAGCTCCGCGACATAGGCTGGTCGTCGACGCCGCATGAGACGGCACTGGCCGTGACCGTCGCTGAACATCGGGAGAACGACCGAACCGGCCGCGAGTTCGGCCCTGACCGGGACACGGAGACTGCGCTCATCGACCGTCTGACCGAGTGACCGCTACGCTCGACGCAGCCGTCGTGTGCTTGACCTCGTAGTCCTCCAGGAACGCGCCGTAGCCGCCGACGGTGATGCGTTCGCGCCCGGTGTCGACGACCAGCGAGTTCTCGAAGCCGAAGTCGCTGTCGTGCGGCTCGGCGAGGTTCTGCCGGACATCGACGATCAAGCCGGTTATCACCCTGAAATCGGCGTCGGACCCCGTCGCCCGGGCGTAGAGGTCGGCGACGAGAGCGTCGCCGGCCCGGAGCGCGAGCGTGGTCGCGAACACGACGGGGCGGAACATGTCGTACCGGGCCGGGAGCGAGGGGGGCCGCGAGACCAGCACCTCCTCGCCGATGGGCCAGTAGTTGCCCAGGTAGGACCCGACGAGCACCGCCGCGACGGCCTCCTGTGTGAACGTTATCGCGTTCGTCTCGTCGTGGTCCCAGCTGGGTATCGTCGCCCGACAGGGTCAGGAGCACGAGGATGCCACGCTCGCGGGCACGGCGGAGCGTGTCGCGGATGTCGGGGAGCAGGTCGGCCGGGACCTGGAGCACGACCTCGCAGTCGGCGGCCTCGATGTGCCGTTTCAGGCGCTTGATGATGGTTGGTCTGGACTTGCTGACCTCGAAAGAGTGGTCGCCGGGCGAGCCGTCCTCGTACCGGGTCTGGACTGCCGTTTCGAGCGTGTCGAGTTCGCGTTTCAGCGCGTCGAAGGCCTCGAAGGAGCTAATCGCCACCTGCGTCATCTGGCCCGCCTTCTGTCCCAGCGTGAGGTCGTCGACGAGCGACCCGATGTCCGGTTGCGCCGCGGCGGTGCCAACACCCGCGCCGGTCGCGGCCGCCGCGCCGGCTACCCCGGTCGCCTTCAGAAATGTCCGTCGAGACGCCCGCATGCCGTCGTCAGTCGTGCCACTCCCATGACAACCCTACCCAAACCCCGACCTTAATAATCGTTTTCGGAAAGCTGGTGTGTGATAGTTGTCAAAACGTTTGCCGGAACATCCCACGCACCTAAACTGTTTTCACGCGTGCCCGGGGACAGGCAACCATGTTCGAGAAACGTACCTGGATTCGCCTGCCCCGAAACGTCGTGGTTGGGCATGGTGTCCTCGGCCGGACAATCGAGGCCGTGAGCGAGCTTCACCTGACCGGTCGGCCGCTCGTCGTCTCCAGTCCGACGCCACACGAGGTCGCTGGCAAGCGGGTCGTCGAACAGTTCGAGGACGCGGGGTACGACCCCTCGGAAGTCGTTATTGAGGAGGCCAGTTTCGACGCCGTCCAGCGGGTCATCGACCACGCCGCCGAGATAGACGCGGGCTTCCTGCTGGGCGTCGGCGGCGGGAAAGCCATCGACATCACGAAGATGGCGGCCGACGACCTGGGCCTGGGCTTCGTCTCGGTGCCGACGGCCGCGAGCCACGACGGCATCGTCTCCGGGCGCGGCTCGGTCCCCGAGGGCGATACGCGCCACAGCGTCGCTGCCGAGCCACCGCTGGCCGTCATCGCCGACACCGAGGTGCTGGCGGAGGCCCCCTGGCGGCTGACCACCGCCGGCTGTGCCGATATCATCTCGAACTACACCGCCGTCCGGGACTGGCAGCTCGCCCACCGGCTCAAGAACGTCCCCTACTCCGAGTACGCCGGCGCGCTCTCACAGATGACCGCCGAGATGCTCGTCGAGAGCGCCGATTCGATAAAAAAGGGCCTGGAGGAGTCGTCCTGGATTGTCGTGAAGGCGCTCGTCTCCTCCGGCGTTGCCATGTCCATCGCCGGCTCCTCGCGCCCGGCCAGCGGCGCAGAGCACCTGTTTTCCCACCAGCTGGACCGGCTCGTCCCCGACGGTGCGCTCCACGGCCACCAGGTCGGCGTCGGCTCCATCATGACCGAGTACCTCCACAGCGGCCAGAAGGGGAAGTGGAAAGACGCCAGGGACGCCCTGGCCGCCATCGGCGCGCCGACGACCGCGGACGAACTCGGCATCGACGACGAGACGGTCATCGAGGCGCTGACGACGGCCCACCAGATACGCGACCGCTACACGGTGCTCGGCGACGGGATGAGCGAAGAAGCGGCGATAGAAGCGGCGACGGTCACCGGCGTTATCTAAACCAGTTCTGCGACCGCGACGTCGCTGGCGTCGTCCCATCGAATCGACGCTTCTGTCTCGTCGACCGCCTCGGTACCATCGCCGTCGTTGAGCGCAGCACCGTTGATTTCGGCGTCGAACACGATACTGAGTCGGTACACCGTCTCGGCGTTCGAGTCCGACTCGTTTCGCACGCCGCAGATGGTCGCCCGAACCGCGTCCCGAACCGTACACTCGACGCCGGCGGTTTCGGTGACGACCCGCCTGACCGCTGCCGCCGGCCGCTCGGCCCCCTGTGTCTGGCCCTTGGGGACTTCCCAGGATCCGTCAGTGTCCCTCAGCAACACGTCACCCGACTCGTTGTGGACGAACGCGTGGACGTCCACCTGCCCCTCTCGTGAGCGCTCGACAGCACGCTGGTACGCTTCCCCACCCACCGAAAAGGTGGTCTGGTCCACCGGTGTCGAGCCGAACTCCTGTTCGAGGCGGGCGAGGCGCTCTCGGACCCGCGCTCGCGAGCGCTCGGCTATCTCCATACGAAACGCTGCTTCGGCAGCATCATAAAGCCGCCTGAACGTTTTCGTCGCTTGAAACGCCCTTTTAAAAACGCCGTGCCGTCGCCGTCGCCGGGTTTCTGTCGTAACGCTCAGACGTGGTCGTCGAGGAATTCGACGACGGCGGTGTACGCTTCGATTCGGTTCTGGCGTTTGCTGATGCCGTGGCCTTCGTCGTCGAAGACGAGTTTCTCCACGGGAACGCCCCGCTCGGCGGCCTGCTCGGCGATCTGTTCGGCCTCGCTGACCGGGACGCGCGGGTCGTTTGCCCCATGGAGGACGAACAGGGGCGCGTCGATGCGGTCGACGTTGTTGATCGGCGAGATGGATTCGAGGAACTCCCGATCCGTCTCGAGAGACCCGTATTCGGCCTCACGGAGTTCCCGCCGCCAGTCGCCGGTGTTCTCCAGAAACGTCACGAAGTTGGCGATGCCGACCACGTCGACGCCGGCCGCCCAGAGGTCCGGGTACTCGGTCAGCGCCGCAAGCACCATGAACCCGCCGTAGGACCCCCCCATCGCCACAATTTTGTCGGGGTCGACGGCCGGCTGGTCGTGGAGCCAGTCGACGCCGGCCCGCAGGTCTTTCACCGAGTCCATCCGTTTTTCCACGTCGTCGAGGTGCGTGTAGGCCTTCCCGTAGCCGGTCGACCCCCGGACGTTGGGCTCGAAGACGGCGTAGCCCCGCGAGAGGAAGTACTGGGTCAGGCCCGAGAACGACGGGCGGCGCTGGCTCTCCGGGCCGCCGTGGATGTCGACAATGACCGGGGTGTCTCCGCCAGCCCCGGTCCCGCCGGCTGCACCGTCCGGCAGCGAGAACAGCGCCGGAATCTCTCGCCCGTCGAAGGATTCGAACCGGACGACGTCTGGCTCGATGAACGTCTCACGCGGGATGCCGGCCGTCGAGGCGGCCGTCCACTGCTCGCTCTCGCCGGTCTCGGCCTCCACGACGAACACGTTAGTGTTGACCGTCCGCCCGGTGACGCTGACGGCGAACCGTTCGGCATCGGGTCCCCAGGAGACGCCGCCGGCCAGCCCGCCCGGCAGGTCCGGCGTCGGGAACGTCTCGACCGTGGTCGGCCCCGTCAGTTCGCCGACGGTGAGTTGGTTGAAGCCGTCGACGTTGCGTGAGTACACGAGGCGACCGCTGTCTTTGTCCAGTGCGACGCCGTCGATGTTCCACTGGTCGTCCGAGCGCACGATGTCGAGGTCACCCTCAAGCGAGAGGCGGGCGAGTTCGAGCGTGTCGCTCTCGGCATCGGTGACGAGATACACCGCCTCGCCGTCTGGTCCCCACGACGCGCTCGTGTAGCGGATCGTCCCCTCGTGTGGCGTGAGATGCGTGAGGCTCTCGCTGTCGATGTCTAGCACGTAGATGTCCTGGTCGAAACTGGACTGGGCTTCGCTGACTAACAGTCGCTCGCCGTCGGGCGAGAACCCCCCCACGGAGAGCCAGCCGTCGCCCTCCCAGACCAGCTCCGCGTCGCCGCCGGTCGCGTCGCGGTCCTGGACGTAGATGTCGAAGACGGACTCGTCGCGGCGGTTCGAGGCGAAGGCAAACTGCTCGCCGTCCGGCGACCAGCCGCCCCAGCGGTGTTTCGCGTCGGGCATCCCGGTGAGTTCGTGGACGCGCCCGTCGTCGTCCAGACGGTACAGCTGGGCCCGCTCGTTGCCGCCCTCGTCCATGCCGAAGACGAGTTCCTGGCGCTCGGGCGAGTAGTCGACGAAGCTCACGGTGTCGTCGTAGAACGTCAACTGTTCGGGCCAGCCGCGGGGCTCCGACAGCGACCAGAGCTGGGCGACGCCGGTCGTGTTCATCAGGAAGGCGAGCGTTCCGTCCGGCGCGAACGAACTGCCGTAGGCGCTCCGGACGTTCAGATAGCGAGAGAGGTCGTACGCGGTCACACCGGGAGGGAGGGTAGCGACCGGCAAAACCCTTTGTGGCGGCCGTGGTCTGATTCAGCTGAACGCGGCGGCTGTTATCCAGAGAGTCGCTTGAGTGGCTCCTCACCCTGCCAGCGGGCGTACGCGTACGAGGCGACGAGGAGGATGCCACCCAGTACGAGGAACGAGAGGGTCCGGGCGAGCGTATCGAGCCCCTGCGTGTCGTAGAGGAACACCTTGGTCGTCACCAGGCCGAGGACGACGACGCCCCGGAGCCGACGACTGCGGTCGTCCAGCGCGAGGCCAACCCCGACGAACGCGAGCCCCAGGACGGCCCACGCAACCGACAGCCCCGCCCCCGAAAGCTCCAGTCCCAGAAGCACCACCGCGAGCCCGGTCGCCGTCCAGGCGTACGGCGCAGCCACCGAGAGTTCGCGGTCAGTGCTTGGCACCGTCGCCGATACGCCGCCGAACCACCGACCGAGCGCGTAGAAGACCGCGATTCCCAGCAGGTATGCGGCTGGTCGCCCCATCGCGGTCGCCAGCGGGTCCGCGAGCGAGAACGGCGGTAATTCGGTCGCGTCCACGGCGAGCAGTTTGGCGACGGTCCCGACGGCGACGAGGTGCCCGCCGAGCCGAACCGCTCTCGCGTCGCGGCGGGACCCGACTGTCAGCGCTCCACAGAGCAGGCCGAGAAGCCCGGCGGTCGCGAGGAACGGGTCGGCCGCGAGGACGACGCTGACGGCGAGTAGCACGACGGCCAGCACCCCAGCCACGCTGTCTTGCTGTCCGAGGCGTGACTCCGTGACGGCGTAGACGCCGCCGAGGGCGAGTCCGACTGCGCCGACAGCCACCCCATCTGGCGCTGTCGGAATGAGTCGACGAACGACGTCTTCCAGCAGGATTACGACGAACACGGCGTTGAGCCCGGTCGTCGCCTCCACCAGTCGGCGGTGCCATCGGTCCGTTCGGTCGCTCGCACGGAGCACGTACACACCAGCGGCGTAGACGGCGAACGTCGCGACGAGAACAGCGGTGGCGACTGCCTCTGGCGGCTCCAGCCGCTCCAGCCACGCGAGGTGGAGCACGTAGGCCGGGAGGACGCTGCCGAGGACGAGCCGGCTCCACGGCCGGACGACGGCGATGGTCACCAGCCCGGCCGTGAGAAGCACGACGTAGGCCGGCGAGACGACGAAGGACGCGGCGTCGAGTCCGACGTAGGCCGTGACGTATCCCAGCAGGAACGCCTCACCGGCGACAGCCGGTGCGTGGTCCCGCACCGAGACAACCGCTGTGGCGGCCACGAGAGCTGTCAGAACCAGCAGAACCACCCACAGCGGCGCTCCGATGGCGGCTCGATACGACTCGAAACCGTAGGCCGCGTAGACGCTGAAATACGCGATGGCGAGGCCGGTCCCCGCGACGAGCCGACCCCATCGGCCGTAGCCCTGCCGCTCGGCGGCGTATCGACCGCCTGCGAGCAGTATGAGCCCGCCTGCTGTGCCGGTGAGCACACGCCCGAGCGGGCCGAGGTAGCCCGCTTCGATGGCCAGACGAATGAAGAAGACAACGCCGACCACCAGCGCGAGCCCGCCGACCCCGCCGAGCCACTTCATCCCGATGTCGCGCTCCCAGTTCCGCTCGTCGACAGGCGCGTCGCTGACGGCTGTCTCGCCGGTCTCTGGCGCTGTCCCCGAATTTTCTGTGGGCTCCGATCCGGGAGCCGCTGTGTCCGCTTCAGTGGTTGCAGTTTCGTCCCCGACAGACGGAGGCGGGTCGGTGTCCAGTTTCGATTCCAGGGCGGTGATGCGTGTCTGGAGGGCATCGACCTCGGCGCGGAGGTCCCGTACTTCCGCTTCGAGGTCGTCATCATCGCTCATACACTGACACGTTGCAGAGTCGCTGTAATAAACATCCAGTCGAACGACAGTTCCGACGGCTAATCCGCCATCTGTCGTCGTCAACCGCGAACGGGTGGATTTTTGAGCGGCCACGTTGTCGCTCCTGTATGCGTGTCGCGGTCGTCGCCATGGAGACGAGTCAGTACCGGGACACAGTGGGCCGGACCCGGCTAGAGCGGGTGGCTACCGAACTCGCCGCTGCCGGCCACGACGTGACAGTGTTCTGTTCGCAGTGGTGGTCGGGATTCGATAATCAGCGCGAGCGCGACGGCGTCACCTACCGTGCCGTCACCGTCTCGCCGACCACCCCCTCCTTCTGTGTCCGCCTGCCGGTCATGCTCGCCCGGTTCCGTCCAGATGTCGTCCACGTCCACCCGACGCCGTCGTCGGTCGCACTCGCGGCCAAGGCCGGTGCAACGCTGTCTCGCGCGCCGCTTCTCACGGAGTGGTATGGGGACGAGGACGTGCCCGAGAGCCGCCGGGCCGACCTCGCGCTCCGCGCGTCGGATTGCCTCGTCACACCGTCCGAACTCGTCCGCACGCGAGTCCGCGAGCGGGGAGCGACGGCGGACCAGACCACGATTCTCCCACAGAGCATCGACATGGACCTCGTTAGAGAGACCGATGCCGGCGAGGAGATCGACGTGGTGTACGCCCACCGACTGGACGGCAGCGCGAACGTCGAGTCGCTGCTGCTCGGGCTGGCGGAACTCAGACAGAAGGGCTGGTCGGCGACGATCATCGGCGACGGCCCCGAGCGAGCGTACTACGAACAGGAGGCCGCCGACCTCCGCATCGACGACCGCGTGACCTTCGTCGGTGCGTGCGACGTAGAGGAGCGCGTCTCGATTTACAAGGGCGCGCACGTGTTCGTCCAGACGGCGTTTCGCGAGTGTTTCGCTACCGACCTCCTCTGGGCGATGGCCTGTGGCTGTATCGGCATCGTGGAGTACCAGGCTGAGTCATCAGCCCACGAACTCATCGAGCAGCGCAACCGTGCGTTCCGAGTGACGAACCCGCAGGAAATCGCCGACAAAATCGCTGAATCAGCCGGATTCGAGCGCCGGACGGTCGACGAATCCTGTGCCGAATTCGACCACGCGCAGGTCCGAGCAGAGTATGAGGACCTCTACGAGAAGCAAATCGAAGATACCGGTCTTTTCTAATCGGAACGTCGCTCAGACGCGCTGGCGACGTGGACAAATTGCCGCCAGTCAGTACGGGATGACGCGGAACCCTTCGGGAAGCACCAGCCCGAACACGAGGAACAACACGGCCGCGATACCAGCCGCGATGAGGGCATAGGGTGCTTGACTTCTGACGTGAACCATGTGGTCGCTTCCGCTCGTCGACGACGCCAGCACGGTCGTGTCGCTGATGGGTGAGGTATGGTCGCCGAAGATGCCGCCGCTGAACACCGCGCCGAGGACGAGCGGGAGGTTCGCACCCGTCGAGAACGCCAGCGGGATGGCGATGGGGAACATGATCCCGTAGGTCGACCACGACGACCCGTCTGAGAAGCTGACAAACGAGGTTACGAGGAAGACACCGACCGGAATGACAAACGCAGGCACGCCGCCGAAGACGTTCGTCACGAACGACGAGATGCCCAGTATCGTCACCGCGTTCTGGATGGAACTGGCGAACATCAGGATGACAGCCGCGAGGAGGATGCCTTTGAAGCCGACCATCATCGCATCGGTCGCGTCGTCGTTGGACGGGATGTCGCCCTTCCAGCGATACAGCAGGAAGGCGACGATGAGCGCGGAGAACGAGGCCAGACCGAGCTGGACGCCGCCGATGTTGAACGCCCACGGCCCGCTCGGCGGCGTGATTAGCTGCCAACTGCCGAGCTGGAGCAGTGTGGTCCCCATCCCTTCCTTCCCCTTGACGTAGATGACGGGGCTGGCTCGCCAGAACATCGCGCCGAGGCCGACGACAATCATCGTGAGGATCGGCCAGGCGAAGTTCCGCCAGTCCGGTGTGGCGGTTTCGGACACCTCGTATTCGTCCATCTCTGCGGAGATCATCGGGTCTGCGTCGTCTCCGACGACCTTCCCTTCGCTTCTCGCCCGGGTCTCTTCGGTCCCCATCCCGTAGATGTTTGGCACGACCTGCCACGCGACAAGGCCAGCGAGGCCGAGCGCAATCCACGAGTAGAAGCCGGTAAACAGCGTGTTGAAAAACAGCGGCCAGACAGCCCCGGTCGCCGCAGTGACCTGCTCGCCGCCGGTGTTGACGAAGTTGGTCATGCCCGACGGGAGCGTTCCCTGCTGCTGTGCCTCGACGAGACCGCCACCGATGAAGCCGACCATCGCCGCGCCCCACGTCGAGTAGAACGCGAGCCGTGACGCTGGCGACCCCGCTGAGTCGACGTAGTAGGCCAGTTTAGCCCGCGAAACGTCGAACTTGTCGGTCAGCGGCCGCATCATCGAGCCGACCACGAGGCAGTTGAAGTAGTCGTCGATATGGATGGCGATACCGGCCAGGAAAGCGGCCTTCTCGGCGTCTGCGGCGGAGTCGGCCCGCGCCACCAGCGACTCCAGCACGCCCTGTATCGCCCCAGCTCGAATCATCAGTCCGATCAGCCCGCCGATGGCGAAGATGGCGAGGAGGACGTTCTTCACGTACCATTCCCCGAACAGCGGGGCCGTGGCGATGATTTCCGGCACGAGCTTCAGCCCGAAGATCGCTCCGAGTACGATGCCACCGACGCCGACTGTCCAGGGACTCCCGTCCTCGGCCTGTGGCTGGACGGTGGCCACCTCACCGCCGGCAGTGATCAGGTCCGACGGGACCCCGACAGCCTGGGGGTGTAATGCGCCGACCAGCACGCCTGTGATGACGATGCCCACGAACAGCCCGATAAGGGCGTCACGGGTGTACCAGGCGAGACCGATGGCGACGAGCGCAGGGACGATAGACCACGGTCCAGCCGCGATTCCCTCAACCATGCCGGCACGTCTAGGTGGCGCTATATTAAGGTATGTATTCGCAGCCGCGTCAGGGATTGTCCAGACGAAACCCGTTTGAGCGTCGGTCCCCTCCACTCGGTAGTGACAGTCGAGGAGCCAGCTGACCGAGACGACGACTCGGATGCCACCACGGAACTCGAACTCGACGCCGTCTACGACGCCATCGATGCTGTCGGCCGCCCACATCTGACGGCGACGGAGCTCTCCCGCAAAACGGATCTGACGCCCGACGAGGCGCGGGCGGCACTGGAGGGGATCGCCGACGACGGCGACATCGAGCGCCAGGACGTGTCCGAAGTCGAGTCTGTATGGTATCCGACGGACATCGCAGAAGTGACCGACCGCGAGCGCGTCGTCCTGTTTCCCGACCGCCGTGAAGTGGTGGTCGAACACCCCGACCAGTTCACGCGTGCGCAACTCTCGCAGTTCGCCCGACTGCAGGACACCAACCGCTCGGGCGGCTACGTGTACGAACTCCGCGAGGAGGACATCTGGGCTGCACCCCACGAGTCTCTGGAGGACCTGCTCGCGACGATGCGAGACGTGCTGGGCGAACGCTCGCCACACCTCGAAGAGTGGGTGACGAGCCAGTGGGAGCGCGCCCGGAAGTTCCGCCTGAAGACCCACGAGGACGGCTACGTCGTGCTCGAAGCCGAAAGCGACGATCTGATGGGCAACGTCGCCCGGCCGAAACTCGACGACGACCACCTCCGAGCCCCCATCTCCGACTCGGAGTCGTGGGTCAACGAGGACGCGACCGCCGAAATCAAGCGCACACTGTACGAGGCGGGCTATCCGGTTCGGGACGACCGCGACCTCGAAACGGGCGACGCTATCGAGATGGATCTGCGCCTGCGCCTGCGGGACTACCAGCAGGACTGGGTGGAGCGGTTCACCGAGCAGGGCTCGGGCGTGTTCGTCGGCCCGCCGGGGTCGGGCAAGACCGTCGCCGCGATGGGTGCGATGGCCGCTATTGGCGGCGAGACGCTGATTCTCGTCCCCTCACGCGAACTCGCGACCCAGTGGCGCGACGAACTGGTCCGGCACACCTCGCTCACTGACGACGACATCGGCGAGTACCACGGCGGCGAGAAGTCCATCTGCCCGGTCACCATCGCCACCTACCGCACCGCCGGCATGGACCGCCACCGGAAACTGTTCGACCAGCGCAAGTGGGGGCTCATCGTCTACGACGAGGTCCACCACGTCCCCTCGCCCATCCACCGGCGGAGCGCGGACCTCCAGACCAAACACCGCCTGGGCCTGACCGCGACGCCGACCCGCGAGAGCGACGACGAGGAGGAGATATTCACGCTCGTCGGCCCGCCAATCGGGACCGACTGGGGCAAACTGTTCGACGAGGGGTACGTCTCCGAGCCGGAGGTCGAAATCCGCCTCGTGCCGTGGGGCAACGAGACCGAACAGTCAGAGTACAGTTCCACGTCGGGCCACGACCGCCGGCAGGCCGCCGCCAGCAACACCGGGAAGGTAGACGAGATTCGCTACGCGCTGGCCGAGAACCACGCCGCGAAGGCGCTGGTGTTCATCGAGTATCTCGATCAGGGTGAGGCCATCAGCGAGGCCATCGACGCACCATTTATCAGCGGTGAGACGCCACACGCCCGCCGAGAGAAGCTGTTCGACGAGTTCCGCCGCGGGGAGCTGACCACGCTGGTCGTCTCCCGCGTCGGCGACGAGGGTATTGACCTGCCGGACGCCGAACTCGCCATCGTCGCCTCCGGGCTTGGCGGGTCCCGCCGCCAGGGCGCACAGCGGGCCGGTCGAACGATGCGCCCCGCCGGCGACGCCCGGATGGTCATTCTCGCGACGCGAGGGACGACTGAAGAGGACTTCGTCCGCCGGCAGATGCGCCACCTCGCTTCAAAGGGCATCCGCGTGACAGAGACGGAGGCCGAGGCCGTCGAGCCGCCGGCCGAGACGGAGTGAGCAGAGATGGGACTACGCTCGCGCCCGGAAAAACGCGAACACCCCACCGAGTTCGTCGTCGACGGTTTCGACACCGGTGACGGAGAAGCCGGCCTCAGTCAGTAGCTCGCGATTGCGACTGCGCCCGTAGAAGCTCCAGGCCATCTCGGTATCGGTCCCCAGCCAGTTCTCGTTGGTGCCCGCCCACTGTTCGTCGCCCAGCGCGGCCAGGAGTCGACCGCCCGGCTCGAGCACGCGTTCGAACTCGGCGAAGACGGCAGCGTGTTCCGCTCGCGGAACGTGGATGACCGCGTGCAGTGAGACGACCGCATCGAACGTGTCTGCTGGGAACGGCAGCGCTGCCAGGTCCCCCTGACAGAGCCGCGGTCCGGGGACCCGCTCGCGCGCCGTTCGTAGCTGCTCGCGAGAGATGTCCAGTCCGGTGACAGTGTGCTCGGCTGCGAGACTGTCCATCGCGGGCGTTCCGGCGCCACAGCCGGCATCGAGAACCCGGCTTTCGGCAGGCAGGCGATCCGCGAGGCTTGCGACCAGATCGCGCTCGCGACCCTCACCGTCACGCTCGGTCGCGTAGGTCGCGGCGATATCGTCGTAGCCCTCGCGGACGATGTCGCGTCGATTCATACGCGGTGCTCTCGACAGTCCGGAATAGCTCTTTGGGTGGTGTGGGAGCGGGTACAACCCGGGCACCACAACACTACGTGGCTCAGCGGGAATCGAAGTTGCGCCGTTCGGTGTCGAGTCGACGAGCGGTCTCGGCCACGTCCTGTATCTTCTCTGTCTGCCGTTCGTTCGTCGCTGCAAGGTCGTCGAGCTGTGCCGACATATCGTCGATACCGCTCGACAGCTCGTCGATCATGCTGGCGACTTCTTCTGTCGACGCCGCCTGGTCATCGGTCGCCGCAGAGACCTCCTGAATGCCCTGTGACGCCTCGTTGACCGCCGAAACAATCTCTTCGAGCCGTTCAGCTGCCGTCTCGACCTGATCGATGCCCTCCGTCACCTGTTCGGTCACGGTTTCGAGGCTCTCGACGGCGTCGACGGTCTCGTCCTGAATCTCCGTGACGGTGTCTTCGATCCGGTTCGCGTGTTCCTGTGAATCCCCGGCGAGCGTCTTGATTTCGTCGGCGACGACGGCGAACCCATCGCCCGCCTCGCCGGCGCGTGCGGCTTCGATGGAGGCGTTCAGCGCGAGCATGTTCGTCTGGTCCGCGATGTCGTTTATCACTTCGACGATGTCATCGATTTCGTCGGCCTGCTCCTGTAAGCCCGCGATATCTTCCGAAACCGTATCGACGGCGTCGTCGACGTCGTTCATCATGGCCGCAGCCTGCTGTGCGGCTTCGTTCCCACGTGCAGCCTTCTGTTCAGCTGACGTGCTGGTACTCGCGACTTCCTCGGCGGTCGACGCAATCTCCTCGATGGTCGCGCTCATATCCGCGACCTCGCCCGCCACCTCGTCCATCGACTCGGATTGGGTCTCGGCTGTCGCAGTGATCTGCTTGTTCGTCTGAGCGACCGCCTCAGCGGAGGTGCTCAGTTCGTCGATAGGTTCCTGGAGCCCGCTCTCGACCTCCTCCATCAGCGCCTGCTGGTCATCGATTGCCGATTCGAGCCGCTGGCTGTACGAGTCGATGTAGGTGTCCATCGCGACCTGCTGGTCGAGATTGAGGAGTTTGAACACGGAGAGCGCCCGCGACTGCATTTCTTCGAGCGCTTCGTCCCGGGCAGCGTCGCCCGATTGCAGGTCCTCGACAATTGTCCGCAAGAAGTGCTCGAAATAGATGCTGTAGGCCCCGAGATAGATTTTCGGCCCGAGGTCGAGCATATCGTGAATCTTCCCGATACGGGCCCGGTTCTCGAAGTACTGTTTGTCGTAGCTCCCGGCGACGAGGTCCCGGAGGTACTGCGTCTGCGTGTTCTTGAGTTGGTCGACTGACTTGGTGGACCGCCCGAAGATCTCGACGGTTTCATCGTACGACTGGAGATGATCGTAGAAATCGTCGACGACAGATTCGGCCCGGGCGTTCGTCTCGTCCGCCATCGCGGTGAGATTGTCGACATCCGACTCGTCAAACCCAGTGAACTCCTTTCGCCAGCGTATCTCCCCGGCGTCCAGTCCGATACGGTCTGTCAGTGTCCCGCCATCGACGCCAGCCCTATCAGATTTAGTGATCCGTTTTCGAGAGCTTGTACTTTCGCTCTGAAATGCCATGGCGAGGAGTCAACCGACATAAGGGTTATATGTTCGCCCCTAATTCTCATCGTTGAGAAACATAAATAATTGGAGGGAATATCCGGGTATGGCGGTATAGTCTGGCGGTTGTCCGACTGTCTGTTTGGCTGGCCGACTCAGTCCTCGAACTTCTGTGGATCACGGGCCGCCTCGGCGACGCGAACGGCAGCAACGTTCTCCGGGACGTCGTGGACACGAACGATATCGGCCCCTCGTTCGGCCGCCAGCGTCGTCCCGGCGATGGTCGCCTCCAGACAGTCGCCCGCTTCCTGTCCGGCCAGCCTGAACAGCGACTTGTGAGAGTGTCCGACCAGAATAGGGCAGCCAAGCGCCTCGAACTCTGGCAGTCGGTCGAGTAGTTCGAAGCTCTCTGTGGCCGACTTTCCGAAGCCGATGCCCGGGTCGACGATAATCTGGTCGCGGTCGAGTCCGGCCTTTTCGGCGAGCAAGACACGCTCGGTCAACTGGTCAATACAGTCCTCGACCACATCGTCGTAGTGGATGTCGCTATCCGGGTCGACCGGCGTCTCGATGGAGTGCATCACGACCACCGGCACGTCGTACTCGGCGGCGACGAGTCGCATCTCGGGGTCTTCCAGCCCGGACACGTCGTTCAGGATGTCTGCCCCGGCGTCGAGTGCCGCCCGCGCGACGGGGGCCTTCCGCGTGTCGACGGAGATGGCGACGTCCAGCTCCGAAAGCGCCTCGATAACCGGGACGACGCGGTCAATTTCCTCCTCGACCGGGACCGGTTCGGCACCGGGTCGGGTCGACTCCCCGCCGATGTCGAGAATGTCCGCGCCGGCCTCGACCATTTGCTCGGCGCGGGCGACAGCGTCCTCGACGGCGTTGTACTCGCCGCCGTCGTGGAAGGAGTCCGGCGTGATATTGCAGATGCCCATGACTGCCGTGCTGTCGTCCCAGGGATACACTGTCGACGTATCCGGCTCGGGCTGCTGGATAGACAGCGCGGCCCGTAGCTCGTCGGCGAACGACGCGAGCCCGTCGGACTGGCCGTCCAACTTCTCCGCGAGGCGTCTGTACTGCGCCATCGTCGCCATCATGACCACATCGATGGCTTCCTCGTCCTGACCGCTCAGGCCGGAAATCGCACATTCGCCGCCCAGCGACAGCAGTTCCTCCTTGAGATACTGGGCCTGTCGCGGCTGGACGCGGGTGCGCAGGACGCGGTGGACGCCCTTGCCTCGCATCCGCTGGGTCCCGGCCGCGGTAACGTGGGCGCTCTCCATGGTCTCGCGGGCCTCGGCCAGCGAGTCGACCTGTTTGGGGACCAGCGAGCGCGACCAGTTGGTCCGGGCCTCCCGCACAGCGTACAGCGACCCAACCACGAGGACCGCATCGCCTGCTTCCGCGGCGTCGAGTGCGATATCCAGCGCCCCCGCAACGTCGCTGCGCGTCTCGACCGTCGCGTCGGTCGCGTTCTCCACTGCGGCCGCGACAACGCGGTGGGACTCCGCCCGGTCGATGTTAGGCCGGCAAGCGACGACGTGGTCCGGGTTCGGCAGCGCCGCGGCGATACGCTCGTGGTCCTTGTCGACCATCGCGCCGATGACGACGTGGAGGTCGTCGTAGTCGAACGAGGACAGCGTCTCCGCGGTGCGCTCGATGCTCCCGGGGTTGTGTGCCCCATCGAGGACGACCAGCGGCGACTCATTCATCACCTCGAACCGACCGGGCCAGTGGGCGTTTCGCAGGCCCCGTTCGAGGTCCGTCTGTGAGATGTCCGCGACTTGCTGGCACAGCGTGGCTGCGATTCCGGCGTTCTGCGCCTGGTGTGCGCCCAGCAGCGGGAGGTAGGTATCGACGCTCCAGTCGGAACCGTCGACCGAGACCGACCCTTCCAGTCCCTCGCGGCCGTTATACGTCGCCGTCACGTCGTCGTCGCCCTCTCCGACAGTCACAACATCGCCGGCAACCTCGCGGACGGCCGCGAGCGCGTCGCCGGTCGTTCCGGTCACCAGTGGAGCGTCTTCGGGGGCGACGTGGGCCTTGTCGTGGGCGATTTCCGCGACAGTATCGCCGAGAATGTCTGTGTGTTCGAGCGTTACGGACGTGACAGCGCTGGCGACTGGGTCGACCACGCTTGTAGCGTCGTACCGACCGCCGATACCGACTTCCAGCACCGCGACGTCTACGTCCTGACGGTCGAACTCCCACAGCGCCATCGCGGTCATCGTCTCGAAGAAGGTAGGCGAGTCGTTGGCCGCGCCCTGTTCGGTCACGTACGTCCGGATCGCTTCAACGAACTCGACGAGGGCGGCCTCGGAGAGTTTCCGGCCGTTGATACGAATCCGCTCGCGCACGTCGTCGAGATGCGGCGAGGTGTACAGCCCGACATCGAGGCCGGCTTCCCGCAACGTTCGTTCGACCATCCGCGCGGTGGACCCCTTCCCGTTGGACCCCGCAATCTGGACGCAGCGAAGTCCCTCCTGTGGGTCACCGAGCGACGAGAGCAGGTCCTGCGTGGCATCAGTACCGGGTCGTGGGGCGAACCGGCGCAACTCGAAGAGGAAGTTCGCGGCCTCGTGGAACTCCATGGTCGGGCTATCAGAGCCGTTCGCTTTAGCCTGTCGGACTGTTGCGTGTCTCCGGCGCGAAGACGCCCCGAACGCCCGCTTCCCAGACTAGCGCCACGGCCTCGCAGCGACAATTACGCCTGTTCGCTCCGGTCGCGCGTGGCCCACCGACCGAGCGCGCTCGACAGAATCAGGAACGCGGCACCCAGCAGCGGTGCCGGGTCGATCTTCGCACCTGGTCGGTCTGCCGTGTCCGTCTCCTCTGGCTCCCCCTCCGCTGGTGTCTGGGTCTCCGGGCCGGTGACGCCAGCCGGCTCGGTCTCTTCCTCGCTGTACTGCTGCCGGTACCCGGACTCCGTCTGTGGCTCCTCTCCGGCCAGCGCAGTTTCCTGTGTCTCCGGAGTCGGCGTGTCCTCGGCTTCTGCGACCGCTGCTGGCGGCTCGAACTCCGTGTCGACCGGCGATGGCGTGTCGACGGTCGGCTCAGCCGGTGGTGGCGTCTCGCTTGCACGTTCCGCGGCCCATCCCGACGTGTCCTCATCGGTGCTCTCGACAGCAGTTTCATCGGCATTTCGGCGGCGGTACCACCAGAGCCCGGCCGTCGCTGCGCCGAGCGCGATAAGCGACACCCCAGTGCCGAGCAGCCCCCACTGTCGCCATAGCGACCCGAGACGGTCCGTGAGACTGGGACCGGAATCCTCGGCTCCATCCGGCCCTTCCAGTCCAGATACGGGGACAGCAGTGGCGTCGTCGACAACAGCGACGCCGGGGACGGCGTCGAGCACCGAGGCGACGGCGTCCCGCTCCACCTCGACTTCGAGAAACGTAGGTGTGTCCATATTCGACCAGTCGTCGGGCGAGCATGTAAAACCCGCTCAGTATTATTCCCGGGCCGGTTCGTACTCGGCATCGGTCGCCGTGGTCCGCGATAGGTCGGTTTCGATACCGGCGGCGTCTTGCGGTTCCCTCCCCGGGTCCTCGTCTTCGTCGAGAAGCGTCCGCAGTTCCCGTTCGTATTCGGCCTCAGAGAGTTCCCCCTCGACGTACCGGCGCGTCAACGCCTCGTGTCGCTCCTCGACGGTCGGCTCCGGCGGCGCGAACACGTCCGAGAGACTGAACGACGCGAGCGGTGGGACGACGGCTTCGAGACGGGCGAGTCCATCAGCGACGCGCTGGCTCTTCGGCACCGACGCCCGCCGGGCCAGCGCACGGACCAGCGCGACTGAAAAAACGATGTCGACACCCACAAGTAACAGTGTGCCAAGCAAGAATCCGGCGACGGTCTGGACAACCGCGCCGCCGCCGAGAAGCGCTCCGACTGTCGCGACGACACCGACGATTCCCAGCCCGACAGCCCCCAGTGTCGTCAGAACGACAGCGGCAAACAGAAGCAGCAGGCGGTTATCTCTCACCCAGTTCACACATACGATAGCCGGAGGGCGTTGAAATGGTTTGTGTCAGCGCTCGTTCTCTCGCGATTCCGGATCGCTTCGGGGGATCTCCTCAGTTGCCGGCACGTACGAGCGGCCAGAGGCGGACCATCCGCCCCATATCCACTCCCGGATAGTGAGCTGGCGCTTGGACCCTTCATCCCGCGCCGTTTCGAGTCGTCGCTCGGTCGTGTGGAAGTAGTTGACGACGGTCACGAGGACGACACCACCGACGGAGTTACCGATGAGTACCGGCAGGACGAACTGCCAGAGACCGACGGACAGTGCCAGTTCGCCGATGAACACCAGGTAGAACATCTCCGTCGCAGAGACGACAACGTGGTAGAGGTTTCCAAACGGGATCGCAAGGAACGAGATGTAGATCAACATGAGCCGCGAGATGCTGTCCCGTAGCGAGTAGTCGACCCAGACGACGCCAGCGACGATGAGGCCGGCAAACACCGCCTTCGAGAACAGTGTTATCTGGGATGTCTCGATGGCCTTCTCCGCGAAGCCGGCGGCGGCCGCCGCCGCGTCGGCGGAGAGAACGTTCGTCGTCGCCAGTGCGAGTGCGCCGAGCATGCCGCCGAAGACGTTTGAAAGCAACACGACACCCCAGATGCGAAGCAGCGACGGGAGGCTCGATAGCCGCTCGAGGACGAGCGCGACCGGCGGGAGCGTGTTCTCGGTGTACAGCTGGTAATCCCCGAGAATAATAAATATGAACCCGAGTGGGTACAGCAGCGCACTTAGTATCGGGTCGCCACCGGTCGTGCCGTACAGCGACGCGTACAGCAGGAACGTCACTGTGATAGCGAAGCCGCCGGCGAGTCCGCTGAAAAAGAGCTCCCGGGTTCCGGACGTCACCTCCTCGTCGGCCGCGACGATGATACGCTGGAAGATTTCGTCGGCGGAGAACCGGTCACGGATGACGCTGCCACCTGCCGGCGCACCGCTTCGAGAGACGTCCACGGCATCGCGGACAGCCTCCTCCCTGTCGTCGTTGTCTGCCATCAGTCGCCCGTTCAATAGCCGGTATGAAACCTCTTTCGTTGCCGACAGTCAGCCCGGCGACACATCATAAAAAGTCCGCCCTCAGCCGTGAGCCGCCGATAGCCTTGCAGTACTTGTCACTGAGGTTCAGACACTCGTTTCTCTTGGTCAGTCGTGTCTGAACGACCGCTGACCGGTGAACACCATCGCCATGTCGCGTTCGTCCGCGGCCTCGATGACGCTCTCGTCGTTCTTCGAGCCGCCGGGCTGGATAACCGCCTCGATACCGGCGTCGGCGGCCTCTTCGATACCGTCAGGGAAGGGGAAGAAGGCGTCGGAGGCCATCACCGCTCCGTCCGCGTCTTTCCCTTCGGCGTGTTCGTCGGCTTTCATCGCGGCGAGTCGGACGGCGTCGACACGGGAGACCTGCCCCATGCCGATGCCGACCGTCTCCGTCCCGTCGGCGAAGAGGATGCCGTTCGATTTGACGTGTTTGAGCGTGTGCCAGGCGAACAGCATCGACTCGATCTGCTCGTCGGTCGGCTCGCGCTCGGTGACGACTTCGAGGTCGTCAGCCGAGAGGTGCTGGGTGTCACGCTCCTGGACCAGTCGACCCCCGACGAGGGGCTTCTCAGTCAGCGTGTCCGTAACCTCGAAGTTGTCGTTCACGTCAAGAACCCGGAGATTCTCCTTCTCGAAGAGGACGTCTAGCGCGGCGTCGGTGTAGCCGGGCGCGACGACGACTTCCTTGAAGGAGTCGATAATCTGCTCGGCGGTGGCGGCATCGCATTCGCGGTTCAGCGCGACAATACCTCCAAAAGCGCTCATTGGGTCCGTCGACAGCGCCTTCGCGTAGGCGTCGGCCACGGAGTCAGCCGTCGCACAGCCGGCCGGGTTGGTGTGCTTGATGACCGCCGCGGCGGGCTCCTCGAACTCCTTGATGAGGTTCAAGGCACCGTCAGCGTCGTTGTAGTTGTTGTACGACAGCGCCTTCGCGCCCTCGTTGAGCTGGTCGGCGTGGACGACGCTGGCTTCTGAGACGGTCGTATCAGTGTACAGCGCGGCGTCCTGATGTGGGTTCTCCCCGTAGCGCAGGCTCGCGGCGAGATCGTCTGAGACGACGCGGCGGGCGGGGAAGTCGCCGCCGTCGTCGCCCTCGACTGAGACCGTGCCCTCGTCCCAGTCGATACTGACGCGGCCCTCCGCGAACCACTCGATGACCCGGGGGTAGGCGGTGAACTCACCCTCGTAGAGCACGCGCTCTTTGAGGCTGTCCTCGTCGTCACCTTCGAAGACGGGAATGGGTTCCTGCGTGACGATGGGGCCGCCGTCGACGCTCTCGTCGAGGACGTGGACGGTACAGCCCGTCACCTTCACACCGGCGTCAAGGACCTGTTCGTGTGCGTTCGCTCCGGTGAAGTTCGGCAGGAGACTCGGGTGGATGTTCAACGCGGTCGGTGTCTCGTCCAGGAACGTCTCGCTGAGGACGCGCATGTAGCCGTCCAGCGTGACGAGGTCGAAGTCGTACTCCGAGAGCGCGTCGAGAACGCGCTCTTCGTGGGACTGGCGCGACTCGTCACCGTCGCGCTCGACGACCTCGGTTGGGATGCCGCGCTCGGCTGCTGCTTCCAGTACTGGCGCGTCCGCGTCGTTCGTCAGAACGACAGCGAAGGACGCCCCACCCGGGGCGCGGTCCGCGATGTTCATGAGGTTCCGGCCGCGGTTGCTGGCCATACCGGCGAGTTTCATGTGCGACCGACGGACCGGCCGGTGCAAAGTTGTTGCGAAACCCCCTTCGGAATATTGTGGTATGCGACCGAGCCACGCTATTTATGTCCATGGTGTCGGTGTCTATCGGTCCGGTGCGCATTTGTAGCCCGCCGCCAACTCGCCCGTATGGCGAAGCTTCGGTGTCAGCGCGCTGGCGCGGTCGCTGCCGTTGGCGGTATCGTCTGGATCGGCTGGGCCGCGGCGCTGTCCGCGACCGGCCAGACAGCCACGAGCCTGCCGATTATCGCTGGAACCATCGTCTCCGCACTCGGCGTCGTGGCCGGCCACTATGCCATCGAGGACTTCTACGGTGCACGGATGAAACGACCCGGGACCGTCGGCGCGTGGGCCGGCGGCCTCGGCGGTCTCGTCTTCGCGGCCGGGCAGCTGGTCCGTCTCCTCTCCGGCGACGGCGAGGCAATCATCGGGATCGGCGTGCTCGTGCTGGTCAGCGGGTCACTGCTGGTCGCCGCCGGTCTCGTCAGGACGCGGATTCAGCCGCCGTGGCTTGGCGTGGCGCTGGGCCTCGGGACTATCGCGTTCCTCGGATTCGAGGTCCAGCCTGCGACGGCAACTGCATACGGCCTCGCGTGGGTCGCACTCGGACAGGACCTCTACCGCTTCGATCCGCCGGACGGCCGCTTTGGCGATGCCGATGGCGACTACGGCTGGCTGAGTTGAAGCTTACCCGCTAGTGGGACCAGGTCCTCACTCTCTCGAAGGTATTTCGGCGTGAGCGACCGTCGAAACTCCTGACACGTTGTATCGGAGCTGGCCGTTGTATGCGTAGAAGTAAACGGAAATTAGACTTATTTATAGAGCACTATATTCCTCAAAACTGGCGCTTCAGTAGCTCCGTCGCACGTTAGTTATGTAGTTTAAAACCATAATGTTCATTAGTAAGATACCCAATGTTAATACTGTAATGCAGGCAGTACTACTAGAAGAGTTTCAGGAGCCGCTAACAGTACAGGACGTCGACCGCCCCGAGCCGGAGCCGGACGGCGCTGTCGCAGAGGTCATCGGCTGTGGTATCTGTCGGTCCGACTGGCACTGCTGGCAGGGGGACTGGGACTGGTTCGGCTACCGGCCTGACCCGCCACACGTCCTCGGTCACGAGCCGACAGGCCGAATCGTCTCTGTCGGCGAGAACGTCGAAAACATCGAGGAAGGACAGGAGGTCGCGATCCCGTTCAACTTCGCCTGCGGGAGCTGTGACCTCTGTCGGAACGGACGCGAAAACATCTGTGAGAACCACATCGGTCTCGGATTCATGAATCAGGCCCCCGGCGCATTCGCCGAGGAGGTCCACATTCCCAACGCCGACCTCAACGCCGTTCCGCTCCCGGACGGTATCGACGCCGAGTCGGCCGCCGGGATGGGCTGTCGGTTCATGACCTCGTTCCACGCGATGGCCCACCGCGCACCGGTCAGTGCCGGCGACGACGTGGTTATCCACGGCTGCGGCGGCATCGGGCTCTCGGCGGTTCACATCGCGAACGCCCTCGGCGGCAACGTCATCGGGGTGGACCTGATGGACGAGAAACTGGAGCGCGCGGAAGACCTCGGCGCTGTCGCCACTGTCAACGCACAGGAGGTCGATGACCCCGCGAAAGAGGTCAGAGATATCACTGACGGCGGGGCCGACGTATCCGCAGATGCCCTCGGTATTGCAACGACGTGTCAGAACGCGGTGAACTCGCTCCGGAAAGGCGGTACGCACGTCCAGATCGGACTCACTACCAGCGAGGAGGAGGGGATGGTGCCGCTCCCGACCGACGAGTTCGTCGCCAAAGAAATCGACTTCAAAGGGTCGCTCGGCCTCCAGCCGTCGCGGTACAGCGAAATGCTCGATATGGTCGAATCGAGCAAACTCGACCCGACCGCGCTGGTCGAGGACACGGTGGATATCCATCAGGTGCCCGACGAGCTGGCCGCGATGAGCGACTACAACACGGTCGGTATCCCGGTCTGTAACGAGTTCAGCAACTGACGGCGCGACTGCCCCCTCACCCGAACCCCGACTCTCTCTTTTTCGCCGTCACGCGTCGCTGCCGCAGCGCGTCACGGTTGCAGGAGAACGACACGCTTTTTCGCGCCTCCCGCGCACACTCGGGTATGACCGACAGAGGGCCACTGGCCGCCGTCTCGCCGCTCGACGGCCGATACGCCCGCTACACCGAACCGCTCGTCCCGTACGCCAGCGAGCGGGCGCTGATGTCCGCCCGCGTGGAAGTCGAAGTCGAGTATCTCATCGCGCTCGCGGACCTCGACGCCACGCCGCTTTCCATCGACGACGACCAGCGCGCGACGCTCCGGGCGCTGTACGAGGAGTTCGACGACGAGGACGCCGCCGTCGTCAAGCAACTGGAGACGGAAGGGTACGGCGAGTACGCGGCGACCAACCACGACGTGAAGGCCATCGAGTACTTCATCCGGCTGGGCATGCCAGAGGGGCTGGACGCCGACAACTGGATTCACTTCGGGCTGACCAGCGAGGACGTGAACAACCTCGCCCAGCGGCTGCTCGTCAAGCCCGCCGCCGAGGACGTGCTCGTCCCGGAACTCCGCGAGATTCGGGACGCGCTCGTGGAGATGGCCCACACCTACGCCGACGTGCCGATGCTGGCCCGCACGCACGGCCAGCCCGCGACGCCGACGACCTTCGGCAAGGAGATGGCTGTCTACGCCTCCCGACTGGGGCGGGCTATCACCCGCGTCGAACGCGCTGCAGAGGGTCTTTCCGGGAAACTGGCTGGCGCGTCGGGGACCTACGCGGCCCACGTCGCCGCCTACCCCGACGTGGACTGGCCGGCGTTCGCCGAGGACTTCGTCGCCGACCTCGGCCTGGAACACGAGCCGCTGACGACGCAGGTCAACCCCTGTGACGACCTCGCGGTCCTGTTCGACACCCTCCGTGGCGCGAACAACGTCCTGCTGGACCTCGACCTCGACGTGTGGCTGTACGTCTCGGACCGCTACCTCGGGCAGGAGGCCGTCGAGGGCGAAACGGGGTCCTCGACGATGCCCCACAAGGTCAATCCCATCGACTTCGAGAACAGCGAGGGGAATCTCTCGAAGGCGAACTCCGATCTCGTGTTCCTCGGGGACTACGTCACGAACTCCCGGCTCCAGCGGGACCTCTCGGACTCGACGGTCAAGCGCAACATCGGGGCCGCCTTCGCCCACTGTCTCATCGGCTACAGTAAGTGCCAGAACGGGCTGGCGAAGGTCGTCCCCAACGAGCAGGTGATGGCCGACGACCTCGCGGCCACGCCGGAAATCATCGGCGAGGCTGTCCAGACGATCCTCCGGCGCGAGGGGTACGCCGACGCCTACGAGCAGGTCAAAAAGGCAACACGGGGCCGGGAGGTTACCATCGAGGACTTCCACGACATGTTCGCGGACCTCGACGTGAGCGACGACGTGCGGGCGGAACTGGAAGCGCTGACGCCGACCGACTACACTGGCATCGCGGAGCAGCAGGCCGACGACAGCTGAGAATCGCTACTCTGCCGCCGTTTTCATGTTGTCACGTCCCATCGCGGCGAACGCAACTATCACGAGTGTGGCCGCCTTCGTCAGTGATAGATGGTTCTCGGCACTGGCACGCGGGTCCTGACGCTGGCGTTCGCCCGGATGGCAGACGCGCTCGGCAACTCGTTTCTCATCATCGTCCTCCCCCTGTACATCGCCAGTGGTCAAGTGTCTCTCGCCGGCATTGCCGGCCAGCAGATATTCGGATTCACGCTCCAGACAGAGACGCTCATCGGGCTGGTGTTGTCTCTGTTTGGCCTGCTGAATAGCTTCGGCCAGCCCGTCACCGGGCGGCTCTCGGACCGAACCGGCAAGCGCCGGGTGTTCGTCCTCACCGGACTGGTGCTGTTCGCCATCGGTAGCGCGGCCTACCCGTTCCTCTCCTCGTACTGGACGGTGCTTGCCGCGCGGGCGTTCCAGGGCCTCGGTGCAGCCTTTACGATTCCGGCGACGGTCGCACTGGTCAACGACTACGCGGCGAGTGACGCCGAGCGCGGCGGGAACTTCGGCGTGTTCAACACTTTTCGGCTCATCGGCTTTGGCTTCGGACCGATTATCGCCGGTGTCGTCATCACCGGCGGACTCGCGGCGAACGACGTGGTGACCTACCGAATCGCCGGCACTGCGGTATCTGGCTTCACCGCCGCCTTCGCTATCGCCGTACTGGGCGCTGTTGTGAGCTTTGCCCTCGTCTGGGCGCTGATTCGGGACCCGCCGTTCGAGGCCGACGCGGGCAAGGACCTCTCGATAGCCGTCTTCGACCGGGAAGGCGAGGGGCTGGATTCGGTGTTCGTCCTCGGCGTCGGCACGTTCATGATGGCATCCACTATCGCGCTGTTTGCCACCCTCGAAGGCCCGATTCGGATGCGACTGGACGAGTCGACGCTGTTCTTCAGCGTCCAGTTTGCTGCCGTCGTCATCGCGAACGTCGTCTTTCAGGTCCCCATCGGCCGAGCGAGCGACCGGTTCGGTCGGCGACCGTTCATCGTCGCCGGGTTCGTCATCCTTGTTCCGTCGGTGTTTGCACAGGGTGTCGTGACAGGACCGTGGAGCATGCTCCTGGCGCGGTTCGTTCAGGGCATCGCCGTCGCGCTCGTGTTCGCTCCGTCCCTTGCCCTTGCCGGTGATCTGGCCGGCGCACGCGGGTCCGGAACGACGCTGTCGGTCCTGACGATGGCGTTCGGCCTCGGCGTCGCTATCGGGCCGCTGGCGTCGGGCCTGCTGTACAACGTCGGCTCGTTCAGCACGCCCTTCACCGCCGGGGCCGCGCTCGCGTTCGTTGGACTCGTCCTGACGTACACACAGGTCGATGAGACGCTAGACCTTGGGCCGGAGTCAGACCAGCCGGCACCGCAGGACTGAGCCCGAGAACGCCACTGACTGCTCACCCGCCAGTCACGGTGACCACTGACCGGAATGATTAGGATGTACGACTCCATATGATGGGGTATGTTCACAGACCGCTCGGATGCGGCGCAACAGCTCGTGGCTGCGCTGCGCCGGCGGGATGCCGTCGCCGATATCGTCGTCACGCTCGCACCGGACGGTGTCCCTGTCGGCACCGTGGTCGCTGACGAAACTGGGCTCCCGATGGACGTCATTGTAATACAGCGCATACGGGCCCCAAACCATCCAGAACTGACTATCGGGGCCGTTGCGCCGGGTGGCTTCTCGTGGATCAACAGCCCGATGATGCGGTTTCTGGACGTGAACTGGGAGTACATTCAGGAGGCGAAGATTCACGCGAGCGACACTGTCGAGTCACGAGCGGTCGACTACGGCGAGACGTGGGGGCCGCTTGACGTGGCCGGCAAACGGGTGTTGTTGGTCGATGACGGGATTCCGACGGGTGCGGCGATGCGCGTCGCAATCCAGCGTCTCCGGAAAGGAGGTGCGAACGAGGTTATCGCCGCTGCCCCTGTCGCGCCGCCGGACGTGCTTGAGGAGGTCCAGCGGTGGACGGACGACGTCATCGTCCCGCTGAAACCGACAGCGTTTCAGGCTACTTCAGACTACTACGAAGAGTTCGATAGCGTGACAGACGAAGACGCGACGACAGCGCTCCCTGACCTCGTCCAGCGACGGTCGGCGTAGGTCCTAATTTGCCGCCTCAGACAAGTCGTTCGACCGTCTCCCGCACGGTTCGTGCGGCAGTTCGCACATCGGAGAGGCGGACGTACTCGCGTTTCGAGTGAGCGACAGCACCCAGTTCGTCGCCCAGGTCGCCGGGGCCGAACACCACGGTCGGGCCGTGTTCGGCGAAGTACGAGGCCTCCGTCGCGGCCCCGAACTGCCGAACTGCGCCGCCGCTGGCGTCCTGTAGTGTGCGGACCAGTTCCGCATCGGTGTCGGTCGCAAACGCCTCGGGGAACGGCGTGTCCGGGCGGATGAGGTCCACGGTGAGGCCCATGGACTCCGGAAGCCACTGTTCGAGGTGGGCCTGCAGGTCGCCACAGAAGGTCTCGCTCGTCTCCGGCGGGACGCTGCGCCGGTCGAATGTGATGGTACATTCGGCCGGGACCTGATTGGTCGCCTCGCCGCCCTCTATCATCGACGCCGTGAGGATGGGGTGGCCGAGCGTCTCGTGTTCACCTGGCCCTTTCTTTTCATCGTATGCCTCCATCGCCTGCAGAACCGGCGCGGCGGCCCGAATCGCGTTCTGCCCGCTGCCGGGGTCGGCGGCGTGGGCGCTCTCACCGTGGATAGTGACGGTCCCCTCGAACTGCCCGCGGGCGGCCGTACACACGTCGAGCCCGGTCGGCTCGCCGACGATGTAGCCGTCGGCGTCGACGGTCTCGGCGAGGTGTGCCCCGCCGGTCTGGGTGGTCTCCTCGTCTGTCGAAACCGCCAGCGTGACCCGGCCGTCGTCGGGCGTGACGGTGAGAAACCCGTCCAACAGGGCCGTGAGTGGCCCTTTCGCGTCACAGGCCCCGCGGCCACAGACGATGTCGCCGTCACCGTCGCCGCCGGTGCCGTCGACGGCTTCGCCCGGCCCCGGCGGCTCCGTCCGCCGCTCGTAGGGCAGATGCGGCGGCACGGTGTCGATGTGCGTGTTGAGGAGGATGTGGGTCCCGTCGGGATCGCCTCGCGAGGCGATGACGTTGCCGAGGTCGTCTATCTCCGGGTACTCGCCGGCGTCTTCCAGCGTGTCGACCAGCAGCGAGCGCATCTCGTCGACGCGCTCGTGGGAGGGCGTTTCGACGGCCCGCCGGTGGAACGAGGGGATGTCGAACGACATTACTGTTCCATGCGGGTCACGTCCGCCAGTGTCTCGCGCTTCCTGACAACTCGCGTCTCGCCGCCCTCGAAGCCGACCTCCGCTGGCCGGGGCTGGGAGTGGAACTGGTTCGCCAGTTCGTAACCGTATGCGCCGGCGTTGCCGATTGCCAGCAGGTCGGTCCGCTCGGGTCGGGCGACGGGCCGGTCAGTGCAGAACACGTCGGCGCTCGTACAGCAGGGGCCGCCCACGGACACCGGTTCGGCCTCGCGGTCCGGCGCGGTGACGTTCCGGATCGGGTGGTAGGAGCCGAACATCGCCGGCCGGATGAGCGTCGCCAGCGAGGCGTCGACGCCGACGACCGTCGCCGCGGGCGTCTCCTTGATCGTGTTGACCTCGGTCAGAATCAGTTCGGCGTCGGCGACGACGTAGCGGCCGGGTTCGAGTTTGACCTGCGCGTCGAGATCGCCGACGGCCTCGCGGACCTTCTCGCCGACCACGTCCATGTCCAGCGGCTCGGTCGTCTCGCGGTACGGGACGCCGAAGCCGCCGCCGAAGTCGACAAAGTCTAGCGCCGCGCCGTCGGCGATGACCTCCCGACCCATGTCTGCGACCTTCCCGATGGCCCGGCAGTGGTCGTCTAGGTCGTCGTGGAGGACGCCGCTGCCGGCGTGGGCATGCAGACCGACGAGATCGAACCGTTCGCGTACGTCCGCGGCGACCTCGGGGACCTCGTCGTAGGGGATGCCGAACTTCGCGTCCTTGCCGGTAGCGACCTTCTCGTGGTGGCCCGTGCCGATGCCGGGGTTGATGCGGATGGCGACCCGTCCGTCGTAGCCCCGCTCTTCGAGGCGGTCGAAGGTGTCCCGCGCACCTCCTGTAATCGTCAGCCCGGGATTCTCGGTGGCCAGCTCGACGGCACGGTCGAGGTCGCGATCCGGCGGGTTGACAGCCGTGTACTGGAGCGTATTCGGGTCCGCGCCGGCGTCGATGGCCCGCTGGAGTTCGCCCCAGGCGGCACACTCGATGTCGGCCCCGGCTTCGAGCAGTTTCGAGAGGACGGCCTGCCCAGTGTGGGCCTTCGCGGCGTACATTACGTGGGCGTCGGGAAACGCCGCAGCGAACCGCTTGTAGTTTGCTGCGACCCGGTCGAGGTCGACGACGTACAGCGGCGTGCCGTACTCGGCGGCGACTACCTCCAGGCGCTCGTGGTCCCAGTCCGCGAGACGGCGGACTGGCGGCGAGTCGTGGGTCATTGAGGAAACAACGGTGTCGGCGGCTAACAAGGGTTCCGTTTCGAGACCCAACGACGCCGGCCAGCGGCGACGAAAGCGGCGACGCGCCGGCTTCGTGCCCGTCGGCCGACGGCACGTCGGCCACTGTCAGGCCCCGCTCGCCACGCGCTCCGGGTCGTCGCGCGCCCTGACCGCGGTGTAGGTCTAGCCGAGCAGCAGGCCGTACACGAGATGGGCGACGCCACGACGAGGAAGTTCCCGAGCAGGCCCGGCAGCGGGACCAGCGGCTCGGTAAACGACTGGATCCCCAGCGCGCTCATCGACACCGGAAGCAGGAGTCCCGTCGAGAGCAGGCCGATGGCGGCGGCGAAGACGACGCCGGCCGCGACGCTCTCACCGACGGATGCAATCTGGCCGTGAAACACCGGCCGGGAGACGACGAACGCGAACAACAGGCCCGCGAAGACGCTGTGCAGCAGGTGGACGACCCACCCGCCGACGACGGTCGGCCAGCCGTACAGCGCCCCGACGAACGGCATGAGGTTCGCCCCGCGTGGAACACGACCCCATGCCGACGCCGGCGACCAGCCCGCTTGCACTGCCAGCGACCCATCTGTACCTCGCCACCGCCGAGACGCGAGAGACGGTGTGTCCCTGGCTCATGCGACAAAGTTTGTAATATGGTACCAAATATACAGGCGATTGTTCACGCCGCGGTAACCGGTGCTTGTTCGCATGGCCACAGCAGCACGCCCGGTGAGGGTACCCACCCTCACCCAGATACGGCACGTCACGGCTCACGATGGTCGCCCGTCGTCTACCGAGAACCGCTCCCGACGGTCGCGCCTCACGGCTTCGCCGTTCATCCCGTTACTCCACGGTTCGCTTCGCTCACCGTTCCGTCGAGGCTCGCTCACTGCGTTCGCGCGCCTCGCTACTCCCGAAGCGCGTCCTCTCGCTCCGTCGCTTCCAGCGTCTCCTCCTCCACGTCAGTCGCCACGACAGCGGGCTTGTACGCGCCCCCGGGGATGAGGTCGTTCTCGCCGACGGAGGAGTCGACGAACCGCTGGAATGCGCGCCGCTCCGGCGGGAGTTCGCCGTACAGCACCTCGCCCTCGACGAGGTCGTACACCGGAATCCGCGGTGTCAGAAGCGTGTTCTCGCCGACAATCGAGCCCTCACCGACGACAAAGCCGCTGGTGACGCGACAGCCAGCACCCAGCGATACTTCGTCCTCGACGATGACCGGCGCGTTCTCGACCGGTTCGAGGACGCCGCCGATGAGCGTGTTTGCGCCGAGCTTGACGTTCTCGCCGATCTGGGCGCAGGAACCGACGGTGTCACAGGAGTCGACGAGCGTGCCGTCGCCGACGTAGGCCCCGATGTTGACGAAGGAGGGCGACATCATGATGCAGTCCTCGCCGAGGTACGCGCCCCGGCGGATGGCGGTCCCGTCCGGCGTGTTGCGGGTCCCGCGCTCGCCGAGGTCCGCGGTCTCGCGCAGCGGCAGTACGTCGTGGTAGTCGACGCCGCCGTACTCGCGGGCCACCGTCTCGCGGAGGCCGAAGTTCAGCAGAATACCCTGCTTGACCCAGGCGTTTGCTTCCCACTCGCCGCCGGACTTCTCCGCGGCGCGGACCTCGCCGGCTTCCAGGGCCGCGAGGAACTCGTCGAGGATGGCGAGGTGGTCGTCGGTCGCGTCGGCCGCTGAGAGGCCGTCCTGTTTCCGTTGCCAGAGGTCGTCGATATCGGCTTTGAGGCTCATGAGAGTCACTATTTCTCGGATGGTATTACTTGTCGGGGTTTCGACTCGGGGCGACCGCTTCTGCACAGTACTGCCGGGGTCGGAAAATGGTTTTAATGTAACATAACCGCCAGGATGCACGACTGTCAGCTGACCTGGAAAAAAGTTTATTAAGATTATTGTAAATTTACAACCCGGATGACTGACGACGATTGGCACGATCGTTCGGTGAATCGGCGTGACTTCCTCAGCGGTCTTTCAGGGCTGGTGGCAGCCGCAGCGTACTCCAAGGAGGTCCCCGATGCGGTGGCAGCGCAGGTAACCGCTGGTGACGCTTCCGATACCCAGCAGGTGACATCTCCAGATAGCACTATTACGGTGACTATCGATGTCTCCTCGGGCGTCCCGCAGTACGAGGTTGCGTTCGGCGGGACGACGTACATCGCTCCGTCCCCGATCGGGTTCGAGTTCGCGGACCAGGCGGCCTTTGGCACAGCCGTCAGCGGGTCTGGACCGGACATCACTGTCACGGGAAGCGAGAGCGGAACCACCACAGAGACGTGGGAGCCGGAATGGGGTGATTTCGCGACAGTCTCCGAGGAGTACAGCTATCTCCGGGTCGGCCTGGAAGAAACGGCGAGCCCCGGCCGGTCGGCGAACATCGAAGTGCGTGTGTTCAACGACGGCCTCGGCTTCCGCGTCGCGTTCGACGACGACTTCGGCGACTTCACCATCAGCAGCGAGACGACGGAGTTCAATTTCAGCGGCGATTACACCGCGTGGTGGATCGAGAACGAGTACGTCAATCCCCGCTTTGAGCAGGAGTACACCGAAAGCTCGCTCAGCGACATTCCGGCCGGGAATAAGACGATCCGTCCCAACGACAACGTCGTTCGAGCCGGTGCACACACCCCGCTGACGATGGCGGCCGGCGACGGGACGTATCTCAGCGTTCACGAGTCGAACCTCGACGACTACGCGTCGATGGCACTCGCCTCCCAGTCCGACAGCGGGAGCAAGGAGATGGCCGTCGACCTGGCCCCGCTCCCGGACGGAAACAAGGTGTCGGCGTCGGCACCGCACGTCACGCCCTGGCGGACTGTCCAGATCGGGACCTCGCCCGGCGATCTCGTCGAATCACAGCTGGTGCCACTGCTCGCTGACCCGCTGGATGAGAGCGTGTTCCCGACGAATTCGGACGGTACAGCCGACACCAGTTGGCTGGAAAGTGGCCGGAAGTACACCGGTATCTGGTGGACCATGATCGCAGGCAGCGCCAACTGGGAGTACAAAAGCGACAGTGAAATCGAGAGCAACGGCAACAACCCCGCCGAATACGTCCACGGAGCGCGGACCGAGCGGATGAAGCGGTACATGAAGTTCGCCGACGAGCACGGCATCGACAGTGTGCTCGCCGAAGGGTGGAATCAGGGGTGGGACACCTACCCCGGGGACGGTACCGGGCTGGAGATGGCCGTCGACGAATCCTATCCGGATTTCGACGTTCAGGAGGTCACCGACTACGGTGCAAGCCGCTCGAACCCCGTCGAGATGACGATGCACAACGAGACGGCCGGAAACATCGTCACTTACGAGGACGAAATCAACACCGACAACATCTTCTCGGGCTACGAGAACGCCGGCATCCGGTCTATCAAGAACGGCTACGTCTCGGACCCCGGACTGGGCTTCGATGGCGACGGCTCGACCCCGTCGCACAACCAGCACTGTCAGACTGCGGTCAACCACCATCGCTTTGTCATCCAGCAGGCCGCCGCGAACCGGCAAATGCTGGAGATTCACGAGGGCATCAAGCCAACCGGGGAACTCCGGACCTACCCGAACGTCGCGGCCCGCGAAGTCGTCAAGGCGCAGGAGTACGACGGGTTCGACTCGCTGGGTGCGAACGTCGGTCGGGACCACCACGTCCTTCTCCCCTTTACCCGGATGCTGGCCGGTCCGACGAGCTACCAGCCCGGCATCTTCGACATCACGTTCAACGACAGCGAAGGCGACCAGATTCAGACCACGCGCGCCAAACAGCTCGCGATGTACCCGAACTATCTGGGCGGCATCCAGATGGCCGCCGACCGGATGGAGGCATATATCGACGAGTCGTTCGGAGTCGGTGAGTTCGTCCAGGCCCAATCAGGGACACTGAACGGCATGATTACTGCCGACCGCTGGCGCAATGCCTTCGGCGCGCACTACGTTCCAGTCGATCCGAACCGCGAGCCAGAGGGCGCGACGGTGCGTTTCACCGTCACAGATGTCCCCAGTGCCGGAACCTACGACCTCCACTTGCGCTATGCCGCCGACCAGGAAGACAATTCGACAGCGGTTCAAAACAACGGGAGTCCCGAAGCAACCCTCGTCGTCAACAGCACAGAGCAGACACTTACGCCGTCGTTCACCGCGTACTGGGACACCTGGGACATCCACACAGTCTCGGTCCAACTCGACGCGGGCACGAACAGGCTCGCTATCAAACTCGGGCCGAACGATGTCGGTGGCTTCAACCTCAACACCGTCGGCGTCACCGAGCAGGGTGCCGGCGCACCGTTCCCGGCTGCCTACACCGACTTCACCGACAGCGTCGCCGCCGCCGAGAACTACGACACCGAACCGGAGTTCGACTTCATCGAGACCGTCCCCGTGAGCTGGGACGAGACGGTCGCTGTCGACGGCCAGGTCGGGGACTACGTTGTCACGGCCAAGCGCAGCGGCAGCGAGTGGTATCTCGGCGCGATGACCGACGGAACTGCCCGCGACGTAACCGTCTCACTCGATTTCCTGTCGAGTCAGACTGACGGCTGGACTGTCACCGAGTACGCCGACGCTGCCGAGGCTGGTGTTGACAACAACCCGACAGCGGTCGTCATCAGCGACTACGACGTGACCGCAGGTGAAAGCGTGACCCTCTCGATGGGCGCAAGCGGCGGGACCGCGATGCGAATCGTCCCGTCCGACGGCAGTGACACGAACGACATCGTCTCCGGTGAAGCGTACGTCCTCCGGAACGAGAACAGCGGGAAAGCGCTGGATGTCGAGTTCGCTTCGACCAGTGACGGCACGAACGTCCACCAGTACGAGTACAGCGGCGGTGAGAATCAGCAGTGGGTCGTCACTGACCTCGGCACCGGCTACTACAAACTGGAAGCCGTCCACAGCGGGAAGGCGCTGGACGTCGAGGCGGCTGCGACCGGCGATGGCGCGAACGTCCACCAGTACGAGTACAGCGGCGGCGAGAATCAGCAGTGGGCCATCACGGAGAACGCCGACGGCACCTACCGACTGCTGGCACGCCACAGCGGAAAGGCGCTGGATGTCGAGGCAGGCGCAACGTCTGACGGCGCGAACGTTCAGCAGTACAGCTACGTCGGTGGTGACAACCAGAAGTGGACGTTCGAACAGCTGTAACCCTCGTATCGCCGCCCGCCGACACGTAATCGTCCTGTTCGCAGTTCTGTTTCGATGCGGTCGACCGCGAGCAGTGCAACCGAACCGGTTCGCGGCCAGGTACCAGGACCTCGGCGCGAGCTAATCCCGCTTCAGTCGGCCCCGTGGCCGGGAATGTAGCCGCACTCCGGGCACATACTGATTCGCAGAGCCGTTACTTCGAACGAGGTTGCACATCGGGGACAGTCAGACGCGGGGAGTCGAACGGATTGGTTCGTAGCCATGCGAAATTGTCGCACAGACCTACATATAAGTATGCTTCTAATATTTATCGCAGTGTACTAGTCCATATAATTAGATATGTACTGTGCAGCGTAGCCCGTATTACGCGTCTACAACGTCGCCGAAGGCGTACCAGCCGGCATCACGGCCGACGAGCCACGCCGCCGCATCGAGTGCGCCGGCGGCGAACACGCCGCGGTCTTCGGCCCGATGCGAGAGCGAGAGGACTTCGTCGTTACCGGCCAACACGAGTTCGTGCTCGCCGCGGACATCGCCGGCACGGCGGGCGAACACGCCGATTTCGTCCGCCTCGCGCGGGGCGTGTCCCTCCCGGCCGTACACCGGCTCAACGTCGCGCTCTTCCTGAATCACGTCGAGGATACTGGTGGCTGTTCCCGACGGGGCGTCGACCTTACGGTTGTGGTGGGTCTCCATGAGTTCGAGGTCGTAGTCCTCGAGCGTGTCGACAGCCTCGCTGACGAGGCGCTGGAGGACCTGAATCCCCTGCGAGAAATTGGTCGCCTTCAGCAGCGGAATCACCTCGCTTGCGTCTTGCAGGCGAGCCAGTCCGTCCTCGTCGAAGCCGGTGGTCCCGACGACCATCGGCACGCCTGTTTCGGCGCAGGCCTCGGCGACGGTCAGCGCGCCCTCGGGGACGGCGAAGTCGACGACAACGTCCACGTCGTACTCCCGGAGCGCTGTGGCGGCGTCGGCCGGGTCGACGACCGGGACGCCCTCGACGGCATCCGTCTCGCTGGTGGCGAAGCCGACCACGACCTCGCTGTCGGTGGCGGCCTCGATGACAGCGCCACCCATCTGGCCGGTGACGCCGTTGACCGCCACCCGCGTCATCGCTCGGCCTCCGCGTACTCGTCTTCGAGATCCTCGGTTTCGAGCGTGGCGAGTACGTCACGCAGGTGGTCGAGGTGTTCGTCCGAGAGGCGAGTCAGCGGCGAGCGGAGATGTGCCGGGCCGTAGCCCCGGATCCGCATGGCCTCCTTGACCGGAATGGGGTTGGTCTCGACGAACATCGCGCGGAACAGCGGACCGAGTTCGTGGTGGATCTGGCGGGCGCGCTCGAAGTCGCCAGACAGCGCTGCGCCGACCATCGCGCAGGTGCGCTCCGGTTCGATGTTGGCCGAGACGGAGATACAGCCGGTGCCGCCGACCGACAGCATCGGCAGCGTCATCCCGTCGTCACCGGACAGCACCGCGAAGTCCTCGTCCCGGGTGCGCTCGATGATCTCTGAAATCTGGTTCATGTCGCCGCTCGCGGCCTTGTACGCCCGGATGTTCGGATGCGACGCGAGCTCGACCGCCGTCTCGGGTTCGATATTCTGGCCCGTCCGCGAGGGGACGTTGTAGACGATCTGTGGCAAGTCGACGGCGTCGGCCAGCGTCGTGTAGTGGTCGATGAACCCCTGCTGTTCGGGCTTGTTGTAGTACGGCGAGATAAGCAACAGAGCATCAGCACCGGCTTCAGCGGAGCGCCGGGATAGCTCCAGCGCTTCCTTGGTGTTGTTCGAGCCCGAGCCGGCGATGACTGGCACGTCGTCGACGGCGTCGATGACCGCCTCGACGACCTCAATGTGTTCGTCGTGTGAGAGCGTCGCCGACTCGCCGGTCGAGCCGACAGGAACGAGGCCGTCGACACCAGCGGATTCGAGCCGCTGAGCGTCCTCTCTGAGTGTTTCGAAGTCAATACTGCCGTCCTGGTGAAACGGCGTGCACATCGCCGGGAACACGCCGCGGAAGTCGATAGCTGTCATTGCTGTGTGTCGAGTGTCGCTGTGGGTTCGGTTCTCCGGTCGGAAACGGTGCGACGGCCGACCGAGACGGCCGGCTGTTGGTTGTCAAACGACCTGACCCGAGACGGAGTCGCCACGTCCGCCACGAGTCACTAAAACGTTGGCTTGCGCTTTGCGCGGACGACGCCCTCACCGGGGAGCCATGAGGCGGTTCCGGACTGAAGGCGTTGTCGCATGGTCGAGTAACTGCGTGTGACCGACTTAGCTTTTGTGTTCTCGCTGCCGCCGTTCACGGTCCAGCTAAAGTGCTATCGGGGCGTTGACGGAGCGACTACGGTTTAGTTATCTCACTGTTGTCTGAAACAACCGGTCAGTGGGCAGGTATCTTACTGAAACCCGATTACTCGCGTTCAACCCCAGATTGATTCTGGAACAGAGACGAGGAGAATCACGAAGAGAACGAGGGTGCCGAGACCGAGGGTTCGCAGCGCGCCCGCTGCACGCCGTCGGTCCGGGGGCAGGAACTCAGCGAATCCAGAGAGTCCGAACGCGATGCCTAAAAAAAGCATATTGTGAGGGCCGTCGAGTACAATCCCGAAATACACCCACCCAAGGATGCAGATGAGTGAGAAGAGTGAGAAGAGGAGACCCTGCTGCCGCCCCTCTGGCTCACGAAATACCATTCGTTGAATTGTCACCATACGTACTGACAGACGGTTGACCCAATAAATCGTTCGGCTGCACTACCGTATATCCGGTCCGTAGATTGATACATTCGGGCCGCGAGTATAACTGCTGAATCTACAACAACTGGGTAGTTGGGGCATAAATGCGCCGCTGTTTCACGTTTGTATCCCGAAAGCATATTCGGGCCGATAGCCAATACCTGATATGACAGTTTCCCAGCCGGGACAGCGCGTGGCCGTACTGGCCGACGCGCAAAACCTCTACCACACTGCCCGGAGTCTTTACTCGCGGAACATCGACTACGAGGCACTACTGGAAGAGGCCGTTGACGGCCGCGAACTGACTCGTGCTATCGCCTACGTCATCCGGGCAGACTCGCCCGAAGAAGAGACGTTTTTCGAAGCGCTCGTCGACATTGGCTTCGAGACGCGCATCAAGGACATCAAGACATTTCAGGACGGGTCGAAGAAGGCGGACTGGGATGTCGGAATGAGCCTCGACGCGGTCTCGCTGGCGAACCACGTCGATACGGTAGTGCTCTGCACCGGTGACGGGGACTTCGCCCGTGTCTGTCGGTATCTCCGCCACGAAGGCTGTCGCGTCGAAGCGATGGGCTTCGAGGAGTCGTCCTCCGAAGACCTCAAAGCGGCCGTTGATGGGTTTATCGACATGAGCGCCGATTCCGACAGGTTCCTGCTATAGCTACGCCAGCATGTGGGCTGCCGCTGTGACCACTGCTGGTTCACCCACGAGCGACATGCCCTCCCGCGGCTTCCCGTGGCTCGACAGACTCACAGCTACGGTGTTTGGGTTGTTATCGAAAAAATCGGCGGTTAGACCGGGCGACCGTCTTCTGACGTTCCAACGAGGAGGGCACCGGCGGCCAGTCCCAGTGCAGCAAGCGCTCCGGCGGCGGCCGGGATGCCGATGTCGATTGCCCCTGTACCAAGGATGAGCACAGTGCTGATCACCAGCAGTGCAGCACCCAGCATCACTTTTCGCGTGTCAGTAGCCATATCACCCGTTTCTAAGAAGTCATCCGGTATAAATTTCCCCAAAACCGACGGAGGAAAGTATGGCACAAGGCAGCAATGCACATTTTTCTGCGATATCGCCGCCGCTCTAGCATGATAATTTCGGCCCACCTTCATGACTGAAGCAGCAAACACATCCCCTTGTAGTGCCCCCAACCAGTTGGGTCACAGAGACGGTATGTTGCCACGCGCTGAGGATAGTCGAGACACCTCGCGGCTGCTCGTCACGAGCCAGGCGCGAGACGGAGACCCACTGCAGTTCCAGGCATCGTAGTCGGTCCTCCGACCACGGATTGGATACAGAGGCACGCGCCCCGTGTACTCGGGCCGGGGCGACTGACGGAGCGAACCAATGGCATTCCGGTTCGGGGCCGTCACCCGTCGGGCTGGACCGTTGATTCGGAACGGATCGGGGGGAGTGGCATTCTCATTGCCACACGATTTTGCCGGCCGTGGTCCGGGCAGCCACGGTCGGGCACACATCTCATTTCGAACTGCGCCGGATAGTGGGGCAGACAGAACCGAAAGGCGGTTTATGACCCGGCATCGAACACGAGCAATGAGTGACGACGAGTTCCGGGGGCTCCGGCGTGCGGCCGACTACCAGTTCGGCGGTGGCGGCGGGACGGCGCTGTTCGCAGGCCCTGACGCCCTCGACGTAACACACACCAGCTCCGGCCGTCCGCGACAGGTCCATGCCACGGACGGCCGCATCGCCACGTACGGTGCCGACGGCCGCTTTCGACTCGGGCTTGCCGGCGGGACCCGGCTCCTCGATGCGTTCGACACGCCGCGACACCGCGTGGTCGTCGGCGACGAGAGCGAGCCGTTCATCCGCGAGGGCCGCAACGCCTTCGCCAAGTTCGTCCAGTCGGCCGACCCGACGCTCCGACCGGGCGACGAGGCCCTCGTCGTCCACGAGGACGGCTCTCTGCTTGCCGTCGGCCGCGCGGAACTGCCCGGCAGCGGCATGGACGACTTCGAGACGGGGATGGCCGTGAAGGTCAGGCAGGGCGCAACGGACTGAGACGGAGTCTGTAGCGCCTCCCGGTACGTGTCGACCTTGGAGTTGGCACGCTCCGGCCCTGCTCGACACCGTCTCGTGTGACAGAAAGCATTTGCTGCTCCCGTCGGGACGAGCGATATGCGCCGCCGTACGCTCCTCGCCGCGCTCGCGCTCTCCCCAGTCGCCGGCTGTGTCGCACCCGGTGACGACACGGCGATGAACGGCTCGACGCCATCGACAGCGACAGCGACGCCAACAGCACAGTCGACAGCACCGACGACTGGAACATCACAGGACACACCGACAGTAACGCCCGCTCCTGACGACCCAATCCTGTTTGTCGTCGACAACGACACGGGCAATGAGCAGACCGTCACGCTCACGATCACACGCGACGAAACGACGCTCCTCGATGAGACGGAGACGCTGGCCGCTGGCGACTCGGTCGAGTACGACCCGATGATCGGTTCGACCGGGACGTACACGATTACCGTCGCGGTTGCTGGCGGTCCCAGCCGGACTCTCGAACGGACTATCGGCCGGTTTGCGGTCAGCAGCGGCTCGAACCACTTCGTTGACATCACCGCTGGCGAGATCAGGATATACTGGGAGGAGTAGTCACAACACGAGCCCGGACTGCAGCAGCCACACCAGCAGCGTGACTGTCACCGCGCTGGCGACGGTCGTCAGGAACACCGTCGCGCTGACGAGCTCACCCGGCGAACGGTCCCCGGTCCCGTGGCTGAACGCACCGACGAGGATGATGGTCGTCACGCCGGTTGGCGTCGCGAGCAGGAGCACGACCACCCGCGCGACTGTCTGGTTCTGGAACCCGACGGCAAGTACTGCGGCGAACGCGAGCACCGGGGCCAACAGGAGTTTCAATGCGCTGGCGATACCGACGGACTGGAAGTCGCTGTTCCCGTCGACGTTCGAGAGCTGTATCCCGAGGATGAGCAACATCACCGGAATCGAGGCGTTGCCGAGCAGTTCCAGCGTCTGCATCACCGTCGACTCCGTCGGCGGGACCGCGCCGAGCCAGCGGAGGCCGAGCGCGACGACGACGGCGTAGACGAGCGGCACACCGAACACGCGACGCATATCCGCCAGCGGACTGCTCGCACTGCCTCGGGCGGCGATGTAGATGCCGACGGTGTAGAGCAACACGCCCTGCAGCGCGGTCACGAGGACGGCGGTGCTCCGTCCTGTCGCACCAAAGGCGAAATCCGCCAGGGGAATGCCGTAGTTCCCAGTGTTGGGGAAGATAGAGACGAGGACGAACGCGCCCAGCAGCGGTTCGGAGTGTCCGGTCAGACGGCCGACGCCTTCCGCGAGGAGGAGCATCGCGGTGGTAAACAGCACGACAGCGAGGACGACGCTCAGAATCGTCCCGCCGGCCAGCGTCGACGTGGCCAGGCTATGGACCACCAGCGCCGGCGCGAGGACGTACACCGTGATGGTGTTGAGCGCGTCGGGGTCGGTGTCCTTCACCCGACCGAGTGCGAAGCCGGCCCCAGCGACGGCGACGACCGGGAGGATCGCCGTGGCGAAGATAGACAGCAGTGACACGGCGGGGATGCACGGGCGAGCCTTAGAACCGTTACGAAGCCGTGTGCGCGTGCCGGTTTTGTCCGGTCCGCCGGCCTGTCCTGTGACGAACACCTGTCCGGGTCCGGGTCGCTACGCTTTTCTGCCCTGCCCCGCCAGTCCTACGTATGTTTGGCGGAGGCGGCGGGATGAACCCGCGCAAGATGAAACAGATGATGGAACAGATGGGCATCGACATGGAGGACATCGATGCGCAGGAAGTAATTATCCGCACACCCGACGAGGAACTCGTCTTCGACGACGCGGAGGTCCAGCTCATGGAAGCCCAGGGCCAGAAAACGTACCAGGTCGTCGGCGAGCCCGAGAGCCGCGAACTCGACGCCGGTGAGGGCTCGGCCGCGGCCGACGACGCTGATGAGTCCGAGAACGATTCCGGCGTCGACGAGGACGACGTCGAACTCGTCGCCATGCGTGCTGGCGTCGACGAGGACACCGCGCGAGAGGCGCTCGAAGCCAACGACGGCGACCTCGCGGACGCGGTCGACCAACTGGAGTAACGTGGCGTACCTCTTCGTCCACGAAGACCGCGAGTACCTGCTGGACCCCGGCGAGCGGTTCGAATCCGACCTCGGTATTTTGGAGGTGCCCGAAGACGTTGAACCGGGCGATGTCGTCGAGACCCATCTGGGGACCAGCTTCACCGTCCGTCGGCTGCGCGGCCCGGACCTGTTCACCCACCTCGAACGCACTGGCGCGCCGATGATGCCCCGCGACGTGGGGCTGGTCGTCGGCAAGACCGGCGTGGCAGCGGCAGATCGCGTCCTCGACGCCGGTACCGGAACAGGCATCCTCAGTGCGTACATGGGCCGTATCGGCGCGGACGTGGTGACCTACGAACAAGACCCCGAGTTCGCGGAGGTCGCGCGCCAGAACATGGCGGTCGCGGGCGTCGCGGACACTGTGGAGGTCCGGACCGGCGACATCACCGATGACCTCGACGAGCTCTCGGGCTTTGACGTGCTGACCCTTGATACCGAGGATGCACCGACCGTGGTCGAGCGAACGCCCACGCTGCTGGAACGGGGCGGGTCACTGGCGGTGTACTCCCCGTTCGTAGAGAACACGCGCGAGGTCGTAGAGACGGCCACCGAGGTCGGCCTCGACGGCGTCGAGACGCTCGACACCATCCAGCGGGAGATGGACTTCGACGACCGCGGCTCCCGCCCCTCGACCGGCGGCGTCGGCCACACCGGCTATCTGACGTTCGCGCGGCGTCCCTGACAGAACCTGTCAGTTCTGCCGAACCCCTGTTGTTGGGGTCGACTTTAAACATGTATGAGTACGTATGGGATACTGCATGAGCGAATCAGAGACGCCGATGGAGACGACAACCTGGCCAGACCTCGCAATCGGTCTCTACGACCGCCTGACCGGACGCAATGCGGAAATAACGTACGACTTCGACGACATGGAAGTCGACGTCCCGAGCAAGGCCGGCGAAGACGCCGAGCACGCTCGCTGGCGGGTCGACGGCACGCTGACTATCACGACACGCGATAACGACTGACAGTGGCCACGACGACGAAGGCGGTCGGCGATCTGTTCGACCTGCTCGAGCGAAAGCCAGACCTCCTCGTCGACGCCGATCTGACCGTCGAGCGGGACGGGGTCGCGTTCACCGTCCGGGGATACGACGACTTCGTCGCCGTCGACCTGCCGTCACTCGGGGCGGCGGTCGCCATCTGGCGGGACCGGCTGGTCGGAGGACCGGACGCCGCCGCGGCGCTGGCTGCTGCCGGACTGACGGCCGAAATCCGGGTCCGAGGCGCACCCGTCGCCCGCCTCGGTGTGGACGCCGTGCCGAGTTCGCTCGCGAAGCGACTTGGCCTCGGGCCGGTCCAGCTGTTCCTCGACGGCGCGCTCCTGGCGATTACGCCACGGCGCGGATGAGGGCAAGCAGTTCGGTCCGGTAGTCCGACGGCGACCGCCGGAGCCGCTCCGGCGGGTTTTCGACGTTCAAAAGTGTCGCCAGCGACCGGTCAGGGTATGCGCCGGCGGCGATGCGGAACCCATCGCCGTGCCAGACGCCGACCCAGCCGGTAATCGACAGCGTCGCATCGACCGGTTCGAGGTCGAGTTCGGCGCTGTAGGTCCGGAGCCGCGCCCGGTCGCCGCTGTCGACGCGGACCCGTTCCCGCCGCCCGCGCTCGATGGATTCGAACCCTCTGTCGGCCAGTTCCTCGGCGAAGGCCGACTGTGCTTCAGAGCGGACCGTCGGGAGAATCATCGCCGGCCCGACGCCGGGCGCAAGCGGCGGTGTAAACGACAGTGCGGTGGCGAAAAAGAACCGCCACTGGTGGTCGAGTCCGATTGCTTCCCGGACCGCCGCGCGTGTCTCGGCGGCGTCGTACACTTTCGTCGCTCCCTGGACGCGCGCCGTCGGTAGCTGAAAGACCGTTTCGACGCTCTCGTCGACGAGCTCCCAGCCGCCGTCGCGTAACTGGTCGGCGGGCACATCCGGGAACGCGGGGTCAGTGGGCACGGTCCGGCCTCAGTGGTCGTCCTCTCGCCACTTGTGTTCGCACTCGGTGCAGGTGAAAAAGCGTGTTTCGGACTCGTCGGCCGCGCGTATCTGCTTCATCTCGTAGAACGCTCGCTCGTTGCCACACTCTGGACAGCGTGCGCCCGTCGTCGGCCCCATGTCTTCGGCATCGACTTCGGAGGTGTCGACGACTTCCGACTCCTCCTGGCCCTGCGTGGTGACGGCCATTTCCTGTTCGGTCTCGGCGTTTCGAGCCTTCTCGTAGCCGCAACTGCCACAGACCCAGCGCTCGTCGTCCGTTTTCATCATCGAACCGCATTCGTCGCAAAACTCCATTGTAGTACCACCATTTGCTTGCCGGCCGTGTTAAACACCCGGTTTTGACCGAACCGCTCTGTCTCTCCGTGTCGCCGTACGCTGTGAGACGAACAGCAAAATCGGACTGGCGACCGTCTCAGTCGTTGCGAACCCACGCCGAGCAGGCTTCCATGTCGTCCATGACCTCACCGTGGAACGAACAGTACGGCTCGATGTCGCCGTCCTGCATCACGTACTCGAAGTGTCGGCAGTTCCCGCAGTAGGTGTCTGGCTCGCCCTGATGGACCGCCGTCTCGGTAATTGCGTCGTGCCCCGTCGTCGCCGTGCCGCCATCGGTCGACGGCGAGGCTTCCGGGCCGGCCTCAGCTATCCTCGGGTCGAGCGCGTTCTCAGAGGGCCCACTCTGGTCCCTTCGACGCGACGCGGTGTTTTGCTGCCCGGTGTTCGAGCGCGCGTTTGCCTGGCGGCCCGACTCCGTCGCTGCGCCGCTGTTCGACCGTCGCTGGGACCGCGTGTTGCGGTCAGACTGCGTGTCGGTCGACGGTTGGCGGTGGCGGCCGTTGACCGTGCGCGCATCATCCGAGGGCTGTCCGGTCCCGCCGTCGCTGACAGCACCGCTCGCTCCCGGTCTATTCGTCTGCGTCTCGACTGTGCCCTCCGGGTCCTGTCCGAAAAACCCGATGCCGCCCAGCCCCGGGAGCGTTCGGGCTTCCTCAACGAGGCGAATCGTCCCTTCCTCGGTCACTTCCATGCGTGCCGTCCCACCGGGGTCGTTTCGCGTCTTGAACGTCGCGAGCGACGCGAACAGACACCAGAACGTCGTCACGATGCCGGCGAAGTAGACGACGCCGGTAAGTAGTGCCAGCAGCGGGTCGCTGCTGGTCCAGCTGTAGGGATACAGCGACTGGAACAGCCAGACGCCGACCGCAGCGACGCCTGTCCCGCCAAGGGCAGTCAGCCGGATTCGTCGACTGGCCGGCAACACTGCGAACACGCCGAGGATAACCGACGGCAGCCCGAGGCCGGCGATGATGCCGGCGATTTGTCTAGCTGCGTAGGCGTCCAGCCCGTATCTGTTGCCGACGGTGGTCGTTGCGAGTGCGATTGCCCCGACGAGTCCGGCAACACCAACGAGAAACAGGGCTGTCCCGACGAGTTGCTGGCGGCGCGATGCGACGCGCCCAACCTCCCCTTCGTACACGTCGGTGAGACTAGTCATGCAGTATACTACTGCTACATCCGATAAAACTACCCGTCAGACACACGCATGACGCGGGCACGCGCGAACGCGGCTCTGAGGGACACGCGAGCCGTTCCGAAAGCACTAATCGGACCCACGGGCACTGTTCGGGTATGAGCGACGACGAAAGCGAGGACGCGGAGGAGCCGGCTGTCGAACTCGGCGACGGACCTGACGTTGCCGGTGCGCCGCTGGCCCGCGTCTCGGCCCGGCTCACCTGGGGCATCGAACATAGCACTATCGTCGACCGCGAGGGGGACACGACGATCCGGACGCCGGACGGCCCGCAAAAACTTGAAACGGTACTCGAGGACGTCGACGTGCCGTACTTCGCTGAGCGTCAGGAGTTCGAGAGCGCAGTCCGGGACGTCATCGGGACGGGCCCCATCCCGACCGAGTAAGCCGGGTAGCGGACTTCTGTGGCACCAGCACGACCCATCCTAGTTACAGCTGCTGTGATCTGTATGGCGTGTGTTATTACTTCTCACACTCGCGGTCCGATATCGCGTCGAACCACAGGCTTTGATACCGTCTGTTGCGGAGACAGCGTGTGTTCCACAGAAGTGGCCTCTCCTGGAAAGAGCGGACCGCATTCGCGATCTGGGGACTCGGGGTTATCATCGTTCTCCGAACCCTGTATGATGTCTTCGGCGTGGAGGGGCGCGAATTAGCTATCGTGGCTGTTGTTCTGTTCTTTGGCTCGTTCTACGGCGTGTTCATGCCAGTCTGGCGACGGCTCTCTGCGGAGTGAAGCACAAGAAGAGCGTCTGTGCGGTCACAGCGGGTCAGCGGTCCGACGCAGTACGGTTCGCTACCGTAGCGCCACAACACAACAGCGTACAGTTACCGCATATTTTCGAGCGCACACACTGTGTCGGAGATAATCCACTCCGTCTCACAGTCGGCGTGCTCGATACTGAGCGCGTTGAAGGTCTCTCGTCCGTCATCGACCGTTATTTCGAACGCTCGGCTACGAAGCGACTCCGGGTGGGGACTCGGTGGGGACACACATCCCCCTCATAGGGTGGGACCGATAAACGAGTCGATTCGCGGCGAGAGGGCCGTAACACGCCGATTGGCCGCTGTCTGGCGATTGGTCAGGATTCGGTTCGGTCGCTCACTTCGGCTCTGCCGCGGCGCTTCCCAAACAGGTACGCGGCGACAATGAGCGCCAGGGGGACAACGAGAAACAGCCCCATCATGATGAGGAGGATGACCAGTTCGATAGCCCCGGGCATACCGGGAAACAGGAGGAGGGCCACATCCGCCGTACATCCGCCTGTCGCAAAAAGCCACCTGCCAGGCGAGCCCGGGGACTCGCTCCTGCGGTGTCCGATTCAGACGTGTGGCTTCGGCAGGAGGTCGTCGAACGCTTGCGCGTCCAGCCACTCACAGAGCCTGACGAGCTGTTCGGTCGCGGCCTCGAACATCTCCGCGCCCTTTTCGGCCGTGGCATCGGTCTGGTCGCCCAGAACACCGTTATCGGTGTTATCAGCGGCGTCGTAGAAGGTTCGCGAGCCGTACTTCTTTGTCTCGGCTGCCGCAACGCTCGGAATCCCACCGTCCCGTGCGTCTTCGAGGCGGTCGTCGTGAACTAGGTCGGAGCGCAGGTGTTGAATCATGGCCGTTTCTTTCGGGCCGCCGTGTGGTCCGTTCTGTTCGAACAGGTCGTCCACGAGGTCTGGGATGCTCTCGTCCCACATCCACTCGATGGCGTACAGCACTTCGTCGTCCCGGAGCCGACGGCCGACCTCACGGAGGTGCTCGACGTTCCCACCGTGAGCGTTCACGTAAATGACCCGGTCGATGCCGTGGTAGGCCAGATTCCGTGTGAATGACTCGACGTAGTCGCGAAACACCGGCGCGTCGACCCACATCGTCCCGTTGAACTGTCTGTGATGGGGGCTCACGCCGACGTTGATGGTCGGGGTGCAGAGGTAGCCAGTCCTGTCGGCGGCTTCTCTGGCGAAGGCTTCCCCGATGAGGTGGTCCGTCGCCAGCGGGAGATGCGGCCCGTGTTGTTCAGTCGACCCCAGCGGCACGAGCGCGAGCGACTCCGTCTCGAAATAGTCACCGAGGTCCGGCCAAGTCTCGTCGGCAAGGTACATACCACTGCTGGTGACGGGCGCGTCTTGAATCTGTGCCTCTTGATGACCGTTTCGGTGGGAGTGCCATAGGGCGACGGTTGTCAGTCGAATAGCTCGTAGACGCGAGCCTCATACGGTGCAAGCGTCACCGTTTCCGGATCTGCGTCGTCGCGGTCGTAATTGCCCTCGAGCAGCGTCGCATCGGCGTACTCGACCGGGAGTGCAACGGTTTCGCTCCCGTCATCGAAGTGCAAGACGACCAGAACACGCTCGGTTCCCGCGTCCGTCGACAGCGACCGCGTGAACGCGAAGACGGTTTCGTGGTCGGGGAGCAAGTCGGTGTAGTCTCCGTACACCAGCACGTCCCTGTCGGAGCGCAACTGGATGAGTCGCCGGTAGTAGTTGTAAACGGAGTCTTCGTCCGTTCGCTGGGTAGCGGCGTTGATATCCCTGTAGTTCGGATTGACCTTTATCCAGGGGTCACCGTCGGTGAAGCCGGCGTTTCGGGAGTCGTCCCACTGCATCGGTGTCCGGGCGTTGTCGCGGGTCCGGTAGCCGACGACCTCTCTCACGTCCTCGTAGTCCTCGACATCGTCTTGCCCGAGGAGTTCCCGCGCGTGGTTGATGGCGTCCACGTCACGGAGGTCGTCCATCGTCTCCCAGTCGGCGTTCGTCATCCCGAGTTCCTGCCCCTGGTAGATGTAGGGCGTGCCACGGAGCATAAGGACGAACGTCCCGAGCAGCGTCGCGGATTCCCGGCGGTAGTTCTCGGGGTCGCCGTAGCGGGAGACGCTCCGCGGCTGGTCGTGGTTCTCCCAGTACAGGGCGTTCCAGCCGTCCGCCGCCAGCCCGTCCTGCCAGCGGTCGACGATGGTTTTCAGCTCCGGCAGGCTCCAGTCGCCGACCGACCACCGCTCGCCGCCGTCGTAATCGAGTTTCGTGTGCTGGAAGTGAAACGCCATGTCCAGCGGGCCGTCCGTGCCGGCGTACTTGCGGGCCGACTCGACAGTGAGCTGTGGCATCTCGCCGACAGTCATCACGTCGTAGTTCGACAGCACCGACTCGTCCAGTGCCGTCAGATACGACGACAGCTCCGGCCCGTTGATGAAATGCTCGGAGCCGATCCATTCGCTGTCCGGCTCGCCGTCGGGCAGCCCCTCGACTTTCGACAGAAGGTTGATAACGTCCATCCGGAAGCCGTCGATGCCCCGCTCCAGCCACCACTCGATGGTGTCGAAGACGTCCTGCCGGACGGCGTCGTTGCGCCAGTTCAGGTCCGGCTGTGAGGTGTCGTACAGGTGGAGGTAGTACTCGCCGCGCTCCTCGTCGAACTCCCAGGCGGAGCCCCCGAAAAAGGACTCCCAGTTGTTCGGCGGCACGGGCTCGCCGTCCGCGTCAGTGCCGCCCTCGCGCCAGATGTAGTAGTCCTCGTACCCCGGGTCGCGCTGTCGGGACTTCTGGAACCACTCGTGTTGGTCTGACGTGTGATTGACGACGAGGTCCATGACGAGCCGCATATCTCGGTCGTGGACTTCCGCGAGCAGCGCTTCCCAGTCGGCCATCGTTCCGAACTCGTCGTAGATTGCCTGATAATCGCTGATGTCGTAGCCGTTGTCTTCCTGTGGAGAGTCGTAGACTGGATTGAGCCAGATAACGTCGACGCCGAGGTCGGCGACGTAGTCCAGTCGGTCGACGATGCCCTGCAGGTCGCCGACCCCGTCGCCGTCGCTATCGCTAAAACTGCGTGGGTAAATCTGATAGACGACTGCTTCTTTCCACCATTCGCGGTCCAGTTCGCCGTCGGAAAGCATCTGCGATGACATCATTGTTGCTCTGAGAGTTCGTAGAGGCGCGCTTCGTAGGGCTGCAGTTCCAGGTCTGTGCCGTTGTGGCTGCTGGATTCGACCGCCGCGTCCAGTTCGTTCCCGAACAGCGGTGTTGCCTCGGCCTCGACCGGGACCGAGACGCGTGTGGCCGTCGGTGAGACGTTCAAGACGACCAGCACGTCGTCGACATCGACCGCCGGGTCGTCGAGCGTGCGCCGATAGGCGTACACCGTCTCGTGGTCGGGCAGTAATAGTTCGTATTCGCCGTACACGAGCACGTCCAGGTCGCTCCGGAGGTCGATGAGGTCGCGGTAGTACGACAGAATACCGTCTTCGGTCGCCTCGGCCGCAGCGACGTTCACCTCCTCGTAGTTTGGATTGACCTTTATCCAGGGGTCACCGTCGGTGAATCCGGCGTTCCGGGAGTCGTCCCACTGCATCGGCGTCCGGGCGTTGTCCCGCGAGCGGAACTCGACAACGTCGCGTGCCTCGTCGTAGTCGTCGATATCACCCGACTGCAGGGCGAGTTCGACGCGGTTGGACGCGTCCGCGTCCCGGATCTCCTCGACTGACTCCCACGGGCAGTTCGTCATCCCGATCTCGTCGCCCTGGAACAGGAACGGCGTCCCCTGATGTGTGAGCAGGAAGGTCGCCAGCAGCGTGGCCGACTCCTCGCGGTACGCCTCGTCGTCGCCGAAGCGGGAGACGATTCGTGGCTGGTCGTGGTTGCCCAGGTAGACGGTGTTCCAGCCGTCGAGTTCGGTCTGCCACTCGGCCATCACCGACTTCAGCTCGGGCAGCGACCAGTCTTCGATAGTCCACCACCCTTCCTGCTGGTCCAGCAGCATGTGCTCGAAGTGAAACACCATGTCCAGCGGTCCGTCGGCGCTGACGTAGTCACCGGCGGTGTCGACGTCGATATCGACGCACTCGCCGACCGTCATCGAGTCGTAGTTGTCGAACGTTTCGGCGGCCATTTCTTCGAGGAACTCCTGTGTCCGAGGCCCGTTAGCGAACTGCTCGATACCGACCCATCCGGTGTCCGGGTCGCCGTCGGGCAACCCTTCCGGCTTGGATATCAGGTTGATGACGTCCATCCGGAAGCCGTCGATGCCCTTCGCCAGCCACCAGTCGATCATCTCGTAGATGTCCGAGCGGACCTCGGGATTCTCCCAGTTCAGGTCCGGCTGGCGCTCGTGGAACAGATGGAGGTACTGCGCCCCGACCTGCTCGTCGTAGGTCCAGGCCGACCCGCCGAAGCCGGTGGTCCAGTTGTTCGGGGGCGCGGGGGTACCGTCCTCGTCGGTGCCGCCCTCGCGCCAGATGTAGTAGTTGCGGTAGCCATCCTCGTCTCGGCGCGAGCGCTGGAACCACTCGTGGTCGTCGGAGGTGTGGTTGACGACCAGGTCCATGACGAGTTTCATGTCCCGGGCGTGAATCTCCTCGAGTAGCTCCTCCCAGTCTTCCAGCGTGCCGTACGCCTCGTGGATGGCGCGGTAGTCACTGATGTCGTAGCCGTTGTCGACCTGTGGTGACTGATACACCGGGTTGAGCCAGATGATGTCGACGCCGAGGTCAGCGACGTAATCCAGTCGGTCGATGATACCCTGCAAGTCGCCGACGCCGTCGCCGTCGCTGTCGTTGAAGCTCTGTGGGTAGATCTGGTAGACGACCGCTTCCTTCCACCAGGCGCGCGCTGCGGTCATACACAGGGGTAGCCTGAGCCGTTCCTTAAACCCACGGATTCATACAACACCTGTTGTAAACACTCTCTCCACAATCGGAAACAGTGTTCCAGCGCCGCTACAGCTCAAGCACCGTGTGCCGCGGCAGTTCGAGGTCGTAGCCGACCGCCGAGACCGTCTCAGTCGGCCAGTCGCCGGTCCCGGACAGCAGTTCGACGTCGTCTGCAGAGACGAGATACGTGTCCTCGCTCTTCGTACCGGCGATAGTCGGATTCCAAGCGTACCCGTGTGGCAGCGCGACCTCACCCTCGTGTCCGGGCGTGGCGATCCATTCGCGACCGGCGAAGCCCGTCGCACCGCCCTGATGATGATTCTGCCACTCGCCCTCCCAGCCGACCTCGGCGTAGGCGTCCTGTATCGCGCCGAATACGTCGCCCGCTGTGCCGCCATCTCGGCCAGCAGCCTGTGTCGCAGCCAGCGCAGTGGTTTCGACGCGGGCAGCCTTGCGGGTGCGCTCCATGAGCCACTCCGGCGGGTCGAACGCGACCGCTCGGGTGGTGCTGACGTGGAGGCCGTTCCGCTCGACGGTCACCGACATGAGCGCGTAGTCACCGAGTTCAGCGTCTGTCGGGGTGTAGTGTCGGTAGGATTGTGCTCGCTCGGCGCTGCCGACGAGCACGACGGGTGTGGCGATGCCCCGGCCTTCGAGCTTCTGTCGGAGCACCGCGGTCACATCAAGCTCGGTGTGCGACGGCTCGACGTTCCGCGCGACAGCCTCGACTGCTTCGGCCGTGTCTCGCGCGAGTTCGCGGCACTGCTCAATCTGGGTCTCGGTCAGTGGCTGACGGAGACGCGCGGCGTCAACTGATTCGAAGCCGGGGACATCGAAATCAGCCGCCGCCGGGGTCGGACTCGCTTCAGCGACGGCTTCGGCCAGCGACTGTGCGTGCCAGTCGAATGTCTCGACGGCCACGTCGCTGTCGAGTTCCTCGTCGCGGAGCCGCGGCGCTTCGATGTTGTCGGTGACGACCCGTACCTCGTCGCCGTCGTAACCTGCGGCGGCGACGCCAACGCCGACCTCCCGGTCGACGACGTTGTCACCACCGCCGGTGAGCCACGCGAAGGAGTTCGGTCGGGCGAACCAGACGGCTTCGAGCCCCGCTGTCCGGAGGTACCGGTCGAGACGGTCTGTAAGCGTCATACCCTGACATGCCGCCGGCCCCCAGTAAAAACCAGGGACAACACGCGGCACCGGGACTGGTGCCACAGGTCTCACACAGCGGCAACGACGACACACCGTCCGTTACTCTCGTGTTCGCCTCCGCTCCTGACTCACTCGGTGATGCCGCTGTCGGGGTCTCGGGACTGGAGCAGCGAGTACATGACTGACTGGAAGGCGTCGCTATCGACGGACTCTACGACGTGGGTATTCGGGTCGCTGTCGGTCACACCGTTGACATCGACGCTGGTGTACCCACGGGTGAGTCCCTCGCGGTCGTCCACCGTAACGTGATACGTCGACACCGCCTCGCGGAGTTCCGGGTACGCAAACAGCGCGGCGGTGACACTGTCCGGGAGTGCCGTCCACCCGGGGTCATCAGGGCCCTCACTGTTGAACGCCCGGGCCTGCGCTGTCACCGACTCGAAGAACGACGCCAGTTCCGTGTCGAACGCCGATACCGCCTCGAACTCGGGAGTGCCGAACACTGCGTCCCGAAGGCACACGCCCCAGTCGACGAGCGTCACCTCGAAGGCGTCGAACACACGCTTGGCGGCGTCGGGATCGACCCACAGATTGAATTCCGCGGCGGGGGTGACGTTCCCTGCACAGTTGACGTTCCCGCCCATTACCCACACTTCATCGACGAGGTCTGGCAGCTCGGGCTCGCGGGCGTACGCCAGCGCCAGATTGGTCAGCGGGCCGATACAGAGCAGCGTGATTTCGCCCGGGGCCGCCCGACAGCGGTCGACCATCTCGTCGGGGCCAAACCCCGCCGCCGATTCGATGCCGGTGTCGGGGAACACGTCCCCGCCGAGGCCGTCCTCGCCGTGAATGTACGTCGCGTGTTCGAACTCCTTGAGAAGCGGCTGTCTCGCCCCTTCGTAGACGGGCACGTCGAGTGAATCGGCGAGTTCGAGCGTATACTTCGCGTTCTCGACTTCTCTGTCGAATGGAACGTTGCCGGCAACGACCGTGATTGCGTCGACAGTAATCCGGTCACTGAGACAGGAAAGCAAAATTGCCTGTGTGTCGTCGCCCGCGGTATCCGTGTCGATGATGACGCGTCGCATACCCCCTCGTCGGATGGCACATACAAATGATACCGGGCCACAACTGCGTGCCACATCGACACTTCGTCGCTCGATACCACTGTAGAGCGACTACCGGTGCTGTAGACCGGCGTACTTACACCATTTCGAGGCGGTGTCCGCTGTCGTCACCGAGCGATTCGTACACGATACGTGCGGCAGCGATGTCCTGAATCGCGAGGCCGGTCGAGTCAAAGACGGTATTCCCGGACAGGTCCTCGCGACCCGACGCGCTCCCGACGACAATCTCGCCGAGTTCGGCGTCAATATCCGACTCGTCGATATCGCCTGTGCTCCATGGAACGTTTATCTCGCCGGAGTGGGTCGTCTGTTCGAAGTCGTCGATGACAAGTGTCGCCTCGCGGATAACATCGGTGTGGAGTTCCTGCTTCCCTTCGGCGTCGGCACCCATGGCGTTGACGTGGGTGTGCTCCCCGAGGTCCTCAAGCGTGACGATGGGGTCTTCGACCGGCGTGACCGTCGACAGGACGTCACACTGGGCCGCCTCAGAAATCGTGCCGGCGCGCACGTCGAACTCGTCGCCGAACGTGTCGATAAACCGCTGGACCCGGTCGTCATCGAGGTCGCTAACGACGACGGACTCGATCGGTCGCACCTGCGAGATGGCCTCCAGTTGCGTGTAGGACTGGACGCCGGCACCGATGATGCCCAGCGAAGATGCCCCCTCGATAGCGAGGTGGTCCGTCGCCACGGCGGCGGCCGCACCGGTTCGCTTCATCGTCAGCGTCGTCGCGTCCATCACGGCAAGCGGGAAGCCGCTCTCGGGGTCCGTGTATACGAGTGTCCCCATCACGGTCGGTAGGTCGAACTCGTCGGGGTTGTCCGGGTGCACGTTCACCCACTTGATGCCCGACGCCTCCCAGTCGTCCGTTTCGAGGTATGCCGGCATCGACCGGAAGTCCCCGTTGTGCTGTGGCAGGTCGATGTAGGACTTCGGTGGCATCTGCGCCGTGTCGTTTTCGTATGCGGCGAATGCGGCCTCGATGGCCGGGACGAGGTCCGCCATCTCGACGGTCGCTTCGATGTCCGTACTGGGAACGATAGTCGTCTGGTTGTGCTGTCGTGCTGTGGAATAGAGTGAATTGCTCATATGCTGTGAATCTCTTATATCGGTTTTATCGGTCGCGCTATACTGGCTCGCTGCACTGTTCGGCACTCTGTGGCACTGCTAGAACGACCCCTGCGACAGCGTCTTCCGGTGAGTGACCCGGCCGCGGTGCTCGGCGTCGTCGAACGACTCGACCGTTGCGAGCACGCGACAGCCGACGATATCCGCCTCACCGTTTTCGAAGTAGAGGCGGGTCTCGCCGACCTGTGCGACCAGCTCGCCGGATTTCTCGTCGAGTTCCGTGACGTACACTTCTATTTCTTCGCCCGCCTCGAACGTCGGCGTGGTCGACCTGAAGGACATCCCGGTGAGGAACTTGCTGAGCATGCTCATAGACGGGTCACATCCTTGGATTTGCGGTCAGTGGTGTACTCAAGGCCGAAGCCGGTCAGCGCGGAGAGGAGGAACACACCGAACAGGAACCAGCCGTGGAAGACGTACGGCCACACCTGGACGGGGTTGACAATCATCGCGCTGGTGAACCATTCGTACTGCTCCGGGAGGCCCTGTAGCGTCGCGAAGCCGATGAGAACGCCGCCGCCCCACGGGAAGATGTACCCGAGCGCCGAGGTGTTCGCGTCGAGGATATTCGCCCGTCGGTAGCTATTGATGTTGTACCGCTGGCCGATGCGAGCGATGTACGGCGCAATCGCGATCTCTGCTGCCGTGTTGATCGTAATCATCGAGTTGACGAGGGCGGTCCCAACCACCATCGTCGTCTCGGCTTTTCGGACGCCCGTTGCGACATTTTCGAGAAGCCATTCCTGTATCGCTTCGAAGCCACCGCCACGGATCATGATCTCCGACCCGGCGACGATGAGCAACACGAGCACGATAAGCGGGAAGAAGCCGGCTGCACCGTTGTAGATCGAGCCGGTCACGCCGGCGTTTTGCGGCGCGACCACTTCGGCAACAGGGAGCGCACCGGCCCAGCTCGCGGCTGCTGACGTTTCGGGAACTTTGAACAGCAACACGTCACTCAGCGGTGCGAGATCGAAGATGACGTTGAACACAACCGCAACGATGAGTCCCCACGAAATGGCCTCGACAATGTGTCGGCCCATGACCGCCGTCACGATGACGACGAGCATGGAGATGAGATGCAACAGTCCCGCTGGTTCGCTGTTCTGGACGAACAGGTCCTGTGCTTGCTGGGAGATGTCCAGCCCGGCCATCGCGTTTCCGGCGAAGACGTACGCCGCAAGCGCCAGTATCGCTGCGATAACAGCGTACTTGAACCGCGACGCGACGACGCCGCCGATATCGGCGTCCTGCGTCACTGCGCTCACGATCGTCGTATCACTGACTGGCGCGAGGTTGTCCCCGAAGACGGCCCCGGAGAGAATTGCTCCGAACAGCAACACCGGATTCGCCCCGAGCAGGATGCCGGCCGGGAAGAAAAGCGCCGAGAACGCGACTGCCGCGCCGTAACCAGTACCGATCCCGGTCGTGAACAGCGCTGCGAGGATGAACGTGGCGGCTGGGAACAGTGCGCCCCCGACGTCGGCCGCGTTCGCTGCCCAGACGAGTCCGCCGACGAAGCCGCCTGCCTGGAGCGTGCTCGAGAACATCCCTGCCCAGAGCCATGCGACGACTGCTGTCGCGGCGACTCGCTTCGTCATCCCATCGAAGATGGTGTTCGCGTAGTTCTTCCAGTCTCCTTTGGCGAAGAACATCCCGACGATGAGCGCCACGAGCATTCCCGCGACAAGACCAGTCGTATCCCCGATTCCGAACAGGCCACTCTGGACAATCGCCCACAGGATAAACAGCCCTATGGGAATAACGCTCATCCACCGTCCGCCGTAGAACTCGATTGCTTCGACATCTGGGCCAGAGATCTCCTCGATCTCAGTCCCATCGCCGCTATCCGTGTCTGACATGCATTCTGTGCCTCGTCAAATACACACGCAAAAGTTCATGATAATAGCTAACTCAGCGGTAACAAATCATCGGAGCCGCCTCTGGTAAATTCTCATCCCGTCGCCGTCGCTGTAGACATATAAAAATCCGCTAGGATTGGAATTCGAGTGGTGTATTACCCCTGAATATCGTCCAGATTGAACTGAGTGGACACAATTTCAGACATGTACTCTAAAAATATAACCCGTGGCAATCACTAGGCCGAGTACTATCAGCGAATGGTATAATATCGACAGAACCTGTTCCACTATGACCGGACTTTTTTATACTGGTGTCGAGTCCACTGTGGTATGGACAGCTCTAGCGGTCGTCGTCTCCAGACGACCGAAACCTCCCTCGCGATCATTGATGCGGTAAACGAGCTGGGGGAGGCGCGAATGAGTGAGCTTGCGGACCGGCTGGACCTCTCGACGAGCACCATTCACGTTCACCTCAGGACACTCCTGGATCAGGAGTATCTGGTCAAGCGGGGTGAGCAGTACCGACTCGGCATGAAACTGTTCCACCTCGGAGAGGGCGCCCGGACCCGAAACGAGTGGTACGAGGTCGCCCGTCGCAAAACACACGAACTTGCCGATAGCTGTGGTGAGGAAGTCACGTTTGCCATCGAAGAGTACGGGCGTGCGATAACGTTGTTCAACGTCGTCGCTAACGTCCCGTCGAAAGGGTTCCAGGTGGGACGGTACTACTACCTGCACAACTCGGCAGTCGGGAAGGCGATCCTCGCCGGGTTGCCAGAAACCCGTGTCAACGAGATTCTCGACCGGTGGGGACTGCCCGCCGAGACGGAGTACACAATCACCGACCGCGACGCCCTCATGGAAGACATCGAACGCACGAGCGAGCGCGGCTATTCGGTGAACGATCAGGAGGCAGTCGAGGGGCTTCGGTCCGTCGGCGTGCCGGTCACCGCCCCACACGGCGGCGTTCTCGGCGCGCTCGACATCTCCGGTCCGCTGTATCGGCTCCCACCGAACGAGGAACTCGCATCGATGTTGCAAGACGTCGTCGAGGAGCTGGAATCGGAACTCGGAGTCCAGTAGCGCTCTGTCGCGCCTGTCGTCGCAAGCTTGGAACGCTGCCACCTGCTCTGTGACAGGAGACACGACAACTGGCAAGTGGGCCGAGACGCTGTGTTGTCGTCAGCCCCGGTCGGCGTCTCTCGGACCGAGAAGCGTGGCCTCGACTTTCCGGAGGTGTTCGTGAAACGTCGTCTTCGCGATACCGAGCTCGTCGGCTAGCTCGCTCCCGCTTACCTCTCTCGGGTAGTCGTAATAGCCGCGTTTGCGGGCCAGTTCGAACACGTCGCGCTGTCTGTCGGAAAGCTGTCGGACCGCCAGTTCGTCCCGCTCCCTGCTTCCGGTGGTCGCGGACGTAATCTGGGTCACGGTGATCGTCGCGTCTTTCTGTGCGCACACGGCGTCGAGCTTCTCCTGTATTGTCGTCCGCGATTCGTCGATAGCGACCGTCCAGTACTCGGTCCCGTCGCGGATTCGGATCGGCTCTTGATTCATGAACCCGTGTGAGACCAGCGCGTCGTGGATGCTCTCTTCGGGGCCGTATTCGACGAGAAGCGTGCGCGTCGCTTTGTTTACCGGTGCCGATATCCCGCCGAAGCTACGACGAGTATCCATTTCTGTGACTGCATGGGTGTGGTCGGATGCCCGGGTCGCCGCAACGAGCGCCTCGACCGCGGCCGCCGACTCAGCGTATGCGACGACGTGGGCTTTGACCTTCCCGTCGACCAGATACGCCGCGTTGACCAGCAGTTTGGCTGCAGTGGCCGCCGTCACTTCCCGCATCCAGCAGTCGGGATGCTCCAGTTTGAGTGTCAACTGGAGACCGCCGCTGGACGGGGACGCGGCCATATCGGAGCCGTCAGTGGCCATCGTTCTCTCCGGGTTCTGTGACGCGATAGCGCTCGCCTGTTCTTGCTTTCATTACCGGTTGTCGTCCTCCAGTACTCTCAGTGGAGGCCACACATGTAAGGCTCTGGTTTGTCAGTCACGCCCGCAGTGTCCTTCAGTATGGACTTGCGGCGAAAATACGACGAAGGCACGCCCGCCGTTGTGCTCGCGGAGGGGGAGTTCGGACAGCCGGAAGGTAAGACGGCCAACGGTATCGTTATGCACGGAGAGCTGTTCGACGCGCAGGCCGTCGTGGACTCGACGTGTCCGAGCCCTCACGCCGGAGCGGCTCTTGAGTGGCCTGCTGCCGACAGCGTCCCGGTCGTCGAAACCGTCACCGAAGCGCTGGATCGGGCCCCGGACGCGGCCGTCCTTGTCATCGGCGTCGCGCCCGCTGGTGGTGACCTCCCGGAGTCATGGGCCGAGGCAATCAAGCACGCGATGGAGCGGGGCTGTGATATCGTCTCTGGCTTGCACGTCTTTCTGAGCGAGCGCCCGGCCTGGACCGAGCGCGCACAGCAACACGGTGTCGACCTCGTTGACGTTCGGAAACCTCCAGCCGTCACCGATCTGACGCTCGGTGACGGCCGCGGGGCTGCGGCCGACGCAGACGTCGTCCTGACGATGGGGACTGACTGTGCAGTCGGGAAGCGAACGACGACCTTTGAACTGTACCGGGCCGCGACCGATGCCGGACTCGACGCCGGCTGGGTCGCGACGGGACAGACCGGCATCCTCGTCGGCGCGGACCGCGGCGTCGTCATCGACCGGGTCCCGGCTGACTTCGTCTCGGGCGTCGTCGAGGACATGGTGCTCGACGTTGCGACGGACCACGACATCGTGTTCGTCGAAGGGCAGGCCGCCCTCACGCACACCGCATACGGCGGGGTGACGCTCGGACTGCTCCACGGAGCGGCCCCCGACGCAGTCGTACTGGCCGATGACCCTTCTCGGGAGGCCCGGTCCCACTTCGATGACCTCACTGTAGCCGGTGTCGAGGCCGAATGCCGCGCGATTACCGCCCTCACAGAGACGACAGTCGCCGCCCTCTCGACCTGGGGGGACCCGGAGGCGGAAACCGCCAGAACAGGGCTTCCGGCGGCGAACATCTACGACGATGACGGCCCGGAGACACTCCTCACAGCTGTTCTGGAGGCGCTATGACCCGTATCGACCGTGTCTCTGTCGAATCGCTCGATCGCGAACTCCGCGAGCCGTTCGAGATCTCGCTCGGAACTCGTGAGAAAGCGCGGAATCTGGTCGTTCTGGTCGAGACGGACTCGGGCGTCGTCGGCCACGGGGAGGGGTCCCCGTTACCGCCAGTGACCGGCGAGACGCAGCCGGCTGCCGTGGCGACTGCCCGGTCGGTAACGTCGATGCTTGAGGGAGCGTCCCTCGCCGACTACCGCGAACTCGCCGGTGAGGTGCGGGCCGCAGTACCCGGAGCGGTTACGGCACTGTTCGCCGTCGAGACGGCGCTGCTCGACGCGTACTGTCGCGACCGCGGTATCCCGCTCTCGGAGCTGTTCGGCGGAGCGCCGACCCCAGTTACCACCGATATTACCGTTCCGATAGTCGCGCCCGACGCGGCAGCCGAGCGAGCCACCCGTGCCGCGGCCGCGGGCTTCGACCATATAAAGGTCAAAACCGGCGGCGCGATTGACGACGACGTGGCCCGAACCGTTGCGGTCGCAGACGCCGCACCCAACGCAACGATTACCGTGGACGCGAACCAGGGCTGGACGCCGAAGGCTACAGAGCAGTTTGTCGACGAGGTGGCGACGGCTGGGGTCGACCTCGCTCTGGTCGAACAGCCGACGCCGAAGGACGATATCCGCGGTCTTGCGAGGACCCGCGACAGACTCTCGGTCCCCGTCGCCGCGGACGAGGCCGTATTCACGCCCGCGGACGCAACTACCGTGGTTCGCGACGGGGCTGCCGACGTGATCAACGTCAAACTCGGGAAGTCCGGGCTCCTCGGGGCAGCGGCAATTGCGGCCATCGCTGAGGCCGCCTCGCTCGATTGTATGCTCGGCTGTATGCTCGAAGGCGCGACCGGGATTGCGACGAGCGCTCACCTCGCCGCTGGGCTCGGTGCCTTCGACTACGTCGACCTAGATGGCCACCTGTTGCTCGACGAAACGCCGCCATCGATGGCGTTCGGTCCGGGCATCGATATCGACGGGCCGGGCCACGGAGTTTCGCTGCCGGCGGCTGTGAGTGGTGCGACTCAGAGCTGATGCTGTGGCGGGACGGTTCTCACGCAAAATAGCGTCCGGGCAGTTACTCTGCGGACTCCGCCGCCTCTTCGACGTCGGAATCGGCTTCTGAAGCATCGCTGCCAGTCGGTGCGCCAGTCCCATCGCCGCCGTCGGTTGCCGCGCTGTCCGCAGTGGCAGCGGTATCGTCCGCTGTTACATCAACCGCCGGATCGGTATCGTTGGACTCGCTCTCTTCGGTGGCTGGCTCCGTAGTGTCAGTATCAGATTCAAGCGATTCGGCCATTTCCGCCATCGCCGCAGCGGACTCGTCCGGCCGGTCCAGAACCGCTTCGGTGTGCATTCGCATCTCTTCGCTGGCCCGGATCGTCCCGTCGACCGTCGCGTTCTCGTGGAGTTCGACGGTCGTCCCCGAGATGTCGCCCCAGACCTTCGCGCCCGGGCCGACGCGGACGGTCCCGTTGCGGGTCGTTACGTCCCCTTTGATCTCTGTGCCCCGGCCGACCACGATGTCGGCTTTCGCGCGGAGGCTTCCGAAGACAACCGTGTCACGGCCGACTTCGAGTGATTTTGCACGGATATTTCCGTGGAGCCGGCAGTCGTCGCCGACCGTCGCTGGCGTCGACACGCGCCAGGCGTCATCCGAGACGCTCGCGCCGCGTGGAATCAGAACCGGGTCGTGCTCGTCACTGCCGTCGTCTAGCATCTCGTCGATTACTTCCTCGGCCGCGTCTTCCTCGCCGATGCGGAGGAGTTGTGAGAGGTAGACGAACAGGAAGACGATGGTCGGCATCGGATTGCGGATGACGATCCAGCCGTTCGCCTCGAACCCGTTCTCGATGTCCACGTCGTCGCCGATATCAAGGTCGCCCGCGACACGGAGTTCGCCGCCGATGTGTACTCGTTCGCCGATGTAGGCGTCCTCGCCGACCAGCACGTTGTCCGCCACGTCACACCACATATCCAGCCGACAGTCACCTTCGGCTTCGATGTGGCCGCCAAAGCGGACTCGCTCGTCGGCAATGACTGTCCGCCCGCGCACACCGAACTCCACGGTTGACTGGCCGCCGACGATGACATCACCGTCGGTCACCAGGTCGTGTTCCTCGACGGTTGTTCCGTCGGGAATGTCGAGTTCGGACAGCGGGTCGGAGCCGAGTGGCACGGTTCCTATAGCGTTTTCGTTCGTATTAAACCCTCATGACGTGCATGACGGGCGTCTGACGCGGGTCGGACGGGACCGGCATCGCCGCAGTCTCGCGACGGCAGCGGGACGGTCATCGAGTCCGTGTATACCCTGAAGCCGGACGGAATCTGACAGCTGAACGGCCATAACGAACTAACCCACTGATACAGTGGCACCGATATGTCTCTCGAACGCCGTCATCTCTCGCTTGCACTCGCGGTGCTACTGATAGCGTCCGCTGGCTGTAGCGGGCTGTTGGGCACTGAATCGGGTACAGCTGGAACAGACACCGAAATAACATCGACCTCGGCTGACGTCAACGGCCCCGCACCCGGCTCGTCCGGCTTCGATGCGGCGGCTATCGAACGCGGACACTTCGAGCGGCTGTCGAACTCGTCGTTTACCACGTCGCTGTCGTTCCAACTTTCGACGGTCCGCGACGGCGAGAACCGGTCGGTGTTCATCAACCGAACCGTTGCTATCGACCGTGCGAACGACCGGTCGCTAGCGCAGGGCGAACTGGTTCAGGCCGGCGGCGACACACTGGTGACAACGACGTACACCGCCGATGGAACCACCACACAGCGCCGTGTCCTCACCCGCGGTGAGGAGGCGATGACGGAGATCCGGGCTGCGTCACCGCCGTACGACGGGTCGGTCCAGCCGGTCAACGAGAGCAGTGTCATCGACCGCTCGTTGCTCCAGTCACTGGGGTCGGACATCAACTGGACGTACGCCGGTACCGAGACGGTCGACGGTGACAGGGTCTCGCGGTTCGAAGCGACAGGGGGTAACGTTACTGGCTTCGCGGCCGACGACGCTGTCTCGACGACCGTCTCGGCCAACGGGACGACGGACTCGGCCAGTGCAACCGTCCTTGTTGACGAGGATGGCGTCATCCGGTCGTTCCAGTACCGGGTGACCACTGAGCGGGACGGCCAGCCGGTGACGGTGACGCTGTCGCTTTCCGTTTCGCAGGTCGACGATACCACCGTCGCGGAGCCGGACTGGCTGTCGAACGCGTAGCGCCGGTAACTGACGGCCCCCTACGGTGACTGCCCGGGGCTGAACTGTCTGGCGACCCACTGTGAACTGTCGAGCGCTTCGGCGCTTTGCTGCAAGCGCGCCAGCCGGTCTGCTCTGTCCGCTTCCTCCAGTTCCAGCGCCCGCTCGATGGTGTCCGCAATCGCACCGATATCGTGCGGATTGACTGTTAGCGCGCCGTCGAGATGGGTCGCCGCGCCGGCCAGTTCACTCAGTACGAGTGCGCCGTCACCATCAACACAGGCGACCGGATACTCGTGGGCGACGAGATTCATCCCGTCGCGGTGTGGCGTCACGACCATGACCTCGGCAGCCCGGTACAGCCCGGCCAACGTCTCGTTGTCGAGGGTGGCTTCGGTGTAGACGATGGGCTGCCAGTCATCGGTCCCGAAGCGGTCGTTGACGCGTTCGACGGCATCGACGACGTCCGCTCGGTACCGTCGGTAGGCGGCAATCCCCTCCCGCGTTCGACTTGCCTTCTGCACGTACGTGAACTCCCCTCGCAGGTCCGGTCGCCGGTCCCAGAGGTGCGCCAGCGCCTCAATCCGCTCGGGGATGCCCTTCGAGTAGTCGAGCCGTTCGACGCCGAGCGCGAGGCGGATGGACGTGTCCGAGCGACTGCCGCCCAGCACGGTATCGCGGATACTGCCCACGTCGGCAGCACGCGCTCGGTCCCGGACCCCCTCGGCATCGATACCTAGGGGGTTCGCGACGACTCGCGTCCGCTCGTCGTTCCGGGTGACTGTCCCGGTGTCCGTGTCGATGGTTGCCGCGGAGAACGCACTATCGACGCAGTGCAGGAACTGCTCGGCGTACCCTGCTGTGTGAAAGCCGATGACGTCACACGCCAGCAGTCCGTCGAGTAGCGCGTCGCTGTGGGGACAGTGCTGGAACACCGACGGCGCGGGCCAGGGGATGTGCCAGAACTGCAGTAGCCTTGCCTCCGGCCGTCGCTCCCGGAGCAGTTTAGGGGCGAGCGCCAGATGATAGTCCTGGAACCAGACCGGCTGGCCCGCGTCAGCGACCGTGTCGACGGCCTCGGCGAACTGCTCGTTGACGGCGCGGTACTGCTCCCAGTAGGCTGGTTCGGCCCACATCCGGCCCGTATCCTCGTGACAGAGGGGCCAGAGCACTTGATTGGCGTAGCCGTAGTAGTAGCCCTGGACCGCCGCGTCGGAGAGCGGGACGCGTTTCAGGTCGTAGGCCGGGTCCGACGGCGGCACTTTGACAATACCCTCGTGGGCGACAGCCATATCGGCGTCGCCGCTGCCCCAGGCGACCCAGGTGCCACCCCGTGACTGCATCACCGGGTCGAGTGCGCTCGTCAGGCCACCCGCGGCGGACTGGACCCGTATCTCGCCGTCGTCGCCCCGCTCGTGGCTATACGGTTCGCGGTTCGAGACGATCACCAGCGAATCCGGAACTGCACCGTCTTGCGCATTCACCGACAGTTCCGGGACCATTTGTCCTCCGTAAGGACTGCCCCGTCTTGAGGCTGTCGCGGAGTGCTGGCGTAGCTACGGGGTGGAACAAGTTATCGCTGCCCGTGAGGTCCGCCATTCGTGTCTGACGGTAAGAGAAAACTTATACCGGAGGCCTCGAAAGAAAGGGGTGAAAGCCGAAAGGGCACCCGGGTAGGGGTACACGGACGTGCCATTTCGGCTCAACTCGGTTTATCTGGCCACGAATCCGGTAGCGACAGCAACGCTCCGGGCCAGTGACAGCGTCGTGCAGTGTGACTGACCGGGGAAACAAGACAGAAGCATGTCCACTTCGTGGCGTCTGATAACAGATGGAATTTCACACCTGGGAGCCAGTGTATTCGGACATTCTCGACGACTTCGGGTACCCTCGTGACGGCGACGAGCTCGCCTGTGACCGCTTCGTCGAACTGCTCGGCGACGATAGCACATACGACCCGACGACCCTCGGACTCGACGGTGCATCGGTGGCTATCGCCGGAGCCGGCCCGTCACTGGAAACCGAGGCCGACCGTGCAGCCGACGCCGACGTGGTCCTCGCGGCGTCCACTGCTGCCGACCGTCTCCAGGCGGCAGGCGTCGCCGTCGACTGTATGGTTACGGACCTGGACAAGAACGCTGATACCGGGCGGAAACTGACTGCCGCCGGGACGCCGGTTGTCGCCCACGCCCACGGTGACAACATCCCCGCACTGGAGACACACATTCCGGCCTACGACAGTGAGTTCGTTGTACCGACGACGCAGGCGACACCCGCCCCGCCGGTCCGCAACTACGGCGGCTTCACCGACGGCGACCGCGCCGCGTTCCTCGCGGACCACTTCGGCGCTGCCTCGCTGGTATTCCCCGGATGGGACTTCGAGGATCCGTCCGTCACTGCTGAAAAGCGGCAGAAGCTTCGCTGGGCCGAGCGCCTGCTTCGCTGGCTAGAACAGCGCCGTGGCGAGCGCTTCAACGTTCTCGATGGCCGTCGCGACGCCATCGAGCCGGTAGTGACCGACTGAAAGCCACTCCCCACTTCAGGGTGCTAACACGTCGATGGTCGCGTCGATAGTGTCCCGTTCCGCAGCGCGGGGGAACGAGATGTTAATCGCGTCCACGCCATCGATAGTCTCGAACTGTGCGATACGGTCACGACATTCTTCAGGTGTCCCGGCAACGGCAATGCTGTCCAGTAGCTCGTCACTGATCGCGTCGACGGCGGCCGCTTTGTTGCCCGACCCCCATTGCTCGGCGATCTCGTAGGCGGTGTCCTCGTACCCCTGCCGGGCCAGCGCGTCGCGGTAGAACGTCCCCATCCCGCCGATGTAGAACGCGACGTGCTGACGGGCCAGTTCGCGGGCCTGCTCCCGGTCGTCCATCGCACAGCACGTCAGCGACAGCGTTACCCGCTGGTCGGCGCGGTCGCGGTCGCCGAGGTCCGCGCCGTGCTCGAAGTCTTCGAGCCGGTCCCGAAGGCCGTCAGCGGTCAGCATGAGCGCGTGCCAGCCGTCGGCGAAGCGACCGGCGAGTTCGACTGATTTCGGTCCGAGACCGCCGGCATCCACGGGGGGCGCGGGTTCGGGCGGTTCACAGCGCAGCCGGAACCCGGACAGCGAAAAGATGTCTCCGTCGTAGTCGACGGTCTCCCCGGAGAGTACCAGTTTCATGATGTCGACTGTCTCTCGGGTGTACTTGAGGGGGCTCTCGAACTCACGGCCGTGCCAGCCTTCGATGACGATGGGCCCGGACGGGCCGACGCCAGCGCGGAAGCGGCCGTCTGAGACCTCCTGCAGTGTCGCTGCGGTCTGGCCGAGCAGCGCCGGCGACCGCGAGTACACGTTCAGAATCGATGAGCCGAGGCCGACCGCCGACGTGTGTTCGGCGATGCTGGTCAGCGTCGTCACTGCGTCCCGCCCCCACGTCTCCGGGAGCCAGACCCGGTCGTAGCCGCTGTCCTCGGCCTGCTGGCTCATCCCGACAAGCGTGTCGACCGACGGCTGGGCTGCGACCGGGAGATACACGTCTCGCGCTGTCATCTGTCGCCCTCCACGCGTCGAGCGGCGACCGGCCGTACTCCTGTCGGCTGGAACGTATGTACCTGAAACATGGCTCGCAGTGCGGCCGCACGGGAGATAAAGCCACATGAGAGGGGGAGTGTCGCCCGTTGTCCGCGGTTTATTCACAGGACGGTCAACTGGGCCGGGAGCGTCTCGGAAAGGGGACTGGTGAGGTGACGACAGTCGAAATGTATCGTATCTGTCCACAATTCTCGACGAGTGAACCCATACGCCTTCCTCGGAGCCGTGATTGTGTCCGAACTGCTCGGGACAACGTCGCTGAAACTCTCAGAAGGGTTCCCACGTCCCGTTCCCCGTCTCGGCGTCGTCTACGGCACCTGGGCCGCGCTGGGAATCGTCGGTGTCGTGGCGATCGGGACTGTCGTGTTCGACCGGCCTATCGACCTCCCCGGTGCCGTCGGGATATTGCGCATCATCATCGGCGTGTACTGTGTCACCGTCCTCTCGGAGACGTCTGCGCACTGAGCGGGAACCGGCCACAACACGCCCAGCGTCGTGAGTCTGCCCGTGCCGAACAGCTGTGCGTCCGGCTCGGCGACCGGCTATATGAGGCACCCGGTTCTACGGGGGCCTATGTCGTTCGACCCGGACCGCGTAACGACGATTACGTTCGACTCGTACAGCACCATCGTCGACGTTGAGGCGGCTCAGAAAGCCCTCGCCGACCGGGTAGATGACCCCAAACCGGTATCCCGGCTCTGGCGCTCTCGTTCACTGGCGTACACGTTCCTCGCTAACCAGATCGACGCCTACAAGCCGTTCTACGAGATGAACCGCGACGCGCTCCAGTACGCCCTCGATGTCCACGGCGTCGACATCACTACCGAGGAGCGCGACGAGATTCTCGCCGTCTACCACGAACTCGACGTGTTCGACGACGTTCGTGACGGCATGAACAAACTCTACGACGCCGGCTACGACCTCTATGTCGTCTCGAACGGGAACCCCGAGATGCTCGACTCCATGGTTGATTTCGCCGGTATCGGCGGCCTGCTCGAAGACACTGTCAGTGCCGACGAGATCCAGACGTTCAAGCCGGCGGCGGAACTGTACCGTCACGCATCGGACCGGACGTCGACTGAGATCGAGGAAATCGCCCACGTCACTGCAGGGTATTTCGACGTGTACGGGGCGATGCACGCCGGGATGCAGGGCGTCTGGGTCAATCGCGATGACGGCCCCTGGGACTCGTTCGCCGGCGAGCCGGATCTCACTATCGCGTCGTTCCACGACCTTCACGATGAGCTGATGTGAAGCGTCGAAAAGGCATGTCGCGGTTCTGGTTCCGCGGATAGTCAGGGAAGTCAGGAGATGGCGTCGCAGGAGTCTCAGAAAAAATACCGGCTACTCAGAACAGCCGCTCAAGCAGGCCGCGGTCGCGGCGTTTCTCCGCCAGCAGGACGGAACACTCCACGTCGTCGACAACGTCCAGCACGAGCGACTTGGAGACGAGCCGGCGAAGTAGACCCTCCTCGGTCGCGCCGATGAGGAGCAGCGTCGAATCGGTGGCAGCGTTCCGGATCGCGGTCTCGACATCGCCGGATTTGACGAGGCGCTCCGCGTCTTCAAGCCCCTGCTCGGCCGCCCATTCCCGCAAGAATTGCTTGCCTGCCTCGCGGTCGTCGTCGACGTTAAGCAGCGTCACGTCGGAACCATATTCGGACTGTAACAGTTTCGCGATGGCGGCCGACAGCTCGGAGTCCGGCCCACCGGCTGTCGGAAGCAGGATACGCGAGGGGTCGAACCCGCGGTCACGGAGCACGAGGAAGTCACAGGGAACTGTCTCTGTGAGTTCGTCCATGGCAGACTCCGCCCGCCCGGGCGAGCCGTGCGCGTCTGGCCCCCATCCCATCACGACGAGGTCCGCCGTCTGCGTGCGGGCGGCGTCGAAGATAGCCTCGTAGGACTTGTGCGAGAGGACGGTGTGTGTTTCGACATCGACGCCGAACGTCTCGGCGTCCTCGCGAGCTTTATCGAGCAGTTGCTGTGAGCTCTTGTCGATCTCATCGGATCGGTCGGCGGCAGCCGAAAGCGCCGTCTGGTCGGGGACGGTGACGATGTGGGTCGCGATTACGGTTCCGCCGCGCTGTTTGGCGATGGCGCTGGCGAGCGTAATGAGGTCCTGTTCGTGTGCAGGATTGGCTAGTGGGACCATCACGCGGTACTGCCCGCCATCGGGCTGGACGCCGGCGGCCGCGCTGACGGCCGCGTCCGGCATTTCGTCGGACCGCGAGATGATGTGTTTCGACAGGATGCCCTGTTTTTCGGTGCGCGACCGAGCGTAGAACCCGTACCACAGTATCGCTGCGGCGGCGATGCCAAAGGAGAGCAACAGGGCGTCGCTGGCAACGAACACCAGTAGGGCAAAGGAGAGCACGACTCCCAGAATCGGCAGTAGAGGATACAACGGCACCACGAAATCCGGTGCGTACTCCTCCGGATTCACGTACCGCATGACGATGAGTGCGACGTTGAGTAATCCGTAGATGATGAGATGCAGGCCCGACGCAGCGCCCGAGAGCAGCGTCAGGTCCCCGATGATGATAAACAGGAGAATCAGGCCGCCGGTAATGCCGATTGCTCTGTACGGCGTCCCGTAGCGGGGATGTATCTCGTTGAGGGCCGGCGTGACGATCCGGTCACGGCCCATCGCGAAATTGATGCGTGACGACGCGAGGATGGAGGCGTTCGCGCTGGACGCTGTAGCGAGCAAGCCGCCGAACAGGAGCGCACCCCCCATTACAGCCCCCTGAATGTAGCTCCCGACCTCGACGACGGCGATCGGGTTCTCGGCGTCGGAGCTGATGATGTCCGCGATGAACCCCTGCGGAACGGCCGCGCTCATTATCACGAGGACGAGCGCGTAGATGACAGTCACGATGACGACGCTGCCGATAACTGCACGCGGAAGGTTCTTTCCGGGGTCTTTGATCTCTTCGGCCACGCTCGTAATCTGGACGAAGCCGAGATAGGAGACGAAGATGAGTCCCGTCGTCTCCAGAGTCGTAACCACGTCAGTAGCGGCCGGCAGGTTCGACGGCTCTGCCCGGAGCGTTCCGAGGAGTGTGAACACGGAGAGAATGGCGATAAGCAGGACGACGATGATGTTCTGCAGTCGCCCGGTTTCCTTCGCGCCGACGTAGTTGATGAGGACGAAGAAGGCCCCGCCGACGAGTGCGATAAGTTTCACGACGGTGAGCGATATCGGACCGACGCCGACGCTGCCGGAGAGACCGAAGATGCGGGCGATGTACCGGCCAAACCCGACCATGTAGAACGCGCTCGCGAAGGCCAGACCGAGCCAGTTGGCCCAGCCGGCGACCGAGCCAAACATCGGCCCGAGCGCGTGGTTGACGTAGTAATAGGCCCCGCCCGAACGCGGCATCGCTGTGCCGAGTTCGCTAGCCGACAACGCCGTGAACATGGCGATAACGCCGCCCAGAATGAACGCCACGGACGCCAGCGACCCGGCCTTGAGGATGGCCTCGCCCGGGAGGACGAAGATCCCCGCGCCGATCATCGTCCCGACGCCGATAGTCAGCGCCGCCAGCGGTCCGAGGTCCTTGGCAAGGTCTTCCTCGCTCATGTTCCATCCTCTCGGGGGAGTGCAATGACGGGCCGGTCCGAATTTGTCACCAGTTTCAGGGAGACGTCACCGGAGAGAAACTGCATGAGTCGGTTCCCGCCACGGGACCGATAGGCAATAGCGCTGGCGTCCACTTCTGCAGCGGCCTCGAATATCGTCTCCGCGACATCTCGGCCGTACGCGGTGTGTTCGCTGGCGTCAGGGAACACTGTCCGGACGGCAGCGTACGCCTCTGTGGCCAGTTCTTCGGACTGTTCGACCGGCGTCTTGTCCGGAACGCCACCGCCCTTTTCGACGACATGCAAGGCGGTCACGCTCCTTGGTTCGTACGGTTCGAGCGCCTTCGCCGTCGCCAGCGCGTCATCCTCGTCGGTGACGGGAAGAAGTACGTGGCCGAGGAGACCCTCGTCCGTGGGCTCACTGGTCATAGTGGTGGGAGAACCTACTCGCTGTTAAGCGTGTGTATCCGCTTTCTCGCATACGAATAAATAATAAGAGATGCTGACTATCAGGCTGACAACTCGGTCTGTTACCCGCGCATGAGATTCAACACTTCGTCGACGACATCGGTTTCGACGGCGAGAATATACTGCTCGTCAGGCTCCAGCACCGTCTCAGCGCCTGCGAGTTCCGTTCGGTCGGCCGTCGAAATCAGGAGACTGCCAGCCGGAAGCGCGATCTCGTCGAGACGACGCCCTGCAACGGGGGCCGACGGAGCAACACTCACCTCGATGATATCGAGGTCAGCGGTTGGGTAGACGAGCGTTCGGATATCCTCACCGGTCAGTATATCGGCCGCGTAGTCTCCACCGAGATATTCGGGAAGTAGCGTTGCGTCGACGACTTCACCGTACTCCTGGTCCGTCTCCGTCTCTGCTCTCGCGATGGTCCGAATCGAGGGTGCGTACTGCTGTGCCTCCATACAGATGGCGAGATTCGTGCCCGGTTCGTCAGTGAGTGCGGCGATAGCGTCAGCCTCCGACAGGTCTGCCTGTTCCAAAATTGACGGTCGCGTGGCGTCCCCGTGGATAACTGGGCCGATATACGCATCCGATAGCGCCTCGACGCGTTCCGCATCGGACTCGATCAGTAGGACGTCGTGCCCCTGTTCAACGAGGTTTTCGGCGGTTTGTTTCCCGACGCGGCCGCCGCCGGCGATGACGAATCGCTTTGTCCGGGCCATTGTTGTACTGTTATCGATGTGTTATCTTCAATGCCCCGCCAGTTCTAACCGAGCGGGAACGCAACTGGCTGAATCGGCGGTCACGCGGCAGAAGGCTTAATGAAATCCCATCACAGTTCTTACAATAGGAGAACTCCCCCCGGTACTCAAATGGACCGAGCGAAGCACATACAGCGTACGATGGACAGCGCGCCAGTTACAACCAGAACGCAATGAGCAAGAGCCAGACGCGGTCGCCCGAGGCTGAACTCGGACTCCTCGACGCGACGATGATCGGGATGGGTGCGATGATTGGGGCCGGTATTTTCGTGTTAACGGGACTGGCCGCCGAAATCGCTGGCCCAGCCGCGATTCTCGTCTTCGCACTGAACGGCGTCGTGACGGCGTTCACAGGACTTTCGTACGCGGAACTCGCCGCTTCGATTCCAAAGAGCGGCGGTGGATACGCGTTCGTGCGGGAGATATTCGACGACTTCGCCTCGTTCATCATGGGCTGGATGCTCTGGTTCGCCTACATGATTGCGGGAGCGCTGTATGCACTGGGATTTGCGCCGAACTTTCTCGAACTGTTGCACGTCTACGGCGTGGTCCCGTCACCGGACGAGGTCGGCGCCGTTGCAGTTCCGGTCATTGATACAGCGCTCCCGCCGGCCTTTTTGCTGGCGTTTATTGCAGTCCTTGGTCTCGTGGCGCTCAACGCCGTCTCGACGGCCGCCAGCGGTAGTGTCGAGACGATTTTCACAATAATCAAAGTGTCTATTCTGGTGGTATTCGTCGCGTTCGGGTTCGCGTCACCGATGTTTTCGGGAGCCGAATTCCAGCCACTGTTCCCGGAGGGGAGCGGAGCGGCTGCCGTCTTGCCGGCGATGGGGCTCACCTTCATCGCCTTTGAGGGGTACGACCTCATCACCACTGTCACGGAGGAAGTACAGAACCCGCGGGAAAACATCCCGAAAGCGATCTTTATTAGCCTCGCTGTGACTGTCGTCGTCTATCTGGCAGTTGTGACAGTCGCTATCGGAACGCTCGGAGCCGAGGGACTCGCCGACGCTGGCGAAGCCGGTATCGCCGCGGCCGCGACGTCGTTCATGCCGACCGGGCTCCCGGTTATTCAGAACGGTGGGGCACTCATCGTCTTCGGGGCTGTGTTCTCGACGCTTACGGCCCTCAACGCCGTCGTCATCGCGTCGTCGCGCGTCGCGTTCTCGATGGGGCGCGAAGGGCAGTTACTCCCTTCGATTGGCCAGATACACCACCGCTACGGGACGCCCTTCGTTGCTATCCTCACCAGTGCCGTCGTGATGCTTGGCTCAGTTGCACTGCCGACACAGAGCGCCGGCAATATGTCGAGCCTGTTCTTCCTGCTCTCGTTTATCATTGTCAACGTCGCGGTCATTAGACTCCGCAGGGAGCGACCGAACATGAATCGGCCGTATGAGATGCCATACTACCCGGCACCACCGATAATCGGTATCGCACTCAATCTGATTCTGACCGGGGTGCTGATAGAGTTTCTGCTCCGGACGGATCCACTGGCACTGGCACTCAGCGTCGCATGGATCGTGCTCGGCGCAGTCGTGTATTTCGCCCTCAAACGGGTAAAACAGCAATCGGACCGCGAGCAGGCGACTGCCGCCAGCGAAATAACACCTGAGGCTGAAGACTAACTCATGACCCGAACACTTGACATTATCATCGCAGGCGGTGGCCGCGTCGGCTTCCAGACAGCTGAGATACTTGCCGACCGCGGGCACGACGTGACGATCATCGAACGGGACGAACGGATGGTCTCGGAAATCGCCGATCAGTGGGTCGCGACGGTTATCCGAGGCGACGCGACGAATCCGGAGATCATCGAACAGGCAGGTATCGACCGAGCGGACGCGATTGCCGCGCTCACGGGTGAAACCGGGCTGAACCTCGCGGTGTGTTTAGCTGCGTCGGAATTGACACCAGATATTCGGACGGTCGCGCGAATCGACCGCACAGCCGGTAAGGCGTACACCCGATTTGTCGATGCGGTGGTCTTTCCCGAACGGGCTGGTGCGAGGGTGGCAGCGAACGAAATCCTTGGGAGTGATGTCCAGACGCTTGCCGACGTGACAGGCAACCTCGATATCATGCTCGTCCGCGTCGCTGACGGTGCTCCAGCCGCCGGAAAAGCACTCACAGACGTACGCTTTCCCGAGGGGACGCTGGTTGTCTCCGACGATAACGGTGAGCGGATCGCCCGTGCCGACACGACCTTGACGCCAGGAAGCCGCTACGTTATCGCGGTTGAACCTGATGTTGTCGATGAGGTCTTGAATTTGATGCGCGGCTAGTGACTTTTTCGACTCGCAGACCGCTCCGCGTAATTCGCTCGTCTCCACGGACAGCCACTGTGGGACCGCTGCGGAGTAGTCTATGAAAATCCCGTCACTTGCAAGTACGGACCAGCCGCGGTGCCTACACCCGCCGGGACAGCGAGGCCCGTAGTTCGCCGGCAAGCTCCCGGTGTCCGTCCTCGGCGAGGCTGTCGGTGACGACCTTCAGCGCAGCCGCGGCACCACCGACGTAGAGGCTGCCGCTGTCTTTCTCGACCACCACTACGTCAGTCACCTCGGCGACAGCCCGGATACTCGAGCGGGCGTCGTCGGTCAGGTCGCCGAGCAGGAACGTGAGCGTCGCGCCGTTGTCGGTGCCGCCGGCGACCGTCTCACCGAGGGCCTGATGGCGCGCGACCTCACGCAGAGACACGTCTGTCAGTTCCGACACGGTGGGGCCGGAGTCGGTCTCAGCCCGCGTCGTCCGCTCGTCACCGAGCGCGTCGGCCACTTTGACCACGTCATGTGTCTCTTGCGTATCGTGTGTTCGGATGATGTGTGCGCCGCGTTCGACTTCCATCGTCGCTGCGGCCAGCGAAACGGCGAGCTGGTTCTCCGTCTCGGGCTGGTCGGCCAGATCGCCGAGGAAGTCCTCACGGTTGGTCGCGGTGAGCATCGGCCGGTCGAAGGCACGGAACTCCCGCAGCCGACGGAACATCTCCCAGTTGTCCTCGAACTCCTTGCCGTCGTACCAGCCGCCGAAGGCCGGGTCGATGATGGTTCTATCCGTGAACCCGTCTCGCTGAAGCGCCTCGAAGATGTCGTCGATAGTTTTCAGTGCGCCGGGTCGCGAGAGGTCCGGCGGGCTGGCCATCTTGACGACCGGCATATCGTGGTCCTCGACGACGCCTTTCATCTCCGGGTCGGCGAAGCCACACACGTCGTTGATGAGGTCGAAACCGTGGCCGATGGCCTCTTCGGCCACCTCAGCGTAGCGCGTTTCGAGCGACAGCGGCACATCGGCGTCGAGTTCGTCGACCAGCGGCGCGACCTCTTCGAGCCGGTCTTTCTCCATCTCGACCGGTTTGGACTCGTATTTGGGGTTCGCCGACTGAAGGCCGACATCAATGATATCTGCCCCAGCGGGGACGAGGTTCTCCTCGATAGCGTCGGCGGCTTCGGCTGGGTCCAGATACACGCTCGGTTTGTACCCGGAGTTCGAACTCATATTCAGCACGCTCATGACGCGCGTTGGGTGGCCATCACCCACCGGGAGGCCGTCGATTTCGACCGTTCGCATACTGCTTCCTGAGGACTGTGCATACATAGGTCCCGCGACATCGGCGGACTGGCGACGCCGTGTAACGTATCACTGACACAGAATCACCGAGTTTTATATACTGAGTTGCATGATTTGTACGGGATGGGTGGGGAGTTAACCGTTACATTCGATCTCGATTCGTTCGAGGCTGTAACACGACAGCTGATGGCTGCGGAGTCCGAGCGAGAGATCTGCGAAATCGCAATGTCGGGGATTTCGTCTGTGTTTGACCTGCCACTCGGAGCACTGTGGCTGTATGACAGCGACGCGACGGAGCTACAGCTGGCCGCGTCGACGGAGCGGGCGGACGAGGTGTTCGACTGGCCGGTTACCTACCGACCCGGCAACAGCCTCTCGTGGGAGGCGTTCGAGCAGGACGAAGTGCGGACGTACTCGGAACTCGACGACGAGCAGCGCCAGTACAACGAAAACTCCCCCGTCAGCAGCGAGATCATCCTCCCGCTTACCGAGTACGGCGTTATCAACATTGGGTCGCTAACCCCCGTTACGTTCGACGATGAAACGGTTCGACTCGCGAGGATGTACGCGACGCACGTTCAGGCGGCACTACAGAAAGCCGAGCGCGAGCATGACCTCCGCGTCCAGCGCGACCGGATGGAACAGTTCATCGGTGTCGTCTCACACGACCTCAGAAACCCGCTTCACGTTGTCGAGGGACGCATTGAACTCGTCCGAGAGAGCGGTGACCTGTCCCACCTCGACGACGCGGCGGAAGGCGTGGCTCGCATGGAATCACTCATCAATGACTTGCTAACACTTGCCAAGGAGGGGTATGCAGTCGAAGACCGCACTGCCATATCGCTTGACACCATTGTCGAACAGACATGGGAGATGGCCCGAACAGCCGACGCGACGTTGCAGATCGAAGGGTCCGCCCCGGTGTTCGGTGATCAGAACCGCCTCAAACAGGTGTTCGAGAATCTCTTTCGGAATGCGGCGGACCACGCGGGCGACGACGTGACCGTCTGGGTCGGCCCACTTGTCGACAGCGGGGCAGCCGATATCGGCAGTGCGGATGCGCGGAACGAAGGCCGAGTAATCGGCTTCTACGTCGCCGACGACGGACCAGGAATCTCGCCCGACAAACTGAACGACCTGCTCTCGGTCGACGCTCTCTCAGGCAGTGACAGCGGCCTCGGCCTGTCTATCGTCGCACAGATCACTGATGCCCACGGCTGGGACATCTCTGTGACCGAGAGCAGGGCCGGCGGCGCACGATTCGAAGTGACCGACGGGACGAAACCGGTCTCACCGTTTCACTCCTCGTAGCGTAGAGATGGCCACCGACGGCGCTTGAACCGGGTGCCAGTGCTGTCCGTGGCGGGATTGACAGATTTATTTGCTCGCCCACTAGATGGTATGGCAGTGCAGACCCCGGAACAGGACATCGAAGCCGTGCTGAAAGAGTCAGGCCCGGACTACGAGGGGTTCCAGTTCGAGACTCCGGGTGGGGGCCACCAGAGCGATGTCTACATGGTAACGCTGCGCCACAACGGTGAGGCGTACGAGGTCGTCGTGAAGTTCAAGCCACAGGGCGATGTCCCGTTCGCCGTCGAACCCTGTCTCCACGATTTCGTCGCCGCCCGGACCGATGTCCCTGTTCCACGCATCCTTGTCTACGAGGACAACCCCGACGCCGATGTCCCGCCGTATTTCGTCACCGAGCGCATCCACGGCGAGAATCTCGCCGAGGAGTTCGCCGGGCTTTCCACTGACGACCGACAGCGGGTGCTGGCACAGTCCGGTCGGATCCTCGGAGATATGCACTCCGAGATCGGATTCGAGGCGTTCGGCCGACTCACGCTCCACGACGACCGGATTATCGTGAGTGACTGGATGGGCAACTGGCGGGAGTACTTCGAGAGTCTCACCAGATCACATCTGTCGCACCTTGCCGGGACGCCCTTCGAGGACATGACAGACCGAGCGTGGGACTGTATCGAACCGGCACTGAGTATGGTGCCCGAGGACGGCGTTCCGCGACTGGTTCACGACGATTTCAGGCCGGCGAATCTGATGTTCGAGCAAACGGCGGACGCGCCGATCACGGCGGTCCTCGACTGGCAGGACGTGCTCGCGGCACTGCCGGAGTACAACCTCGCACAGACGGAGTTTCTCTTTATCGACTCGTCGTTTCAGGACCCGGAACTGCGCGACTCGCTCCGGACGGTGTTTCACGAGGGGTATCAGGAGATGCGCCCGATGGAGTTCGACGAGGGGTACGAGCAGCGACGCCCCCTCTATCAGCTCTCGACGCTCCTGTGGCGGATGGCCGGCTTCGAGGCCGCCTTCGCTGACGAGTCCGGCCTCGCCACCGCTCGTGCCGAAGCCCAGTACCGCCAGCAGTTCGAGCGCCTCGTCGAAGAGATACAGGCGAACTAAACTGGGTCCGGTGAGTGCCCGCTGTCGACGAGGGCCCACACCGACTCCCAGTCGAGCGTCGTCTGTGCGCCGGGTGACTGCGCCGCGAGTGCACCACAGGCATTGGCGACTGCGAGCGCGCGCTCTGGGCCGCTCTCCTGTGCGCTGGCGAGCAGATACCCGGCAGCGAACGCGTCGCCCGCGCCTGCAGTGTCCACAGAGTCTATCGGATACCCGGCGTTCGTGACTGTTCGGTCACCAACATATGCGGTCGCGCCGCAGTCCCCGTGTTTGACAACAACTGTCGGCACTGTTTCGAAGAGCCCGCTGTCTCTGGCGTGGTCGGCCTCCCGGTCGTTGCAAAACAGGATATCCGCATGTGAGAGTACCGACGAGTAATCGCGGTACGGGAGCCGGCGGCCGGGGTCGAAGCTCACCGGAACATCCGCGGCCGTGGCATCGCGTGCGAGCGCTGTAGCCGTCGTCGGATCCTGTCCGGTCAGGTGGAGATGGTCCGCCTCGGCCAGGGCCTCAGCTGGGAGGTCCGACGCGCCGAACGCCTCGTTGGCCCCGTCGTTTCCAAGCACTGCAACGTCGCCGCTCTCGTCCACGATGAGGTACTTCACGGCCGTCGGCTTGTCCGATTCGATCAACACCGTCTCGACACCGGTGGCCGACAGTTCGCGCCGAGCCATGGTTCCGTGGTCGTCCCGCCCGACGCTGCCGAGGACTAGCGGCTCCGCATCGAGCCCGGCCAGCGCGACGGCCGCGTTCGATGCGCTCCCCCCGCTAGACTGTGACCGGTCGGTGATACGCCCCTCGCCGTCGGGTTCCGGGAGGCGGTCGACGTGGAGCGTCACGTCCCAGTTGACGTGGCCGGCACAGATGACGCGCATATCCACCGCTGGGAGGGGCGCTATGATATCAGTTTCCCACTCAGATATATGCAGCATGTTTAACATTGACCGGAACGGACCGGCGCACATGGCAACGGTCCCCGATAGCGTCCTCCCGATGAGTTGTCGGACCGGCATACGAGTACCACAGCCAGAGGTGACCGCCTGATGCGTCACAGTGTGGCTGTACTGGCCTGCTTAGTCGTCGTCGGCTCGCTTCCGCTGTCAGTCGCCGGCGCGAGCGTCAACGCGTCGATCTCGAACGTCGAGGTATCGCCGTCATCACCAGCACCGGGTGAAACCGTCACGTTCGACACGACTGTCCGGAATCTCCAGAGCAGCGATTCACCGCTCGAAATCAACGACATTGCAATTCGGAAATCGGGTGGGAGAGGAATCACCGAGTACGAACGCGTTTCGAATCTGGGCTCGATTTCCCCGGGCAGCACACTGGAGGTACCCTTGACCGCCTCGTTTGATTCGTCCGGAAGCAAGGACCTCCGCGTCATCGTGTACGGCCGTGACCGTGGCACAGGCGACAACGTCGAGCTCAGATACCCGGTGAAGCTAAACGTCGAAGAGCGTCACCCGCAGATGGATATCACGGCTAACGACTCCGTCGCCGGCGTTGAATCGACCGGCCAAGTCACCGTCGCAAACGGACTCGATTCCCAGATAACGAACGTCGAAGTCGTCGTCGAGGGCGATGGCGTCGAGATGACAAAGAGCCGGACGGTACGGTCAAGCATCGCCCAGAACGGGTCAATAACCGCACCGTTCCGGTTCCGACCTGAATCTGCCGGCGAACACTCGCTGACCGCAACGGTCAGCTACACAGTCGCTGGCGACACCACGCGCACCACAACCCGGTCAAAAGTCATCGAGTCGGACCCGCTCCGAAACAGCGTGGAACTCGATACGACTGCGGTCGGTAGCGGCACTGACCGCGCGTTGCGGGTCGCCGTCTCTAACGGGGCCAACGCTCCGCTTTCGGATGTCATGGTCAGTGCAACGTCGGAGAACGCGTCGTTCCAGCGCGTCCTGCTTGAGAACATCTCAGCCAGCACGACCCGGCAGGTGCGACTGAACGCCACGATGAACGAACCCCGCGCTGACGTTACTGTCACGGCCACCTACGAACTCGGGACTGAAACGGAACAGACAACAACCGAAACGACGCTTCGATCCGTCCCGGGAACGATAGACCTCACCGGTCTTGACGTGGTCCGACAGGGCGGGCGCCTCCAGATCTCAGGGAGCGCGAGCAACGTCGGGTCGACGGATGCGGACAGCGTCCTCGTCAGCGTCGTCGATACCGAGCGCATCACCCCGGCAACTCCGAACCGCGATTACTTTGTCGGCACGGTCCCGGCCAGTGACTTCGTCTCCTTCGACGTGTATGCCCGGACGACGGGGAACGTCACGTCGGTGCCGCTGGAGGTGACCTACCTCGTCGACGACACGCGCAAGACACAGCGCTTCGACGTGGACATCAACCAGATGGGCAGTGCGGCACAGCAGCCGGAGCAGGACGGCGGCAGCGAGGGTGGAAACCAGAACAGTATGCTGCCGGTGTTCATCGCCGGCGGCCTGGCGCTACTGGTCGTCGTCGGTGTCCTCGTACGCCGCTACCGCCGCAGTGACGACGATATCGAGGTATGACGGTCATCGACGCACAGGGACTGGTCAAGCGCTACCGGACCGGCGGCCAGACCCTCTACGCACTGGCGGGCATCGACTTCGCACTCGAAGCCGGTGAGTTCGTCTCGATTATGGGCCCCAGTGGCAGTGGCAAGACAACTCTGTTGAACATCCTCGGGCTGCTGGATACGCCGACGGAGGGAACCGTCTTGCTGGAGGGACAGGATGTGACCGGACTCGGCGACAGCAAGCGGACGCGCCTCCGGAAGCAAACAATCGGGTTCGTGTTCCAGCACTTCTATCTCCTGCCGACACTGACTGCTGTCGAGAACGTCGAGGTACCGCTGCTGTTGGACAGTGATCCGAAAGTCAAAAAGCGGGCCAGAGCGCTCCTGGAGCGGCTTGGGCTCGGTGACCGACTGGATCACAAGCCCGACGAACTCTCCGGCGGCCAGAAGCAGCGCGTCGCTATCGCACGCTCGCTCATCAACAGCCCGAAGGTCGTTCTCGCCGACGAGCCGACGGGCAACCTAGACAGCGAGACGGGCCGACAGATACTCGATGAGTTCCGCCGCATCGCCGACGAGGACGACGTGGCGATCGTCGCGGTCACCCACGACGACCTCGTCAACGAGTACGTCGACCGAACCGTCCATCTGGTCGACGGCACCATCGGGAGGGAGCGGAAGAATGGCGGGTAGGTTCTTCCCGGCCGCGCTGATGGCGCGGCGCAACCTCACGCGGACGAAGATGCGGTCATTGCTGGCGTCGCTGGGTATCGTCATCGGTGTCGTTGCCATCGCTTCGCTGGGGATGTTCGGCGTCGCGCTCCAGTACTCGTTTACCCAGAACCTCGGTAACGTCGGCAACCAGCTCACGGTATACCCGAACTCCGGCGAAAACATCACTGAACTCACCGAACGCGATATCCGTACGATTCGCAGAGAGGCAAGTCCGACAGCGACTGTGTCGCCGGTAAAGACGCGCGTAGAGCCGGTGTCGTACAACCGTGAGGACGCGGTCAGGGAAACGATCTACGGCGTGGAAGACCCTGCAGCGTTGTACGAGGCCAAGGAGGGACGGGTATCGCCGTTCCGGTCTGGTGCACTCGTCGGTTCAGATGTCGCGGAAGAGCACGAACTGCATCCCGGGAGCCAGATTACCGTCAACGGGACCAGCGTCCGCGTCCGGGCCGTCCTCGAAGAAGGCGACCCGTTCTCCTCGACAAACCCCGATAACCGAATCATCATGCCGGCTACTTCGTTCAACCAGCGCGGTTACTCAGAAGTGTACGTTATCGAGTCGACCGGGACACAGGCCAACGAAACGGCGATTGGGATCCGCGACGCGCTCAACGACCGCGAGCAGCGAGTCTTCGTTCAGGAACTCGGCTCGCTCGTCGACACTATCGAAGAGCAGTTCCAGATCATCAACACTGTCCTCGCCGGCATCGCATCGATTTCGCTGCTCGTGGCTGGCATCTCCATTCTCAACGTCATGCTGATGTCCACCGTCGAACGACGGGAGGAGATTGGCGTCCTCAGAGCGGTGGGCTACCAGAAGCGGGATGTCCTCAAAGTGATGTTGATGGAAGCGACGCTGCTCGGCTTCCTCGGTGGCATCGCTGGTGTCATTCTGAGTCTCGGTGCCGGGTTGGCGATAAACCACTACGCCGTCGGCGATGCCATGGCTGTCTTCAGGCTGCCAAACGCCTGGTACGTCGGTGCAGCGTTCTCCTTTGGGGTGCTGACGAGCATCGTCAGCGGGCTGTATCCGGCCTGGAAAGCAGCGAGCGAGGAACCGGTCGAAGCGCTGCGCGGTTAAATCGTCGCGTCGACGCCCGGTTCCAGCAGCGGGTCGGTCCGGTCGACCGAGAGCGAGTCGAACTGTGCAAGCCAATCCTTGTCGCCGCGCTCGAAGGCTTCTAGCGCGTCGCCAACCGTGTAAGTCCGTTCCTCGTCCGAGCACGGGAACACGCCTTCTAGGTCGTCGCCGTCGTAGATCGCCAGCGAGACGACCGGGAACACGACCACATCGTCGATGCGGTCCATCCCGACGTAGCTCCGGTTCCGTCGCTCGAATGCCGGTTCGAGCGAGTGACCGTTCCGGGCCGCCCAGCCCGTGAACTCCTCGTAGGTCTGGATGGCTTCCGACCGTTTGTCCTCCGCCATCGTCCTGATCCGTTGCCACTCGCCAGCGACCATCGACTCGCTGAACACGCCGTTGGCCTCCAGCCGCTTCACCCGATTGAGCACCTGCTGTTGTGCATCGAACGTGCCGTAGGTATCTCCGCGAAGATACAGTTCCGCCCGAAGATGTGTGTCCCCTGTCATAGCTTTCTCATCGCTAGCTTCTCCAGAGACCCTCAAAACTCTTTCCCAGATTTGCGTGCCAACACACCACACGAATCTGGGAGCGGAAATTAGTGGTATGAGGCGCTCTATATCCATAATATAGAATATTTACCTGAATACAGCATCCCCCAATATTATTAGTTCAATAACAATTATTTTCCCCTTAGGTCGATGTTAGGTTCGATATTTGTCGAACAAACTACTGGCAAATAGCTTCCAGTTTAGCTGATGGATTCGAGGATACATAAGAAAATTAATGACTTTATGCCGGGAGCCTTTGTGCTCAGGCAACCTCGTGATGGCCTGTTCGAGATACTGCTAGCCAGCGGTTCCACAGGTCTCGTCTGATTCCAGTTCCGGATAGCCGCTGTACCTGTCTGCGACATTTGCCGGATTCGGGTGCGGTGCGCCCGAGAGAATTCGATAGTTGCCGAAATCGTAGCCAACTTTCGTCGAAATACGGTCAGTCATACCACAATCCGAGAGCCCCCTTGCTGCGTTCGGATACTCGCTACTCGTCCGCTACAAAAACGGTTGCCAACTCGTGGTCGATCCTTCTCGCCGATTCAGTCGTCTGCGTGCGCTTGTGCACCACTCGCAACAATATCGATCTCGCCGGCGTCCAGTTCTTCCTCGATTTCGCGGGCGGCCTGCACCATGTTCTCCATCTTGCCGTAGGCGACCTCGCGCGGCAGGAGCTTCACGCCGCAGTCCGGCGAGACGGTGAGGCGCTCCGGGGGTACGACCTCTAGTCCTTTCTTGATATTCTCCTTGATTTCCTCGACAGGTTCGACTTCGGCGACGTGGGCGTCGACGACGCCCATCGCGAAGTCCTTCGTGAACTCGTGCTCTTTGAAGACGTCGAGCTGGTCGTAGTCGCCGTTGGCGAGTTCCAGGTCGTACTCGTGGACCGGATAGTCCAGAATCTCGGGGTAGATACGCGAGTAGTCGCCGTAACAGACGTGTAGCCCGAGGCGCACGTCGTCGGGAATCTCGTCGACGATGCGCTCCAGACACTCGCCGACGATGGCGTGGTCGTCCGGCGTGGTGGCGAGCGCAGGCTCGTCTATCTGGATGTAGCGCGCGCCGGCCTCGACCAGCGCCTCGATTTCCTCGTTGACGAGTTCGGCCAGCTCGTAGGCCAGTTGCTCCTCGCTGTCGTAGACCTCGTTGAACGACCAGTTGGCGAGCGTGTACGGGCCGGTGATCGGGACCTTGACCGGTCGCTCGGCCACCTCGTCGGTGAACTCGAACTCCTCGACGAGCCACTGCTCGCCGTACTCGACCTCGTCGGCGACCGAGGGCTTGTCGAAGTAGTTGTGGCCCCACACCTTCACGCGGCCGTTGAACTCGTAGCCGTCGATGCGGTGGGCGAAGTACTCGACCATCTCGTTGCGGCGCATCTCGCCGTCACAGATGACGTCGAGACCCGCGCGCTCGTGCTCGTGGGTGATGAGCCGCGAGGCGTCGTCTTTCGATTCTTCCCACTCGTCCTCGCCGAAGTCGGCGTCCTCGTCCTCGAACAGCTCGCGGGCGCGGTCGTGCCATTTGGGCTTGGGGTAGGAGCCGACGACGGTCGTCAGCAGGAAGTGGTCGTTCGGGTGATCCGCCGGTTTAAACTGGTCTCGTGGTCCTGTCATCGTTTTATGCCTCCGCCGCCTCCAGGTCTGCGGCGTTTGCGAGCGCTTCGAGCTTGTCTTCGAACTTGTTCACCGGGAGATAGAACGTTTCCGTGTTCGCCGTCGCGTAGACGGTGTCGTAGGCGGTGTTGGTCTGCTGTTCGAACCAGTCGATGCGGTCGCGGATGGTCTCGGGCGACTCGACGAGCGTGTTCTGGCCGTCGACGACGCCAAGTGCCACGTCGTCCTTGGTGCCGTACTCCTGTACGTTGTAGACCGTCTGATCGTGGTTCGCCACGAGGTCGAAGCCGATGGCATCCACGTCAGCGTCCATCAGATGCGCGTAGGCCTTCTCTTCGATTGCGCCCCAGTAGGTGTGGGCGACGACTTCAGCGTCGGCAGCCGAGGCGATGGCATCGATTGCCTCGGCGGCGCGTTTGTCCTCGCCGTCCTCTGGCGTGTTCTCGACCAGCGACGGTTCAAGCAGGAACAGGGTCTCTATCTCGGGGAACGACTTCACTTCCTCGACGAGGAAGTCGGCGACCGCATTGAGGAACTCGGCGTCGTCGCCGTAGTGTTCGTCCGTGGCGAGGTCCGCGAGCGAGTACGGCCCGGGGAGGACGGCCTGCAGTCCCGAATCGACGTGGTCGGCTGCGGCACCGAGGTCCGCGGCCACGTCGCCGCCGTCGGCGGAGAGGTCGCCCTGCACGACTGGCTCCCGATAGAAGTTGTTGTTGTCGTAGTAGCGGACGATGCCTTTCGTCTCCACGTTGTCGTGGACGGCCAGCGGGTGCGCGAGCATGTCGTCCCAGCGGAACTGGCCCTCGACAACGCGGTCAAGGCCGGCGTCCTGCTGGACGCCGATGACTTCCTCGCGGGCCTCGTCGTAGGCCGCAACGACCTCACCGGACTCGTCGCCCGAGATGAGGTCGGTCTTCTGATGACCTTTCAGATCTGCCAGTTCGTCCTTGGCCCAGTCCGGGAGCGGAAAGAGCCCAGGTGTCGTGGCGATTACCTGTGTCATTGCCCTGGGGTATGAAATGACGGGCTTTAATATTTCCTATTCGATCAAATGCCCAACGGTAATTACTCGGCGGAGAACCGCAGGACGACGAGCACTTCATACGGATGTTTCTCACTCGCCACGCGTTCGCTTGCCAGTCCGTGGTCGCTCGCGTACGCTCGCACCGCATCCGGGTCCGTGAGGCTGCTAACGAGCACGAGCGCCTCGCCGCCCGGGGCCAGCACGCGCTCGACGGTTTCGAGGAACGGGTCGACCAGCCGGCGACCGTCCTCGCCGCCCGAGAGCGCGTGTTCCATCCAGTCGTCCCACTCCTTCTCGGGCGGCGTCGGCAGATACGGGGGATTGAACGCCACGAGGTCGAAGGCGTCCGCCCGGAACGGTTCGACGAGGTCCCCGCGGACGACCGGGACGCCGTTGCCGGCGGCCTCCCGACACGCGAGCGGGCTCACGTCGACTCCGACCGCCCGCGCGCCGGCCTCGGCGAGCGTCGCGGCGACGTAGCCCGACCCCGTCCCCACGTCGAGGACGGTATCGCCCGCCCCGACTCGCTCGCGGGCCGTCCGGGCCAGCAGGTCCGAGTCCTCCGCGGGCTGGTACACCGATTCCACGCCGCGCTGGTCGGCCAGCGAGGGGCGGTCGCCGTCCCCGCCAGCGTCGGCCGCGTCGCTCGGCTCCTCGCCCATCTCAGACCTCCGGCTGGCCGACCTCGTAGGCGAGCGTCGCCAGCGTGGCGAAGTCGGCCGGCGTGAGCTTCCCGGCGCGGGCGCGCATCAGGTCCTCGTCGGCCGCCTCGACCACCGCGTCGGGGTCGCCCAGCCCGGAGATGTGGGCCGTGTTGCGGACGGCGTTTCGCATCGTCTTCCGACGCTGTGTGAACACTGCCTTCAGGAAGTCCATGAAGAAGTCGTCGCTGGGGACGGTGTAGTCCGGCGTCCGCGGCGTCGTCCGGACGAGCGCGCTGGTGACCCGTGGCTGGGGGTCGAACGCTTCCGGCGGGACCGTCTCGACGACTTCCACGTCCGCGTAGTGGCCCGCTGTCACCGAGAGCCGCCCGTAGTCGTCGGTTCCCGGGCCGGCGGCCATCCGCTCGGCGAACTCCCGCTGGAACATCAACAGGAGCGGCCGCCCCTCGGGCAGTAGGCGGAACGCGATTTCCGAGGACGCGCCGTAGGGCAGGTTCGAGATGCTGGCGGTGAACTCGGGGAGGTCGACGTCGAGCGCGTCGCCCTCGACGACAGTGAGCCGGTCCGCCGCGACCTCCTCGGCGAACTCCTCGCGGAGATGCGCCGCGAAGTCCGGGTCGCGCTCGACTGCGGTCACACGCTCGGCCGCCGCGAGCAGGCGGTCCGTCAGCGCCCCTGGGCCCGCGCCGATCTCCAGCACGTGCGCGGTGTCGATATCGGCCTCGGTCGCGTACTCGGGAATCCGGTCCAGCACCCGGTCGTCGACGAGAAAGTGCTGGTCCTGTCGGGTGTCGGCCCGTTTGCCGGCCCGCCGGACGAGCGCGTCGGGGTCCCGACTCCCTGTCTCGATCGTAGTCATTAGCGAGCCGTAGCGGGTCGCGGTAGAAAAGGGTCGCCTTATACTGTCGGCTGTCGGGTTCGCTGCTTGCAGCTGACAGGCTTAGGAGGACTGTTCTTCACGCCGGACGAACAGCCGGTACTTCAGGTCGTCGTCCTGTAGCTCTTCGAGTATCCGCTCGACAAGCGTCTCTTTTGGACTGTGGAGGCCGTTGACGCGCTCTTCGAGGTCGTCGAAGCTCTCGAAGGGCTTTCGCTTTCGCTCGTCGAGAATCGTATTGCGGAGCTTCTTGCCGATTCCCGGCAGGAGGTTCAGCTGGTGGAGCCGCAGCGTGATCGGCTGGGCGTCGTTGTAGAAGTCGACGAACCGCTGCTCGTTTGCCTCGACGACTTCCTCGACGGCGTAGTCGAGCTCCGAACGGGCGCCGCTCGGAATATCTTCGAACTCAACTTCCGTCACGCGGCCGAACTCCGTCAAGTCAACGCGGTCGCCAAAGGCGATGTCAGCGTCCTTGTCCGCAAGCTGCAACTCGTAAATATAGAACTCATCGATGTCGAGCGCGTACGCGAGCGGCTCCTTCTGGTGCTGCGGCCGGTCGTCGCCGGGCCGTCCGTGCGGGAGCACATCGAGGACAGCTGCCATCATAGTGTCGCCGCCGCTCTCCGATTCAGTCATGTCAGGCAGTACGAGCACAGCATACTTAATGCCGGTGGATGCCCCGAACCGCTTCACGGGACGCCGGCGCTCCCTTTGTGTCCGTTTGGCGGCAACTGGAACGAATCTGTTCGCGTGGCTGCTCGTCTGTAAACGTAGAGAGAGCGGCCGAGAACCGAGCTGACGAGTTCCTCGTTATGCGTACTGCTTGACGATGTTGAGTATCTCGTCGAGTTCGTCACCGTCAAGCGTGTACCGCTCCTGAGCGAACACGGCCCGGAGCTCGTCGCGGTCCAGCGGCCGCAGGTTCGCGATCTTGTAGGCCGTCGGCGTGTCGACTTTCTCGAGTTCTTCGAGGTCTTCGACCAGTTGTAGCGACTCCTCGGGGTCGAGAACGGCAAAGCGGTTGACGTGCTCGATGGCCCGCTTGAGCTCGTAGCGCATCTCGCGGTCCTCGTCCGCGGCCCGCTCCATCTCGAGGTCTTCGAGTATCTCCTTGGTCTCTGCGACCGTCAGGAACTCCTCGCTGACTTTCTCTTTGAATATCGTCATTCTTGCCGGCGCAGGTGCGCAGCGGTGACAATGATGGTTTTCGCCTTGCCACCGTCGACGATGTCGACCTTGTACGCGTCACCCTGCTTCCCTTTGACGGTCCCGGTCTGACCGTCGAACCGTGGGTGGAAGCGCCCGTTGGGCACGGACGGGTCGATCTTGAGGTGAACCTTCTCGCCGTCGTCGAACTCTTCGACGGCGCGCTGTGGCGGCGAGGTGCCGCGGTCACGGGGCTTGTTCTTGAGCTTGTCTCGTGTTCCTTCGAGGGGTCCGTTTGAACTAGGCATTCTTGCTCCTCGCTAATCCGGTCGCCCTAATAAAACGTGCGTTCCGCGACTGTCGCTGGTCGTGCTCTTGCAGTCGCTACAGACTCAACTAGAAAACGACGGCGGCGAGTCGATTACAGGCGACCGGTGCTCTCGACGGAGACCGACTCGACATCATCGACGTTCGCGAAGGCCTCTTCGACGGCTTCCGTGCCGCCAGTGTCGTCGGGGACGATGACCGTCGGCGTCAGCGCGACGAGACCGAAGGCGACGTCCTCGCGCTCGAACCCGTTGATCTTCGTTCCTTCGGGAAGCACGCCCTCGAGACGCTCCTGCAGGTCGTCGAGGTCGACTTCGGGACTTTCCGGCATGACCTTGATCTTGGCTGCTACTTTCCCCATTGTTATGGCCCCATGAAGCCGCAGTCCGGGCATTTGTAGAGGTTGCTCTGCTTCCGGCAGGTGGCACAGCGGTAGATCTGCTGGCCACAGTCCGGGCACTTGAACGCGGCGGCGTTCGTGCCGGCGATGTTGATGCCACACGAGACGCACTTGCGCGCCTGTTTCTGTTGGCTCTCGCTCATACCTCTCCGTATCCGACCGCGGCTTTTAACGATTGCCAAACGCGACCGCCACCGCGAGAGACTGCCATGGCCCTAGTTCCCGGGCAGAATGTCCCCGAGCGCAGCGCCGATCGCCATCGGAACGAACGCCACGGCACAGATGCAGGCCGATTCGTAGACGACTGCGGTGTCCGCCGACCACTCGACCAGCCCCCACCCCGTGAGCAGGGCCACGGAGACGACTAGCGCTGTTCCGGTGACGCCGACGAGTCGCCGGGGAATCAGCCCGAAAATCGGGTTCGCCACCCGCACATCCTGAAAGTCGGCCACGTACAGAATCGAGATGACCAGCCCGATGGCGATGACGACCGTCGCCGCGAGATACAGCGGATGCTGGGCGATGTGACGGCCGGCGTCGACTGTCCCGCCCTCGACGGCCATCGGTATCCCGAACAGCAGCGAGCCCAGCAGCGCCTCGGCGAGGTCGGACCGGCCGAAGCCCCAGACGACCCGGCCGAAGGTCGCAGGCTCGTGGTCCTGGGAATCCGCGGCCGCGCGCATCGCATCTCGGACCTGCTGGCGCTCGTGTTCGGAGTCAACAAGCTGTTCTAACTCCTGCAGCTCGTCGAACAGGGTCGCGAACTCATCGTCCTCTCTCTCCGGTTCGGCCGGGGTGTCCTCCTGCGTGCTCATCTGAGATCTGGGTCGCTGTCTCGCGTTGGTACCTCCGGGTCCGGGGCGGCTCCGGTCGTCGGCTCGCCGTCTTCCCAGACGTAGAACCCCTCGCCGGAGACTGCACCGCGTTGTCCATCCGCGAGCTTTTGACGGAGCAGCGCCGGCGGCTCGAACCGCTCGTCGAGCCGCTCGGCGAGGTCTTCTAGGGCCGTCAACACCGTTTCCAGTCCGTGCTGGTCAGCGCGAACGAGCGGCCCGTCACGGTCCGAGCCGCCACGCTCGAACGTCCGGTCGATATCACGAACGCCGGCGACGCCGTCCTCGAGCATCCGGATCGCTTCGGCGATGGTAGCGAGCTCGAGTCGGAGCGCGGCAAACCCCGGCGTGTCGCGGACGACGACCGGTGAGGCGTCCAGACTCTCGACGAAGTCAGTGACTCTGTCGCGGGTCGCCGCTGTCGTTTGTTCGGCGATGACGACCTCGACGATAGCGCCGTCCGGCGGGTCGACAAGGTTGAGACCGACGGCCCGGTCCGGGCTCCGCAGGCCGGTCGCGACCGCAGTCACCGACAGCGACGTGTCGCTGACGGCGATGAGCGTCTCATCTTCGACCATGGTCTCCGTTTCGGCGACCACTTCTCGGTGGCTGTCCGTCCCGCCGTCGGTTACGTCGATGCTGATGTCGCTGCCGCTGACGGCGCTTTCGAGCCCGGTGGTTCCGTCGATACTGGCCGAGACGTCATCGTTTAGCGCCCGCCGAATCTCGTCGACTCGGTCCATCACGTCCGTCGCATCTGTTCCCCGAAGACGCACTTCGTGGCCCGCACGGACACACCGCTGTGCGATATCCCGCCCCCGCTGTCCGGTTCCGAGTACGGCCACAATCATGACAGAACCACCGCACTCCCGGCGTTAATCCTTTACGCCGACCTGTCCCCTCGGTGTTCTCTTTCCGGTCTGTATCGCTTGCTGGCCGGACAGCGAGACCAGCGCGTCGGCAGTACGCTTTTTTTGACACCGGCTGTATCGCTGGGTATGGATATCGGCGTACTGACGGTCCCTCTGGGCGGACAGTCACTCGACGAGGCACTGGCGTATCTCAGCGACCTGGGCGTCGATGCAGTCGAACTGGGGTGTGGCGGCTTCCCCGGTGACGACCACCTTGACCGGCAAGCGTACCTCGACGACGAGGACAAGCAGGCCGAACTGCGGGCGCTCCTTGACGACCACGACCTCTGGGTGAGCGCGCTGGCGACACATAACAATCCGCTCCACCCCGACGATGAGCGCGCCGCTGAGGCCGACCGGGAACTCCGGGAAGCGATTCGGCTGGCCGACCAGCTTGACGTAAACACCGTCACGGGCTTTTCTGGGCTGCCTGCCGGCGGCCCCGACGACGAGGTTCCGAACTGGATTACCGCCCCCTGGCCGACCGAACACGCCGACGCCCACGAGTACCAGTGGCGCGTCGCCGACGAGTACTGGTCGGACCTCGCGGCCCACGCCGGCGCACACGACGTGGACGTCGCCATCGAGATGCATCCCAACATGCTCGTCTACGAGCCCCGCGGCCTGCTCGAACTGCGCCGCCGGACGAACGACCGCATCGGCGCGAACTTCGACCCGTCGCACCTGTACTGGCAGGGCATCGACGTGACCGAGGCGATCCGCCTGCTCGGTGAGCACGACGCCATCCACCACGTCCACGCCAAGGACACGAAAGTGTACGAGTCAAACGCCCGCGAGAAGGGCGTACTGGACACTGCGCCGTACACGGACGAGGCAGACCGGTCGTGGCTGTTCCGCTCTATCGGCTACGGGCACGACGAGTCCCACTGGAAAGACGTGGTGTCGACACTGCGGATGGTCGGCTACGACGGCGCGCTTTCTATCGAACACGAGGACTCGCTGACCAGCGCACGTGAGGGGCTGGAGAAAGCGGTCGACGTACTCGACCGCGCTGTCTTCGAGACTCGGCCCGGCGACGCTTACTGGGCTGAGTGACCGGTACAACGAGCGACGCGGCTTTCTCGGCACGTAGGCTTATATAGTGTCTGTGAGATAATACGACCGGATTCCCGTATCCAGTGACACTCTATGGATATCGAACTTACACACAAGCCCTCGTACACGCACGTCCGCGCCGCCCTCGACAGCGGCGAGTCGATACTCGCCGAACCCGGCGCGATGGTCAGCCACTCCCCGACTATCGACATCGAAACCACAACCAGCCGGGACGGCCTTCTTAGCTCCGCGAAGTCGATGCTTGGCGGTGAATCGCTGCTCGCAAACGAGTTCACTGCCACGGGCGGTCCCGGCACCGTCACCCTTGCCCCGCCGACGCCCGGCGATGTCCATCACCACGAACTCACCGGCGAGACGCTGTACGCCGTCGACGGGGCGTTTCTCGCGGCCGACCCCAACATTGATATCGACTCGGAGTTCGGCGGCATCCAGTCGCTGCTGGCCGGCGCGAGCATCACGCCGCTGGCGCTGAAAGGGACCGGGAACGTCCTTATCGAGGCCTTCGGCGGGCTGGAGACCGTCGAACTCGACGCTGGCGAGTCCTACACCATCGACAACGACCACGTCGTCGCCTGGGAGGAGTCGGTCGACTTCGACGCCCACCGCGTCGGCGGGCTGAAGTCGACGCTGCTCAGCGGCGAGGGGCTGGTGATGGACTTCACCGGGCCGGGGACGGTCTGGTACCAGACCCGCGGCCTCGACTCGTTCACCTCGGCCATCGCCGACGCGCTGCCCGGCACGGGCGACAACGGCGGTGACGCGGCCGGGCTGGACGATTTCATATAGCCGGCGACGCGGCGCCGAAAAGAGCCGCAATTCAGGACAGCGCCTGCGTGATGTCCGTCGAGGACACCATGCCGACGTAGTCCTGGTGTTCGTCGATGACCGGGAGGTGCTTGATGTCGTAGGTCGTCATCATGGCGGCGGCCTCGCCCAGTTCCAGCGAGGTCGTCACCCGCTCGACCGGCGAGGTCATCACGTCGCCCACGGTCGCCGTCGAGAGGTCCTTGCCGGCCGCGACGGCGTCGACGATGTCGGTGGTCGTGATGATGCCCGCTTGCGCCCCCGGGACGAAGATGCCGTTGATGTTCTGGGCCTGCATCTGCGTCGCGGCCGCTTTGACGGTCTCGTCGGCGGAAATCGTCTCTAGCGGCGTCGACATGATGTCCTCGATGCGGACAGTCGTTTCAGTGGCCATGCAGGGTCAACGCGCGCATCCGGTTTTGGCTTTTCCCTCGCGGCGGTCCGCCGCCCTGCCGTCACCCTGAGCGTTATTTCGGCCCCGGGTGAACAGCCGTGTATGACCCTCGATATCGGCATGCTCGGCTACAAGTTCATGGGCAAGGCCCACGCCAACGCGCTGGACCGCCTGCCCATGTTCTTCCCCGAAGCGCCCGCCGTCAACAAGGACGTGCTCGTCGGCCGCGACGAGGACGCACTGGCCGACGCGGCCGACCAGTTCGGCTTCGACCGGACTGCAACGGACTGGCGGGATATCGTTGACGAGGTAGACGTGTTCTACAACCTCGGCCCGAACCACGTCCACGCCGAGCCGTCCATCGCCGCGCTGGAGGCCGGGACGCCGACGTTCTGTGAGAAACCGCTCGCGCCCACGCTCGACACCGCCGAGGAGATGGCCGAAACGGCCGCTGACGCCGACGTCCCCGCGGGTGCGGCGTTCAACTACCGGTTCGTCCCGGCTATCCAGTACGCGAAGGGACTCATCGACGACGGCCAACTCGGCGAGATTCACCACTTCCGCGGCCAGTACCTCCAGGACTGGCTGGTCGACCCCGACGCGCCGTGGTCCTGGCGCAACGACGAGGAGATGGCCGGCAGCGGGGCGCTGGGCGACCTCGGCTCCCACACGGTCGACCTGGCCCGGTTCCTGCTCGGCGACGCCGCCGGCGAGATAACGGACGTGAGCGGGCACCTCCGGACGTTCACGGACGAACGTCCCGTGGAGGGCAGCGACGAGACCCGTCCGGTGACCGTCGACGACGCCTACAGCGCCCAGATTGCCTTCGAGAACGGGGCGATGGGCACGCTGGAAGCGTCCCGGGTCGCCAACGGCCACAAGAACGCCCACACCATCGAAATCGAGGGGTCGAAGGGCGCAATCAAGTTCGACCTCGAACGGCTGAACGAACTGCAGGTGCTCACGGAGGGCGACCGCGGCTTCCAGCAGGTGCTGGTCACGGACGCCGACGACCCCTACGTCGACCACTGGTGGCCCCCCGGCCACGTCATCGGCTGGGAACACACGTTCGTCCACGAGAACTACGAGTTCCTCACGGCCGTCGCCGAGGGCGGGACGCAGGAGCCCTCTTTCGCCGACGGGCTCGCGGCACAGCGGGTCCTCGACGCCGTAGCGCGCAGCGACGAGCGCGGCGAGTGGGTCAGCCCGTAAGGCCGAACCGAAACCCCCTTTCGACGGCCACTGGTAGGGGCTGACATGCTCTCTATCGCGCTGGCCGGCAAACCGAACGCCGGCAAGTCTACCTTCTATAAGGCGGCGACGATGGCCGACGTGGACGTTGGGAACTACCCGTTCACGACCATCGACGCCAACCGCGGGGTCAGCCACGTCCGCACGGACTGTCCCTGTCTCGACCGGGAGGAGCGCTGTGGCGACGACAACTGCCGGGCGGGCAAGCGGTACGTCCCGGTAGAACTCATCGACGTGGCCGGCCTCGTCCCCGGGGCTCACGAGGGCCGTGGCCTCGGGAACCAGTTCCTCGACGAACTGTCGACCGCCGACGTGATTCTCAACGTCGTCGACGCCTCCGGCGGCACCGACGCCGAGGGCGAACCCGTCGAGGTCGGCGAGCACGACCCCGTCGAGGACGTTCACTTCGTCGAGGAGGAGATGGATCTGTGGCTCGCCAGCATCGTCGAGCGCAACTGGGAGTCAATCGAGCGCCAGTCCCGTTCGCCGGATTTCAAACTCGACGAGTCGCTCGTGGATATGCTGGCCGGTGTCGGAGCCTCTGAACTCGACGTGGCCCGCACCCTGCGGGACCTGGAGTACCCCGAGGACCCCATCGCCTGGACCGACGAACACCGCGAGGCGCTGGCGACGGAGATCCGCCAGCGGACGAAGCCGCTCGTCGTCGTCGCGAACAAGGCCGACATCGCCCCCGAAGGGAACATCGAGGCCCTGCAGGCGGCCGCCGACGTGGTCGTGCCGGCGACGGCCGACGGCGAACTCGCGCTGCGTAACGCCGCGCAGGCCGGCGTCGTCGACTACGACCCCGGCGACCCGGACTTCGACATCGTCGGCGACGTGAGCGACCAGCAGCGGGAGGGGCTGAACCGCATCCGCGGCGTCATGGAGGAGTGGGATGGCACCGGCGTTCAGGGCGCGCTCGACACTGCCGTCTACGACCTGCTGGACCATCTGACCGCCTACCCCGTCCAGAACGAGACCCACTGGACCGACGGCCAGGGGAACGTCCTCCCCGACGCGTTCCTGCTGCGCAGCGGGTCGACGCCGAAGGACCTCGCCTACGCCGTCCACTCGGACATCGGCGACGGCTACATCCACGCCGTCGACGCCCGCGAGAACCGGCGCATCAGCGACGAGACGGAACTCGAAGAGGGAGCGGTCGTCAAAATCGTCAGCGACGCGAACTGAGCGCCGTCGCCCGCACTCACTCCGGCAGCAGGTCCCGCAGCGTCGCCCGAACCCCCTCGCTCCCGGGGCTCTGTGGCACTTGTCCGAGTACGTCCCGGCCGAGTCGTTCCGTCGCCGCACCGACCGAGAGTTCCTCAAGGAGCGCCCCGTACTTCAGCGCCGGCCGCGGCGACACGTCGAACAGCAGGTCGCGCTTCCCGATGAGCGAGTGGGTTATCGACAGGATTTCGACGGCGTTGTCGACGTACTGCTGTCTGGCGTCGTCGCTACCGCGTTCAGCCAGCGCAGCCAGCAGGAACTGCTTAAGTTCGGCCTCGCGGTCGTGGAGCGCTGGCGGGTCCGGAAGCACAGTCGTTCCGTCGGGTCGTTCCGGGAGCATACTCCAGCGAGGCGCATATGAGAGGACCGCGCCGGTGGTGGGCGTCGTCGCGGCGGGCAGCGGCACGGATAGCCGCTTCGAGGGGTTGGTGTCAGTGAAGACGACGTGGAGGTTCGCCGGGTCGCCGCGAACCGGCTCGTCCCAGCTGTCAGGGGTATGCGTGTAGTCACGGCGGAGCGCCTCCCGAAGCGTGCGTACAATCCGCCCGCCCTCGCCCTGCAGTTCCAGGTGGAGCACGACGGGGCCGCGCCCGCTCTCGTCGACGACGGACCACAGGGCCGGAAGCGCGTCCGCGGCCCCGGCCGAGAGTTCGTAGCAGGGTGCGCCCGCCTCCGCGGCCAGCAGGCGGGCGAGCGTACTGCCGCGCCAGCCGGTCAAGTCGGCCACGTAGAACCACGGGAGGGCGTGTATCGGGCCGACGGCGGCGTCCCCGGCCGCCGCGTCGATGGTCGCCGGCACCGTGTCGAGATAGCTGTCGAGAGCGTCCAGTTCGGGCGCGAAGTAGTCGGTCGCCGCCGCTGGCAGGTCGGTCGTCCGGCGACGATGGTCGTCGGCTGAAGCCATACCGCCCGTAGGCCCGAGTGTCGGAAAACGGTGACGAGAGGTCGACGGGACGCGGCGCGTCTCCCCCACGCCGCGCTCGCGGCCGCCCCCGGCCGACGAAGGGAAACCCGTTTTTTGCCCCGTCCCGAACCAGGCGTATGAACGTACGGCCGATAGCCGACTTAGGTCCCGACGAACGGGCCGCTTTCTTCGACCGCGACGCCGGTGTCGACGCCGTTAGAGACGATGTCAGGGATATTGTCTCGCAGGTCCACGAGGAGGGTGACGTGGCGTTGCGGCGCTTCGCCGAGGAGTTCGACGATGTCTCGGTGGGCAATATCGACGTCACGGACGCCGCCGAGCGAGCCTACGAGGAGGTCGACGACGACGTGCGCGCGGCCATCGAGGACGCCGCGGCGAACATCCGCGCGTTCCACGAGCGACAGGTCCCCGAAGACTGGCGCGACGACTTCGACGGACGGGAACTCGGCCGTCGGTACCGGCCGCTCGATAGCGCTGGTGTGTATGCGCCCGGCGGCACAGCGGCCTACCCTTCGAGCGTGCTGATGGGTGTCATCCCGGCGAAAGTCGCCGGCGTCGAGCACGTCGCCGTCGCCACCCCGCCGGCCGAGGAGGTCAATCCCGTCACGCTGGCGGCTATCCACGTCGCCGGAGCCGACGCCGTCTATCAGGTCGGCGGCGCACAGGCCATCGCGGCGCTCGCCTACGGGACTGAAACCGTCAGCGCGACCGACATTGTCGTTGGCCCCGGCAACCGCTGGGTCACGGCGGCGAAGGCCGAGGTCCGTGGCGACGTTGCCATCGACTTCCTCGCCGGCCCCTCCGAGGTTATGGTCGTCGCCGACGGCGACGCGGACCCGGAACTGGTCGCAGCGGACCTCGTCGCACAGGCCGAACACGACGAGAACGCCTCCGTCGTCGCCGTCACCGACGACGAGACCCTCGCCGAGCAAGTCGTCGAGGCCGTTGACGAGCAGGCCGACGGCCGGGAGCGCGAGGCGGTCATCCGCGCCGCGCTGGACAACGACGCGTCCGGCGTCCTCCTCGCTCGCTCGATGAGCGAGGCTGTCCTCTTCGCCGAGGAGTACGCCGCCGAGCACCTCTCGATTCAGGCCGCCGACGACGAATCGCTCCTCGAACGGATTCCCTCCGCCGGGTCCGTGTTCCTCGGCCCGTACAGCCCTGTTGCGGCCGGCGATTACGCGACCGGGACGAACCACGTCCTGCCGACCGGCGGCAGCGCACGAGTCTCCGGCGGCCTCTCCGTGGACACGTTCGTCCGGTCGACGACGGTCCAGCGACTCTCGAAGGACTCGCTGGACGATATTTCGGACACGATTACAACCCTCGCCGAAGCCGAAGGGCTGGAAGCCCACGCCCAGAGCGTCCGCAAACGGTTCGAGGAGTAACGCGGTTCCCGGTGGCCGTCCGTCTCTGACGCTTGCCACGGTGTTCCACCGGCGTCACTGTTAACACGTTCGGGCGTGGATACTTGTGTATGAGCAGCACAGCGGACGACGGCGACCCGAACCTCGGGGGCGAGGACGTAGCCGTCACCGAGCAGGCAGCGGGAGAGGCACTGGACCTTCTCGAAAGCGAAGGCATGGACGTCGAGGAGTCCGGGCTCCGCCTGTACGTCCAACAGGGCGGTTGCGCCGGCCTCTCATACGGGATGCGGTTCGAACACGAACCGGAAGACGACGACGAAGTGTTCGAGCGCAACGGGCTTCGCGTGTTCGTCGACGACGCCAGTATCGACTACATCGAAGGGTCAGTACTCGACTATGAGGGCGGCCTGCAAGGGGCCGGGTTCCACGTCCAGAACCCGAACGTGGTCAGCGAATGCGGCTGTGGCGAGTCCTTCCGGACGTAGCTACTCTTCGAGTTCGAACGCTACGACGACCTCGGCCTGATACTCGCGACCTTCGACGCTGGCGATTTCGACGCCGAGTTCTTCCACTTCGACCCATTTGAGATTGTCCAGTGTCGCCTCCGCGCGCTCGATGGCGTCGTCGGCGGCTTTATCGAAGCTTTCCGAACTGGTTCCGATGAGTGTGATCTTTTTGAAAACCATCTTCGTGACATTTGTTCACACACCGATGTGATAAAAGTACGGACAGGTCACTGCGACTGGCGGTTCAACAGTGCCTCGACGTGACCGACAGCGTCGGTGAGATGTGCGGTCCCCCAGATAGCCACAATAATGGCGCCGATACCATCGAAAACGAGATCGAGCATCGTGTCGCTGAGCCCGAACTGTGTCAGAATCGTGTCGTTCCCGGTCGCCGACGCGGCGAGGCTGATCGAGAACTCGATAACCTCCCAGAAGACGCCGAATGCCATCACGAACAGGAGGAGGAACACGAACATGAACCGCGGGGGAATCGAGATCTCATCGGTGTGTTCGTCGAGCGCGCGAACCGTCGTGTACCCGACCGCGGCGACGACCGACGACGAGAGAGCGTGGGTGAAGTGGTCCCACCACCAGATGGTGACATAGAAGTTCTCCTCGGCCCCCGGGAGACCAACGGTCCCGAGTGCATGGAAGAACGCCGCTGAGGTGATCCACAGAGTCAATGCTGGGTCGAGCGCGATGCCGTAGTCCCGTTCCAGCAGCGCCGGGAGTTGCGTGACGAGGATGGCGACGCCCGAATTGACGATGATACCGACGTTGCCTCGCTCGATCCCAACCGCAAGCAGGCCGATGAGTGCGAGTGACAGGGCTCGCGAAAGCCGTTGCTGTGTCGCTGTGCTGATGCTGAAGCGGTCACGGACCCTCATACGTCCGACTGGACCTCCTCGGGGACGCGGCTGATCCCGGCCTGCCGGCGGACGTAGTACGCGAAAACCACGCCGGCACCGATGCCGGCGATAGTCGACGCGACGAACTCCCACATCACCGCTTCCTCGATGACGTGTTCGGACACCGTCGGATCGAGGATGAAGGTGGTCCCGAGAAACTGGTCGGCTACCCAGCGGACGACGGCCCAGACGCCGGCGGTAGCCATCGTGGTTATGGCGACGAAGACGACGGCGAACCGGGGCGTCATCCGGACGGGCGTAAAGAGCTGGAGTTCGACGGCGAGGATGAGCGCGATGGCGGCAACCGAGAGGTAGGTCGCGAGATTGCCGGTCATCGAGAGCGTTGCAAACAGACGGCCAACGACGGGCGACGCCGCAAGCAAGAGGATTTCCCAGGGGAGCATGGCGTCCCGGTTGCGCAATAGAACCGGCGGAAACAGCGCCAGCGCCGCAACGGCCGCCGCGAATCCGGCCCACAACAGGTCGGCCTGAACGGCACTTGTCACCGAAACGGCCGCCAGCATAGCGACGATGCACCACGCCGCGAGGGCGTTGACGCGCCTGTCCCGGAGCAACCGCGCCACGTCTCGGCTCATATTGTCTGGTGAGCCCGGACTGGAAAAACCCTATCGACCGATATCGGCGGGGACTGTTTCAGACAGCCCCATATGCCATGGCGTACGCGAGTGCGGCGATGGTCACCGCTGCCAGCCCCGTCACGACTGTCTCCAGCCAGTCGACACCGTCACTGAAGGGCCGAGTCGGTGCACCGACGACGCCCAGCGCGAGGACGCTGAACACGAAGTGTGCCGACTTTTCGAGCGTCGGTGCGGGCAAGAACAGGACAGCTGCCCCGTAGCCAATTCCCAGCGCTGCCCGGGGACGGACGAGTTCGGTCAGCACGTATCCGCGGAGGTGGGCGTACGTCCACACGGCGAGCCACACCGTCGCGAGTTCGATGGCGAACGCCGCCAGGAGGTGCGTCGTCGGGTCGGGGTGGAGTATCACCCGCTCGGCGACGAGGCTCACGTCGAAGGGGTAGAAGAACGGGGGCGGGCCGCCAGTAAAGAGGTCACCGAACGGGTGGGTAAGCAGTCCCAGTAGGGCCAGCCCGGCCACCGTCCGGGAACTGATGTCGCGTGACTGTGCGACTGTGGCGACACCAAGCACGGCTACGATGAATACGAGCGTCACGAGTCCTGCGACGGGACCGCTAAGTGTGCCCGTGAGAACAGTCAGTGCGACGCCGATGGCCAGCACGAGGGCTCGGCCAGTCCGAGAGTTACTTGCCCAGAGGCCGGCCGCGGCGGCGAGTACGACCCCCAGCACGAGCGAGTGTGTCGGCCCGCGGTGGACGACGTTCGCTGTCTCCCAGAAGCCGTCCGCTGTCAGGTTCTCGGCAGCCCCGACGAGGAGTCCGAAGGGGGCGTAGACGATGTCAACGTCGGGAGTTGCGGCGAACAGGCCGGCCACGACGCCCAACTGGACCGCTCGCTCGCGCGAGAGTCCAAGCCACCACGCGGCGAGGGCTCCGAGGGCGAACGCAAACAGCGCATGCCCGACGAACATACACCGAATATGATGGCGAGAGGCTTAAACACCTCGTGTGAACGGGTAGCGCGGGACTCGCCCTCGTTCAGGACTCGGCGCTGACTTTCGTCCAGCGTTCTTCGATGGCCGCGTTAGCTCTGACGACGGTGTCACCGTCGACACGGAACCGCGTCTTCCGGAGTTCGATGGCGGCCACCTCGCCGGTGGTGTCGCCGGCTTTGACCGTGTCACCGGGGTTGAAGTCGGGGTCGCGGAGGAGATAGACGCCCGCGACGGCGTCCTTTATCATCTCCGAGAGCGCGTACGAGACGCCAAGTGCGAGGAATCCGGTCGCCGTTCCGAGAGATGCGGCGATGGCGGTCAGGCCGACGATAGAGAGGAACGAGAGCGCCACGCCGAACCACAGAAACACGAGTACGATCACCGACAGAAACTGTCGGTACACGGGTGATTCGCCGGGCAGCGACCGCTTCAGAACGGCCTGGACGACGAACATGATTGCCTTGATGCCGACTGCAGCGATGGCGAGAAAGACGAACGCGGTTATAAGCCGCGGGAGTGCGTCGACGACGTTCGTGACTAGCTGTTCGAGTGCTCGATTGATGACACCGACTTGCACGCCGGATGGTGAACGGAGAGACTCCTAAGTGTTGGCGTCAGCCGACATGGCTGTGTCGTCGGGGTGACGAACCACCTCGTAGTCGCCATCTTCGGTGATTTCAATGACGGCCCAGTCATATGATACGTCTAGCCGATTGAGACGGCGGCTGAGGTGTGTTGCCTCGCCAGTGCGTGTGACGAAACAGCGCAGATCGCCGCTCTCTGGTATTGGGTCCTGCGAGTCGAGCACTGAGACCGTGACGACCCGCCAGTCGTGTTCCGCTCGCAGTTCGGTGCCAGTGCGCGACACGGTGTATCCGAGGTCGTCGAATATCGACCGGGCCTGCTCGTCGAGTGATGTGGTAACGGCCCCCATCTGAGAGTTAGTATCATTGGCTATCACATAAACGTTCCCACTAGCCACCTAGCTGACAGTTCACTGGGACAGACGGCGGCTGCGCTGAGCGGGTGGATCGGTACTGGCAGGGGACCGGTTCTCTGAGCGACTGTCCGACTCACCGAGGCGGTCAGAAGGGAAAACAGTCCGGTCGCCCGGGTCCGCTGTCACTCGTGGGCGGCGTCCCACTCCTCGGCCTTGCGGAGGTTCGAGCAGTCGTTACAGCGGATGCGCCCCATCGAATCCATCGCGTTGTTGAACGTCTCGCAGTTGCTACAGAAATAGCCCCAGCGCCGCTCGCGGTCGGCGTCGCGGTAGACGACGTAAAACGCGCCTTTCGTGCCGATGTCGCCGTCGCTGCGGTCGACATACAGTGTCTCCCCGTCAGGACCGTCGAGTGCGTCCATACGTGATCATGACAGGCCAGCGGCTAAATCACTGCGGAAACCATTAGTGACTGGTTCCCCTGCACTGTGGGTGTGAGTCCCCGGCTGATTCAATACTCTGACGTGGAGAAAGCGTACGACACACCCGAGCGAATCGGTCGATTCGCGGGGACAGTGGCCGCCGCTGATGGCTCGGATGCGCTGGTGGTCGGCACCGGGGACAACACCGGTCCGGGGGTGCTGTCGCTGGTCACCGACGGCGAGCAGTCGCTCGACCTCTTTACCGCGCTGACGCCCGCGTTCGAGACGCTGGGCAACCACGATTTTGACCACGGACTCGATGCGACGCGGGCGATTATGGCACGGTCGCCACAGACGTGGCTGACTGCGAACGTCGAACAGGACGGCGAGCGGTTCGCTCGACGGGTGACCCGACCGTGGGCGAGTCGGGCCGTCGACGGAGTGCAGGTCGGTTTCGTCGGCGTCACCAGCCCGGACACGGCCTCGGCTAATCCACAGGCGACGACGCTGACGTTCACCGACCCTGTCGAGGCCGTCAGCGAAGCGGCCACAGCGCTTCGGAACGACGGGGCGGCCGTCGTCGTCGTGCTCTCACACCTGGGGCGGGCTGACGAGAAACTGGCCTGCGCTTGCGACGTAGACGTAATCCTCGGCGGGCACGTCCACGAGCGCCGTATCGACCGCGTCGCCGGGACGTTGCTCACCAGACCCGGAGCCAACGGCCAGGCCGTTGTCGAGGTGGACCTCACCGGGCCGAAACCGACTGCGCAGTTCCGCGAGGCCGCCGACGGCCCTGTCGACGCCCGACTCGCGGCAGCTATCGAGGACAGACTCTCCGCAGCTGGACTGGACGAAGTCGTTGGGCATGTCGCCGAGCCTCTCGACCGACGGCAGGCGACGACCTACGGCGGCGAGTGTCGGCTCGGCAACCTCGTCGCGGACGCGTACCGGTGGGCGACGGGCGCAGATGTGGCCCTCCAGAACAGCGGCGGTCTCCGGAACGACACGGTTCCGCTCGATGGGGCGCTGACGGTCGCCGATATGATTTCTGTCGTTCCGTTCGAGGAACCGCTGACTGTCGCCGAACTGACGGGCGCGGAGCTCCGGACGCTGTGTCGACAGGGAAGCGGACAACAGGTCGCGTTCGGCGACCAGAGCTGGTGGCACGCTCATTTCAGCGGCGTCGAACTGATCTGGAACGATGAGACACAAACCATCGAGCGACTGCGGGTCGACGGAGAGCCGGTCCGCGACGACGAGACCTACACGCTCGCGACGAGTAACTACCTCTACTACACCGAGCTGGAGTTTCCGGTCCTCACCGAGTCCCACCGGGTCAGCGTCGCCGACGTACAGTACGAAGCGCTGGCCGACTACGTCCGCGAGACGGACATCGACCCGGCGGTCGATGGGAGACTCACTCGCCGCTAGCGATTTAAACCTCGGCACGGTACGTTCGGCCGATGCCACAGGTCGTCGTCCCGGTCAGATACCCGCTCTCGGAGAACTCCCGAGCCACGCTCGCGGAGGCCATTCAGATCGCCGACGAGGAAGACGCGGACCTCACCGTCCTGCATGTAAACCTATACCAGAACAGCCACCGTGTCGACCGGACAGAACTCAAACGTGCCGTCGAGCAGTCGTTCGGCCACGTCCCGCGGACGCGGTACGTCGTCCGGTCGGGGATGCTCGTCGAAGAGACTATTCTCGACGAGGTCGCCGCACAGGACGCCGACATCGTCGTCATCGGGAGCAAACAGGCGAGTCGCTGGCGACAGATGATCCGCCGGCTGGTCGACGACCCCGATGTCGAACAGTTCCTCCGCGAGGAACTCGACTGCGAAATCGTCACCGTCGAGCCGGATGCCCAGTCTAGCCGTCACTCGTCGGCGAGGTCATCAGGGTCCTGATGGGGTGGGACGGGTGAGTCACCGGTGGCCGTACGGGTCCGGTCAATGCCGTCTATGGCATCAAACCCGTTATTGAGTGAGACGTTCATTTCACCGCTGGTGTCGTCGAAGTACAGGTGCGAGTGGGGATAGGCGATCTCGACGTCTGCATCTTCGAGCCGCTGCCAGACGTTTGTCTGGACCTTCGAACGGACAGCGAGCAGTTTGTACGGTTCGGTCACCCAGTACCGGAGTGTCAGCAACACGCCGTGGTCGGCGAAATTGTTGATATACACTGTCGGCGAGGCGGGATATCGGGCCGCACCGACGCGGATGTCCGGCCCGCCGGAGATGACGTTGTCCACTTCCCGGGCCGCCGCTTCGATAAGAGTCCGCGCGACAGCGATGTCGCTTTCGTAGGTGACCAGCACATCGAGGGACAGCCGCGTCCGTGAGTCCTCCGCGGAGTAGTTGACGACATCCCGCTGGCGGATCTCCCCGTTGGGGATGACGAGAAACGTGTTGTCGAGGGTGAACACCTTCGTGTGTCTGAGCGTGATGTCCTCGACGAACCCTTGCTGGCCAGTGTCGGCGAGTTCGATCATATCACCGATTTCGTAGGGCTGGTCGGCCAGCAGGAACACCCCAGAGATATAGCTGCCAAGGATCGGGGCGAGCACGACACCGACCACGGCCGTGAACACGGTGACCGAGAGGGCGATGTCACCCAGTTGGAGGCCGTAGATGTTCAGAATAGTCAGCAACGCGAAGACGTACACGCTGACACGGATGCCGCGCAGAACCGTCCGGGTGAGGCTCGGCCGCCGGAACTGCCGAGCGACGCGTCGACCGAGAAGACGGACGAGAAGACGGGAGACAACGATTGCCAGCCCGATGACAATCAGAGACCGCCCGATGTTCGCCACCCACACCGGAATCGAGAACGGGAGCAACCCACCGATGTCAGTCGCCACTTCTGTCGCCACTTCCGTCGCGGCTTCGGTCGGCGTCGGAGTGGGCGTCTGCAACGGCCAGACAGGGCCAAAACGCATGCCAGGGATTCAACCCCGCCACGAGAAAAGGATTCCCCTCCCGAACTACTTAGCCCTCGCACTCCGACTGACCGACTATGTCTTCCGATGACATTTCGGTGGTCCTCTCAGATGACCGGCAACCGGTCGATACGCTGGTAATCGGTGTCTCTGAGTACGGGCTGGCTGGCCTCACCGCCGTCGATTATCTCGCCGACCAAGACTCGATGCACAAGGTCGGCCACCTGCGGACGACGGAACCGCCGTTCATCACGCCCTTCGAGAACGGGACCCCGAGACACCACACGCGGCTGTACGCGGACGAGGCAGCGTCGTTTGCCGTCGTCGTGGGTGAGCGGTTCGTACCGCCGGCCCAGGCTGGAGCGCTCGCCGCGGCAATCACGACTGCTGGGAGAAAACTAGATGCTTCGAACATGACGATGCTCACCGGCGCTCCCGTCGCACACGGCCCGGAAGACCACGTTCCGTTCTACATCGCAACGCCAGCGTACCGGGACTCGTATCTCGACGACACCGACATCAGGCCGATGGGGAACGGATTTCTCGATGGACTGAGTGCGGAGCTAGTCGCGCGAGGCATTGATGAGTCGTTTCCGACCGGCGTGTTTACGACGCCGACTCACCCGCAAGCGCCCGACGCGGCCGCCGCAATCAGACTGCTCACCGCGCTGGGAGCGGCCCACGCAATCGACATCGACACCGGGCCGCTGGAAGCCTTCGCCGCGAACATCGAAGCCCACTACCAGGCGCTCGCAGAGCGGATGGAGGCGGCCGATTCCGAGCAGTTCCTAGATGACCGAATGTACATGTAAAAGGCAATATCTGGAACAAATATCCACAATTCGGGGAATTTAAACTATGGTAATTCCACATCGTGCGTGAACAATCAAACATTCTGCCGACACATTTTTCAGCCTACAGCGCATTCTTTTCTTTGATGACCTCCACCGAAATCTACACGACCAGTGCGGTCGATTCAGACCCACCACCTCAGACACGGTCCAAGACATCGCTGTTCTGTCCCGACTGTGGGCACGAGAGCGCAGTGACTGGCGACTGGACAGCCAAAGCAACCGAGAACAGTTTGGAGCTCCGGTGTCCGGACTGTGACGCTGTCGTCCAGCAGCGGTAGACTGCGTACTTACCTCTCATCCTCTGTCGAGGAGGAATGACTGGCGTTCTCAGCAGTCGGATTCACCCTGATGAACTCAGCAGCGAGATACACCACTGCGCCAGTGGCCAGTATGAGCAAGTAGCTCGCTTCTGAGGCACTCTGCAGGCTCACTCCAACAGTGGCAAGCGTTACAACAAGTACCGCGGTACACCGACGGATCGTCTGGCGGAGGAGGGCAGTGTCGTCCATACGTGGCTTCTTCACTGCCAGCAACAAGAATCTTCGACCTCGCTTTTCGGTACTAGAACCCGCCCTGCTGGCTCTCGAACGAACGTACAGCGCCCCGTCTCAGTACTCGTGGATCCCGTCGTCAGTGACGACCGTATCCAGCAGCTGCGTCGGCGTCGCGTCGTAGGCCGGGTTTGCGACCTCGAATCCGTCTGCGGGCTCCCGGAGTACTTCCGACGGCGACCGAATCTCGTTCTCGAAGGCGAAGGCCCCGTCGACGTATTTCGCGGCAGCCCCGACCACCGTTACCGGAACGTCGTTGTCCGCCGCCGCCGTCACAATCGGATACGTGCCGATGCGGTTGTACAGCGTGTCGTCGACGATGCAGTCCATGCCGACGAGCACGCGATCGACCTCTGACATGAAGTGGCCGGCGGCGCTGTCGACGATGAGCGTCACGTCAACCCCGTCCCGGTCGGAGAGATGGCGCGTCATCTTTCGGCCGAGGAAGCGCGGTCGTGACTCCGTAACGTACACCTCGAAGCTGTGACCGGCTTCGATAGCATCGTCGATGGCCGCAAGGACCGTCGAGGAGAAGTCATGTGTCAACAGCACGTCGTCATCGGCAATCTCCGACACGGCGCGTGCCGCGGCGCGGTCTTTCGACGACTCTACAGAGTCGATAACGTCGTCGATAGCCTCGTTCGTCAGTTCCTTGGCGGCCGCCACGTCGTCGGGCTCCGCATCTGAGACGGTGTTCACGATCCGGTGCTGGGTCGTATGGAGGGAGGCATGCGAGGGGTTCGCTCGTCGGAGGGCGCTGCTGTTCCGGTCGAGCGAGCGGAGGTAATCCTCGACCGTCGGGTACTCCCTGTCAGTCAGGTCCCGGAGTGCCTGGGCAGCTTTGACTGCGACCACGGAGGAACTGTGGGTCTGCATCTCCGAGATCTCCTCGACAGTCTCGTCTATCATACCGGTGGCTGTGAGTTGGACCGATATGTGTCTTCCCCTCGCCGTCGAACAGCATTTAACGCCGTCTCACATTAGGGGTGATAGACGCCTATGGGACGGCTCAGCACTGACACGGTCGGGATGACAGAGGGCATCGGCGTCGCCGTACTCGTCGGGATGACGCTACTCGTGACGGCGATTGTCGGGCTGAACGTCCTCGTCATCGAGGACGATGACGGCGGCGGCCCGCAGGCGAACTTCAGCTACGACTACGTCGAGGACAACGAACTGCTCATCGTCACACACGAACGCGGCGACGAGTTCGAAGCCGGGAACGTCGAATTCGAAGGGCCGAGCCAGACAGTCACCTGGGCCCAAGTGGCGAGCCGCGAGCCCGACGCGATGATCGGCCCGGGCGATATCGCACAGTTGAGCAGCGGCAACGCCTATGGGCGGCGCGTTGGCGCTCGTGACACGATCACGATATACCACAACGCGAGCGGGAATCGGACTCAGTTGGACCAGTGGGACGGCGCGAACTGACCTGCGGGACTGCTGTGGCCTGCTCAGTCAGCCGACACGACGGTCTCCCGGTCGCTCTGTGCCGGCCGACCGAACCAGTCATCGAACGAGAGCGGCCCAGCACCCATCGTGAACACCGCCGAGGCCATCCCGAACAGCGTGATGTGCGCGAGTACCGGGTCGTCCGGGAGTCCGAACAGCGTCGTGGTAAACAGGACAAAGGACACGGCCGCGGCCCCGCGAGTCATGAAGCCGAGTATCAACACCAGTCCGACCAGCATCTCGGTCAGGCCGGCCCCGAGCACCCACATCCCGGGGTCGACGGGGACGACGGCAGTGAGGTCGTACTTTTCTACGACCAAAAGCGCCTGACCGGGTTCGGCGAGCTTCTGGAACAGTCCGAGATAGATGAACGTCACACCCATGCCGATCCGGACGATGACCGGGACGTACTCGCGGTACGGTGCCGTCGCCGAGTCGAGAAAAGCCTTGAGGTAGTGGACCGGGTCGACGCGGCCGTAGTAGGTCCCGTCAGTGCTGGCGACCTGCTGGAGCATATGGTCCGCGCTCGGGCGACCACCGCCAAGAATCAATAGCGCCAGAAACGCCGGCACGTACTCCATAGCGAGAATGACGCCGAGGTCGACGCTCAGCGCCCAGCCGTAGGTCATTAGCCCGACCGCCGTGACGATACGGGTCGCGAGTCCGAACAAGAGCGTGAAACCCAACCCGATGAACAGGATGCGGACAGCCGGGCTCGTGGCGGGGTCAAACGTCACTGTCGGGGCGAACAGATACCCCTGAAAACCGGCACCGACGAGTGGCAGTCCAACGCTGAGTCGGAGCATCCACGGGACGAGGTCCGCGTAGCCGACGAGTACGTCCCGGAGGATGACGATGTCCGCAATCGTCGGCCGGACCCGGAGATACGCTACGAGGCCGACAGTCACGGCCACGCCCGAGACGCCGAAAACCGCCGCGTTCACCGGATTAGACAGCACGGATATCGCAAACGCCACCGCGTCAAGAGCCTCGCCCGGCCCGTCTGTCACGTAGTCGACGTGTGCCGCCACGGGTCGCGACAGGAGAGCGAGCGCGAGGACGGCGGTGCCGATAAAACTCGGTACGCGTGTGTCCATACCTAAGAATTCGTGTGCTATCCACCTAACCCTGTTCGTCCGGTTCGCGGCGCTGGGCGTTGAGATACCCCTCTCTGTAGGCGGTGGAATTATATCCACGCCTCTACTACTTATACGGCAGTGAGCGTCAATATCGAGACACAGATCGTCGAACGCGGGGACGACGAACACGTCGACGCGGCGTGGCGGCTCAAGGAGGACATCCGCGAGGCTGACGGCGTCCTCCGGCAGCGACGGGGGTTCTTTCGTGATGCCTACCGACGGTCGACCACCTATCTCTACATCGACCGCTCCAGAGACCGCCTCATCGGCTTCGCCGCAGTTCGACGCGACGGCTACATTCTCTTTCTCGCAGTCGACGACGAGTACAGGGGCCACGGCTTCGGCAAGCGACTCGTCGCTCGCGTCGCCGAGGACTACGGCAGCGTGACCTGCCACGCCCGGGCGACGAATCGGGAGGCACTCGGCTTCTACAAACACATCGGCTTCGAGATTACACGGCGCATCGACAACTACTACGAGGACGGCGGCGACGCATACTACCTCAAACTTGGAGAGGACTCGATTACGGACAAACTGTCGAAGTTCCTGCGCGGTTAAGCGAACGCTTTTCAAGGGACCTCCCCAAGCAGGTAGCCGATGGAAGAGCGGACCCGCGCGTACCTCCGTGGCCGGTTCGGCGACCACTACCGCCAGGCATCCGTAACGCCGCCGCCGGCCGCAAACGAACGCGAATGGGGGTTCATCCCGTGGACTGAGGGCCCCGGCGAGACGATGGTCCGCCATCGCTCGCTGCTGGACCTCGGCGAAATTGAGGACTTCCTCGGCCGGCGGAAGCCCCGCCACGTCTACTTCTCCGCGGGCCGCTACGACGAACCGAGCGCCTCCACGATGTCGGACAAGGGCTGGCGCTCCTCGGACCTCGTGTTCGACCTCGACGCCGACCACCTGCCCAGCGTCGTGCTGGGCGAGGACAGCTACGCCGAGATGCTCGAAAAGTGCAAGGACGCGCTGTTGCGGCTGCTCGACTTCCTGGAGGACGACTTCGGCTTCGAGGACCTGACGGTCGTCTTCTCCGGCGGTCGCGGCTACCACGTCCACGTCCGCGACGAGCGCATCCGCCACCTCGAACGGGACGCGCGCCGGGAAATCGTCGACTACGTCCGCGGCATCGGGCTGGAGTTCGACGAACTCGTCGACGAGGAGGCCGTCGCCGGCACGGCTGGCCGGTCCAGCCCGGCCCAGAAGCGGACGCTCTCGACGGAAGGCGGCTGGAGCGCTCGCGCCCACCGCCACATGCTCGCCGTCGTCGACGACCTGCTAGCGATGGAGGAGGCCGACGCGCTGGACCGACTGCAGGAGTACGACGGCATCGGCGAGGGGAAGGCGACGGCGGCGCTGAACGCCGCCCGGTCGAACTACGAGCAACTGGAGGCCGGCAACATCGACGTGCATCCGGCGTTCTACCAGTTGGCGAAGATTCTGCTCCACGAGGTCGTCGCGGCGGACAACGCGCCGATAGACGAGCCGGTGACAACGGACACGAACCGACTCATCCGCCTGCCTGGCTCGCTACACGGCGGCAGCGGGCTGGAAGTCCAGCGTATCGACCGCGAGGACCTCGACGCGTTCGACCCGCTGGTCGACCCCGTCCCGGAGACGTTCCGAGGTCACGACATCACCGTCGAGGTGACCGACGGCGGGCTTGTCGAACTGGATGGCGATAGCTTTACACTGGAGGCGGGTAATCAGACTGTACCAGAGCACGTGGGCGTGTTTCTCATGGCCCGCGGGCGTGCCGAGAAGGGGAAGGAATGAACGTAGACGAGCTCCAGTCCGTCCAATCGCGCGAACGCCAGACAGATCAGCTTCAGCAGCTGCGCGAGACGTTCTACGAGGACGCCGGACAGTTCATTCAACAGCTCCGGACCGAGCGCGAGCGCGCGGCCGAGCGCGCCGAGGACCCGTTCGACTCCCCCGAGGTCAACCGCCTGACCGACGACATCAAGACCGCCGAACAGACTGTCGAGGCCGTCTACGAGCGCCGCGTCGGCAAGATAGTCAAGATGGCGTCACTGGCCGCGGCGGACATGCCGACCGAGGACGACGGCCTCACGCGGGAGGAGCGGGACCTGTTCGAAACGATGGTCGATGCTATCGAATCCAATCGGGGTCACGTCCTTGACGTGATCGCCGGCGAGGCCCCGACCGGCGCGGTCGGCGACGAGCCGAAATCCGATGAGCGACAGGCCCCCGATCCGGAGCCACACCAGACGGCGAACGAACCGGCAGCCAATGAGTCCGAGCCGGTATCGACACCGGACTCGGGCGTCGACGCGGCTGACATGATGGGCAGCGGCGGAGACCAGTCGCCGCCAGCGGCGGACTCCGACCCACCGACGCCGCCGCCCGAGCTAGACACGGACAGCAATCCCACTGCCGCCGGACAGTCCAACCCGGCGGACGTGCCGGCCGAAGACGACGTTCCGGTCCCACCGGCCGAAGCCGGCGCTGAGTCCGACCCCGAACCGGGAACGGACCCGACACAGGCCGACGGCGGCCGGCAGTCACCAGGCGGTTCTGATACGTCCGGGGCCGCCGACGTGGACCGACGAACGGTGCGCATTACGGACGACGTGGGCGAGATATTCGGCGTCGACCAGCGCGAGTACGACCTCTCGACCGACGACGTGGTGACGCTGCCAGCCGACAACGCTGACCCGCTGGTCGAACAGGACGCTGCCGAGCCGTTAGAGTAAGCCGGCCGGTGGAAGGAACTGGCCGCTGTACGAAGCGCCGCCCGACGAACTGCTTCGTGGCGGCGATGGGCTATTTATATTGAGTCGTCAAGCTGATACGTATGAACACGCACGTCCGAATCGTCGTTGCCTTGCTTCTCGGTGCACTCGTGTTCGCAGTCACAACCGTCGCAGTGACCGCCGGCTTCGAACCGGGGATAGAGTTCTCGCTGCTCATCGGGTTCCCTGTGGGCGTTTCAGCCGGTCTGACGGCGCTGTTTGCCGGCTACGTCCTGCTGTGGTACCGCGACCTGGCGGCCGCGGGTACGGTCTCCGAGCGCGCGGTTCGCCTTCGACTAGCCGCGCTGGCGACCGTCGCTGACTTATTCGTCGTTACTGCGGCCGGCGTTACCATCTACACACTCGCGGATGGCAGTACAGGTATCGGACTGCTGGTCGCGGGACTCCCGGTGACACTTCCGCTGGCTGCCGTCGTCGGGTATCTCACCGCCGGTCGCAGGCGTCGCGGACAGGGTTGGTTCCGAACGTAGTGACGCGCGCTGCCACAACCGCTGAACCGGCCTACGGCTCTGGTCTGGTTCCGAGCGTGAGTGCGACTGTCTCCTGTGCCCCGTCGCGCTCGACCAGAACGTCGACCGTCTCGCCGGGACTGGTCTCCAGTGCGAGGAAGCTTCCGAGCGCCTGTCGCGTCGGCGTCGGGGTGTCGCCCATCTGCCTGACCACGTCACCGCCAGTGGGAATCGCCGCCCCCGAAATCATCGTCTCCCCGTCACTTCCCTGCAGAACGCCCGCCGCCGGGCCGCCCTCAAGGATGCTGTCGATGTACACGCCAGAGGCCGGGTCTAGGTCGTTTGCCTCGGCGAGTCGGGGCGACACGCCCCGGAGGCCAACACCCATATACGAGTGATCGTAGTCGCCGGTCTGGATGAGCGACGGCACGACACGCTGAGTCAGCGGGGCCGAGATGGCGAATGCGACGTTGTCGCCGCCGCCCGAATTGATGACGCCGAGTACGTCGCCGTCTAGCGTGACCAATGGTCCGCCGCTGTTGCCTGGGTTGACGGGGGCGTCGGTCTGGACCGCGTCTGCGATGGAGAAGTTGTTCGCGCTCTGGAGCGTGCGGTCGACGCCGCTGACGATACCCGCAGACACTGACCCGGACAGCCCGAACGGGTTCCCGATAGCGACGACTTCGGTCCCGACGGTGGGCTCAGTCTTGGCAAACGAGAGTGGTGTCACGGTCGGCGTCGCACCGACACGGAGGACCGCAAGGTCGCTGTACACGTCCGCACCGACCACGGAGGCGGAGCGCCAGCCGGTGTCTGCGAAGCGGACGTAGTATTCGTCTCCGCCCGCGACGACGTGTTCGTTCGTGACGATATGCTCGTCATCGATGAGGAAGCCGCTCCCCTGCCCACCACGGGCGTCTTCGGCGTACACCCTGATTGAGACGACGGCATCGGCTACCGCCCGGTACACGTCGGTGTAGACACTGTCTGACTGTGCGAGTGCGTCGGCCGACCCTGACTGATCCCCGGTGTCACCGCCAGAGGTGCTGTCTGTCCCGGGACTCTGACAGCCAGCCGTGGCCGCGACAGCTGTCCCGAGGGCTCCCAGCATCGCCCGGCGAGTGAGAGACTGTTTCATACTGGAGCGTGGGTCTGGGCTGCGAAAAAGGCACGGTCAGGGCTATTTATCGGAATCGGAGTGCTTGATTGCTGTGGGCTGTGGCTTTCAGTTTGACCCGGAGAGCGGGCACAAACTACAATCGTCCCGATAGCATACGGGGGCGCATGGCAGAGGATTCATCGGGAACGAACACGCCGACACCGGGGTTCCTGTTGCCCGGACTGCGATGCGGTGTCGAGATGGCACTTGTCGGGACAATCGTGTTGCTCATCGGCCTCCCGACTGAGGAACCGATACGGCTTGGAATCGTCTTCCTGTCGGCGCTACTGGCGATGACTGTCGTACTGTTCTGGGCCGTCGGTCGACACATGCGGCGCTGGATCCGGTACGCACAGGGGAAACCGACGCGGACGACACCGTTCGAGTGAGTGACGGCTGGCAATGCCAGCTACACGGTCGATACTGGCTGGGTTAATAATAAGCCCGCACTTATTTATTAACTAATCCCAGTTTGTGGGCCATATTTAGCAGCTGGATTAATAAGACCGGGTAGCCTAGCACCGGTAATGACGGAGTCCGACAGCTGTTCGGATGGTGGTGCGTGTGTCGGCGCGGGTGACGACGGCCCTCCGACAGTGACAGACGGAGAACGGACGCCGCAGGTCGCACAGCTGTCCGTCCCGGAGATGGACTGTGCCTCCTGTGCCGGGAAGGTCGAGAATGCGCTCGGGGCGGTCGACGGTATCAGAGCCGTCGAGACGCGCCCGACCACAGGAACGGCCGTCGTCACGTACGACCGGACGGCAGTGACAGAGCGGGACCTCGTGACGGCCATCGAGAGCGCCGGCTACGAGGTCACGGAGACGGCGGGGGAGGACGACACGGGGACCGGACAGTCGGACGAGAACGACTCGATCTGGACCAGTTCACGGGCGCTGAAGACGTGGGTCAGCGGCGTGTTCGTCGCCTTGGGCCTCGTTTTCTTTCTGGAGTTCTTGCTGCCCGGCGCGAACGCGCAAGTCGGCAGCGCTCTGGGGACGCCGCTGTACGTCGACGACGTTCTGTTTCTCATCGCGGTAGCGACGGGCGGTCAAGAAATCCTGCGCGGGGGCTACTACTCCCTGAAAAACCGGAATCTGGACATCGACCTGCTGATGTCCATCGCCATTCTGGGCGCGCTTACTGCCAGCTTGGCTTTCGGCGAGGCGCTGTACTTTGAAGCCGCGACGCTCGCGTTCCTGTTCAGCGTCGCGGAACTGCTGGAACGCTACTCAATGGACCGCGCGCGGAACTCGCTGGAAGAACTGATGGACCTCTCGCCCGACGAGGCGACAGTTCTGCAGGACGGCGAGGAGACGACAGTCCCCGTCGACGAGGTACAGGTCGGCGATGTCGTCGTCATCAGGCCCGGCGAAAAGATTCCGATGGACGGCGAGGTCGTCGATGGGACCAGCGCAGTCAATCAGGCTCCGATCACCGGCGAGAGCGTCCCGGTCGACAAGACCGAAGGTGACGAGGTGTACGCCGGGACGATCAACGAGGAGGGGTATCTGGAAGTGCAGGTCACAGCGGCGGCCAGCGACAACACGCTCTCGCGCATCGTCCAGATGGTCGAGGACGCACAGTCCAACAAGACCGAGCGCGAGCAGTTCGTCGAGCGCTTCTCTGCGTACTACACGCCCGTCGTCGTCGCCTTCGCCGTCCTCGTGACGCTTGCGAGCCCCGCGGTGCTGGGCGTAGCGTGGTCGACCGCCGTCGTGCACGGGCTGACGCTGCTGGTGCTGGCCTGTCCCTGCGCGTTCGTCATCTCGACGCCTGTCTCAGTCGTCTCCGGCATCACCAGCGCCGCGAAGAACGGCGTTCTCATCAAGGGCGGGAACCACCTCGAAGCGATGGGCGCGGTCGACGTGGTCGCCTTCGACAAGACCGGCACGCTGACGAAAGGCGAACTGACCGTCACCGACGTGATTCCGCTGAACGGGAACACCGAGGACGAGGTCCTCCGGTGTGCCCGTGGGCTCGAACAGCGGAGCGAACACCCCATTGGCGAGGCCATCGTCGCAGAGGCGGGAACGACCGGCGTCGAGAGCGCCGACGTCGATGACTTCGAGAGCATCACTGGGAAAGGCGTCCGTGCAGACCTCGACGGGACGCCCCACTACGCCGGGAAACCGGGCCTGTTCGAGGAGCTCGGCTTCGACCTCTCGCATGTCCACGCGACCACCGATGGCGGTGTTGTCACCAAAACGACCCAGCAGCTCTGTGAGCGCAACAACTGTCTGGACTTGCTGGAAGATGCCGTGCCTGAACTTCAGGCCGAAGGAAAGACGGTCGTCATCGTCGGGACAGAAGACGAGATCGAGGGTATCATCGCCGTCGCCGACGAGGTGCGCCCGGAGGCAAGAGCCGCCATCGCCCGGCTCCGTGACCTCGGCGTCGAGCGGACGGTGATGCTCACCGGCGACAACGAGCGAACGGCGGGGGCTATCGCACGGGAAGTCGGCGTCGACGAATACCAGGCCGAACTCTTGCCTGACGAGAAAGTCGCCGCTATCGAGGACCTCGTCGAGGAGCACGACGGCGTGGCGATGGTCGGCGACGGCATCAACGACGCGCCGGCGCTGGCGAGCGCGACTGTGGGAGTCGCCATGGGAGCAGCCGGCACGGACACGGCGCTTGAAACGGCTGATATCGCCCTCATGAGCGACGACCTCTCGAAACTCCCGTACCTGTACGAACTGGCGAACGACGCCAACGGCGTCATCCGGCAGAACATCTGGGCCAGCCTGGCGGTCAAAGCTGGCCTCGCCGTCGCTGTTCCGTTCGGTCTCGTTCCCATCTGGGCGGCCGTGCTCGCGGGCGACGCCGGGATGACGACGGCCGTGACCGGGAACGCGATGCGGCTCTCACGGGTCCGGCCGGAAAGCGGTGTCGACGAGCCGTAAGTTCGTTCGGCTCTGCCGTTTGGCGCCCACTCACTGTAATATTAAGTAGACGCCGCGAGTAGCGTGCATCCGGTATGGAACTCACATGGTACGGCCATTCGACGTGGCACGTGACAGTCGACGACACCGAGTTGCTCATCGATCCGTTCTTCGATAACCCCAAGACGGATACGGACCCCGAGGAACTGGACCCCGATTACGTGCTGTTGACCCACGGCCACGCGGACCACATTGGCGACGTGGACCGCTACGAGGGCAGTGGGCTCGTGGCGACGCCGGAAGTCGTCGAGTACTGCGAGGACAACTTCGGCGACTTCGACGCCGTCGGCGGCATGGGGATGAACCTCGGCGGCACCGTCGAAATCGGCGACGCCTTCGTCACGATGCACCGGGCCGACCACACCAACGGGATGGACACCAGCTACGGCACCAGCGGCGGGATGCCCGGCGGGTTCATCATCTCCGATACGAAGCCGACGCAGGTCAGCGACGCGGAGTCGACGACGTTCTACCACGCCGGCGACACCGGCCTCATGACGGAGATGCGCGACGTCATCGGGCCGTTCCTCGAACCCGACGCCGCGGCGGTCCCGGTCGGAGACCACTTCACGATGGGACCCATGCAGGCCGCCGTCGCCGTCGACTGGCTCGATGTCGACCACGCGTTCCCGATGCACTACGACACGTTCCCGCCCATCGAAATCGACACACAGGACTTCGTCAACGAGGTGGCGGGCACCGGCAGTGACGCCGAGGTCCACGTCCTCGACGGCGACGAGACTTTCGAACTCTAGTCCGGTCGTTCCACGTCGGTCACGGTGAACCGCGCGCCGCCCGCCTCGCTGTCATCGACGGACAGCGACCAGCCGTGTTCTTTTGCGATCCGGTTGGCGATGTAGAGTCCGAACCCACTGTTTTGCTTCTCTGATGCGTATCCCGCCTCGAACACCCGCTCCGGCGGCGAGACGTCGACGCCGGGCCCATCGTCCGCGACGAAGAACCCCGAAGACGTGGCACCGACCCGAATCGCCACGTCCGGCCCGCCGTGTTCGACGGCGTTCGAGAGCAGGATTTCGAGAAACAGGCGCATTGATTCCGGGTCCGCCAACAGCCGCCTGTCTGATGTTACTTCGAGCGACGCGGCTTCGAGCGACAGCGAACTCCATACGTCCCAGGCGACCGTCGAGAGCCACTGTTGCTCGGGTTCGAACTCCGGCGAGTCGCTCGACGCCAGCGAGACGACTTTATCGACGATACTGGAGAGTCGGTCGATGGACTCCTCCACAGCGCCAATGTGCTCGTCGTCGGCCTCAATCTGCGAGAGGTGGCCGGTCGACACCTGGAGTTCGTTTCGGAGTTCGTGTGCGGCCAGCAGTGCCACCTTCCGGAGACGTTCGTTCTGCTGTCTGAGAAGACGTTCGCGTTCCTTCTGGTCGGTGATGTCCTGTGTGATCCCAATAAGGCCGGCCAGCTCGTCAGTTTCGTCGTACCATGGGACCTTCGATGTCCGGAGGTGCTTTCCCATCGACGGCGAGAACTCGTGGATGTCGAGGATGTCGGTCTCGTCGTTGATGACCTGTAAGTCGTCACCGCGCGCCGCATCCAGATACGTCGCCCCCGCGGGGAGCCCATCTTCGTCCCGCCGGCCGAGCAGTTCCGGGGGCGCGTACGAGGAATCGTTGAGCAGCAAATACTGCCTGTCAGTGTCTTTTACGTACAGGTGTTCGGAGTTCCGTTCGAACATCGTGGCGAGAATCGTCTCCGGCCGGGAAGCCGGCCGTGCGGCCATTGTCTCACTGTTTTCGAGCGCCTCACCGACTGCGGCTGCCAGTTCCGGCGACCCAAGGTCGTCGTCGGCGACCGCCTGAATGTGCTCTCCACGGTCTGCCTCAGAGCCGTACATGATTACTGGGAGGGTCGGGTAGAGACCGGTAGCCGCCTCCGCCAGATGTCCGCCGGCCATACCCTCACACGTCACCGGAACGACGAGGCAGTCAACCGCAGTACGTAGCAGTGTCGTATCGACGCATTCGGGCTCGGTCGTCTCAACCGTGGCGTCGATTGCTGCCTGTTCAAGTGCCGCCTGTAACCGCTTCCCGGCAGCAGTCTCGGCGGTGATGAGGAGGACGGTCGGCGGGGACATCAACACGCCCACGGTTTGTACTGGGATTGTAAATAGGTTTAGTAGTCATGATGAAAATAAAATATGACGTAGTAGCGGGATGCGCTCCCACGGCTTATATCGGACACTGCCGTCCGCATCGACCGGCCGCCGTCTGAATCGTCCCGGCAACTGCGCTCAGTGGCCGCTATACGGCAATAACACATCACGGGAGCTATTTCCCGCCCAGAGAACTGTGCGGTAGTCGACGAGTGCCGTCGATAGAAACAGTCCATAGCCGGTCATGATTCCCAGATGAAATGTTTCACAACACCCGAGTATCCGGACGGCGTATAGTCAGGTGTGTCCGAAACGTACGTGTGTGCCCGATGCCAGGCCGGCGTCGAGCGGGACTTCGAGGTTCGGTCGATAATCAAGACCTGCGATGACTGTGGCGAGAACGGACGGTTCCTCCACAGGTCGCTGGTCGAGTCGCTCGCTGAGATTGCCGCGGAGAATCGGCCAGACGGCTGGGAGCAGATGACGCTTGACGAGCGGTTCGAAGCGGCACTGAAAGAAGGGCTTATCACGGTCACGCGGACGTGAATCTTCGGGGCGGGTCCAGCGGGGCCGTCGCGGGCGGTTCGTTCCGCGCGCCGAAGCTGTGATCCGGTCTCAGTCCCACTTCGCGCCGGGGTTTGTCACCGCACCGTTGGCGGCGGAGCCGAAATCGCTGTGGTACTTCGCCAGCACGCCGCTGTCGTACGTCGGCTCGGGGTCGTAGTCTTCGAGGCGCTGTTGCATCTCCTCGTCAGTGAGATCGACCGACAGTTCGTGGTTGTCGATGTCGATAGTGACGGTGTCGCCGTCCTCTAGGGCGGCGATTGGGCCGCCGACGAACGCTTCGGGCGCGACGTGGCCGATGGAGAAGCCGCGGGTCGCGCCGGAGAAGCGGCCGTCGGTAAACAGCGCCACGTCCTCGGCGTGGCCTTGCCCGGCGACGGCCGAGGTGACGCCGAGCATCTCGCGCATGCCGGGCCCGCCCTGGGGACCCTCGTTGCGGATGCAGATGACGTCGCCCGACTCGACGTGCCCCTCTTGCACGTACTCCATGGCTCCTTCTTCCTGCTCGAAGACGCGGACCGGCCCCTCGTGGTGGAGGTGGTCCTCGCCGGTGATTTTGATGACTGCGCCGTCGGGCGCGAGGTTGCCCGAGAGGATGCGGATAGCCCCGCGCTCGTGGATCGGGTCTTCGACCGGGTACAGGTAATCCGCGTCGAGGTCCTCGATGGCCGGCGGGTCGATGCGGTCGAGTTCCTCTGCGATGGTGTTGCCAGTGACAGTGAGTTCGTCGCCGTGGAGCAGGCCGGCGTCGTTCAGCGCTTTCAGGACGACCGGGACGCCGCCGACCTCGTGGAGGTCGTTCATGACCTTCTCGCCGCCGGGCTGGAGGTCGGCAATCTTGGGCGTCCGGGCGCTGATGTCGTTGAACGTCTCGATGTCGAGGTCGATGCCGGCCTCCGCCGCGAGCGCGAGCAGGTGGAGGACGGCGTTGGTCGAGCCCCCGACCGCGACCTGCAGGGCGATGGCGTTCTCGAAGGACTCGCGGGTGAGGAAATCCGAGGGGCGGCGGCGTTCTTGGACCACCTCGACGGCGAGTTCGCCGGCCCGGCGGGCCTCCTCGTAACGGGACTCGTGTTCGGCCGGCGGGGAGGCCGACCCAAGCGGCGCGAAGCCGAGCGCCTCGGAGATGGAGGCCATCGTGTTGGCGGTGAACATCCCGCCACAGGAGCCCGCGCCGGGGCAGGCGTGGCGTTCCATCTCGTCGAGTTCGCCCTCGGTCATCTCTCCGTCGGCGACCGCGCCGACGCCCTCGAAGACGTTCTGGATGGTGACCTCGCGGCCGTCGTGCTCGCCGGGCATGATGGAGCCGCCGTAGAGGAAGACGCTCGGCAGGTCCGTTCGGATAGCGGCCATCATCATGCCGGGCATGTTCTTGTCGCAGCCGCCGATGGTGACGATGCCGTCCATCCGCTCGCCGAAGGTGACGAGTTCGACCGAGTCGGCGATGATTTCGCGGGAGATGAGCGACGCCTTCATTCCCTCGGTCCCCATCGAGATAGCGTCGGAGATGGTGATGGTCCCGAACTCGATTGGCATCCCTTCGGTATCGTCGATACCGTCGTAGGCAGCATCGGCCACGTCGTCCAGATGGACGTTACACGGGGTGATGTCGGCGGCCGGGTTCGCGATGCCGATCATCGGCGAGGAGAGGTCCTCGTCGTCGTAGCCCATCGCGCGGAACATCGCGCGGTGGGGGGCTTTCTCGTATCCCTCCGTCACCTCGGTACTCCGCAGGTCCGGGTCTTTTTCCGGACGTTCTTGCCGCTCCTGATTGCTCATATTTCACCGAGGCCATGGGCAACCTTAAATAACTTGTACTCGCGGTACCGTCTCACACGGAGCACGGCGAAACCGACCGGTGACAGTACCTTCTTTTCCGTCGGGGACTTCCGCCGCCGTATGCCGACGGTCACGACCGCCGCGCGACTCCACTTCGGCTTTCAGAACCTCTCGCTCGCCCACGAGCGCCTCTACGGCGGCGTCGGGCTCGCGCTCGATGAGCCGCGGCTGACCGTCGAGGCGTCCCGGGCCGAGACGGTCCGGTGTGACGACGCGGCGACTGAGCCGTACGTTCGGCGCGTCGTCGACGCGCTCGACGTGCCCGGCGCGGCCGTCGCCGTCGACGAGCGGTTCCCGCGACACGTCGGCCTCGGGAGCGGCACCCAGCTCTCGCTGGCGACGCTCATCGCCGTCGTCCGGGCGTACGACCGGACTGCCGACGCACGGACCTACGCGCCGCAACTGGGCCGGGGCGGCCGGAGCGGCGTCGGCGTGGCCGCGTTCGAGTCGGGCGGGTTCGTCGTCGACGGCGGCCACCCGACGGAGCGGTTCACTGCCGAACCGCCAGCCGAAGGTGACTGGGACGTGCCGCCGGTGCTGGCCCGTCATGACGTCCCCGCACACTGGCGGTTTGTCATCGTCGTCCCGGACACCGACCCCGGACAGAGCGGGAGCGCAGAAGACCAGAGCATGCGGCAAGCCGTCGAGCGCGCCGACCCCGGTATCGCTGACGAGATCTCGACGTTACTGACCCGGCGGGTCCTCCCCGCGATTGCGACCAGAGACCACAGCGACTTCGGGCAGGCCGCGGCGCGGCTGGGCCGGCTCAACGGCGCGTGGTACGCCGACGAGCAGGGTGGCGTCTACCGCCCACCCGCTGGCGAACTCGTCGACTCGCTGTCGAGCGCCCCGGTAATTTCGGGGGCCGGCCAGAGCTCGTGGGGGCCGACCGTCTGGGGGCTGACGACGGCGGCCCACCAGTCCGAGGCCAGGGAGGCTGGCGTCCTAGCTCTCGACGAGGCCGGCGTCGAGGGCACAGTCACCGTCGTCGCTCCCCGGAACACCGGTGCCTCGCTGACCGAGTAGGGCGCTGGCGGCGAGACGCCAAGGTGACGACGGAAACCGCCGGAACTAACCACGACTCTTGCAGCCGCCAGTGCGGTTATCCGTCTCGACGGCAAACTCCCGTCGATGACTGCACTGTTCTCACCGCTGGAACTCCGTGAGACGACAGTCCCGAATCGCGTCATGGTGTCTCCGATGTGCCAGTACTCCTGCGAGGCTCGTGACGGCCTCGCCACCGACTGGCACCGCACGCACCTCGGTTCGCGTGCCGTTGGCCGCGCAGGCCTGGTCATGACCGAGGCGACTGCTGTCGAAGCCCGTGGCCGTATCTCTCCGGAGGATCTGGGTATCTGGAGCGACGAGCACGCGGCAGCGCTGGAACCGATTACGGAGTTCATCACCGAACAGGGAAGCGTGCCGGGCATCCAGTTAGCCCATGCTGGGCGGAAAGCCTCCATCGAACGACCGTGGGATGGCCACGACCCGCTCCAGCCCGACGACGGCGGCTGGGAAGTCGTCGGCCCGAGTGACGACCCCTGGCCATACGAAGACGGCGAGGCACCGCCGACAACGGCGCTCGATCAGGGCGGCATCGAGGCTGTCATCGGCTCGTTCCGCACCGCCGCTGAGCGCGCGCTCGACGCCGGATTCGAAGTCGCAGAGGTCCACGCCGCCCACGGCTACCTCTTGCATCAGTTCCTTTCACCGGTGACGAACCACCGCGAAGACGACTACGGCGGCGACTTCGAGGGCCGCACGCGGCTGGTCCGCGAAATCACGACCGCCGTCCGCGAGGTCTGGCCCGACGACAAGCCGGTGTTCGTCCGTATCTCTGCGACGGACTGGTTCCCCGACCGCAATTCCTGGACCGTCGAGGATTCCGTGCGACTGTCGGACCGGCTCGCCGACATCGGCGTGGACCTCATCGACGTAAGCGGCGGCGGCATCCACCCCGAGTCCCGCCCCGACTACGCCGGGCCGAACTACCAGCTCCGGTACGCCGAGCGGATCCGAGAGGAAACGGAGTCGGACATCGCCGTCGGCGCTGTCGGCGGCATCACGACGCCCGAACAGGCCGAAGCCGTCGTCGCCAACGACCGGGCAGACATGGCCATCGTCGGCCGCGAACACCTCCGGGACCCGTACTTCACGATGAATGCCGCGAAGGAACTCGACGCGACCGACGAGATAGAGGGACCGCCGCAGTACCGCCGTGCCTGGGGCTTCTGAACCTGTTTAGATCTTATCCAGGTCGAGGTCGACGGCGTACCAGTCGAGGGCGAGCAGGAAGGCCGCGCCGACGGCACCAGCGGCGACGAACGCGATGAGAACGTCGGTCGAAAAACCGACCTTCTCCTGTACTTCCACGACAGGGGCACGCAGTGCACCGACGACGAGCGCGACGAGGAAAGCCAGTGTCGCTCGGCGGTTGTAATCAAGCGCCCGCCGGACGACGCGGGCGATGGTGAACAACCCGACAAGTCCGCCGAGGATGAACGTCACGACCGGCACGGCGGTCGTGGTCACGTCCTCGACCGTGCCGCCGGTGGCGAGCGCGATGAGCGCGTCGACGAACTCGCTGAGCGCCGTCGACATCCGGGTGTACTGCCCGAGGATGATGAGCAACAGCGACCCCGAGATGCCGGGTAGAATCATCGCGCTGACGCCTATCATGCCGGCGACGAAGACCAGCATGAGACCGCCCCCGTCCGCGGCCGATGTCGACACGCCGGAGACGTAGAACGCGAGGACGAAGCCGACGACGCCGGCCCCTATCTGGAACGGCGACTCGACGGTGAGGCTGCGCAGCAAGACGACCGCCGAGGCGGCGATGAGTCCGAAGAAGAACCCAAAGAGTAGCGCTGGCGTCTCCTGGCTGGCGACGTGGACGATTCGCGTCACGATGACGACGGCAGTCCCGACGCCGGTGACCAGCGCGACGAGGAACCAGACGTCGAGTTCGAGCAGTTCCGCGAACGCGCCGCGGGGGTCAATCCCGCCGTCCAGCGGCGTGAGCGCGCGGAGAAATCGGAGTATTCGGCCCGGCGTGACGGCGGTAATCGCAGCGATGAGCCGCTCGTAGACGCCGGCGATGAGCGCTATCGTCCCCCCGGAGACGCCGGGGACGCCGTCCGCACTGCCCATACAGAGGCCGATGAGAAACGTTCGAATCCACGCACGAAGCGGTGGCACCGAGCCCCGAATCGTCGGCGGGTCCCGGTCGGGAGGGGTGGTCATCACTGAACGCTTCCAGCATCACGCTCAAATTCCTTGTGGAGTCGTATCGTGTTGTTGGGCTGTCACAAAGGCAGGGTATGGCTAAAAAGTAGCCCGCGACAGCGCTAACTTCGCTGCGAGAGCGTGAGCACGCCGTTTCTGAGTGTCTGGACTGCCCCGGCAGCCGGTAGATCGATGTCGAACTCCGTCTGGAGGTGCGGGGCGTCGACGGCAACGATGGCTTCTGTTCCAATGACGTCGACTGTGACGTGGTCGTCGCTAACCTGAAGCGAGTCGAGGTCGACGGCGACCGTCCAGCCGTCGTCGTGGTCGGTGTGCGAGACGTGTAGCGGCGACCGCTCAGTTTGTGCGTCCATTCGTCAATCATGGGTACGTGTTACACACATAAAGGTCCGCGTTCGGCGCGTGCCAAAGCTCGGTCACACGGGAACGCTATCCTGCACGTCGCTAGACGGCAGGGCCGAGATAGCCCCACGCCTGCAGGCGGTCCCCGTCGCCGTCGATCCAGCGCTCGCCGATGTCGTCGCGGTAGTAACAGTTCGGGATGAGGATATCGTCGATTCGCTCGTAGGCCTGCTCCCGTGCCGCCTGCATCGTTTCGCCTTTCCCCGTGACGACTAGCGGCATCCCGCTTTCACCAGCCACACGCCACTGCCCGTCAACAGCCGCTTCCGGCTCGCTTCTCTCGCCAGCCGAGCGTTCCGCACCCTCAACGGGTACACGCTTCGCGTCCTCGATGTGGATGCCATCGCGGCTGTCGGATTCGAAGACGACTGCGGCGTTGCGGGAGTTCTCGTCGTACGTCTCTTGATCGTCGAACGGGAACGGCGGGAGGACGACTCGAACCGCGATCTGATACCCCCGGTGGACCTCCAGCCCGGGGTCGCGCCCGTTCGCCAGATCGAGGAAGAACTGCCCTGTCCCCGACTCAAACGACTCCTCCTGCAGCGTGACTGTGGGGTACCCGAACCGCGGTGTAAATTCCAGCGGATAGATACCGTCCTCGTTGACGATGCAGTTGATGTCGATGCTGCCGACGTACTCCTCGCCGGCGAGCCAGCCCTCCAGTTTGCCGAGCGTCTCGGTGAACAGTTCGTTGCGCCCCGCCCAGAACATCGAGGTCCCCATCTCGCCGGTCGAAGGACCGATGTTGCCCGGGAACAGTTTCTTGTGCTCGAAGTTGAAGTTGATCGGTTCGACGAACAACTCGCCGTTGAAGAAGCCACAGACGGCGACTTCGACGCCCTCGACCTTCCGCTGGAGCTGGAAGCCTTTCATCCGGTGCCCCCACGCTTTTTTGTAGGCACGAAGGACGTCAACGACGTCGCTGCCGTCGTCCTCATTTCCGACGTAGAGGAGTCGCTTGACGTTCTGGACCTCGCCCAGCGGCTTGATTACATAGGGTGCGGAGTCCTTCTGGACGTGCCGGATGCCGGCGTCGAAGTCCTCGAAGACGTGATGTTCGATAGTGTTGACACCGTGTTCTTCGAGGATCGCCATCGCGTAGCCGCGGTCCTCTTCGAGCCGGTCCGTGTTCGGAGTGCCTCCGACGACGGCGTGGCCCTCGGCCCGGAGTTCCCGCGCGAGTTCGCCGGTGCCGACATCGCTGCCGACCCAGATGTCGTCGAATATAATGACGTCGGCCCACTCGACTTCGGTGCGCCAGTCGTCGGTCTTCGGCACGAACCCGTCGGCGATTTCCCTGTCGCTGTCGGCCTCGATGTAGTACTTCACGTCGTGGCCCTCTCGAGCGACCTGCCAGGCGATGTCGCCGACGAGTGCCGCATCTAGCGAACAGAAGAGGAAGGTTGCCATGCCCGGTCTGGGAGCGGGGACTGGGTAAGCGTTGCGCGGCCTCCGGCCGCTGTTTATTTATAACAATCCTGCTCGCGTAAGCCGAACCGTTTTAGTCCCCATCTGTAAACTTCCACGTATGACACGCGACGAACTCGCATCCGCAAGCGAACTGCTCGAATCGGCGTCCGAAGACACTAGCAGCGACGAAGCGAGCGAGCGCCTCGCCGAACTCGCCGACCAGCTCGACACCCTCGCGACCGCCGAACGCGGCCCGGACCACGGTCGGCTCGCCCGCATCCAGTCGGCGCTCAACGACCTGAGTAGCGGTGACGCGGGAGACGTAGCCGGTGTCATCGAAGACGCCGACGACGCGATCAACGAGTACCGGTCCGACCTGGAAGGGGTCTGAGGCGGCGCTCCTGTGCCAGCGTCTGACTGTTTGCTGTCGTCTCGATGCGCACAGGCGGCTCTCGAATGCGATGGATTTCTATGATTCGGTCGTAGCTTCCTCATCGACCGGTTTGATTCGGTGTGTCGCGTCGTTGTGGTCTTCCGAGGCTCGCAGGTGATACGTGACTTCGCGCGGTTCCGTCTCGTCGACGTAGGGACTCTTGCCATCGCGTGTAATGCTCTCTGTTTCACCCGGCGCCAGCTCACCGTCAAACCGTCCGACGGGCGTGTAAGCGACGCGTGGACCGGTTCGGTTGAGTGCGAGGACGTACCGACCTGCGGTGTCGCCCGTGTTCGTGACTGTTATCTCAAGCGTCGGCACGGCTGGCTCAGTGACGCGCCCCGGTCCGTCGAGAGTGACATCGAATGACGGCAGCGGCGCTTTGAGCCTGTTCTGGACAGTCTCTGGCGGTGTCCACTCCCCGCCGGGCCAGGAGAGTCGGGCGTCGCTGGCTGTGCCGGTTTCAGGGAGATCAAAGACCAGTGGTCCACCGGCCTCGGTGAACTGTTGGCCCCACTCACCGTCGCGATACAGCCCGTTCCTGAAGGTCTGTGGGCTGTACGTCGACCCGTTGAATCTGAGCGAGAACGCGGCGCGGTCTACTCCGGAGCCTTCGACAGTCACTGTGAGCACGAGGTACTGCCCATCGGCTGACTGGACATTGATAGAGTCAGTTCCCGGGACCACGACGCCGGGCATCACTACTGAGTCCGTAATCGTCACCGCGGGCAGCGGCCCGGTGTCAGTTTCGCTGATGGCCGGCGACGGGACCGGCGTCACTGTTTCGGTGTCAGCAGTCTCACCCTGACATCCTGCACCGGTGAGAGCCAGTCCACAGAGTGCCAGAACACGACGACGGTACATGGCTTTGCGTTGCCCTGCCCTGAATAAATGCCTTCAGAAGGCTCAGGTTCTGTTTTGACCAACGGTGCCCTGTCCGGCCCATAGATCGGTCCCCCCGCTCTGCATAGTTTGTATCATTAGCATTCAGGCGCTGGCTGCGTAAATAACATATTAATTAATGTTTGTGTCTAACCAAAAGCTTTTGACAATTCCATTGGTTTCAGTCAAACGTATATCAGGTCGGGGGATTGGGTGGCGGTACCATCCCTATGTGGTGATATCAATGAGCAAATCAACGAACGGCCGAACGGCCCCCAAATCGATGCGTCACAAACAAATACTCGACGTAGCGGCCGAGAACCCTGAGGCGTCCATCGCAGAGCTTGCGTCCGAAGTGCCGAGCGCGACAGCGGAACTGGTCGAGCGGGTCCTCGAAGAACACGGCGACCCAGCCGAGGCCGACGAGACCGACGAGACCGACGAGTCTCCGAGTGAATCGTCCGCGGAGACGCAGTCGCATCCGGCCCCGGAGGACCTCTCCTCGACAGAACGAGAGACGCTCCGGGCGATTCGGCAACACCCCACCGCGTCCCAGCGAGACCTCGCAGAGAAGCTCGATGTGACTGCCTCGACTGTGAGCAATCGTGTCAACGGTATCGACGGGTTCGACTGGGCGAACCGCGAAACGTTCGCAAACGCTGTGTTTAGCGACGAACAGACCGATTCAATGTCCTCTGACGAGACTGAAACACTGGCATCCGAGAGCGAACCCCCGGAGTCACCGGACGCCCCCGACACCGGGGACGAACAAGTGTCAGAGACCGATACCGAGCCCGACGACGGCGACCGCTCGGCAGCGGTGGTCGAGACAGCGGCCGGCGAGGTGAATACCACGCTGACTACGTTCCAGTCGACTGTCGAGGACCTCTCCGCACAGCTGGCCGAGCTTGAAGGGCAGGTCGAAACCATCGCGGACGGTGGCGGCTCGCTGCAATCCAATCCGTTTCAGGATCCCGAGCTCGTCCATAAAGTCGTCCACGCGTGTATGAACTCCGAGCAGATATCCGAGGAGGAAGAGCTCCAGATTCTGGAGTCGCTGCTCTAGTTGTACTCACGCCACCGGTGGCCACACTCCTGGCACTTGAAAAACCGCGTCGGCGGTTCGTCGGCTGACCCGGTCTGTTTGATCGTGTACCACGCTTTTCCGTGCCCGCATTCCTCACAGGTCACGTCGTCGGCCGTCGGCTTGCCCTCGAAGTTCGAGCCCTCTTCGGTCTCTATCAGTTCGTCGCCGCTCTGTTCGTCCGTGGTGACGAACTCAGCCGCCCGGTCCTCGTCTTTCGCGACCCGTGCGCCACAGGACTGACAGACCATCTCGTCACCGTCGGCGTGCATCATCGAACCACAGTCGTCGCAGAACTGCATACACGCCCGTCCGACACCGAGGCAAAAAGCCGTTACTGCTCGTCCTCGATTTCGTGTTGCTCGGCGACGACCGGACAGTTCAGGAGCCGGACCGTCTCCATGTCGAGGAACTCCACGATTTCAGTCCCCTCGTTCGTGCAGTGTGCGTTCGGCGGTTCGGAGAAGTGTTCACACTGCTCGCAGTAGCGATGTTTCGACACCTCCGCGTAACGGCTCTCTGGCGCGGTCTCGCTATCGTCGTCGTCAGCGATTTCTGCCCACACCTTGTCGGCGTCGATGTGGTCGACATCGACCCGCTCGAATGCGCTGTCACCGCTGCCGAAGGGGTCTTCGCCGCGGTCGTCCATCCCCGAGAACGGGTCGTTCGGGCTATGTGCCGACTCTGAAACAGGGCTGTCCGATTCAGCCGCCGAATCCGAACGGAACTCCGCCGTGTCGACAGCCGAGAGCAGGTCGTCAGCATCGGTTGCAGCGGGTTCACCGTTGGACCCGCTGTCGGCCGGTACGTCGCTCGATTCGCTGCCCGGCCAACCGTCGTCGGACGGCTGGCGTGTGTCTGTCGAGGTGTCCGCGTCGTCAGGTCCCGACCCGAGTCGCTCGAACGGGTCGCCCTCGCGGTCGTCACCGGAGTCGAGCGCTTCGAAGGGGTCTGGCTCGTCGTCACTCATTGTTCTCGCCCGGTTCAAGCTGTGCTGCGGCCACCAGCCGCGCCTTCGAGCGGATGATACCGCCCTCAGGCCGCACGTCCGACACCGTCGTGTTGCAGTGCGGACACTGGGGTTCGGTCAGGAGCCCGATCTCGACCTGCTCGTCACAGTTCGAACACCGTGCCGCTGAGATGTTCTCCTGTGCCGCGGCGCGTTTCAGGCGGTCGACCGCTTTTTGATTCTGGTCTCGGCCACCCTGGTCGTCGCGAAGGTCGCTGACGACCCAGGCGACGCGGGTGAGCTTGTCTTCGACATCATCGAGACGGTCGTCGATGTCGGCGATGCGCTCGTCCTGCGTTTCGAGCGAGTCAGTCACGTCACTTCGAAGCGCGGCGAGTTCCGTCTCTATCTGTTCAATCTCCTGTGTGAGTGCATCGATGCGGTCGAACTCCTCGTGGCTGTGGTCGGCAGGCGCTTTGGCGTCGGCCTCCCGTTTGACCTGTACGACGCGCTCGCGGACGTCTTCGATCTTCGTCTGGAAGTCTGCTTCCAGCGCCTCGAACCGATCAGCAAGCTGGCGTTCTACCGTGTCGACGATGTCCGGGACACGAGCGTTGACGGCGCTCTCGGTCGCCGCTTCGACTGAGCCGTTCAGCTTCTCGTCCACGGTCGCGGCGACGACGGCATCCAGTTCGTCCGACGACGGCTGGATGTGATCGCCCATCTCGCTGTCCGAATCGACCGTCGTCATGTATGCGGCCAGCAGTTGCTCCATGACGGCATCGCGAGACACGTCGAGTGTCTCGGCCTGCTCAGTCAGCCACTCGTCTAGATCTGCAGATAGCTCGACGTACACTCCCCCGTCATCAGTCGACTCGGAGGACATTACGACACCCTTGACGAACAAGACTGATAAGGGTTTACCGCCGATTTCAGATACCGAGAGTTGAAGCGATTCCGAAGCGCCGTTCTCGTTGTTCCCTGCCGACAGCTACTGCCGGCTGTCCCGCCGACTATCGCTATCGAATCTTGCGGACGTCGCTGATATCGAAGCCGGCATCGCCCAGTTCCGTCTCGAACTGAACGATGTCCTCGTCCTCGATCTGTGAGAGGACGCCACGGAACTGTTGAACGACGAGGGTTCGAGCCCGGGTGGAGCCGCCGGACTCCCACGCGAACTCCATCGTTCCGTGGGATGCGTCGACGAGTTGCCCGTATCGAACCGCCGACAGCGTCTCGGGATTGATGTGCAAGAGGAGCAGACAGCGCCACTGATGGGCCGCCTTCTGGAGCCCCTGGACGAGCGAGCTGATGTCCGCCCAGTCAATCTCCTCACCCATGGCGCTGACGAGGTCCGAAAGCGAGTCGATGATGACGAGGTTGTTCGCCGCCACCTCGTTCAGAACCATCCCGAGTGTGCCGAGCAGGTCCTCTCGCTCGTGGCGCGCCCGGAGGTCGGTAATCGACGCGGTTTCGTCTGCGTACCAGTCCCGAGGGACGGGGCTGATATGGAAATACCGCTCCGAGAGGTCGTGGAACTCGACCGCTTTGCTCCCTTTTTCGACTACGTTGTCGTCCATCGCCAGCCGCATCTCGCTGACCAGCTGTGTCTCGCTTGCGGTAAAGGAGATGTAATGGACTTCCTCCGGCGCGACGGCGTCGGCCGAGCGGTCGCCGTAGTAGAGGTCGTGTAGCTCCCCGTCCACCTGCTCGAGCCCGTTGATGAGCGCGCTCGTGTGCATGAACTCCCGGGAGCCAGCACCGGCCTCGCCGGAGAGCAAGACGACGCTCCCGGCGGGTGCCCCACCGTTGATGATGGAGTCGAGCTGGCGGATTCCGAACGGGATTCGCTCCATACGTCCACCTTCCTACGCGGTTGCTTAAACGCTTGGCTGTCGCAGCGTCGTCGGCAGCGCGGCAGCGAGCCTGCAGACCGTCACCGCCAGACGGCACGGCCGACCCGAGTCTCCGAGAGGTCGAAGTCAAAGCGGTCCGTCCAGAGAAGGCCCGCTCCCAGCAGCGCGGCGATACCGACCGGCACCCAGTTCGCGTAAAAGAGGTTGATACCGCCCCACAGCAGGACAAAGCTCACCAGGTCATCGAGCATGAACGGACACGCTTCGAGCCGCTGTCGGAGCCCCGCACGGTCGAACCCGAGGTCGAACAGCAGGACGGCAACCGAGCCCGACAGGAGCCAGCCAGCGTAGTTCTGCCACGGAACGCCGTAGAACTGGGGCACCTCGTAGGTCCAGAACCCGATGGCCACGGCACCCGGATCAAGTACGAGATCGATAAGCATGACCGTCGAAAGCGTCGCCAGCAGCCGAACCGCGGTTGACGCCGCTCTGTTGCCGAGCAACAGCAAGACGAGCAGGTAAGCGTTCAGGACCAGCGGGAAGAAGAAGACCGGGAGGCCGAACGGTACCTCACCGAGCAACATTGGACCGAGGTCGACACCGTAGGTAAATTCGCCGTAGGGCCACCCGGTCCTGACACCGACAAGCTCGATGCCGTAGGAATACAGCGTCAGCGCGACCAGCGCCAGCCCGGCCCGGCGGTCCACGAGCGGGAAGACGCCGGCCACGAGGGGTAATCGCATCACGAACGTGCCAAAGAGGACGAAGTAGGGATTGAACGCGAGCGGATCGGGCAGGACTCCCTCAGCGCTGGCAAGCAGGGTGACCGCGCCGACGAGCGGAAAGACGACGGCGATGGTAAACCGGTTCTCGGTGACGAACTGGTCGAACTGCGCGGTCGCGTCGGTCTTTGTCTCCGGGAGCGTCCAGCCCGGTCGCGTCCGGTCTTTGCCGCTACCCATACAGCATCACCCACAGCGCGATGAGCGTGAACACCATGCCGACGATGGTGTTGATCGCGGGGTACCACCAGTAGGCCTCGTCGATGTCGACGCCGACGCCGAGAATCCCGAAGACGAGGCCGGGGTAGACGAGCAGTAGCAGGCCGAAGACCCAGTGCGTGAAGTTGAACGCGAACGACGCCATGAGCCAGCACATCACGCAGTAGTAGTAGGTGTTTGACTCGCCTAGGAACGTCGCCGTCGTCTGAATACCGGCCTCGCGGTCGGGTTCGATATCGGGAATCGCCGAGAAGGTGTGCATCCCCATCGCCCAGAGCCACGCGCCAACCACCGCCGTCGCCGGTGGGGCGACGCCTTCGATAGCGGTGTAGCCGATGACGCCGGGCAGGATGTACAGGCCGTTCGAGATGGAGTCGAGGAAGGGCGTCGTTTTGAACCGCAGTGGCGGGGCCGAGTACTCGACAGAGAGCGCAATCCAAGCGAGCAGGGCTACGACCCCGAGCGTCGGCAGCCCGAGCATAAACAGCAACGCGAGCGCGCCGCTGACAACGACGATGGCCGTGACAGCGCTGTCCCCGCGGTAGCTGACCTCGCGGCCCTCGTCTTTCTTGGGATTGTGTTCGTCGATGTCGGCGTCGAAGATGTCGTTGACGCCGTACAGGAACACGTTCCCGGGGATGGTGAAGTACAGAAACAGCGCGATAGCCAGCGGCGAGAACAGTTCGCCCGGGCCGTCGGCCGCATAACTGACGCCGACGATGACCGGGCCACCGAGGTACAGCCAGAACCGCGGCCGGGAGAGGCGCAACAGGTAGCCCACGAGCGTCTCTTCCGGCGGGATAACGGCGGTAATGCGGTCGGTCGGAAGTTCGGGCATTACTCAGGCGATATCCTCGATGAGCGCCTCTGCAGTGTGTTCGCCGCTGATGAGACACATCGGCACGCCGATGCCGGGCGTCGTGAACGACCCCGTGAAGTAGAGGCCGTCGACGGCCGACGAGCGGTTGTTGGGCCGCAGCAGGGCCGTCTGGCGGAGCGTGTGGGCCAGACCGAGGGCCGTTCCCTCCGTGGCGTTGTACCGCTCACCGAAGTCGGAGACGGCGAACTGCTTCTCGTAGACGATGCGGTCGCGCAGGTCGACGCCGGTGTTGTCGGCGATGTCGGCCAGCACCTTCTCGCGGTACTCCTCACGTATCTCGTCGCCGTCGTGCAGTCCCGGCGCAATCGGGACCAGCACGAACAGGTTCGAGTGCCCGTCTGGGGCGACGGTGTCATCGGTCTTCGAGGGCACACAGAGGTAGTAGGCCGGGTCGTCGGGCCAGGCCGGCTCCTCGAAGATGTCGTCGAAGTGAGGGTCCCAGTCCGTCGGCAGAACGAGTGTGTGGTGTTCCAGCGGCTCCACGTCACCCTCGACGCCCATGTACATGAGGAAGGCAGACGGCGCGTACGTCTTGTCGTCCCAGTAATCGTCGTCGTACTGGCGTTCGTGGTCCGGGAGGAGTTCACGCTCGGCGTGGGCGTAATCGGCGTTGACGACCACTTCGTCGGGGTGGGTCGTCTCGCCATGAACCGTCTCGACGAGGAATCCCTCCTTCCGTCGGGAAATCTCCGCGACCTCGGCGTCGGTCTCGTAGGTGACGCCGAGTTCTTCGCCGAGTTCGACCAGACCGTCGACGACTGCACCGACGCCGCCGTCGGGGTAGTACACGCCGAGGTTGAAATCGACGTGGCTCATCATGTTGTACAGCGCTGGCGTCGTTCGAGGTGAGCCGCCGAGGAAGACAAGCGTGTACTGCATTATCTGCTGGAGCTTCGGGTGCTCGAAGTAGTCCTCGACGTGGCTCTGCATCGAGCCGACGAGCTGGAGGCCGACCGGGGCGGCGGTCATCACGTCGAGGTCGACCCAGTCACGGAGCTTCGAGCGGTCCTTGTAGACGAACTTGTTCATCGCCGTCTCGTAGTGGCGTTCGCTGGTCGACAGATATTCTTCGAACGCCTCGCCCGCGCCAGGTTCGTACGCCTCGAACTTCTCGCGCATCTCGTCGTTGTTACCGGTCACGTCGATCTGGTCGCCGTCCTTGAAGAAGATACGGTAGTGCGGGTCGAGCCGCTGGAGGTCGTAGTAGTCGCGTGGCTCCTTGCCGAAGTACGCAAAGAAGCGCTCGAACACGTCGGGCATCAGATACCACGACGGCCCCATGTCGAACCGGAATCCATCCACCTCCAGCCGGGAGGCGCGGCCCCCGAGTTGCTCGTTTTTCTCCAGTAGCGAGACGTCCGCGCCTGCGTCCGCCAGGTAGCACGCGGCGGAGAGCCCACCGATGCCGCCACCGACAACGGTCACGTCTTCACCGGACAAGTCACTCATTACTAGAACTGAGGGGCTGGAACGTCAATAAATGAGCGGCCAAACTGCATCGGTATGGTATTCGTGGCCATATGTCGGGCCGCCGAGCGGCGCAGTGGGAGACGTATATGGGGATGGGGGCCAATCTGACACGTATGGAACCTGCTCTCTCAGCACTGGACGCATATCTCGACGATGCCGGCGTCGATGGCTACCTTCTCGATGCGGATTCCGAGGTGTCAGACCAGTACTATCTTTCGGGCTTTGACGCGCCGGACCCGTTCATCACGCTGTACGACGGTGAGACACGCCTTCTCTTCCCACGGAGTCTGGAGTTCGGCCGAGCCAAGCGCGAGTCGCGGGCCGAGACTGTCGAACGGTATGTCGACTTCGACCACCAGCAGAAAGTCGAGGAGTACGGCCCGGACGAAGCGGTCTCGCACGTCCTCGCGGACTTCCTCGCGGCTTACGACGTCGAGAGCGTGGCCGTGCCGCCGCGGTTCCCCCTTCGGACCGCGGACGGCCTGCGCGCACGCGGCGTCGACGTGACGGCCGACACTGACGGCATCGTCACGGAGATCAGAGCGACGAAGACAGAGACGGAAGTCGACCACATCCGGACGGCACAGCGGGCAAACGAAGCGGCGATGGCGGCGGCCGAGTCGCTGCTTGACGCGTCGGACATTGCGGAAGATGACACGCTCGAAGTCGACGGCGAGACGCTGACGAGCGAGCGGGTGAAAGAGGAGATCGAGGTGACGCTGCTCCGCAACGGCTGCTCGCTGGACGAAACAATCGTCGCCTGTGGCGCGGACGCTGCGGACCCTCACGACCGCGGGAGCGGGCCGCTCCTCGCTCACGAGCCGATTATCATCGACATCTTCCCACAGGACAAGATGACGAAGTACCACGCCGACATGACGCGGACGTTCGTCAAAGGCGAGCCAAGCGAGACGGTGCGTGAGTGGTACGACCTCACTGAACGCGCGGTGGACGCTGCGTTCGACGCGCTGGAACCCGGCGCGACCGGTGCAGACGTACACGACGCTGTCTGTGACGTGTACGAGGACGCCGGCGAGCCGACGTTGCGTGACGACGACCGAACGGAGACTGGGTTCATCCACAGCACGGGCCACGGCGTCGGGCTGGATGTCCACGAGCTTCCACGGCTGGCACCGAACGGGGGGGAGCTCGAACCCGGGCACATCGTCACCATTGAACCTGGCCTCTATGATCCCGACGTGGGTGGTGTGAGAATCGAGGACATCGCCGTCGTCACCCCCGACGGATACGAAAACCTGACTGAGTACGAGATTCAGTTCGTCGTCTGAAGCAGTCGAACAGACGCGAGAGGCACGGTAGCAGTTGTAATCTGGCTACTGGCCAACGCTGTGTTACCTATTACCAAAACACTTGTTACCATGAGACAGTATTTTCCACACCTACATCATGAACATTTATGATGGATGGGGCAAAAGGTGGTGGTACCCAATGCTTGTATCCGACGTACGCCCCGCACGCGACCCACACACTGCACTGCCCACGAACCACAGACGCCGGCCGACACCACCCCCAGGATGACAACACGAATCACGACCCCTCGAAACGACGACTCGTACCCGACAACCACGCTGCCATTCGACAGCGCGGACGACCAGTCCCGGTCCCGCCATGCGCCGAAGATGTTCTCGCCGACCAATCACGCGACGATGGGCCAGTTCGACACTGAGGCGACGGACCCGCGCTGAACTGGGACATAACGCATATCCCGACGGCCCGCCTCCGTCCCGATATGGCTGACTACACCACAGTATCCATCCCGAAGGACCTCGCGGAGCGCGTCGAAGAGACTATCGAAGGGACGAGTTTCTCCAGTACGTCCGACCTCGTTCGGTTCCTGCTCCGGAGTATCGTCGTCGAACACCAGCGGGAAGGAGAACTGACCGAAGCACAGTTTCAGGATATCACCGACCAGTTGCGGGACTTGGGCTATCTGGAGTAGTCGGGCCGCTACTGCGGATACTTCTCGGGCGGTTCGACGTCGAGAACCGTAATCTCCTGTGCCTGCCCGGCTCTGTCAAAGGCCCCGAAGGCGTCGATATCCCACGGCGGGATGCCGACGAAGACCACCTCGTGGAGGTCGTCGGTCTTGCTGACTCCCATGTAGCCGTCGGGATGGGAGACGAACCGGCCCTGCGTCTGGCCGGCCGGCGTCCCCAGATCAACGCCGAACACCGCCTTCACGGAGGCCCCGGCTGAGGGGAGGTAGAAGTCAGTAAATACCGGTGTTTCGTCTGGTAGGTCCGCATCGGGAAGGTCCCCTGCAGGTGTGACGGCCAGCGAAATCGTCACGTCGTCAGGTTCGGCCTCGCTGGCGAGCCGTAACAGCGTCTCGACGAGTCCGCGTGTGACGTAGACCACGCCATTCTTTCGCACGGCCCGGGTAAAACGGCGTCGCTTGCCCCGGTTCAGCCGAGCACGAGCGACTTGAGGTTCTTCGCGTACAGCCCCGGCGTCCGGCCGCGAGACCCGCGAAGTGCGTAGGCGATGGCCTCAGCGGCGTCCTCCATCACGCCCTCTCCGTGTCCGACTAGTACTCGCTCGGGGTCGAGGCGGCTGAGCTTCTTCGGCGGGAACAGGCGCAACATCGGGTGGACGCCGAGCCGCTCGTCGCCGGCGAGGAAGTAGTCCGCCGCCCCGACCGCTTCGGGGACGACTAACGTGTCGTCTGCATCGCCATACAGCGCGGCTTCTTGCCAGAACGTGTTATCGATTATCTTGTGGACGCCGTAGTCCGTGTCCGGCAGTTGTCGATGCATGCGTTCGACCGGCGCGTCGATATCCTCTTCGACGCCAGACATCCAGTCGGGGATGTACACTGATACGTCGTGTCGGTTTGCAACGGCGGCGCTGTCACGTTTGTGCCGATCCAGCAGAATGACGACGCCGGCAACCGCGCCGAACTCAGCGAATAGCTCGTCGATACCGTCGACGTCTATCGGGTCGACGACGAACACACCGGCTTCCGTTTCGAGAACGTGACTCGCCCGGACCATCATTTCGTCGGGATACGGAATGTAGCTCACGCCGCGCTCCCAGCGGTTCGTCTCTAGCCACTCCGTTGCCTCGCCCTGGCCTTTCATTGGCATACGCTTCCGTACGAGCCTGAGGTGAATAAATGGTCGAGAACGGGAAACACGCGTGCTGGGGTTGTTTCGCTCCCGAAACGGGTCCACAGCGGCTTTGTCGGTGGCGGTCGAAGCGCCGATTATGCTCTCATCGCCCGCCTGGCTCACGCTAGAAGTGAAGTATCCAGACCGTGCCACAGCGTTCTACGAGGCCTTTCTGGAGCTCGACATCGTTTCAGAGGGGCCAGATGAAGCCGTACTCGCGGCCGGCGATACCGAGCTTAGACTCCGTGCACCGGGAACAGTGCCGCGCGGTGGGCTCCACACGCACTACGCACTGACAATCCCCGAGCGGGAGTACGACGACTGGTACGACCGGCTGGACGAGCGCTTCGACCTGGTCGAACACACCTTCGGCGACGCGCGCTCGCTGTACTTCTACGACCCGGAGGGCAACTGCGTCGAACTCGGGGAGCGTGCGATCGACGGCACTGGCGTCACGGGCCTGTTCGAACTCGTCCTTGAAGCCGAGGAGCTGTCCTCGGCGATGGAGTTCTACACCACGCTCGGGTTCGAGGTGGTCGACGACGGCCGTGACGAGGGCCGGGTCAGACTCTCGACTGGCGAACTCGATCTGGAACTGTGGTCGCCGCGGCTGGGCATCGCCGACGCCCGCGGCGGTGTCCACGTCGACTTCGGCGTTGTCGCTGACGACCCGAAATCGACGGCCAGGGAGGTCGCCGACGACGCGCTTGCGGTCACGTCGGTCGATGACGGCGTCCGAATCCGGGACCCGGACGGCCACTACCTGACGCTGGTATCCGCGCAGGTAGCCGCGGGTGTCGGCGCGGCCGACTAGCGGTACCGGGGGAGACACTCGCTGGACGCGAATATAATGACCTCCCCTGTACTAGTAGCCGTATAGACCCCTCATAGGCAGGTTCTTTTCCAGTCGATAGCCACCGTCTAAGTGAGGATGTCCCCAACTGACTCCCGGACCGAGCACGGTGGCCTTACAAAGGCGACACTGTTCTGTCCGGACTGTGGGCACCAGAGCAGGTACGACGGTGACTGGGTCGTGGTCGAGCAACGCGGTAGCACGCACTATCGCTGCCCGGAATGCCACGCTCAGATTGCGACCAGACCGAGCCACACTGACTGTGGAGCGTCCCGGTTCTTCGACACCTACTGGCAAGCGTGGAACCACGGCATTCGAGCGTGGAACGGACTGTTACAGCGCCTGCTCTCCCCCTGAACGGTCGTGCTAACTGTGGTGGTGTCGATCAAGATCGCTACGCTTCGGGTTCGGCGAATGGCCGCAGAAACGCATCGCCCGCGACAGGACTGCTCGGTGGGGACCGGCTGTTCTGGCGCTCAATCTAGGCGTTCGGAGTCGATGCTGACTCCCGGTGGCGTCACAATCAGGAACCCACGGAAGTGCATCAGTTCGCCACCGGCCTCCCGGACCGGGCGGGCGAATCCGGCGGCGAGCTCGTTCAGATCGCCCTCGACGTTGAGAACCAGCACTGACCCACTCTCGATGGTCTGAATCCACTGTTCGGGCGGCTCCGACCCATCAAGGACCCCAAGCACGACGCGGTTGCTGCCGGCCCCGTCACGGTCTTCGTCCATCTGGTCCTCCACGGCCTGCAGGTCCAGGCCCTCGAAATCACTCATAGCCACATCCATGCGCGGACGGAGCAAAAATCCTCCCCACCTGTCTGACGCGCGGCAGTCGCGCTGGCTGCAATACCCGGCTTGCAGCTGTGTGCCGTGTGGACGTGCCACCGCCTTATGGACAAGTATAAATAGTGGAAGCATCCAGTTACGGGTGCTTATGTCCAACAACGAGGGCACGTCGGAATCTCCGGCGGATCGAGTTCTTCCAGGGCACACTGGATTCCACGTCTGAGATTACAGACGCACGGATTTTCGACACCACGCTGCGCGATGGTGAGCAGTCACCACGTACGTCGTTCAACTACGAGGACAAACGCGAGATAGCCGCGCTGCTCGACGAGATGGGGACCCACGTCATCGAGGCCGGGTTCCCCGTCAACTCCGACGCGGAGTTCGAGGCAGTGCGCGATATCGCTGAGTCCACGCGAGTGACGACCTGCGGACTGGCGCGCGTGGTCGAGAAAGACATCGAGGCGGCTCTGGATTCGGGTGTGGACATGGTCCACACCTTCGTCTCGACGTCGGATGTACAGTTGCAGGATTCCATGCACGCGACCCGTCAAGAGGCGCTCGACACTGCCGTCGACTGTGTCGAGATGATCAAAGATGCGGGCGTCGAATGCATGTTCTCGCCGATGGACGCCACGAGGACCGACGAGGACTTCCTCGTCGAAGTCATCGAGGCCACGTCCGCGGCGGGGGCGGACTGGATTAACATTCCGGACACGTGTGGGGTCGCCACGCCGCGGCGGTTCTACGACCTCATCGAAATCGTCGACGACTGCACCGACGCCTACATCGACGTGCACACGCACGACGACTTCGGGCTGGCGTCGGCCAACGCCATCTCCGGCTTCGAAGCCGGAGCCAGTCAGGCGCAGGTGTCGGTCAACGGCATCGGCGAACGCGCCGGCAACGCGGCCTACGAAGAGGTCGTGATGGCGCTGGAGTCGCTGTACGACGTCGACACCGGAATCGACACCACCCGCATCACGGAGCTGTCGCGGATCGTCGAGGAGAAATCCGACATCGGGGTGCCGGCGAACAAGCCCGTCGTCGGGCGCAACGCCTTCTCCCACGAGAGCGGCATCCACGCCGCCGGTGTCATCGAGAACTCCGACACGTTCGAGCCGGGCGTCATGACCCCCGAGATGGTCGGGGCCACGCGCGAACTCGTGCTCGGCAAGCACACCGGGGCCCACTCGGTTCGGGAGCGGCTCGTCGACGCGGGCTACGACCCGACCGAGGCGGAGGTCAGAGAAGTGACCCGCCGCGTCAAAGAGTACGGCGCGGAGGAACAGGTCACCCTGTCGGTGCTCGAACGGTTCGCCGAGGAGATCGGCGTGACCGAGGAGAGCGAGGAGGTCCGGGCGTAGGCCAATGACCTCGCTTCCGGCCGTCACTACGAGTGACCAGCCACCGGTGAGTACCCGGTTTCGAGCGGCTGCCCGCCAACAGCTATCACAGAACGTTTATTATTCGGGACGAACTGCATTCGGGTGTGATGACCGCGGCTGCTGGACAACAGGTTCGAACCCCCGCCAGCACCGCGACCGCTATTCTCGGCGTGCGTATTGTAGGGGCACTATAGCCCCTCTCTTCACCTTTTCACCCCCGGCCGAATCGATTCGTCATACCACCACAGAGTCATCAGTCATGCACGCAGCACACACATCACCGCGGTATCGACCCCGAACACGAACAGACGGAGGGCTAACACGATGAGCGAACGCGCATCCGTCCCCAAGGAAGAGGACGACACGGAGCCAGAAACCGAACCGGACCCGGTCACAACGGGCGCACAATCGGTCATCCGTGCGCTTGAAAACGCCGGGACAGACTACGTCTTCGGCGTTCAGGGCGGCGCGATCATGCCCGTCTACGACGCGCTGTACGACTCAGACATCAACCACGTCACGATGGCCCACGAACAGGGGGCCTCACACGCGGCAGACGCGTACGGCATCGTCACCGGCGACCCCGGCGTCTGTTTCGCCACGTCCGGGCCCGGCGCGACGAACCTCGTGACCGGCATCGCCGACGCCAACATGGATTCGGACCCGGTCATCGCACTGACCGGCCAGGTCCCGACGGAGTTCGTCGGCAACGACGCCTTCCAGGAGACGGACACGGTCGGCATCACCCAGCCCATCACGAAGGAGAGCTACTTCGCCGCCGACTCCGATACAGTCGGCGACGATGTCAGCGAAGCGTTTGCGCTTGCCGACGCCGGCCGGCAGGGACCGACGCTGGTCGACCTGCCGAAGGACGTGACGCAGGGCGAGACCGAGGTCGAACCCGGCACGCCGGAGACGCCGGAGACCTACGAGGTGCCCGAGGAAGCCGACGACGAAAACGTTCAGGAAGCCGCAGAGGCACTGGCCGCTGCCGACCGCCCGGTCATCCTCTCGGGCGGCGGCGTCATCAAGGCTGACGCCTCGAACGCGCTCCGTGAGTTCGCCACGGAGTACGAGATTCCGGTCATCACGACGATGCCCGGTATCGGCTCCTTCCCCGAAGACCACGAACTCTCGCTCGAATGGGCCGGGATGCACGGCACCGGCTACGCCAACATGGCGATTAGCAACACCGACTGCATGCTGGCTATCGGGACGCGCTTCGACGACCGCCTGACCGGGGGCGTCGACTCCTTCGCCCCCGACGCGGAGGTCATCCACGTCGACATCGACCCCGCCGAAATCAGCAAAAACGTCTACGCTGACTACCCACTCATCGGGGACGCCCGGAACGTGCTGCGGCAGCTGTTCGATGCGATGCCGCGCGCACCGGACGCCGACGAGTGGCGCGACCAGTGCCAGACCTGGAAAGACGAGTACCCGATGGAGTACGACACGCCCGACGACGAGCCGTTGAAGCCGCAGTACGTCGTCGAGCGCTTCTCGGACGTGACACCTGACGACACCATCGTCTGTACCGGCGTCGGCCAGCACCAGATGTGGGCCTCCCAGTTCTGGGAGTACACCGAACCCCGCACGTGGGTGTCTTCGCATGGTCTCGGGACGATGGGGTACGGCGTGCCCGCCGCTATCGGCGCGAAACTCGCCGCCCCGGACCAGGAGGTCGTCTGCTTCGACGGCGACGGCTCGTTCCTGATGACTGTCCAGGGCCTTTCCGTCGCCGTTCGAGAGCAACTGGACATCACCTACGTCGTCCTCAACAATGAGGCGGTCGGGATGGTCCGGCAGTGGCAGGACGGCTTCTACGAGGGCCGCCGGATGGCCTCGGAGTACCCGTGGATTCCGCAGTTCGACAAGCTCGCTGAGGCCTTCGGCGCACGCGGGTTCACGCTCGAATCCTACGAGAACGTCGAGGAGACGATACAGGAAGCACGCGACTACGACGGCCCGAGCGTCATCGACGCCCACATCGACCCCGGGGAGAACGTCTTCCCGATGGTCCCCAGCGGCGGTGACAACGGCCTGTTCGCGCTCAACGAAGACCATCTGGACATGATCTAACAATGACTGGAGGAATGCCAGGCCCCGCGCCGGACGAACGGATGCGCCCGAAGGGCCGACGCAACACGCAGGGAATCCGCGTCGACCCCGAGGCCGAAGTGACACACGAACCGCGCCAGGCGGTGCTGTCCGCGCTGGTCAAACACCGACCGGGCGTGCTGTCGGAGGTGTCGGCGCTGTTCAGCCGGCGGCAGTTCAACATCGAAAGTCTCACCGTCGGGCCAACAGTCGACGAGGACACAGCCCGGATGACGATCCTCATCGAGGAGCCGGACCCGGGGATCGACCAGGCGAAAAAGCAACTGCGGAAGCTCGTTCCCGTCATCTCGGTCAGGGAACTCGAAGGCGAGGCCGTCCGCCGGGAGCTCGCGCTGGTGAAAGTCAGCGGCGAGAAGCCCGACGACGTCAACGCCGTCGCCGACATGTACAACGGGCAGGCCGTCGACGCGTCGACCGACTCTGTCACCGTCGAGATTACGGGCAGCAAGCAGAAGATCGACGCCGCCATCGAGGCGTTCAAGCAGTTCGACGTGCAGGAGATTGTGCGAACCGGGGCCGCCGCACTGGAACGCGGCCCGAAAACATTAGAGAAAGATGTCTGACGAACTTACCACAACAGTCTATTACGACGAGGACGCTGACGTATCGACTATCGACGACGAGACCGTAGCCGTGCTGGGATACGGGTCGCAGGGCCACGCCCACGCGCTGAACCTCCACGAGTCCGGCGTAGACGTAATCGTCGGTCTCCGGGAGGATTCGTCTTCCTGGGCCGACGCCGAGGACGCCGGCCTCCGGGTCGAGACCCCCGACGTGGCCGCCGGTGAGGCAGACCGCGTCGTGATGCTCGTCCCCGACACGATTCAGCCGGCCGTGTACGAGGCCATCGAGGACGAACTCGACGCCGGCGACACGCTCCAGTTCGCCCACGGCTTCAACATCCACTACGGCCAGATCGAACCGCCGGAGGACGTGGACGTGACGATGGTCGCGCCGAAGTCCCCCGGTCACCTCGTGCGCCGGACCTACGAGCGCGGCGAGGGAACGCCGGGTCTCATCGCAGTGTATCAGGACGCGACCGGCAACGCCAAGGAGGAGTCCCTGGCCTACGCCAAGGGCATCGGCTGCACTCGCGCCGGGGTCATCGAGACGTCCTTCCAGGAAGAGGTCGAGACGGACCTCTTCGGCGAGCAGGCCGTCCTCTGTGGCGGCGTCACCGAGATGGTCAAGGCCGGCTTCGAGACGCTGGTCGATGCCGGCTACGCCCCGGAGATGGCCTACTTCGAGTGTCTGAACGAACTCAAGCTCATTGTCGACCTGATGTACGAGGGCGGCCACATGGGCATGTGGAACTCCGTCTCCGACACCGCCGAGTACGGTGGGTTGACCCGCGGCGAGGAAGTCATCGACCGCGAGGGTATGGAGAAGATTCTCGAAGAGGTCCAGAACGGCGAGTTCGCTCGCGAGTGGATCAACGAGAACCAGGCCAACCGACCCGCCTACAAGCAGTATCGCGACGCAGAACAGAACCACCAGATCGAAGCCGTCGGCGAGAACCTGCGCGAACTGTTCGCGTGGGGCGAGGACGCCGACGCAGAGAAGACAGAAGCTCCAGCAGATGACTAACGAACGCACGGATACGACGGACGGCGAACAAAGCGAATCGCGCACAACGATGGGCAGCATCGAGCACACCCACCCCGAGACGAACGGGACCTTCGGCGCGGTGTTCCGCCGCGGCCCGGTTGTGGCTGCCGACGGCGGCGAACGCGATGCGGAGGAGGAGACTGACGAGACGATGGAAGACATCGACCACGAAGCTCCCGACGAGGGTGTCACCCGCGCGTACGAGCGCGGAACTGAAGGACGGGACGAGACAGTATGAGTTCGGGAACGCTGTACGACAAGGTATGGGACCAGCACAAGGTCACAACCCTGCCGAACGGTCAGGACCAACTGTTCGTCGGGCTGCACCTCATTCACGAGGTCACCAGCCCGCAGGCCTTTGGTATGCTCAAAGAGCGCGGCCTCGAAGTCGCGCGCCCGGACCTGACCCACGCGACAGTTGACCACATCGTCCCAACCGCGAACCAGGACCGGCCCTACAGCGACGACGCGGCCGAGACGATGATGGCCGAACTCGAAGAGAACGTCCGCGACGCCGGCATCCAGTTTTCCGACCCGACGACGGGCGATCAGGGGATCGTCCACGTCATCGGCCCGGAGCAGGGCATCACCCAGCCCGGCAAGACTATCGTCTGTGGCGACAGCCACACATCGACTCATGGTGCCTTCGGTGCGCTCGCCTTTGGTATCGGGACCAGCCAGATTCGGGACGTGCTGGCCACCCAGACCATCGCGATGGAGAAACAGAAGGTCCGCAAGATAGAGGTCTCCGGCGAACTCGACGAGGGCGTCGAGGCCAAGGACATCATCCTCGAAATCATCCGCCGGCTCGGCACCGAGGGTGGCGTCGGCTACGTCTACGAGTACGCCGGCGAGACCATCGAGAACCTCGACATGGAGGGGCGGATGTCCATCTGTAACATGTCCATCGAGGGCGGCGCTCGCGCGGGCTACGTCAACCCCGACGAGACCACCTACGAGTGGCTGGAGCAGACGGACTACTTCCAGGAGCACCCCGAGAAGTTCGAGGAACTCAAGCCGTACTGGGAGTCCATCCGCTCGGACGACGACGCCGAATACGACGACGTCGTCGAAATCGACGCCAGCGAACTGGACCCGGTCGTCACCTGGGGAACCACACCCGGCCAGGGCATCGGCATCGACGACCCGATTCCGGAACCCGAGTCGCTGGCCGACGACAAGGTCGACACCGCCCGCCGCGCTCAGGAGCACATGCGCGTCGAGCCCGGCGAGACCATGGAAGGCTACGACATTGACGTGGCCTTCCTCGGCTCCTGTACGAACGCTCGACTCCCCGACCTGCGACGCGCGGCTCGCATCGTCAAGGGCCGAGAAGTCGCCGACGACGTGCGCGCGTTCGTCGTCCCCGGCAGCCAGCGCGTCCAGCGCGCCGCCGAGGAAGAAGGGCTCAAGGACATCTTTGAGAAGGCCGGCTTCGAGTGGCGAAACGCCGGCTGTTCGATGTGCCTGGGCATGAACGAGGACCAACTGGAGGGCGACGAGGCCTGTGCCTCTTCCTCCAACCGGAACTTCGTCGGTCGGCAGGGCAGCAAGGACGGCCGCACGGTCCTGATGAACCCCCGGATGGTGGCCGCCGCGGCCATCACTGGCGAGGTCTCTGACGTGCGCGAACTGAAGGAGGTGAATTTAGCGTGAGCGACCCCACTGAGGACATCCCGTCGGTCGATTACGTCGAGGGTTCCGGCATCCCGATTCGCGGGAACGACATCGACACGGATCAGATCATCCCGGCGCGGTTCATGAAGGTCGTCACCTTCGACGGGCTGGGCGAGTTCGCCTTCTTCGACCTGCGGTTCGACGACGAGGACAACGAGAAGGACCACCCGTTCAACGAGGAGCGGTTCCAGGACTCGAACGTGATGGTCGTCAACAACAACTTCGGCTGTGGCTCCTCCCGCGAACACGCGCCCCAGGCCCTGATGCGTTGGGGCATCGATGCCATCATCGGCGAGGGCTTCGCAGAGATCTTCGCCGGGAACTGTCTCGCGCTCGGCATCCCGACGGTCACCGCCGACCACGAGACCATCAACGCGCTCCAGCAGTGGGTTGATGACAACCCCGACGGCGAGATTGAGGTTGACGTGCGAGCGGAGACTGTCACCTACGGCGACAACGAGATCGACGTCAGCGTTGACCGCGCCCAGCGCGAGGCTCTCGTCGAGGGCAACTGGGACACGACGGCGCTGATGAAGGCCAACAAGAACGCCATCGAAGAGACGGCCTCACAGTTGCCGTATCTCGACCAGACGCGGTCAGATATCGAAGCGGACGACTGAGCGACGCCCGCTATTTTGGATTTCGGACGATACCGCCGTAGCGGTCGTCCAGTGATCTTCTGTCCCGGAGATGGCAAGACCAATAGCTGTGCGGGGCGCGTTCTTCCCGCATGGACCAGATTCGGGAGATACACATCGCGCCGCTGGGACACGAACGCGACCGGGTCACCGAGCCGATTCACCAGCACAACGCTGACGACGTATACCTCCTCACGGCGACGCCGGAGCTGTCACGGTTGACACCGTATCAGCAAGCACTTATCGAAGAACTGGACGCCGACGGTGTCAGCGTCGAACTACGACAAACAGATTTACACGACCTGTATGATGTGCTGGCCGAGGTCACGACACTGACCGCCGACCATCCCGAGGACATCGTACGCGTCAACGTCTCTACAGGACCCAAGGTGGCAGCTATCGGGAGCGCAATCGCATGTATGGCCACAGCGGCGACGGCCTACTACGTCCACCCAGAAGAACACGTCCCACCGATTTCAGCGAAGCCTCTCACACGCGGGATGGACCGCGCGGAGGTCCTCCCCTCGTACCCCATCGAAGCCATTTCCCGTGACCAGGTCGCAGTGCTGGACTATCTCACGCGGACAAATACAGACAAGTACACGGCAAAGAAATCGGACCTCATCGGGTTCGCTGAGGACGCCCGGCTTTCGTTCATCGACGATGCGGACCCGGCAAACGAGAAAGCGAAGTTCGCGCTGTTGAACGCCAACATCGTCGACCCGCTGGTCGAAGACGGCTACATTGAGGTCAACGATGTCGGTCGGACGAAGCAGGTGGAACTGACCGAGACCGGAGAGAACGTCCTCCACGCGTTCCGACACAAGCTCTGAGCTTCTGTTGTCTCGATTGTCATACCATCTAAAATACAACCCAACGCTTTCGTGGTTTCACACGATACCTGCATACAGTTGGGAGACGCCCGCATGGACCACTTCTCGATAGATAACATCAGAGTGCTCCACGTTGACGACGATTCCGGCTTCGCCGATATCGTCTCGGAGTTCCTCGAACGGGAAGACGACGCGTTCTCCGTTGAGACCGCGACGAGCGTTGATGACGCGCTGACAGTGCTTCAGGACGCCCGGGTCGATTGCGTCGTCAGTGACTACGATATGCCGCAAAAGGACGGGCTGGACTTTCTCGAACTGGTCAGAGACGACTATCCCGGACTCCCGTTTCTCCTGTTTACCGGCAAGGGCTCGGAAGAAATCGCAAGCCGAGCGATTTCGGCCGGGGTCACCGATTACCTCCAGAAGGGGACCGGGACAGAGCAGTACACCGTGCTGGCAAACCGGGTCAGGAACGCGGTCCGGAGCAGTCGAGCCGAAACCGCGGTGCGGCGCACGGAAGACAGATACCACAATCTCGTCGACACTGCACCGATCCCGATCCTCCTCTTTGATCATAACTGGGAAGCTCTGTACGCTAACGAGGCGGCCGTCGCATTTCTCGATGCGGATTCCTTCACCGAGATTGCTGGGAAGAAGGCGAGCGACTTTTTGCACCCCGACGACCGGGAGGCGGCTCGAAAGCGGTTCCAGCGGCTGATGCGTGAGGACATCTCGGTTCCGGAACGGGAGTACCGCGTGGTGACCGTCGAAGGAGAGACGAAGACAGCGACAGTTGCCACCGCACCCGGCTACTACCGCGGTGAGAAGGTCGCGCAGGCGATGCTGTACCGATAGCTGGCGGGCGGTTGCGAGGACCGTATTCGTAGATGACTCTGGTAGTCTGTCTCAGTCCATGGCGTACACCAGTAGCACAGATTGTATTGTTAGTATACATAGTATCAACTGTGTTCGTAGTATTGAGATAGAACATACATAGCCACCATCGCTACGAACAGTTGCGCACGGGTCGCCAGCGATCACCCCTGATTCGCTTCGGCCCTCCACACGCTCACGTCGTCCGCTGGTCACCCGTGCCATTCCCCTGAGCGTGTCCACTGTCTGTCGTTTTCTTCGCTGCCGCGCCGATAGCGCGAACCGGTCACTCGCATGTGGTGCACCGGCGATTCGCAGGAGATAGTTGGAACCGAACCACTTTCACCGGGCGGGTACGTCCCTCCCGCCATGACACACGAGATAGCCGTTATTCCCGGCGATGGAATCGGACAGGAGGTCACACCCGCTGCGGTGGAAGTGCTGGAGGCCATCGATACCGTCGACTTCGACTTTATTGAGGGCGAGGCCGGCGACGCAGTGAAGGAAGCAACCGGCGAGGCGCTCCCGCAGGAGACGCGTGACTTGGCGGCTGACGCCGACGCGACGCTGTTCGGCGCGGCCGGTGAGACGGCGGCCGACGTAATCTTGCCGCTCCGGCAGGTTGTCGGCTCGTTCGCCAACGTCCGCCCAGCCCGTTCGTATCCTGGTCTAGACGCCGTCCAGCCCGACACCGACATCGTGTTCATCCGGGAGAATACCGAGGGCGTCTACAAGGGCATCGAGAGCGAAATCGCCGACGGCGTCACCACCTGCACGCGTGTCATCACTGAGGACGCCTCGGAGAAAATCGCCGAGTACGGCTTCAGCTACGCGAAGCAAAACGACTACGACGATGTGACTATCGCCCACAAGGCCAACGTCATGCGCACCACCGACGGCCTGTTCCTCGATGCGGCCTCGGCGGTCGGCGACGACCGGGGGGCGTCCTACGACACCGCGCTGATGGACGCGCTGGCGATGCACCTCGTGATGAACCCTCAGGACTACGGCGTCGTCATCTGTCCGAACCTCGCCGGCGACATGCTGTCGGACCTTGCTGCGGGCCTCGTCGGCGGCCTCGGCCTGCTGCCGTCGGCCAACATCGGCGAGGAGAACGCGCTGTTCGAGCCGGTTCACGGCTCCGCGCCCGATATCGCTGGTGAGAGCATCGCTAACCCGTCAGCGATGATTCTCTCCGCAGCGATGTTGCTCGACCACCTCGGCTACGACGAACAGGGCGATGCAGTCCGAACGGCTGTCGAGTCCGTGCTCGACTCAGGCCCTCGAACGCCGGATCTGGGCGGCGACGCGTCTACTGCGGACGTAACCGCCGCGGTTATCGACGAACTGTAAGCAGTTTTCTCGCGTTCTATCTGGGCAGAAACAAGCACGGTCCAATAGAAAGAGGTAAAACCGAAGCGAAACAATCACGCCCGAAAGAATGCTCCCGGCCGAGCGAAAGCGCACTATCGTCCAGTTGGTGACAGAGCGAGACGGCTGTTCAGTGTCGGAGCTGGCCGCGGAACTGGAGTTCTCGAAGGCGACGATACGCCGCGACCTCCGGGATTTGGAATCCGAAGGCCGGATCGAGCGATCCCACGGCGGCGCGGTACCGGCGTCCTCTGTCGGCACCGAACGACCCTACGGCCAGCGTGAGGTCGACCACTACGCCGAGAAACAAGCGATTGCGGAGCGAGCCGCGCAGGAGGTCCGGGAGGGACAGGTCGTCTGTTTCGACGCGGGTTCGACGACAATGGAAGTGGCCCGTGCGGTTCCGGACAGTGATTATGTCGCGGCGACGAACATGCCGGACCTCGCGACAGAACTGGCCGAACGGGACGTTGACGCCAAACTCACCGGTGGCAGTCTGCGGCCCCGAACCCGCGCGCTCGTCGGCCCGACGGCCGAGCGCGCCATCGAGCGGATGAACTTCGACCTGCTGTTCCTGGGGACCAACGCCCTCGACAGCGCTGCCGGGCTGTCGACGCCAAACGAGGACGAGGCGGCCGTCAAGGAACTGATGGTCGAACGCGCCCGCAGGGTCGTGCTGGTCGCCGACGCGTCGAAGTTCGGCGACCGGAGCTTCGTCAGTTTCGCCGACCTGGACCAGGTCGATTTGCTCGTCACCGACGCCAGCCCGTCGGGGGCACTCGCCACAGCGCTCGCAGACGCCGACGTGCCCGTTGAGGAGGTCAGCACATGATTGTCACCGTCACCTACAACCCTGCAGTCGACCAGACAGTCCAGTTCGAGGAACAGATGGCCCCCGACCGCGTCATGCGGGCCGACAGCGCGCAGTTCGACGCGGGCGGGAAGGGTATCAACGCCGCGCAACTGCTCACCGCGATGGACCGGCCCTGCGTCGCGACGGGACTGCTGGGCGGGTTCACCGGCTCGTTCATCCGGGAGACGCTGCAGGGCGACGGCGTCGAGACGGCCTTCGTCGACGTAGACGGGACAACCCGGATCAACACCACCGCCATCGCGGCCGCGGAGGAGTACAAACTGAACCAGGCCGGGCCGACCGTCGAGGAGGCTGTCGCCGACTCGCTGCTCGAACGGGTGCGAGCGCAGTCTCCCGACCGCGTGCTCGTCGGTGGGAGCCTGCCGCCGGGGCTGTCCCCCGAGGCCATCGACCGCATCGCGGCCGGCGGCGACTGGGAGACCGTCGTCGACACCGGCGGCGACGTGCTCCGGGCCCTCGACGCCCAGTACGGGCTCTGCAAGCCCAACCGCGCCGAACTCGGCGACGCGACCGGGGCCGACGTGTCCACCGTCGAGGGGTGTGCGGACGCGGCGGACACGTTCCGTGAGCGGGGCTTCGACCGCGTGCTGGCCTCACTCGGCCCGGACGGCGCGGTCCTCGTCGGCGACGCGGGCCGTCTGTACGCCGAGGCGCTCGACGTCGACGTCGTCGACACCGTCGGGGCCGGCGACGCGCTCCTCTCGGGCGTCCTGAGCGCCTGGGAGGCCGGCGCGGACGACGAGACGGCGCTCCGGACCGGCGTGGCCGTCTCCGCGCAGGTCGTCCAGCGGGCCGGAACGGCCGTCCCCGACCCAGCGGATATCGACTCGCTCCGAGACGGTGTGACGGTACGGCGGCTCTAAGACGGGGCTTCGCGCAGAAATAGAACTCCAAGCGGGGCGCTCAGAACTTCTCGAGGTAGTCGTCGACGAACGCGCGCACGTCGGCCAGCGACGGCTGGTCGGCGGTCCGGACGAAGTAGCCGGCGACGGCGTTGCCGACGACGACGGCGGCGGCGGACGGGAGGCCGGCGATGCGGGCGAGGCCGAGCCCGGCGTTGAAGTGGTCGCCGGAGCTGGTCGTCAGTTCCGGGTCAGAGACGGCGGGGACGGCCACGCTGTCGGTGCCCGTCTCCGAGACGACGACGGAGCGTTCGACGCCGTGGCCGACGAACCAGGTCGGCGCGAGCGCGTCGTACACCGCCTCGGCGTCCTCGGCGAACGAGCGCTCCCCTTCCCCTGCGTAGGCGTCGGCGAGCACGCCCGTCTCGGCGCGGTTCGAGGTGACCACCACGTCGGTCACCTCGTCCAGTCGGCCGATGGCCTCGCGGCCGGCCCGCAGGCGGTCGGCGTCGAGTTTGCGCACGTCGCCGGGGTCGACCAGCACCGTCCCCGGCGGGTCGTCGATGTCGCCCCAGAGGTCGCGCAGACCGTCGAAGACCGTCGGCAGGTCCGGCGTCTCCGACCAGTAGCCGGTCCCTAACAGGCTCGCGCCGTCCAGCGTCTCAGCCAGTCGGTCGTGGCCGAAGGCCGCGTCGAGTTCGGCCCAGTCCAGCGTCATCGTGTCGCCGATTTCGGTGAGCATGAGCTTCCCGTCGTCGAACTCGACGGCGTCGGTGACGCCGGGTTCGCCAAGCGAGTGGAGTTCGTAGTCGCCGAACTCCGACTCGAAGGCCTCGTGGACCGGGTCGCCGTACATCCCGACCATCACCGGGTCGAACGACCAGCCGCCGAAGGCCCGCGCGAGGTGGCTGGTGTGGCCGCCGGTCCGGTTGCCCTGCTGGAGCCACTCGAAGGAAAGCGAACTGTCGGCGGCGACGGACCGGTCGATGCGGTCGCCGAAGCCCTCCAGCGTGGCGAGGCGCTCGTGGCTCTCGGGGTCGATGCGGTCGGCGACGACCTCCCGGACGCGGTCGAGGTAGCCGTCGAAGCCGAAGACGACCCGGCCGGTGTCGATAGTGTCGGGGAGCGCGTCGCTGTAAGGCAACGCCTCGTCCGCCGCGGCGACGGCTCGGCGCGTCTCCTCGTCCATGGCCTACAGGACGTCGTCGGCGGTCGCGTCCTCGAAGATGACGCCTTCGAGCTTGTCGAGGATGTCGTAGGGGTCGTCGCGCTGCCAGACGTTGCGGCCGACGGCGAGGCCGGCGACGCCGACGTCCATGCAGTCCTCGACGAGTTCGAGGAAGTCGCGGTCGGAAGTCTTCGACCCGCCGGAGAGCAGGACACGGTTGTCGGCCGCCGAGCGGACGGCGTGGGCCATCGCTTCCTTGTCGCGGGGGTATTTCACCTTCGTGAAGTCAGCGCCCAGTTCCAGCCCGATACGGGCCGCGTAGGCGATGGTCGAGGGACTGCGGTGCTCCTTGATGGCCTGTCCGCGTGGGTACGACCACATGGCGATGGGCAGGTCGTGGTCGCGGGCGTTTTCCTGCACCGGGCGGAAGTCCTCGAACATGTCGGTCTCGCGGTTGACGCCCGGATAAATGGTGTAGCCGACGGCGTCGGCACCGAGTTCGGCGGCGTACTCGACCGACCAGTTCTGGGGCGAGTACGGGTCACCCATCCAGAGGTCCGAGCCGCCGTTGAGCTTCGCAAGGAGATTCACGTCGTCCTCGTAGCTCGGGTAGTACGTCTCGGCGAGGCCTTTCCCGACGGCCAGCGCCGTCACGGCGTCGTGGGTCGCCATCTCGAACACCTCACGCGGGTCGAGGCGCTCCTCGACGCCGCTGAACTGCTTGGGACCGTGTTCCAGTCCGTGGTCGTGGGCCAGCACGAGCGTCTTGTCGTTCCGTACAAGCGGTGAGTCACCCAGTGGTCGCATGTGTCGTGTTTCTACCGAGAACGACCATTAACCGTTTTCGGTTCTGATTTGTTACTACTGTTCGCGTTTGTTTTTGATTGTGGGCGGGAATTAAGTGTGTTCCACTGAAAGGTTCAGATATGCCATCCGTGGAACTGGATGCCGAGACAGTGGAGCGCCTCGATGACCTTCGCGTCGAGGACGAGTCGTACGACGACATCGTGACGGAACTTATCAACATCTACGAGGCCGAGGAGCTAACACTGTTTCACAGCGGCGACTAACCCTGTGCCTGCTCGCAGACAGACTTCCAGCGCCCGTTCGACTCCAGTTTCTCCTGTAGTTGCTCAGCGTACGCCTGTGCGAGCCGGGCCGCCTCTTCTTTCTGTTGCTTGTCCCCGCCACCGGACCCGCCCAGTCCAAGCGCGTCCTTGACGCCAGAGAGGAGGCCGCCGCCCGAATTCCCGGACTGGTCGCCCCCGGGACCGGCCATCGGTCCCTGGTTGGCGACCCGTTCCATCTCCGGCATGACGCTGGAGAGTTTCGACGTATCGGCGACGATCCGAGCGGCGTCCGGGTCCTCCGGGTTCTCGATCTCGAACTCGACGGCAGTCATCACCAGCCCCCACTGCTGGCTGGAGAACGACGACGCTTTGACCTGTTCGTTGAACTGCTGGTCGACCGTCATCCGTTCGCCGGCGATGCGGTCGGTCCAGTCTGAGTCACTCATGGACTGGTGTTTGCGGGCCGACGGTATGAGCGTTTCCCGCTCCGTGTGGTGGTCTACGATAAGGCGTACCGCTTCTGGAGCGACTCCCGGGCCTTCGAGTGACGCCACTACCCTGCCTTGTTATTTTCAAAACGGTTCCAATATGTTAAGTTAGCCCACGATATACTTGCATCTCAATGACTACTGAGTTTGGGACAGGGCAGGCGACGGGAGACTCGGGCGATGCCGCAGCGATGGACGCCATACGGGATGCCATGGCCGGTATATCGGCCAGCGAACCGGACTTCTGTCAGATTTTCTGCTCTCCGAGGTACGATTACGAGGCGGTGCTGTGGGGTGCTCGGAGTGTTGTCGGTTCGGACACCGAAATCGTGGGCTGTTCGTCCTCCGGAGAGTTCACTGAATCCGGTTCGGGGAACGGAACTGTCACAGTCGGTGTCGTCTCGTCGGACTCGATGCGGTTCTTTTCCAGCCTGTCGACCGAACTGAGCGCTGACCCCGAACGCTGTCTGTTCGAAGCCGTCCATGACCTCCCTGCGAGCGAGGACGCCACTGTCGAGGGGTATCCGCATCGGACGGTCATCAATCTCCACGACGGCATGGCCGGAATCGGAAACAAAGTCACTCGGCTCACCGAGCAGTACCTCGACGATGAGGAGACGCCGGTTGTCGGCGGGTCTGCGGGTGACGACCTCCAGTTACAGCAGACCCACGTCTTCCGGAACGACCGCGTCGAGACGGACGCCGTCGTCCTCGCGCTCATTGCCTCAGAGGACCCGCTTCCCGTGACAGTCAACCACGGCCACGAACCGATCTCCGAGGCGATGACGGTAACCCGAGCAGAGGGCAGCACCGTGTACGAACTCGACGGCAGGCCCGCGTTCGAGGCCTGGCGGGACGCGATTCGGGAGGATGCGATGGAGACGTACGACATCGATGTCGACGAGTTGGAAGCAGGGTCCGAGGACCTCGTCATGTTGCTCGGCCGCTACGAACTCGGTATCGAATCGGAACCTGATGCCGACGCGGACGGACTCGCCTCACGAATCAAGACCTTCATCGAGAGCAAACTCATCTCGACGACGGGATACAACATCCGATGGCCGGGCCATACAACCGACACCGATGGGCCGCTGGATTTCGCCGTCGCTGTCTCCGAGGGGACGGAAGTGCGGGTGACACATAGCAACAAATCCGACCAGGTGTATGCGGTCCGGAACGCCGCCACCAACGCCGCCAATGAACTCCGCGGTGGAAATGTCGCGGGCGGATTCGTCTACGATTGCGCCTGCCGGGCGATGATTCTCGGCGACGACTTCGACGACGCCGTCGAGACGATTCACAGCGCTATCGACGCGCCCTTCGCCGGCTTCGAAACCTACGGCGAAGTCTGCTCGGCCGACGAGGACTACACCGGCTATCACAACACGTCCTCGGTTATCCTGCTGTTCCCGGAGTAACGACGACGGGGCTGCTACCAGCGAAAATAACCCCGGCCCTTGCCCGCTCAGACGCCGGACTCGATAGTGATTTCCGCGTGTAGCTCGTCCTGCAGCGCCGAGTGGACGTGGCAGATGTCCTCGGCGAGTTCAACGATGTCCTGTTCCTCGTCTGCGAGTGACTCCTCGACCTCGACATGGAAGTCGATATACTCTAGGTCGTCATCCTCGTCGAGACCTGCGGCGACTTCGACGTCGACGCTGCCGATGTCTTCGTGGCCGTACTTGTCGGCGGCGACGCGCAGCGCCGGGATATAACAGGAGGCGTAATCGGCGGCCAGAACCTCGTTCGGCGACGGGCCGTTCTCGCTCAGCGCGTCGACGATAAGCTCCCATTCGCCGTTGATGACGCTTTCGACTGTGTATCCTTCCTCGCACGTACTCTCGATTTCAATATCTGCCATAGCAATTCTGTGGACACGGCCCTGACCCTAAACATTTCCTGCATGGCGTTTCTACCGGCGAGGCACTGCCGAAAGGTAATACACCTCCAGTCCCTACAAACGACCAATGGAACACCTCGCACCGTCGAACGTGCCGGTGTATGCTACGCGGGACCACCAGCGCGAGATCTGGGAGCGCTGTCGGGACCGGGGCCACCCGGTCCTCGCCGTCCGAGACGCGACGCGGGGATTCATCGTTCGATACGACCTCCAGCATCTGTCATACGAACTCTCGGACGCTACCGTTCAGGAACTCCGGGACCGCGTCCGGTCCCGCCGACCGTATCCGACGACGACGGACCCGATCTCGGAGACGGAGGGCGTCGGCGGCGAAGCCGGCCCGGTGTCCGGTGAACTCCACGCGGACAGCGAACAGGCCGCCAGAGAACTGGCCTCGCACATTTCTGGCTTCGTGCTCGACCGCTCGAACTGGCGGTAGTACCGAAACAACGCGGCTGGGGATTTTTGCCACAGCCGTACCTTGAGTCCGTATGGCAGTCGCCCGACACGAGACCGGTCCGCTCGCGACCGTGAGTGCCCTGGCCTCGCAGGTGCACCCGGTGTTTATGCTGCCACCGCTTGCGACCTCGCTGTTCGGGGGGTTGCTTTCCGGTGGGTTCTGGCCCCCGGTGGCCGCACTTCACGCGAGTGCGATGTTCTTCGCCGTCTACACGGCCCACGTCAAGGACGGCTACGTCGATTTCCACGTCCGCGGCGAGGACGACGACCACCCTCTCACTGGCTCGGGGTGTCGCATGGCGCTGGTCGGCGCTGGCGTCGGCTTTGCGCTCTGCACGGCAGCTATCTGGCTGTTGGTCGGTCCCGGCGCGGCGCTGCTGACGCTACCGACATGGGTTATCGGCTACACCCACGCGCCACAACTGGACATGAACCCTATCGGTGCGACGATGGGCTACCCGACGGGTATCGCGCTGTCACTGTTGGGCGGCTACTACGCACAAGTGACGACGCTGACGCCGCGTGCTGTCGGTCTCGCCGCCGTGTTTCTGCTGTTGCTGACCGGCATCAAGATAATCGACGACGAGCAGGACTACGACTACGACCGGTCGATACAGAAACGCACCGTCGCCGTCGTACTTGGCCATCAAGACGCCCGGCGACTCGCGCTCGGTCTGTTCGGAGCGGGCCTTCTCGGAATCGTTGGGCTGTCTGTGGCATTGCCCGGGGTCCCGCCGAGTGCTGCGGCGGCTGCGGTCGTCTTCGGGACGGTCGCGGCTATCGCCCAGCGGGGCGACCCTGAAACTGCGACGATGCTGCTGATCCGCGGCTCGTATCTTCTGCTGGCCGTCCTCGTTACCGCTGTTTGGTTCCGGCCGCTGTCGTGAATGTGGCTGTGCTGCCGGCTTCGCGTCTGCTGGCTCTCGAAACTGCCGCTGTGCGAACCGCTCCGTGCCAGTCAGCCCGAGATGTGTGTGAGGACATGGGTCGCCGAGACGGCGAGCGAGATGGTCACCATCGAGGCTGCCATGACACCGGCGACGACCGGTGAGAGGTCTCCAGTGAGGCCACCGACTGCGAGCAGTACGGCGGCAATGATCGTACAGACCAGCAGTGCCAGATGGACGAACAGCCACGGCCCGACACGTCGCAGTGACTCGAGCAGTGTCTCGACTCCCGACGGCTGTGCCGGCCGAACCCGCTCGCCGGGCCGGTAGTACTCCGCGGCAGTCCCGTAGCCCGTGCTTCCACCGCGGGTCTGGGTTGGCCGCTGTGTCGCTTTCGCCGTTGTCTCGCCTGCCGTCTCTGCGTCGGCTCGCTGGTCGACGTACTGCTGTGCGATGTCACTGACACCGCCCGTGGCTGTACCTCCGTCCGCGACGCTGTCGACGTGCCTGTTGACGTATGCGTCGTGGCCGAGCCGGTCGTATCGCGCTCGCTCGGCCTCGTCTGTGAGCACGTCTTTCGCCTGCGTGAGGCGCTTAAACCGGTCTCTAGCGGCAGGGTCGTCACTCACGTCCGGGTGATGCGTTTTCGTCTGCTCCCGGTAGGCGCGGACTATCGTCTCTTCGGTGGCATCTGGGTCTACCCCCAGAATACCGTAGAACGTCGCTTCCATACACACCCCTGTGTAGTTATCGAGTTGGACTATACGTATAATAAGGTATTCACTCCCTCACGACACGATATTGCCGAGCTGTCGCTGAGTCGCCGGACTGAAACTGCGTGGCCACCACCGTCTCAGTATGGACGAAGACACCGAAGACTGGGCAGCGCAGTTGGAGGCCAACCGGGCCGAGAAAGACCGCTTCTTCGCAGAGCATCGCCAATCACCGATTCCGCCCGAGGAACGCGACGAGTTCGACGGACTCAGTTACTTCGACCCGGACCCCGACTATCGGGTCGAAGCGACCGTTACCGTTCACGAGACACCGGAGTCGGTCGATCTGGAGACGAGCGACGACCGGACGGTGCGCTATCTCCACGTCGCAACACTGTCGTTCGACCTCGACGGCAAGTCCCGCGAACTCCACGCGTTCCGGCAGGCCGCCGACGAGTCACGGACGCTCTTTGTCCCGTTCCGGGACAAGACCACCGGCCAGCAGAGCTACGACGGCGGTCGATACATGGAGCTGGAACCCGACCGCGACCTGAGCGACGGCGACGAGATTACGCTGGATTTCAACCTCGCCTACTCGCCGTTCTGTGCCTACAGCGACACGTTCTCCTGCCCGTTGCCGCCGGAGTCGAACTGGCTCGATGCCGCAGTGACGGCCGGCGAGCGGATCGACTGAACGCGGGTCGCGACACCGATACCAAACGAATTGTTTACACATCGCCACGACCAAGGTAGCGTATGGCAACGGCGACCCGCGACCGTCCGGTTCTACAGGCCTTCCAGTACGGGTTTACGCTTTTTTCGGCGCTCTCGCTGGGTGTGATAGGACTCGGGTTCGGCTCGATCCTGCTTCTCAGCATCGCTTTTTTCCTCTCACTCGGTGCCGGAGTACAGATAACGCAAGTACAGACGCTGGTCCTCGGACTGATAACAGTTCAGGGAATCGGCTGTCCGGTCATCGCGTACACGTACATCAAACTCAGACCGGTAATCAGAGCGAAAGTCCGCGAGGTGTTCTCCTATGCACCGGACACCGGCGCATTCAGTATCGGCATTGCTGTACCGAGTCTCCGTGAGGCCGGCATCGTCGTGCTGGGCTACGTCAGCGCGATGGGCGGACTCGTGGTGGTTGCCACCATTATCACGACACTCGTCTCGCTGTTCGGGATCGAAACGGCAACCAATCAGGCGGCTGAGATTGGCATGGAAAACCCTGATGTCCTCCTCCTGTTGATTCCTGCCTCCTTCCTCCTCATCGGCCCGGGCGAGGAACTGCTGTTCCGCGGTGTCGTTCAGGGCCGCATTCGGGACTACTTCGGCCCGATCTCGGGCGTCACTATCGCGAGCGTCATCTTCGCCGGCATTCACTACCCCGCCCTTAGTGGCGGATCGGTCACGGGGAAACTCGTCGGGGTGGGTGCCCTTCTCGTTCCGTCGCTCATCCTCGGCGCCACCTACGAGTACACGGACAACATCGTCGTCCCGTCACTCATCCACGGCGCGTACAACGCGACGCTGTTTACTGGCCTGTACGTCTTCGTGAAATTCAGCGGGGACCTCTCGTCCGCTCCGGCCGTGCTCGGTATCAGCGGCTTCTGACCGGCCTATCCCACCAGGTCCGCAATCTGGCAGGTCCGTACCTGACTTGAATGATTTCCTGCCCTGTATTCGCAAGGGATACCAGCGGCGACCTGTCTCTCACCGCCCGGCGATAGCACATCTTCGTCTCACCCCTACTGCCGAAAATCGGCGAATCCGACGGCCTGCTCTCCGTCTACAACACTGAGCAGCAAGGGCTGGATGCCGACGCTGCATACCAGCGGTGGAGTAGCAACTGGTCCATCGATGCGAAAATCGAACTCAACGGTAGGCTATTCGAGACAGCCTGTTTCGTTGCCCGTCCACCGGTCAACTACGTTCAGAGAGGACGAACAGGCCTTCGTCGAACTGCTTACCCGCTGGCCCAGATACGAACTGAGCCGATGCGACGGGCAGAGCCAGTGGCCGCCACAATCCTGCTCACATCGAGTGTTGCGTAGCCGGCTCGCAGAACGATTTCCGACGCTCTCGGGACACACCTCCGTCTCCAATTAACAGTAGCATGTCGCCCGGAACACTAACGTCCGGCATCATCCTCGGCGGTGTGCCACGTCAGCCGGCAAACCCTCGTGCCGGGCGGGTCGTCCACAGACGACCAAGTGCGCGAGCGGCGTCAGCCGCGAGCGCGGGTGATTACGGCGTAATCACCGAACGCCCAGACGGTGCAACCGTCTGGCGGGTCGCCGGATACGGCGACCAGATGCGGTGTGAACCGCGGTCATGTCGCGTGCCCGGGTTCTCCGGGTCGTCATTGTCCCGGTGACGGGTCTCAGCCGGGGATTAAAGGCACGCAGATGCATTTCGCCGGTGGGACACCTAAGGGTGACGTTCAGACGGCGTAGTCGTCCTCGCGCAACTGGACGTACTTGCCGTTACGGTAGGAGAACTTCCCCCATTTGTAAGCCAGAACCATCTTGATGCCGTTGAAGCCGCCACGGAGCGCTGCGTCGGCCTTGATGCCGCGGGCGTCCATCAGGTCGTTGGCGGTGGTAAAGGCCCGGTCCCAGTCGCCGGGCCGCCAGTCCCGCACCATGTCCGCGAAGGTGACGTTCCGGAGGATTTCGTCGCCGATGGCGTCGTGCCAGGCGTCGTTGTAGCGTTCGAGGCGGTCGTTCGCGGCGAGGCGGCCGGCGATCTTCCCAGTGCGAACGGCGACGTGGTCGCCGCCCTCGTGGAACGCTGACGTAGTCCCCATTGCCCCACCGGCCACGGCAATGCCGGCACCAACTGGGGACTCTATCGGGCGGGTCGAGGAGATAGGGTACGTCTCTGTGCCCTTCGATTTTCCCCGGTCCTCGACGAGCGGGAAGTCGTCGAGGTCGTACGCCTGAAACTCCCGTTCGAGCAGCCGTTCGATGTACTGCCGTCCCTGCGGGATGCTGTCGTCGCTCGCTTTGAGCAGGTCCCACTCGCTGCGGTCGTACGCGTCGATATTCAGCCCGATAGGCATCGTCAGACCGATGCGGGCGACCGGGGCGTCGTTTGGGAAAATCCACGGATACGCTGTGTGGCCGGGCATGATGCCCCACCAGAACTCGATGAACTCCGGTGTGAACAGTTCCTCCGGCATCCGGCGGTGCTCTTGATAGGCGATGTGATTGACCTTGTTCGACGGCATGATGTCGGCCATCGTCTGCCCGTCTGGGAGAAACTGATCGAGCGTCCCGCCGGTGACGGTTCGCTGGGGGCCATCCGCGAGTATCACGTACTCCGCAGCGATGTCCTCGCCGTTGGCCAATCGAACGGTGTGTCGCGGCGAACTCCGCAGGTCGGTCTCGACGCCGGTGACGCTGACACCGACGCGGTAGTCCGCGCCCGCTTCCGTCGCCCGTCTGCGGAGCCAGTCGTCGAACCGCGCTCGGTGAAACGTGATGCCAAAGCTGTCGGCGCTAGAACTAATCCCGGTCTCCGTGAGCGTCATCTCCGTCGAGGGACCATAGAACTTCGCCCCGTCGAGTTCGCTCAACACCACGTCCTCGGGGAACTCGGACCGGGGAATACCCATGATGTCGAACCAGTAATCGAGCAATCCGGCGGCATCTGTCGAGTCCGGTCCCGCCCCCTCGCGGTCGGCTCTGGGGACCCCCTTTTCGAGGAGGACGGCGTCGGCCCCGTGGTCGGCTGCGGCCTCGGCCGCCGACGAGCCGGCCGGGCCACCACCCACAATGGCGACGTCTACGTGTTCCATACCCGCTACGGTGTCCCGCGCCCGCTAAAACCTATTGTCTTGCATCGAAACTACGGTGTGACGCGCTCACCGGACTGAACTGGAACGCCCTGCGCGCTACGGTCCGGACACTGCGCCGCCGAGTGATACGTCGTGTCGCTCCAGCCGCTTGACGACCCGCTGGTACGCGTCGCTCTCAGCGAGCGCTGTGGCCCGGACAGCGTCGGCAACTGTTGCTCGGCGGTCGGCGAGGCCCAGGAGCTCGCGGCGTTTCGCCTCGTACTCACACCGGGTACGAACGGTCGAAAGAACCGACAGCAGAGTGTCCCGGTCAGCGGGCTTTCTGAGATACGAATCCACGGGGATATCCAGAATATCCACGTCAGGCTTGACGCTACTGATCATGACGACCGCAGGGGTAACTGTCCGCTGTTGGAGTTTTTCCGCGACCGTTGCGCCGCTCAGGTCCGGCATCTGGCGGTCCAGCAATACCGCATCGGTTGTGTCGTCGATGCACTGTAACCCTGTACGGCCGTCTTCCGCTTCTATAACCTCGTATTCGTCCGGAAGCCAGAGCTTGTAGAGCTGTCTGTAGTCCTCGTCGTCATCGACCACCACAATGCTCGTCGGTCTCCTCATCTCTTGGAACTCATACGCTGGTCATCCTACAAATATGCTAAGATATCGGTGTACTATTACTACAAATTTTACTAATTCAGGCTGGTAATTCTCCTACTCTCTAGATGTAGAAATACCAACACCAGCCTTGGCGTGCGACCAGCGGTCTGCCGGCACCGTTTTGAGGCCCCCGCGTGGAACAGCCGGTATGGCTCCGCACGCCACAGGAGGGGTTCAATGGCCGATATCGTCGTGATGAGATACGACGTTCATGGGATGCCGGTCGACCAGTACGCGACTGCGCTCCGGGACCGACTGCCCGAGTGGGACATCACCGTCGCGGAGACACCAGACGCCGAGCGCGACCTGATTGCGGAGGCGACAGTCCTGACCGGTAATGATGTTTCGCCGAAACTGGTCGATGCGGCCGACGCCCTGGAACTGTTTGCAGGGACGTACGCTGGATACGACCACCTTCCGCTGTCGGAGTTGGCAGACCGCGACATCGCCCTGACGACGGCCTCCGGGGTCCACGGCCCGAACGTCGCCGAGAACGTCGTCGGCTCGTGGCTCGCCTTCGCCCGCGGTTTCTTCACCGCCCGCCGCCACCAGCGCGAGGGCGTCTGGCAGTCGTTCCACACCGACGACTTCGCTGGCAGCCGCGTCTGCGTTGTCGGCCTCGGCGAAATCGGGCAGGCCATCGTCGACCGCTTGCAAGGGTTCGACGTGGAGACCGTCGGCGTCCGCTACTCGCCGGAGAAGGGCGGCCCCACCGACGAGGTGTACGGCTTCGACGAGATTCACGAGGCCGTCGCCGATACGGAGTACGTCGGACTCGCCTGCCCGCTGACCGACGAGACACACCACCTCGTCGACGAAGCGGTGTTCGACACGATGCCCCCCGAAGCGGTGCTCACCAACGTCGCCCGTGGCCCCGTTGTCGATACCGACGCGTTGGTCAGTGCGCTACAGCGCAACCACATCGGCGGCGCGGCACTGGACGTGACCGACCCCGAACCGCTGCCCGGCGACCACCCGCTGTGGGACTTCGAGAACGTCCTCATCACGCCACACAACGCCGGCCACACGCCGAGCTACTACGATCGACTGGCCGATATTGTGGCCGAAAACGTCAGGCAGGCCGAGCGAACCGGCGAGTGGGACGGGCTCAGAAACCAGATCGAACTGTAGTCACTGCCGGCTGGCGAGATGGCCAGCGCGGGCTTCGTACACCAGATACGAGACGACGGTCACACCAAACACGCCGCCGAGTAGGTGCGAGACTGTAACGCTCCCGAGGCTAGTTCTCCCGACGGTACCCTGCAGCAGTTCGACTACGGCCACTACCGCCGCGAGCCCAATGTACCGCCAGCGGGCCGCGACCGGAAGCGTCTCGCTATCACCTGCCAGCGCGAGATACAGGTGTGTGCCAGCCAGAACGGCGAAGTACGTAGCTGCGACGAGCACGACCGAGGCAACAGGGCCGAGTGGAACCGCCCGGAACAGGAGCGCCCAGACGAGGACGACAGCGCTCACCACCCCGATCTGAAGCTTCGTATCGCGGGAGACCATATGCCAGAAGTCGAGTCTGGCCGTGAAAAAATATCGGATCGCCTAGCAGTTCTCGTGCGACTCGGAAGAACGGCGCTCGGCGAGCGTGACCGTTACAGATAGCCGCGCTTGTTCAGCAGTTCGCCGTTCAGCACGCTCGCACCGGCGGCACCGCGCATCGTGTTGTGCGCGAGGCAGTTGAACTGGACGCCGTCCGTCGTCTCGCGGAACCCGCCGACTGCGACGCCCATGCCGTCCTCGACGTTGCGGTCGAGGCGTGGCTGTGGGCGGTCGGGTTCCTCGAACACCGTGATGAGTTTCTCCGGCGAAGACGGCAGGTCGATGCCGGTAACCGACTCCATCGCGGCCTCGGCGTCGGCCGCAGAGATGTCCTCGGCGGTGTCGGCCCAGACGTTTTCGAGGTGGCCGTCGAGCGTCGGGATGCGGTTACAGGAGGCGGCCACGTCCATCTCGTTGAGGTGGACCTCCGCGCCGTCAAACGAGCCAAGCAGTTTGCGCGATTCGGTCTCCATCTTCTGCTCTTCGCCGCCGATGTGCGGGATGGCGTTGTCGATGATCTCCATCGATGTGACGCCAGAGTAGCCCGCACCGGAGACGGCCTGGAGCGTCGAGACGCGCACGTCGGTCAGGTCGAACTCGCGGTCCAGCGCGGCCAGGGGCGGGACCATCGTGATCGTCGAGCAGTTCGGGTTCTTCAGGAGCGCGCCGTCCCAGCCGCGCTCGTCACGCTGGACTTCCAGGAGGTCGACGTGGTCGGCGTTGACCTCGGGAATGATGAGCGGCACGTCCTCGTCCATCCGGCCGTTGGAGGAGTTCGACGAGACTGTGTAGCCGGCCTCACAGAACTCCGGTTCGACTTCCGCGCCGACGCTCGACGGGAGTGAGGAGAAGATGAGATCGACGTCGTCAGGCACCGAATCCGGGTCGGTGGCGCGGACTTCTAACCCGGCCACGTCTTCGGGAATCGGGGAGTTGACGCGCCACTTTGCGGCGTCCTTGTATGTCTCGCCAGCGCTTGCGTCGCTGGCGGTCAGTGCTGCGATCTCGAACTCGGGGTGGGGGTCAAGCAGTTGGATAAGTCGCTGCCCGACCGCGCCAGTCGCACCGAGCACACCTACGCGTACAGTCATCGGTTGACACACGGCTACGGGTGGTCAAAACAGTTTGGATACGGGGCCATGCCGCTGCCTTCGTCGGGTTACTCGCGCTCGGTGTCTTCGAACACCCATTCGATAACACGGGCCTCCACGAGATCCCGCTCCTCGACGTATGGGTCGTCGCGGTTCGCCAGCGTCTCCGCGGCCTCAGCGCGCATTTCGGCTTCGATTTCCGTATGGTCCGGTTCGTCTCGGATGTCATTCAGCAGTGCCTCGAAATCCTCACGGAGATCGAAGGAAGCTCGGGCGGCGTTACACCGCGACAGCGGGCTCATTCCGGTCTCTAACACGAGGTCCCGCACCGTCTCCCAGTCGGAGCCACAGAAGTAGATGGACACCTCGCCGACGATGTCCTGCCAGGCGATTGGGTCTGCGTGCTTGAGCAGCGGGACCGCCCGCGGCGGCAGATCGAGACGGGTCTCAGTGTCGGGATTCCCGCACAGACAGCATGCCTTCTCGGTCTTCCCCGTGTACATATGAGACAGTTGTGTCGGACGTATTTGGACCCATCGCAGTTGTGCGGTCGCTGGCCGGCTACACCGGAATGAATTCGGGGTCCACGTCGTTCAGGCGGTCGGTGTTCGAGACGAACTGGTAGAAGTCGCTGTAGAGATCCGTACACTTCCCGTCGGCGTCGTAACGGAGTGTGTGCCAGTCGGCGACGACGGCGCAGTAGCGCTTGGCCCGCGTGAGCGCGACGTTCAGCCGCCGGGGGCCGTCGACCGGCCGCCCGAGGAACCCAACGGTTCCGTCGGCGTTGCTCCGGACGAGCGAGAGGACGATGGCTGTCCGTTCGCCGCCCTGAAACGAGTCAATGGTGTCGACAGTCACTCCGTCTCCGGCGTCGGTTCGCTCTGCGAGCATCTCCCGGATGCGTGACACCTGCGCGCTGTACGGCGTGATGACACCGATTTCCTCGGCAGGTACGTCTGCCAGCAGGTCCTGAACGAGATGCGCGACGAGGCGGGCTTCGGTGGGATTCGCCTTGGAGTGCCCGGCGGTTTCGACCCGACCGCCGACGTTGTACCCTTCAAGCGCCGGCCTGTCTGGGAGCGGGTCGACGGCGCGACCGTTCCGTAGCGTCCGGTCGTAGAACCGACGGTTCGGGAAGTACGCGATGTCGCGGTGCATTCGATACTGGGTCTGTAGCTGGAGGCCGACACCCTCGTAGATGCCGCCGTCAGCGTAGAGATGCTCGAACAGCGAGTGGCCGTAGCTCGACGCCGGCGGTTCGTCGCTGGCGCTGTAGGGCGGGAGCTGTCGGTGGTCGCCTGCGAGGACGGCGCGGTCGGCCCGGACCAGCGGGATACACGACGCTGCGCAGGTTGACTGCGTTGCTTCGTCGAGGACTACCAGGTCGAACTCCCTGGCGAGCGTCGCGGCGCTGTTGTTCGTTACCGCCACTACGTCAGCCCGCCCGGGTACGTCGCTGTAGGCGCGCCCCACAACATCGTTTGCTGACTGGCTCGCGTTCACGCGGTCGAGGGTGTAGTCGCCGTCGCCGTGCTGGCCATAGGCGTGCAGCGACTGCGGGTCGGCCCCGTCACCCGTCGACGACCCTGCCACGAGGTTGTCGACGGCCTGATTCGAGTCCGCACACACCAGCACATCCTCACCGGCCTGTGCGGCCCGCCGGACGATTTCGACGAGCGTCCGCGTCTTCCCTGTCCCCGGTGGGCCGTGGATACAGAACAGGTCGTCGGCCAGCAGCGCGTGCTCGACAGCCAGTTGCTGCTCCTGGTTCAGTTCCCCGTCGAACTGGTCGCTCCGGGCGGCAGCCCCGTTCGAGAAGGTTATCGGCCGGTCGCCGGCGAGTACGGCCCGAAATCGGTGGTCGGTCAGCAACTCAATCGCCGCACGTTCGCGGTCGAACGGAACGGGATTGAGCAGCGCCGTGAGCCCGTAGGTGGCATCACTGTCAGTGAGTGCGCTTTCGAGTGTTGTCGCCCCGTCGACCTCGCCCCAGTCCACCGCGAGCCAGACCGAACGCCCGCGGATGCGCTCGACTGTCGCCGGGACAGGGAACGGGTCGTCGCCGCGTCCGCGCTCCCTCTCGGCGTGAATCAGCACCTCGTTTCCCTCGTGAATGCCGAACACGGATTCGACGACAAACGCCCAGTCACCGTCCCACTCGGCGGCGATGTCAGCGGGTGGGTCGACGCGAAACCGATACGCTCCGTCATCTCGGCCGCGCGCGTGCAGGTCGGGGACTGCATCACCACCGGCCCCGTACACCTCGGCAGGTGAGCGCCGTTCGGCGCGCTCTCGGTTTTGCTGGCGAGTCGCCGCACGTTCGCGCTCGACGTGAGACCGCAAGCCGTCGATCAGTTCTGCCGACGGGATCGGATTTCGGGGCGGTTCGCTGTCGTCTATCGGTGCGTCGTAGGAGGGTGGGTACGTTTCCGGGACGTAGTCGGAGTGCCAGAACCGGAGACGGTCGGCCAGCCTCGTGGCTCCGAACCCGTCCGCATCGACGAAGTCCCGCTCGCCGTCGCGCTCGAAGACGAAAATCTGTCCGTGTAACGAGTGGTCAGTGAAGGCGACGTACTCTCCCGTCGGTCGCGCCGAGTCTGGTTCGTGTAATGGGATACAGACCCAGTCTTCCGCGGGATGGGCGAGCTCGTCGTGGTGGGCCGCAAACTCGGCAACGGGCCGCGCGGGGACGACATCGCCGCTGTCGTCGAGAGCAGCGTCGGTAACGGCACACAACGACGCGTCGTCGAGGGCAAACGACCCGATGACGTGGTCGAACAGGAGGGACATCTATCGCCGATTGTGCGCCGCTGTGGTAAAACAGTACGGCCCACCTCGACAGCGCGTCACACCGGACAGGAACGTTTTAATCGCCGGACCGGCCACACTGCGGTATGGATACCGCCGAGCGACTCGATCTGGTGACGCGACACACCACAGAAGTCGTCACCGAGGACGAACTGCGGACGCTGTTCGAGGAGAGCGACCCGTCGGCGTACATCGGCTACGCGCCGACCGGCGAGATGCATATCGGTCACTTCACGACGATGCGAAAGCTCGCGGATTTCCTGCGGGCCGGCGTCGACGTGACGGTCCTCATCGCGGACCTGCACGCCCACCTCGACGACAACAAATCGCCCTTTGATCTGCTGGATGCCCGCTCGGCCTACTACGAAACGGCCATCGAGGGGATGATTGAAGCGGCCGGCGCAGACCCCGAGGACGTGGAGTTCGTCCGCGGGACTGACTTCCAGCTTGACGAGGAGTACACGCTGGAGATGTACCGGATGGCCGCCGAAACGACGATCTCCCGCACGCAGCGTGCGGCCAGCGAGGTCGTTCGCGAGTCCGAGAGCCCGAACCTCGGCGGGCTCATCTATCCGCTGATGCAGACGCTTGACGTGAAGGCGCTGGACGCCGACATCGCCTACGGCGGCGTCGATCAGCGTGGCATCTACATGCTCTCGCGTGAGATTCTGCCGGACCACGGCGGCGAGTCGCCGATCTGCCTGTTCGCGCCGCTCCTGTCCGGTCTCTCGGGCGGCAAGATGAGCGCATCCGACGAGGCGTCGAAGGTCAACCTCACCGACAGCCCCGACGAGGTTGACGAGAAAATCGGGCAGGCGTACTGCCCGGCCGGCGAGGTCGAGGAAAACGGCGTGCTGGAGTACCTCGAACACCTCGTGTTCCCGGTGCTGGACGTCCGCGACGAGTCCTTCGTCGTCGAGCGCCCCGAGGAGTACGGCGGCGACCTGACCTACGAGAGCTACGACGAGGTCGAGGCGGACTTCGTCAGCGGCGAACTCCACCCCGCCGACCTGAAGCCGTCCGCCGCAAGCGCTATCTCGGACGTTATCGACCCGGTCCGGGAGCGCCTAGCCGACGAGGAGGACCTCCTCGCCGAGGCCTACCCCGAGAAGTACGGCGCGGAGTAACGCCGCGTCGCGATGCCCCCCTCCGACCCGAGCGCCGACAGTGAGGAACCCGCGCGCTCGCGGGCCGCCGTTCGCCGGACGTACGAGGACATCGGCGATCACTTCTCGAAGACCCGCGAGTACGCCTGGCCAGAGGTCGAATCGTTCGTCGACGAGTCCAGCAGTGCTCGAACGGCGCTCGATGTCGGCTGTGGCAACGGCCGCCACGCGGAACTGCTCACAGAGGTCGCTGACCGCGTCGTCGGCCTCGACGCCAGCCGCGCGCTCCTGCAAGCCGCGACCGACCGCGTCGGCGACAGCGTCGCGCTGCTGCAGGGCGACGCGACGCGGCTCCCGCTTGCTGCCGGGTCCGTCGACCTCGCGGTGTACGTGGCGACGCTGCATCACCTCCCGTCGCGGTCCGCCCGCCGCGCCAGTCTGGACGAACTGGCTCGCGTGCTCGCGCCGGGCGCTCGCGCACTCGTCAGCGCGTGGAGTACGGCCCACGACCGCTTCGACGCCGACCCCGACGCGGACGCGGGCTTTGACACGACAGTCGACTGGACGCTCCCCGGCGGCGAGACAGTGCCGCGGTTCTACCACATCTACGCGCCGGCCGAATTCGAGCGTGATGTCGCCGACAGCGACCTCCGGCTCGTCTCGATGGAACTCTCAAGCGGCAACTGTTACGGGGTTGTCGAACCAGAAGGGAAACGCACTTAATTGCCTTCCATCTATGAGTGTATACGTTCGCACTCGGGCGGTCCCGATTCGAGAGAATCAGGGCTGCATGAGTGAGCGGTGGTGGTGAGCAAATCCAACGGATTTGCGAACGACGCCGCGAGCGAACGGCGTGAGCGAGCGGCGGTGGTCTAGTGGTAGGACCTGAGCCTTCCAAGCTCATGGCCCGGGTTCAAATCCCGGCCGCCGCATTCTGCGAGGAACGGACGTGACGAGCGAAGGCCGTACGGCGGGATTTGAATCACGCGAGACGAGCGCAGCGAGTCTCGCCATCGGGTTCAAATCCCGGTCGCCGCACTTTTTCGACGAACAATTCGTGAGTCGGAAATGCGGAATGGCGGATTTGAACTACGGAAATCCGAGCGATAGCGAGGATTTGCAGTCAAGTTCACTCCCGGTTGCCTAATTCTGGCGTGACACCAGCGACCGACTGAAGCGGTAGCAGGCGGTCTTGCCTTCGAGAGCCATTCAGCCGCCGCGACCAATCGACACCTCACTCCGGTTCGACGGCCGCTTCCTCGAACTCCTCCCAGTCGTCGCCCATCCACTCCTGCAGGCGATCAGTAACGCCCGCGAAGTCCTCGCCGTCTTCGAAGGACTCGACGACGACCCAACCGTCACCGTCGCGGTCGTAGCCGAGGCTGTAGCCCCGGTCGCCGTCGATGATGACGACGAACGCGGCCACCACGTCGAGGTCGGGGAAGAACCCGACCGGCGCAAATCCGTAGTCGTCGTGCTGGGCTTCGAGGGCGGAGATTTCGCTCGTCGAGAGCGGTCTGTCCGGCAGCGAGTCGGTCAGTTCCGTCATTACGTCGCAGTCATGTGGAGAGAACTGAAAACGTTTCGAGCGGAACGAACGCAAGGGACGTGCCGGAGAGGACTGCAGCCAACATTGAAGTGTTTCCATGTGTTTTGTTAACATGGAGCTTCCGACGCTCCCGGCGGGAACGACCGTCGTACCATCCGGGATTGGCATCGGCGGACGACCACTCGCCGGTGGAGCGATGGCCACTCCACCGGCCACGTATCGCTTTGCAACCAACGGCGTACGGAGCACCTGACACCCAACCCCCACCCACCCCCACCACTTTCCCTGCTCCCGCCTTTCGAGGTGTTTTCGATACATCGGACAGTACCCTGACCTGATGCGTTCGGCGAGGGCCGGTGGGGTTTTCTGCCAGTACACGTAGCGTCGAGTATGGACGCTGCGCGACTCCCCGGGACCAGCGGCCCCGAGCAGATCGTCGCGCACGTCGACATGGACTGTTTCTACGCCGCCTGCGAACAGCGGCGGGAGCCGGCGCTCCGCGGGGAACCACTCGTCGTGGGAATGGGCTACGAGAACGGCACGACACACGGGGCCGTCGCGACGGCGAGCTACGAGGCGCGGGCGTACGGCGTCGAATCCGCGATGGCCATCTCGGAGGCCCTAGAGCGGCTCCCCCGGAAGGTCGATGCCGTCGAGGACCCGGACCTGGACGTCGAGGACGCGGGGTTCTACCGCCCCGTCGACATGGACTTCTACGAGTCCGTCGCCGCGGACGTCCGGGAGATACTTCACGCTGAGGCAGCGGTCGTCCGCGAGGTGAGTATCGACGAGGCGTACCTCGACGTCACCGACCGGGTCTCCTGGGAGACCGTCGACTCGTGGGCGCAGGACCTGAAAGACACAATCGAGTCGGCAGTCGGCGTGGTGGCCAGCGTCGGCGTCGCCCCGACGATGAGCGCCGCGAAGGTGGCGAGCGACCGCGACAAGCCCGACGGGCTGGTCGTCGTCGAACCCGGAGATGTCCGCGAGTTCTTCGCCGACCTGCCCGTCGAGGACGTCCACGGCGTCGGCCCGGTCACCGCCAGCGAACTCGATTCGCTCGACATCGAGACCGCAGGAGACCTGGCGGCCGCCGACCCGGAACTACTGGCCGACCGCTTCGGCGAGCGCGGCCGCGAGATACGCCGCTACGCCCGCGGCGAGGACGAGCGGTCGGTGACCCCGAAAGGCGACCCCAAGAGCCTCTCGCGGGAGTCCGCGTTCACCGAGGCGACGACCGACTCGGAGGCCAAGTGCCGGCAGGTCCGCACGCTCGCCGAGGCCGTCGCCGACCGCGCCCGGCGGAAGGGCGCGCGCTACCAGACCATCGGCATCAAGGTCGTGACGCCGCCGTTCGACGTGAACACGCGCGCCCGGTCGCTCCCCGGCCCGGTCGAGGAGCCCGATCTGGTCAAGCGCGTCGCGCTGGACCTGCTTAGTGAGTTCGACGACGACCCGGTGCGGAAAGTCGGTGTCCGCGTCTCGAACCTTGATTTCTCGGCCGGCGAGCAGGCCAATCTGGACGGGTTCAGCGGCGACACTAGAACCGAGGAGACGAGCGATAGCTCCGTCGCCGACAACAGCTCAGAGAGGGCCAAAGAACAGAACGAGGAAGGACAGGTCGGACTCGGAACGTTCGGTGAGAACGACGAGGGAAACGAAGCTGCGGGAGATGCGGTAAACGAGGGAGAAGACACCGTCAGTACCAACATTTCGCTCCCGCCCGGCCAGACCACCCTCACAGATTTCTAACGGTGTTCAGGCGACACCGTGTTCCAGATTCTCCAGCAGTTTCCCGACGAACAGGCCGGCCCGCGGCGAGATGGTGTCATCGGCCGCAACTGCTGTTGGATGCGCGGCCAGCGTGTCGACGAACCGTTGGCTGTGGGTCATTGCGTGTAACATATCGACCACGTCGACCACTAGTCCCTCGTCGCTGGTGTCCATCCCGGCGTACCGCTCCTTCTCGGCCTCGGAGTAGGTGATTGTCCACGCCGGGCCGCCGGCAGCGGCGACGATATCCTCCAGCGGTGCCACTTCGAGCGGGCCGTCGTCACTCCCGACGTACACCGTTCCGTCCTCGACGAACGTCTCGTATCTGTCCATGGACAGCCCTCAGCGAACGAGTGTGTCAAGGTGTCCCACCACAATAGCCGTTGCCCCGTCTCGGACTGACTGGCAACGATCACGGTCGGCTTCGCCTTCACATCCTACCGTACTCGGGACACTGTCGGTCAGCACAACCGGTTTACAACTGTCGTCTGTCAGTGAGGATATGGTTGAGTTCGGACCACGCGACCGCGAGGCGGTCTACAAGTCCATCTATTCGCGACGGGACATCAGACGATTTGCCGCGGACTCCGTTCCCGAGGACGTACTGGCACGGATCCTCGATGCCGCACACAACGCGCCCAGCGTCGGGTTCTCGCAACCGTGGGATTTTGTCGTGATCGAGGACGAACAGACGAAGTCAGCGGTCGCCGCGATTGCCGAACGGGCGATAGCCGCCGCACGCGAAGGCTACGAGGAGCCGCGCAAATCGGATTTCGGCCAGTTGAAACTGGAGGGGATAACCGATGCCCCGGTGAACATCTGTGTTACCTGTGACCCCACGCGCGATGCGCCACACGTCCTCGGCCGGAATACGATGCAGCGAATGGATGTCTATTCGACGTGTCTCGCCGTACAGAACCTCTGGCTCGCTGCCCGTGCCGAGGGCATCGGTGTCGGCTGGGTCTCGTTTCTGTATCCCCACGAACTCCGTGAGGTGCTGAACATTCCACACCATGTTCAGCCTGTGGCCTACCTCTGTGTCGGCTACCCCGAAGACGGCTTCCCTGCGGAACCGGTACTGCAACAGGAAGGCTGGCGTAGTCGCATCGACAGAACGGAACTGGTCCATTACGGCGAGTGGGACTCCGGTCGGACGCCCGAAACGAAGTCCCAGCGGCGTCGGTAACCGAAGCCGCGTCGGTAGCACACGAGAATTTGAAGCCCGAGCGAGCGAAACCTCGGACTGGCTTCGAACTGTTTGCGTTGCGTCCAGACCTGTTCCACAGTTGATGGGCGTCTGACGGAGAGTTATGGGGTGTGAGCGTCTCCGTTCCGACAGTAACGCATGGCAGAGACCGAACAGATAACTGTCGCGACGACGAGCGCGGGGCCGGGTGGGACCGGGGAGCCGGGCGAGACGGTCAATCTCCCGGTGGTGGAACTGCTCACCGGCCGGGGGTTCATCACCGGCAAGAGCGGGTCCGGGAAGTCGAACACGGCGAGTGTCATCGCCGAGAAACTGCTGGACAACGGGTTCGGCCTGCTTATTGTCGACATCGATGGCGAGTACTACGGCCTGAAAGAGGAGTACGAGATCCTCCACGTTGGCGGTGACGAGGAGTGTGACATTCAGGTCACGGAGGACCACGCCGGCAAGATCGCCTCGCTGGCGCTGGAACAGAACGTCCCCATCATCCTCGACATCTCGTCGTTTCTCGACGAGGAAGAGGCCGAGACGCTGCTGACAGAGGTCGCAAAGCAACTGTTCGCCAAGGCCAAAAAGCAGAAACAGCCGTTCCTGATGCTCGTCGAGGAGTGCCACGAGTGGATGCCCGAGAAGGGGTCGATGGGCGAGGTCGGGAAGATGCTCATCAAAATCGGGAAGCGCGGCCGGAAACACGGGCTTGGCATCGTCGGCATCAGCCAGCGCCCCGCCGACGTGAAGAAAGACTACATCACCCAGTGCGACTGGCTCGTCTGGCATCGCCTGACCTGGAACAACGATACGAAGGTAGTCGGGCGCATCCTCGACAACAAGTACGCCGACGCCGTCGAAGACCTGGACGACGGCGAGGCGTTCATGATGAACGACTGGGCTGAGCAGGTCCGCAGGGTGCAGTTCCACCGCAAGCAGACCTTCGACGCCGGCGCGACGCCCGGCCTCGACGACTTCGAGCGCCCGGAACTCAAGTCCGTCAGCGACGACCTCGTCTCCGAACTGGAGACCATCAGCGAGGAACAACAGGAGACGGAGAACCGCATCAAGGAGCTCCGGGAGGAACTGGACAAGAAGAACTCCCGCATCGCCGAACTGGAGGCGGAACTGCAGGACGCCCGGGACCTCTCGCGGATGGCCGAGCAGTTCACCGAGGCGATGGTGGAGCAGGCTGAGGACTACAACCCCGGCCGGACGGAACAGGAGAACATGCGCCGCAAGCGCGAGCGGTTCGCCGACCAATCTCCGTCGGACGGCGACGCAGACGCCGAGGATGAGGCGGACGCCGACGGTCCCCGCGACGAGCCCCCCGAACCAGACGAGACGGCCGATGCCACGTCGGGCGGCGGGTTCGGCGACGCGTTCAGCGCCTTCGCCGCGGACGACGCTGCGATGAACGGCGGCAGCGCCAGTGGCGGCGCGGACGCGACTGGGAGCAGCGCGGACGCTAAATCGGTGTCGGCTGCCAGCAATACGGACGCAGAGCCGGCGTCAAATGGCCACGCTGACAACGCTGCTGTGGCGACGAACGGGGACAGCCCAGACAGCAGTGCGGCGGGCGTACCAGTCAACGGCCGGGCTGAGACGGACATTGCTGAGGCTGACGACGACGCTCTGAGAGCGGCCATCGCCGAGGCCGTCGAAGCTGAGCAGTCGGCGGAGGTGACCGGAGCCACCGACGACGAGATGCCCTCAGATGTCGACGGTCCCGCCGTCTACGCTGACCTTCGAGCCGACATCGAGGAATTGGACCGAAAGACCTGCCGGATGCTCGCGTACTACCGGGAGCAGGGACCCGGGACGCCGCTAAACGCCCACTTCTCGGCGGGCGGCTCCGGCGACCGGACGGCGGCCTACGCGCGGAACAGGGAACTCCGGCTTCGCGGGCTGGTCGAACACGTCGGCCGTGGAAAGTACGACGCCCGGCTGGCGGCACTGGTCCGAGAGGAGAGCGACCGCGGACTCGACGACGACGAGGTCGAGTCGGTGATCTCTCGACTCGAATCGGCGTTTCTGGACGGAGACAGCGAGTGAAAAGTCCGCACTTCGACGACAGCGATTCTACAGCAGCGGTTCGACGAGGTCTTCGAGCGCCGCGCGCGGGTCGTCAGCTTTCGCAACGCCGCTTGCCAGCAGGACGCCGCTCGCGCCGAGGTCGCTCGCCGAGACGAGGTCCTCGCCGGTCGAGATGCCGGCCCCACAGAGCACGTCCACGTCGCCGTTGACGCGGGCGGCGGCGTCGACTGCGCCGGTCACGATGTCCGGGTCGGCCTTGCTGACGGGCGTGCCGGTCCCGATGAGTTCCGGGGGCTCGACGGCGACGCCGTCGGGGTCGAGCGCGGCGGCCGCGCCGATCTGTGCGGGGTTGTTCGCACAGACGATGGTTTCGAGGTCCGCGCGGTCGGCGGCGTCGAGCGCGCCGTCGATGTCCGCGAGCTTGAGGCGGTTCTCGGAGTGGTTCAGCAGCGTCCCGACAGCACCGGCGTCCGCAGCGGCCTCGGCGAGGGTGCTGCCGGTGTGGCTGCCGTGTTCGACGGCGCTGACGTGCTGGGCCCACGTCTCGACACCAGTCTCCGCCACAGCGCCGATCTGTGCGGCCTGTGGCGCGACGGCGACACGGACACCGGAATCGTCGCTGACGTCAGCAGCGGCGGTCGCTACTTCGACTGGATCACACGGGTACGCCTTCAGATTGACAAGGACGAACATACGAAACGCACCGGTTGCTGTGGGGAAATAGGTTGCGAAGCCGCCGTTTGGCGTCCCTACCACTCCGCCTTCGATTCTCCCGAACCACGGCTCGGGGATGACAGTTATTACGGTTCAGCCGAGACAAGAAACGAGACAAGCCGTGACAGCAGGGGATGATGACACACCGACCGTTCTGATAGTCGAGGACGAACAACATCTGGCTGACCTGTACACCGACTATCTGTCCGACCAGTATCACGTCCAGACGGCCTACAGCGGCGAAGAGGGCTTGGAACTGCTGTCGCCCGACATCGATGTCGTGCTGCTCGACCGCCGGATGCCGGTCGTCTCCGGCAACGAAGTGCTTGCACAGATCGAGGAGAAGGGGCTTCGATGCCGCGTCGCGATGGTGACCGCCATCGACCCCGACTTCGACATCATCGAGATGCGCGTTGACGACTACCTCGTCAAGCCTGTCACCCGGGACGACTTGCAGGAGGTCGTCGACCGACTGTACAAAATCCGGGAGTACAACAACCGACTCCGGACGCTCACGTCGAAAAAGCTCAAGCGCAATGTTCTCCGGGTCGAGAAGACCGACCGTGAACTCCAGGACAGCGAACGGTATCAGGCACTGCAGGACGAGATCGAGCGGATCTCGTCGAACGTCGAGTCACTCGCGAACGAACTCGATGTCGAGAAAGACGACCTCCAGCTGTGACCTAGTCCTTTCGTTTCACGACGTCGCCGAGCGTGTACTCGCCGTCACTGCTGCCGCCGGACCACTCCGTTTCGTCAGCGCTACCGCCGGCGCTCAGAGAGATTTCGAGCGCGCTTTCGAGCTTCTTTTGTACGTCGTCGCTGGGCAGCGAGTTGCCCTGTTCGAGCTTCCGGATGAGGCTCGCCTTCTCGTTGAGTTGCTTGGCGAGTTCCTCCTGGCTGAGGCCCTGTGACTCTCGGCCTTTGCGGATCCGGTCGTCGTAATCCTGTGCGATCTCGTCCATCTCGTCGAACATATCTCGGCGGCGGCCACCGGATCCGCCACCACCCGAGGAACTCGATGAGGAGGACGAACTCGACGACGATGACGAGGAGGACGACGTCGAGTACTTCGTCGACGTGGACGACGTCTCCTCCGTCTTGACCTCGGTGCCGAAGTCGGTACACTCGTCACAGACGTCGAGTTCGGCGCCCTCGATTTTGACGCGGTTCGGAGACGAAACCTCCGTTCCGCACATCTCGCACTGAACCATACCGACGGCTTGGACGGGGCGCGGTATAAATGGTGCGCTGGCTACTCCAGCGCGACCATCGCGTGATAGAACCGCTGGACGGCGGTAACGTGCCCAACGACGGCGAACACGACCAGCAACCAGCCGACCAGCGTCAGGCCGGCCAGTGCGGTCGGGACGAACGCCGCGACGCCTGTGACGACACCGACGAGCGCAAGCCGGTCGGCCCGCCCGAGCAGGCCGCCGTAGACGCGGTCGAGGCCGACCGCCTGAGCCTGCGTTCCGAGATAGGAGGTCATCAGGACGCCGGTAACAGCGGCGATGCCGAGCGCCCACTGGCCGACACCGGCGGCGAGGCCGATGATGATGCCGATATCGGCGTAGCGGTCGAGCACGTGGTCCAGCAGGTCGCCGCCCGAGGACGCGACGTTCAGTTCTCGCGCGAGCGCCCCGTCCACGAGGTCGAGCCAGCCGTTCAGGAAGACGAGAACGGCACCGCCGAGATACAGCAGCGGCTCCCGCGTTGCGGCGGCGTACACCCCACCCGCGCCGAGCGCCAGCAGGAAGGCGATGACGCTGACGCCGTTGGGCGAGAGGCCGGCCACCTTCGCGGCGCTGACGAACGGGCCCAGCGCGCGGTCGGCCAGCGGGCGGAACTTGTCGAGTGTCATAGCCAGTCGATGTAGGAGACAGTGCCCGCGCTCGGCTCGCGCTCGCCAGCCACGACGGCCTGAATCTCTTGTGCCACCGCGTCGGGGTCCCGGTCCGTTGTCTCTATTTCGTAGACGGAATCCACGCCATGCTCTTCTACGGCTTCCCCGAGAATGACGTCGAGCGCTTCTGACTCCGCGTTCTCGTAGGCCTTCGAATCGTCGTCGCCGCGCTCTCGAAGTCGCTCGACGATGGTTTCGGGGTGCGCTCGCAGCACAATCACGCGGTCGGCGTCGAAGTGATGCGCGAGGTGGGATTCGAACAGCACGTCGTCGCGGCCGTCGAGCCACTCGGACAGCCTGTCGAGGTCGGCGACAAGGCTCCCACGGTCTTCGTCGATGCCCGTCGAGAACCCCTCGGCCTTGATGATGTCGTTGAGGTGGAAGACATCGAAGTCTGTGTCGAGGTGTTCCGCTGCCGTGGTCTTGCCCGTCCCCGGCGTGCCAGTAACGGCGACCCTCACGGCTCGACCACCTCGATGACCTCGTTCAGTACCGAGACGGCGCGCTCCGTGTCCTCGCGCGTCCCGCAGGTGATACGGATGCATTCGGGGAGCCCGAACGAGGAGCAGTCGCGGATGATGACGCCCCGTTCCTGGGCGGCGTCCGCGACGGCCGACGCGTCGCCGACCTCCGCGAGAATGAAGTTCCCCGCGCTGTCCCAGGTCGGCGCGTCGAGTTCCTCGGCGAGGTACTCCCGGGCCCACGCGGCAGTATCGACGGAGCGCTCGACGTGCTCGTCGTCGTCGAGCGCCGCCAGCCCGGCCCGGCAGGCGAGTTCGCTGGCTGAAAAGGGCGTGTTGATGCGGGCGTAGGCGTCGGCCCAGTCGTCCGGGACGACCGCGTAGCCAAGGCGAATCCCCGCGAGGCCGTAGGCCTTCGAGAACGTTCGCAGGAGCGCAACGTCGTCGCGGTTGTCCAGTAATGGCCGCTTGCTCGGTTTCTCGGTGAACTCCCCGTAGGCTTCGTCGACGACGACCAGCGTCTGCTCGTCGGTTTCCTCTGCGATAGTCCGGACCGCGTCGGTCGTGAACTCCGCGCCGGTGGGGTTGTGCGGGCTGGTGAGATAGACGATCCGCTCGCCGTCGTAATCTTTCAGGACGGTGTCGGCGGTCTGAGCGAAGTCGTCGGCCTTCGAGAGCGTGTACTCGTTGACCTCGCCGTGGTGATAGCGTGCGCTCATCGCGTAGTACGCGAAGCCCGGTGACGGGACGAGCACGTCCTGGCCGGGTTCGAGCATCGCCCGGGCGAGGCAGTCGAGCGCGCCGTCGCCGCCGTTGCTCAGCCACACCTGTTCGGGCGTTACGTCCCACATATCCGCCAGCTCGTCGACGAGGTCGGCGTGGGAGGCCTTCGGATAGGAGTGCATTCGCTCGGCCGCCCCGCGAATCGCCTCGACGGCTCTCGGGCTCGGCCCGTACATGTTCTCGTTCGACGCCAGCTTCACCATGTCGTCCGGGTCGAGGCCGAGTTCCCGGGCGACTTCCTCGATACCGCGACCTGCCCGATAGACAGTGTGAGCGGAGAGGTCCCGTGGTTCCATGGCTGTGCAAAACGGACGGGGCGGCTTAAGCGTGCTCACATCGGGCGTGGCCGTGGCTTCCCCAGTCAGTGTCGCACAGAAATCCGCTGGCGGCTTCCCGTGAGAAACCCGTCGATGACGGGTACGACACGGAATAGCACGCTCCCCACCGAAACCCTGTCAGTCAGTGGTAATGAGCGTTACGGTGACCCACCGTGCAGCCCCGGGACGCCGTCCCCACCGAAAACGGTAACATACCATAGGTCCTGTTAGCCTGCAATGCCGCTTCTCATCGATATTCGGAAACTCACGCTCATCACCAGACTCATTCAGGATGGGGCCGAGCAGGTCGCTGATTCGCTGGCGACGCTGGCCGGCGTCGACGCGGCCGTTGAGATCAAGAGCCTCTCGTTCGTTCAGCCGGAGGACATCGCCACCGAGATGGGCGGCGGGAATATTTACAGTGCTCGCGTCCGGTTGACAGAGCCGCCGTACGGCGTCTTCCTGATGACGTTCGAGACGGAGACAGCCGCGGAGATTGCGGAGTTAATGACCGGCTCCAGTGTCGACGATGGGTTCACACAGCTCCACGAGTCCGCGCTCCAGGAGATGTGTAACATCCTCACCTCGGGCTTTATCGACGGCATCGCGAACACGCTGGACGCGACCATCAACATGGGGACGCCGACGGTCGTCCAGGACGACGCGACCGAGATCGCCGACAAGGCCCTCTCGCACGTCCGCCGGGACTCGCTGACCATCGTGCTCGACTCGCTGGTCGACATCAAGGAAAGCGACGTGGCGTTCTCGCTTCGTATCTTCCTCATCCCCGACCCCGGCTCGTTCGTCCACCTTATCGACCAACTGGACTACGACACCGACCGCGAAACCCACATCTCCGCCGACACTGACGCGGTCAAGGAACTCGATATGTCGGGTGATGCGGACGCCCTCGATGCCTTTGATTCCTCGAAGTAGCCGGACCAAACCCACGACGTTGAAGAGGGTCGCGTCCAACCGCCGGATATGAGTGTCGTAAACGCGGCTGTCTTCGGGGTACACCTGATATTCGCCGCGCTGTGGGCTGGAACCGTGTTGTTCATGACCTATGCCGTGCTCCCGACGGCGCTGAACGGCGACTCCTCGCCGGGGCCGCTGTCGGCGATTACCGCGAAGCTCCAGACGGTGTCGCGTGCGAGTGCGACGCTCCTGTTTCTGACGGGGGGACATCTGGCAGCGACCCGCTACACCGCTGAGTCGCTGACTGGAACCGGTCGCGGCCACCTCGTCATTACGATGATCGTCCTGTGGTTCATTCTGGCCGGCCTTGTAGAGGTCGGCGCATCGAAGCTCAGCGATGGCTTCGCCCAGCAGAAGGTACGCGAACCGGCCCGGAACGCGCGCCCGTTCCTGCTGGGGGCGTCTCTCGTGTCGATTTTACTTCTGCTTGACGCCGGCGCTATTCTCGGCCTGTACTGAACAGCCGGCATCTCGGTCCCCGGGCTCGACTCACGGACACCTGTATCAGCAGATACAAATCACAATCCAGCATAGCACGACACAATGTGGCCGTGGGGACATCTCGCCGTCGCCTACCTCGTCTACGCTGTGTACACTCGGTTCGACCCGACCCGTCGCCAGACAGCGGCCACGCTGACCGCGCTGGCGGTGGGGTCGCAGTTCCCGGACCTGATCGACAAGCCCTTGGCCTGGACGTTCGGCGTCTTGCCGTCCGGTCGGTCACTGGCACATTCACTGCTCTCACTTCTCTTCATTGCCGTAGTCTTGCACCGGCTCGCCGCGCTGTATCGCAGAACGGACCTTTCGACGGCGTTCACGCTCGGTGCGTTCGCACACACGCTGACGGATATGAGCCCGACGGCGGTGGGCGGGGTACTCGGCGGTGACCTGACACAGCTTCAGTGGCTGCGCTTTCTGGTCTGGCCCCTGCAGCCACCGCCGCCGTACGCCAACGACGCCTCCTTCGTCGAGCAGTTCGCGTCGCTCTCGCTCGAGCCGTACGTCCTGTTTCAGTTCGGGCTGTTCGGCCTTGCCGTCGCCGTGTGGCTCGTCCATGGCGCGCCCGGGCTTCGGTCGGTCACTCGCCGGAGCAAGGCCGTGTTCACCGACTTCGCCGATTAAAGCCGCTCGGAAATATGGTCGGCACATTTCAACGCCAGCGCGGCGATGGTCAGCGTCGGGTTCATCGACCCGGCAGTGACGAACACCGACGAGGACGCGATAGCGAGGTTCGCCACGTCGTGAGTCCGTAGCTGTGGGTTCACGACGCTCTCTGCGGGGTCCGTCCCCATCCGCGTCGTCCCCATGTGATGGTACGCCGGGCCGGTGTTTTCCGGCCCGACCGTCCAGGAGACGTCGACGCCGAGTTCGTCCAGAATCGCGTGCTGAATCTCGTTCGCCCGCGAGAGCGACCGCTCCAGCCGGTCGCCCCACGACCACTGGATGTCCGGCACCGGGTTCCCGTGGTCGTCCGTCGTCGAGGTGTCCAGCGTCACGCGGTTCTCCTTCCGCGGCGGCTGGCCGACCAGCCCGCCCATGGCGATGCTGTTGCCGTAGGCGTCCCGCAGACTCGACAGCAGGGTGTCGCCCCACTCCTCGCCGGAGAGGGCGAGTTCGACCGGCGACGGGCCGGCGTAGTTCAGGAACTCCAGTTTCAGCGGCGACAGCGCCCCGTCGGCGGCCTCGACCACCGTCTCGCCGTCCGCGACCCGCTCGACCGGCTGGCCGGGGTCGTCGTAGAACTGGTGGCACTCGCTCGTGAGGAAGCCGACGTGATTCTGGCGCGTCTCGCGGTCGAGCGTGCCCCCAGCACCGGCAAACAGGTGGTCCATGAAGTAGCGCCCGACCAGCCCGGACCCGTTCGCCAGCCCCTCGGGGTGGTCCTCGTTCGCCGACAGCAGGAGGAGCCGCGGCGTCTCGACGCCGCCCGCCGCGACGACGAACTCGCGGGCCGTCTGGCGGTGTTCGGTCCCGTCCGGCGTCGCGTATACGGCCGCCTCGACGCGCCCGTCGCCGTCGGTTTCCAGTCGCTGGACCGGCGCCCGGTCGATAACTTTGGCCCCTTCGGCTTCGGCGTCTTCGATGTGGACGCTGGCGTCGTATTTCGCTCCGGAGGGACAGACCGGCTGGCAGGTCCCGTAGCCGACGCAGGGGCCTCGGCCGTCGTAGGGCTCTGAATTGCGGGCGTTGGGGACGGAGTGCATCGTGATGCCCAGCTGCTCGCAGGCCTCGGCGAACAGCGAGTCGCTGTACGACGGCGGGAACCCGGGCAAGGGGTACGCGCCGTCACGCGGCGGCGCGAAGGGGTTGTCCACGTCGCCGGCGACCCCAAGCGCCCGCTCGGCGTCGGCGTAGTACGGCCGCAGGTCGTCGTAGTCGATTGGCCACGCGGGGTCGTCGGTGTCGTGGCTCCCGTCGAAATCCGAGGGGTGCAGCCGCATCACCATCCCCTGCCAGTGCAGCGTCGACCCGCCGACGCCTTTGACCCGTGAGATGTTCAGCGGGTAGTACCGCTCGCCGCTCGCACTGAACGCGTCGCGGTCGCCGCCCATTTCCCAGACGGAGCCGTGGTCACCGGGCCGAATCGTCTCTTCCATCTGCTGCTCTCGTTTCGACCTGTCGAACCGCGGCCCGGCCTCTAGCACCACGACCTTCTGGCCCTCGCTAGCGAGCTGGCTTGCGATGAGTGCCCCTGCCGGCCCGGCTCCGACGACACAGACATCCGCCCGCTCGGACGGCTCCCGGTCCATTTCAGCAGGAGTTAGGCAAGCCTAAACTTATACGTTGGCATCTCAGGTGCTGTGGGCTGTCTGCACACCGGCGCGATGGGGTCTCGTCGTGTGGCAGGTAAGTCATCAGCCCGGCTCCGCTCTCAGCGGTGACTGCACGGGCGTGGCGGGAGTGAGCGAAACCGCAGGTTTCGCGAGGGTCGCCACGGCCGCGAGTGTGTTTCGAGCGAATGTGAGAAACCACGAAGCGGGCGTGGCGGGATTCGAACCACGGTCGGACGTGCTCGCTTCGCTGCGCGCGACCTCCCTGATTAGAATCCCGCCATGCCGGTTCGCTCCCTTCGGTCGCTGCACGGGCGTGGCGGGATTCGAACCCGCTAACCCACCTTTACGCCCTTCCCAGCCGCTAACGCGGCTGTTCAGGTCGCAAAGCTGGACCAAATACTAACGCCTCATAGCGGGCGGATACTGGCCACAAATCGGCGCGTAGGAGTGCGGTCACCTCGAACATGACCGAACTAGAAGCCCTACAACCGGCAGAAGCCGTAGAGATGTATCTCACCGATAAGGACACCGAATACACCGAGGCTACACTCGACAGTCATAGACGGCGAATCAAGTGGTTCAGACGGTGGTTCGACACGGAGACCGAGTACGACTACCTCCGAGAGTTGTCCGGTCTCGACCTTCACCAATTTCGGGTGTGGAGACAGGGGGACCTCGCACCCGTCACGTTGAAAACGCAGATGGACACGGTGCGAGTGTTCCTCTACTGGTGTCGCAACATCGATGCTGTCTCGCAGGACCTACCCGAGAAGTGCGAGTCGCCCCGAGTGAGTGGAGACCAAAACCAACGGTCGGACATGCTCCCCGTGGACCGCGTTGAGCACATCATCGACTACCTGTCCCGCTTCCATCACGCGAGTGTTCAACACGTGCTGTGGGTACTCCTTTGGCGGACAGGCATCCGTGTGGGAGCGGCCCGTGCAATCGACATAGAGGACTACTACCCTGATGAGCAGTACGTCCAAATCAATCACAGACCGGACGAAGATACACCGTTGAAAAACCAGTACCGAGGTGAACGTCCCGTCTCTCTTCGACCGGACACGTGCGAGGTGCTGGACGACTACATCCGCCACAATCGCCACGAAGTGCGGGATGAGTACGACCGCCGCCCGTTGTTCACCAGCCGACAGGGACGCCGAGCGATCTCGAACCTACGCGAGATTATGTACCGGTGGAGTCGGCCGTGTCGCGTCGGTCGAGACTGCCCCCATGGCCGAGACCCCGACACCTGCGATGCCAACAAGAGCACGAACGTGGCGAGTCAATGCCCGTCCTCGAAGGCGTGTCACGCGATGCGTCGGTCGTCAATTACCCACCATCTCAGACAAGACGTGCCCGTACCGGTGCTCTCTGACCGAATGAACGTGTCTGCGGACGTGCTGGACGATCACTACGACCAGCGAACTGAGCGCGAGAAGATGGAGGTGAGGCGCGAGTACCTCGACTGGGACTAGCTCTGTCTCTCTAACCGTTCCTGCACCCACTCATCCCGGAACGACTCCGTGATCGCGGTCTCATTCATCTGAGCCGCGTCAGGCGCATGAGTCACGCACAACGTAATCAGGTTCGACACCTGAAACCCATCCTCTCGCTCGTGCGGATGCTCGTCGAACAGCACGAACAACTCCGTCTGCCGCCCGCACTCCCGGCATCGGAAATCATCACGCTTGAGCGTCTTCTCCTGAAGCTCATCCCAGTCCAACGGGAAGCCGCGATCCGCGTACTCTGCAGGCGATAGATTGGACATAGGCTGCTCCCAGTTGAACACACGAACGTATATGGGTCGGCGTTGATGGCTGCATCATCGCGAGGCTGCTCCTAGCGTCTGATACAGTCCCTTATCCGTCTTCAGCCGATGTTGTCTCGTCAGATGTCGGGTACAAACACCGTGCTCCTACGGCGGAACAGGACCGCGAAAAAAAGAGAGGTGAGTTTAGAACGTCCGCATAATATCTTGGTCAAGGTCATCACCCCGCCCAATTTCATCGGCTTCAAGCCGTTCAACGATACTATTCCACCGCTCGATAGCACCGCCCACCAACTTGTAGTCGTCGCGGAACGGTGCTAACGCCTCGACAGTCTGGACTGCCCACCGGTGCTGACTGGTATACACGACATCCCCGTTCACCAACTTAGGCTCCAGATCGTCAAGATGAGCGTGCAAGACAGCGGCAGCACGCTTCGGATCGGCAGTCATCACACCGTCGTCCTTGAGTTCGAACAACTCGTGTTCCATGGTCTCTCGGATATAGTCGGCCATCTGGTCAGACTGGCCAAACTGTTGCTCAACGAAGTCCTCAATGAGCCGCTTGCGGATTTTGCCCTCAGGGTAGCGATAGCGGATCATCGCTCCGAGCAGTTGGCGCTTCTCAACACGGTCACGCGGCTTTTTGCTGACGTGGTCAGGGTTGATTTGGGCGTCTGGCTTGACGATTATTCGACGGATGGTGTCGGTGTCCAGCGTCCCGATGATTTCTTCATCAGGATCGTATTCGGCAGGGTCGATACCGCCCGACTTTCCCCCATTCACGTGAGCGCCGTCCAACAGGACCTCGACAGGGTTGTCGTAGTCTGACTCGTGCTCGCGCATGTCGATGTCGCCGATGTGTTCGACGAAAATCTCGTGCATGAACTCCTTCTTCGATTCGTAGTCGTACTCGTCGTAGATGTGGTCAATGACTTCTTTCGTATCCTCGTCGATGCTTGTTCGTGACATTCTTACTCTTACTTGACACCTCACACGTATATATCACTCGGGAGACTGGACACCCCCTAATCCGCAATATTCAGCCAGAAGGCGGTTTGAAGGCGGAGATTGCGGGCATCAGTCCAAAAATAGATCGTTTTCTTTCCCTAATTTGGTGTGGTATCTGTCAGGACTAACCGCGTAGGGGTGGATAGGGATGGACACCACATGTGGACACCCACTATTTGAGGGTTTGAGGCCGTGAGACACACGTTATCAGCAGAATAGGGAGCACGGTCGAACAGAAAGGCTGTCGACTCTCTTCGCTCAGAAAACGGAAGGGTGGGGGGGTAGGGGGACAGCCGTGTCTGGTCAGGGATGGATAGGGATGGACGGGTAGGTGGACACCCGTTATTCAGCCGATAGACAGCTTGAGGCCGGTGTTAACTGGGTTTTCGCGCTTTGGACGCTAAAGGTAGTCGCCCGTCTCTTCTCGTTGACGAACTCGATGGGTGGGGGTGGTCGTTGGAGTCGGGGACGCTTGGGCAGGTTGACGTGTTGCCGTCCGGTGCCGTTCCCGGAACACGTCCGGTTGATTACACACATACGTTACTTGAAGTAACGCAATAAACATAAACACTTATATACATATAACTCTAAGATACCGTAAGCCACTCTTTTGGTGCAAGGATGGGTCGGTTCACCGACCCGACGCCGCACCCCTCCCCCCACCCCTTCGGATTCTTCAGCGAGAAGAGGTGGCGACCTTTCTTCCGACGGCCAACGTCAATTCTCCCGTTGACAACCGACACAGCGACTCTAACGGCTGTTTCGGGGGTGTCCAGAAGGGTGGATAGGGATGGACACCCCTACGACCGGTCACGACGCTGTTGCATGGTTTCGGGGGTGGACACTCGACGGTAACACGACTGGTTGGCTGACGTGAGTTGTGAGCGACAACTGGTTGAGCGTGACGCCTGACACCCGACTGGGAACAAAACGTCTGTGCGACCGCGAGAATCGGGTTGCTATCGACCGTGGCCTGTACGTGCCCACACACGGGCGGGCGTTCAGGTTCGACTACGTGTTGCGCCTGTTCCGTGTTCGGTACTCGACAATTTTGGACGTGGCTCACGAAGCGTGCTGTATGGGCGACGACGAACACGACCTGCCAACGCCGGGAGAGATCGTTGACGTGACTGGCGGTGACCCGGCTAAGATTCGTGACGGGATGCGGGCGTTCGGGTGGGTGAATGGTGAATGTCCGTCTGCGTCGGAAAATATCGACGTGACTCCGGGGGTTGGTCGGGATATTCGAGCGCCGCCACGCGATTACACCGGACAGGACTGGCACTTCGAACAGGAATTCGGGGATGAAGCTGGTGAAGGGGAGTAGGAGTGGAAACTCGGGGCGGAGGCCCGCGAGTAGGATCGAACAGGTTCCGTTCGGTTGGCCGGGGATTTTTCCCCGTATTCTATCTACCTGCCTGACAAGTATAAACGACTCGTGGGACTACGCGGTCAAAGCGTGTCGCGGGTAGTCAGGGTCAAGAAGCCGCAATGTGGGCAGTCCCAACCGGAGATGTATCCGGTGGTTTCGTGCCGCATCAACAGGCCGTGGCAGTCGGGGCAGCGTTCGTCGCTGATGGTCCCGCCGCCGATGATGCCGGGGTTCAGACCGGGCGGGATCGGTTCATCTAGTCGTCGGGTCATGACCATAACACCCGATAAATGATGTGCTCGGGCAATTCGCGGCGTCGTGTGCCGCAGTTGCCGCACGAGTACGTCGGCCATCGGGGGGTGGGTTCCCATGTCATGCGGTACATCATGTCCCGGTTGCATGTCGGGCACATGACCGGCTCAGACATCGCCCCCACCTGACACGAGGTCATGAACTTCGGGGCCGTACTGAGATCGGTCCGTCCAATACTCGCGGCAGGACGGACATCTGAGGACTTGCGCTTGACCCCACTCATCGGGGTAGTCTCGTGATCGGATGTATAGCGTGACGTGCGGGTGGCCGCACTCGGGACACGCTTCACTCATCGTTCTCACCCGTGAGTGCGTCGCGTTGTGCTTCGATGTAGTCCTCGAATGGGTGGACGGCGATCTCGTACCCGCATTGGCAGTTAAACGGTGTCTCAGTCGTCATAGCCGCCATGAGCGGTACGTCCCCGCACTCGGGGCACGGGTGGATGTCGTCGGTTACGTCTTGTATGTCTATTTCTTCTGGTACTTCCATGTCAAAAACTAGAAGTTACGAGGGTATAAGGGCTGCCCGCAAGTGCTGGATTCAGAGGGTAGCGCCGCCCATCTCGTCGAAGTAGAACTCTTCACCACGCCTCGATTTTCTCGTGTTGCAAAGGGTCACCGACTAACTCCAGACTGTATAGGGTGATCTCGTTGGTGTCTTCGGGATTCTGGCTATACGGTACAAGATACAGCGTTGTGTCCTGATGTGAAGGGGCATACTTCCCGAAGGTACTGTATCGACTATCGATACCGAACGCCTCAATCAGTTTTCGTCCCTGTGTGAGACCGGCTTCTGTGTACGTGTGACAGTCTTCGCACCCGACATCGGCATAACCAAACCAGACCTTCGGTTCAATTGAACCGCAGAGTGTAGGGGTTTTCTCGGGTGTCCCTGATGGGTTCCACCACCGGTTGATTGTGTGCCCGGACTGTTCAAGGAAGTCTGCGGTTTGGAGCTTCAACCGGGTATGGCGGGGATTTTCGTGACCGGAGTATCCCGGTGCGCTTGGTGCGTACTTCCGATGGTCGGTGACCTCACCTTCGCTGATGGCACGGGTGTGGTGTTGATGAGTTCCTAATTGAATGATACCGCAGTCGAGAAGTTCTTGAACAAGACCGAGTTCGACACGGTGATCGCTCCAACCACCACTCCCGTCGAATGCGCTGCAAAGGCGGTCTCGCGGTTCTGTATCTATCTCTTTACGCATTATCACCACCGTGGCGCAGACCGTATAGTGCAGGCGAGTCGAGTGCGCGGTAAATGCTTTTGCGGCTGGTGTTCAGTTCATCGGCAGCGGCTCGTTTTGAGAGTGACCCGTCCTGAACGAGAGAGAGCACCGTCGCAACCCGGTCGAATTGATCAGTTGGGACAAGCTCTCCGCTATCCTTATTGAACCCAAGGGGAGCAGGTCCGTGATGGTAGTCAGGGTTCTGACGGCGGACTGCAATTCCTTCCTTGGTTCGCTGTTGAGCCAACTCGGCTTCTAACTGAGCGAACACACCCATGAGACGCAGCATGGCATCTTGGAAGGGGTCCCGTTCACCCGGAACAAGCTCAAACCGCTCCTTCACGATGTGGAGTTCGGTGTCATTCTCACGGACCACGCGCTCAACGGTGGCGTCGAGGTCTCTGATGGAGCGAGAGATGCGTGAGACGGCGTGTGTGACTACTGCGTCCACTTCACCGGATTCGACGAGTTCCATCGTCTCGCGGTAGCCTGAGCGGTCTGTGTTGGTCCCCGTGGACTTGTCGCGTTTGACTTCGATGTCAGCGAGTTGAGCGCCGAGTTGGTCTTGTGCGTAGTTGGTTGTCGATTCGATTTGTCGTTGGGGGTTTTGGTCCTCGGTGCTGACGCGGCAATAGCAGATTATCATGGTTTGAGGGGCGGGTGACTGCACAGGTCGGGGTTGATATAAATGACCCCGTGACTCGCACAGACTGTGCGAGAACGGATGTTCCAGCACACCCTTGTCAGAATATTGATGTCTGGTGAACAAAAGGGCTGCCCGAGACTGTGGCCAGCAGCTAAAACAGATAGAGTGGACTCAGTCGAGGTCGTACGCTTCGAATCGGTTCTCCAGCGTCGCAAGCCGTTGTTCAAGATCGTCCTGTAACACGTCTTGTGTTTCGCCGTGGAGGTCGGGGGCGACTGCCTCTAACGCTTCCATTTCTTCTTTGAGTCGGGCGATTCTGTCGCGGATTTTTGACCTGACGACGTAACGGTGATTGTCGCTGCCTCGACCCTGCAGGACCTCTATCTCCCGGTCGGTCGCAAGGACTCTGTTTACTCGTTTGTTCTCTTCTTTTTCATCCTGTTTTTCGGACATACTCTATCTTGGACGCGCACGTATAAATGACTTAACCAGATTGTTTAGAACCTTAGTAACTGAGTTAAGTTTATATGGATACATCGTTTAACTCTATACATGACAGAATCAAAATCTGAGGGAGGTGTAGAACAAATTGAACCGACAACAGTCGTGCAGTACGACGACGCCACAACCGGCGACATCGTGCTGATCCAGCAACCCGTGTTTGGCCACGGACTCGTCTGGGACGACTCAAACGGCGAATTAGTGGCCGTAGACGACTCATACACTGTGCTGGACCGCATCCCAGTAGACGTAGACGAATGCGTTGACATGCCCGACTACACGACGGATGTTACTGCGCTATGGATGCCAGACATCCACGTCACGAGCGTTCGCAACGGGTCTGTGACCATCATGGACGACAGCGGTCGTGTGGGTCGTATCGTGCCAGCAGGCGACTAAGTCGGTCTCACGTCCTCTATCAAATCTATCTAGCTCGGGCCGCGAGGCCCACAGAAAAATATGACAGAAGAAGAAAATCTGCAAAGAATCGAGAACGTGGTCGCAGGCGAAATCCGCCCCGGCCATCTGCGATGCACAGTTTGCGGCGGCGACGTGACGCGGGACACCGCGTACGCACACCGGATCGAACAGAGGGTGAACGTCCACTACCGATGTCAGGGCGACTGCTCCGTGTCGGGTCACATCCAGCGTATCACTCGCTCTGAGGGTGGCGTCGAACACGAGTTCAACAATCTCCAGCAACTCGGCGACAGTCACCTCACGTACGCACAGAAGCACGAACGAGCGGCGTTCCAGACCGGTAACGAACTTCGGGGGGACGGCGGCGTGGCCACCGAGCAACCCGTCGAAGACTCGGAACCAGAGCAGTACAACGAGTACGTGAGCGACCGCACAGAGGACCTTCGACCCGGCGACAGGGTGGTCATCAGCACGTACCGTGACGACCACTTGAACGTGGTCCCAGCCGACGTAATCGCGGCAAGTCACCGTTGTATCAAACTCGACGTTCCGGCTGACGCACCACTCGACAAGTGGGTGTTTCGAGAGGAGGATTCTGAGTACCTGTTGGCCATCGTCGGCCCTGACGTTCAGGCCGTCGACGTGTACCGGCCAACAACGACCACGGAGGTGGGTGGTCGTGAATGAGTTGCGCGTACTGCGGCGGTGTCCTTGAACAGACGGCGTTCAAGGCCGTATCTGACCGGGAGTGCATCGATACATTCGAATGCATCTCTTGTGGCCGACTGGGAACGCTACACGTCCGGCCCGGAGACCTCCCAGACCGCGAAACCGGGGTCTGCGCAGGTGATGGCCGATGACCTGTCCAGACTGTCCTGAGTCGACCGGAACCTACGCGGTTGAAGAGACCTACCACGGCATCGACACGACCACTATCAACGTGACTGTCTACTGCCGGGGTTGCGACGCTGAACTGCACACTGAGACCGAGACACGACGCGCAAAACACCGACTATACTAACAATGCACTACGAACCAAAATTCGAGACCGAAGTAACAGACGAAGAGCACGACAAAGTAACCGAAACCATCCAATCCCTTGACCTCCCCGACGAGATTCGCGGAGTCCAGCACACCACGGCGATGCTGGACTTGATTGACTTCCTTCGGGATTTCGACGCTGATACCCTACCAGACACAGACCGGTGCCCGGAGTGCGGGTCACCAGTCGTGATTGGATTGACTGGCACAGACCGGATTGATACGGACATCATGACCCTCACATGGAGGATTGGGTGTACGGATTGTATGACCGAGATCGATGATATCGAGACATGTATCTGGCAGCCTCGTGGTGGGCCAGTGTTTGACCCGGGATACCTCTAATCGGGACACCGGGGTTCCAGTTTTTTCTTTTTAGCTTACTGAGGAGTCTTCTTCTGCTGATTCTTTCTGCTGTATTCTCTGCTGTTATGATGTAACCGCTATACGGGGCTGAATCTATAGTATAGACGTGACAGTTCGTCCCGGTAACTGCACGGTTGTGTGTTCCGGGGTTTGTTCCGGAGCAGGTGCTTTAAGACTCGGTTCTTACTCGTGATTGATGACTGATACAAGAGAATGGAACGGGGTTGAACTCCGTCCGCATGAGTGTGAACTTCTGACTGTATTGATAGAAGAGAACCCGCAATTTCACAACGCTTCCCGTGGCATGACGAGCACGGAAGTAATGGAATACTTGACGGTGATTCAGCATCGAAGCCAACTATCCAGAAGCCGGAAACGACTGAAGGAAGCCGGATTAATCGAAGTCGGCCAACAGCAGAATGATGGCCCACTCCAACCAGTCAAGATTATGGCGGCCACCGACGACGCAGAAGAGCATCTGGACTATCTCCGCTGGGAGTCGGAGGACACATTAGAGGATCGGGTTGAACGCTTGGAACGCATCGTAGAGTCAGAACTTCTGAACGAGTAGACCACAATCGGGGGAATGACCCCCGGAAAGAGACCGCAACCAACGACCAAAACATGATGGACGGCTTCTATTGGGGCCGCTTGCTTGGTGGCGGCTTCCAGCTATACACTCGGGTCAGCTCCAGTACCGTTCGAGTGCGGTCGGGGCATGATGCACTCTTAGGTAGGGATGTTTCCCGTAAGTGGATATGTCCGGGGCTGCTCAGGCTGCTCTCAAACACCGAGTGTGAAGGACTATAACCCATTAGGAGCGATTCAATCATAACATGGTCAACCCGGTCCTCAAGTGGGCAGGAGGCAAGCGTCAATTACTCGATGAACTCTACTCACGCTTCCCGACCGAGTATCAACACTACCACGAACCCTTCTTTGGTGGCGGGGCGGTGTTCTTCGACCTTGAACCGGTAGACGGCACTATCAACGACACAAACCCCCGACTAGTCAATTTTTACGAGCAGGTTCGAGACCACCCGGAAGACCTAATCGACTTACTGCGGGCGTTTGAGGACCCGGAATCCGACCCCGACTCCGGAAAGGACCACGCCGACGAGAAGAATTACTACTACCAACACCGGGAGTTGTTCAACCGTCGCCCGAGAGACCGTGAGCACGGTGAACTGGAAGAAGCGGCGCTCCTCCTCTATCTTAACCGGACGTGCTTCAACGGCCTCTACCGGGAGAACAGTAGCGGCGAGTTCAACGTTCCCATCGGACGGTACGCGGACCCGGATTGGGTCAGGAGTGAGCAGATACGGGCGGCCAGCACGGTCCTCAATGACACTGAAATACACAACGACGATTTTGAGTACGTTCTGAACGCCGCAGAGGAACGCGACCTCGTGTATTTTGACCCGCCGTACCAGCCGATGAGTCCGACCGCTAACTTTGCTGAGTATTCCGCAGATGGGTTCGGAAAAGAGGACCAAGAACGACTACTGGACACGGCTAAAGAATTGGATGAGATGGGTGTCTACGTCGTTCTGAGCAACAGCGGTGTCATGTACGATTTCTACGACGGGGAGGGGTTCGACGTGGCTGTTGAGGGCGCGACACGCTCGATTAACAGCGATGCAGACAACAGGGACGAAGTGGACGAAATCATCGTCACGAACGTCCCAGAAGAGAAGCGAGATTCCTCGGGCCAGATGAAGCTCGGCAACTACTGACTGTTAGCTGTTTTCCGGAACTCAATAATTTCACCGTCCGGTTCGTACTCCATCACGCCTGCTTCCGGGATCGAGTCACCCTTCTCTATCCCGCTGAAGTTCTCCCGCACCCATTCCTGAAGTGGCGCGTCGAACGGTTTAGGTAAGTCTGCACGGTGCTCGCTGGCCACCCCGAACACTTCAGGTTCATCACTATGACCAACGTCGCAGTACACCTCGATATTGACCGTGCGACTCATCGTACCCTATACCTCGCCCGTGTGAAAGAATCTCAGCACATCATCCATCCACTCGTCGTCCATCATGTGGAGATTGTAGATGTCGGTCAGATCGTCGTAGCTCTGTCGCAAAACGTTCGACAGCGGCCCGTCCCATGCTTGTCCATCCGTCACCCATGTAAAGGCGACACCATCGTTGTACATCCTCCCACCTACGTGGTTGTAGGACCGACGGATTTCAGACGGTTTCGACCCCCTGCTCTTGTATGCGTTCGCTTCCACAGTCAGGCGAAGCTCGCCGTCCTCGAACAGTGCATAGTCTACCTTCTTTTCCTGTCCGGTGTCGTCTTTGTACGCGGTCACGTACTCCTTCTTATACGAGACATCGAACCCGTCGTCCTCAAGTTCACCGACTACAGTATTCAGACGTTCTTCGACTAGTGCCTCAAATCCGGTTCCTTGTCGGTTCTTGCGTTTGTTCGGTTCCAATCCTACCAGTAGCCCACGATAGTGTGATTCGATCCTGTCAGTGTCGTCAACGATCTGCTGAAGGTCGATGTCGCAGAGTAGTTCGGCGAGTTCTGCCGCAGCGTCACGGTTCCCGGAGTCAATATCCTTCTTGTACGAGTGGAACTTCCACGTCCCTTCTGCCGAAGAGTACCGTATCCCGGTCTCACCAACGAGTTCAAACAGGAAGTCAATCCACTCACGGGTCTCGTTCGTATCCATGAGTGTGCCCGTAATCTCGGTCTCGAATTCAGCACGTGACAACCCGCTCCATGATTGAACCGACCGAATGCGGTTCCGGTTAGCGTCCAGTTTGTCTTCGATACGCTCGTAGTCAATGAACATCTCGTTGGGTATCGCAGAAGGGATGACAGTAGACTGGAACTCCTCCACGAAGTCGTCCGTTGGTGGACGACGTTGACGGATAGGCATGTGTCACTCTTCGACGAAATACGTATAATTGCACTGGTTCCATCGTGAACTATGACCAGTTTCGACACCGGCGACTGCATTAGGATCGACATCCCAGACGAAACGGACCCGGATCACCACCTACACGGCCAACACGGTGTCATCCAGTCGGTCTTTGAGGATGATGCAGGGCAAGCGACGGGCCGTGACGTGGACTCGACACTCTACACGGTTGAGCTTGACAATGGTGAGGAAGTCGATGTCAGAGGCCGTGATGTTCGGCCACCTATAGAGGACTAGTACCCACACCCCCACACCCCCCTTCCAATCGCGGCTGAGCGCCCGCACGTGCGTACGCGACCCCCTACTCACCGCCGTCAGGATCGTGCTGGTCACGATGATACTGACAATACCCATTCGGGCCGAGCCGTGACGGGTCCGTGATACCGCACCTGTTCCCGTTCTCCTTCTCACCCTGACATCGGTCGTGGATTGGTGAAGAATCGTTCTCAGAGCCGTCTGCGTCCTCTTGGAACGCCTCCCAGCCGTCAATGAGTTGGCCGCGTTGAATCTGCTTCGCGGGGTCGTCAAGGTCCCAGACAAAGTTAGCGAAGTAGTCGGTGTCAGCCCGCCATCGACGCGGCGACTGCGGGATGTCCTTCAACACGAACCACTTGTTGTCGTCCTCGTACTGCTCCCACGCGCTGTTTCGTTCGTCTGACCGGTACACGATGGCCCGCTTCTTTTTCGACCCTTTCCCCGCTTTCTTCACTACCAACTGCACGTTCTCACGCACAATCGGGTGAACGTCGGCGTGACCACGGTGGCCAATCCAGATCGTCCGAGTGCTTCCGTCCGGGTTCTTCCTGAAGGCGTTGATTGTCTTCTGCAGGGCCTGTTCTACGTCGATGGCCCCGCTTCCGGCGTAGCCGGTCCCCTTCGTCGAGAACTCGTCTACAACAGCCACGCGGTCACCGGGCTGTTTGGCGAATTCAAGCAGGCTGGAGAGTGTTTCGCCGAACTCGCTGTCGGAGTGGTTCACTGGGACGTTCTGCCAGACATCAAGGCCATTCCCGTACAATTCGCTGATAACGCGCTCCACGAAATCGGTCTTCCCACTCCCCTTCGCCCCGATGACCAGCATCGAGTGCGCAGGCTGCATCATCTCGCTCATGAGCGCATCCATACCGTACGTCTCGACGCTGCTGGACGGAGCGCCCTTCCGGTACGAAATCCGGCTCAGGTTGCCCTCCTCCACGTCACGAGCCATGGCCATCCCGGAGCCGTGACTCTTGATGAGACGGTAGAGTGGTGTTTCTTCGAAGTCACGGTAGTCGTCCGCAATCCCTTCATCGTAAGCAGTGATGATTTTCGCAACGGCTGACCGGGCAACTGGATCGTCTATCTCTCCGAGAATTGGGTGCGGGGCCGCCTCGTTGTTCTCACGGTCGCGCTCCAGCTTTTCGCGTAGGAACGCTTCATTTAGCCCGTCGCTATTGTCACTCATCGGAATCACCCGCGTTGTCTGCGGATTCTTCGGCGTCACCCCCACGGTTGCCTCGCGTAAGTTCGCCCGCGTAATCGTCAAGGTCGCCGTCGAGATCGGTTTCACGAGCGAACTGGTCTTCCAGTTCGTCCTCCTTGGATTCGTAGGAGTCAATCATATCGTCGAGGATGGCTTCGACGGAATCACCGGACACCGCACGATTCAGTCCAATAGCGATGTTCTTGGCTTCGTCGAGTGCTGTCCGTGCTCTGACGAACGGGAAGGCAGACCGCAACTGCTTGCCGTTCTTCGCCTCCGTGAGCATATCCTTGATCACCATCGCGGCCTTCTTCCGGTCGGCCAGAATCTGGTCGATGCCGATGAGTTGGCCGTTGATGTACTCGACTTGCTCACGTTCGATTCCCTCGATGTCTTCGACAGTCTCGACCTGCCAGTCGAACGCCGCTTCGACACGTTGTTCACCACGGTTGATAGACTGAACGAGATACGCCGTGTCGCCTGTTTCCGTGTCCCGAGTGGGTGGGTAGCGGTCGTACTGGTAGTCCTCGGAGAACGTCCCCTTGCGTGCCCAATACCCGGCCACCTTCCTGCCGGTCTCGTCCAGCACTTGGATTTTTTCGAGTGAAGGGTTGTACGCCGCTCGAAGAATCGGCTTCAGCAGCGCCGGACCGAAGAAGATCATGGCGAACAGGATAGACCCAATCACGAGTTTCGCTTGGTCGCCAATATCGGGCAACGGCAACGCAATCAACCCAACCATGTCCACGAGGTACAGGATGGCCCCAAGTTTGACCGCGTTCACGACGACACTACGGATGTTTGCGTACCTTTGGAACAAGCCCCTCAGACCGTCGTCGTACTCCTCCGGTTCTTTCTGACTGTCGGTGAACCGGTTTAGCAGGCTCTCGCGCTCAACTTGACCGGCAATAAGAGCGGCTGCCGGTCGGAATCGCTGGAAAATCTGCTCCCGACCGAGGAACCATTGTAGCGCGAACAACGCCATCCCAGCCGACCCGCTGACGAGCACAATCCACAGGTACTCGGAACGCATATCGCTCAGGAACGGTGGCTCGATCTCTCGAAGGACGACACCAGTATCCCCCGAAGCGAGAGTGATGAGTTGGATGCCTTCGAACTCACCTGCCGGGAGTCGAATCGTGTGCGTACCCGGCTCCAGTTCAACGGATTGAGCCGTGTAACGGCCTGTTGACGCCATGCTGCCGAAGTCAACGTACTGGACGCTCTCCGTGGTCCCACCGCTGACACGGATGATGCCCGTCCACGCATTGTCGCTCTCGTCGAAACTCCACGCAACAACCTCCACGTCGGATGTGATGCGTGTACCTTCGCGGTCGAGATCGCTGGCCGTGATGTTACTCCCATCAATCAATCCGTAGGCGTTCTGAGAGTTCTGTGAGGCGTTCTGCAACTCGTTCTCTGCCTCTGTGATGAGTGATGGATGAAGGCCCTCACCGGGCTTCTCGCCGGTCTCATACCAGTCTATCCACGCTTCAACGTACCGTTGCTCCACGTCGCTAAACTGGTCTTGGTTGTCGAGATACCACGTCTCCATTGAGTCCACGTCAATCGTGCTATGGCGGCTGATTTGATCGTCCACAATCGACAGGATACGGGCCTTCGACCAGTTACTGGGATCGTTGGTAGTGTTCGAGTCGTCTGAATTGGCCGAGTCACCCCCTTCTGATGTAGGCGTTGAGGTTGGTGTCTCGGTCGTGTTTCCGTCCGGGGACTCCTGTTGCTGGTAGTAATGGTCCCCCGGGTCGGTCGTCACCGATGCCGCGACGACGCCAACACCAGCCGTCGATGTCAGGACACTCACCACGAGTAAGACAGCAACGAAAGCGCCGTAGGTAGTTGAAATACTATTCATCATGTTCACCGTAAATGTAGAAGCAGTACCCGCACGAGTCGCAGACCACCCGCCGAGTCCCTGTCGGGACGTACGGCAGGCAATGGTCGCAATCCGGGCATTCGGTTAGCTGCTGTGCTATTCGTTCTGGTCGCATACCGCAAGCCGCCGCCGGGAATCGAACCCGGCCAAACCCGTCCAAGGGGCGGTTCAGCGGCGTGACGTGCCGCTACACGTGATTGGTTAGTCGAGGAACCGGCGACTAGCAACGACACCGCCACCCCCACCGCCAAGCAGGAGCACCGCTGCCCCTGCAAGCGCGAGAATAATGACGATACTACCGTTGCCACCAAGGTCGAAGCCACCGAAGCCGGGGATAATGCCCGAACCCTGACGCTGCTCCTGCAACTGATCAATCCGCTCGTTCAGGCGGTCCATTTCAGCCTTCAGGTCGCTCGTATCGCTGGTGTTGACCTGAACGGACTCGTGTCCGACGGACTGCACTTCGGTTCCGTCGGTCTGCTGGAGCGTGCTGATGGTGAATTCACCGTCGATACGGTGGAGTTCACCCGTGTCGGTTACGAAGTACGTCAGTCCGCTAGAGCCGTTGTACGTCTCACCGGACTGCCACGTGGCGTTACCGGAACCGTCCGTGGTGTTCGGCGTCCACGACGTGTACAACTGCCCTTGAGCGGTCTGCGTGTTGTTGTTGGAATCAGTCCACTCGATGACAACGGTCGTGTCAGCACCGGGACCGTCCATGTTCACGCCGAGGACACGGTTATAGTAGTCCTGCGGGTCGCTCGTGGTCTCGTTGACCGGGACCGGATCGTAGGCGCTGATCAGGTCAGTCGCGTTGTACGAGTTGTTGGACAGCGCGACATCGAGGTCAGCGAGGTAGCCTGAACTCGCGCTTCCAAGCGTCGATTGCACGCTATCGCGCTGCGTGCTGATGCTGGTCATCACATTGACATATTGGCCATTGTCCAGCGCAGTTACGTACGACGACGTATCCGGATCGAGGACCTCCACTCGGACGCCTTCGTCCATTGTGGTCGTATCGGGGTCGATTTCAACGCCCTCATAGGTACTGTAAGTGACATTTGTCCCGTTTGCGAGGGTCATCGTCGCGTTCCCGAATGTGATGTCATTGTACGAACTGCTGGTATCGGAGCGGTAGTACCGCACATCACCTTCACGACCGAGGTTGTCTGTCTCGGTCTCCATCGCTTCGATGCCGCCACCGGAGACGATCTGTGTCTCGTACTTCTTGAGGAGTTGCTTCTGCTGCGCGGCGTAGAGTCCGTCTACACGGTTCTTAGCGGCTGTCGTAGCCTCGCTGTGTGTTGCCCCGTTGGCACGCTCTTGGAGGTACGTCAACCGAGCCTCCCGCAGCGCGTTCGCCCGACTGAGTTCGAGCGCGTTCTGCGAGTCTGTGATGTAGTTCTCCTGCTCCTGCTGCATTGAGTAGGCGTCTTGCGCGATCAAGCGCCGGAACTCTGAGTCGCTATACGCGGACGAGTTCCGCTCTTCAGACCCGAGTATGTAGCCACCGACAGCGGCGCCGCCGACGGCAGCACCCACGACACCGATAGCGACGGCGGTCGTGACCGCGATTGCGTCGGCTTCACCGACCGGGCTGTGCTGCTCAATCGGGTCGTTTTCGTACCCGACGAACGGCACGCCAACGGTGGTGACGACAAGAATCGCCATCACCACGCTGAGGGCTTTCAATAATGTGTTTCGATTCATATTTTATTCACCTTGGTTAGTTGTACTTCGCGACGATGCCGTACGCGGCGGTCGCATCAACGAGCGACACCGCTGTCTGCCAATCAGCGCCAGTTACGAACGCATTCACTTCACCCACGAACGGGGTCAGGACCATGAGTCCAACACCCGAGACAAGAATGAATTGCTCAACCGTGGGGAGGCGCTGGAGGTCGCTCAACGTGAAATTAGAGGTGCCGACGTTGTACGCGAAGACACCTGTACCAAGCACGGTTGCGAGGGTAATACTACCACCCGCGAGACTGAAGAGTACCTCACCCATGCTGATGTCAGCGAACAAGGAGAGGCTGATCGTTGCGGCCCCGAACTGAGCCAGCGCAGCCACCGTGAAAACGGTGGACAGCACCGCCTCGTCGAGGGAGACGTTTCGAAGGTCGATGATGTTATCTAGTACCATCATTTACAAGTAAATATTGCCGCCTTTTACGTCACTCGGGCTTGTGAGTTTTGGCGCGAAAACCGAAGCTGCTCGGGCTGCCTCCAGAACCGGCCGTTATACGGGACTACCGACTACAGAATATTGGGTCGTGCCACCCACCCTACGACCCCGACATCGTGAGACTGCTTACCTCACACGCCGTTTTCTTCGACACCCCTGAAGCCACGGAGTACGCTGCCACGGTAGGGCTAGCTCCCGCTCACCATCGCCCCGCTCCGTCCATCCGTACAGCGCCGAAGCTACCGTGTGAACCTCACCGACCGGCACGACCGCGTCGTCCACCACATCGTAGTCATCTCCATCAGGCCTGAGTACGACCAGCCCGTAGCGTCGCTCCCCGTACTCTTGTTCACCGTTGAGCCATAGGTTGGCGAAGTGCTGGGACTCGCGGAACCGAAACCGTCCATGTCTCGCGGTGCAACCCTTGATTTCCTCGGAGTCCAACCCATCAGTCAAGTCGTTCAACGGCGACCGGACCACTTCGGTAGGGTACTCTGCTTTGATGGCCATCCAACGTTCGGCCAGCGAATCGATCTTCTTCGCCGGTTCACAACTCGGCTTCAGTTCGATACGGTCTTCGTCGATGAGGTAGCGGTAGCGGTCTTCGACGTTCATGGGATAGACATCAACCAAACACCACTTATTTGTTACCTCCCTATTCCACTTCAGGAAGGCGTAAAGTGGCTTAGAGTCCCTAATAATACTTCTGCGTTAGTCCTTATTATCAAAGAGAGTCAACACACTACGCTTCGAAAATGAGTGGAATAGAACCGGAGCAGAACGAGTCGAATCGAGACAAAGACCAACCACGCTACACCCGCGACGAATACAACGAGTGGAAGCCGAACGCGGACATGCCCGAGTACGAGGTGGCCATCCAAGAAGCGATCCGTCGCATCGAACAGGAAGGCGCACTCGTGCGTGACGAACTAAGCATCGGTGTGCGCGTCCACCTCAAGCCGATAGACAACCCGGACATCACCGTCAGCCTCGTTGACGTAGCAACGGCGAAACTGGTCGGGAAAGCCGTCGACCGCGACGACGAAACAATCAGCGAGAAAGAAGTGGTGAAGCGGCTGGAGGCACTACTCGAACACGAACGGAATCAGTAGCGAAAGGACACCGAGTTCTCGGGCGCGATCTCGACAGTCACCTTCCCCAGATTTTTGTGGTTCAGTCGCGACGGTTCTGGGAGACCGCATGACAGCGCCGTGGCCAACCCGCGAAAAGTCGTGTTCACCCATACGTGGAGCGACACGATTTATAAGCATCCCCTCGCCCGCAAGCGGTTCTGGAGTATGCTGTGCTGAAGCGGGCGTGGCGGGATTCGAACCCGCGTTCTAGGGGTTAGGAACCCCTCGCCCTGGTCCACTAGGCCACACGCCCTACCGAGTGGTTGATTGACCGGCGAAAAATCCTTTCGTTATCACTAGCGCCCGCTGAAAACGGAGAAGTGGTCGAGATTACGTCTCGGTTTCCGTCGCCGTCTCGGTCGACTCGGTCGAGTCCACAGTGGACGCGTCGGTCCCTTCTGCAGCGCCGCCCTCACGCATCTCTTCGAGTTCCTGTTCGACTTCTTCTCGCCCCTTCTGGAACTCGCCCATGGCTTCGCCGGTCGACCGCGCCAGTTTTGGAATCTTGTTCGCCCCGAACAGCAGGACGGCGATGAGGAGGATGACCATCATCTCCGTCGTCCCGGGCATTCCCGGGAACAGTACTCCGGATGTCCCTAACATTGTGTCCGAAGGTTACGTGGTTGCTATTATAACCTTTTTGCTCAGGATGGCCTGCTGGGTGATTCACCGCTGTCGGGACTGTGTTGGGGCGCTGTATCGGCCTCTTGGCAACAAAACGAGAACACAACTGAGACAGACTTGAGCAGCCTGTGGCAGTGGCCTCGCCGGGGACTGCCGACGAGGCCCGACGTCAGGGGGTTGTGGATCGGACGGAGCGCCACGAGGCACCAGGTTTCCGACTGTTCCATCTCGATGGGCTGGGAACTCAACAGCGAGACCACACCGTGAGCAGCGGACTCCGCCGCCCGGGGATATAACTACTGTCGGGCGCTCAGAGATACCAGATGCCGGCTGATAGCCACACGATGGAAGTCAGGAGCGGACAGGAGGTAACGATTCGACCGATCAAACCCGTCGGGGAGGACGTCGTTCGGGTCGACATTGAGGCCGATGGGGTGTGGCGGCTCGATATCACGCGCGAGGGCGAGATTGCGGATGTCGTCACGACCCGGGACGCAGACGGGACACTCGCGGACCGCGAGCTCCCGGAGTGGATCGACGAGGTCACGGCGAAGTTCGCACAGTTCTGACAGCCGCTGTACTCGCCCGGGTCGGAAAGGGTTTTACCTGCCACGACCCAGGTCGCCACTATGGTATCAGTCGGCGACGCTGCGCCCGATTTCACGGCACCGATAGCAAATGGCGATATCGACGAGATAACACTGTCCGAGGCGGTCGCGGACGGCCCTGTCGTCCTCGCGTTCTTCCCGGGGGCGTTCACCAGCGTCTGCAGCCACGAAATGAACACGTTCCAGGACCGACTGGATGAACTCACCGATGCGGGAGCGACGCTGTACGGCGTCAGCATCGACACGCCGTTCTCACAGAACGCGTTCCGTGACGAACTGGGACTCGAATTCGACCTCGTGAGTGACTCCGGGCGGGAGATAGTCGACGCCTACGACATCTCGATGGACTTCGAGGCACTCGGCGTTCCGAACGTCGCCAAGCGAGCGGTCTTCGTTATCGACGAGAACCAGGAAGTCACGTACGCCTGGGTCAGCGACGACCCTGGTGTCGAACCGGACTACGACGAAGTTATCGACGCCGCCACCTGAGCGGTGGGGGATTTTTCGCGGTGGGCCGTCTGGGTAGTCGTATGAGCGTCGACAGAGACGATACCGGCGGCCGTATCTACGACCCCGAAGCGGACCATGCGTTCCCGGACGGACGACTGAACGCGGTTCTCGACACGATCACGACTGACGAGGAGATTCAAGCGTATCTCGAGGCCCAGAACATCAATCCCGTCGCGCGCAAGCGGTACAACGACCACGGCGCGAAACACATCGGCATTGTCCGAAATCGAGCGCTGTGCCTGTACGACCTCCTCAAGCAGGGGGGCGTCGAGTTCAACGGCGCGGCGGACCACGGCCTCGACGAGGCAGACGAGGCCGTCATCATCGCATTCGCAACGACGCTGCATGACATCGGACACGTCGTCCACCGCGACTCACATCCGTATTATTCGATTCCGCTTGCGGCCGACATCCTTGATGACATCCTCCCGGAGTTCTACGACATCCGTCAGGCGGTACAGATAAAAGGTGAGGTCCTCCATGCGATTCTCTGCCACCACACCGAAGAAAACCCGCTGACGCTGGAAGCCGGCGTTGTTCGGGTCGCTGACGCGCTGGACATGGAGCGTGGCCGGTCGCGGATTCCGTACAAGCGCGGCGGCCGCGGCATCGACACCGTCTCCAGCCAGGCCATCGAGACGGTGACGCTGACCACGGGCGATGACTACCCTGTCCTCGTTGAAATCGCGATGAACAACGCGGCCGGCGTCTATCAGGTCGATAATCTGCTGAAAGCCAAACTGAAAGACTCCGGTCTGGAGGAACACGTCCGCATCGTAGCGCTCAACACCCGAGAGGACGGCAACCAGATCGTCGAACGAATCGAGCTCTAACCCGGATCGACACAACGGTTTTGTACCGTGGTTCCCTAGCTATGACCATGAGTCTCATACCCATGGATGAGCCACGGGGTGCCCGGGGCAACACGGATGACGGCGACGTGCCGTCGCCCTCGCTTCTGGACCGGGTCAGGTACCGCGTGCGCTCAGCCATTGAGACCATTTCAGTTGGGGAGCGATGCTCTGCATGGCTTGATAGACGTGGTCGAGACAAACCACAGTCACAGATTCACACCGATGGGTTCGCTGACGATGTCGTTGCGCCGCCGGAGTGCCCGTCGATCAGCGACCTGCCGACGCGGTCACGACCGTTTACATACCCGACGCGGAATCACACGGAGAGCAACACTGTCGACCTGATCGCAGTTGAGGGCGGAGACCAGCTCACGATGACGCACCCAGACAACTCGGACGCGAAAATAACATCTGATATGTGGATGGACGTCGATCAGTAACCGCAGAACACCGCCTCCTTTTTAATCCGGCATTGCCACTCCCCGCTCACTGGAATGGTTTCAGATCGCTTCGGATAGTGAAGCTGTAACCCGTTCTTTGCCTGTGTAGAACTCGTTATTGTGTACTGTTATTATGTGTGACTAATTGTGGATATATAACGCTGAGCGCGCGGTTATTATCGATTTTGATGCCTCGGGCGAGAACCTTTTTTAAATCCAATGGCTTGACCGGGTATGGCTGGCATTGGCCCATTCGGAACACTGGAAGTTGTAGGTCTGCTCGTTGCAGTAATCGGCTTAGTACCCGTTCTCTCACAATACCGGGAGGAAACTCGGTGGTTCACTGCCGGGTATGTCCTCCTTGTGGTTGGCATGGTCGCAACGAATCTTGAAGCGGTCGTTCTCGGTGACGTCCTAAATTTCGTTGAGCACGGCGTCGGAATCGGTGTTGCCGGACTTACCTTCTTCCTGGCCGCCTATCTTCGTCGGGAAAACCGGATCAAGACTGAGGGATAACGATGGTCGGAATTGCACCTATCTTTGATGGGCTGGGCGCGCTGGGGTTTATTGCTGCGACGGCGCTCGGCTGGCTCAATTATCGAGACACGGAGGCTGAATCGGCCTTCTGGCTGACGTTCAGCTTCGCATCCACGCTTGGTGCTGTCTGGACATTCAGCCTTATGCTGGAGAAGGCCGGCATCTACGAGGAGGTGTTCAATCTGGCAACAGGGCCGTTGATGACAGCAACAGTTGCTGTCTTCGCAATCGGGGGCACAGCGACTCTCTCGCTGGTCACAGAGATGCAGGAACTGGTCGACGAGGCAGAGACGAAACGACAGGAAGCAGAGAAAGCGAAACAGAAAGCGGAGGAACAGCGCAAGCAGGCGAAAGACGCACAGCGCGAATCTGAGGAGGCGCGCGCAGAAATTGAGGAACGCGAGGCGGAGCTCGAGCAGCTGACCACGGAGCTTGAATCAACTGCCACGTCATACGGTCAGGCGATGGAACGAGCAGCCGCCGGGGACCTTACTGTCCGGGTAGATGCGGACAGCCAGAACGATGCGATGGCAAGAATCGGGTCGGGGTTTAATTCGATGATGGACGAACTCCAGACCGTCATTGCCGAGATTCAATCGTTTGCACAGCAGGTTGATACGGAAAGCACAGAAGTCACGGGTGGTGCCTCGGATATCCGGTCCGCCAGCGCAGAAGTCGCGGAGAGCACTGAAGAGATTTCGGCCGGAACAGAAACACAGAGCGAGAAAATCAACGAAGCGAGCAGCGAGATGAGCGACTTATCGGCGACGATTGAAGAGATCGCCTCCTCATCAGAAGAAGTCGCTACCCAGTCACAGCAGGCCGCAGAACTGGGTCAGGAAGGCGAAAAAGCGGCCGAAACAGCCGTCGACAAGATGGCTACGCTTGAAGCCCGGACTGACGAAACTGTCTCAGAGGTGGCAAACCTCCAGAACGCTGTCGAGCGAATCGAAGAGGTCGTGAACCTGATAAACGACATCGCGGAACAGACGAACATGCTCGCCCTCAATGCGTCAATTGAGGCTGCGCGTGCCGGCGAAGCGGGTGAAGGATTTGCTGTTGTCGCATCCGAAATCAAATCGCTTGCCGGTGAGACCGCCGACGCAACTCAGGAAGTCGAAACGCTCATTGAGGGCATCGAGAACTCGACCGAAAGTGTCGCCGACGATATCTATGACACGCAGTCAGAGGTCGAGGAAACGCGTGAGACAATCGACGAGACAGCCACCGTACTGAACCGGATTGTCACCGAGGTCGAGGAGGCCAGCAGCGCGATCCAGTCGATCAGTCAGGCCACCGACCAGCAGGCTGATTCCGGACAGAAGGTCGTCACGATGCTGGACGAGGTAACATCGATCAGCGACCGGACAGCCGACCAGGCACAGGAAGTGTCGGCGGCGACGGAGGAGCAGACCGCGACGATTCAGGAAATCGCGACCAGCGCTGAGTCGCTGTCGGACAGTGCAGATCGACTACTCTCTCTCGTCGCCCAATTTGACGTTCAGGAGCAACAGGCCCGGCCGGGGACTGTGAGTGCGGAGGTGACGACGGACTAACTGAGCGCCGACGGCTACAGATCGTACCGCGCGATAGCACTGGAGTCACAGACCGGGCAGGTCGTCGCGTCCGTTTCGAGGGTCGTTCCACAGCGTCGACACTCCAGATGTGACTGCTTTCGAGCCCCTACGACCCGGCGTAATCGCTCCATCATATTGCCAGACAGGACACCAAGACTCATATCATCAGTCAATCCACGGTGAAAGTGAAAATCGCAAGACATAGGGTCGATTCGGATGGGCGTCAGCCGAGCGTCAGACGCCGCTAACAGACCGTCCAGCCTATACAGCCACCCCTGTTACGCCCGGACCTGCTCCCGATCCTGCTTGCCGGACGCATACAGAAGCGCCAGAACCAGTCCGACTGCAAACAGCCAGACCACCACCAGCAAGAGCACTATCGACTGGACCCCGGTCCCGAGCATGAACGGTACGCGTCACTGTCGGTACTTAATTAGGAGCTCTGTATCGGGAACGGGGACAGTGCCACACAGCGGATTATGCCGTCGATAACGGTGCAACCGGCGTCGGTCACTCTACAGCCGAATCGACTCGGTGCGCATGAACACTGCGCTCCTGTCGATTGGGTGGTCCCAGATGCCTGCCCGTCCAGGGCACGCCCAGACGTTTTTGTGCACGCCAACGTAGCCACCTCCGATGACGGGAACAGCCGCAGCCGAGCCCACTGTGACGACGTTTACGTCGACCGTCGACCGTATCGATTCGACCGCCGTCGTGCTAACGGAGACGTACTTTTACGCCGAAGGCGGTGGCCAGCCGGCGGACCGGGGGACGCTCGGTGGTGTCGAGGTTGTCGACGTGCAACACCGGGACGGGGACATCGTCCACGAACTGGCCGAACCGCCGTCTTTCGAGCCGGGCGAGTCGGTCGAAGGCGTCGTCGACGCGGCGTTTCGGACCTACTGCATGCGCGCCCACACGGCCAGTCACGTCCTCTACGGCGCTGGCCGCCGGGTGCTGGCGGACCTCGGCTACGGCGGCTTCGACATCAGCGCGACGGTCCCAGACGATGCCGGTGACGACGACTTCGGGCCAGCTGTCAGCGGGAAGGTGCGGGTGGACTTCGAGACGACGACCGAAATCGACGACTCGACGCTCGCGGAACTCGAACGGCTGACCAACCGCGCCGTCTGGGAGTCCTACGACGTGACCTGGGAGCAAATCCCGCGCGAGGAGGCGCTGGGCCGCGAGGACATCGCGTTCAACACGAAGACCGAGGAAGGTATCCAGGGCGAGACGGTCCGGGTCGTCACCATCGAGGACTGGGACGTGGCGGCCTGTGGCGGGACACACGTCGGGAACACGCGGGAGATCGGACCGGTGACGGTGCTCGGCCGGTCCAACCCCGGCGAGGGGTTGACCCGCGTCGAGTTCGCCGTCGGCCCGCGGGCGATTCGCCAGCGCGCGACCGAACACGAGCAGTCCAGACGGGCCGCACGGGCACTGGATACGAACGTCGCCGAACTGCCGGACGCCGTGGCGGCCCTGCAGTCAGAGCGCGACGACCTCCGGGATACCGTGGCGACGCTCCGGGAACGACTCGTCGACGCCCGCATCGCCGACCTGCGGGACGACGCCGTCGAGGCGGACGGACGGCGGTGGCTCGTCGGCACCGTCGCGGGACTCGACGCGAACGGGCTGGCCGACCGGGCGGAAGGTGCCGTCGGCGACGCCGTCGACGTGGCCGCGCTGGTGGACGACGACGGCCAGTACCTGGGCGTCGCGACGACCGGCGACGTCGACGCCGGCGAGGTGGTCGACCGCGTGACCGCGGAGTTCGGCGGCGGTGGCGGCGGCCGGCCGACCGTCGCGCAGGGCGGCGGGCTCGACGCCGACGGGGACGACGTCGTCGCGTTCATCCGTGACACGACGGCCGGCGGCGACTGACTTCAGTCCCCCCGCCTCGGCGTCCCGCCGAACCGCGCGACCTCGTTTCGCAGCGCGTCCCGCTTCAGCAGGCCGAATCCGATGAGAATACAGCCGAACCCGACACCAGTGTAGACCGTCGGGGTCTCGCCAAGGAACAGCAGTCCGGTGGCGGCGGCGACGACCGGCGCAGCGTAAGAGACGAGATTGATCTCGATAGGTCCCAGCCGCTCCAGCAGGTCGAAGTAGATGAGAAAGCCCAGCGCGCTGGCGACGACGACCAGATACAGCAGGGCCAGCACGGCTTCACCAGTCCACTGAACATCGGCTATCGATTCAGCGGCCCCGAGGCTGACACCGTGCATAAGCACCGCACCGAGCAGCATCGACCACGCTTCCATCGTCTCTATCTCCAGATCGTCGTCGACCCGACGGGTCAGCACGCTTCCGAGAGCGAAGGCCGTGGCCGCGAGGAACACCAGAACCAGCGAGACAGTCCGGGGGTTGAGGAGGTTTCCCGGGTCGGGGTTGCTGAGGACGCCGACACCGACGAATCCGACGAGCAGGCCGACGATGCCCAGCGTCGTGAGCCGTTCGTCCGGCAGGAACGCCCGCGCGAACCCGGTCGTGAGAATCGGCGAGAGGCTGACGACGATAGCGGCGGCGGCGCTCGTGGTCCCCTGCTCGCCGACGAACAGGAAGATGTGATACGCCGCAATCATGAGTGTGCCGCCGATCCCTATGACGATCCAGTCGGAGCGGCCCTTCGGGACCCACTGGTCGGTAGCGTACACCGCGTAGCCGAGCATCAACACCCCGGCGAGGTCGTACCGGAACGCAGCAAACAGGATCGGTGGGAAGTACTCCAGCCCGGCTTTGATAGCGGTGAATGCGCTGCCCCAGGCGACTGCGAGCGCGACGAAGAGGATTGCGTTACGGAACCGCATCGTCCGCTCAGTCGGCCGCCTCGTCGCCCGGCTCGTAGGTCTCCGCGATAGCGTCGAGCGCCTCGTGATGTTCCGTCGTGTGTGGCGCAGTCAGCGGCGAGACACTGACTTTTCCGTCGACGACGGCGCGGCGGTCCGTCCCCTCGGGGTCGGGGATGTCGCCCTCGGCCATGTGCTCCCAGATGCGGTCGTGGAGGGTCACGGCGTCGCCATCCTGCACAGCGTCCATCTCGTAGAGGTGAGACGGTCGTGTGACCGTCATCTGTGCGTCGCCCCACTCGGCGACGGGGGCGTTGATGTTCAGGTAGTCGCACTGTTCGAACACGCCGGCATCGACGGCGTGGTCGGCGAGGTAGGTCGTCGCTTTCGCTGCCTCGCGGTAGCTGTCGCCGTTAGCTTCGATATCGGCGAACGCAGCGTCCTCGCGGACCGGGATGTACATAGAGACGGCCATCGCCGGCACGTCGAAGAAGGTAGCCTCGACGGCGGCGCTGACGGTCCCCGAGCGGCCGAGAACGTACGCACCGAGGTTCGCCCCGCGGTTACAGCCCGCGACGACGAGGTCAGCGTCGGTGACGAGCGCTTCCAGTCCCGCCACGACGCAGTCTGAGGGCGTCCCTTCGACGGCGTAGCCGAGTTCGTGCTCGTGGACGGTCACTTCGTGGGAAATAGCCCGCCCGACCGCGCTCTGGTCTTCCGCCGGGGCGACAGCGGTCACGTCGCCGACTGTCGAGAGACCGTCGTACACCGCCCGGAGGCCGGCGCTCTCGATTCCGTCGTCGTTCGTCAGCAGAATCGTCGGCTCGTCCATACGTTCCGTGGGGCCGTCTGCGAGAAAAGCCCACCGCTAGCGCGCTCGGTCGACAACCGTCTCGCCGTCGACGACGACGTTGTACGCCTCCTCGTCGTCGTTCCACAGGACCAGCGCGTTCTCGAAGGACAGCAGGTCGCCGTAGTCGGCTTTCCGGAGGTCTTCGTTCAGTATCGACGCCTCTGTGAGGACGGCGAAGTGGTCGACCTGCTGGCTCCCGTCTCCGAGCAAGTACAGCGGGTTTGCGCCCTCCCGCTCGGCGAGGTCGTGGCTGAGCTTCACGCCCAGAAAGTTCACCCGGTCGGTGACGTAGTTCTCGGCGTCGGCCATCGGTGCGTGGATGCCGCGGTCCGGCGTCACGTCGTGCGTTCGCTTCCCGTCGGTTCGCAGGACGCTGTAGGCGAACTGCACGTCCGTGTTGACGAACTCGCCCGTGCCGCCACCGGCGTCGTCGAGCCGTTTTTGCATCGTCGGAACCGCGATGTCCGGCTTGCGGTCGAACGACCACGACTCGCTGTCGGGGGACTGGTGGGGCCAGAGCCGCACCGTCGGCCCGTACACCGTTGCTGGGCCGCCGTCGGCCACCTCCCGTTCGACGGTTCGGAGCTGTATCGCCGTGTTGCGGTCGGCCGGAGCCAGCGCCAGCAACGTCCCGTCGTCGGCGATCGCCTCGACGTACCGGTAGAGCGTCGCCGCCGCGTCGTCGAGTTCGCTGAGGACGTTCCCGAAGATGACGAGGTCGTAGCCGGCGTCGCCGTTCCCGTCTCCGGTCCCATCACTGCCGTCGCCCTCGAACGGCGACGCCGGGTCGAACGCCTCCGCCGTCTCCCGGTGAATCTCCCAGCGGACGTTCCCGCTGCTGTCCTCTAGAAGGTGTTCCAGCACGTCCGCAGCGGCGCTGGGTTCGACCGCGTGATAGTCGAGCAGGGCGTCGTCGGGGAGCAGGTCCCGCAGGGCCAGCGCCGGGCCGCCGACGCCGGCCCCCACGTCCAGCACTCGAAGCTGTGACGGGAGCAGGCCGTCGGCGGCGAGGTCCGCGAGGACGTACTTCGCCACGGCGTAGTAGTCCGGGAGGTGGTAGACGGCGTAGCCAAGCGCCGTCAGTTCGTCGTACTCGACGGCCTGCCCGCGGAGGTACCGCTCCTTGATGTCGCGGATGCGCTCGCGGAGCTGGTCGCCGCTGTCGCCGCTGTGCCACTCCAGCCCGCCCCACTCCGTCAGCAGGTCGATGACCTGCTGTTCGTAGCGGTCGGGGAACCGGTCGACGCCGTCGAAAGTCACCGAGAGCCGTTCCTCAGGTGCCGGGACGAAGGTCCCGTCCTCGCGCTCGACGAGTCCGAGGTCGAACGCCTCCTCCCGGAGCACCTGCCTCACGACGGCGGGGTGGGGCTGGCCCTCGACGTACTCGTGTAGCTCCTCGGGGTCCAGTGGCCGGACGTTCCGGAGGTACTGGGCGTTGTCGCGTATCTGCTTTCGTGTGTCCTGGTTCATGAGAGTCGCTCGTACAGCCGTTCGAAAGTGTCAGCGTCGGCATCGGCGAGTTCCCTGGCCGCGTCGGCCACGGCGTCCGCGCCGTCGAAGGCGTCTTGGATGTCAGCGTACACCCGCGGGTCGCCGCCGGTGACCTGCTCGACGAGGTCGAACAGACCAGCCGAAATCGGCGTCTGGAACCGGTCCGGCACGTCGGCGGCGGCCATCGCAAACGCGAGCACCGCTGCATGGGCGCTGGCCTGGACCGTCTCCATGGCTTCGTCGTGTTCCGCCGCCGTCGTCTCGAAGCAGTTGTTCCCGGCCGCGGCGAGGGCGTCGACGACGGCCTCGGTCTCTGGCCCCGGTGCGTCGGCGACGACGGCGACGTTGCCGGGCGCGTTCTCGGGGGCGAAAAGCGGGTGAAGGCTGAGTCGCTGGCCGTCGGGCATCGCGTCCTGCATCGCCGCGACGGGGCCGGCCATGCTCCCGGTCACGTCGACGATTGCACCCGTGGCAAGCGGCGCGAACTCGTCGATGGCCGCCCCGGCGACGGGCATCGGCACGGCGACACAGACCACGTCAAAAGTCTCGGCCGCGTCGCTGGCAACAGCGCGGCCGCCGACCGCGTCAGCGGCGGCTTCAGCGGCCGACTGGTCGAGGTCGGTGAAGGCGACGGACGCGTCGGCGTGAGTCCGGACCGTGCGGGCGAACCACCGGCCCATCGCGCCGGCACCGACGACGAGGACGTTCATCGGCCCAGCGTAGCCCGTCCCGTCTCAAAAGCCGTTCGGTCACGCTTCTGCTCGCCGCGACACCGCAGGTGACGATGGACGGGTAGACAGCCGTCGAACAGCCCGCTGTAGTCCGGTTTCCCCCTCCTAAACGCTTATCTGTCGGCCCTGAGAGAACGGTGACATGAAGCGCGTTCGATTCCGTGATACCGCGGGGAACGTCCGGGGGGGTCGCTGGACCGTCGAGGACGGTGAGCCCGTCGTCACCGCCGCCGCCGGACCGTACGGCCGTATCGCCTTTGGCGACGAGTCCTACGACCCCGACGAGGTGGATATCCTGCCGCCCTGCGAGCCGACGAAAGTCGTCTGCATCGGGCGCAACTACGCCGACCACGCCGAGGAGATGGACTCGGAGCTCCCGGACCGGCCGATGCTGTTTCTCAAAGCGCCAAACGCCGTCGCCTCGCACGGCAAGCACCTCACGATGCCCTCGGGGAAGGAGCGCATCGACTACGAGGCGGAACTCGGCGTTGTCATCGGCGAGCAGTGCCGGAACGTCAGCGAATCGGGCGCGATGGATGTCGTCGCAGGGTACACCTGCGTCAACGACATCTCGAACCGCGACGACCAGCGCCAGGAACAGAACTGGGTCCGCGGGAAGGCCTTCGACAACGCCTGTCCCATCGGCCCACTCGTGGCCACCCCAGAACACGTCCCCGAAGACGCCAGCATCGAACTCCGTCTCAACGGCGAGACGAAGCAGTCCTCCTCTCGCGACCACCTCATCTTCTCCGTCCCCGAACTGATCGCCGAAATAACGTCATACATGACGCTGGAACCCGGCGATGTCATCGCCACGGGGACGCCGGAGGGCGTCGGCCCGATGGAAGACGGCGACGAAGTCGAAGTCGAAATCGAAGGTATCGGGACGCTCAAACACAGCGTCAAGATTCCGTAGGCGACCGACATGTCCGTTCCGACGCGGTTCGACGACGATTACTATTCGACAATGATTGCGCCTCTCATCCCCAGTCCTTGGTGCGGTTTACACGAGTACAGGTAGGTCCCGGTTTCCTCGAAGGTGTGCTGATAAGCGCTTCCGTCTTCGGCGACGAGTTCCGAATCGAGCGGCCCATCTCCCTTTGAGACGATGTTGTGGGGACCCCCCTCGCCGGTCCACTCCCAGCGGACGGTCGTCTCAGTCGAAACCTTCAGCGCCGGGGGGTCGAACGCGAACCCCCCGCCGTTGCCTTCCGCGCCGGTTGTGACAGTTGCCGTGTCAGTGCCGGTCCGATCGATAATGGTGCCGTCGAAGTTACTGGATTCTACGAGCCACTCGTCGACCTCTGTGTTGCCTGAAGACGGTGGCTCTTTCACGATAATCGCACCCTTCATCCCATCGTCGCGATGCGGTTCGGAGACGTAGCGGTACTCGCCGGTCTCCTCGAAGAAGTAGTGATACCCCGTCCCGGGCTGGGCGTTTGTTCGGCCGCTGTCAAAGGTACCGTCTACGGCGACTACGTTCTGCTGACCGCCGTGCCCAGTCCAGTCCCAGCGGACTATCGTCCCCGGTGGGACTTCTATGGCCGGTGGGCTGAATGCTAGTCCGCCATCCGTCTCCTGTCCAACCAGGATTGTCGGCCGGGACTCGGGGCCGTACCTGTGGGGTTCGCCGTCGTAGCCGTTGGCATCATCAAGCCAGTCGTCAAGCGATTCAGGCGTCGGTTCAGGCGTCGGTTCAGGCGTCTGTTCAGGCGTCGTGGTTGGCGTCGCAGTTTCGGTCGCTGTTCCGGTTTCGGCCGCTGGTTTCGAACTACTTCCCGAGGACACGCACCCAGCGGTAACGGCGAGCGCTGTCAACCCTGTGCCTGCGAGAAACTGTCTGCGAGTGGAGGGCCGTTGCATAGCAAGCTAGCTGTTGTCATTCGATGATAGAAAAGGGAGTGTGCCCTTTCCAGATTCTGGAAACAAACGGTCGCCCTTTATCTGAGGGTGTTTTATATTTCCGACACTGACAGGAAACTGCTACCGGGGTACCGCAGGACATCGGGTCGAAGTATCCCACAGGATTCCCGTCGTTGCCCCGTCATATCGAAACCGAACCGTCCACAGAACCACCTCCACCCGTTCCCTGAGAGGGCCCCTCCGTGGCACACAACGACGCGAGCGAGACACAGGCGCTGTTCGACGCTCTCGCCGACCCTGACTGTCGCGACATACTCAGGGTGCTCGACGAGCCGTTGCCAGCCAAGGAGGTCGCCTCGGTCTGTGATCTTCCCCAGACAAGCACCTACCGGAAGCTCGAACAATTGAGCGAGGCCGAACTGGTCGCCGAGGAAACAGAGGTGCGTGCCGACGGCCATCACGCGACGGCGTACGTCCGGGATTGTGACGGTGTGTTCGTTGGTATCGACGCCGACGGCGCGTTCGAGGTCGACGTTCTGCCGACCGAGGAGCGGCCGAGTGATCGGCTCGCCCTCCTGTGGTCTCGTGTCAGCGAGGAACTATGAACGCAGATATCCCACTCATCGTCATCGGATTCAAGACTGTGACAGTGTTACTCGGTGGGCTTATCACCTACTTCGCTGTTCGCGCAGCAGTGAAAACGAGGGCCACCGGACTCACGTATCTCGCCGTCGGATTCGCGACGATTACTGTCGGCTCGTTGCTCGCCGGCGTCGCAGACCAGCTGTTTGGCTTACCGACCGACGTCGCGCTGATAGTCGAGAACGCGCTCACCGCGGTCGGCTTCGCGGTCATCGCGTACTCGCTGTACGTCACCAGCCGCTCCGCGCTGGTAACACGATAAAAATCTGCCAGACAGCGATCCGTTATTCGACGACGACTGCGCCGACCATCCCGAGCGCCTTGTGCGGGACGCAGTTGTAGAGGTAGGTGCCGGTTTCTTCGAACGTGTACTCGTAGGTGGTCCCTTCCTCTGCGACAGCCGAGCCCGAGTCGAGCGGGCCGTCGCCCTCGGATTTGACGTTGTGGCCGGCTCCTTCGCCGGTCCACTCCCAGACAACCGTCGTTCCGGTCGAGACGTTGACCGCTGGCGGGTCGAAGGCGAACGCGCCGCCGTTGCCCTCGGCCCCGACAGCGACTGTGACCTCGTCCTGGTCGGTCATCACGACCATGGAGCCATCGAAGTTCGACGAGTCGCCGACGTAGTCCGCGACCTCGCCCGGCGCTTCGGCGGTTTCCACTCCCCCGCTGCTCTCGGTGTCCATTGACTCGGCATCAGTGGTTTCCATCTCCTCGGCGTCGGTGGCCTCCGTTTCGTCGCTGCCACCATCGCCGCCACTGCCGCCATCGCCGCCGGACCCGCCACAGCCAGCGAGGAGTCCAGCGCCTGATACGGCTGCCGTCGTGCGGATGAACGTCCGCCTGTCGAGGTCGTCTGTCATGCATTTAAACTTATGACTGTGCACGTATAAGCGAGTCGTTTCTGTCGTTTGTCAAGAAACAATAATTGAGGTTTTGACCGCTCCGCTGTCCCGGAATACCAACACAGTTCGGACGGGGATTGATGCTGATACAGGCCCGTAGTGGAACTAATGGGAGTGTCTGTTTGTCGATGACTGTCTGGCTTCGCGGAGACCACCTTGTCCGGCGGTCCGGTCCCGTCGCTCGACGACCTGACGAACCGGTGCTTCTGATAGAATCGGAGTCGTTCGCTCGCAAGTTACCGTACCACCCACACAAGCTGATTCTGCTGTTCAGCGCGATGCGGCATTTCCGCGACGAACTGCGCGACGACGGCCGACCGGTCCGCTACCAGCGAGCAGCGACCTTCGAGGACGGACTGGCAGCACATTTCGAAGCCACCCCTGACGACACGCTCGTCACCCACCGACCACAGACTGAGTCTGCACAGTCGCGTCTCGAATCGCTGGTCGCTGATGCCGGCGGAACTGTCGAGTTTGTCGCCGACGAACGCTTCCTCTGCTCACCGTCACAGTTCGACGACTGGTGCAGTGACGGTCGCTACCGTCACGAGGACTTCTATCGGTTCATGCGCCGTGAGACGGGCTACCTGATGGCGAACGGCGACCCCGTCGGCGGCGAGTGGAACTACGACGACCAGAACCGTGAGACGCCGCCCGATGGGTGGACGCCAGCGGACCCCCCGCAGTTCGAGCCCGACGACGTGACCCGGAACGTCGTCGAGTGGGTCGAAACGACCTTCGAGGGAAGCTACGACGAGCGGCCCTACGGCGGTGACTGGGCTGACCCAGACCCGTTCCGCTGGCCGGTCACTCGTCGGCAGGCCGTCCGCGCGCTGGACCATTTCGTCACGAACCGACTGCCGGAGTTCGGGCCGTATCAGGACGCGATGCTGGAGGACGAGTGGGCGATGAGCCACAGCCTGCTTTCCACGTCGCTCAATCTGGGACTCCTCGGCCCTGCGGAGGTCATCGAGCGCGCTATCGCCGCCTACGAGGACGGCGACGCGCCGCTCAACAGCGTCGAGGGGTTCGTCCGGCAGGTGCTGGGCTGGCGTGAGTTCCTCCGGCACGTCTACCGCCGAGAGATGCCCGACCTGAGCGAGGCGAACCAGCTCGGCGCGAGCGAGGCCCTGCCGGATTTCTACTGGGACGGTGACACCGACATGGCCTGTCTCTCCGACGTGGTCGACGGGGTCCGGGAGCGCGGGTACTCACACCACATCGAGCGGCTGATGATTCTCGCCAACTTCGGGCTTATTTACGGCGTCGAGCCGGCACAGCTGAACCGGTGGTTCCACGCGGGCTACGTCGACGCCTTCCACTGGGTGACGACGCCGAACGTCGTCGAGATGGGACTGTACGGCGCGGGCGTGTTCGCCACCAAGCCCTACGCCTCGTCGGCGAATTACGTGGACAAGATGAGCGACTACTGTTCGGGCTGTCCGTATTACAAGACGAAGACCACCGGTGACGGAGCCTGTCCGTTCAATGCGCTGTACTGGGACTTCCTCGACCGCAACGAGGAGACGCTCCGGTCGAACCACCGGATGGGGCTGATGTACAGCCACGTCGACAACAAAAGCGACGAGGAACTCACGGAGATCCGCGATCGGGCCACGGAAATTCGGGACATGGCGGCCGAGGGCGAACTCTGAGCGCCGCTGCGGCCTGAACGCGGGTTTGGGGGCTACTCTTCTCCCTCTGTACCGTCAGTCGCCTGCCGCTGTCGCATTTCGTGGCGAGTGAACTGCGGTGACGACAGCGCCGGTCCGCGACTCCGGCGGAACGACCACGCGAGAACTCCGACCACCGCTGCGCTCCCGCCCAGTGCGAGAGCTGCAGGCTGAAGCCCGCTCACGGTGTAGAGGTAGGCACTCACCGGCACGCCGGCACTGGCGACGATACCGAGCAGAAGCCGCTTGGCGAGCACCCGGCTCAGTCCGTCGGAGTCTTCGAGGACGGTCTTGACGAGCAGTTCTTCGCGCTCGACTCTGTCAAGTGTGTCCTCCACCTTCGGCGCTGTCCGCACCGCTGATCGGGTCGACGATGTCACCGCGTCCTCTAGCTCTGTTTGCACCTGCTCTCGCACGTCGTTCACAGCACCTCGCTCCATGACGTACTCGGAAATGATTTCGATGAAGTCGAACTCGGGGTCGAGCGTCCGACAGACGCCTTCGAGGACCGTCGTCACCCGAACCACCAGCGCCAGGTCCTGCGGGAGCCGCATCGGAAACTCGTACAGTTGCGTCTCAAACTGGCCCACTAGCTGCTCGATGCGGTACTCACTGATGTCTTCCCCGCGGAACTGTTCGATGACGATGTCGAACGCCTCCCGCATCACCCCGCGGTCGGCCATCGGGTCTAGCGCGCCCATCTCGACGAAGGCGTCCATCACGCGGTCCACGTCATCAGTCGCCAGTCCGACGTAGAAGTCAAGCAGTTGGTCCTGCGTCCGGGGACCGAGGTAGCCGGTCATCCCGAAATCGTAGAACACGAGCGTCCCGTCTGACTGGACCGCCAGATTCCCGGGATGTGGATCGGCGTGAAAGAGGCCGTCCTCGACGATCATCTGGATGTACACCTCTTCGAGCCGCCGGACGAGTGCCGGCCTGTCGATGCCGAGGTCGTCCAGCCGCTCCACGTCGTCGATCTTCACCCCGTCGAGGTACGTCATCGTCAGCACGCGGTCCGTCGAGTGGCTCTCGACGACATCCGGGATGGCGATGTCGTCGTCGTTTGCGAAGTTGTCGCCAATCTCCCGAAGCATCCGCGCCTCGTGGCCGTAGTCCATCTCCCGGCGGACAGTCGTTGCGAACTCCTCGGTGAGGTTTTCCAGCGTGAACGCCTGACCCGGGTCCGCGCCGTAGGTGAGCACTGGTAGCAGCGTCGACAGTACGCGCAGGTCGGACTCGACGCGCGTTCTGATGTTGGGTCGAAGCACTTTCACAGCGACCCGCTGGCCGTCGACGCGTGCTTCGTACACCTGCCCGAGCGACGCCCCGGAAATCGCCGTGGTGTCAAACTCCTCGAACAGCGCGTCGATATCGTTGCCCAGTTCCCGTTCGATGACGGGCTCGATGGTCGCCCACGCGTCCGGTGGGACGTTGTCCTGCAGTTCAGAGAGCACGTCGACGTACGCTCGCGGCAGCGCGTCGGGCCGGGTCGACAACATCTGTCCGAGTTTGATGAACGCCGGGCCGAGGTCGACAAAGGTGTCTTTCAGGTAGCGTGCGCGCCGCGTCCGGGTTTCGGGGGCCACTGTCCGGGACCGTCCGAACAGAAGGTACCGCTTGCGGTCCCGGCCCCACTGCCAGAGCAGCGGGACGAACTGCCAGACGATGACCAGCGCCCGCCAGAGCGCCCGGAGCCGAACGCCGACGCCGCCTGGCTGTGACACTGTCTGTCCCGTCGGCTCGTCGGCGACACGCTCCTCAGCAGTCACTGTTCGCAACTGAGGCCCGGCGACAAATGAGTCTGCTGGAGACGGTCCTCGCTCAGCGCCGGAGGAAGCCCAACAGCCGATACGCCGAATCCGGCGTGTACCGGCGGAATGCGAGGCTGTTCGCGAGAACGGACACGGACGAGGCGGCCATCGCGGCGGCGGCGAGCACCGGCTGAAGGAGTCCCAGCGAAGCCAGCGGAATCATCACCGTGTTGTACCCCAGCGCCCAGAACAGGTTCTGCTTGATCTTCTGGAGCGTGGCCTCGGAGATTCGGATGGCCTTCACCACGTCGGCGGGGTCGTCCCGGAGCAGCGTCACGTCCCCGGCTTCGATTGCCACATCGGTCCCGGAACCGATGGCACAGCCGACGCTCGCGGCCGCCAGCGCGGGCGCGTCGTTGACGCCGTCGCCGACCATCATCGCCTGGTCGCCGTCGCTCTGGAGGTCGTCGACGGCGTCGGCCTTGTCTTCCGGCAACACGTCGGCCATCACGTTGTCGGGGTCGATGCCGACTTCCTCGGCGACAGCGCGGGCAGTCCGCTCGTTATCGCCGGTGATGAGCCAGACGCCAAGCCCCCGCTCGCGCAAGCCACTGACTGCAGCTTTGGCGGATTCTTTAACCGTGTCTGCGTCGGCGACGATACCGATGAGGCGGTAGTCCGGGTCGCCGTCGCCCTCGATGCCGTCATCGCCTTCGTCCTCGGCCAGCGCGACCAGCATCGCCGTCTTCCCTTCTCGCTCGAGTGTGTCCATCCGGTCCTCTGCCGGAGCGGTGTCGACGCCGGCCTCGGACAGCAGTTTTCGGTTGCCGACGAGGACGCGACCGTGGCGCGTCGTCGCTTTCACGCCCTGGCCGGGGATGTTCTCGAACGCGTCGGGGTCCTCGACCTCGATGCCCCGGTCGCGCGCGCCCTCGACGATAGCCTCGGCCAGCGGGTGCTCGCTGGCGTGTTCGGCGCTGGCTGCGACTTCGAGGACGAACTCTTCGGTCAGCTCGCGCCCGGGCTTGAGCGTCCCGCCGTCCGTAGCGGGACCGACGACTTCCACGTCCGTGAGTTCCATTTCGCCTTTCGTCAGCGTCCCCGTCTTGTCGAAGACGATGGTGTCGACCTCGTGGACGCGTTCGAGCACGTCCCCGCCCTTGAACAGGACGCCGTTGCGCGCGCCGATAGCCGTCCCGACCATCGTCGCGGCGGGCGTCGCAAGTCCGAGCGCACAGGGACAGGCGATCAGGACGGCAGAGGCGAACACGACGACCGCGAACTCGCTCACACCGACGCCGGCCGGGCCGCCCGCGGCCAGCCCCCACAGCGGGAGCGCGTCGACGACGGCCGCCAGCGTCTCCGGCACGACCGCCCACAGCACTGCCCAGAGGACGGCGTTGCCGATGACCGCCGGGACAAAGTACGCCGAGATGCGGTCGGCGACGTTCTGGATGTCGGGCTGGCGTGACTGGGCCTGCCGGACCCGCTCGGCTATCTGCTGGATGGCCGTCTCGGAGCCGACCTTCGTCGCCTCGATTTCGAGGACGCCGTTCTGGTTCACCGTCGAGCCGATGACCTCGTCGCCCTCGCCTTTCTCGACCGGGACGGACTCGCCGGTCACCATCGACTCGTCGACCGCCGAGTCGCCGTCGACGACGACGCCGTCGGTCGGCACCTTCTCGCCCGGCCGGACCTTCAGCCGGTCGCCGACCCCGACCTCGTCGATAGGAATCTCTTCCTCGCTGCCGTCCTCGCGGACGACCGTTGCCGTGTCGGCCTCCATTTCCAGGAGCTGCTGGATGGCGGCCCCGGCCTGACTTTTCGAGCGGGCTTCGAGGTAGTTCCCGAGCGTGATGAAGACGAGAATCAGCGCGGCCGTATCGAAGTACAGCCCCGTGCTCGCGATGAGGTCCGCCAGCGCGGCCACTGAGTAGAGGTACGCCGTCGAGGACCCCAGTGCGATGAGGACATCCATGTTCGCCCGCCCGTTATTGACAAGCGCCTTGTAGGAGTTCTCGTAGAAGGGCTTGCCAAGGAGTATCTGGACCGGCGTCGCCAGCGCGAAGGCGACCCAGCCCTGTGGGACGCCCAGAACCGTCTCGCGGAAGAGACCGAGCGAGAACAGGTGGTCCGCCATGAACAGCAAGAGCGGGGCCGAGAGAACCGCTCCAAACAGCGTGAGCCGAAGTTGTCTGCGCGTCTCCTCGTTGCGCGCGGCGGCGCGGCGATCAGCGCCGGACTGCTCACCGCCGTCGCTGTCGTCGGCGTTTGCACTCTCCCTGCTCTCTCTTACGGGTGTGTAGCCGGCGGATTCGATAGCGTCGTAGAGGTCCGAACGCGACACGTCGGCCGGGTTGTAGGTGACCTGACCTTCGTCGGTGGCGTAGTTCACGCTGGCTTCGATGACACCTGCAGTCTCCTCCAGCGCCTCCTCGTTTGCCTCCGCGCAGTTCGCACACGACATATCGGTGATGCCGATGGTCACCGTCTCCGTCGCCACGCCGTAGCCAGCGTCCTGTACGGCCGTGACGATATCAGCTAGCGATACCACATCGGGGTCGTACTCGACGCTCCCCTCGTCGGTGGCGTAGTTCGCGTCGACGGATGTAATCCCGTCCAGTTCGCCCACCGACTCTTCGATGGTGCCCGCGCAGTTGGCACAACTCATTCCCGTCAGTTCGAGCCGGGTGGTCCGGTTGCTCATCTTGTCTTACTGTACGCCCCCCGTATTCATGCGGTTTGTCCCTTTGACTCGAAGGTCAGACCCGGCTGCTTAATTTAGAACTAAACTCGAATAGCCGATAAGTTTCCATTCTGAACCCCGAACCGGTTCAGGCCCCTTCTTTGAGCGATTCGTACTGGTCGACGAACCGCTCGGCACAGGAGCCACAGCAGAAGTAGTACCGCTCCCCGCCGAGCGTTCGCTGTTCCCCCTCCTCGTCGACGGAGTTGCCACACTCCGCGCAGTCGGGCGCGAACTCCGCCGCACCCAGCCCGGCGGTCCATTCGGTGTCCGCAATCATCCGGACCTCGTAGCGATCCACGTCCCCGAGGTCGACGTGTTGGGAGAGGAGGTCGCTCGCGTCGGCCTGAGAGACGTTCGCCACCAGTACGACTCGGCCACCAGCGGTCCGATAGATCCGCTCGACGGCGTCTGCGTCGCTGACCGCTGTAGCGATGTCGGCGGCCCGACCCGGCTTCGCAGTGACTTCGATCAGAACCGGCACGCCGGCCTGTAGCAGTGAGCGGTCGATATCGACGGTAAATCCCTGTATCAGTCCCATTTCGACGAGCCTGTCGACCCGATCGGAGACGGCAGGGGCCGAGAGGTCAACTCGTTCGGCGATGTCGCTGTATGGTCGCCTCGCGTCTTCGAGTAGCAGTCGGAGAATTTCGTGGTCCGTGTCGTCGAGTCCGGGCATACCGGACCAACTTCCAGCGCCGGTTTATGTGTTGTGTCCACCCGCGTCTGTGCCACAGAGCTGCCTTCAGGTACGAGCTGGCTTGTGAATTAGACTAGTCTAATACTATAGTTAGATGGAAACTGTTATATTCTTCTCCGACAGCAAGCCACACATGGAAACTAACCAACCCTGCGACGAGCGGCCGTATGGAGTCACCCGCAGGCAGGCACTCAGTGCCGGAGCCGGAGCCCTTGCGACCGGCTTTGCCGGCTGCCTGACCGGCGGCGGGAGAGAGGCGGCATCGACTAGCAGCGGCGGGACGGACGGTTCGGACGGACCGGTTGCGGTCGCGTCGTTCTTCAGCTTCTACGACTTCGCCCGCAAGGTCGCACGCGGGACGCCGATAACGGTCAAGAACCTCATCCCGACTGGGTTGCACGGCCACGGCTGGGAACCGGACGCCGGGATCACGCGAGATATCATCGACGCGGACGCGTTCATCCACGTCGGCCCGGACTTCCAGCCATGGGCCGACCGCGCGATTCAGACGCTCAAAGACGACAACGTCGATACCGACCTCATCAATGTCCGCGAGGGTATCGAACTCGAATCGCTCGCGGCGAGCCTTGACCGCGACGAAGAGGGCGTCGGGCAGAACAGAGCCAGCGACCCTCATTTCTGGCTTGACCCACAGCGCGCGAAACAGTCGGTCGACAACATCACCGAGGGGCTGGTCGCGCTCGCCCCGGACGCTGAAGACACGCTCCGGGACAACGCCAATACGTACAACGCTGAGGTCCTCGACCGCATCGACGCGGACTACGCCGATATTTTCGACCGGGCCGACAGAAACGTGGTCCAGCTCGCGGCGCACAACGCATTCCAGTACATCGGAACGCGCTATGGCGTCGAGATGCGCCCGCTTGTGGTTAACCTCGCTGCCAGCGGTGACGTGAAACCCTCTGACATCACTGAGGCGAAAGCGGTCATCGAGGACAACGATATCCGGTACATCGGAGCCGGCGTCTTCGAGACGCGCAAACCAGCGAAGCAGCTACTCGCCGAAACACCGGTCGAAGCCTACTACCCGGTGACGCCATATGCTGGCGTCCGTGAGGAGTGGGTCGAAAACGGCTGGGGATACGAGGAAATCGCTTACCAGATAAATATGCCGACGTTCGAGGTCGTTCTGGGCAACACGGCTCCTGAAGACGCGGGCCCCGACGGCTGGAGCGAGAAGTGGCGGAATTTCGAATAAAGATGGCCATGCGCTCACACCACCGAGACGATACCGACGAAGCGACGACCGACTCGAACGAAAGCAGGTCATCAGTCGTCGAACTCACAGACGTGTCGTTCGGGTACACGTCCACGCCTGTCGTCGAAGACATCACTGTCAGCATCGACGCCGGAGAGTACGTCGCCGTTGTCGGCCCCAACGGGTCCGGCAAGTCGACGCTCATGCAGTTGCTGCTCGGCCTGCTGGAGCCAGATAGCGGGACTGCAAAGCTGTTCGGCGTCGACGCGACGGCGTTCGACGACGGAGCCAAGGTCGGCTACGTCGCACAGCGTGCCGGGGCGAGCCGGGAGATGCCCATCACAGTCCGCGAAGTGGTGAAGATGGGCCGGTTCCCACACGTCGGGTTCGGACGTCTTTCCGCAGCCGATTGGCGTATCGTCGACAGGGCCATCGACACGGTCGGGATGTCTGCCTTTGCCGACCGGCGAATCACCCAGCTTTCCGGCGGGCAGCGCCAGCGTGCGTTCATCGCTCGGGCGCTCGCGGGTGAGGCTGACCTGCTCGTGCTGGACGAACCGACCGTCGGCGTGGACACCGAATCAGTCGACGCCTTCTACGGACTGCTCGAATCGCTCCACGCCGAGGGCATCACCGTCCTGCTTATCGAACACGACCTGCAGGCCGTCATCGAACACGCGGAGCGCGTCATCTGTCTGAACCGGGAGATCTACTTCGACGGGCCATCGGCGGAATTCACCGACAGTGCGGCGCTGGCCAGAGCGTTCGGGACGGGTGCACAGTCGTTGACCGGAGGCAACCGATGACGTTCGCGTTTGCGGCCGGCGGCGTCTACGAGGCGTTCGTCCCGATCCTCGACGTGTGGTACTGGCTTCTGGCACTGCTCTACCACCTGACCGGACTGGAGCTTATCAACCCCGAATACACGTTCATGTACCGGGCGATACTGGTCGGGCTGTGCGTCGGTGTTATCGCACCACTCATCGGAACTTTTCTTGTCCACCGCCAGCTCGCCCTCATCGGGGATGCACTCGCCCACACGGCTTTCGCCGGCGTTGCCGTCGGGCTGTTTCTCAACGCCGTCCTCGAACTGAGCGTGTCGCCGTATCTCGCCGCTGTCGTCGTGGCCGTCATCGCGGCGCTGCTCATCGAACTAATCTCCGAGGCGACCGACGCCTACAACGACGTATCGATGGCGATTGTCCTCTCAACGGGGTTCGCACTTGGGACGGTTCTCATCAGCCTCAACGCTGGTGGGCTGGCCGTGGGTATCAATCAGTACCTCTTTGGTAACCTCTCGACGGTGTCTGCCGAGAACGCGGTCATCATGCTCGGGCTGTTCAGCGTCATCGTCGCAACGGTCGGGATCACCAGAAACCAATTGCTGTACGTCACGTTTGACGAAACCGCCGCCGCCGTCTCCGGACTGCCGGTCGCCTGGTACAACCGGATTATGGTGATGCTGACGGCGCTCGTCGTGGTCGGCGCGATGCAGATTATGGGCGTCATCCTCGTCGCGGCCATGCTGGTCGTCCCGGTTGCCGGCGCGACGCAGGTGTCCCGGAGCTTCTCGGAATCACTGCTGGTCTCGATTGTGCTGGCCGAACTCGCCGTCCTGCTCGGCATCGGTATCTCGTACTACGTCGGTGCAACAGCCGGCGGCGTCATCGTACTCGTCGCAGTCGGGATCTACGTCCTCTCGGTTCTCGTCGGGAAGGTCCGACAGAGGGGCGCGCCGGACGAAGCGCGGGAACTTGACAGCATCAGTCAGGACTGAACGCCGGTCTCGACTGGGGGCGGTGGGTGCAACTGAGAGCCACGGCTGGCGGCGACACGCTGGCCGACGGGCGAGTCACCGGAACGCATCACAGTCGCTGCTCGCGCTCTGCCAGTGGACGACGTCGTCCCCGGTGTACTCGACAATGATGTCGTAACACGCGTCGTCGTCGAACGTCGTCTCCGCCGACACATCGGTCCCGGCGATGGCCGTCGCTATCGTTATTTTGCCCTGTCTGTCCGGCAGCGCATCGTCCAGTTCCACTGCACCGTCTGCCCCAGCCCTCACAGTGTGTGTCTCCTCGTACACCGTCTCGCGGTCGACCGTGACCGTGAATTCGAACTCATGTGTCGCTGAACCGGTGTTGGTTAGCCGTACGCCGGCAAGTCGAGCGCTCGCAGGACTGAGTGCTACACACCCCGAGAGGGCAGCGAGTGTTGCTGCTGTGAGGATACTCCGTCTGGAGGGCATCACCCGGGGTTGGTCAACCGTTTAGCAAAAGTCTTCTGTCGGCTCAAGACAGCCAAACTGCTCGTCTCAGACACCCGCCTGCGCCGCGATGGTCGAGACCATCGTTTCCCACAGCGAGAACCCCATCGTCACGCTCAGGGCGAAGTCCGCGGCGAAAAACAGGAACAGCCCTGCGCCGAGGAAGTGCGCTTTCCGCAGGTCGAAACGGTGGGTGAACCGGTGGAAAAACAGCGCGTTGACGAGGCTCACTGGAATGATGGCGAGCATCTCCCCGGTCCAGATAGCGCTGGCGTGGGCGCTGTACTGAGCGGCAAGCGTGATGGTGATGAGTTGGGTCTTGTCCCCGAACTCGCCGAAGGCCATCATCGCGAAGATGGGCAGGAAGCCGCCGAGCTTGTTCGGCACTTGCCAGTCGACGACGGGAACGCGAACGTCTAGCTGTCCGCCGTCAGTGGTGAACCCGGACGCGGGTTCCTGCTGCTCTGTGTCGGCTGCCGGGGCACTGCGGACCAGCAGTATCGCGAACAGCAGGAACATCCCGGCGGTGAGGCTTTCGAGAACGATACCGGGTAGTACCGCCGTGATTGCGGAGCCGAACCAGATCTCCAGTGCCGTCCAGCCGGCGAAGGCGGTGCCCGCGGCGCTGACGACGAGGAACGGATTGAACCGCGTCGACAGGCCGGCGATGATGAATTGTACTTTCTCGCCGGGGAGGACCGCAAGCTGTGCACCGGCTGCTATCGCGACCACTGTCAGCCACGTCGCGTCGCTCACGCCTGACTCACTCCGTCCTCGCCCTGCGTATCCGGTGCGCGGACCTGAATCGCATCGGCGATGTGGTCCGGGAGCGACACTGACGACCCGCTCTCTAGCTGGACCGTCACCATCCCGATGGGCGCGACCTCCTCGACAGTCAACACGGTCCCCGGCGTGACGCCGGCGTCGGAGAGATACGTGAGTTCGTCGGGGTCGCGGTCCCGGACACGTGCGACTTCGAGTCGCCCACCTTCGCTGTGCTCTGACAGCGCCGTCGCGGACTCGTCGTCAAGGGGGTCGAGCGAATCGCTGGGAATCGGGTCCCCGTGGGGGTCAAACTCCGGTTCGTCGAGGACCGCCGCAACTCGGCGCTCGAACTCCTCGCTGATGTGGTGTTCGAGTACCTCCGCTTCCTCGTGGACCTCGGCCCAGTCGTACCCCAACTGCTCGGTGAGAAACGTCTCGAGCAGGCGGTGATGGCGGATGATCTCGAGGGCGACTGTCTCGCCTTCCGGGGTTGTCTGTACGCCCTTGTACTTCTCGCGTTCGATCAGCCCGCGGTCGGCCAGTTTTTCCACCATGCTGGTGACGGTCGGTGCGGTCACGTCCAGCATCTCGGCGATAGTAGACGGAGCAATCGGCGGGTCGCCGTCCCGCTCGAGGCGATAGATGGCTTTCAGATAATCCTCCATCTTGGCACTCAGCATACACCGGATTAGACGAATCTAACGCAAAAAATTGACGGTTCCAACAACTTCGTGCGCCCGGCCGCCTGCTGTCACTCGTCGGCGGCGTATGTTTCCCGTCGGTTCCGGGTCAGGAGCCACAGAAACAGATAGCCGATGGCACCCAGAACGAACAGCGTTGCGGGGATGAGAAACGGTCCGAACGTCCGAACGAGCGTCTCGATCCCCGACAAACCGACCATACCCTAGGTAGGGACGTTGCCCTGATAAACCTCAAGGGTACGCGGAGACGGCGACCGGTGCCCTCTGCGGAACCCTGTGAGTTGTGGCGCAAAAGCGGTACCGCAGTCGGATTCAGTGTGGTCTGTTTAGATGAGGTCCTGATCTTCCAGCGAGGCCATGACGTCGTCGACGAAATCGTCGACACTCTCGTACGGGAACTCCCCGTTGAGCTTCGTGTTCAGTTCCATCGCTGTCATCGAGAAGTCACCGGACTCGAACTTCGTCGACGGGCCGCCCGGAAGTGCCGGAACGAGGTCCATCGGACTGGAAATCGGGTAGTCAGCTTCCTCGAACGCATCAACGAACTGTGATCTGAGGTCTTCTTTGTCAACCATGGTCGGACGTTGTGCGAGTGTTATGATAAAAGGTTCGACATCGGTACACTTTCCCATTGTTTTGAGTTTATTCGAACCTTGCGCCGTTCTGACAATCGTGGTGCTGTATCACTGTGTGAACAACTCGCCGCTGCGGTCGACGAGACGGCCCGGGCCACTCACCGGGTTCGACCCTCGTCGTTCGTATCGCGGCGGGCAAGCCGTTCGGCAGTCTCCCGGTCCGTCTCGACCCGCTGGTCGTGTTCGCTTCTGACCAGCGCGTACAGGGCCAGCGGTGCAACCAGTGCGAGTAACACGACCACGACGAACAGTCCGCTTACGGCGGCCATCGTCACCCGAGGAAGATGTCTGCCAGGTCACTGCCAGCGGACCCGGTGTCACGGTATAGTTCAGAGTAGCCGCAGTTCGTACACGTGACGACCTGGAACTGGTTCGTCTGGATGTCGAACATCTTCGAGAGACCGCCGCCGGTGGTTGAGATGCTACCCACGTCAGTGCCAGTGTGGCCGCACTTCGGACAGCCGCGGTCGTCGTTTCGGGAGGTGTCGGAGGGCATTACACACGACTGTTCTCTCCCCAGCATAACAAATCTGGTGGCACTGTGACACGCACTCGGTCCCTTCTTGGCGGTGGCAGTTCGTTACTGGAATCTGTTATATTTTGTAATTGTGGAAAACGAGGCGGGCGAACGTAATGGTGCACTATGCCAGTTCCCACCCGCCTCAACGAACGGAAACGGTCCGGTTATTTGTTTGTTATGAATTCGTCTACTCGTGTGTTGTCTCAGTCGTCGGCGGGGATGGGTTCGCCGTGGGACACGTCGTCCCCGAGCAGGGCGATGAACTGCGCGAGCCACTCGGGGTGGTCGGGCCAGGCCTGCCCGGTGACGAGGTTGCCGTCGGTGACCACTTCGTCGACCCACGAACAGCCGGCGGCCTCACACTCTGCGCGACAGGCCGGGTACGATGTCATCTCGTAGCCGTCCAGTACGTCGGCGGCGGCGAGAATCTGTGGACCGTGACACAGCGCCGCGACTGGTTTGTCTTCCTCGAAGAAGTGCCGTACAGCGTCAAGCACCTCGTCATACGTCCGGAGATACTCGGGGGCACGCCCGCCGGGGACGACGAGCGCGTCGTAGTCGCTGGGATTCACGTCGGCCATCGTCGCGTTGAGGACGAAATCGTGGCCGCGGGACTCCATGTAAGTCTGGTCGCCGCGGAAGTCGTGTATCGCTGTTTTGATCGTCTCTTCGGCCGCTTTGTCGGGACACACTGCGTCGACCTCGTGGCCGACCATCTGTAGCGCCTGGAACGGCACCATTATCTCGTAGTCTTCGCCGAAATCACCGACGATCATGAGGATGTCTTTGCCCATTGGAAACACCACTGAAAGCTACTGCCGCAGTCAAAATAAAGCCGCAGGTGAATTACCAGAACGGTGTCATGCGTCGAGCGCCACCAGCACGTCCTCAATCTCCGCCAGCGAGTCGATGACATAGTCAGGTGTCACAGCACTCCGTTCCAGCGACCGCTCGTTGGACACGCCGGTCCGGACAAGAACGGTCGTCATTCCGTTCCGTTCGCCCATTGCGATGTCCGTCTCCAGCCGGTCGCCAACGACCAGACAGTCCGCTGGCCCACAGTCCAACCGTTCCAGGGCCGCCTGGACGGCAATCTCCGAAGGCTTCCCGAGTATCCGGTCCGGGTCCCGTTCGATGACGCCAGCGACGGCGTTGATTATCGCTCCGGAGCCCGGAACCGGGTCGCCGTCTTCGCCAGGGAACGTTCGGTCCGGGTCGGTTCCGAGGAAGACGGTGTCGTCGTCGACGGCCCGGAGCGCGTCGACCATGTCGTGGTAGTGGAAGCCGTCCGTCCAAGAGGCCAGTAACACGTCTGTCTCGGCTGGGTCTTCGGACAGCCGTGCCTCTGTCCCCGTGACCATGCTGCGGAGCGGCTCACTCCCGATGACGAACACGTCGTCACCCGCATGAGATCCGTTGAGGTACTCGCGGGTGACGACGCCGGAGGAACAGGCCTCGCCCTCGCGGGCGTCGACACCCAATCCCTGCAACCGCTCGACATACTCGCTCCCGTCGTGGATGGGGTTGTTCGAGAAGAAGCAGATTCCCAGACCACGCTGCCTGAACGTATCGATTGCCGACGCCGCGCCCGGCAACAGCGTGTTTCCGTGGTACACCGTTCCATCGAGGTCGATGATAACCCCCGCAACTGTCATTACCACTGCTCGGGTCCCAGCAGTGAAAAGTCCGTCTCAGTTGTGCAGTTCGACGCCTGCCACTTCAAAACGCGCCCCGCCGCTGTCACTCTCGGTCAGAGACACTTCCCAGCCGTGGGCTTCAGCGACTTGTTCGACGATAGCCAGGCCGAATCCGGTTCCGTCCTCCGTCGAGGAGTAGCCCATCTCGAACACGTCCTCAGCGTCGCCCTCGACACCTTCGCCGTTGTCTGCGATGTAGAAGCCGTCGTCGGACCCCAGTAGTCCGACTTCGATTTCCACGTCGCCGTCGTTGTGTTCGATGGCGTTCCGGAACAGATTCGCCAGCATGTCCTGGACACGCCCGCTATCGGCGTTGAGCTCCGTGCTCGACTCGACCGACATGGAGGCCTGCTCAGCCTCGATCCATGTCCACGCGGTCGACGCCAGCGTCGACAGCTCTGTCTCCTGTGGGTCACTGACCGTCTGGCCTTGCCGCGCCAGCGTGAGCACGTCCTCGATAATACAGCCCATCCGGTCCAGTGACCGGTCGATCTTGGCGACCAGTTCGGCTTCCTCGCTATCGGCGGGCTCCTCAAGCAGATCGACCGCGCCCTGAGCGACGTTCAGCGGGTTCCGCAGGTCGTGGCTGACGACGCTGGCGAACTCTTCGAGTCGCTCGTTCTGGCGTTCCAGTTCGCGCTGGCGTTCGACGCGTTCCGTGATATCGCGTGACACCAGCTGGAAGGTATCCGCCTTGCGGTGGCTGTCGACAGGGATGTACTGGTTGTGGTAGTGTCGTCCCCCAACGGCGTCCTCGGAGCGAGTCGCAGTCCCGTTTTTGACTGCGCTTTTCCCGGCTTCGAGACGCTGATTGGCCGCTTCGCTGTCCATCACGTCGCTCAGTTGTTGTCCGACGAGCGTGTCGGGGTCGCTACCCAGTCTGCGTGCCATCGAGGGGTTCGCTGAGAGGATGGTCCCGTCAGTCGTCAGGTGGACGATACCGTCCGGCGAGTCCGACACAAGCGATTCGAACTTCTTGCGGGTCCGCTCTTGGGAAACAACGTTCTCGATTCGGTTCGCTAGCCGACCGTACTGCTTGTCTTCGACGACTTCCAGTTTCAGCAGGTAGTCGGCGACGCCCGCCGCGATAGCCGCGCTCGCCGTCTCTTCGTCCCCGCGGCCGGTCAGCAAAATGAACGGGATAGACGGGTTCGTTTCTCTGATTGCCTCGAGCAGTTCCAGCCCGTCCATTTCGGGCATTTCGTAGTCACTGACGACGCAGTCAAACCCGCCCCCGTCAAGTCGTTCCAGCGCTTCCATGGCGCTGTTTGCAGCAACGGACTCGATGCCGTGTTGTTGCGTGAGCGTATCGGCGGTCATCTCCGCGAAAAAATCGCTATCGTCAACAACAAGCGTTCGTATATTAGTTTCAGCTGTCATATGGGCGGCAGGGTCCTTGTTCCCCCAACGGTCTGTCCGTACTTATATTTCAAGGGAGCCAGGTTGCCCGCTGGTCACGGCTCTGGCGGTACCGGTGGGGCCACCGAAACCCGAAGCGCAGGGCTGTGGTGGACCAGCGGGTCCGAGTTAGGAGCCGATATATCAACTATCGAGAGCACAGATCCGGTCACAGTAGCGTCAACGCGGTCGAGTCGCCACGGGTCGTGACCGACGCTGCCGACGAGGTGCGTCCCGAAGCGCCCGGTCGTGAAATATCGCTGCCGGTCGACGAGGAAGGCGGCCAGCGAGTCCGGTGGAATCGCCACTGGCTCACCGCCGGAGGTGTACCGACACTCGAACAGTCGTCGCTCCCCGGCGTCAAGGACCCGGCGACGGTCAGCCGTTGAGAGCGTCCGTGGGACGGCATCACCAACCGTAATGCGAAATAGTTCCGAAACCGCCGTCGCTGTCCGCCTGTCGTCACCGAACAGCCCGAGCACACAGACCCCGCGCTGGCCGGTCGGCCCGCGGACGTAGGTTCGAACCGTGAGCAACTCAGACGGCCCAGCAACCTCGATACCAAACGTCTCGACGCGGTCGACGGTCGCTACAACGGCCGACACCCAGGCGTCACCGTCGGCCGTCTCGACGGTGAGCCAGTCGGGGACCGCCGATCGTACCGCGGCCTCGGAGACCGGCCAGTGACAGAAGCAGACGTCATCAAGCGTGACCTGCAGCGGACGGAGGGCGACCACATACTCACTGGGGCCGACACGCTAATCAGTGTACTGGGCACCCCCGTCGAGCCGGTGAAGCCGACCCGCAGTCACTGGAATCTCGGCGCAGTAGTGGACGAGCGGGTCGCCATCGGGGTTCTCAAAGCCCGACGCGGCGAACAGGCCGTTCGTCCGAATATCTGCGTGTCCTCTCTGCAGTGGCCACGGCTCGTGGTCGATGTCGGCGTAATACACCGTCCCGTCGTCACTCGCGGCATAAAAGCGGTACCGCTCTACTAGGAACGACTCCACCGAGCCCGGTTCGGGCGGCGACGGCGGTTCGGTCGGCTCGTATGTGGCGTGGAAATCCGCCGGTGGCGCGCGCGAACTGGTCCGGCGACTCCGGAACTCGACGCTGTCGCCGTCAGTCCGGACCTGCATCGACGCCTGGTAGTAGGACAGCTGGAACAGCTGCCGTGCCAGCGTGACGCTGAGGCGGTCGTCAGCGTCGAGGTTGTAGAAGTACACCCCCGGCGTCCCGTCGGCGACTACGTAGGTCCGGAGATTTAGCTCGCCGAAGGACCGCCCAATCGGACTGCCTCGCGGTCTGATGTCCGCCATCTGGAACGGGACCACGCTGAGCCACGCCTGCCCGTCGTACGTGTCGACGTCGAGCTGATCCGGCAGTGTCGTCTGGATACTGTCGGGCTCGATCGGCCAGTGTATGAACCCCACGTCTCGCCACGTCATCGTCAACAGGTCCATACCTGTTTGTAGGGACCAGAGGGGTTTTTGCCTGCTGTGGGGTTCGGTGACAGGTACCAATGAAACCGCTCGGTCGCGCTGGCGCTAAAACTTTGTCAGTGCCGCTCCCAGCGTCGCGTATGGAGTTCGAGGTGATCCAGGGCGACATCGCTACACAGTCGGCGGACGCACTGGTCAACGCGGCGAACACGAGCCTCCGGATGGGCTCCGGCGTCGCCGGGGCGCTCAAGCGCGCTGCCGGGTCGGGCCTGAACGATGAAGCCGTCGCGAAAGGCCCGGTCGACCTCGGCGGTGTCGCCACGACCGACGCCTACGACCTCGACGCCGAGTACGTCATCCACGCCGCTGCGATGCCACCGGGCGGCCAGTCGACCGCTGAGAGCATCCGCACAGCGACCCGGAACGCACTGGCAGAAGCTGACGCGCTGGACTGCGAATCAGTCGTCCTCCCGGCCATCGGCTGTGGCATCGCCGGGTTCGAGTTTGAGGCGGGTATCAGGGTTATCTGTACTGTTATCGACGAGTACCAGCCCGACTCTCTGACAGACGTGCGACTCATCGCTTACTCCGACGACGACTTCGCGGCAATGCAACGGGTCGCGGCCGACGTTCGCAGCTGACTGCCCGCTACAGCAGGTGTATCCGGCCGGCACGCCACTCCCAGGCGAGTTCCAGTGCGATCCAGCAGACGAGCCATATCGCAGCGAAACTAAACACCAGCCACGTCGAGCCGAGATACGTCGTGGTCCCGGTGACGGACTGGAGCCACGGATACGCTTGCACACCGACGATGAGCGTCGCGGCAAGTCCCAGTATCCCGGTCACGTAGTGCTCAATTGCGTTCCGTACCGGACACACGCAGGCGTCACCGCCCGTCGGCTCCTCGAACGCCTCGTTGCTCGGCCCCCGAGCATTGGTCATTGTTACCTTTCCTCAGTGTCAAGCTTCACCATACAGCGCAATAACCGTTTCGGCGGCTTACTCGTGGCCCGACACCCGAACTGGCTCGTATGGCTCTTCCAGCCACTCTACGTCGCTCGCCGTGAGGTCGATCTCCAGCGCCGAAACCGCTTCTTCGAGGTGTTCGAGGCTACTCGTCCCGATAATGGGTGCGTCGACCCACTCCTTGTCGAGCACCCAGGCCAGCGCGATCTGTGCCATCGAGGCGTCGTACTCGTCGGCCAGTTCCTGCACGCGCTCGTTGATTTCGCGGCCGTTGCCCTCGAAGTAGGGGTGTTCACGAGCGTAGTCGTCTGTCTCGCCCCGGACCGTCTCCTCGACCTGCTCGTGCGGGCGGGTAAGATAACCCCGGGCGAGCGGACTCCACGGGATAACGCCGACGGCCTCCTTCTCACACAGCGGGAGCATCTCGCGCTCCTCCTCGCGGTACAGCAGATTGTAGTGGTTCTGCATCGTCTCGAACCGCTCCAGTCCTTCGCGCTCGCTCGTCCGGAGCGCATCCGCGAACTGGTGGGTCCACATCGACGACGCGCCGACGTGCCGTGCCTGTCCCCGTCGGACCGCGTCGTCCAGCGCCCGGAGCGTCTGTTCGATAGGTGTGTCGTAATCCCAGCGGTGGGTCTGGTAGAGGTCGACAGTGTCCATCCCGAGCCGGGACAGCGAGTTCGCCAGTTCTTGCTCGATGGCCTTCCGCGAGAGCCCCCCGGAGTTTGGGTTGTCCTCGTCCATCTGGAAGTATCCTTTCGTCGCCACGACCTGTCCGTCGCGGTCGTAGTCGTCGAGGACGGTTCCGAGAACACGCTCGGACTCGCCCATCGAATACATATTGGCCGTATCGAAGAAGTTGATGCCGAGGTCGATGGCCCGCTCGATGACCTCGCGGCTTTCCGCTTCGTCGAGCACCCAGTCGCGCCACTCCGAGGTTCCGAAGCTCATACAGCCCAGACAGAGCCGGCTGACTTCCATGCCAGTCGACCCGAGTGTCGTGTACTCCATGCTCAGGTTCGCGTCCGCGCTGGCGAAAAAGGTTCGCCGCTGGTTACAGTGATTCCGCCGCGACCCGCCCGATGTATAGTCTGGCTACGACGTAGCCAGCGACCGCCAGCAGGACCGCCCCACCGACGTGGCCGTAAGTCAGTAGGGTCGGGCTATCCACTGCAAGCTTCGCCACCGTCGTCGCCGGGTGTTCCGGGAGGACGACGGCCCCACCGAAGAGGACGAGGGTGAGCACGGAGAACAGCAACTGCGCCGGGCGACGGTTCTGGAGCGTGACGCCCAGCACGACGCCGAGCGTCACGACGACGACGGTGACGGCGGTGATAAACAGCAGAATCGCGGCCGGGTTCGAGACGGCGATACCGTTCGTCGACAGCAGGGCGAGCCACAGGAGCGCCTGTGCAGGGGCAAGCAACACCATTCCGAGGGCTTTCCCGTCGATGATGTCGAGCAGCGACACCGGGGCCACGCGGAGTAGTTCCATCGTCCCGCGTTCGAGTTCCTCGGTGACGGTGTCGACGGCCACCGAGCCGCTGATGAACGGCGGCAGGAACAGGAGCAGTGGAATCAGGATGGTGTAGGTGAACCCGAAGTACTGGCTCGCACTGACGGTCTCAGGCAGTGGTACGGGGGGCGAGTCGAGATACGGCGTCCGCTCCAGCCGCTCCTGACGCTCCAGCGCGCTGAGGACCCGGCGCACTTCGACGACGATGAGCGTCGACCGAATGCTCCCCTCCGGCACGATAGCAGTGACCGCTATCTGCTCTCCTGGCCCGCGCGCTGACGGCACGTAGTCGCCGCGCAGTATCGCGTCCACCTGGCGCTGGTCGAACGCCCGCTGTGCCGCGCTCTCGTTCTCGAAGGCGGTAACGCTGGTTCCGTCCTGTTCGGCGGCCGCGGCCACCAGTTCCTCCCGGGCGTCGCCGGTGACGGCCATCTCCACCTCGCCGGCTGCGACCGAGCTGGGGTCGTACAGCGACGTGAGGCCGACGACGAGGAACGAGGAGAACCCCGCGACGAACAGCTGAATGAGCAACGCCAGCACGATGGTCTTCTCGCGGGACAGCGACCGAATGTCACGCCGCGCGATGACGATTCGCGGGTCGCGCCAGACCGGACGGTCTTCAGACAAGGGTACTCACCACCGCGAAGTTGTAGGCGAAGTGGACGACGATGGCCACAGTCAGGGCAGTCACGTAGGCGCGCCGCCCGCGGCTCGCGCCAACCGACGAGATGGCTGCCGTCACTGTGTGCAGTGCCAGCGGGAGCAGGAACAACAGGCCCGCGACCCACAGCGGCAGGCCGGCCGGCAGGGTCGCGCCCTGCAGGGCGGCTTCGCCGATGGGGAGGCTCTCTAAGTCTGACAGCCGTGCGATAAGCAGCCCTTTCTCCCCGATGAAAAAGCCGAGTCCGGAGAGCGCACCGACGCCGAGCGCCGACCGGAGCGTCCGCTCGTAGCGGGCGTGCTCGTAGCCGGCGTAGACGTGCAGGCTCTTGGCCACCTCCTCGATAACGACGATGACGCCGAGCACGAGCACGATGCCCAGCGACTGGTTCGTCCCGAAGACGTTCAGCGACACCGAATCGAGGACAAACAGGAACGCGATGGCTGCCAGCTCGGCGACGATGACCAGCGGCAACAGAACGACGCTCATCTTCAGCGCGCTCCGGCGACCAGTGATACCGCCGGCCAGCGCGTCGAGCACCTTCAGCGGAATCGGCCGCTGGGTGAACATGTCCTCTTCTCGATAGAGACCGGCCCCCAGACCGAACAGCACCAGTCCGGTCAGCAGCGGCGGTGCCGTCGAGAAGACGAACGACGAGAGCCCGATCGGCTGGCCGGTGAGGTCCATCACGACGAGCGTCAGCGGCGAAATGAGCGCAATCGGCGTCACGTCGGTGAAGATGGCCGGCACGAACGCGTAGGAGGTCAGCGTCACCGTGATTGTCACCGTCACGAAGGTGAGTTCCTTGAACGAGCGGGCGAACATCGCCCCGCAGAACGTCGCCGAGAGGAAGAGGACGACGAGTGGGACCACCGCCAGCACCGCGACGTAACTCCCCGCCGGCGCGATGTTCCCGAACCGGAGCGCCGCGGTGATGAGCGCCGCCACGCCGACAGCGCCCGCGAGGTACGGGAGCGTCTTGCCGCCGATGATGTCGCCCCGCGAGGCTGGCGTCACCAGCAGGAGTTCACCGCGGCGGTTCAACCGTTCCGAGAGCATCGACGAGCCGTAGGCCTGGATGACGAAGTTCATCGGCACGATGTAGAGGAAGGCGAGCACGAGCGACTCGAAAGGGAACGGTGGCGAGATATCAGAGGGGGTGCCGCCCTGGACATCGCCGGTCAACCGCGCGCCGATAGCGCCGAGGTTCGCGCCGCTGCCACCGGCGGTTCCGCCGTTACCGACGCCACTTGCCGTTGCGCCGCCAGTGCCGCTCGTACCTGAACTGTCACCACTGTCGCCGGTGCTCGTCTTATCGCTGTCCGAAGACTCGGAGCCCGACTCGCCACCGTTGCCGCCGCTTCGGGGGTCAAACTGACTACTCCCCGACTGCTGCTCGTAGATGAGCGTCACAGAAACGGGAAACGCGGCGGTCTGGTTGTCATCCCGGGCGAGTGTTCGGTCGTTGTACTGCGCCGTACTGTCGCGTAGTTCGGCCAGTGCCGCCCGCTCTTTGGCTGTCTGTGGAACGCTCTGGAGCTGTGTCCCCCGATACAGGAGTTCCTGCTGGCGTCGCTCGATGGCTGCAGGATCCGGCTCACGGACGCCGAAGGTCGAGTCATTAGCTGCCACGTCGTAGTACGGGCTGCTCTCGTCGACGCCGATCCGGTAGATGCCGTCGTCCATGCCCGCGCCGGTACCACCGCTGACGGCTATCGCGGCGACCGCGCCCATCGCAACGAGGGACAGCGCCATCACGACGATGGTCCGCTTGTCGACACCGCCGGCGTTTTTTGTCACCTCCCACTTCGCGACGCGCAGGAGCTTGTCGGGTTGCATCTACTCCGCGTCCTCCCCGACGTATCGCGTGCCGCGGGTCCCGGCCTCGGCGACGTTGAGGAACACCTCCTCAAGGCTGGACTCCTCCGTTCGTATGTCGACTACGTCTCCGCCGTTTTCTTCTGCCTGTTCGCGTGTCGCTTCGACGGCGTCCATGCTCTCGACCACCCGCTTGTACGATCCGTTTTCCTGCACCGCGTCGGGCACGTCGACGGTCGTATAGACGTGATACCGCGTGTGACCGTACTCGGCCTGAAGTTCGTCGAGGTCGCCGCGAGCGACGATTTCGCCTTCGTTCATGATGACGACCCGGTCGCAGATAGACTCGACGTGAAAGAGATTGTGTGCAGAGAAGACGATGGTTTTGCCCTCTTTCGCCAACTGCTCAGTGAACTCGATGACGTAGTTCGTCGTCAGCGGGTCTAGCCCCGATGCCGGCTCGTCGTAGATGAGCACGTCAGGGTCGTTGATGAGCGACCGGGCGATGGCAACCTTCCGTTTCATCCCCTTGGACATGTCGCCGAGCTTCCGGTCGCGGTGTTCGAGTTCGAGTTCGTCCAGTGTGTCGTGCATCCGTTCCTCGGCCACGTCCGGATTTACGTCGTACAGATCGGCGAAGAACTTCAGATAAGAGACCGGCGTCATCTCCTCGTACAGCGGCGACTCCTCGGGCAGAAAGCCCAGTTGTTGGCGCATCTCCGCGGTCTCGGTGTCGAGGCCCGCTATCTCGGCCGAGCCGCTCGTCGGCTCCAGCAGGCCCGCGAGCATCTTCAGCGTCGTCGTCTTGCCGGCCCCGTTCGGCCCGATGATACCGAACACCTCGCCGCGGTCGACCGAAAACGAACTGCCCTGTACAGCGACGAAACCGCCGTACTCCTTTCGAATATCCCGGGCGTCAATCATCTGGCGATTGGTTGTGAGTGAACTAACCTATACCTTGGCTCCGGCCTATTGCTTCTGATAATGGCACTCGAACTCGGCGCGAGTAGCATCTCACTCGAACGAACACCGGACGGCCGACGCCTGCTCGTCCGCCACGACGCCGATGCGTCGGTCGACACCGTGTGGGATGTTCTGACCGACACCGACTGCTGGGCAGACTGGGGGCCGTCTGTCACAGCCGTTGAGACAGCGGACCGGTACATCACCGCGGGGACGACCGGTCGCGTTCGCGTCGCCGACGCGGTGTGGCTCCCGTTCGAGGTGACGGCGTGCGCGCCGTATCGCTGGACGTGGACCGTCGCACGGCTCCCCGCGACCGGCCACTTCGCCGAGGAACGGACCACCGGCTCCGTCGTTGGGTTCGAGATTCCGCCGCTGGCGACTGGCTACGCCTCGGTGTGTGCCCGAGCGTGCCAACGGATCGCCGCTCTGGGAAAGCAACGCGAGGCGTAGGTAGCGCCGGGCCGACCCGTCAGGGCTGTACTGGCGTCTTCGAGCGCGTGCGAGTGTCTTCCTCTGGGTCGTCCGTCCTCGCGATGCCCGTTATCTCGAAGCGCGTCCCACCCTCGTCGCTTTCGGTCACGTCGATTTCCCAGCCGTGAGCTTCGACGATGCGCTGGACGATTGCCAGCCCCAGCCCGCCTTCACCGTCGGTGGCAGTATAGCCGTCGTCAAGCACCGCATCACGCTTTTCCGGCGGAATTCCGGAGCCGTCGTCGGCGACATAAAACCCCCCAGACAGCTCGCCGACACGAATCGTCAGGTCAGCACTGCCACGTTCGAGGGCGTCGTCGGAGTTCACACTGCCCGTGGAGCCATGCTCCACGGCGTTCCGAAACAGGTTCTCGAACAGGTGACGGAGCCGATCCGGGTCGGCGTCGATGACGGCTGTTACTTCGTTTGCTAGTGTCGCATCCGCCGTCGGCACTGCCTCCCAGCAGCTCTCGACCAGTTCTTCGAGGTCAACGGGCTCAGTCTCGCTGATGACGTGTCCGCTTCGGGCCAGCGTCAGCGTCCGGTCGATGAGCGTTTCCATCCGGTCCAGCGCTGTCGCAGCCGTTTCCAGGTGTTCCGAGTCGCGGTCCATTCGTTCGAGTTCGAGCTGACCGGACGCGACGCTGAGCGGGTTTCGGAGGTCGTGTGCAACAACGGCCGCGAACTCGTCGAGGCGTTCGTTGCGCTGCTCGACGGCCCGCCGCTGGAACCGCTGTCGTTCGGCCTCGACGGCTCGCGAAATCGCTCGCGCTTCAAAGATGCCCGCGACCAGACCACCGGAGCCGCCGACACCAATCGCAAACAGCGCCCATCCGATAGTCCACCGGAGCGACCCGGCGGGCCAGGTCCACATCATAACCAGGTTCAGTAACAGGAAGCCACTGAGCCCGCCGGTGAACCAGATTCCGACCCGCTGGTACCGTGACGAAGTCAATGCTGAGTTTCCTAGCCAGAACCCACCGACGATAATCACCGCGGCAAACGGCACGACTGCCAGCATACTGACGACGAAATCGGCCGTGAGGACAGCCGGAATTCCAGAATCAGAAAAATAAAAGTAATTGCCGATAGTCCCGAGCAGAAGAGTCCATCCAACCCCCTGAATAAGGGCTGGCAGGCGATCTGGGTCTGTCACTTCTGCATCAGTTTGTTAGGTGGGCATTTACTGCTACTGGCCAACGGAACAGGTGTGTGTCGAGTTCTCCGCGCTGCCGTCCACCGGATTGCTAACCTGGCCTGTCCTTCCCGATGCTACTGTTTGGTTACGCGTGCGTCAGATACCTTGTGGATGTCGTCGTCGATCCCGGTGCCGTCACAGTCGTCATTCGGACATCGATAGTGCCAGCCGTCCTCCGTCGCCGCTCGCTCGGTAAACCGGTCACCACATTCGTCACAGTAGAGCTGCCCGTCCGAACACGTGTCGCGGTGGAGTTCGAGTTCGAGTTCTGTGCCGAAGGTCCGCTTGCAGTTCCGACAAATATGAGGCATATTCGAAGATACAGATTCATCCCTTATAGCGATACCGGAACGTTCACGCCCGCTTCTTTCCGTTGACGGAGGGTTCGGGTCGTCCGCCGTCCGTCGATTTTCGATATCTCATACACCTCATATCTTGGACAGTAATGGTTCCCAACGCTGACTACCAACGTACACATCTCGGCAACAGCCAGTTCGAGAGCAGACACGCAAGCTACCGTTCCAAGCGGTCCACGGTTATCGTCTGTCACGACGCCGCTAGACTGTTGTCACGTCAATCCGCGTGCCGCCGGATTCGCTGTCCCCGACCGACACCGTCCATCCGTGTGCCCGCGCCGCGGTGTCGACGAGGAACAGTCCGTATCCTTCCCCTTCCCGCGTCGTCCCGAAGCCCTGTTCGAACACTTTGTCGCGGTCTGATTCGGGAATCCCCGGGCCATCATCGGCCACGTAGAATCCCGACTCGGTGTCACCGACGCTGACAGTCACCGGTCCCTCGGTGTGAGCGACGGCGTTGTCAAATAGCTCGCGAAGGAGCAACTGCAGTCGGTCGTTTTCGGCGTCGATAGCCGCGTCTGTCGTCACTTCGAGCGTCGCGTCCTCGTAGCTCGCTGCGGCCCAGACTTCGGTAGCGACGTCAGAAAGCGAGAGCGAGTCGGGTTCCGAAACGGGGCGTCCGATGCTTCCGATACGAGACAGGTCGGTAAGGAGCGACTCGACCCGGGTGACGGACCGAAGCAATGCGTCTTCATGCGGCTCACCGATATCGAGTAGCTCTAACCGGCCCATGACGACGTTCAGCGGGTTCTTCGCGTCGTGGGAGACGCCGCTGGAAATATCGTTCCACTGGCTGGCACCGACCCACCAGTCAGTCGGCCACCGGGTCGCGTACGCTTCGAGCTTCGCGGCCAGCAGGGATGCCGGCGTTGCTGCGGTCACGTAATCACTGACGCCGGCCCGGAGCGCCTCGGTGACCCGGTCCGGTTCGGGGTCGGTTCCGACGAGTACTATCGGAATATCGGTACCCGCTGCCCGTAGCCCCTCGAATACCGCAACCCCGTCACAGTCGCCGTCGTCACTGATGACGACACCCCTGATATTCCCGTCACTCAGCCGGTTCTGTACGTCGCTCGTGTCTGGGACCGCCTCGGCTGTTGCCCCGTCCGTGGTCAGCGCTTCGGAAAGTGCCTCAGCTAGATCAGTCACTTCGCGCCCGGCGACGAGATAGACGGTCCCACGAGCAGGCGTCATCCCGTGATATTACGAAAACGGGTGATAAGAAACCGACGGTGCCCTACAGCAGGTCCTCGACGTGATCGGCGACTTCCTCTGGCGTGTCACCGACCGGGACGCCGTTGTTCTCCAGCGCGTTGATTTTCGACTCGGCGGTCCCGGTGCCGGAGCCGGAGACGATAGCGCCGGCGTGGCCCATCCGCTTCCCGGGCGGTGCGGTGCGGCCGGCGATGAAGCCGGCGACCGGTGTGTCCATGTGCTCGCCGATGTAGCGGGCGGCCTCCTCCTCGTCCTCGCCGCCGATTTCGCCGCACATGACGACGGCGTGCGTGTCGGGGTCGGCCTCGAACTGCTCCAAGGCCCCGATGAAGTCCGTCCCGATGATGGGGTCGCCGCCGATGCCGATGGCCGTCGACTGGCCGATGCCGCGGTTGGTGAGGTTGTCGACGACCTGGTAGGTCAGCGTCCCCGAGCGGGAGACGAGACCGACGTTCCCGGACGAGAAGATGTTGCCGGGCAGGATGCCGAGCTTGGCGACGCCGGGCGTGATGACGCCGGGGCAGTTCGGCCCGACGAGATGCGTGTCGGTCTCCTGCAGCTTGCGGTAGACCCGCGCCATGTCCTGGGTCGGGATGCCCTCGGTGATGGCGACGACGAGGTCGATGCCCCTCGCGTCAAGGGCCTCGAAACAGGCGTCGCCGGCGAAGGCCGGCGGCACGAACACGACGGCGGCGTTGGCGTCCTCCTCGCGGGCGGCCTGCTGGACCGTGTCGTAGACCGGCACGCCGGCGACCTCCTGCCCGCCGCGGCCGGGGACGGCCCCGGCGACCACGTTGGTGCCGTACTCCAGCATCTGTTCGGTGTGGAACTTCCCTTCACCGCCGGTGATTCCCTGTACAACGACGCGCGTGTCTTCGTCGACTAGCACACTCATGCTTCCACCTCCTTCGCGTACTCGACTGCACGCTGGACGGCGTCCTCCAGCGTGTGTTCGACCGTGACGAGGTCCTCGTTCAGAATCTCCATCCCCTCCTCGGCGTTGGTGCCGGCGAGGCGGACGGTGACCGGTTTCGGAATCTCGTCGAACTGCTCAAGTGCCTGGTTGATGCCGTTGGCGACCTCGTCGCCGCGGGTGATGCCCCCGAAGATGTTGAACACGACCGAGTCGACGTTGTCGTCGGAGAACACCATGTCGAGGGCGTTCGCGATGCGGTCGGCCTTCGCGCCGCCGCCCACGTCGAGGAAGTTAGCCGGCTCGCCGCCGTAGTAGTCGACGAGGTCCAGCGTCGTCATCACGAGGCCCGCACCGTTACCGATGATGCCGACGTTGCCCGAGAGCCGGACGTAGTCGAAGCCGTACTCGTCGGCCTTCTGTTCGAGTTCGTCGCCCTCCGCCGCTTCCTCGCCCATCTCCGCGATCTCGGGCTGGCGGAACAGGGCGTCACCGTCGATGTTCATGACGGCGTCGGCCGCGATAACCTCGTCGTCGCCGGTAATCATCAGCGGGTTGATTTCCGTGTCAGCGCCGTCACGGTCGTCCCAGAGCTGGTACAGCGTCGTGAGGACGCTCGCAACGTCGTTTGCGACCTCGCGGTCGACGCCGGCCTCGTAGACGACCTTCCGGGCCTGGAACGGGTGCATTCCGAAGGCCGGGTCGATGTGTTCACGAGCGATGGCGTCAGGGTCCTCCTCGGCGACCTCCTCGATGTTGACGCCGCCCTTCGTCGAGACCATGGCGACGGGGCGACCCTCGCCACGGTCCATCGTCACGCCGACGTACAGTTCGTTGACGAAGTCGACGGCCTCCTCGACGAGCACCTTCGAGACGTGGTAGCCCTTGAGGTCCATCCCGATGATGTCCTCGGCGGCCTCGCGGGCCTCCTCCCTGGACTCGACGAGCTTGATGCCGCCGGCCTTGCCGCGGCCGCCCACGTGGACCTGTGCCTTGATGGCGACCGGATATCCGATTTCCTCGGCCGCGTCGACGGCCTCATCTACTGTCTCGGCCAGCTGCGAGGCGGGCGTCGGGATGCCCGCGTCAGCGAAGACTTGCTTCGCCTGGTATTCGTGCAAGCGCATGTCATGCAGAAAGGCGAGCGGTGGCGATTTAAATCCGTCCGTTTCTCTTCTTGCGACCAAGCGGAGAGCGTCCCAGTTCATGTGGAAACCGCAAACGAGCCCGAAGGACGCTGTGCGTGGTACGGGACGGCGACTCAAGATGTGGGGACACGTCCACGGTCGTCGGGTTCGAGCCGATAGACCCACAGCGTCGCACTCCGAAGTGAGCGCATGGCCGACGATAGGCACGGACTCGGCGACGTTGACAGTGAGACGCTCGATGCCGTAGCCGAGGCGCTTCGGACCGCTGAAACCGGCGTCGCGCTCACCGGCGCAGGCGTCTCGACGGCGTCGGGGATTCCCTCCTTTCGCGGCGACGACGGTCTCTGGGAGCGCCACGACCCGGCAGACTTCCACCGCCGCCGGCTCGACGCCGACCCGGCGGGCTTCTGGGCGGATCGAATCTCGCTCCGGGAGGCCATCTACGGCGACGTAGGCCCCGAACCCAACGCTGCTCACGAGGCACTGACGGCGCTCGAATCCGCGGGCCACCTCGACGCCGTGCTCACACAGAACGTCGACGGGCTGCACGACGCCGCCGGGACGGACCGGGTCGTCGAACTCCACGGCACCCATCGGCGCGTGGTCTGTGACGACTGTGGCCACCGGCGGGACGCTGAAGCAGTGTTTGCGGAAGTCGCTGAAGGTGGCGACTTGCCCCCGCGATGTGACTGCGGTGGTGTCTACCGGCCCGACGTGGTGCTGTTCGGCGAACCGATGCCCGACGTGGCGATGAACGAGGCCCAGCGTCTCGCACGGGACAGTGACGTGTTTCTGGCGGCTGGGTCATCGCTGTCGGTCCAGCCGGCGTCGCTCCTGCCGAAGATAGCGGCTGAGGCGGGGAGTACACTGGTCGTGATAAATTACGATAAGACGCCGCGTGACGCGGCTGCGGCGCACGTGCTCCGTGCGGATGTCACGCAGGTGCTCCCGGCGATTGTCGAGCGGCTGTAGCGGGCTACAGCTCGACGCCGCCGGGGATGAGGCTCTGTCCGCGCAGGAGGCTCCCGTCGTGGTCGTAGACGAGCAGCGTCCGCAACTCGTAGGCCCGTGACTCGCCCTCGCCGTCGGTGAGACGGACCCTAAACTGTGGGTCTTCTTGGGCGTCCGCTGTGGAGACGAGCGCGTCGACATCCGCTGTCGGTGCTGTCGCCTCGAAGACGTACTCACCGGTGAGTCGGTTCGTTAGCGAAAGCACACCGTCGCTTTCAGGCTGGCGGCGGAAGGTCACGTCAATGTCCTCGCCATCGAGTGTGCCACCGTCTACTTTGGTGAGGCGCTCGCGAAGCTCTCCTGTCGGCCCATCGTATACAATCGCGATCGTCGGGTCGTCGTTGTCGGTGGCCGAAGCCTGGATGTCGACAGTGAAGTAATCACGCCTCATTCCGGTGTTTACTGGTACGTGTCCCGGCCAAATGAACGTAACGGCGCACCGACTGTCGGTATCGGTAGCTTTTACGGGACCGGCCCACCCTCTGACAGTAGCATGGTCTGGGTGAAGTCAGAGTACGCCGGCGAGTTCGCGGTGCTTTCGACGTGGCTCGTGGGACTGGCCCCGTGGTCGGTGTCGCTGTTCGAGATTGAGGGGGTGACTGTCGTCGGGCTTCGGTTTCTCCCGTTCCGGTTCCAGTTCATCTTCGGTGCGACGCTCCCCGGAGAGCGGCCGTTTCTCTGGGCCTGGGAGGTCGCCACGTTTCAGGAGTCGGAGCCGCTGGCGCTCGCCGGGACACTCGGGGTCACAGCCCTCGCTGTTTTCCTGCTGCCGCTCGGCCTCAGCCTCTACTACTACGCCGCTGAGGAGCGTGTCGAGGCGGCGCTCCCTGTGGACCCAGTCCGACTGTTCGGCGGACTGCTCGGCCTTGTGGGCGTTCTGACGCTCGCGGCCAGCGGGCTGTTCATCACGTCGTTTCCCGGCATCACCGTCCCCGTCGGAACGCTCGTCGCCCTCGTGTTCGCCTTCTTCCTTCTGACCGTCGACCGAGCGTGACTGCCAGCCGGTCTCGTTCGTCCGACCGCTGGCGATTATACTCCTGATAATTTGGCGAGCGAATTTAAGTAGGTGGATACGATAGCAGAGGTATATTCCGCGGAGCACCGTGTGCTCCCCACTACACTACCGATGTCGAATCCAGAATCTCCCAAACCCGGTGACATCGTTTCGGACCCGCTCGGCCACATCCAGTCGTGGCTCTCACGGACCGCGACGGTGTTGAGCGGGGCGGCGGTTCCGACGGCGAACTACGACCCCAGCCGCCACGGGACACTGGTCGAGTTCGACGGCCTCGACGGCTACAACGAGGTGGAACGCTACTGGCTGAACGCTCCCTTCGCCTTCGCCTCTATCAACCACGACCCGGACCGTGACGAGCACCTGTATCACGTCGTCGAGCCGTCGCTGACCGATATTGAGCGAGAACTGCTCGACCGCCTGTTTGAAGACATCCGCATTCCACTCATCTACCGCGACGACGTCGACACTGACCCGGAGCGTGTCCTCGCCGAGGAACTCGAAGCCAGGCTGGAGGAGTACGGCGTCGTCATCGAGCCGGAGACGTTCTACCGGCTGTTTTATTACCTGCATCGCTCCTTCCAGGGCTACGGCCACATCGACCCCCTGATGCACGACCCGGATATCGAGGACATCTCCTGTGACGGGGCGAACCTCCCCATCTTCGTCTACCACGACGGCTACACGGATATCGAGACGAACATCACCTACGACGCCGACGAACTGAACGACTTCGTCATCCAACTGGCCCAGCGCTCGGGCCGACACGTCTCTGTTTCGGACCCTGTCGTCTCCACGACGCTCCCCGACGGCTCGCGCATCGAACTGGCCCTTGGCGAAGAAGTGACCCCGCGCGGCTCCGCGTTCACGATCCGGAAATACGCCGACGAGCCGTTCACGCCCATCGAACTGCTGGAGTACGGCACGTTCTCCGTGGAGATGCTCGCCTACCTCTGGCTGGCCATCGAGTCCAACAAGTCGCTCATCTTCGCGGGCGGGACGGCGGCCGGTAAGACCACGTCGATGAACGCGCTCGCGATGTTCCTGCCGCCCCGGTCGAAGGTGCTCTCGATCGAAGACACCCGCGAGCTATCCCTGTACCACGATAACTGGCTCTCCTCGGTCACCCGCGAGCGGCTGGACGACTCGGACATCACGATGTACGACCTGCTGCGGTCCGCGCTCCGGCACCGCCCCGAGTACATCATCGTCGGCGAGGTCCGCGGTGAGGAGGCCATCACGCTGTTCCAGGCGATGAACACCGGTCACACGACGTTCTCGACGATGCACGCGGACTCGGTCCAGACCGTCATCAACCGGCTTGAGAACGAGCCGATCAACGTCCCGCGGCCGATGGTCCAGAGCCTCGACATCCTCTGTGTGCAGGTGCTGGCCCGCTCGGGCGACGAGCGCGTCCGCCGGGCGAAGACCCTCGCCGAAATCGAGGGGATAGACCAGCGGACCGGCGAACTGGACTACTCGACGACGTACAACTGGCGGGCCACTGAGGACCGATTCTCCGAGAACAACAGCGAGCTACTGGACGAGATCCGCGAAGAGCGCGGCTGGACACAGTCGGAACTGCTCACCGAACTCCGCAACCGCCAGCGGTTCCTTCGCTATCTCCAGTCCGAAGGCATCACCGACTACCGGAAGTTCACGGCGATGGTCAACAAGTACTACGCGGACAAAGAGCAGGTCATGGCGAACATCGACGACGAGATAGCCTGACATGGCGCTGAATCCGCTCGGTCTGGCACCGCTCGCCGTCGTCGTTGGGATTCTCGGGCTTATCGGCTACAGCACGGTCAACGAGCGCTTCGACCGCAACGTCACGCGGCTGTCCCGACGGCTTTTCGGTCGGTATGTGGGACAGTCGCCCAAGCGGGAACGCCAGCTCGAAGCCGCATACGTCGACGAGACGTACCGCGGTTACGCCGCCAGAACGCTGGTGTACGCTTGTGTGGCGGCCGTCGCGGGAGCAATCACTGGGGCATACGCCATCGGCGGCCTGCTGCTGGTGCTGCCGGCGCTGGTGGAGCTTGCGCAGGGACTCCCCTCGACGATGGTGACCGCCTTCGGCCTGCGGACGTTTGAGCTCGTGTTGACGCCGACACAGACGCTGTACATCCTCATCGGCGGCGGCGTGCTTTCCGGCGCAGTAACGGCCGGACTCGCGTACCTCTACCGCTGGGAGCGGCTCAAGAATCAGGCGGATGTGCGGAGCCGGAACATCGACGAGGGGATGGCCCGCACTATCGCCTTCATGTACGCGCTGTCCCGTGGTGGGTTGTCCTTCCCAGATGTTATGCGTGTACTGGCCCGAAATCAGGAAATCTACGGCGACACGGCGAGGGAAGTCGGTGTCGCCGTCAGGGAGATGGACCTGTTCGGCCGGGACATGATCACGGCGCTCGAACATGTCTCCCGGCGGACCCCCAGCGAACAGTTCAAGACGTTCACCGAGAACCTCTCCAGCGTCCTCCAGAGCGGCCAGTCGCTGGCCCCGTTCCTCCGCGAGCAGTACGAGCGCCATCAGGAGGAGGCCGCCGAACGCCAGGAGGATCTGCTCGAACGGCTGGCCACGGTCGCCGAGGCGTACGTCACCGTGTTCGTCGCCGCCGTGCTCTTCCTGATGACGATTCTGCTCGTGTTCGGCCTGACGACGACGGACACCCTCTGGCTGTTACAGATGATGGCGTATCTCGTCATCCCGCTCGCCAACGTCGGGTTCATGGTGTACTTGGATATCAAGCTCCAGTCGCTCGGCATCGGGAGCGCCGGCACGACGGACGTTCTAGAGCGCTACGAAACGGCGTCGCTCGGCAAGCCCAGTTTCGCCTCCGGCCGTCTCGGCCTGCCCGACGGCGGCGTCGTCCCGGCCGACGAAGCGAACTGGCTCCGACTGCGGTTCTACGACCGCGTCAAATCGCTTCGGGACCTGCTCAGCTCCCCGATCCAGTCGCTCGTCTGGAACCCGGTGTACGTCCTCTACCTCGCCGTCCCAGTCGCTGTGGTGCTACTGCTCCTCCGCGCCCCCGCGGCGTTTCAGACCTCGTCTGTCAACGTCCGCATTCTCGACGATCTCGTTATCCAGTCGCTCCTGCTGGTTCTGGGGCCATTTGCGCTGGTGCGGTTCGTCTACACCCAGCGGCTCTCACGTATCGAGAACGCGACACCCGACCTGCTCGAACGGCTGGCGAGCCTGAACGAGGCGGGGATGACCGTCGTGGAGAGCCTCCGACGGGTCCGGGGCAGTGACATCGGCGTCCTCACACAGGAGATGCACCGCATCTGGGCCGACATCCGGATGGGCGCGAACGTCACTGACGCCTTGGTCCGGTTCGGCCGCCGCGTCCAGACGACGGCGATAACGCGCATCGTGACCCTGCTGACTCACGCGATGCACGCCTCGGGCCAGCTCGGCCCGGTGTTTCGCATCGCGGCGACCCAGTCACGGGCCGACCTCCGGCTGAAACGGCGGCGACGCCAGCAGATGCTCACTTACCTCGTCGTCATCTACGTCGCCTTCCTGGTGTTTCTGGTCATCATCGTCGCTGTACAGGAAGTGCTCGTCCCGAGTCTGCCCTCCAGCGTGCCGACGCCGGCCGGCGAGTCGAACCGCCTCGGCGTCGGCGTCGACCAGTTCGCTCGCTTCGGGCGCGTCGACAAGGCCGCGTACACGCTCGTGTTCTTCCACACTGCTCTCATTCAAGCAGTTCTCACCGGCTTCATCGGCGGCCAACTGGGTGAAGGGACGCTCAAGGACGGCGCGAAACACGCCGCGATTTTGCTGGGCGTCGCCTACGTCGCCTTCATTCTCCTCTCCTCGCCGGTTGCGTCGATGACGGTCACCAGCCCTGCTGTTTCCGGTGATCAAATAACGGTCGAATCGGCATCGCTGTCAGAGGGCGGGTTCATTGTTGTCCGGGAGTTCGAAGCGGACGGTAGAGTGCTCGGGACCTCTGAGTATCTCTCGTCGGGGTCCCACAGCGATGTCCAGATAACGCTGGACAGGCCGCCGTCGACCGGCCAGTCGCTCGTGCTCGTCGCCCATCAGGACACCAACGGGAACCAGCAACTCGACTATCCCGTCAGCGACACTTCGGGGTCGCCGGACCGACCGTATGCGTCGTCGACGGCCGGCGAGAACGTCACCGTCGAGTACACGGTCGAGTGACGCTGGATTTACGGTGCCCAATCGGGTAGGAGGCGCTGATGGAGTTTGCCGCCTTCGCCGACCGGGCCGACGCAATCGAAGCCGAGAGTGCCGATACCGCGATTACGGAGGCGGTCACTGACCTGTTCACCGATGCGGGATCGGACCTCTCGACGCTCGCTCGCTTCGTCCAGGGCCGGGTGTTCCCGGCCTACGAGTCGCGCACGCTCGACATCGGGCCGCGGCTTTGCTACGAGGCGATTGCCCGAGCAGCGGGCCAGAATATCAGCGCTGACGACGTGGAGGAACGCCTCGCCGACATGGGCGAAATCGGGGCCGTCGCGGCCAGCTACGACCTCGGCGGCCAGCAGGGCCTCGCCGCGTTCGGTGCCGGCGGGACCGCCGCGCTGACCGTCGCGGAACTCGACGCCGAGCTACGGGACCTGGCCGCCGTCGATGGCAGCGGGAGCCAGGGGACGAAAGTCGACATCCTCTTTGGCCTGTTCTCGCGGTGCTCGCCGACGGAAGCGAGCTACCTCGCCCGGCTCGTCCTCTCGGAGATGCGCATCGGCGTCGGCGAGGGGACCGTCCGGGACGCCGTCGCGGCCGCCTTCGACGTGCCGGTCGACGCCGTCGAACGGGCCGTCCAGGTGTCGAACGACTACGGCACGGTCGCCGAGATGGCCCGCGACGAGGGCGAGGCGGGACTGGCGACCATCACGCTGGAAATCGGCCGCCCGGTCCAGGCGATGCTGGCCCAGGCCGGGACAGTCGCCGGCGCGCTCGAAGACTGGGACCGCGCCGCCGTCGAGTGGAAGTACGACGGCGCTCGCGTGCAGGTCCACTTCGACGGCGAAACCGCCCGGCTGTTCTCGCGGAACATGGAGGAGGTCACCGACCCGCTGCCGGAGGTGGTCGAAGCCGTCGAGGCGGCGCTCGACGCCCCGGCAATCCTCGACGGCGAGGTGGTCGCGGTCGACGCCAACGGCGACCCGCTCCCGTTTCAGGAAGTGCTGCGGCGGTTCCGCCGGAAACACGACGTGGCCGCGGCCCGCGAGGACGTGGCGGTCCGCCTGCACGCCTTCGACTGCCTGCACGCCGACGGTGAGGACCTGCTGGACGCGCCGCTGGAGACGCGCCACGACCGCCTCGAATCGCTGTTCCCCGACGGGAGCGACGCCGTCTCTGAGATGTGGCTGTCCGGCGACCCCGAGGAAATCGAGGACCTGGAGGCCGCGGCCCTCGCCGCCGGTCAGGAGGGCATCATGCTGAAGGACCCGACGGCGGCGTACTCGCCCGGCAAGCGGGGCAAGCACTGGCGCAAGCGCAAGCCCGACGTGGAGACCCTGGATTGCGTCGTCACCGGCGCGGAGTGGGGCGAGGGCCGCCGGGCGAACGTCCTCGGGTCGTTCGAACTCTCGGTCCGGACCGACGACGGCTACGCCACCGTCGGCAACGTCGCGACCGGTATCACCGACGAGGAGCTGGACGACCTGACCGAGCGGTTCGAACCACACGTCCGCGCCGAGGACGGCCGCGACGTGGCGCTTACCCCGGCGGTCGTCTTCGAGGTCGGCTACGAGGAGATACAGGTCTCCCAGTCCTACGACTCGGGCTACGCGCTCCGGTTCCCCCGGTTCCTCTCGGTCCGCGAGGACAAGACGCCCGCCGACGCCGACTCGCTCGAACGGGTCGAGCGGCTGGCCGAGTCCCAGTAAGACCGTCGAGACTGGGACGGACCGACACGCGTAATGGGCCGCTCCGAGAACGCCCGTACATGACAGTCAGACACGACGGCATCACCGCCGAGTGGCTCGGCTACGCGACGCTGCGGCTGGAAGGCGATGACACGGTCGTCTACTTCGACCCCGGCCGCTACGGCGTGCTCACCGGCGAGTGGGAACCGGACACGCCCGGCGTCGGCCATCCGCCGACGCGGGACTACGCCCCGAATGACGGCGACATCGTCTGTGTGACCCACATCCACCACTACGACCCCGACGGCATCCGCCGCGTCGCGGGCGAGGACGCCACCGTCGTCGCCTTCGAGGGTATCAACGTCCACGCGACTGACCGCGACCTCGACCGCCTCGCTGACCTCGACTACGAGGTCCGCAAAGTGTCGATGGAAGCCGACGTGTTAGTCGACGACGTGCCTATCTGGACCATGCCGGCGTACAACCACGAGGACGGCCGGAATGTGAAAGACGACGGCAACCCGATTCACCCGAAGGGTATCGGCTGTGGGTTCCTCGTCTCGCTGGACGACACGCGCGTGTTCTGGCCCGGCGACACCGACGTGCTGGACGGCCACGCCGAACTGGACGTGTCGCTGTTCGTCCCCTCCATCGCCCAGAACTACACGATGAACCGCCACGAGGCCGCCGACCTCGCCGAGGCGATGGACCCGGACCTCGTGCTCCCGATGCACTACAACACGTTCACGTCGCTGGAAGCCGACTCGGGCGCGTTCGCCGAGGACGTGGCAAAGCGCGGCGTTCCGGTCGTGCTGGACGAGAACTGACTGGCGAACCCGTCTTCGGCGACCCGAGACGGTGGTTTCCCGGTCCATCTGTCAGTCAAAACAATATTGGGGCGTTCAGCAGAACACCACCGACATGGAACGCGCCAGTGACCGAACAGGGGAAACACGTTCCCCAGCCGAACGAACGCCCTCGTTCGGTCACCTACTGCTTGTCTGGCTCCTTGTCGGGCCGTCGCTGTGGTCCCTCGGTTCTGCCGTGGCCGATGCGATTCAGGCCGAACTGCCGCTGTCGACGATGGGAGCCGGCCTGCTGTTCGGAACGATAGTCGTCGTGTCGTTCTGGACCGCCGGCTTTCAGCCCTCACTCAGGGCCAGTTTCGGCTATTTTGTCGCGGAACTGAGTATCTATCTGGTCTTGGCTGTCGGGGTCGTTACGGTCTTCGTTCCGACCTTTACACCGTGGGTTACGATTGCTGTCCAACTCGTCTCAATCTGTCTCGCCGCGACGCTGGTGTTCACCCCGGTCGGTGCGAACATACGGAACTGGTTCCGGCGACATGTCCGCTCTCTGCTGAAACTACCGCCACAAGACCGGTCAGTCGATCGCGACTGATGGATTCTCGACCGAGCAAACGCGGATTCGCTTTGTCGGTCAGTCGTTCCGGGTAGTACACTAATTGCGCACCGGTCTCACCACGACTGTTCCCATTTTCCACTCGACAGAAAACACTTACCGAGAGACAGGAGATGGACTCCTAATGCCCTCCTCCCGTCGGCGATACCTTCGTGGCTGTGTCGCGACCCTCGGACTGGCGTCCGCTGGCTGTCTCGGTTCGAACGGGTACATAGAGACTTCACCGATTGGAACTGAGACGACACCGGAATCAGGGGCTGGGACGCCCGCCCACAAGCGGACCGGGGAAACGGAACCGTTCGTCGCCTGGCAGCAATCACTCGACGCAGAGATCACAGCGCCTCCAGTGAGTACGGGTGAGCGCCTGTACGTCGGGACGGCGTCGGGAACGGTCGCAGCACTCGCAACTGCTGACGGGAGCCAGCAGTGGTCATACGACGCGAGCGACCCCGTCAGTTCACAGCCGAGACGCGTCGGGGACACCGTCTTCGTCGTACGCGGGAAAGAAGGACTGTACGAGGACCACAGCGTCGTCGCACTCGACCCCGAAACCGGCGCGAAACAGTGGACGTTCTCGCCCGGAGAGTGGTGGCTGGAGTTACTCGACGTAACCGAGGACACGGTGTACGTCGGGACGAACACCGACGCCCCGTCGAAGCAGGGGCGAACGCTCTACGCGCTCGCCGTCTCTGACGGGTCGGTGCAATGGTCCGGGGAAACCGGCGACCAGTACGAGGGAGCGGTGCGCAACGGGGCGATATACGTGGCGTCGTACGGGCGGTTCTACGCGTACGACGCTGAGACCGGTGAGCAACGGTGGACCAGTGACGTTTCGGACTACTACTCCCAGACGATGGTCGCTACCGACGACACGCTTTGTTATGCCGCCGACGTGGACGAGACTCACGGTACGCTCATCGGCGTCGCCGCCGACACCGGTGCGACCCGCTGGACCCACAACGACGGGTTCGTGACATCGACGACGCTCCACGACGGGACGCTCTACGTCGGTGGCACACACGTCGCCGCGCTCGATCCCACGACCGGCGAGCAACAGTGGCAAGCGGACCAGTCCGGGTACGTCCAACGGGCCTCGGTTCAGGACGGGACGCTCTATGCGGGTGGCGACGCGGTTCGCGGTCACGACAGTAGTACCGGCGAACTCGACTGGTCGTGGGAGCCGGACGTGAACGTCGAGGGACTGATGCCGGCGGCGGCCGTCTCCGATACCCTATACGTGAACTCGTGGACGGACGGCGACCCGCGGAACCGATTCAAGTTCGCGGTCGAGGCGACGGCTGGAACGAAACGGTGGACGTTCGACGCCGAGCGCGACCTGACCGATCTGTCTGTCGACGAACATCGGGCCTACGTCGCCGCTGACGATACCGTGTACGTGCTGGAATAACCGAGAACGCTCCGTCGATGCCGTGCCTACAGTATGCCCATCTCGTCCAGCCGCTCGGGCAGGTATGTCTCCGTCACGAAGTCAAGCCCCCGAGAAGCGAGCGCCTGCTGCTCGGCCTTCTTGTTGATGTCGAGCTGGAGCTCGATCTGTTCTTCCCAGAAGTCAGTCTGGAAACGCGGGTCCTCAAGTTCGCTCTCTAAGGCGTTGACGTCGGAGTCCGACAGCGGGTCCGTCGGCAGTTCGTACTCGACGATGTCCTCCGGGCGGATGCCGATGAACTGGGCTTCGGGGGTCGCCAGGTACTCCGAGAGGTGGGCCGATTTGATGGAGCCGTAGGAGACCGACCCGAAGATGCGGTACGACCACGGGTCACCGTCAGTGAACACCGTGACCGGGAGGGCCAGTTCGTCGTGGAGCCGTTTGATGAGCCGCCGGGTCGCCCGCGCGGGCTGGCCGCCGAGGTGGACGACAAGGGCGTCGTACTCGTCGTCGAAGCCGTTCTCGACGAGTCGGTCCCGCATCCCGCCGGTCTCCACGCAGAGGACGAACTCCGCGTCGTTGTCGAGGAACTCGATGGTGTCGGGGTTGTTCGGAATCTGGTAGCCGCCCTGCCCCACGTCGTCCTGACAGTGAATCTCGCGGTCGCCGCGGTTGGTCTGCTCGCGGAGGAGCAGCGGCCCCATCACCTTCGCGCCGGATTCTTCCGGGCGCATGTGGAAGTCCTCGCGTTTGACGTCGGAGACGATTTCGAGGTCCTCGATGAGGTTGTTCGACTCGTCCTGCGTGTTGAACTGGGCCTCGTCGAGGTCCCAGGACTCGGAGAGGTAGTACAGTTCACGCAGGGTCGACGAGCGGTCTTCCTCCAGTTGCTGGGAGAGGAAGTCGATGGTGTAGACGGCCTTCAGAATCTTCTCGGCCCCGGAAATCGTCTTCGCCGACCGGGTGGAGTTCCGGTCGCCGTACACCCAGACCTGTTCGTCCTCGTCGAAGACGATGTTCGATTTGGTCCGGGTGGGGATGGTCATCGTCGGCACCTCGCCGTCGGCGAACTGGTCGTAGAAGTCCGCCGCGAGGTCGATGAGTTGCTCGCGCGCTTCCTCGGTGTCGGGTGTGGTGTCTGAGTCGGTGCTCATATCAGGCGTTCACCGTGAGTTTCTCCTCTTCGACGCCGTCGACCGAGACGGTGAACTCGGCCTCTTCGGGGACGCTGTATTCGAGAACAGCGGTCTCGCCGGCCGCCACCGTCGGCGACCACTTGACGAACCACTCGCCGTCCATCTCGACGACGGTCGCGCCGTTCGTGTCCTGTGGCTCGGCGGTGACGATGTCGGTCAGGTCGATGTCGGCGTTCGTGTCGTCGTTGTTCTCGACGGTCACGCGGACGGTGCCGTCCTCGATTTCGCGCTCGACGAGCACGTTGTTCATGATGCGGGCCAGCGAGTCGTCGATGTGCAGGTCGTCGTTGCCGGTCACTTCGGTGAGCTTCTCGGCCATCTCCGGCAGGATGGTCGCCAGTTTGTCCTGTTTCTCGCGGCGCTGTTGCATCGACTGGCGCTTGTTCAGGTAGCTCTTGAGTTCGCGGGCGGCCTCCCGGATGGCGAGTTCGATTTCGTCTTCCATCTCGGGGACGTTGGCGATGGCGTCCTTGGACTCACTGGTGAAGGGCACGTTCGTCGAGGCGACGTGGACCATGATGACAGCCGGCCCCTTCGGGATGCCGGAGCCGCCGGGCTGGTCGAGGTTGTAGTTGCGCCAGCGGATGGACTTGACCACGTCTGTGGTTGCACAGGCACCGCGCTGGTACACCAGCGGTACGCGGTTGGCGAAACGCATCACGTCGACGCTGCCCTCGGCCTCCAGTTCGCCGCCGTAGGCGATGCCGGCCTCGACGATGAACGGGTCGCCGCCGTGGACTGACGCGTCACGCGTCGAGGCGGCGTAGAAGTCCGCGTCGAACTCCTTCCGGAGGCCTTCCTCGACGAGTTCCGCGCTGATGGGGGAGAGACAGTCCGTCGGCGGCGCGATGATGTCCGTCTCGCGCATCGCCGACAGCAACTGACTCGCAGTATCGCGGTCGGCGGCGATGTCGTCTACCTTCGGCGGGTCCTCCGGGATGTTCACGGCCGCGGTCCAGAGTACCTCCAGCACGTTCTCGCGGGCCGTCTCGCCGAAGGTGGCGTCGTCCTGCTCCTCGGTCATGTCGGCCGCGCGGTCGACGTACTCCCGGAGTTCGTCGCGGGTCAGTCGGTGGCGGCCCTCGTCGGCGAACTTGTCGGCCAACCGGCTCGCCAGCCCCTCGATTACCGCGTCGTCTTTGCGTTTCGTCGTTACGTCGTCAATGAGGGTGTAGAGGTCGCTCGACAGGGTATCACTGACGGCATCCCAAGCGGCCTCGACGGCGTTTTCTCGAACTGTCGCGCCGAACGTGGTGTCGCCGTCGGCCTCGGCGTCTTCGGCCGCCGAATCGACGATGGCTTCGACCTCGTGGTACGCGACCCGGGCGCGGTCGTGAATCGCCTCGGAAACGGCGGCGGCGAAGGTCGCCGTGGTTTCAGCGCTTTTGTTCGCCACGGCGTCCTCGACAGCGGCCTCGATGTCCGCGTCCTCGCCGACTTTCGGCGGCTGCCAGGCCATGCCGCGGCCGTAGTGGCGGTCGTTGAAGTTCGCGATGACGCTGTCGGCGGTCTTGCCGCCCACGCGGGTGAACTCCTCCTGCATGAACCCCGAGACGGAGTAGGAGTCGGTGGCTTCGAGCATCTTCAGCAGGGTCCCGAGTTCGACGCCGTGGGGGTGCGGGCGGATTTCTTCGGTCTCGTCGGGAAGGTCCGCACCTTCCGCGCGCTCGAACTTCAGGGACTCGTCCAGCCCCGGTTCGTCGAACTCGATGCGGGCGTGAGGGTTGACGACGGCGGTGTCCTGGATGTAGTCCCGCAGCGTCGAGCGGGCGCGCATGTTGGCCTCCATCTCCAGTTCGATCCGGGTCCCGTGAGGGCGCTCCCACGTCGTCGTCTCGTCGACGCTGATCTCGGGTTCGTTGGTGTCCGTGTCGACGATGAGTTCGAAGTACTGTGCCTCGTCCTGGCCCTTCGGCCGGGAGGTTATCTTCGCGGGCTTGCCGGAGGTCAGTTGCGAGTAGAGGACCGCCGCAGAGATTCCGATCCCCTGCTGGCCGCGGTTCTGCTCTCTGGCGTGAAAGCGGGAGCCATAGAGGAGCTTCCCGAAGATTTTCGGGGCCTGCTCTTTCGTGATACCGGGCCCGTTGTCCTCGACGACCAGCCGGTAGTAATCCCCGGCCTCCTGAATCTCGACGTAGATATCGGGGAGAATACCGGCCTCCTCGCAGGCGTCGAGCGCGTTGTCGACGGCTTCCTTGACAGCCGTGACGAGCGCCCGGGCCTCCGAGTCGAAGCCCAGCATGTGTTTGTTCTTCTCGAAGAACTCGGCGATGGAGATGGCCCGCTGGGATTCGGCCAACTCCTCGGCGATCTCCTCGCCCTCGCCGAGTCGCGACTGATACGAGGTCATTGTCGTGCGGTACGTACCCGCGTCGGGGTTAAAAGGTAATCGCCACCGGAGTGAAAGTGAACGCTGTCCCCGAAACCGCGGCCCCGCGCGCGTGCGGGAGCTTTATACGTGCCCCTCTATTAGAACTGGTAAGTTCCTATGTCAGGAGAGTCTGATGAGTACGGCGCAAAGTCGATCCAGACCCTCGAAGGGCTGGAAGCCGTCCAGAAGCGACCCGCGATGTATATCGGGTCGACGGACGCTCGCGGCCTCCATCATCTCGTCTACGAGGTGGTCGACAACGCGATCGACGAGGCGCTCGCCGGCTACTGTGACAACATCGACGTAACGATTCACGACGACGGCTCCGTCTCTGTCAGCGACGATGGACGAGGCATCCCCGTCGATACCCACGAAGAACACGGCCGTCCGGCCGTCGAGGTGGTAATGACGATTCTCCACGCTGGTGGAAAATTCGACAACAAGTCCTACCAGGTCTCCGGTGGCCTCCACGGGGTCGGGGTGAGCGTGGTCAACGCCCTCTCCAAGTGGCTCGAAGTCGAAGTCAGGCGCGACGGCGCGCTCTGGAAGCAGCGTTTCGACCACGGTAAACCGGAGTACGACCTCAAGAAGGTCCGCGACCTCGAACCCGACGAGGAGACGGGCACGACGGTCCGGTTCTGGCCCGACGACGAAATCTTCGAGACCGGCGAGTTCAAGTTCTCGACGCTTTCGTCCCGACTGCGGGAACTCGCTTTCCTCAACTCCGGCGTCGCCATCTCTATCCACGATGAACGCGACGGTGACACGGAGACGTTCGCCTACGACGGCGGTATCCGCGAGTTCGTCGAGTATCTGAACGAGACAAAGGACCCGCTCCACCGAGATATCATTTACTTCGAGGACGAAGAGGAGATCGCGGAAGGGCCGGTCCAGGTCGAAATCGCCATGCAGGGGACCGACGACCTGCAGGGTTCGATTCACGCCTTCGCCAACAATATCAACACGCGCGAGGGCGGGACACACCTCACAGGATTCAAAACCTCGCTGACACGGGTGGTCAACGACTACGCGACCGACAATAATCTGCTGAAAGATCTGGATGATACACTCAAAGGCGACGACATCCGCGAAGGGCTGACGGCTGTCATTTCTGTTAAACACCCTGACCCACAGTTTGAAGGGCAGACCAAGACCAAGCTCGGCAACAGCGAGGTCCGCGGCATCGTCGAATCGGCGATGCACGACGGACTTGCGACCTTCTTCGAGGAAAATCCCGACACGGCCGAAGCCATCGTCGGCAAGGCCGTCGAGGCCGCGAAGGCACGGAAGGCCGCACAGAAGGCCGAGGAACTCACCCGCCGGAAGTCTGCGCTCGACTCGACCGCACTGCCCGGAAAGCTGGCCGACTGCCAGACGCGGGACCCCGAGGAAGCCGAACTGTTCATCGCCGAGGGTGACTCCGCGGGTGGCAGCGCCAAACAGGGCCGCAACCCGGATTTCCAGGCCATCCTCCCGATCAAGGGGAAGATTCTGAACGTCGAGAAACACCGGCTAGACCGGATTCTTGAGAACAACGAGATACGGAACCTCATCACCGCGCTGGGGACCGGTATCGGCGACGAGTTCGACATCGACGACCTGCGTTACGAGAAGATCATCCTGATGACGGACGCGGACGTCGACGGAGCACACATCCGGACGCTCCTGTTGACGCTGTTCTATCGGCACATGAAGCCGCTGCTGGAAGCAGGCTACGTGTACGCCTCCCAGCCGCCCCTGTACCGGATTCGCTACCGCGGGAACACCTACGACGCGATGACGGACGCGGAGCGCGACACAATCATCGAGGAGAAGTGTGACGGGAACCCCACGCAGGTCCAGCGGTTCAAGGGCCTCGGTGAGATGAACCCCGACCAGCTCTGGGAGACGACGATGAACCCCGACAACCGGATTCTCAAGCAGATAACCATCGAGGACGCCGCAGCCGCGGACAAGATGTTCAATATCCTGATGGGCGACGCCGTCGAACCGCGCAAGGAGTTTATCAAGGAGCACTCGCCTGAAGCGGAGTGGGTCGACATATGAGTTCCGACGCTAACGACGCGAACGCCCCGGCAGAGCAGATCAAGCACGTCCGCATCGAGGACGAGATGGAGCAGTCCTACATCGACTACGCGATGTCGGTCATCGCGGGTCGGGCGCTCCCAGACGTTCGGGACGGGCTCAAACCCGTTCATCGGCGTATCCTCTATGCGATGCACGAGATGGGCGTCTCCTCGAACACCGCCCACCGGAAGTCCTCCTCGATTGTCGGGGACACGATGGGTGACTACCACCCACACGGCGACTCGGCCATCTACGACACGCTCGTCCGGATGGCACAGGACTTCTCGATGCGATATCCGTTGATAGACGGCCAGGGGAACTTCGGCTCGATGGACGGCGACCCGGCGGCCGCCATGCGGTACACGGAGGCGCGGATGGCGCCCATCGCCGAGGAACTGCTTGAAGACATCGAAAAAGACACAGTCGATTTCTCCAGCAACTACGACGACCGCCTGCAGGAACCCGACGTGCTGCCGTCGAAGGTCCCGAACCTCCTGCTCAACGGGTCGTCCGGGATTGCCGTCGGCATGTCGACCAACATCCCGCCGCACAACCTCGGCGAACTGGTCGACGCGACGGTCCACCTGCTGGAAAACCCCGACGCCACCGTTGAGGACCTGATGGAGCATGTCAAGGGGCCGGACTTCCCGACCGGCGGCAACATTGTTGGCCGCGATGCCATCTACTCGGCGTACGCGACCGGCCGGGGCCGTTTGCGGGTTCGCGCAGAGTACGAGGTCGACCCCGAGGAGGGTCGCATCGTCATCAGTGAACTCCCCTATCAGGAGAATAAGGCCCGCGTCGTCGAGCGAATCGCCGACGACGTGAACGAGGGGAAAATCGAGGGCATCTCGGACCTGCGCGACGAGTCCGACCGCAACGGCGTCCGCATCGTCGTCGAACTCAAGCGTGGGGCAAACATCGACGTGGTCGAGAACCGGCTGCTCGACCATCATCTGGAATCCACCTTCGGCGTTATCAACCTCGCGCTGGTCGACGGTCAGCCGAAGGTCCTCTCGCTGAAAGAGAGCCTCCAGCACTACATCGACCACCGCCGCGAAGTCGTCCGTCGGCGCTCCGAGTACGACCTCGCCGAGGCAGAGGAGCGCGCCCACATCCTCGAAGGCCGGCTGAAGGCCCTGAACAACGTCGAGGACGTGGTCGAACTGATCCGCGACAGCGAGGACCGCGATGCCGCTCGGGCCGGTCTGCAGGAGTCCTTCGAGTTCTCCGAAGAGCAGGCCGCTCACATCGTCCGGATGCAACTCGGCTCGCTCACCTCGATGGAAGCGGCTGAAATCGAGGAGGAGTACGAGGACGTACAGGACACGATTGACTACCTCGAATCCGTCCTCAACAGCCGCGAGAAGCTCGACAGCGTCATCGCTGACGAACTCCAGGAAGTCAAAGACGAGTACGACGACGACCGCCGAACGAGTATCATTGAGGACGAGGGGCAGGTCACTCACGAGGACCTCATCCCGGAAGAAGACTGCGTCGTCGTCATCACCGAAGACGACTACATCAAGCGGATGCCGGTCGAGAACTTCGACCCCCAGAATCGCGGCGGCAAGGGGATCATCGGAGCCGACCCCAAGGAGAACGACCGCGTCTCGAAAGTGTTCCGGGCCAACAGCCACGACTACCTGCTCTGTTTCACCAATCAGGGGCAGGTCTACCGGCTCAAAACCTACGAGATCCCGGAGATGTCTCGGACTGCGCGGGGCAAGTCCGCTATCAATCTCATCGACCTGGACGACGACGAGGAACTGACCGCCGTCGTCTCGACCGACGAGTTCGGCGACGACGAGTGCATCACGATGGTGACCCGGAACGGCTACGTCAAGCGGACCTGCTGTTCGGAGTTCGAGAACATCCTCTCGACGGGAATCATTGCCGCTAAACTCGAAGACGGCGACGAACTCATCGACGTCGATGTCACTGACGGCACCGGCGACCTCGTCATCGCCACGGAGGCAGGGATGACCATCCGTTTCAGTGAGAGCGAAGTCAGCGAGATGGGTCGTTCGGCTCGCGGTGTCAACGGCATCAAACTACAGGGTGACGACAAGGTTGCGGCGATGGTCGCCACTGACGACGACGACCCCCGGTCGCTGCTGACCGTCACGAAACACGGCTTCGGAAAGCGGACCAAACTTGACGAGTACCGCACGCAGTCCCGATACGGCAAGGGGCTCATCGACATCAAGACCGACGACCGCAACGGTCGGGTGTCCACCGCCAAAGCCGTCACCGACGAGGACCATCTGGTCATCATGTCCGAACAGGGCCAGATCATGCGTATCCGCGCCGGCGACGTGTCCCAGGTCGGTCGGAACACCAAGGGTGTGACGATTATGGGACTCGAAGAGGATGACCGCGTGGCGAGTGTGACAGTCGTGCCGGCTGTCACGGAAGAATAGAGTCAGATTTCCGGTCGCACGGTCTGGAGCGTTTTTTGTCGTCTAAACAGTTACAGTACGCGCTTGCCAAAGGCGCTGGCGACGAGCTCACAGGCCAGTTCCGCAGTGCGGTTGTGTTCGTCGAGAATCGGGTTCACCTCGACCAGTTCCATCGACCGCAGCTGGTCGTGCTGTTCAGCGACGTATTCCATCGCAATGTGAGCCTCGCGGTAGGAGACGCCGCCACGAACCGGTGTCCCGACGCCAGGGGCCTCCGTCGGGTCGAGCCAGTCGAGGTCGAGTGAGACGTGAATCCCATCTGTCCCGTCGGTCGCGATGTCCAGTGCCTCGTCGACGACCGCCGGTGCGCTCCGGGCGTCGATATCCGACATCGTGTACGCCGTGATATCGCTGTCTTCGATCAGCCGACGTTCCCTGTCGTCCACGTCTCGCAGCCCGACGATGACGACGTTTTCTTCGCTCACGGCTGGCGTGTGCGCCCACTCGTGGTCGGAGAACACACCGAGACCGAGGACGGCCGCCAGCGACATCCCGTGGATGTTTCCGCTGGGTGTTGTCTCCGGTGTGTTGAAATCACCGTGTGCGTCGAACCAGATGACGCCCAGCTCCTCGTCGTCGCTGGCTGCGCCGGCCATGGTTCCGATACCGATCGAGTGGTCGCCACCCAGAACGAGCGGGAACCGGCCTTCCCTGCGCGTCGCATCGACCGCCGTCGTCACGTCCTCACAGACTTCCTTCGTCTCCCTGAAAAACTTCGCGTGACCGCTTTTCAGGCCGCCAGCGTCGGGGTCGCGTTCCTCCGGCCGCGGCACGGCGATGTCGCCGCCGTCGACGCAATCGATCCCGATATCTGTCAGCTGGTCAGCGAGGCCGCCGTACCGTATCGCTGACGGCCCCATGTCGACGCCACGCCGGTCGGCCCCGAGGTCCATTGGGACGCCGAGGACACGAACCTGTTGTTGCATACCGTCGCCTCCACGGGCGGCGAATAAAGACCCAGCGTTGGGCAAGCGATATTCAGCGGCCCCTACGTGTAGGGTGCACAGACTAGTTCGATACCTTCTTCGAAACGTATCTCAGGTTCCCAGCCTGTCGCCTCGTGCATCTTCGAGAAGTCAGCACAGGTGTCGTGGACGTACACGTCCTCAGGGATCGGGTTCTCGACGTAGTCCGGTTCGATGTCCGTTCCCAGTTCATCGTTCAGCATTTCGACGACCGTGTTAAAGTCGTAGGCCTCGCCGGTACCGAGGTTGTACACGCCGTTTAGTTCGTGTTCGGCGGCCAGAACAAGCCCGCGGACGATGTCGTCGACGTGGGTGAAATCCCGGGTCTGCTCGCCGTCACCGTACAGCTTCGGTGCGTCACCGCTTGCCAGGTCGTCGGCGAACTGCGCGATGACGTTGGCGTACTCCCCTTTGTGTTCCTCTGCGCCGCCGTAGCCCTGATACACCGAGAAAAAGCGCATCCCGGCCAGTGTCAGGTCGTAGTGGTTCTGGAAGTACTCCGCGTACGTCTCCCGGGCCATCTTCGAGGCCTCGTAGCCGGTGTTGACCGTCACGTCCATGTCCTCTGGCGACGGGTCGGTCCGGCTGCCGTAGATGGAGGAAGTGGAGGCGTAGACAACGGTGTCACAGCCGTCGTCCCGGGCCTGCTCGACAGTGTTGACGAACCCCTCGACGTTCACGCGAGCGCCGTGGGTCGGGTTGTCCTCATGCATCGCGTAGGAGGAGAGCGCTGCGAGGTGAAACACCACGTCCACGTCAGTCGGCAGGTCGTCATCGAGGACACTCTTCTCGACGTACTCTACGTCTTCTGATACGTTTTCCGGCGTGCCGAGGTAGCCGTCATCCAGGGCGACAACGTCGTTGTTTTCGGCCAGTTTGTTCGCGAGGTTTGCCCCGATAAACCCCCCACCGCCGGTCACCAAAACGCGATTATCTTCCATATCTATGTCAGGTCAGCGATGCAATAAAGTACTAACGTTTTCCGCGATTCTAAGACGGTTCCAGACGGTTTACCGTCGCATTTAAGGACGGCTGTACCGAACAGGACATTATGTCATCTATCGAACTGACACCCAGTCAAAAGAACATTCTGCAGGAACTGGTAAATCTCTATCGGGAAAGTGAAAGCGCTGTCAAAGGCGAGGATATTGCCGAGAAGGTCGACCGAAATCCCGGTACGATTCGCAACCAGATGCAGAGTCTCAAAGCCCTGCAGCTTGTCGAGGGCGTCCCCGGCCCCAAGGGAGGGTACAAGCCCACCGCCAACGCCTACGACGCGCTCCAGATCCAGGACATGGACCAGGCCGCGGAGGTCCCGCTTCGGCACAACGGCGAGCTTGTCGAACATTCAAACGTCGAAGAGATTGACCTGACCAGCGTCCACCACCCCGAGGAGTGCCGTGCGGAGATTCAGCTGCAGGGCACGATGTCCGAATTCCACGAGGGTGACTCAGTGACAGTCGGTCCGACGCCGCTATCGAAGCTCCAGATTATCGGGACCCTCGAAGGGAAGGACGACACCAACAACAAACTCATCCTCGCTATCGACGATATGCGGGCACCGGCGGGCGAGCCGGAACACTAGTCCGTGTCACTGGTCTTTTGAATTGTTTTCCTGCGGTCACCGGGATCGCATCATTTTGCATGGCGGCGAGTCTCACGGGAGAATCCTGTCCCCGCTGAGAGGGATTTCAAAGGGTTTGTATCAGTTGGTTTCGGAGTCCTCGGTATGACAGAGAACGTGGTCGTGCTCGGGTCGGGGTATGCCGGCGCGGGGGCGATAAAGAGTTTAGAGGACGAGTTAGACGGTGAGACGGACGTTGATGTCACGTGGGTTTCTGAGACGGATTATCATCTGGTCTTGCACGAGTCTCATCGGTGCATTCGGGACCCGAGTGTCCAGGAGAACATCGCTATCCCTGTTCACGAGATCAAGCAGCCCTCGACCGCCTTCATTCAGGACGAGGTCGTCGGCATCGACACCGACGCTCGGGAGGTCGCCCTCGCCGACTCCGCTGCTGTCGAGT